>NZ_JBEXCU010000003.1:0-1195123 GCF_040605415.1 Kribbella sp. NPDC005582
CGACCGGGAGGTCGTGGGAGAGTAGGACGCCGCCGGACATTCACACTGTTAAGGGCCACCCCGCGAGGGGTGGCCCTTAACATTTGTCTGGCCCTCTTTCAGGGCCGCGCTCCAGGAGCGCGATCAGGCGAAGAGGTCGATGATCTGCCGTCCCGTCGGCAGGGCGAGGTTCGCCACGCGTGGGGGCGTCGTACTGAAGTTCAGCGTGGTGAGCTGTGAGACCGCGACCTTCGTGGCGCCCGTGCGGGCGTTGACGACGAGGAGGTCCAGGACGCCGGTCTTGGGGTATTCGGCGGCGATGGTGCACGTCTCGTCGTCGATCCACTGGCCGAAGTAGAACTTGGAATAGGTCTGGTCCGGCAGGGCGATGCGGTTGCCGGACTTGGTGGCCGTGAGGTGCAGGTGGGTCCACGGTGGCTGGACGTCTGGGCGTGCGTCGTCCGGCTGGGTCACCACATACTCCGCCGTGGGGGAGAGGTGCGCCTGTTGGCCGACGAAGCGGACCGACGGCTTCTCGGTCACGCTCTTCGCGATCGTGAGGTTCACCGCCGGCGGGCGCTGCTCGAGTGGCTGCTGGAACACGATCTGCCCGGCCGCGACCGCGCGGACAGCGTTCATCCCCACGCCCGTGAGGAAGTCCCCCCGGTTCGCCTGGATGTCCCAGCGGTACGGGCCGTGGGCCGTGTCGAGGTATGCTGTGCCGCCGTCGATCGCGATGATCCGGGGGCTGTAGGCGAGGTCGACGGTCGGCGGGAGCTTGTTGCCGACCGCGGTCCGTACGAGCTCCCGGCCCGCGAGGACGTCGTACACCACTGACTCGTTGGGGATCTTCAAGGGGTCGATCCAGCCGACCAGGTTGCCGCGGAAGTCCGCGGTGAGCTCCCAACTGGCCGCCGCCCCCAGCTTGCGGGTGCCCGAGCGGTCGGCGACGTGGATGTCGTTGCCTTCGTCGAGGAAGACGAAGCCTGCGTCGGTCTGGACGAAGGCGGTGATCCTGAGCGGGGCCACGGAGAGGATTTCGTCGCCGTAGTGGATGGTGCTGCCGAGGGCGTAGGTGACGCGGCGCTCGGCGAACGGGGCCGGCTTGGCCGGTTGGGGCTGGGACTCGCGCGGGCGGACGACGGTCGCGGTTCCGATCACGGCGGCGGCGGCCGCGACCGCGCCGCCGAGGACGCCGATGGCGCGCCGGCGGGAGATCTGGCGATTGCCGGCGGCAACGATGGCGTCGAGGTCGAGCGGCGGCGGCTCGGCGCCGGCGGCGCGTTCGGCCAGCGTGTCCCTGAGGAGGTTGTTCATTCGCTCATCCCTGCCTTCAGCACGACGTCGGCGCCCAGCCGGGCGCGAAGCTTCTTGAGCGCGTCCGAGACCTGGCTCTTCACGGTCCCGACGCTGCAGTCGAGGATCTCGGCGGTCTGCGGCTCGGTGAGGTCCTCGTAGTACCGCAGGACGACCGCCGCCCGTTGCCGGGGCGGCAGCTGCTGCAGTTCGTGCCACAGCCACACCCGCGCGGTCGCATCGTCGGCGGCCGCCGAGTCGGCCGGCCGATCCGGTACGTCGTCGTTCGGCCGCTCGGCGCGCCACGACTTCCGGCGCCACCAGCCGATCGCGGTGGTGGTGATGACCCGGCGCGTGTACGCCTCGGCGTTGTTCGGGTCGCGGAGCCGGTGCCATCTGACGTACGTCGTCACCAGCGCTTCCTGGACGAGGTCCTCGGCCAGACCGCCGTCCCCGGCCAGCAGATAGGCGTACCGGTAGAGCGCGCCGTGTCTACTCGTCGCGAACTCGGCGAACGCCGTCGAGTCGGCCATCTCTCGCCCCCTCGGATGTCTGTCTACCCTCCTTGATGGGACGGAGGCCGCAAAGGGTTGGGTGCTACTTGGCGTCCCTGGCTTGCTGGCTCGCGTAGTACGCGACCTTGCGGGCGCGCATCACCTCGCCGAGCGGCCGGTGCTCGACCAACGCGTTCCACGGATCGAAGCGAGCAGCCTCTACTGTCTGGGCGAACTCGTCGTCGGGCTCCTGCTGCGGGACGGTGAGACGAGCGACGGTCTGGTACGGCGTGGGCCAGATCGCGGAGGCGTCCTCGATCGGAGTGGTCGCCTCGTCCTGGAAGAACTGCACCTGCAGCTCGTAGACCAGCGGCGCCACGGCCAACCGCCGGAAGAGGTCGGCGCCCCAGTCCCGCGATGCCGCCGGATCGACCTGATCGGAGGCGGCCGCGAGCCGCACGCGGACGGCGTACGGGCCGAAGGCAACGGGTGCGGCGCTGAAGAAGTCCTGCGTCGCGAAGCCGGTGAACGGCTCCCGGATCGCGGTGACGACCTCGCGCACCTTCGGAAGCAACGAAGGCGAGCCGATCAGCTTGCGGATCGCGCCACCCGGCGTACTGCCGGTCGTGAGCACCACGCCGCTGAAGTCCACACTGGTCGCCGAACTGAAGCGCTCATGGTTGATCAAAGCAAAGTCCTGGCTCTTGGCCTCGCCGCCGAGCGCCCCCTGCCCACTCACCCCCAGCACCTTGATCGAGAATCCCCGCACATCCGGCGTCTTGTCTGCCGCAACGTTGAACCCGCCGTTGGAAACCCGCAACCAAGCCTCGAACGACCCCGGCTCCGCGAACAACCCCTGCCGCGCGTACTCCGGCAGCCCCTCGACCACCTCCACCCGAGCCCGCAACGCCGCCACCTGCCGCCGATGCAACGCCCGCCCGGTCCCGTACTTCCCGGACTTGCGCACCTGCATGGCCACAAACCCCTCAGCCTGCCGCTGATGCCGCTCCTCCTCATCGGCACCCACAACCTCGCGCCACTCAGTACTAGGCCCAACCTCAGTCATGCTCCCGCCTTCCCGCTGGTTGCCCCCATCATGGGCCAGGGCGAGGGCAGGACGTCTCAGGGCAGCAGGGGCAGTCGCTTGACGAGGCGGTCTATCGGGTTGCGGGGGCCTACCAGGCTGAGGGCGCCGTAGGTGATTTCGGCGGTGGTGATTTCGGTGAGCTGGGTCAGGTACTCGTCGTAGACGCGGGTTTCTTGGGCGGACAGCGGCATGTCAGCTACGTGGATGTCCTCGCGTGCAACGGCGGCGGCGCGGAGGGTGCGGAGGGTTTCGGGGTCGGCGGCCAGGATGGTGCAGCCGGCCCAGGGGAGGCCTGCGTGGGGACTGCCGTCGGCGTCTTTGCCGTCGGGGCCGAGGAGGCCGGGGACCGCGAGCGCGGTGGCGGCGGCGACGCAGGTGGCGGCGTTGACGATGCGGCCGGTGGGGAGTTCGTTGTTCACGACGATGACCCATTTGAGCCTGGCCTGGCGCGTGGATGCGCTGGTGTCGATCTCGTCCTCGGTGAATCCGATCTGCACGGAACTGCCTCTCCTTCGAACTAATAGCGTCTCTGCGCAGCAAAGCTAACTCAAAATCCGGACGGAATCTCAGGATCCGTACTTAGTACGGATACGATCGCCAGATGACCGAACTCGACGAACTTGATACGGCGATCCTGCGGGAACTGCAGCACGATGCTCGGCGGACCAACCGCGACGTCGCCGCGGCCGTGGGGGTCGCGCCGACGACGGCACTCGATCGGACGAGATCGTTGCGGGAGCGCGGGGTGATCACCGGCGCGCGGCTGGAGGTCGACCTGGCGCGGATCGGGCGGCCGGTGCAGGCGCTGGTGGCGGTGCGGGTGCGGCCGCCGACGCGGGCGTTCATCGAGGGGTTCCGGACCTGGGCGGCGCGGCTGCCGGAGGTGCTCGGGGTGTTCGTGACGAGCGGGTCGGAGGACTTCCTGATCCATGTCGCGGTGCCGGACAACGATCACCTCTACGCGTTCGTCATCGACCGGCTGACCGCGCGGCCCGAGGTGGCCGACGTCCGGACGTCGATCGTTTACGAGCACCTGCGCACGATCGAGGTGCTTCCTGGCTAGGTGCCTCGTCAAGAAACGTTCGGCACCTTTAGCGGCGCCCCAGACGCCCGCTGGCGGCGTTGTCGTCGTCGCGAGATGCTCCGCATCGCGCTCCTCCTCCGCCTTGCCAGCGAACGACTGGACCACCGCTAAAGGCACCAACGTTCCTTGACGAGGCACTAGAGTCCTGTGCCGTGGACCATCAGTTCTTGCTCATCGCCGGAGCCGGGCTCGCGATCATGATCGCGGCCTCGGTGTTCGCCGCCCGGACCGGTGTCGCGGCCCCGCTGCTGTTGGTTGCCCTCGGCATCGGAGCCAGCTATCTCCCCGGTACGCCGACGATCACCGTCGAGCCGGAGATCGTGCTGGCCGGCGTGCTGCCGCTGCTGCTCTACTCGTCGGCGGTGCAGCTGCCCGTGCTCGACTTCCGGCGAAACCTCTCGCTGATCGCGTGGCTGTCGGTCGTGATGGTGATCGCTTCGGCGCTGGCGATCGGGGCTGTCGTCCACGCCCTGTTCCCGAGCATCTCCTTCGGTCTGGGCGTTGCGCTGGGCGCGGTGGTCAGCCCGACCGACGCGGTCGCGGCGACAGCCATCGGTCACCGGGTCGGCTTGCCGCCCCGCGTGATGACCGTGCTGGAAGGCGAAAGCCTCGTCAACGACGCCTCCGCGCTCGTCGTACTGCGGACGGCGATCGCCGCGATCGGTGTCGCCGGTGGTGGATTCGATCTCGGGCACACGGTGCTCGACTTCGGGTGGGCGGTGATCGGCGGCGGTCTGATCGGCGGCGTGATCGGTCTGCTGACGGTGCTGCTGCGGCAGCGCCTGGACGATCCGGTGCTGAACACAACGATCTCGTTCGCCGTTCCCTTCCTGGCGTACTTCCCGGCCGACGAGTCGCACGCGTCCGGCGTACTCGCGGTGGTCGTGGCCGGCCTGCTGACCGGCGTACTGGGGAGCAAGCGGTTCAGCGCACGTGACCGGCAGACGCAGGCGACCACCTGGACGACGATCAGCTTCGTCCTCGAGAGCGCAGTGTTCCTTGCCATGGGCTACCAGTTGCCGGAGCTGGTCGATGCCGCTCGAGAGGAGACCACGGCCGGTGAGATGGCCGGACTGGTCGCCGTCGTCGTCGGGCTGCTGGTCGTGCTGAGGTTCGTCGGGCTGCTGTGGCCCGCGTTGGCGAGCCGGTTCGGCCGCGGGGATCGCAATGAGCAGCAACGGACCAGGCTGACGAAGTTCGAGGAGGCGCTGGACGCGCTGAACCCGGAGAGCGAGCGGGAGGAGACCCGGCTCGCCTGGGCGCGGCGCCGGCTCGCCCGCGGCCGCGCGGATGTGGAGTTCGAAGAGCGGGAGCCGCTGACCTCGCGCGGAATGCTGGTGCTGGCCTGGGCCGGGATGCGCGGCGTCGTCACGGTGGCCGCCGTCCAGACGATTCCGCCGGACGTGCCGCACGTCGCGACGGTTGTGCTCGCGGCCTTCCTGGTGGCGCTGTTCACGCTGGTGGTGTTCGGCCTGACGCTGCCGTGGGTCATCGCCCGGCTGAAGTTCCAGGCCGAGACGGCGGCGGAGAAGCGGGACGCGACGCAGGCCTTGCTGCGGCGGATCGGTGAGTCGGCGATCGACACGATGGGCCCGCTCGAGGAGCAGACGATCGCGGGGGAGCTGCTCGATCCGGAGTTGGTCGAGACGATGAAGGAACGGATCATCCCGCGCCTGGTCTCGGCCAGCCGGGAGGTGCCGGCCGCCAAGCCGGACAGCTTCGAGCAGATGGCGGTCGTGCAGCGCCGCTACCTGGACGCGATGCGCGACGCGCTCGGCAGCGAGCGCAGCATCGGCGCCTACAGTTCGGCCACCTACCGCCAGGTCGAGAGCATCATCGACGCGATGGAGCAACGGTTCAAGCCGGCCTGATCACCGGCCGGACTGCCGGGATTCGTCAATCCGGAGGCGCTCTAGGCCAGGGTGCGGTTGAGTGACGGCGTGACCGCCTCCTTCTCGCCCGCTGTCCGGCGACTGATCATCGCGACGCTCGTCAACACCCTCGGCAACGGCGTGTACGCCGCGATCGGCGCGATGTACCTGACCCGCGTCGCGGGGTTGTCGGTCGCGCACGTCGGCATCGGGCTGACGATCGCGGGAGTGATCGGGCTGATCGCCAGTACGCCGCTCGGCGTCGTCGCCGATCGCCTCGGCCCGAACCGCGCGTACGTCGGCTTCCTCCTGCTGCAGGCGATCACGATGAGCGCGCTGACCCAGGTGCATTCGTTCGGCGCGTACGTCGCCGTGGCCGGCGTGACCGCGCTCGCGGACTCGGGACAGCGTGGCGCGAAGGGCGCGTTGATCGCCGGACTGTCCGAGCCCGATCAGCGAGTGCGGACCCGAGCAGTCCTGCGCGTCACCACGAACATCGGGATGGGCGTCGGTCTCGCGCTCGCCGGGATCGTTCTCGCTCTCGACAAACCCGGCCTGTACGTCGGCGCGCTGCTGGCGAACGCGGTCACGTACTGCGTGACGGCCGCGATGATCCAGTTCGGGCTGCCGGCGGTGGCCGGCGTCGCTTCTGCGGCTGGGCCATCGGGGCTGACTGCTCTCAAGGACCGTCCGTTCCTGGCATTCGTCGTACTGGACGGGGTGCTGAACATGCACAACGCGATGGCGCAGCTCGCGATCCCGCTCTGGATCGTCACCGCGACCGACGCGCCACGCTGGCTGATCTCGGTGCTGCTCGTCATCAACGCGGTCGCGGTGGTGCTGCTCCAGATCCGCACCGCGCGCGGCACCGAGCAGCTCGCGGGGGCAGCGCGGGCCGGTCGTCGGGCGGGGCTGCTGCTGGCCGCAGCGTGTGGAGTGCTGGCGATCACCGACGTGACGTCGGGGACAGTGACGATCGCCCTGCTGATCGTTGCCGCGCTCGTGCACGTGCTGGGGGAGATGCTGCAGTCCGCCGGTGGCTGGGGCGTCAGCTTCGAGCTCGCGCCGCCGGGCGCGCAGGGGCAGTACCAGGGTGCGTACGCGATGGGACATCAGCTCGGCGACTTGGTCGCGCCGCTCATCCTGACCACGATCGCGGTCAGCTGGGGCTGGCCCGGCTGGCTGCTCACGGCGGCGATCTTCGGCATCGCGGGCGCGTTCGTCCCGGTCGCCGTACGGCGTCATCCGGCCGCGGCGATGGTCGTGGCACCGGTCGTGGGCACCGCGACATGAGATGAGTCGCGGGGTGACTCCGTTCGGTGAAACACTGACATGCGTGTACACCCTTGACCTGAACCCAGACGAGTTGCTCACCACCACGCGCGCCGTGCGGAAGCGGCTCGATCTCGAGCGGCCCGTGTCCCTCGATCTGATCCGTGAGTGCCTCGAGATCGCCGTCCAAGCGCCGTCCGGCAGCAACAGCCAGACCTGGCACTGGCTGGTGATCACCGATGCCGAGAAGAAGGCGAAGATCGCCGAGTACTACCGCGAGACGCTGCACCAGTACTTCGCCGCCAACGAGGCCGCGGCGGCCGGCAAGCCGGCGCTCGATCCGACGACGGCCGCGACCCAGCAGCGGGTTCGCGACAGCTCGGCGTACCTGGGTGACAACCTGGCGAAGGTGCCGGTCTTCGTGATCGCGTGCATCACCGCGCCGGAGCTGCCCGCGGGCAACCAGGCCGGACTGTGGGGCTCGATCCTCCCGGCGGCCTGGAACTTCATGCTGGCCGCGCGGGCCCGTGGGCTCGGGACGACCTGGACCACGCTGCATCTGCGGCACGAGGCCGAGGTGGCCGAACTGCTCGGCGTACCGGAGGGTGTCCGGCAGGGCGTGCTGATCCCGGTCGCGCACACGATCGGCACCGACTTCAAGCCCGGACCGCGCAAGGACCTGGAGCCGATCGTCCACTACGACAAGTGGTGACCGCTCGGGAATAACCCCCGGCCGCGCATGCGTTGACATGTCAACCTAGACTTGGTGACATGACAGGAGCGGGAAGATGAGTGGCCTAGAGTTCGGTCTCGACACATTCGGCGACGTACCGGAAGGCGCGAACGGCGAACTGGTGTCGGATGCGGCAGCGATCCGGCAGGTGGTGCAGGAGGCGGCCCTGGCCGACGAGCTCGGCGTGGACGCGATCGCGCTCGGCGAGCACCACCGGCCGGAGTACTCGATCTCCTCACCGGAGACGGTGCTGGCCGGGATCGCCGGGCAGACGTCGCGGATCAAGCTGGGCTCGGGCGTGACCGTGCTCAGCTCGGACGACCCGGTCCGGGTCTTCCAGCGGTTCTCGACCGTGGACGCGTTGTCGAACGGCCGCGCCGAGGTCATCCTCGGCCGCGGCTCGTTCACCGAGTCGTTCCCGCTCTTCGGCTACGACCTGGCCGACTACGAGGTGCTGTTCGAGGAGAAGCTGCAGCTGTTCACGCGGCTGCTCGACGAGAAGCCGGTGACCTGGGAAGGCACGGTCCGCGCCGCCCTGGACAACGCGGACGTCTATCCGAAGACGGAGTCGGGCCGCCTGACCACGTGGGTCGGCGTCGGCGGCTCACCGCAGTCCGTCGTCCGTACGGCGTTCTACGGGTTGCCGTTGATGCTTGCGATCATCGGCGGTGCGCCGGACCGGTTCGCGCCGTACCTGGATCTGTACAAGCGGGCCTCCGAGCAGTTCGGCACGGTCGCGCACCCGGTCGGGATGCACTCGCCCGGCTTCATCGCCGACACCGACGAGGCGGCCAAGGAGATCTACTACCCGCGCTACAAGGTGATGCGGGACCGGATCGGCGCGCTGCGTGGCTGGCCGCCGGTGAAGCGGTCGGAGTTCGACTCCGAGGTGGCGCACGGCTCCCTGTACGTCGGTTCGCCGGAGACCGTGGCGCGCCGGATCGCCGGTGCGATCAAGAAGCTCGGCGTCGGGCGCTTTGACCTCATCTACTCGGCTGGATCGGTGCCTGGTGCGGACCGGCTGCGCGCGGTCGAGCTGTACGGCAGCAAGGTGATCCCGATGGTGCGCGACATTCTGGCGGACGAGTCATGAGCGGCAAGCCGACGATCGCGATCCTGGGGGCGGGCAAGGTGGGCACGGTGCTGGCTCGGCTCGGGGTCGGAGCCGGCTATCCGGTACTGATCGCCGGCTCCGGTGACGTGTCGAAGATCGCGCTGATCGTGGAGGTCGTCACGCCGGGCGCGGTCGCGACGACCGCGGCCGACGCGGCGGCGCGGGCGGACGTGGTGATCCTGGCGCTGCCCCTCGGCAAGCACCGGGCGCTCCCGGTCGAGGCGCTCCACGGCAAACTCGTGATCGATGCGATGAACTACTGGTGGGAGGTCGACGGCATCCGCGACGACCTCACCGATCCGCGGACGTCGTCGTCCGAGATCGTCCAGGAGTTCCTGGCCGGGGCCCGCGTCGTGAAGGCGTTCAACCACATGGGGTACCACGACCTCGAGGACGGCGCTGCGCCCGCCGGGACGCCCGGTCGGAAGGCGATCGCGATCGCGGGTCCGCCGGCGGAGGCGGCCCAGGTGGCGACGATCGTCGACGACCTCGGCTTCGATCCGGTGCTCGCGGGGCCGCTGGCCGACGGCGTACGGCTGGAGCCGGGGACCGACGCGTTCGGCGCCAATGTCACCGCGGCCGAGCTGCGGGAGATGCTCGATCGGTTCCCCGAAACACCGCGGGGCCGAGCCCGTTCGACCGCCCTTCAGTAGCGGTCGAACGGGAACTCTGCCGACTGGACGCCGAACTGGGCGTCCAGCAGCGCATCGTCGTCCGTGACGCTCGATCGCGTGCCGTCGGTCTCGATCAGACGTAGCAGTGCCAGCAACCGGCGAGTCACCTCGCACATACCGGATCACCCCCTCCCAGCCTCCCTATCGTTGTGGAGGGGCGAAACGTTTCTCCCAACTTTTGTTGCGGTCGGCAACTGGGCGGATCGGTGAGACTCAGCTCACAGGGTCGACCGGTTTCGGGTCCACGGTGCGGCACGGCCGCCGTCCTGCGGCGCCGGGGCCTGCCCGGTCCCCGGCGCCGCAGGAGGTCCAAGCGGGTCAGGGCCGTCCGGGCAACCGGTAGTTGTCGCCGAGAACCTGACCACGCCAAGGCTTGTAGAGGTCGTACCCGCGCGAGTTGCACTGCAGGCCGCCGTTGATGCAGTGGCTCACCAGGGCAGCCAGCGTGGGCGGATCCCACGCGTTGAAGAAGTCGTAGTGCCAGGAGTAGCCGCGTCCGCTGGCCAGCCGGACATTGGTCACGTCGCCGTCGGCCGGAAACGCGATCTTGAACTCCAGCATCGGCACCGGGTTCGGATGCGAGGCCGGGCAGGCGCCGTTGACCGGATAAGCCATGTGGCTCTTGTGGTCGGCGCTGTCCAGGTCGCGGCCGTTCCAGCAGCTCGGCGCCTGGTAGCGGATGTTGAGCTGGGTTCCCGCCGGACAGTTCGCCGGGAAGTCCCAGTTGTGCGCGCTGTCGCCGCACTCCCAGCCCTCGACGGCACCCGGTGAGGTCCGGAACGCCTCCTGGGTCGCGGTCGGGCTGCCGACGACGAACCGGATCCCCGGCGGGAACGGCCGGACCGCCTGGTAGTCGAGGATGCCGGACTTGTAGTAGATGGTCTGGTGCCAGGTCTGGACGACCGGGTCGTTGCCGCGGAACATCGTCGGCCACCAGTACGCCGACAGGTCGTCGGGATTCAGGCAGGTCGTCGCGTACGGTCCGGCGGCGTTCAGGCTGTTGAGGGTGGTCGCGGCGTTCGTGGTGGTGTTGCCCACGAAGCTGTGGTCGTGGGACGCGCCCGGCATGTTCGGGAACACGATCGGGTCGTCGGGCGCCCGGTGATGGACGGTGCAGTTGACCTGGAACTCGTGATGCGTCACCTCGTCGGCGGCGTGCGCGGCCGAGCCGGCCAGAGCGGTCAGTGCGGCGGCGATCAGACCGGCGGCGGTGCCGCCGGCGTACAACCCAATCCTTAAAGAGAACACAGACTTTCTTGTCGAGAACACGGAACTCCTCCTGTTCGAGGGATCCGCGGGGCGGTGGTCGGGTGGCCCGCGGTCGGACGGATCGCGGGAGAGCGCTCTCTGGAGAACCATCATCCGGCGCTCCCGCGGTGTCAACCCTCCGTGGTTCCGGAACCACGCTGAGCGTGCAAGCGGCGTACCGAGGCATTGACAAGCGATGAAACCGCGGGCAACGATCAGTCCGCGAGAGAGCGCTCTCTCACCCTCTCCCGCACCAAGGAGTCCGCCCGATGAACCCTTTGCCCGCTCTCCGTGCCCGCCGCCGACGCCGCCGTACGACCTCCGCTCTGATCGCGGTCGCGGTGGTGGCGCTCGGCAACCTGGTGGTGTCGGCCGTCCCGGCGCAGGCCGCGACGCTGTTGTCCCAAGGCAAACCCGCGACCGCGTCGACCACCGAAGGCGCCGGTACGCCGGCCTCCGCCGCGGTCGACGGCGACGCGAACTCCCGGTGGTCGAGCGTCTGGGCCGACAACCAGTGGCTTCAGGTCGACCTCGGCGCGACCGCGACCGTCGAACAGGTCGTCCTGCAGTGGGAGGCGGCGTACGCGACCGGCTACCGCATCGAGGTCTCGGCCAACGGCCAGCAGTGGAACGCGATCTACAGCACCACGACCGGCCACGGTGGCACCGAGACGCTGAACGTGAACGGCAGCGGCCGCTACGTGCGGATGTTCGCCACGACCCGCGCCAACGGGTACGGCGTCTCCCTCTTCGAGTTCAAGGTCTTCGGTACGCCGGGCGACACCGGACCGGCGCCGGGAACCGGAACCGTCCGAATCGCCGGCAGCCAAGGCAATTGGCAGCTGCTGGTCAACAACGCGCCTTGGGTCGTGAAGGGCCTGACCTGGGGACCGCCGCCGACCGAGGCCGCGCAGCGACTGCCCGACCTGAAGGCGATCGGCGTCAACACCGTCCGCACCTGGGGCACTGACGCGAGTTCGAAGCCGCTCTTCGACGCGGCCGCCGCGAACGGCATGCGAGTGGTGGCCGGCTACTGGCTCCAGCCCGGTGGCGGACCTGGCAGTGGCGGTTGCGCCAACTACGTGACCGACACCAACTACAAGACCACGATGCTCGGTGAGATCCGGCGCTGGACGACCGAGTACAAGGACAACCAGGGCGTGCTGATCTGGAACGTCGGCAACGAGTCGGTGCTCGGCCTGCAGAACTGCTACTCCGGCGCCGAGCTCGAGCAGCAGCGGATCGCGTACGCGACCTTCGTCAACGACGCGGCCAAGGCGATCCACGCGATCGACCCGAACCACCCGGTCACCTCGACCGATGCCTGGACCGGTGCCTGGCCGTACTACAAGCAGTACTCGCCGGACCTCGACCTGCTGGCGGTGAACTCCTACGGTCACGTCTGCCAGGTCAAGCAGGACTGGATCAACGGCGGTTACACCAAGCCGTACATCCTCACCGAAGGTGGACCGGCCGGTGAGTGGGAGGTTCCGAACGACGCGAACGGCGTACCGAACCAGCCGACCGATCTGCAGAAGCGCGACGGCTACCTGCAGGCCTGGAACTGCATCACCGGGCACGCCGGTGTGGCCCTCGGGGCCACGCTGTTCCACTACGGCAGCGAGAACGACTTCGGTGCGGTCTGGTTCAACATCACGCCCGGCAACGAGAAAAGCCTTGCCTGGTACGCGATCCGGCAGGCGTTCGGCGGTCCGGGCGGTGGCAACACTCCGCCGGTGATCACCAACATGACACTGAGCCGGACCACGGACGCGCCGGCCGGCGGCACGATCTCGGTCAACGTGGCGGTCACCGATCCCGACGGGGACGCGCTCTCCCATGAGTTCAAGGTCGGTGGGAAGTACATCGACGGCAGTGGTGCTCTCGTCGGTACGCCGTCGAGCGGCAACGGGCCGTTCACGGTGACAGTGCCGCAGCGGCTCGGGGTCTGGAAGCTGTACGACTACGTCCGGGACGGTCGCGGTCATGTCAGCATCGAGACCCGGTCCTTCCGCGTGGTCGCGCCGCCGGTCGAGGGGACGAACCTCGCGCGCGGCCGGCCGGCGACAGCGTCGTCGTACCAGCAGACCGGCAATGGGGCGCCGTTCCCGCCGTCGAACGTGACGGACGGGAACACCGCGACCCGCTGGGCCAGCGACTGGGCGGATCCGCAGTGGGTGCAGGTCGACCTCGGTTCGGTGCAGTCGTTCGACCGGATCCAGCTGGTCTGGGAGGGCGCGTATGCCCGCGAGTACCGGGTCGAGGTCTCCGATGACGGGAACACGTGGCGAGCGCTCTACACCACGGCCGCCGGGAACGGCGACGTCGACGACATCACCACCGGCGGGACCGGGCGGTACGTCCGGCTGACCGGCACTCAGCGCGGTACCGGCTGGGGCTATTCACTCTACGAGTTCGGGATCTACAAACGCTGAGGCGGAATCACGTGTCCCAGATACGATCCGGTGCCATGACCCCGGCCCGACGTACTCCAACCTTGGAAGATGTGGCGCGCGAGGCCGGTGTCTCGCGCGCCACCGCGTCCCGCGTGGTCAACGGTCAGGAGAACGTCGACGCCGGTCTCCGGCTGCGGGTGATCGACGCGATCGCGTCGATCGGCTACGTGCCGAACGCCGCGGCCGCCGCACTGGTCAGCCGCCGGACCGGGACCGTCGCGCTGGTCATGTCGGGCTCGGACGGCTCGGCCGGCCAGGCCTTCGCAGACCCGTTCTTCGGGCGGATCATCGGCGGGGTCGTCACCTGTCTGCGCGACCGCTCGATGCGCGCCACCGTGCAGCTCGCCGACTCGGCCAAGGCGCGCAACGACGCCCTCGACCTGGTCCGCCGCGGCGGCGCCGACGGTGCGTTGCTGGTGTCGACCCACGCGAACGACCCGTTGCCGCGGATGTTTTTGGAGGCGGGCGTCCCGGCGGTGCTGTTCGCCCGGCCGTCACCGCGGCTGCCGATCAGCTATGTCGACCTGGCCCACGACCAGGGCGCCGCGCTGGCCGCCGACCGGCTCGCCGCGCGCGGTTGCCGTACGGTCGCCACCATCGCCGGACCGGCCGAGCTGCCGGCGGCCATCGACCGGCTGACCGGGTTCGAGCACGCGATGGAGGCGCATGGCGTTCCGTACGTTCATGTTGCCCGAGGCAACTTCACTGCCGAGAGCGGTGAGCGGGCGATGACCGCGCTGCTCGCCACCGCGCCGGATCTCGACGGCGTCTTCGCCGCGAACGATCTGATGGCGGTCGGCGCCCTGCGCGCCCTCCAGTTGGCCGGTCGTTCGGTGCCGGACGACGTCGCGCTGATCGGGTTCGACGACAGCCAGCCGGCTCAGCTCACCAGCCCACGGCTGACCACGATCTCGCAGCCGCTCGAGGCGATGGCGGCGCGGATGACCGAGATGCTGCTGGAGCGGCTGGCCGACTCGGCGAAACCGCCGGAGCCGCAGATCTTCCGGCCCGTGCTGGTCGAGCGCGAGTCGGCCTAGTCGCTGCCCTGGCGGCCGCCGGCAAGTTCCGGAACCGCGCTCAGGGAACGTTCCCTTGACAGCGGCCGGGCGGGCGGGGACGCTCTGAGAGAGCGCTCTCTCAGATCCTTTCCGCCCGCTCTCTGATTGGTGTCGCCCTATGAAGGTGTCCTCGCGCGGACGTGCGCGCTCTCTGATCTCCAGTTGTGCGGCCGCCCTTGCTCTGGTGGCCGCGGGCCTCGGCGCTGGTGATGCCGTGGCCCAGTCCGATCGTGCCGCCGCCTGCGGTACGGCGAACGCCGCGCTGAACCGGCCCGCGACCGCCTCGTCGACCGAGAACGCCGGCGTACCGGCCTCGGCCGCGGTCGACGGCAACCCGGGAACGCGCTGGGGGAGCGCTTTCTCCGATCCGCAGTGGTTGCAGATCGACCTCGGGTCCACGGTCAGCGTCTGTCAGGTCGCGCTGACCTGGGAGGCGGCGTACGGGAAGGCGTTCCGGATCGAACTGTCCGACAACGCCACCGCGTGGACCGAGGTGTATTCGACGACGACCGGGACCGGAGGTGCGCAGACGCTTGATGTCACGGGCAGTGGGCGCTATCTGCGGATCACCGGCACCCAGCGCGGGACCGGCTACGGATACTCGCTCTGGGAGGTCGCGGTGCGCACGAGTGACGGCAGCGGACCGGTGATCCCGCCGACCGATCCGCGCAACCCGGACCTCGGGCCGAACGTCTTCGTCTACGGGCCGGGCAGCTCGCAGACCGACATGCAGAACAAGCTGAACCAGATCGCCGCCGAGATGCACACCAACCAGTTCGGCACTCAGCGGTACGCGGTGCTGTTCAAGCCCGGCAGCTACACCGCGGACGTGAACCTCGGCTTCTACACCCAAGTGGCCGGCCTCGGGCTGTCTCCCGACGACGTGAACCTCAATGGTCACGTCCGGGTCGAGGCCGACTGGCTGCAGCAGGGCGACAACCCGAACAACAAGGGCAACGCGACGCAGAACTTCTGGCGTTCGGCCGAGAACCTGGCCGTCACCACTCCGCCCGGTCAGATCGAGCGATGGGCGGTGTCGCAGGCGGCGCCGTACCGGCGGATGCATCTGAAGGGCGCGCCGGAGGTGCAGCTCTGGAACGGCGGTGACGGCTGGGCGAGCGGTGGCCTGTTCGCGGACACGAAGATCGACGGCCGGGTGGTCTCAGGCTCGCAGCAGCAGTGGTTCTCGCGGAACTCGGAGTTCGGCAGCTGGGCCGGTTCGGTCTGGAACATGGTGTTCCTCGGCACGAACGGCGCGCCGCCGCAGCACTTCCCGGACCCGTCGCACACGACGATCGGGCAGACTCCGAAGGTCCGCGAGAAGCCCTTCCTGTATTTCGATGCCGCAGGCAACTACAACGTCTTCGTCCCGGCGCTCCGCACGAACTCGGCCGGCACCAGCTGGTCGCAGGGCCCGGCCGCCGGTACGTCGATCAGCCTCGCCGACTTCTATGTCGCCAAACCGAGCTCGTCGGTCGACACGATCAACGCGGCACTTGCCCAGGGCAAGCACCTGCTGTTCACGCCGGGCGTCTACCACCTGAGTGATGCGATCCGCGTGACCCGGGCCAACACCGTCGTACTGGGGCTCGGGCTGGCCACGCTGATCCCCGACACCGGCAAGGCGGCGATCAGCGTCGCCGACGTGGACGGCGTCAAGCTGGCCGGAGTGCTCGTCGACGCCGGCCCGATCAACTCGCCGTCGCTGATCGAGATCGGCGCGGCCGGTTCGACCGCGAGCCACGCGGCGAACCCGACCTCGCTGCACGACGTCTTCGTCCGCGTCGGCGGCGCCCACATCGGCAAGGCGAGCGTCAGCCTGCGGGTCAACAGCAACGACGTGATCGGCGACCACCTGTGGCTGTGGCGTGGCGACCACGGCGACGGCGTCGGCTGGAACGTCAACACCGCCGCCAACGGACTCGTGGTGAACGGCAACAACGTGACGATGTACGGCCTCTTCGTCGAGCACTACCAGGAGTACGAGACGCTCTGGAACGGCAATGGCGGCCGCACGTACTTCTACCAGAACGAGTTCCCGTACGACGTCCCCGACCAGGCGTCGTGGTCGAGTGGCGGCGGTAGCCAGGGCTGGGCGGCGTACAAGGTCGCGAACACCGTGACCACCCACGAGGCGTGGGGCGTCGGCAGCTACTGCTTCTTCAGCCCGAACAACTCGATCGTCGCGTCCCGCTCCTTCGAAGCACCGAACACACCAGGCGTGCGCTTCCACGACCTCGTCTCGGTCTCCCTCGGCGGCGTCGGCACCATCAGCAACGTCATCAACAACACCGGCGGCACCGCCAACGCCGCCACCCAACAGCGCTACCTGGTCAACTACCCCTAACTCACATGTCCAGTACGAGGTCACTGGTGGGCTGGGCGCAGCAGATGAGCGCCTGGCCCTCCGGGGCTGGTTCCAGGGGGTCGGGGGAGTAGGTGATGGTGCCGGAGAGCAGTGGGGTTACGCAGGTTTGGCAGACGCCGGTCCGACAGCTCCATCGCGTTGGTACGTCGCATGCTTCGGCCAACTCGAGAACGTTCTTGCCGGCGAAGGGCACTGCGATGCCGCTGCGGGCGAACGTCACGAGCGGGCCGGTGCCCGGCTCGCTCGCGGGCGGATGTGGTGCACGAGTGGTCCGGTCTGCGATGCCGGGGTTGGTGGCTGGGAGCGCGCCGAACAGCTCAGTGCGCACACGGCTTGGATCAAGGCCGAGTGCTGTCAGCGCTGTGGTCATTTCGCTCATGAAGGCCGCCGGCCCGCAGATGTACGCCGTGGCGTCGGACGGCAGCGCCAACTCCGCCAAGCGATCTCGAGTGATCCGGCCGTCGGTCGCGCTGTAGTAGATGTGCTCAACCGCATTCGGCAGTGACTCGATCAGCGCGTGTGCCTCGGCAGCCAGCGGATGCTCGTCCGGCGTGCGAGCAGCGTGGATCCACCAGATGCGGCGCGTACTGCGCTCGGCCGCCAGCTGATGCAGCATCGCCAGCACCGGCGTGACGCCGATACCGGCCGAGAGCAGCACCACTGGACTGGTGTCATCACCGAGCACGAACTCACCTCGCGGCGCAGCAACCTCCAGTACGGCGCCCGCCCGCAACTGCGTCGTCAGATAGCCGCTCGCGACTCCGTGCGGCTCGTGTTTGACGCTGATGCGGTAGCTGCCGGTGCCAGGAGCCGAGGAGAGCGAGTAACTCCGCACAGCGCCAGCACTTTGAACGTCAGGTACTGACCAGGCGTCGCACTCGGCAGCGCCGTACCGTCGGCTGCAGTCAACAGCACCGAAGAGACAGTGGCGCTCTCGGCGACCACATCCGTCACGAGCAGCTCGCGGAAGCCGTCCCAGGCCGGTTTGGCAACGGTCGAGCCGCGCAACAGGTCTCGGAACGAGCCCTGCCAGCCAGGACTCAGCGCTGGGATGTCCACGGCCACTCGCAACTTCGCGATGTCCCGATCGGGCAGGTAAAGCAGTGCATCGGTGTCAGCGACGCTTAGCGCGCCCGGCCCGGTTCGCGTCTTCACGATCGAGTCACCGGCCTGGATGTGTCCTTCGGTGATCACGCGGCAGTAGAAGCCGGGGCGATGGTGACTGACCAGCAGCGCAGGCAGCTCCGGCTCGCCCATCCGCATTCCGACGCGGTAGCACGTCACCCGCGGCTGAGTCACCTCGAGCTCGGCCTCGCCGATCCGGTACCGGTCGCCGATGCACACCTCGTCGTCGGGCATCCCGTCGACCGTCAGGTTCTCCCCGAACTGGCCGTACTCGAAGTCGTCGCGGCCGAAGTGCTGCTCCCAGTACCGGTAGGACTGGACCTGGTAGACGAGCACGGCACGCATCTCTCCGCCGTGACCGCCGGTGTCGCCCTGACCATCGCCGTCGATATTCAGCCGCCGGACCATCGCCGGTCCGTCGACAGGACGCTTCCAGACGCCGGTGTAGACCGTGCGGCCGCTCCATTCGACGTTCTGCGGCAGGCCGACGTTCACGGAGAGCAGGGTCGATTCGGTCACCCCGACAGTCTGCCGGTTGGCCGGAGTGCAGGGGAGCCGTCGCCGCTGATCGTTCGCATGGCGTCAGCGTGCGTGCGGGCCGTCACAGTGGTCGATTAGGTTGCAGGTTCCTGCAATCTGGTGGCGTTCGAGACTGTCGGTCTCGGCGTAGCGGACGCCGGCGGCGAAGCGGGTCTTGACCTCCAGCGTCTCCATCAGCCGGGCCACCTCGTACCGCACGGTGCGGACGCTGAGGGTCAGCCGGTCGGCGATCTCCTCGTCGGTGCAGCCGTCGCCGAGCAGTGCCGCGATGACGTGCTGCCGTGGGGTGAGTCCGGCCGGATAGCGCTCGCGCAGATCGACTGCACGGACAGCGCTGCAGCGGACCGCTCGCAGGTACTGCTTGGCCGCGTTGACGGCCTCCGTGCCGTGGATCATCATCAGGCTCCGCTTGCCGTTCAGCAGCGGGCCTTCCAGGATCACCCGCTCACAGTCGAGCAGCTTGAGCTGAATCGGTCCGAAGGAGATGTGGTACGGCATGTCGTCGGCCGAGACGATGAAGTCGGTGACGGTGGGCGAGCCGTCGCTGATGTCGAAGAAGCTCGTCATCCGGAGACCCGCCTCGACCAGTTCACGGTTGTACCGGTGACTGGGGACGAACGCCTCCAGATCCTGGTGCCGGGTCCAGGTGACCGCGGTCAGCTCCTCGGCGCGACCGCAGTGGCCCTCGAGCCAGTCCCGCAGCGCGGAGCGGTCGGTGACGACCAGCACCTCGGCGTCACACGGGCGTCTGGCCAGCAGGTCGTCGCAGAACCTCGCCCGGACGACCTGGAGACGCAGTGACGCGTCCAGAACCTCTTGGCGGCCGAAGTAGGTAGTGCTTCGGCTGTGCAGTGTGCTGTGCATGCTGATCTGGCGCATCTCCCCACCAACCCCGTGACTCCCCAGCCGCCCGTCATATTCTCACGTAACCGGGCTGTCATGCGGTGAATGGCGTGTCCGCGGCCGTCGTCTGTCTAGGGTGGAGTGGAACGCCCACGACGCGAGAGGGTGGAGATGCTGGGACTGCCGACGGCGATCCGGGTCTGTCTGTTCGATCTGGACGGAGTGCTGACCGATACCGCGGCTGTGCACGCCGCTGCCTGGAAAGAGATGTTCGACCAGTTCCTCCGGGACTACGCCGAGCAGCACGGCCTTCCGTACCGGCCGTTCGACGCTCGCGCCGAGTACGACGCCTATGTCGACGGCAAGCCGCGGATGGACGGCGTCCGCGACTTCCTGGCGTCCCGGGGCATCACGCTGCCGGAGGGGACGCCGAGCGACCCACCGGACGCCACCACGGTCAACGGGCTGGGTAACCGCAAGAACGAGGCCGTCCAGCAGCGCATCCGCACCGACGGCGTGCATGTGTTCGAGGGCTCGCGCCGGTACCTGCAGGCGGCCGAGCAGGCCGGGCTGCGCCGGGCGGTCGTCTCATCCAGTGCGAACACCCGCGAGGTCCTCGACGTGACCGGACTCGCGCAGTACGTCGAGGAGATCGTCGACGGCGTCACGATCCGGACCGACGGGCTGAAGGGCAAGCCGGCCCCGGACACGTTCCTCGCCGCCGCACGGCGGTTCGGAGTCGATCCGTCCGAGGCGGCAGTGTTCGAGGATGCGCTCGCCGGTGTGGCCGCTGGACGCGCCGGCGGCTTCGGGCGAGTGGTCGGCGTCGACCGGGTCGGACAGGCTGCCGAACTCGCGGCCCATGGCGCGGATGTCGTCGTACAGGATCTGGCGGAGCTGCTGGACGGAGGAGACCGATGATCGATCGCGGCCACCACCCGGTCGAGCCATGGCGCTTGCGCGAGACCCGCTTGTCGCTGGACAACCTTGCGCAATCGGAGTCGCTGTTCGCACTGTCCAACGGGCACATCGGTCTGCGCGGCAATCTCGACGAGGGCGAACCGTACGCGATCCCGGGCACCTATCTGAACTCGTTCTACGAAGCCCGGCCCCTTCCGTACGCCGAAGCCGGCTATGGCTACCCGGAGTCCGGCCAGACCCTGGTCGACGTGACCAACGGCAAGCTGATCCGGCTGCTGGTCGACGACTCGCCGTTCGACGTTCGCTATGGCTATCTGAGCCGGCACGAGCGGTCGCTGGACTTCCGGACCGGTCTGCTGGAGCGGGACGTGGACTGGACGTCACCGGCCGGTAAGCGCATCCGGGTGCGAAGCCGGCGGATGGTGTCGCTGACGCAGCGCGCCGTTGCAGCGATCGAGTACACCGTGGAGGCGATCGATCAGCCGGCCCGCTTCGTGATCCAGTCCGAGCTGGTCGCCAATGAAGCGCAGCCCAAGCTGTCCGACGACCCGCGGGTCGCAGCGGCGCTGGACAACCCGCTCAAGCCGGTGAGCCACGACGGTGGGGAGAACGGCGTCGTACTGATCCACCGGACGACGAACAGCCGGCAGCTGATGGCTGCCGCGATGGTGCACGAGGTGGAGGCGCCGACCCGGTACGAGATCGACCAGGACGTTCGGGAGGACTGGGCGCGGACCACTGTGATCTGTCAGCTCCAGCCGGGCGAGAAGCTGCGTGTGGTGAAGTACTTGTCCTACGGCTGGTCGAGTCTGCGGTCGGAGACCGCGATCCGCGACCAGGTGGCGGCAGGACTGTCCAGTGCGCGCTTCTCGGGCTGGGACGGGCTGGTGAAGCAGCAGGCCGAGTTCCTGGACGACTTCTGGGACGGTGCCGATGTCGAGGTCCACGGCCACCCGGAGCTGCAGCAGGCAGTGCGGTTCGCGCTGTTCCACGTGCTGCAGGCCGGCGCTCGCGCAGAGCGGCGCGCGATCCCGTCTAAGGGCCTGACCGGAGCCGGCTATGACGGTCACACCTTCTGGGACACCGAGGGTTTCGTTCTGCCAGTGCTGACCTACACGATGCCGGACGCGGCCGCGGATGCCCTGCGCTGGCGGCACACAACGCTGAACATGGCGAAGGACCGCGCCGAGGTACTGGGTTTGCGTGGCGCCGCCTTCCCGTGGCGGACCATCCGTGGTCAGGAGTGCTCCGGCTACTGGCCTGCCGGTACGGCGGCCTTCCACATCAACGCGGACATCGCCGAAGCCGTGTCGCGCTACCACCGTGCCACGGGCGACGACCAGTTCATCGAGGAGTTCGGTCTGGAGCTCCTGGTCGAGACCGCGCGGCTCTGGATATCGCTGGGGCACCATGACCGGCACGGGCGATGGCATCTGCCCGGTGTCACCGGTCCGGACGAGTACAGCGCAGTTGCCGACGACAACGTCTTCACGAACCTCATGGCCGCGCGGAACCTCCGGGCCGCGGCCGAGCTGGCCATGCGGTTCCCCAACGTCGCACGGGTGCTCGGCGTCGACAGCGAGGAAGAGGCGAGCTGGCGGGACGCCGCGGCGGCGGTCTACATCCCGTACGACGAGGAGCTCGGCGTACACCCGCAGTCCGAGGGGTTCACCGGCTATGCCGAGTGGGACTTCGAGGGCTACAAGGACAAGTACCCGCTGATGCTGCACGCGCCGTACTTCCAGCTGTACCGCAAGCAGGTGGTCAAACAGGCCGATCTGATTCTGGCGGCGTACTGGTGTGGTGACGCGTTCACTGCCGAGCAGAAGGCACGCGACTTCGAGTACTACGAGCGGCTCACCGTGCGCGACTCGTCGTTGTCGGCCTGTGTCCAGGCGGTGATGGCGGCTGAGGTCGGTCACCTGGACCTGGCCTACGACTACGCGTACGAAGCAGCGCTGATCGACATGCGGAACCTGCACCACAACACCGGGGACGGCCTCCACATGGCGTCCCTGGGGGGAGCCTGGACCGCACTGGTCGCCGGGTTCGGTGGACTGCGTGACCGCGACGGTTGCCTGGCGTTCGACCCTGCGCTGCCACAGGGGCTGAGCAGGCTGCGGTTCTCGATCCGGTGGCGTGGTGTCCGGCTGACCGTGGATGTCGACTCAGGCTCCGTCACCTACACGGTGCGCGACGGCAAAGACGCCGCGATCACCCTTCAACACGCGGGGGAGGAGCTCACCGTCACCGCCGGTACGCCGGTCACCCGGCCGCTGGCCAAGCGGGTTCCGCTCCTCAGCCGGCCGACACAGCCGCCGGGCCGCGAACCTCGCCCGGCGTTTTCGGGCGAGGACCGCTGACGGTCAGTTCTTGGCGGACAGCCGCTCCGCCGTGCCGACCAGCAGCACCGAGGCGATCACGGCGGTGATGAAACCGAGCACGTTGAGCTCGAAGATGCCGCCGGTGCCGAGGATGTTGGCGATCGTGCCGCCGATGACGGAACCCGCCAGGCCGAGCAGCAGTGTGGCCAGCAGGCCGAGCCGCTGCTTGCCCGGGGTGAAGAGCCGGGCCAGCGCGCCGATGATGAGTCCCGCGACGATGAAGCCGATCATGTCTTGTTGCCTCCGAGTCTGAACTGTTCTGAGAACAGTCTGTCGGTCGGAGGCCCGCAAAACAGTTGGAGATCACCCTGAGTGCCCCCGGAGACCACCCTGGGGTCAGGTAGTGGCTTGCGCTTCGTAGAGCGGGGTGTTCTCCAGCAGATGCGGCACCCGCTCCAACCGGCTCAGTGCCTGCGCCATTGCCCGCTCGGCCGTGGCCTCACTCGGCAGCAGGCTCTCGAAGGCCAGCTGGCACGGACTGCCGGTTCTGAGCAGTTCGGCGTAGAACTCGATGTCCTCCAGGTCCACTCGCTCCTTCAGGAGCAGTCGCGTGGCCTTGCCGCAGCGCAGCAGACCTGCGGCGAACGTCTTGGCCGGAGGCGTCTTCACAGCAACGGCCTGGTCGGCCAGAGCCTTGAGGACGAAGTACTCCGCGCTGGCGGTCTTCTCTCGCAGGTAGCGCAGACCGGCGAGCTCGCCCGCGTCGTCGGTCAGGCCGCAGACCGCCCAGCCCGGCGGCACGATGAGCGCCTGCGAGGACGGGACGTTGCCCGGCAGCTTGATCTGTGGCGACAGGATGCCGCTGCCCGCGACCGCGGCCTGCGCGGTCTTGGCCGCGATGTCGGTCGGACTGGCGAACGGCGCCGGCAGCACTCGCGTGTTCCACTCCGCATCCGGTACGACGATCACTGCGAGGTTGCCGGTGTTCTTGAGCAGCAGCGTGGTCCGGGTGGCGTCAGTCGCCGCCTCCAGCCGGACCCCGTCCGCCGCGGTCGCCGCCGGAAGCCGACGGGTCGACTGCGTGCAGTCGACAGCTGCCTTCCGCGCTGTCGTCGGCTTCTTACTGGTTGTGGCCGGCTCCTGCGTCGGAGTGGGCGGAACGTCCTCGCCGACATACTCCGAACCGACTGCACTCGAGCACCCGGCAGCACCGAGCGCCAGGATCACTAGTGCGACCACTGTGGGCACGACTGCCCGACCGCGTCCCGCCTCCACGTTGTCCCCCCTGCATGGTGCCACCGCTGCCAGTGTCGCACCGTGCCGCGCCTGACGACAACGTCCACCGCACCTGGCCGAGGGTGATGCCGGCGAAGACCAGGGCGAGGCCAAGGATCTGGTTCGTCGTCAGCGACTCATCTGAGAGAACCAGACCGAGCAGTACGCCGGTCACCGGGTTGAGCAGTCCGATCAGACCGACCGTGGCCGCGTCGAGGTGGCGTAGCCCGGTGAACCAGGCTGTGAAGGCCAGTGCGGTGGCCACCACACCGACGTACGCGAATCCGGCGACGGCGGGGAGATCGAGAGCCGGCGGCCGGCCTTCGAAGAGCAGAGCGAACGGGATGAGCACAAGTCCACCGGCGATCAGCTGCCAGGAGGTGGTGGCCAGCGGGCCGTCGGCTCGGCCCCACTTCTTGGCGAGGACGTAGCCGCAGGAGGACATCGTCAGTGCAGCAACAGAGGCTGCGACTCCCAGCAGGTTGACTGAGCCACCACCTCCTAGGAGGAGGCAGACACCGGCGAAGCCGGCCACTGCCCCGACTAAGACAGGTGCGGTGGGCCGCTCGGCCAGTAGCGCCCAGGCGAACAGAGCCATGGTCATGGGGGCCGCGGACATGATCGTGGCAGCCACGCTGACCGGGAGCAGTTGCGCAGCCAGGTAGATGAGAGCGAAGAACGCGCCCATGTTGCAGACACCCAGCAGGAGCGAACGCCACCACCACACACCCCGCGGAAGGCGGCGTGCCACGGCCAGCAGCAGCAATCCGGCGGGCAGTGCGCGGAACACGGCGCCGTACAAGGGATAGCCGGCGGGGAGGTACTCGTGGGTGACGAAGTAGTTGGTTCCCCAGGCCACCGGTGCGATCGCGGTGACGAGCGCCCACCGGTAGGTATCTTCCATGGAAGACACTATATCTTCCCGGGAAGATATACTCGAGCCGTGGACCATGTGGCACGGATTCAAGCGGAGTGGCGGCAGGAACGGCCGGACGTCGACACCAGTCCGCAGGGGGTGATCGGCCGGCTGCACCGGATCGGTGCGTACCTCACTGGCGAGCTGACGCTGCTCTACTCGCGGTTCGGGCTCACCGAGGGCGAGTTCGACGTACTGGCCGCGCTGCGCCGCGCCGGAGCGCCGTACGAGCGAGCGCCGGGGGAGATCGCCGTCCACACGATGGTGACGACCGGTGCGGTCACCAAACGCGTCGACCGGCTCGAATCGGCCGGACTGGTGGTGCGGCGGCGCAGCGACGCCGACGGGCGCGGACGGGTGATCCGGCTGACCCCTGCGGGCAAGCGACTGATCGATCGCGCTTTTAGTGCCCATCTGGACAACGAGGGGCGTCTGCTCGGCGTCTTACCGCCCGACGAGGCGGCTCGTCTGGAGGAGATCTTGGCCACGTGGCTGGCCCGGATCGAGGACACGGCACAATAGGCGGGATAGAGCGTCACGGCGTTCCGGTCCAGCCAGGGCCTTGAGACCCGGTAACCTCCTGGGTGGCCGCACGCAGCAACCAGGAAGGTCAGCTCCACACCATGGGTTCCACTGTTTCTCCCGGGCGCAGGTCGATGCGCGCTCGTGTGCTCGCGATGCTGCCGGGCCCGGCCCGCAAGATCCTCGGGCGGGGCAAGCGTGCCGTGACCGAGGGTGGCAAGACCCTGGCCGCGAACGTCGACCGCAAGCGCCGGGAGGCGGCCCTGCCGCCGACCCCGGAGCCGCCGAAGTCCGAGGTCCGGTTGTTTGTCGGACCGGCCAACTTCGCCGGCCAGGGCACCACCTGGGCCCGGGCCGCCGAGCGCCACCTCGAGGGTGTCCAGGCCAAGAACATGCAGTACGCCGGTGGTGCGTACCGGTTCCCGGCCGACATCGAGGTCGAGCGCGAGCTGCTGGACGACCGGGTCTGGCAGGACCGCCAGGTCGAGTACCTGACCAGCGGCAACTACACCCACGTGCTGATCGAGGCCGGTCGCCCGGTCTTCGGTACCCGCTTCGCGCGGAACGCGGTCGGCGACGTGAAGGCGCTCAAGGAGGCCGGCGTGAACGTCGGCCTGGTCGCCCACGGGTCCGACGTCCGCCTGCCGAGCCGGCACGCCGAGACGCACCAGTGGTCGCCGTTCCACGAGCGCGACGACTTCTTCGTCCGGCTGGAGGCGCAGGCCAAGCGCGAGGGTCTGCTGTTCAACACCTTCGACGGGCCGACCTTCGTCTCCACGCCGGACCTGCTGGTCGACGTACCGGGCGCCAAGTGGCTGCCGGTCGTGATCGAGCCGGACCGCTGGGCCAACGACGAGCCGGTGCTCGAGCGGGAGCGTCCGATCGTCCTGCACGCACCGACCAACCCGCGCTTCAAGGGCACCGAGTACGTCGAGGCCGCGATGCAGCCGCTGCACGACAAGGGCCTGATCGAGTACCGCCGGCTCACCGACATCCCGAGCGAGGAGATGCCGGCCGCGATGGCGGGGGCCGACATCGTGCTCGAGCAGTTCGTCCTCGGCCCGTACAGCGTCACCGCGTGTGAGGCGATGGCGGCCGGCCGCGTGGTCGTGGTCAACGTCGACGAGGACGTCCGCAAGCACGTCAGCTCGGTCACCGGGCGCGACCTGCCGATCGTGCACGCCGACCCGACCACCATCGGCGAGGTCGTCGAGCAGATCGTCGCCGACCGCGAAGCGGCCCGGGCGGTCGCCGCCCGCGGCCCGGAGTACGTCCGTGCGGTGCACGACGGAACCATGTCCAGCGCAGTCCTCGGGACCTGGCTCACGCCGGGCGCGAGCAAGTAGAGAAAGCCACTCATGACCGACCTGCAGGAGTTCGCCGGCGTGGACATCGCTGTGATCGTGCCGTGCTACAACGAGGCCGTCGCCGTCACCAAGGTGGTGACCGAGCTGCGCGCCGCGCTGCCGACGGCCAGCATCTACGTGTACGACAACAACTCCACCGACGACACCGCGGAGCTGGCCCGGGCGGCCGGCGCGATCGTGCGCCACGAGTCCCGCAAGGGCAAGGGCAACGTGGTCCGCCGCGCGTTCTCCGACGTCGACGCCGATGTCTACGTGCTGATCGACGGTGACGACACCTACGACGCCTCCCGCGCGGGCGATCTGGTCCGGGTGCTGCTGCAGGGGCCGTACGACCACGTCGTCGGCGTCCGCAAGCACACGAACGAGGAGGCGTACCGGCCGGGTCACACCCTGGGCAACCGCGTCCTGACCGGTACCGTCGGCGCGCTGTTCGGCCGTCAGATCACCGACATGCTGAGCGGCTACCGGGTCTTCTCGCGGCGCTACGTGAAGTCGTTCCCCGCGCTCGCGCAGGAGTTCGAGATCGAGACCGAGCTGACCATCCACTCGCTGCACCTGCGGGTCCCGGTGGCCGAGCTCGCGATCGGCTACAAGGAGCGCCCGACCGGTGGCGAGAGCAAGCTGCGCACCTACCGCGACGGCACGCGCATCCTGCGCTGGATCCTCAGCGTCACCCGGCTGGAGCGGCCGACGCTGTTCCACGGCATCCTGGCCGCGGTCTTCGGGGTGGTGTCGCTGATCCTCGGCGTACCGGTCATCGTCGAGTACGTCGACACCGGTCTGGTGCCGCGGTTCCCGACCGCGATCCTGGCCTCGACGATGGGCATCGTCGCGATCCTGGTGCTGGCGGTCGGCTACGTGCTGGACGCGATCATGCGCGGTCGGCAGGAAGCGGCCCGGCTGGCCTACCTCCGGCTGCCCGCGCCGCAGACGATCGAGGCGGCGGCCGGTGAGCTCCCGGTCCCGGTCGTGCCCGAGGTCGCGGAATCACCCCAGGTCGTCTGAGCTCTCCAACTCTTCGCCCTCTGTCGCACTCGCGGCGGAGGGCGTCGTGTTTTCGGCCTGGAGCGCGTCCAGCTCCTTCCGCAGCGCGTCACGCTCGGCTGTGATCGCTGTCAGCGCCAGCTCCTGAGTACGGCGTACCAGGCCCTCGACGATGTGCTCGTCGACCAGCCGCAGCAGCGTCCGACCGGCCAGCGGCCCTGGCGACCGCGAACGGTCGAGGTAGGAGTGCAGCTCACCGACCTCGTCGTCGACCCGGCGGCAGATGAGGGCCGCGCCCCACTCGGTGTCCGCGAGCGGATGCGCCTCGGTGGCTTGCAGCCCGGCCGCCACCAGCGCCTGGATCACCGGACCGAGTGGCAACTCGTGGGGCGCCCACGGCAGCAGCAACAGCACCACCTCACCCGGTACGGCGTCCGCCAGCACAGCGGGCAGGTCGCCGACCGCGGCGGGGGATCCGGCCACGGTCACAGCCGTCAGCAGGTTGTCGGCCGCCGGAGACGGGGCGGTGTCGGTCACCTTCATCAGTGGCGGCCACGCGTGGTCGGAACCGGTGCGGTCGACGACTGTCCCGCCTTCGGGCAGCCAGGAGCGGACGAGTTCGTTGAGCTGCATTCAGAACACCCTTTGCAGGACGAGGAAACCGGTGGGCGCGCCTCGGAAGCCATAGGGGACGAAACGCTGCACCTGCATCCCCACCGGTTCCAGCAGGCTCTCGTACCGGTGGAGGGCGCGCGTGCGCTGGTAGAACGACCAGGTGCGGTCCACATCCGACTCGTGGTCCACCACCAGGAGCAGTCCGCCCAACCGGACCAGTGCGGCCAGATTCAGCACCGAGGCCTCCCACAACGCGTCGTCCATGAGGTGGAAGAGCACGTCGATGCTGTAGACCACGTCGTACAGGTACGGCGGATGCCACTCGGCGAGCGGGGACAGGTGAAAGCTGCTGTTGCCGCTCGCGGCAGCACGGCACAGCTCGATCGCGTGCTCGCTGACGTCGATTCCGTCGACCGCATGCCCGAACCGCGCCATCGAATGCGCGAACCAGCCCTTGCCGCACCCGGCGTCGAGGATGCGTAGCGGCGCGGCGGGCTCGGTCCGGTCGCCGATGATGTCGAGCAGCCGCCCGAGCCGCACCGCGTAGAAGATCTCGTTGCTGAACTCGTCGTATCCGGCGTCGCCGCCGGACCGCAGCGCACCGAGCTGCCGGTGCCGGCGGTCCCAGTGCTCGATCGTCTCGTCCGCTCCGAGCTGCTCCACGAAATCACCCTACCCTCGGTGCGAACCGAACAACCTGACCCTCTGTTACGCTCCTGCCACTGGCCGTCTGCCCCGCGCCACGAGTACGACGATGACGGGGGAGCCCTTGCGAACGTGGCGAGTTCCGCGCTGGGTCCCAGTGCCGGCGGCCGCTCTGGCGGCTGCGGCGACCTTCGTCGCGTCGGGCATCATCCGCGGGACGTACCCGTTCGGTGCGCTGCCGCGGAACACCAACGACCTCGGCCAGCAGTTCGTCCCGATGCACGCCTACCTGCGCGACCTGCTCACCGGACAGGCGCCGGGTGACTTCGTCCTGAACTGGTCCAGCGGGTACGGCGTTCCGTTCATCGGCGACTTCATGGGCTACCTCGGAACCAGCCTGTCGTGGCTGGTGCTGCTGTTTCCGCGCGACCGCATCGACCTGGCGCTGTACGTGATCGCGGCAGCCGCGATCGGAGCCGCGGCGGCCGCGATGACGGCGTACCTGCGACTCCTGCGGCCGACCGGGCCGGTGTGGCTGGCAGCGCTTGCTGGAGTGTCGTACGCGACGTGTGGCTGGGCGATCGACGACGCGGCGTACATGACCGAGTGGTTGAACGGTCTGATCGCCTTTCCGGTCATCTGCCTGCTGTGCGAGTGGATCTGGCGCAAACGCTCGCTGACAGGGCTGGTGGTGACGCCGTTCGTCGTCGCGCTGCTGTGGATGTCGCACTTCTACACCGTCTACATGGCGACGCTGGGTGCGGCTGTGGTCGTGCTGGCGCGGGTGCTGTCCGATCCGGCGGGTGGGAACTTCGGGCGCCGGGTCGAGGGTGGCTTCCGGTGCGTGGTCGGAGTCGGTGTCGGGATCGCACTGGCGGCACCACTGCTGTTGCCGACGTACTGGTTGGTGCAGACGGCGACTCCGAGTCCGGACGAGGTGTTCACGCCGCTCGGCTGGACAGCATTCCTCTCGCGCCTGTTGCCGGCGTCTGAGGGCGTCGGTACGTCGCCTGGGCTGGCTGTCGGCACGCTGATGCTCCTGCTCGCGTTGAGCTTCCCGTTCAACCGTGCGGTGCCGCGGCCCGAGCGGTTCGTCTGGACTATGTTCGTGGTGCTGACCGCTGTGAGTCTGCAACTGCAGTACCCGCACAAGGTGTGGCACGGGTTCGACTCTCCCAACGGGAGTCCGTATCGGCAGGCATTCGTCGTGGCCGGCATGCTGGTCGTGCTCGGGTGGCTGTCGCTCGCGGCCGGTGTCCGGAACCTCCTGGCGGTGGCACTGCCGCTGGTGCTGGTCGGCGCGCTCTATGCGCAGGTGGCCGACTTGTCGACGATCACGCCGACCACGCGGGACGTCGTACCGGTGGTTGCGGGAGTCGCCGTACTGGCGTTTCTGCTGACGCGCTGGCGTCCAGGGAACTTGCAGTGGGTACGGCGGATCGCGGCCGGCCTGCTGATCGGCGCTGTGCTAGTGGAGACCACGTTGGCGTCGGTGGCGATCGACGAGGCCCGGTCGAAGTTCATGCACGACTACCAGCCGTGGGGCGCCAGACAGGAGTCGATCCGGGCGCTGGTGCAGTCGGTCGACGACTGGCCGCAGCAGCGCGTGTCCGCGAGCCAGTACACGACTGTGAACGATCCGATGCTGATCGGCGGACAGGGCGCGGAGTACTACACCAGCACGATCCAGCAGTCGCTGTCGTCGGCACTGGTCGATCTGGGCTTCGGCTACAGCTCGTACGGTCGCGCTCCGATCGATCCGAAGAACCCTGTCGTCGATTCGGTCTTCGCTGTCGGTGCTCGGGTGCAGGAGGGGCCCCGTGGGGTGTTCACGTTGACGAAGCGTCAGGTGAGCCCGCTGGTCACGTTGCGGCCCGAGAAGCCGTGGGAGTCGATGGATCCGGGTTCGTTCGGCATCCAGGAGACTGCGCTGGGTGCTGACGTCTACACCGTCCCCGAAGTGCAAGTGCATGTCACCAAGGGCGTTACGGCGGCACAGCGGGACTGGGGCGTCGGTGTCCGGCCGCTGCCGGGTGCCGACGACCCCGTGGAGCTCAGACTGACCGCCTCCTGCCAACCCGGGGACGGCGTCTACCTGCGGGCGCCGGAGTTCGTCGGTGACGTGATGATCAGCGGTGACGGCTGGCGGCAGGTGCTGAAGCCGTCTGCGAAACGCCCGGGGACCTATACCGGCGCTCCAGTGCTGTGGGTGGGCAGGGTGCGACCGAACGGCGTCGCCGAGGTCCGGGTCCGGGTGTCGGTGCCGACGAAGCTTCCGGTGGGCGCTATCGGCTGTCTAGACCCGGAGCGGCTCACAGCAGCGGTCACTGCGCTGCAGGACAGCAAGCCGGCCGAGATCGAGGTCGGCGGTCACGACGTCGAAGCGCGGTTCGCCAAGACCGGACAGGCGCGCACCATGGTCATGGGCGTCGTGAACGCGCCGGGCTGGCAGTGTTCGGTCGACGGCAAGGCGGCCAAGCCACCACAGTCGCTGTCGGGACTGATCGCCGTACCGGTGGGGCCGAAGGCGCGCAGGGTGTCGTGCAGCTACGTCCCACGCGGTCTGGAGGCCGGACTGGTGCTGGCGACCGGCGCACTCGCCGTCCTGTGCGCGCTGGCGGGCATCCTGATGGTCAGCAGAGCTCTGAACGAGCGGCGCACGCCCTGACGTTTCGGAGAACCTCTGGCGGGTCGGGCGGCGTCCTTCGGCGTGGGGGTGGTGTTGCCCCGAACGCGGGGTGGGTAACCTGCCCTGGTCGTTGGCTGATCGGATAGGAGATGATGCCGACCGTGACCGAACACCGAAGCCAGCCCAAGCACGACCGGCTGCCGCCGTCGGAGGCCGATCCGGCCATCGCTGGGCTGACCGTCGGGCTCGGTGGACGGTCCGGCCGGTTCGCCCGGCTCAGTTCGTCCTGGTGGACGCCGCTGCGGATCGCACTCGCCGTCTGCACGATCACCTTCGCGCTCGGAGTGCTGCAGAAGGCGCCCTGTATGGACGCCGGCTGGGACCGGCAGAGCTGGCGGCCGTTCAAGGCGCTGTGCTACTCCGATGTCGGTTTTCTCTACCAGGAGCGCGGATTTGCCGAGGGCAACCGCCCGTTCCTGGACACCGGCGACTATCCGGTGCTGGAGTACCCGGTGCTCACCGGCGCGTTCATGGAGGTCGCCGCACAGCTGACCTGGCTGGTCACCGGCGACCCGAAGAAGGACCTGACCGACGAGCAGAAGCGCGACACCGCCGGGGTCTTCTTCGTCATGAACATCGTGCTGCTGTTCCTCTGCGCGCTGCTCACGGTCGGCCTCACGGTGGCGACGGCGCGTGGCGTCGCCCGCAGACCGGGCGCGGCCCGCGGTCAGCCGCTGGACGCCCTGTACGTCGCTGCCGCGCCGGTGCTGGCGGTGACGTCGACGATCAACTGGGACCTGTTCGCGGTCGCCCTCACCGCCGGGGCGATGTTCGCCTGGTCACGCGGTAAGCCGATCTGGTTCGGCGTACTGATCGGGCTGGGGACCGCGGCCAAGTTCTATCCGTTCCTGTTGCTCGGGCCGCTGCTGATCGTGTGCCTGCGCGGTCGCAAGCTGTGGCCGTTCGTCCAGGCGCTGGTTGCTTCGGTGGTCGCGTGGGGTCTGGTGAACGCGCCGATCTACCTGCTCGCGAAGGAGCAGTGGCTCTCGTTCTGGACCTTCAACGACGAGCGCGAGAGCGACTACGGCTCGATCTGGTACGTGCTGAAGCTGGCCAAGCACGAGGTCGCCGATGTCAACCAGCTCAACATCGTGATCTTCGCCGGTCTCTGTCTGTCGATCGCCATCCTCGGGCTGATGGCGCCCAGACCGCCGCGCTTCGCGCAGCTCGCGTTCCTGGTGGTCGCGGCGTTCCTGCTGATCAACAAGGTCTACTCACCGCAGTACGTGCTCTGGCTGCTGCCGCTGGTCGCCCTGGCCCGCCCGAGACTGCGGGACTGGCTGATCTGGCAAGCGTGCGAGATGTTCTATTGGATGCTTGTGTGGATGCATCTCGCCCAGTTCCTGCAGCCTGGCAATCCTGACGTGCCGGACCGCATCTACTGGTTGTCGGTCATCTTGCGGATGGCCGGGACGTTGTGGCTGATGCTGGTTGTGGCCCGGGACATCCTGCTGCCCGAGAAGGACCCCGTGCGGCAGGGTGACGTGGTCGATGATCCGAGTGACGGTGTGGTGTCCAGGGCGCGGCCTCGGGAGCTCGCGCCCGCCTGATCCCTGCGGGTGGTCAGAGGTTCAGCTTGGCGACGTCCAGGTTGCCGCCGCTGACCACGGCAGCGGTCACACCGCTGAGCTCGATGCTGCCTTCCAGCAACGCCGCGAACGGCGCTGCGGCGGCCGGCTCCAGTGCGAGCTTGGTGCGTGACATGACGAGCCGGGTGGCGGTTCGCAGGGCGTCCTCACTCACCCGTACGACGTCGTCGACGTACTGCTGGATGAGCGGGAAGTTGCGGGTACCGCAGATCGGGGCGGCCAGTCCGTCCGCGATCGAGCGGGCGGTCGGTAGCCGTTGCGGTTCGCCGGCGGCGAGACTGCGGCTGACGACGTCGGCCTGCTCCGGCTCGATGCCGATCACCCGGATCGCCGGCTTGAGCAGCTTGACCGCCAGCGCCACTCCCGAGATCAACCCGCCACCACCGACCGGGACGAGCACGGTCTCGAGGTCGGGCCGGTCCTCGAGCAGTTCGAGCCCGAGGCTGCCGTGGCCGGTGATCACCAGTTCGTCGTCGAACGGATGAACACCGGTCAGATCGCGCTCTGCCCGGATCCGCTCGTACGCCGCCAGCAGGTCGCCGTCCACCAGTTCGACTGTGGCGCCGTACGCGCGTGCCGCCTCGATCTTCGCTGGTACGGCGGTGGTCGCCATCACGACGGTCGCCGGGATACCCGCATCCCGCGCGGCCCACGCCAGGGCTCCGGCCGCGTTGCCCGCCGACACGGTCACGACACCGCGCGCACGCTCCTCTGGGGTGAGCTGCAGCAGTTTGGTGAGGAGCCCGCGGACCTTGAAGCTTCCGGTTTTCTGGAACAGCTCGGCCTTGAGCACGAGCTCGCCGCCGAACTGCGCGTCGAGTGCCGACGAACTGATCATCGGGGTCCGGTGGATGCGACCGCGGAGCTGCTCGGCCGCGGTCCTGATCTGCTCGAGTGTGGGCATGCTCCGACCCTATGTCGCCTGCTCGCCGCCGTTTAAGTGCAGTAAGTCGGTCGACAAACGATCGTATCCTGAGACGCGGCCCGGAGGGCGCTCCCGGGGATCTACCGTCATGGTCATGAGACCGATGCTGACCGTGATCGTCGATCCCAGTGACCGTTGGATGGACCGTGCCGCCTGTAGCGGGCAGGCCGGCGCGTACGACGAGACCGCGAGCCGTTTCGAGCAGCGCAAGGCGCGCGAGCTGTGCCTGACCGCCTGCCCGGTGCTGAACGAGTGCTACGAGTGGGCGCGCCGGACCCGCTACACGGGAACGGCGGCCGGCCTCACGTTCCTCGACGGCCGCCGCCGCGGTCACCCGGAGTCGGCGGCCAGCTGAGGGCTCTCAGAGGCGCGCGGCGATGGTCTTGACCAGGTGGTCGGCGGCCGACGGGTGCTCGGGGATGAACAGATAGGGCTCGATCAGCTCGAGCTCCATCAGCAGGAACCGGCCGTTGACGACGACGCCGTCGACCCGGGCGTAGATGGGCTGGGAAGGCGCCGCGGACAGCGCGTTCTCGGCACTCTCCAGGATCGCCGGGGTCGGCTCCTCGAGCGTCGACTCGCCGCCGAACATCTGCTGCACCCGGTAGTCACCAGCTGCCGGGCGCTTCACGACCGCGTGGCTGAACTCGCCGCCGAAGTACAGCAGTGACCACTCGCCGTCGGTCTGGATCTCGGGCAGGAACGGCTGCACCAGGTACACGTCGTCGGGCAGGTCCGTCATCGCCTGGTCCAGCTCGGCCGAGCCGGCCACGCCGCGGACGGTGTTGAACGCAGCCCCGCTCACGGTCGGTTTGATCACGATCTGCTGACCCTCGAGGCCGGCGACCACCTCGCGCAGGCACGCGCCGGCCGCGACCTGCGACGGCACGATCGCGACACCCCGCTCCCGCAGCTCGAGCAGGTAGCGCTTGTCGCTGTTCCAGCGGACCAGGTCGGTCTCGTTCAGAACCAGTACGTCGGCCTTGTCCAGCAGCCCGAGCCACTCGGTGAACTCGACCTGCCGCTTGTAGTAGTCCCAGACCGAGCGCAGCAGCACAGCGTCGAACCCCGACCAGTCGATCGAGGAGTCGGTCCAGACCGCCGGGACAGGCTCGAGGCCGGCGGCGCGGAAGGCGTCCAGGAGCGGGCGCTCCTCCGGCAGCAGCTCGGGCCAGTCGGCCGAGGTCGCGATCGCGATGCGTTTGGTCACGCTGCTCAGTGTTGGTTGGCGGTCAGGCTCGCGTCAAACTGCTTCTCGGCCATCGAACGGTGACGCACCGTAGCAACGCTGGCAACCACGGCTGCGGCAGCCAGATAGATCAGTCCTTGCCTGCTGTCGTGCCCGACGGTCGCATAGGCCAGGTACGCCGCCAGCGGCACGACGATCCATTCGGGCCGCCGGGAGAGCGCTGCCAGGGCGAGCAACGGCAGTCCGTACCAGGGGTAGGTCGGCGTGGCGATCAGCAGTGCAGCGCCGTACAGCCAGCAGCAGGTGACAGCCAACGGCTCGCGGCCGCGGCGCCGGAACGCCAGCACCGCGAGCGCTCCCGCGACGAGAACGGCGACCACTTGCCGTGCCTCAGGAGGCAGCAGGAGCGAGAAGATCGCGAACCGGGTGCTGCCGTCGGAGAACCCTTCCTGGGTCAGATAACCGGGCAGGAAGCCGAGAACCAGGGCGCCGGACGCGACGACGTACGGGATGTAGCTCGCGACAAAGGTGCCGAGGGCAATAACCGACTGCCGGACCCGAAAGGCGGGCACCAGCAGCAACGGCAACAACTTCACGCCGGCCGCGGCGCCCAGCAGGATCCCGGCCAGCCGAGGTCGTCGAGCCGCAACCACCACGGCGGCCGTGATCAGCAAGGCGCCAAGAACGTCGACGTGAGCAGCGCTTCCCGCCTCCAAAACGACAATCGGTGACCAACCCCACAGCGCCGCCCACCGCTTGTCGCGACTCGTTGCGGCCAGTAGCCAAGCGAGCGCGACCGCCAGCAGACCGGCACCGATCTGCAGCCCAAGCGTTCCCGCTGACCACGGCGTAACGGCCGCGACGACAGTGAAGTACACCTGCGCGATCGGCGGATAGATCGTCGGCACCTGCGGTCGATTGATCCGAGTCCGCGGGTCATCCGCAGCGAACGCCGCCACCTCCGCCGGATCAGTGGGAACGCGCGGGGGAGCGCTGACCCCCGATCTCGCCGCGGGCGACAACCCCGGAAACAACACCGGATCGCGCAACTCGGCCAACGCGTCATCCAGCGGCACGTGCCCGTACGGCGAGTGCCCGGCCAACTGCACCCGTCCGTCCCACACGTATCGATAAGCGTCCGTACTGGTGATCGGCGCATGCATCACCCCAGGCAGCTGACACAAGGCAGCAACCACCACCACGGCCGCGACCCCCAGTCCGCGTCCGAACCGCCAGATCCCACCAGCCACCACCAAACAGCCGAGCACCAGCAGCACGTTCGGCCACCACGACACCGCATGCGCCCAAATGGTCACGACGGAAACGCCAACAGCAAGCCCACACGCCACCCATCGCCCCGCCTGGGTGCGTCGCGCCGGTGGCCTGCTGCTCTCGGTCGGGTTGCTCATGCGGTGCGGCGCAGGGTGAGAAAGGCGCGGTGTGGTGTCCGCCAGTCCTCGATCGGGTGCAGTGCGGTCGTGCGAGCATGCCTTAGCAGCGTCCGGCTACCGATCCTTGCCCACGGCAACGGGACTGATCGACGTCCTGTTGAGCTCCGCAGCACGATCGGCGCGGTGTCGTCGAGATCGTCGTCCGGATCCACCTCCACCAGCACCAGACCGTTCGGCCGCACGAGCTCGGCGCACCGCCGCAGCAGATCAGCCGGATCCCCGCCGATACCGATATTGCCGTCCATCAACACGACGCTGCCCCACCGCCCCTCAGCAGGCAGCCGATCCTGCACCGGCCGCTGCAACGCCGCCGCGCCGCGCGATGTGGTCAACGAGACCGCCTGTGGCGACACGTCGACACCAAGCGCCGGAATCCCTTGCTCAGCAAGCGCCGTCACGATCCGCCCCGGCCCACATCCGATGTCGAGCACCGGCCCCTCACATCGGCTCAACGCGAGCCGATCGACCTCGTCCGCCGGTGACTGCCATCGATCCAGCTCGGACAGCGACGAGAGCGTCCGCCCATCGATGCCGGTAGCAACGACCCGCGCCGTACCGCCGAGCGCCTGGTCGAACAGCAAGGCCGGATGCGCCGCGTGCTCCAACCTCCGGAACAACCGCGACATCCGCAGCGACGGATACTCCGCCGCGATCGCAGCCGCATCCCACGGCGTGTCCATGTCTCGCAACGTCGGCAACAAAAGAACGCGCTTTCCCAGTCTCTCCAAGCGTCGCAGCTGATCCCGCCCGGTGTGTTCGGTCGACATCGGTACGCCGATCAGCGCCTCATCGTCGGGTTCACGGAGCCCGAGGCACCAGTAGCCCCCGTCCTCGGTCAGTCCGAGCACAGCGTCGTACCCAGGCCAGTTGAACCCCAGCAGTTCGGCCGGCAGCTGCGGTGTGTCCATCCCGACCAGCAGCATCGGCGATCCGTCGAACGAGTCCGCGAAAGCTGCCGCCAATCGCTCGTCCAGCCCGCCGCCCCGCTGCTCGATCACCTCGAACCCAGGCGGAAGCCACGCCCCCGGCTGCCCTTCGAGAACCAGAACCCGGCGCGCCGCCGACGCTGACCGAACCGTCGTCAACGTGTCGATCAGCGAGGCACGGGCGAGCGCAGCGGCCTCCCTCGGCGTGAACTCGGTCTGCAAGCGGGTCTTCACCCGGCCGGCCACCGGTTCCTTCGCGATCACGATCAGCGTCCCCGCGGTCATGCCTTCAGCACCTTCGACATGTCCAGGACGGCCCGCGCGGCACCGAGCGGCGTACCGGTGACCTTCGAGCGGCCGGAGCGAGGCAGGTAGTCGACATCGACCTCGGCGATTCGCCAGCCCGCGTCGGCAGCGCGGACGACGGTCTCCAGCGGATACCCGGACCGGCGATCGGTCAGCGAGAGCTCCAGCAACGCCGTACGGCGCGCCGCGCGCATCGGCCCGAGATCGCGCAGCACGACGCCGGTACGCCGCCTGATCCGGCGCGACAACTCGGCATTCGCCAGCCGGAGATGCCAGGACCAGGCGTCACGAGAGACCGCTCTCCGACGGCCGACCATGAGATCCGCGGTCCCCGCCTGAATCGGCGCGGTCACCCGCACCAGCTGGCGCGGATCCAGCGACGCGTCGGCATCCATGAACGCGACCACCTCCGCCTCCGCCGCCTCCAGCCCGGCGTGACACGCAGCGCCGTACCCGCGGATCGAACACCGGACGACGGTCGCACCGAGTTCCTCGGCCAGTTCGGCCGAACCATCGGTCGAGCCGTTGTCGACGACAACGGCTCGGACACCGGCCGGAAGCCGCGTGAGTACCCAGGGCAACGCCGCCGCCTCGTTGAGGCAGGGCAGTACGAGATCGACAGCCACCCTTCGACCGTAGGGAAGATCGGGCCCTCCGGGCGGCCGCCGGCGGCTACGGATCCCTTACGGTGAGCGCTCTCCGGGCGGCCGGGTCCAGCGCCGAGGCGTCCGGACGTCCTACGCTCTGACCGTGGCTACTCGTGTGCTCGTCGTCGATGACGACCCGACCGTGTCCAACGTCGTCTCGGCGTACCTGACCAAGGCCGGGTACGACGCCCGCGTGGTCGCCGACGGCGTCGCGGCCGTCGAGGTCTGGCAGCAATGGAAACCGTCGGTGGTCGTCCTGGACGTGATGCTGCCGGGCATGTCCGGCCTGGACGTGTTGCGTCGCATGCGCGCGGCCGACGACGGTGCGGCGGTGATCATGCTCTCCGCGCGCGGCGAGGAGGAGGACCGGCTGGTCGGCCTCGAGTTCGGCGCCGACGACTACGTGGTCAAACCGTTCAGCCCGCGGGAGCTGACTCTGCGCGTCCAAGCGATGCTGCGCCGCGAGGAGCGGCTGGCCGGCCTCGACCTGACGCCGACCAAACTGAGCGCCGGCCCGATCACCATCGACACCGCCGCCCGGATCGCGTTGCTCGACGGGAAGGCACTCTCGTTGACGCACCGTGAGTTCGACCTGCTCGCCTACCTGGTCTCGCACCCTGGCAAGGCGTACACGAAGGCCGAGCTGCTACGCCGCGTCTGGGGCTGGGACTTCGGCGACTCCTCGACCGTCACCGTGCACGTCCGCCGGCTCCGGGAAAAGATCGAGGCGGACCCGTCCGATCCCCGGCTCGTCCTCACCGTTCCGCGCACGGGCTACCGGTTCGCGGGGGAGTCCGAATGAACCGCGACACGATGACGATCCTCGCGCTGACCACCTTGTGGACCTTGGTGGTCGCAGTGATCGGCGGCGCGATCCTGTACCAGTTCCGCCGGCGATCCCTGCGCGTCACGATGATCGTCGCCGCGCTGGCCCCGATGGCCGCGGCCCTCGCCGCGGTGCTGCAGAGCGTGCGAGCGATGTTCATCTCCGAACACGACTCGTGGGTGGTCCTCTGGACCCTCGCCTTCGCGGCGCTGCTCGGGCTCGGTATGTCGGTATTACTCGGCCACTGGATCAGCGCGGGGTCGCGTGATGTCGGACAACGGCTACGCCGACTCGGTACGACGTACGAGCCGTCCGATCGCCTCACGGGCGCCGTACCGGCGGAGCTGGCGGCGCTGACCGACGAGCTCGAGATGACGCGCGAGAAGCTGGCCGCGTCCCACGCCAGAGAGCGCGCTCTCGAGGCGAGCCGGCGGGAGCTGGTCGCGTTCATGTCGCATGACCTGCGGACTCCGCTCGCCGGACTGCGTGCCGTTGCGGAAGGGCTAGAGGACGGCGTGATCGACGACGTACCGGCTGCGCTTCGGCAGATGCGGTCGACTGTCGACCGCATGACCGGCCTCGTCGACGACCTTTTCGAGCTGTCGCGCCTGTCGGCCGCCGCCCTGCCGCGCAAGCGATCCGCGGTAAGCCTGCGCGAACTGGCCGAAGACGTGGCCGGCGAGAACGGCGAACACGCCCGAGCCTCAGGAGTCGACCTCACCGTCTCGACGCCACCAGGCGACGACCGCCTCGCCGTCCAAGGCGATCCCGACGAACTCACCCGCGCCGTGACGAACCTCGTCGGCAACGCCATCCGCCACACAGTCCCCGGCGGTACCGTCAAACTCCTCGTCGACCGCGAAACCGACGGCCGCGTCCGCCTCGCCGTCACCGACGGCTGCGGCGGCATCCCCGCCGACGACCTGGACCGCGTCTTCGACATCGGCTGGCGCGGCGACGAACAGCGCACCCCCGCCGCAACCTCAGGCGGCGGCTTGGGCCTGGCCATCGCCCGCGGCGTAGTCGAGTCCCACGACGGCCAGATCGGCGTCACCAACATCGACGGCGGCTGCGCCTTCCAGATCGAGCTCCCGCCGGTCCCCGCCAACACCTGAAGCCTTGTATATAAGAGGTTCTGAGCTCGGAGACTGACTACCGCAGGTTCCGCGACCGAATGGCGGCTACTCGCGCCTACTCGGCAGCGAGTTCACTGATCCGGCGCGGCCCGCGAGCCCGTGAGCCCGCGCCGGCCGCGCCTTCCAATTCTCCGATGCCATGGACGTGAATCTGGCCTCATATCGCGTCTATTTGACATTCATCCCCCATGTATCTCATCCTTGTCACGTAATCACCGGATTCTGCCGGGATACATCAGGGGAGGACGCCATGAGGATCGAATTCGACACTGACAACGCCGAGGACGTCGCGAAGGTACGTGCACTGCTCGGACTCACGGCCGACGCGCCGGCCGCCAACGGCGACACACCAGACTACGAGACCTACGTACTGGGGCACGGCAACGAGCCGTCCCGCCGCCCGCATATGGTCTCGTTCATCAAGCAGACCAAGGCCAAGTACGGCTACACCTCACACGTGCAGGAGAAGTCGGATCGCGTCACGCTGCGGATCGGCAGCACCCCGATGATCTACGTCTACACGTCCGGCCGGACCCTGTTCCGGATCCAGGATGGACGGAAGATCCCGGCAGCCGCCGAGTCCTGCATCAGCCCGACGTCCGAGTCCGACAAGGAGCTGGGGTGGGCCTACACCGTCTACCTTCTGACGGAGGACCACCTCCGCGCCGCACTCGCGCTGGCCGAGATCACCCGCACCGACGCAGTTGGCTCGTAGCCCGATAGGGCCCGCGCCGGTCGTTCCCTCCCGGCCCTCGCGAGGGGAGCACAGCTTGCCCCCGGTCCCGACCTCTCGGGACCGGGGGGCACGTGCTGTCTACGGCGCTGGCGTCACCGTCACCTGACGGATCGCCTTCGTCGGATTCGGGACGCCGACTCCGAACTGACCGGAGGTCCGCAGCGCCACCGAGTCCCGCTCGTAGGCGGGTGCGTACTCGCGGCTCGGGTGATGGTGAGGTCCTCCGCGACCACCCAGAAAACCTCGGCCCGGTCGTAGACCAGCGCCTCACCAGCGGCCAGCGACGGGACCGCGACCACGTCCAGGCCGTTGTAGCGGGTCAGGCCGTCGCGGTACACCGGGTAGCCGTTGGCATCGATCCGGCCCTCCTCCTGCACGACCGCGACCGGGTCGAGCGCGAGCGTGGTCGGCGTACCGCCAGCGGCCACAATCTCGCCCTTGGCGACCATGACCGCATCCCACAGATCCGTATCGGCCGCCGCCTCCGGCGCGACCGAGAACACACCCTGGGGGTTCGGTGCGACCCCGTTGCCGTGCAGGAGGCCATCATCGAGTCGGCGGGCGAAGAAAGCCTTCATCACCCGCTCGACCTCGGACACCCTAGGTCGATCCACCGCGGACCGACTCCGCCGCGCTGGCCAAGCTCATCACCTGGAACACCGCTGCCCACGCCTCCGGCACCAGCACGAGCGCCGGCGCCAGCATGAGTGCCAGGGCGAGAGGCGCTGGCTACCTCCCACTCCCGGCGTACCGGCGTGGGCCGCCCCTGTTGACGGGGTGGGCAGGTTGGGTCTCGGCAGCCGTCCGACTCACGAGCGGCCGGGTTGGCTTCCTGCAGCCAGTACCCCACCGTAACCCGACGCTCGCCGCCGCCCGCGAAGCTCTCCGAGCCAGGCTCACCTCATTGGTCTCCGATCACACCGACCCCTGGGCAGCCAACGCCAGCCCAGCAGCCGGACCGTAAACCCCGAGTCTTCGGTCGTTGGATGGTTTGGCTGGGACCGCATGGTGGTGGCGAGGATGTAGCGGACGCTGGGCGGTTAGGGTCGTGGAGTGACCCGTGAATTCCCGCCTGCCACGGCTGATGAACGCGAGATGCTCACAGGCTGGCTGGACCGTCAGCGGGCAACGGTCAGGTGGAAGTGCGCGGGCCTGTCGGAAGAGCAGGCCGAACTGGCCGTGCTGCCGGCGTTGCCACGGATGACCGTAAAAGCCTTGGTGGGCAGCTTCCTGGGCGTCCAGCAGGCAGGCGAGGCCAAGGATCCTTTCAAGCTTTCAGAGCCGCCTGATGTCCGTCTCGATCAGCTGCTGGATGAGTACGACCAACAATGCGAACGCTCCCGCGAGATCGTTGCTGCGCACCAGCTCGATGAGCTCGAGGCTTGGGCGCCGGAGGGGATCGAGCTCGTGTCGCTGCGGTGGATCATCACGCATCTGATCGAGGAGACTGACGCCACCTCGGTCACCTCGACGCCATGCGTGAACTGATCGACGGCACCACCGGCTACTGAGCACCAACAACCTGCGGACGCTCGCCAGTACCGGCGTTGGCTGCGTGCTGGAGGGCCGCACGGGCGGCCTTGATGGCGGGGTGGGTGGCGGTGCCCTGGCGGTAGGCGAGGTGGGTACGGCGCTGGATGGGGAGGGGAGTAAGGGTGACGTTGGACGGAGGGGCGGTCAGGGCCAGTTGGGGGACGAAGGCTGAGCCTTGGTTGGCGGCCACCAGGGCGAGAACGGTGGTGAAGTCGTCGGCGTGGTGGCGGATCTGAGGAGCGAAGCCGGCGGCTTCGCAGGCTCTGATGGTGAGGGTGTGGCAGAGAGTGCCCGGGGTGCCGGCGATCCAGGGGGTGTTGCGGAGGGCGGGCAACGGGTGGCGGTGACGAGTGGCTAGGTAGACGGTCTCTTCCAGAAGAGGCTCAGTGTGCAGGCCGGGGTGGGGCATGGCCGGGACGTGGTCGTATTCATGGACTAATGCGATATCGACAGCTTCGGTGCGAAGGCCGTCGGGGACGGAGGCTGGGTCGAGTTCGACGACGGTCAGGCCGAGGGCGGGGTGTTCGGTGCTGAGGGCAACTATTGCCGGGGTGACGACGGCGGGGATCGCAGTGGGGAAGGCGCCGAGGCGGAGTACGCCGGAGAGCGCACTCGCTGCGTTCTCCAAGTCGGTGGCTGCCTCTGCCAGCAGCGCGAGAATGGTTTCGGTGTGTTCGACCAAGCCTTGGGCGGCCGGGGTGAGGGTGACGCGGCGGCCGGTGCGTTCGAGCAGCGGTACGCCGGTTTCGCGTTCTAGCGCGGTGAGTTGCTGGGAGACGGCTGATGGGGTGTAGGCCAGCGCCTCGGCGACGGCGGCGATCGTGCCGCGATGCGCGAGTTCGCGGAGCAGGCGCAGTTTCCGGACATCGAGCATAAGGTGAGCTTACGCTCAGCGATGGAAATGGGAACTGGACCTGATGGGCGGTCGAGGGCGATGGTCGGTTCATGGCACTCACCGGGCTCTTCGTTCCCCTGATCACCCCGTTCACTGCGACCGGCGAATTGGCCGGAGAGGCGCTGGAAGCGCTCGCGCACGCCGTACTGGACGGTGGCGCGACCGGCATCGTCGCTTTGGGCACCACCGGCGAGCCAGCCACGCTGACACCGGCGGAGCGCCGCCGGGTTCTCGAGATCTGCTCGGACGTCTGCGCGGCGCGGCAGGCGTCGCTCATCGTCGGAGCGGGATCGAACTCGACGGCCGCGTCCATCGATGAGTTGACGGGCGCCTCGAGCGGCGACGCAGCGCTGGTTGTCGTGCCGTATTACACCCGGCCGTCCGAGGATGGCGTTGTCGAACACTTCAAGCAGCTTGCAGCGGCGAGTCCGGTCCCGCTGGTGATCTACAACATCCCGTACCGAACCGGCCGGACGCTGAGCGCCGAGACGTTGGTCCGGCTGGCCGAGCTGCCCAACGTCATCGGCTTCAAGCACGCGGTCGGCGGGATCGACGAGGACACGGTCGCCTTCATGGCCCGCGTGCCCGACGACGTCAGCGTGCTGGCCGGCGACGACCTGTACGTCGGCCCGATGCTGGCACTCGGTGCCCGCGGCGGGATCCTCGCGAGTGCGAACGTTGCGCCCCAGCCGTACGCCGACCTGATCGCAGCCTGGCAGACCAGCGCGCTGGACCAAGCCCGAGAGAGCGCTCACCGACTGGTCCCGCTAGCCCGAGCCCTCTTCGCCGAACCGAACCCCGTCGTCATCAAGGCCGTGCTCGCCGCCCAAGGCCGGATCCCCACCGCACACGTACGACTGCCGTTGCTTCCCGCGATCGCCCAGACCACCACGATTGCCGTGGAGTGTGCAACCGTTGTGGCCGCACCTGAAGAATTCCGGCTAGTTGCCGGAGGCAAGTAGGTTGGCGAGGCCGGTGCGGAGGTCGTAGGTGGGCTTCCAGCCGAGTTCATTGCGGAGTTTGCTGGAGGTGGCCGTGATGTGGCGGACGTCGCCGAGGCGGTACTGGCCGGTGACCACCGGGGGCGGGCCCTGGTAGGCGTGGGCGAGTTCGCCGGCGAGGTCGCCGATGGTGCGCACGGTGTCGGTGCCGACGTTGTACGCCGTGAACGGGGGTTGCTGGGGGAGTGCGCCGGCCGCCGTGGTGACGGCGGTGGCGATGTCGTGGACGTGGATGAAGTCGCGGCGTTGCCGGCCGTCTTCGTAGACCTTCGAGGTTTCGCCGCGTTCGAGGGCTGAGCGGAAGATCGCGGCGACACCGGCGTACGGCGTGTTGCGGGGCATGCCGGGGCCGTAGACGTTGTGGAAGCGCAGCGCGGTGACGCGGCTGCCGGTTTCGCGGGCCCAGGAGGCGGCGAGGTGTTCGCCGTTGAGTTTGGTGGCGGCGTACGCGTTGCGGGGATCGGAGGGAGCGCACTCTGCGATCAGGCCGGGGCGCAGCGGTTCGGCGCAGTGCGGGCACGGCGGGTCGAACTGGCCGGCCTCGAGGTCCTCCGTACGGCGGGGACCGGGGGCGACCTGGCCGTGGCGATCGCAGTCGTAGCGGCCCTCGCCGTACACGACCATCGAGCTGGCGTAGACAAGGTGGCAGAGGTTCGCGTGGGCGAGTTCGCGGAGCAGGACGGCGGTGCCGAGACTGTTGGTGGAGACGTAGTCGTCGATGTCGTTCAGGTCGACGCCGAGACCGACCTTGGCTGCCAGGTGGATCACTGTGTCCACGCCGAAGAGCGCTCTCCGGAGATCTTCGGGGTTTCTGATGTCACCGACGATCAGGTCTTGGCGAGGTTCCGGACGGGTGTCGTGGACGTCAGGGCGCAGCGAGTCGAAGACGAGGACGTCGTGTCCTTCGGCGGTCAGTTGCGTGTGCACGTGCCGCCCGATGAACCCGGCGCCGCCGGTCAGCAGAACTCTCACCGTGCGACCGCCGCATCCAGTGCTGCGGCGGTGCCGTCCAAAACGTGGTGGCACGAGCAGTCTGTCGTGGGGGAGGGGAGGCGGGGGATGACCTCGGTGAGGAGCGCCTTGAGGCGGTCGATGCTCTGGGCGAAGACCTTGTACACCTCGGACTCGGTGACGCCCTCGCCGTCCTGGAGGCCGGCGTCGTGGTCGGTGACGACGGCGAGGGAGGTGTAGCAGAGGGCCAGCTCGCGGGCCAGGGCGGCTTCGGGGGCGCCGGTCATGCCGACGACCGACCAGCCCTGGGCGGCGTGCCATTGAGATTCGGCGCGGGTGGAGAAGCGCGGGCCGTTGATCACCACCATCGTGCCGCCCGGTACGACGTTGCCCGCGGCAATGATCGTGGCGCGGCCGGCCGGGCAGTACGGGTCGGCGGCGGACGTGTGGACCGCCAGCTCGTCGTACACGGTTTGCGGGCGGCCCCAGGTGCGGTCGACGTACTGGTCGGGGACGACGAAGGTGCCGGGGCCGAGCTCGGGCTTGAGGGAGCCGACCGCGCACGGGGCGAGCACCTGGCGGACACCCAGCGAGCGCAGGGCCCAGAGGTTGGCGCGGTAGTTGACGCGGTGCGGCGGGAAGCGGTGGTCGGCGCCGTGCCGCGGGATGAACGCCACCTCGCGGCCGGCGACCTCGCCGACGACCGGGGGTTCGCTCGGCGGTCCGAACGGCGTACTGACGTCTACGCGGCGCGCATCCGCCAGGAACGAGTAGAAGCCGGAACCACCGAGCACACCGATATCAACCATGCGTCTGACGCTAAACGCGTCGCGGCGCCCGATGACGCGATTCGGCCGGACCGTGAGCGCTCCGTAAGGGGTGGTCCAATGTTGGAGTGAAGGTGACCACGGCTCTGCTCGCGATCGGCCTCCTGCTGCTGTTGTTCGGCGGGTACGCGAGCTGGACCGCTGGCCGCCTGGACCGTTTGCACCACCGGGTGGAGTTGTCCCGGGCCGCTCTGGAGACAGAGCTCGCCCGCCGGGCCGCACTGGTTGCGGAGCTCGCCGGTGCGGGCATTCTGGACCCGGCCTCTTCGCTGCTGTTGCTGGACGCGGCGCATCGGGCGCGTACCGCGTCAGCCGACGACCGCGAGCAGTGCGAGTCGGCGTTGACGCGAGCGGTCAACGCGACCGGCACCGGTGTCGAGCCGTGGGCAAGTGAGCTGGCGCTGGCGATGCGACGAGTGCAGCTGGCCCGGCGCTTCCACAACGACGTCGTCGTCTCTACGCGGAACCTGAGGCGGCGACGGCTGGTGCAGTGGCTCCGGTTGGCTGGGCGGGCGCCGATGCCGTCGACCATCGAGCTGGAGGACGGGCGGTAACGCGCTACTTGGCGTCTGCGTAGGTCTTGACGATTGCGGTGGTGAAGGCGAAGCGTGTAGGCGTTGGACCGAAGGTCAGCGTGCCGGCCAGGTCGCTGGCGGTCTGGATGGCCGCAGCGACCGTCTCGGCCTCTTCGGTCGGGCAGTGCACGATCACCTCGTCGTGCTGGAAGAAGACGAGCTCCGCCTTCAGCGGCCCCAACGCCTGCCGCAGCGCCGCGAGCATCAGCAGCGCCCAGTCGGCCGCACTGCCCTGGACGACGAAGTTCCGCGTGAAGCGACCACGCGCACGAGCGTGCCGCGAGTCCGACTGTGGTTCATCCACCGGCGGCCCCTCGAGCGTGGCGTCGTCGAGTGCTGCGCCACCTGGCGGACAGGTGCGACCGAGCCACGTGCGCACCAGCTTGCCCTCCTCGCCGGCGCGCGCGGCATCGTCGACGTACGCAACGGCTTGCGGGAATCGCTTGCGCAGCATGGCGAGGTTCTTGAGTCCGTCACCCGACGTCTGCCCGTAGATCGCACCCAGTACGGCGAGCTTGGCCATCGCGCGGTCACCGGAGAACGCCTGGTCCGACACGGCCTTGTAGAGGTCTCCCGGATCGCTGGCGACCTCCATCAACGCGCGGTCGCGAGAGATCGCGGCCAGGATCCGCGGCTCGAGCTGTGAGGCGTCGGCCACGACCAGACTCCAGCCGGGATCGGCGACGACAGCACGCCGGATCACCTTCGGGATCTGCAGCCCGCCACCGCCGTTGGTGATCCACCGCCCGGACACTGTGCCGCCAGGGACGAACCCGGGCCGGAACCGGCCGTCGTGCACCCAGTCGTTGAGCCAGGACCAGCCGTTCGCCGTGTAGATCCGGTAGAGCTTCTTGTACTCGATCAGTGGCTCGACGGCTGGATGGTCGATCGTCGCCAGCTCCCAGCGGCGCGTGCTCTTCAGCTGGTACCCGGCCTGCTTGAACGCCTTCAGCACATCAGCCGGCAGATCCGGCCGCACCCGACGCCCGAAAGCCGCAGACACCTCGTCGGCCAGCTCGGTCAGCCGCCGCGGCTCACCGGTCCCACCGAATCGCTCACCGAGCAGCTCAGCCAGCAACTCGCGGTGAACCGCAGCGCTCCAGGGCAGCCCGGCCCGGTCCATCTCGGCAGCGACCAGCATTCCCGACGACTCCGAAGCCGTCAGCAGCCGCATCCGATCCGGGTGCTCGCACTCGCCGTGTCGCCGGAGCTGATCGGCATACACCCGGAGCAGCGCCTCGAAGGCGATCGGTTCCTCCTGGATCTCGAACAGCGACGACTGCTCACCCGGTACGACGGAACGCAGCGGCGGGTCGGGTGGGACAGGCGCACCGCTCAGCCGGGCCCACGCGGCCGCCGCCGAGCGTGGCTCGCCGAGTCGACCGGCGTGACCGAGCAGCAGGCCCTCACTGTTCTCGATGTCGTAGCAGCGCTCGACGCGGACACCGCTCGCCAACAACCGCGGGTAGATCTCAGCCGACGCCCGCCACACCCACCGCGTCACCTGCGGCCGGGAGCCGACCGCAGCCGCGAGATCGGGCTCGTGCAGCACCGGCCCGGCGGGCTGACCGTCCAGATGCAGGGCAACGAGCACTGCTCCGCCACCCTCCTCCGGCGCGATCGCCCACCGCTCGTCCATGTCCGCATCCTCACATCTGCCACCGACAGAACGCGGCTATCAGGCCAGTGGTGAGAGACTGGACTTATGTGGCGGGCGGGGGATCTGGAACCAGCGGACGGGACCAAGACCGAGCAGGTCGAGGCCCTGGTCCTGCGGCGGATCGAGCGCGGGGATCTGTCGATCGGATCACGGCTGCCGTCGGAGCGTGTGCTGGCCGAGCGTCTCGGGCTCAGCCGGGTGACGGTAGTACGCGCGCTCGACCACCTGCGGGCGGACGGCGTACTGGAGACGAAGCGGGGCTCAGGGACGCATGTACGGCCGACTGACCGCCTGCTCGACCCCATCGCGCCGGCATCGACGGTCACTGCGGGGGACCAGCCGCTGCTCGACCTGCGGTTCGCAACCACCGCAGCACCACATGACGTGGTCGAGGCTGCGGCTCAGATGGTGCAGGACAGCCTGCCGCAAGCCATGGGCGGTGACGGTCCGCCCTCAGGTGGCTCATTAGAGCTCCGTACGGCGCTGGCCGCGCGACTCACCTCTGAGGGCGTACCGACCGAGCCGGACCAGCTTACGCTCACTGTCGGCGCAGCAGCCGGTCTGAACGCCGCACTGGCCGGACTGGACCTCGGACCGGGCGTAGCGATCACCGAGACACCGACGTACCCGGCAGCGTTTGACCTGCTGCGTAAACACCGGCTGGACGTTGCGGGGTGGCCAGCTGGCGTCTGGGACACCGATCAGCTCGCTCACCTGTGCAGACGGCATCGGCCGAAGGTCATCTACCTCCAGGCCGACAACCACAACCCGACTGGCCTCAGCCTCCCGGCAGACCGCCGTGCGACGGTTGTCGAGATCGCCCGCCGGTACGGCGCTGCCCTGATCAGCGACGAGACCATGCGGCCGTTGTGGCTGGCCAGTGGGGCGCAGGCGGACCCGCTGAGTCGCTACCCGCGCACAGTGAGCGTTGGGTCGTTGTCGAAGACGGTCTGGGGTGGACTCCGCGTCGGCTGGGTCCGCACCGGCAAGCAACTCAGGCGGCGGATCAACACGGCCGCACAGCTCAGTGTGGCGTCGCCGAGCGCGCTGGACGACCTGCTGGCCCAAGCGATCGTGCAGAAACTCGACAAGGTGATCAGCAGGCGCCGTACCCGCCTCCGCGCCAATCTGAATGCGCTGGAGACCGGACTGAAGACGCTGAACGGCGTGAGCTGGGCCACGCCGACCGGTGGCATGACGCTCTGGCTGGAGCTCACGGACGTGCGCGCGCGGCGGGTGCTGGACGCGGCGAGAGAGCACGGTCTGCTGCTCGGCTCAGGCGATCTGTTCACGCCGGACGGGACCGACCGGCGCCACATCCGGATCCCGTTCACCGCCCCGCCCGCCACTCTGCGCCTGGTGGTCGCCCGGCTGGGCGATGCGCTCGCTCAGTCCACTTGAATCAAGGTGGACTGAAGATTGGTGTCGCCGGACGCCTAGCCTGGGCGGTGGAGCCCCACGACCAGGAGGATGCAGTGAGCGAGAACGTGACCCCGCAGACCGGTACCGCGAAGGTGAAGCGCGGCATGGCGGAGATGCTCAAGGGCGGCGTGATCATGGACGTCGTCACCGCCGAGCAGGCCAAGATCGCCGAGGACGCCGGTGCGGTCGCCGTGATGGCGCTGGAGCGCGTTCCGGCCGACATCCGCGCGCAGGGCGGCGTCTCCCGGATGAGCGACCCGGACATGATCGAGAGCATCGTCAACACCGTGTCGATCCCGGTGATGGCCAAAGCCCGGATCGGTCACTTCGTCGAGGCGCAGGTGCTGCAGAGCCTCGGGGTCGACTACATCGACGAGTCCGAGGTGCTCACCCCGGCCGACTACGCCAACCACATCGACAAGTGGAACTTCACCGTTCCGTTCGTCTGCGGTGCGACCAACCTGGGCGAGGCACTCCGCCGGATCACCGAGGGTGCGGCGATGATCCGCTCCAAGGGCGAGGCCGGTACTGGTGACGTCTCCAACGCCACCACGCACATGCGCCAGATCCGCCAGGAGCTGCGCCGGCTGCAGAACCTCCCCGAGGACGAGCTGTACGTCGCCGCCAAGGAGCTGCAGGCGCCGTACGAGCTGGTCAAGGAGGTCGCCGCGCTCGGCAAGCTCCCGGTGGTGCTGTTCACCGCCGGTGGTATCGCCACCCCGGCCGACGCCGCCATGATGATGCAGCTGGGCGCCGAGGGTGTCTTCGTCGGCTCCGGCATCTTCAAGTCCGGTAACCCGCAGCAGCGCGCCGAGGCGATCGTGAAGGCCACCACCTTCTACGACGACCCCGACGTGATCGCCAAGGTCTCCCGCGGTCTGGGCGAAGCCATGGTCGGCATCAACGTCGACGAGATCCCGCAGCCGCACCGCCTTGCCGAGCGCGGCTGGTGACAGCACCTGAGGGGCTCCTGGCGCTGGACGAGCGGACCTCTCGCGAGCTGCGCGGGCTGGCCCGGGTGCTGGTGCGGTCCGGGTACGCCGACCACGCGGCGATCACTGCCGCGCTGACCGAGGCGGTGCAGGAGGACGCACCAGCGATGGACTCGTCCGCGCTGGTGCCGCTGCTGATCGGTGAGGCGCTGATCGACGTCACGGAGGACGCTAAAGGCTGGCCCGAGGTCACTGACCCGGACCGGTTGGAGGCAGTGCTCGCTGAGCTGGAGTCGCTCGGGCTGGTGGTGGTTCGCTACACCGCGGACCACCACGAGGCACGCAAGGTGCTGGAGGCTGCTACAGAGCCGCAGGGGCTGGTGTTCTTCACGGACACCGACGTGTGGCACGCAGTGGACTTCGGCATGCTCGAGTTGAAGGTGTGGCACCCGGACACCGCCAATGTGGCGCCGGGGGAGCCGCTGCTGGAGGACGTGCTCGCGCTGCTCAACGAGCGTGAGCTCCCGGCCGTCTTCGACGAGGGCCGGATCGAGGTCACGCTGGACTGGCAGCGGCGGGTGTCGCTGTGACGTATGTGACCGTCGGCTCCGCTGTGAAGGCGGTGTACTGGGAGACGCTCCCGGACAAGTACCAGCCGCCGAAGAAGTTCGCCGTCCGCGCCGATGCGGTCGCCTACGCCGAGCAGAACGCGCTCTGGTTCGACATGGTCGTGCACTTCGACGACGGTCAGGTGGCCAGGCTCGGTGCGGCTCACGGTGAGTGGCAGAACGAGGACCTGCGCCCGGGCGACGTCGTACGGCGTGCTGAGTATCGGATCCAGCAAGGCGACGCAGTCGGTACGACGGTCTATCCGGATCTGGCCGCTGCGACAGCTGCTGCGCCGGAGGGCCGGCTGACCGGCGTCTACCAGACGCTGTGGATCGGACCGAACGAACGCAAGCTCGTCGGAGCAGGCGGCTCGGTCGACAAGACCGGAAAGGTGGACTGACATGAGCAAGCCTGTGATCGGCGTGTTCGCGCTGCAGGGGAACGTGCGGGAGCACGTGGCGATGCTGACGCAGGTCGGCGTCGAGGCGCGGCCCGTACGGCGTCCCTCGGAGCTGGCGCAGGTGGACGCGATGGTGCTGCCCGGCGGTGAGTCGACCACGATGGACAAGCTGGCGCGGGCGTTCGAGCTGTTCGAGCCCCTGCAGAAGCGGATCGCGGACGGGATGCCGGTGTTCGGGACGTGCGCCGGAATGATCCTGCTGGCGAACGAGATCACCGGCGGGATCGCCGACCAGGAGACGCTCGGCGGGCTCGACGTGACAGTGCGGCGGAACGCGTTCGGGCGGCAGGTGGACTCGTTCGAGGCGGACCTCGAGTTCGCGGCGTTCGAGGCGCCGTACCACGCCGTGTTCATCCGGGCACCGTGGGTGGAACGCGTCGGCCGGGACGTCGAGGTACTGTCGACGGTGAGCTCGGGCCCGGCCACGGGTAGGATCGTCGCGGTTCGCCACGACCGGCTGCTGGCCACGTCGTTCCATCCGGAGCTGACCGGGGACGCCAGGCTGCACGGCTACTTTGCGGAGCTGGTCCGCGAGCTTTCTTAGTCTGTTCGGCGGTAGAAGGGTTGGGTTCGCGATGTCAGGCCACTCCAAATGGGCCACCACGAAGCACAAGAAAGCGGTCATCGACTCGAGGCGCGCCAAGCTCTTCGCGAAGCTGATCAAGAACATCGAGGTGGCCGCCCGGACGGGCGGCGGTGACCTCGCGGGCAACCCGACCCTGTTCGACGCGGTCCAGAAGGCGAAGAAGTCGTCGGTCCCCAACGACAACATCGACCGCGCGGTCAAGCGCGGTTCCGGGGCCGAGGCCGGCGGCGCGGACTGGCAGTCGATCACGTACGAGGGCTACGGCCCGAACGGCGTCGCGATGCTGATCGAGTGCCTGACCGACAACCGCAACCGCGCCGCGGCCGACGTCCGGACCGCGATGACGCGCAACGGCGGCTCGCTGGCCGACCCGGGCAGTGTCGCCTACCTGTTCCACCGCAAGGGCGTCATCGTCGTGAACAAGGAGCAGGACGGCAAGTCCTACACCGAGGACGACGTGATGGAGGCCGTGCTCGAGGCCGGCGCCGACGAGGTCAACGACCTCGGCGAGTCCTACGAGGTGATCAGCGAGGCCAGCGACCTGGTGAAGGTCCGTACCGCGCTGCAGGACGCCGGCATCGACTACGAGTCCGCCGACGCCTCGTTCGTCCCGTCGATGACCGTCGACCTCGACGCCGAGGGCGCGAACAAGATCTTCCGCCTGATCGACGCCCTCGAGGACAGCGACGACGTCCAGAACGTCTACGCCAACTTCGACGTCTCCGACGAGGTCATGGCCGAAGTCGGCTGACCCCTCGCTCGACGGCTAAGGTTAGCCTTACCTTGCTAGCCAGCCGTCGAGAGGAACCAGATGAGGGTCGTCATGCTCGGGTATCAGACCTGGGGGCACCGCACGCTGCAGGCGTTGCTGGACTCGGAGCATGAGGTGGCCCTCGTGGTCACGCATCCGAAGAGCGAGCATGCGTACGAGAAGATCTGGGACGACGATGTCGCCGAGCTGGCCGAGAAGCACGGCGTACCGGTGCTGCTGCGCAATCGTCCGGACGACGCCGAGCTGCTGGAGGCGATCGCTGCAGCGCGGCCGGATCTGATCATCGCGAACAACTGGCGGACGTGGCTGCCGCCGGAGCTGTTCGACCTGCCGCCGCACGGGACGTTGAACATTCACGACTCGTTGCTGCCGAAGTACGCGGGCTTCTCGCCGATCATCTGGGCGTTGATCAACGGCGAGGAGCAGGTCGGCGTCACCGCGCACAAGATGAACGCCGAGCTCGATGCCGGCGATGTTCTGATCCAGCGGTCGGTGCCGATCGGGCCGACCGACACCGCCACCGATCTGTTTCATCGGACGGTGGATCTGATCGGGCCGATCGTCCAGGAGTCGCTCGAGCTGATCGCCTCGGGGCAGGACGCCGGTCGTTGGGTGGCGCAGGATCGCTCGGAGGCCAGCTTCTTCCACAAGCGCTCGCTGGAGGACAGCCGGATCGACTGGAAGTGGCCGGCGGAGCGCCTGGAGCGGCTCGTGCGCGCCCAGTCGGACCCTTATCCGAATGCCTATGCCTTCCACCGCGGCGAGCGGCTGCGGATCGTCGAGGCGGCCGTCTCCGAGGCTCGGTACGGCGGGACGCCCGGCCGAATCTTCATTCGCGAAGGCGACGGCGTGGTCGTGGTGGCGGGCGCGGACGCGTACAACGGGCGCTGTCCCGGACTGCTCGTCCGCCGCGTGCGGACCGACAACGGGACCGAGTACGCGGCGACCGACTACTTCCGCACGATGGGCGGTTATCTCACGTCACACGCGTGAACCTCCAACTAAGGCAAGGCTTACCTTAGTATTCAGCTGTGTCGGACACCTTGATTGCCTCGTTGCCGCTGGACTTCCCGCGTCCCTCTCGCTCGGACGGACCGGAGCCGCGCGCACTCCGCGCACTGCCGTTCACCACCGATGCAGACGAGGCGACGGGCCTGACGGCCTTCGTGGCACTCCTGCATCGGTACGGCGGCGCCTCGGCAACCGAAGTCGACGGCAGCGTCCCCTTCAGTGCGCTACGCGAACAGATCGACGAGACAGAGTGGGGCGGTCCGCTGGACCTGGCACTGTCTGTCGCCGACGGGCAACTGCGAGCTGACTACCGCACCGACCTGTTTGAACCCGCCACCATCGACCGGATCCTCGGCCACTACCGCACGCTGCTGGCCGATGCGGTAGCCCGCCCGGAAATGCCGGTCGCTGATCTGGAGCTCCTCACCGACGACGAGCGGCACCAGATCCTCAGTGGCTGGAACGACACCGAGCACGACGTACCGGCGTTGACCTGGCCGCGGATGTTCGCGGACCAGGTCGCTGCGCGTCCGCACGAGATCGCTCTGATCCATGAGGACGTCCAGCTCACGTACGCCGAGCTGAACGCGCGGGCGGCTCGGTTGGCGCATGCACTGGTCGCACGTGGCGCAGGGCCCGAGAAGGTCGTCGCACTCGCGGTACCGCGCTCGGCGGACATGATTGTCGCGGAGGTCGCCGTACTGAAGGCGGGGGCGGCGTATCTGCCGATCGACACCGACTATCCGGCGGACCGGATCGCTTACATGCTTGCGGATGCGCAGCCGGTCTGTGTCGTGACCACTGCGGAGGTTGCGGCGGATCTGCCGCCGGACTCGCTGTTGCTGGACGCACCCGAGACGGGTGCTGAGCTCGCTGGTTATCCAACGCATGACCCGGCCGCTGCGGCCGAGCTGACGGTCGCCCATGCGGCCTACGTGATCTACACGTCCGGATCGACCGGTCGGCCCAAGGGCGTGGTGCTCTCGCATGCGGGTGTCGCCAAGCTCGTCGCCACTCAGCAAGAACGGTTCGGGATCGGTCCGCACAGCCGGGTGCTGCAGTTCGCTTCACCCAGCTTCGATGTGGCGTTCTGGGACCTGTGCCTCGGTCTGCTCTCCGGTGGCCGACTGGTCGTCGTACCGGCTGACCGGCGCGTGCCTGGCGCCCCGCTCGCGGACTATGCGAACGAGCACGGCATCACCTTCATGATCCTGCCGCCGGCGCTGCTGGCCGCTATGCCGGACGACGTGTTGCTGCCGTCCATGGCGACTCTGCTGGCCGGCACCGAGCGGGTGTCGCCGGAGCTGGTCAGTCGCTATGCGCGCGGCCGGATGATGTTCAACGCTTACGGTCCGACCGAGGCCACCACCAACTCCACACTGGGGCTCTGTGATCCGGACATCCCCACCGGCAGCATCGTGCCCATCGGCGTCCCTGACCCGGGCACTCGTGCCTACGTCCTCGACGACCGGCTACGGCCGGTCCCAGCCGGTGTCACGGGAGAGCTCTATCTCGGCGGCGCCGGACTGGCTCGTGGCTACCTCGGCCGAGCCGCACTGACCGCAGAGCGGTTCGTGGCCGACCCCTTCGGCGCACCAGGCGAGCGTTTGTACCGCACCGGCGACTTGGTGCGTTGGAAGGCCGACGGTCGGCTGGAGTTCCACGGGCGGGTCGACAGCCAGGTCAAAATCCGCGGGTTCCGCATTGAGCCGGGGGAGATCGAGTCTGTGCTGCGGGCGCACCCTGCAGTCGACCAGGCGGCTGTCGTCGTCCGCGAGGACCGTCCGGGTGAGCGCCGCCTCGCCGCGTACGTCGTACCGGCGCTTGACGGTGGCGGCGGTGTGGCCGACTGGAAGGACCTGCACGAACTCCTGTACTCCGCTGCCGGCTCTGACGCGTTCGAGGAGAACTTCGCGGGCTGGAACAGCATGTACGACGGTCTGCCGATTCCGCTCGCGGACATGCGTGAGTGGCGCGCGTCGACGCTGGACCGGATCCGCTCTGTCCAGCCCAGCAAGGTGCTGGAGATCGGTGTCGGCAGCGGACTGCTGCTGTCCCAGCTGGCGCCGGACTGTGCGGAGTACTGGGGTACAGACCTGTCTGAGGAGGCTGTCCGGGCGCTGGAGGCACAGGTGTCTGCAGCGCCCGGTCTGGCCGACAAGGTCAAGCTGCTGGCCCGGCCCGCCGATGACCTGTCCGGACTGCCCAAGGCGCACTTCGACACGATCGTCATCAACTCCGTCATCCAGTACTTCCCGACCGGCGAGTACCTGACCGCCGTACTGCAGGGCGCCGCAGAGCTGCTCGCACCGGGCGGTGCGTTGTTCGTCGGCGATGTGCGCAACCTGCGACTGCTGCTGCCGCTCACGGCTGCCATCGAGACGCGGCGCGTGCAGGACGGCGACAAGGAGGCGCTGCGGTCTGCTGTGGACCGGGCGATCGCGTGGGAGGGCGAGCTGCTCGTCGATCCCGACTACTTCGCGAGCCTCGACGGACTCACGGCTGACATTCGCGTGAAGCGCGGCAAGCATCACAACGAGCTCACCCGCTACCGGTACGACGTCGTACTGCGTGCCTCAGGCACCGAAGCATGTGAGGCGGTCGAGTCGGACTGGTTCGCCATTGACTCGCTCGACGAACTGCTCGCCGGTGCGAACGGGCCGGTGCGGGTCACCGGTATCCCGAACTCCCGGCTCGCCGGGGACCTGGCTGCGCTCGAAGCTCTCGAAGACAGCAGCAGGCCGGCGATTGCGACGTACGGCGTCGATCCGGAGGAGCTGCACGAGATCGCGGCTCGGCACGGTCACACCGCCGTACTGACGTGGAACGGGGACGCTGAGGACGGCAGCCTCGACGCGGTGTTCTCGCGCGGGGACGTGGGTGCGTCGTACCGGGCTGGTGGGCGGCATCCGCTCACCAATCGGCCGGCGCCGTTCCGTAATGCCGCAGCGTTGATGGCGTCGCTGCGCTCGCATGCTGCGGAGTTCCTGCCGGACTACATGGTCCCGGCTGCCTTCGTGCCGGTGGACAAGCTGCCGGTCACGCCCAGCGGCAAGCTCGACGCGGCTGCGCTGCCGGTGCCCGACTACACGCGGCTCAGCGCCGGTCGAGCGCCCAGTACGGCTCGGGAGCAGTTGTTGTGCGACCTGTACGCGCGGGCGCTCGGTCTGCCGTCGGTGAGCATCGATGACGACTTCTTCGCGTTGGGTGGCGACAGCATCATCGCTGTGCAGCTGCTGATCCTGGCTCGGCGCTCCGGGCTGGAGCTGACAACGCGGGACGTGTTCCGGCACCGCACTGTTGCAGAGCTGGCCGGTGTCGCTCGCAATGCGCCGACGGACGACGCGGACGCGCTGGTGTGGGAGCAGCCGACACCGGATGAGCTTGCTGCACTGCAGATTTCGGCGGAGGAGGTGTTGCCGCTCGGACCACTGCAGGAGGGCTTCTTCTTCCACGCGCTGGTCGACGGTGCCGAGCATGACGCGTACGTCGTTCAGCAGGTCATCGAGCTGACCGGTCCGGTCGACGGATCGCTGCTGCGCACCGCAGCACAGCGGTTGCTGGATCGGCACGCTCCGCTGCGTGCTTGCTTCCGGCAACTACCCGACGGGCGCCCCGTCCAGCTCATCGCGTCCGGCGTGGAGGTGCCGTGGCGTGAGGTTGACGACGCCGCCGATGCGGAGGCAGTCGCCGCGGCTGAGCGCGCCGAGCGGTTCGACCTGGCCCGGCCGCCGTTGCTGCGCTGCGCGCTGATCCGCCTCGGTGCGGAACGCAGCCGACTGGTTCTGACGTTCCACCACATCATCGCGGACGGCTGGTCGCTGCCCGTCCTGCACCGCGAGCTCCTCGCCCTGTACGGCGACAACCCGGTCCCATTGCCCGCGGTCGCGCCGTACCGGGCCTACCTCGGCCGGATCGCCAGTGCGGACCGGGACGCGGCGCGGGCCGCCTGGCGGACCGCATTGGAGGGTGTGGCCGGGCCGACCCGTCTGGTGGAGACGTCCGCCGGCCCCATAGAACCTGCTCAGGTCCGAGTGGAGGTGTCGGAGCGTGTCACCGCTCAGCTCACTGCTCGGGCCCGAGAGCGCGCTGTCACGCTCGGAACGCTGGTACAGGGCGCGTGGGGTCTGTTGCTCGGACGGATGACCGGGCAGCAGGACGTGCTGTTCGGTACCACCGTCTCCGGACGCGACGCAGCCGTTGACGGCATCGAGTCGATGATCGGTCTCTTCATCAACACCCTGCCCACTCGGCTGCGTTGGTCGCCGGCCGACACGTTCGGCGAGCTGCTGGACCGGTTGCAGGAGGAACAGAGCGCACTGCTCGACCACCAGCACCTCGGGCTCGCAGAGATCCAGCGGGCCGCTGGGCACGCCGGTGGCGGTGAGCTCTTCGACACTCTGGTGGTGTTCGAGAACTACCCCAGCAACGAGGACGTGACTGATCCCACTGGTTCGATTGCCCTTGCTGGACACGCGTTCCACGATGCCGTGCACTATCCACTCGCATTGATCGTCAAGCCCGGTCGTCGGCTCGACCTGCGCTTGAAGCACCACGTGCAGCGTCTGGACACCGCTGTGGTGCAGTCGCTCGCCGACCGGCTCACTCTGGTGCTGGAGGCGCTGGCCGGCGATCCGGCGCGCAAGGTCGCGGACCTTGAGCTGCTCAGCCCGGCGGAGCTGGCCGGTGCGCATCCGGTGGGGGAGACGCGCGCGGTTCCGGAGACCACACTGGCCGAGGCCTTCGCCCTCCAGGTTGCGAAGACGCCGGACGCGACTGCGGTGATCTACGAGGGCGACGCCTTGAGCTATGCCGAACTCGATGTGCGGGCTGAGGCGTTGGCGCGTCGGCTGCGTGCACGGGGTGTTGGCCGCGAGCAGTTCGTTGCTGTCGCGGTGTCTCGTTCGGCAGAGCTCATGGTGGCGCTGCTAGGTGTGTTGAAGGCAGGTGCTGCATATCTGCCGCTGGACCTCGACTATCCGGCTGATCGCCTTGCCTACATGCTGGCTGACTCCGGTGCGACCATAGCGGTCACTACGGACCGGGACGCCATGCGGCTGCCTGCGACCGACGGTCTGGACGTACTGGTGGTGGACGCCTACGACGAGCTCTGGGCGGAGCCCTCGGTCGTGGTGGCTCGCCCCGACGATCCGGCGTACCTCATCTACACCTCTGGCTCGACCGGTCGGCCCAAGGGCGTGGTGGTGACGCACCGCGCGATCATCAACCGGCTGGCCTGGATGCAGGGCGCGTACGGTCTCACGGCCGACGATCGCGTGCTGCAGAAGACGCCGTCGAGCTTCGACGTCAGTGTCTGGGAGTTCTTCTGGGCGCTGTGCGAAGGCGCGGCTGTTGTGCTCGCCGCACCGGACGGTCATCGCGATCCCGCCTACCTGACCCGGCTGATCCAGGCCGAGCAGGTGACGACCATGCACTTCGTACCGTCGATGCTGGAAGCGTTCCTGGTGACCGACGAGGTCACCGCGGATCCGTCATGGGCTCGCAGTCTGCGGCGAGTGTTCAGCAGCGGCGAGGCCCTCTCCGGTACGGCGTCGCGCCGGTGGAGCGAGCTGACCGGCGTACCGCTGCACAACCTGTACGGACCGACCGAAGCCGCGGTCGACGTGACGTTCCACCAGTACGACGGTGCTGCGGACACGACTGTGCCGATCGGCCGACCGGTGTGGAACACGGGCCTGCGCGTACTCGACTCGTGTCTGCGCCCGGTGCCGGACGGCGTACCGGGTGAGCTGTACCTGACCGGTGTGCAGCTTGCTCGCGGCTACCACCGCCGCCCTGCGCTCACCGCCGACCGCTTCGTCGCGGACCCGTACGCGACCGGCGCACGCATGTACCGCACCGGCGACCTAGTATGCCGCCGCCCGGACGGAGGGATCGACTACCTCGGCCGGACCGACCGGCAGGTCAAACTGCGCGGCAACCGGGTGGAGCTCGGCGAGATCGAGGCTGCGTTGACCAGCCACCCCACAGTCGCTCGTGGAGCGGTTGTGGTGCGTGAGCAGCGGTTGGTGGCCTACGCCGTACCGGCGTCCGGCGCCACCGTCGACTCCGTTGAGCTGCGGGCCGCACTGGCCGAGCTGCTGCCCGCGTCGATGGTTCCCGACGCCTACGTCGTTCTTGACGACCTGCCGCTGAGTCCCAGCGGCAAGCTGGACCAGGCGGCGCTACCGGCACCGGAGGTTGAGCGCACCGCTCGCCGGGAGCCGGAGGGACCTGCGGAGCGGCTGCTCACAGAGATCTTCGCGGCTGTGCTGGGCATTGCAGACCTCGGTCCTGACGACGACTTCTTCCAGCTCGGCGGCGACAGCATCAGCTCGATCGGTGTCGCTACCCGCGCTCGCGCTGGGGGGCTGCAGCTGAGCCCACGAGACGTGTTCACGCACCGCACGCCCGCTGCGCTGGCTGCTGCGGCACCTGCGGTCACGGAGGTCGTCGAGCAGCACACCGCCAGGTTTGCGTTGACCGATGCGCAGCTGGCTCACGTGCGTTCGTTCGCGGCACCGGCCGTCGTCGAGGACGTCTGGCCGCTCGCTCCGTTGCAGGACGGGTTGTTCTTCCACTCGGCCTTCTACGAGGGCGAACTGGACGTCTACACGGTCCATGAGACCTTCGACTTCGCGGAGCGCCTCGACACCGACCGGTTGCGCGCCGCCGTTCGCACCCTGCTGGTCCGCAACCCCGGCCTGCGCGCGGGCTTCACCAGCGAGGGGCTCGACCAGCCGGTGCAGTTCATCGTCGAGGCTCCGAAGGTTCCACTCGAAGAGGTCGACCTCACCGGTCTCCCCGTTGCTGAGCAGGACGCACGGCTAAAGGAGCTGACCGATGCCGAGCGCAACCGTCGGTTCGACCTTTCGGCGCCACCGTTGTTCCGCCTGCTGCTGGTGCGGCTCGACCGCGGTGACCGCCTGATCATCGGCCGCCACCTGATCCTGTGGGACGGCTGGTCGGCGTGGCTGTTCCTGGACGAGCTTTTCGGTCTCTATCAGGGCGGAACTGCTCTACCCGCGCCCGGCAGCTACCGCGACTACCTGACCTGGCTGGAGCGCCAGGACGACACGGTGGCTACCGCTGCGTGGCGCACTGCGCTCTCCGGTCTGGAAGAGCCCACTCTGCTGGCTCCGACCGCACCCGACGGTCTGGAACCGGTCATCCCCGACCAGCTCGACGTACTGCTCCCTGCTGCCTTGGGGGATCGGCTGCGCGAGGTGGGCCGGGTGCACGGTCTCACGCTGAACACTTTGCTCAACGCAGCCTGGGGTCTGACGCTCGCTTCCGCGACCGGCCGTTCCGATGTGGTCTTCGGTACGACGGTCGCCGGCCGGCCGAGCGAGGTCCCGCAGGTCGGCGAGATCATCGGACTGTTCCTCAACACGGTCCCGACCCGGCTCCGTCTCGATGCGGCTGAGCCGGTGCTCGCGATGCTGCAGCGGATCCAAGGCGAACGCCTCGACCTGATGCCGTACGAGCACCTCAGTCTCGGAGTGCTGCAGGCCGAGACCGGACACCGCAAGCTGTTCGACACGTTGTTCGTCCTGCGCAACAACGACACCGAGGAACGGCTGGAGCAGCTGCGCACACAGCACGGCGCGACCGCCGTCGCCAACGTCGACGCGACCCACTACCCGGTCAACCTCGTCATCACGCCGGGCCGCGAGATCGCTGTCACGCTGACCCACCGAACTGACCTCGTCCCGACCAGCCAAGCTCAGACTCTTCTGGATCGCTTTGCCCTGCTGGTGGAGCGGTTCACCTCCGACCTTACCGCACCAGTCGGTTCCCTCGATTCGTTGCTGCCCGCCGAGCATGTGGCGCTTCAGGACGAGTGGGTCGCGAGCCGGGTACCGGACCCCGAAGAGACCATCGCCGACCTGCTCGCCGCACAGGCAACCCGTACGCCGGATGCTCGGGCGCTGGTCTTCGGCGAGCGCACACTCACGTACGCCGAACTCGACGCCGCCGTGAACCGCATGGCCCGGCTGTTGATCCAGCGCGGTGCCGGCCCGGAGCAGGTGGTCGCACTCGGCCTACCGCGGTCACTGGACATGGTGGTCGCACTGTTCGCCGTACTGCGGACCGGTGCGGCGTACCTGCCGCTGGAACTCGATCACCCGGCCGACCGGTTGTCCCTGATGCTGGCCGACGCCAGTCCGCTCCTGCTGCTCAGCACGACCGTAGTGTCGGCAACACTCGACGGTGACCTGCAGCGGGTCCTATTGGACGACTCCGCAGTGCAGAGCGAGCTGGCCGCGCTCTCCGATGCTCCAATGCAGCTGCGGTTCAGCCTGGAGCACTCGGCGTACGTCATCTACACATCTGGCTCGACCGGTCGTCCCAAGGGCGTTGTCACGCCGTACCGGGGTCTGACCAACATGCAGCTCAACCACCAGAAGGAGATCTTCGACCCGGCAGTCGCCTCGGCCGGTGGTCGGCGCCTACGCATCGCACACACGGTCTCGTTCGCGTTCGACATGTCATGGGAAGAGCTGCTCTGGCTGGTCGAGGGGCACGAGGTGCATGTCTGCGACGAGGAGCTGCGGCGGGACGCCGAGGCGCTGGTCGCGTACTGCGATCAGCACCGCATCGACGTCGTCAACGTGACCCCGACCTACGCGCGGCTGCTGATCGAGCAGGGGCTGCTGGAAGGCCACGTGCCGCCGCTGGTACTACTCGGTGGCGAGGCTGTCTCGGACACGGTGTGGGCCGCGTTGCGCGACACCGATGGCTCCTATGGCTACAACCTGTACGGGCCGACGGAGTACACCATCAACACGCTTGGTGGCGGCACGCTTGACAGCGACACTCCTACCGTCGGCAAGCCCATCCGCGGCACCCGAGCACACATTCTCGACACGTGGCTGCGTCCGGTGCCGGACGGCGTACCGGGTGAGTTGTACATCGCTGGGATCGGTTTGGCGCGCGGATACCTCGACCAGCCTGGCCTGACCGCCGAGCGCTTCGTTGCGGATCCGTTCAGTGCAACGGGTGAGCGCATGTACCGCACCGGCGACCTGGTGCGCCGGAACCTCGACGGCAACCTCGACTTCCTCGGCCGCACCGACGACCAGGTCAAGATTCGCGGTTACCGGATCGAGCCCGGCGAAATCGAGACTGTGCTCAGCCGGCACCCACTGGTCGCCCAAGCGGCCGTTGTGGTCCGCGACGATCGCCTCGTGGGGTACGTCGTACCAGCGGCGGCGGACTCCGCTGAGCGGCGAGCGGCGGAGGCTGCCCAGGTCGACGAGTGGCAGGAGATCTACTCTGACGAGTACGAGGAGATCGGCACTGCCGTCTTCACTGAGCAGTACGACGGCTGGGACAGCTCCTACGACGGACAGCCCATCCCGTTCGCGGAGATGCACGAGTGGCGCGAGGCCACGCTGGCCCGGATCGAGTCACTGCAGCCGCGCCGGGTGCTGGAGATCGGAATCGGCTCCGGTCTGCTGCTGTCCCGGCTGGCGCCGGCGGTCGAGTCCTACTGGGGCACAGACTTCGCCGAGCCGGTCATCCGCAAGATCGGCGCCGAACTGCGCGCCCACGACCCGGAGCTGGCGGAGCGCGTGGAGCTGCGCTGCAGGCCCGCTGATGACCTGTCGGAGCTGCCGAGCGGCTTCTTCGACACGATCGTCATCAACTCCGTCATCCAGTACTTCCCGAGCATCGAGTACCTGACCACCGTCATCAACGGTGCGATGGAGCTGCTGGCGCCCGGTGGCGCACTGTTCGTCGGTGACGTCCGCAACCTCCGACTGGCGCGCACCTTCCACACCGAGATCCAGCGTGCCCGGGGGACTGCCGAGACAGAGCTGGAGCGCGCAGTGGAGCGCGGTCTGCAACTGGAGAAGGAACTGCTCGTCGACCCGGACTACTTCACGACTCTGGGCTATGAGCTCGACCTGCGCACCAAGCGCGCGCGACACCACAACGAGCTGAGCCGCCACCGGTACGACGTCGTCCTGTACGCCGGTGAGCCGGACCTTCGACTGGCGGACGCGCCCGCCGTGGAGTGGTCGACGGTTGAGGCGATCCGCGAGCACGGCACCCCACTACGCGTCACCGGTATCCCCGACGGCCGGATCGGCGAGGGGGTCGATCCAGAGGACCTGCACGCACTCGGCTATGAAGTGCTGACTACGTGGGCCGGTTCGGCCGGCACTTACGAGGCGGTGTTCCTCACGACTGAGCCGCGTCTCACCAGTGGGCTCTACCGCGCCAGCGGTGGCACAGCGCCGTACGCCAATGACCCCACGGCTGCCCGTGAGGCGAGTGCGCTCGTACGGCGACTGCGGGACGACCTCGGGCGTGAGCTGCCGGAGTACATGGTTCCGGCCGCGTTCGTCACTGTTGACGGTCTGCCGATGAACTCCAACGGCAAGCTGGACGTGCGCGCGCTGCCCGACGCTGAGCCTGCCGTGGCGCTGGGCGGTGGACGTGGTCCGCGGACTCCGCAGGAAGAGGTGCTGTGCCGCCTGTTCGCGGAGGTGCTCGGGCTGCCCGAAGTAGGGGCTGAGGACAACTTCTTCGATCTCGGCGGGCACTCGCTGCTCGCCACTCGGCTTGTCAGTCGTGCCCGCACCGAACTGGGTGCTGAGCTCGCCATCCGTGACCTGTTCGAGGCACCGACCCCGGCACTCCTTGCGGGCCGCGCCGACAACGGCAAACTCACTCGCCCGGCTCTGACGGCGAGCGCTGACCGTCCGGAGCGCGTGCCGCTGTCGGCTGCGCAGCGGCGGCTCTGGCTGGTGGAACAGCTTGAGAGCGGGGGAGCGGCGTACAACTTCCCGCTCGTGTTCCGGCTGCGCGGAGCGCTCGACGTACCGGCTTTGCAGGCAGCGTTGCAGGATGTGGCGGCGCGGCACGAGTCACTGCGGACTCTGGTTGGCGAACACGACGGAGTGCCCTTCCAGTGGATTCGTGACGAGGCACAGCTGTCGTTCAGTGTTGTGGACTGTGCCGAGGTCGAGCTGCCCGGGCTGGTCGAGTCCGCGCAGCGGCGTCCCTTCGATCTGACGTGTGAGTTCCCTTTGCGGGCTGCGGTATTCCGGGTTGGTGCGGAGGACCATGTCGTGGCTGTGGTGCTGCACCACATCACCACCGACGAGTGGTCCGACCGTCCGTTCCTGGCCGACCTCAACACGGCGTACGCCGGCCGCGTGGCTGGTAACGAACCGGCGTGGGACGCGCTGCCGGTGCAGTACGCGGACTACACGCTCTGGCAGGAGGAGCTGTTCGAGCAGGTGGGTGAGCGGCAGCTCGCGTACTGGAGTGAGGCGCTGCGCGGCGCTCCGGATGAGCTGACGCTGCCGCTGGACCGGCCGCGTCTGGCAGAGCCCAGTGGCCGCGGCGCCATCGTTCGCTACGAACTACCCGTCGAGACGGCGCGTGCGTTGCGCGAGCTGTCCACCACTAGCGGCACCAGCATGTGGATGGTGGTGCAGGCTGCTACCGCCGCGCTGCTGCATCGGCTGGGGGCGGGTGACGACATTCCCCTCGGTGCGCCGATCGCGGGGCGCACCGACAGCGGCCTCGATGACTTGGTCGGCTTCTTCGTCAACACTCTGGTACTGCGCACCGACCTGTCCGGTGCACCGACGTTCCAGGAGTTGCTGGCGCGAGTTCGCGAGTCGTCGCTGGCCGCGTTCGAGCATCAGGACGTTCCGTTCGACCGTGTCGTCGAGGCGCTCAACCCGCCGCGGGTCACCGGTCGTAATCCGCTCTTCCAGGTGATGCTCGGCTATCACCACCGTCCCGACGGCGATCCCGACACTCTGCTCGGGCTGCCGGCGGACTGGTACGAGATGGACACCGGTGCGGCCAAGTTCGATCTGAACTTCACCTTCGTGGACGAGTCGGACGTGTCCGGTCGTCTCACGCTCGTGCTTGAGTACGCGACCGACCTGACCGATGCGGCTACGGCAGAGCTGCTGTGCCGCCGGATGGAGTCTCTGCTTGCACAGGTCGTCGCCGACCCCAGCCGTCGCGTCGGCACGCTGGACGTGCTCTACGACGACGAGCGCGCCCTTGTGCTGCAAGGCTTCAACGACACCGAGCATGCGGTGGTCGACACGACGCTGCCGGAGTTGTTCCGCGCGCAGGTGGCTCGTACGCCGGAGGCTACTGCGCTCGTATTCGAGGGTGAGCAGCTGACCTACACCGAGCTCGACGGCAAGGTGGAGCAGCTCGCGCGCCGGCTGGTGGCGTGCGGTGTGCGGGCCGAGTCGACGGTGGCTGTGGCGGTGCCGCGTTCGCTGGAGCTGGTGATCACGTTGCTGGCTGTGCAACGTGCTGGTGGGGCGTACCTGCCGCTGGACACGAGCTACCCGACCGACCGGCTGGCAAACATGCTCGATGACGCGAGGCCGGTTTGTTTGGTCACGGCTCCGGAGGTCGAACTCCCCGAGACCGATCTGCCGACGCTGTCCGTGAGTGGAGAGGGTCCTGAGGCGGCGCTGCCGGAGTACTACGACCCACGCCAGCCTGCGTACGTCATCTACACCTCCGGTTCGACAGGTCGGCCGAAAGGTGTGTCTGTACCGCACCGGGCGATCGCCAACCGCCTGCTGTGGATGCAGGACACCTACCAGCTCGAGCCCACCGACCGTGTACTGCAGAAGACACCTGCCGGGTTCGACGTGTCGGTGTGGGAGTTCTTCTGGCCGCTCGTCACCGGTGCTGCGCTGGTCGTGGCGCGTCCAGAAGGACACAGGGACGCGGTCTACCTGGCTGAGCTGATCCGGCACGAGCAGATCACCACGACCCACTTCGTGCCGTCGATGCTGCGCGCGTTCGTGGATGAACCTGCTGCTGCGGCGTGCACCTCGCTGCGTCAAGTGATGGCCAGCGGTGAGGCGTTGCCGGCGTCGTTGGCCGCGCGCTTCGCCGAGGTCATGCCCACCAGCAAGCTGCACAACCTGTACGGCCCCACCGAGGCCGCAGTCGACGTCACCTCGTACGAGGTCCCCGCCGACCCGTCCACTGTCCCGATCGGTCACCCGGTCTGGAACACCCGCACCTACGTGCTCGACGCCGAGCTGAACCCGGTCCCACCGGGTGTGGCTGGCGAGCTCTACCTCGCCGGTGTGCAGTTGGCCCGCGGCTACCTCGGTCGCCCGGCGCTCACGGCTGAGCGGTTCGTCGCGAACCCCTTCGCCACCGGCGAGCGCATGTACCGGACCGGCGATCTTGCGCGGTGGCGGCAGGACGGCGAGCTGGAGTACCTGGGTCGGGTCGACGACCAGGTGAAGCTGCGTGGCTTCCGCATCGAGCTCGGGGAGATCGAGGCCGCGCTGAGTGCCCACCCAGCCGTGGCTCAGGCGACGGTGGTCCTCCGGGATGAACAGTTGGTTGCGTATGTCGTGATGGCGGAGGCCGTCACGTCCGCGGAGTTGCGGGCGCATGCGCCGGTCTCGCTGCCCGAGCACATGGTTCCGGCCGCGGTGGTGACTCTTGACGCGCTGCCGTTGACGCCGAACGGGAAGCTGGATCGGCGGGCGCTGCCGGCGCCGGACTTCGCGGCCGAGGTGGGCGACGCGCGCCCGCGGACTCCGTTGGAGGAAACGCTGTGTGCGTTGGTGGCTGAGGTGCTCGGCCTCGAGCGGGTGGGGGTCGATGACGACTTCTTCGCGTTGGGCGGGCACTCGCTGAGTGCGATGCGACTGGTCAGCCGGCTCCGGGCGAGTGTCGGGGAAGGAGCGTCACTGCGCACGATCTTCGATGCACCGACGCCAGCCAAGCTCGCCACGCGGCTTGGGCAGTCTCACAGCGTCGTACGGCCTGAGCTCGGCGCGGCTCGGTCGGTGCCGGAGCGGGTGCCGGTCTCGTCTGCACAGCAGGGGCTGTGGTTGCTGCACCAGGTGGACGGACCCAACGCGACGTACAACCTCCCATCGGTCTGGCGGCTCACCGGTCGACTCGATCGGACCGCACTAGCGGCCGCACTGAACGACGTCGTCGCACGGCACGCACCGCTGCGCACAGTGTTCCCAGCCGCTGATGGTGTGCCGTTCCAGCAGGTCCTCGATCACGCCGAGCTTCGCCTCACCGTGGCGGACTACGCAGAGGTGGAGACCGAGGCGGCGTACGCGTTCGACCTGGGCCAGGAGATGCCAGTGCGCGCAGTCCTGTTCGAGGTGGCACCGGACGAGCATGTGCTGTTGCTTCTGCTGCACCACATCGCCACCGACGAGTGGTCGGATCGCCCACTGCTCGACGACCTGAGCACTGCCTACGCGGCGCGCGTCGAGGGGCGCGGCCCGGAGTGGACGCCACTCCCCGCCAGCTACACCGACTACGCCTTGTGGCAGCAGGAGCTGCTGGCCGCGACCGGGAGTGAGCTGGTCGAGCACTGGCGCCGCACGCTTGACGGGTTGCCTGTCGAGCTGAACCTGCCCGTCGACCGTCCGCGTCCGGCGGAGTCGGGTGGGCGGGGTGGCACGGTCGGCTTCACCGTCACGCCGTCTGTGGAGCGCGCACTGCGCGCGCTGGCCCGTGAGAACGGCGTCAGCATGTTCATGGTGGCTCATGCCGCTGTCGCGGCGTTGCTGCACCGACTCGGCGCTGGGACGGACATCCCGCTTGGCGCTCCGGTGTCAGGCCGCGGCGATAAGGCGCTTGAAGACCTCGTCGGCTTCTTCGTGAACTCGCTCGTGCTGCGAACGGACCTGTCCGGCGACCCCACCTTCACCGAGCTGCTGAGCCGGGTCCGCGAGACCGATCTGACGGCGTACGAACACCAGGACCTGCCGTTCGAACGGCTCGTGAAGGCGATCAACCCGGAGCGCTCGCTCGCCCGGCACCCGCTGTTCCAGGTGATGGTTGCCTACCTCGCCGACCAGAGCGGTGGCTTGGAGTTGCCCGGCCTGTCGGTGCAACGCGAGTCGGTGGGCCAGGACACCTCCAAGTTCGACCTGAGCTTCGACTTCGTCGAGCAGGGCGAGGGCGACGGTATGCAGGGCTGGATCGAGTACAGCGCCGACCTGTTCGACCGGTCGACCGCCGAACTCCTCGGCCGTCGGCTGGAGGCCCTGCTGGAACAGGTCGTCGCCGACCCTGCATGCACGATGAGTTCTCTCGACGTCCTCGTTGGTGCCGAGCGGCAGAGTGTTCTGGAGACCTGGAACGACACTGCGCTTCCGCAAGCCGAGCGGCTTGAGACCGTGCCCGCACTGTTCGCCGCACAGGTCGCGGCGAGTCCGGACGCGATTGCCGTCACCGACAACCACAACACCTGGACCTTCGCCGAGTTGGATGCCCGCACTGAGCAACTGGCCCGAGTGCTTGCCGGACAAGGCGCAGGCCCGGAGCGGCTCGTCGCACTCGCGTTGCCGCGCACAGCCGACTACATCGCCGCGATCATCGCGGTGATGAAGGCCGGGGCCGGCTACCTGCCACTGGATCCCGACCTGCCCGAGTCACGCCTAACCAGCATGCTCACCGACGCCGGCCCGGTCTTGATCCTGTCCACCTCGGACACCGCTCTGCCTGTCACGGACATCCCCGTACTGCGTATCGACGCGTTGGCCGGACTCCCAGAAGCGGCACCGACCGCGCCGGGCCCGGACCATCCGGCGTACGTCATCTACACCTCCGGGTCGACCGGTCGGCCCAAGGGCGTGGTCGTCACCCAGCGCGGTGTCGCGAACCTGTTCCACAGTCACCGGCACGACCTGCACGAGTTGGCGAAGGAGCGGACCGGTCGCCGGCACCTGCGGGTGGCACACGCCTGGTCGTTCTCGTTCGACGCGTCGTGGCAGCCGCAGTTGTGGCTGCTGGACGGGCACGCGCTGCACATCGCGGATGACGAGACGCGCCGCGATCCTGAGCTGCTCACGGCCTTCATCCGCGAGCGCCGCATCGACTTCATCGAGATCACTCCGTCGTTGCTGACCCAGCTGCCCGACAGCGGGCTGATCGGGCCGGACGGCGAGTGTCCGCTCGCCGTAGTGGGCTTCGGTGGCGAGGCGGTTCCGGAGTCGCTGTGGAGCCGGCTGGCCGCATTGCCGAACACCGAGGGCTTCAACCTGTACGGGCCGACCGAAGCGACTGTTGACGCACTGGTCGGCCGGGTCAGCGACAGCGCACGTCCGGTCGTCGGGCGGCCGGTCCACGGGTCTCGCGCCTACGTGCTCGACACAGCGCTGACTCCGGTTCCGCCAGGTGTTACCGGTGAGCTGTACCTGTCCGGCCCAGGACTCGCTCGCGGTTACCTGGGCCGGCCGGACCTGACCGCCGAGCGATTCGTTGCCGACCCGTTTGGTACGCCGGGCGCCCGCATGTACCGCACGGGCGACCTCGCGCGCTGGACGCGGAGCGGGCTGCTGGAGTTCGCCGGGCGGACCGATGACCAGGTCAAGATCCGCGGCTACCGGATCGAGCTGGCCGAGATCGAGGCCGTGCTCGACAGCCACCCGGCGGTCAGCCAGACCGTCGTGATTGCTCGCGACCAGCGGCAGCTCGTCGCCTATGTGGTCGCCGATGCGGACCCGGCCGAGCTCCGCGCGCACACTGCGGCCGTGCTGCCCGACTACATCGTTCCGGCGGCGGTCGTCGTACTGGATCGGTTGCCGGTGCTGTCGAACGGCAAGCTCGACCGGGCGGCACTGCCTGCGCCCGACTTCACCCTGGCGGGTGGTGGGCGGACTCCGGAGAACGAGACCGAGTACGTACTGCGAGAGCTGTTCGCCGAGGTACTGGCGTTGCCGGCCGAGGCGGTCGGAACAGAGGATGACTTCTTCGCGTTCGGCGGCGACAGCATCATCGCTATGCAGCTGGTCGCTCGGGCCCGCGCCCGAGGGCTGCGATTCACACCGCGGCAGCTGATTCAGCACCGCACAGTGATCGCACTGGCCGCCGTGGTCGAGGCCGTCGAGCACGTGGCGGTCCACGACGACGGTGTGGGCACGGTTCCGCTCACGCCGATCATGCACGGCCTGCTGGAGCGCGGTGGTCCGATCGCCGGCTACCACCAGGCCGCACTGATCCGCACTCCGGCAGAGCTCACTCAGGAAGGTGTGCAGCTCGTGCTGCAAGCTGTGGCCGACCGGCACGACATGCTGCGTGCACGCCTGATTCGTGAGCCCGAGCCGGCGTTGTCGGTGCCGACACACGTAGACGTCAGCACGTGGCTCACCCGGACAGACGTACGTGGTGCCGACGAGGCGGCGATGATTGAGGCGATCTCTCAGCAGGCACTGATCGCGCAGGCCGCGCTCGATCCTGAGGCGGGTGCGATGGTCCGGGCAGTGTGGTTCGACGCCGGCCCTGAGACGCCGGGCCGGCTGCTGATCCTCGCGCACCACTTGGTCACCGACGGCGTCTCATGGCGCGTACTCCTGCCGGACTTCGCAGCAGCCTGGTCCGCCGTACGAGAAGGCCGTACGCCGGAGCTGGCGCCGGTGGAGCTGTCGTTCGGTCGCTGGTCTCGTCGGCTCGCAGCGCGGGCAGTGGAGCCGGCGGCCGAGGACGAGCTGCCGCTGTGGACTTCGATCCTCGCCGAGGGCGCCGGTCTACCGCTGGCACGCCCACTCGACTCGACCCGAGACACCGTCCGCACCACAGGTCACCTGTCCCTGACGCTGCCGCCGGCCGTCACCGGTCCGCTGCTGAGCCGGGCTCCGGCCGCTTTCGGCGCCGGTGTGAACGATGTGCTGCTGACCGCGTTCGCACTGGCCGTGGGGGAGTGGCGAGCGCGCCACTTCGGTACGGCGGCCGGTGCGCCCGTGCTGGTCGATCTCGAGGGACACGGTCGAGAGGGCGAACTCGCGGGAGACGCCGACCTGTCGCGGACGGTCGGCTGGTTCACCAGCGTCGTACCGGTGCGGCTCGACCCGGCAGGGCAGGACCTGGAGGTGGCTATCGATCGCGTCCGGGACCAGTTGGCCACATTGCCCACGGCAGGCATCGGCTACGGCCTTCTGCGCCGCCTCAACCCGAAGACCGCATCTGTGCTGGCCGAGCTCGAGGAGCCGCAGATCGAGTTCAACTACATGGGTCGCTTCGACCTTCCGGAGGCGGCCGACTGGTCGCCCGCTGCCGGGGACGAGGACAGCGCCGCGGAGCTGGACGCGGATCCGGACATGCCGATGTCGCATGCGCTCACTCTGAACGCTCTGACCGCGGACCGTCCCGACGGCCCCGAGCTGATCGCCCAGTGGGACTACGCCGCCGAACTCCTCACCGAAGACGCCGTACGGGACCTGGCCGATACCTGGTTCCGCAGATTAGAGGCTGTGGTCGAGGGGTAGACATCGGACCTTTCTTTCGGCATTCTCGCTCAAAGTAGCGCGACTCCGGGCAGAAATGCATGGAGTCGCCCGATCTCTTCGAGAGGGCCGCCCATGCCTGAACCGACTCGTCGTGCTGTGCTCGCCGCTGGTGGTCTGGGGACCGTGGCCTGGGTGAGTGGGGTGACCCCGGCATCGGCGCGGCCGCTGCTCCCTACCGTCACCCCGGAGCGGTTGGAGTATCGCCAACCGGCGCGGGAATGGGAGTCAGGGGCGCTGCCGGTCGGCAACGGCCGGCTGGGCGCCATGCTGTTCGGCGGCGTCGGCCGGGACCGCATCCAGCTCAGCGAGCAGAGCTTGTGGGGCGGGGTGAACAACTACGACAACGGGCTCGCCGGAGTCGACGACAACGTGTTCGACACCTCGATGAGCGGCTTCGGCTCCTTCCGGAACTTCGGCGACCTGTACGTCGAGCTGGGCAGCGCAGCGACCGAGCTGACCACGCCAGGCGGGCCGTACCAGTCACCCAGCACGGAAACCGCGCAGCAGACGATCGACGGCAGCAAAGAGACCAAGTGGTGTGTGGAGTCGCCACCGGCCGCCGTGGTGTGGCAGCTGACATTGCGGACCGCCGCGAGTGTCAGCGGCTACGCGCTCACCAGCGCGAACGACGTACCGGAGCGCGATCCGCGGGCGTGGGTGCTCGAGGGGTCGAACGACGGACAGGCGTGGACGGTGCTGGACCGGCAGCAGCTGTCGGGTCCGTTCAGTGAGCGGTTCGAGACTCGGCACTTCGAGATCGCGCAGCCCGCGTCGTACGGGCGCTATCGCTTCACCTTCACGCCTGTCGCCGGCGTGAGCCACTTCCAGGTCGCGGAGATCGCACTGGATGGCGTGGACCCCCACGACGCTCCTCCGTTCACGGATTATCGACGCTCGCTCGATTTGGTGCGTGGCGTGCACAGCAGCGAGTACGTCGACGAGCGGGGTGTGCGCATCCGCAGTACGGCGTTCGCCGCGGACGTATTCGTGCTGCGGTACACCGGGCAACTGTCGGGCCGGGTGTCGTTGCACGCCGGTCAGGGCGCGAAGACGACCGCGGACCGGACGGCCCTGCGCTTCAACGATGCCATGGGCAACGGACTGCGGTACGCCGCCGAGGTTCGCGTCGTGACTCGCGGCGGATCGGTGTCGACGGATGGCACCTCGATCGAGCTGAAGAACTGCAGCGAGCTGGTGCTGTACCTGGACGCACGCACCGACTATGCGATGTCCGCTGCGGCCGGCTGGCGGGGCAGCGCTCCCGCACCCGCAGTGCGGCAGTCTGTAGCAGCCGCTGCGCGCGCGGGTGCAGACGCGTTGCTGAGCAAGCATCAGACGGACTTCAGTGCTCGCATGCGACGCGTCTCCGTCGACTGGGGCACGACAGCTCCGGAGATCGCCGGACTGCCAACAGACCAACGACTCACGCGGTACGCCGATGGCGGTGCTGACCCGTCACTCGAACAAACCCTGTTCACCTACGGCCGCTACCTCCTGTGGTCGTCGTCTCGACCGCACGGTCTCCCCGCGAACTTGCAGGGCCTGTGGAACGACCAGGACCAACCCGCGTGGGCCTCGGACTACCACACGGACATCAATGTGCAGATGAACTACTGGGGAGCGGAGACCACGGACCTCCCGGAGTCACATGAGGCATTCACCCGCTTCATCGAGCAGGTCGCGGTCCCGAGCCGAGTGGCGACGAAGCACGCGTTCGGTGCCGAGGCCCGCGGCTGGACCGCGCGGATGAGTCAGAGCGTCTTCGGCGGCAACTCCTGGCAGTGGAACACCGTTGCGAGTGCCTGGTACGCGCAGCACCTCTGGGAGCACTACGCGTTCACCCAGGACCGCGAGTACCTGCGCGGGCGCGCGTACCCGTTGATCAAGGAGATCTGTGAGTTCTGGGAGGACCGTCTGATCGAGGACGCCGACGGTCGGCTGGTATCGCCCAACGGCTGGTCGCCTGAGCACGGTCCGCGCGAGGACGGCATCATGTACGACCAGCAGATGATCTGGGACCTGTTCCAGAACTATGTCGACGCGGCGACCGCCCTCGGCGTCGATGCGTCGTACCGGCGGACCGTCGCGGACCTGCAGGCCCGGCTGGCGCCCAACAAGGTCGGAAGCTGGGGTCAGCTGCAGGAGTGGCAGACCGACCGCGACGACCCGGCCGACATTCACCGGCACACCTCACACCTGTTCGCCGTCTACCCAGGCCGCCAGATCACCCCAGCCAGTACGCCGGAGCTTGCGGCCGCTGCACTCGTGTCGTTGAAGGCGCGCTGCGGTGAGAAGGCGGGGGAGCCGTTCACTGCGGCCACGGTGTCCGGGGACAGCCGCCGTTCGTGGACGTGGCCGTGGCGGTGCGCGCTGTTCGCCCGGCTCGGCGACGGTGAGCGCGCAGCGATCATGCTGCGCGGCCTGCTGACGTTCAACCTGCTTCCGAACCTGTTCGCGACGCATCCGCCGTTCCAGATCGACGGAAACCTCGGTGTGTCCGGAACGATCGTCGAGATGCTGCTGCAGAGCCATGCCGGCGAGATCGCGCTTCTGCCGGCGCTCCCGCCGTCCTGGGTCGACGGCTCGTTCCGCGGGCTCCGCGCCCGGGGCGGCTACCGGGTGGACTGCACGTGGGCAGCCGGCCGCGTCCAATCGTTCCGGATCACAGCCGACCGCACCGACTCACGTCGTACGGTCCAGGTGCGCGTCAACGGGACGCTGCGGACAGTTCAGCCGCAACGGCCGTAGCGAGGGGGCGACAACCTGCCTTACTCGTGGGTAACATAACCTGCATGGCGACTCAGGTGATCGAGATGTGGGACCGGCTCAAGGCGGTCCCCGGTGGCGACCGGGTGTTCTCACGGGCCTTCGCATGGAAGGCGCCGTACTTCCGGACCATCCGGCCTCGGTTCGTGCAGATCGGCCCGAACTACGCGTCGCTGGTGCTGCCGAAGCGTCGCGCGGTCCAGAACCACATCGGCACTGTGCATGCGATCGCCGCGTGCAACGGACTGGAGGCAGCCATGGGCGCACTGGCCGAGGCGACCGTCCCTGCCGGCAAGCGCTGGCTGCCGAAGGGCATGGAGGTCGCCTACCTCGCCAAGTCCACGTCTGACCTCACCTGCTCCGCCGAAACCGACCCTGACGACTGGACCACCGGCCCCGACGTCCCGGTGCGCGTCAAGGCGACCCGTGACGACGGCACAGTCGTTGTCGAAGGCACCATCCACCTCTGGGTCACCGACCGGAAGTAGGCCCCTCGGCTGACAGAATCCCGCAGATGCGTAGATGGGTGCTGGTAGGCGGGATTGCGGTGCTGGTAGGTGCTGCAGTGGTGCTGGTGCTGACAGGCAACACCGGCGTGCGATACACGGCGGACAGCGACAGCACACAGCCGATGTGGGTTCGCTGGATTCCGGTTGCCGTTGGTATCGGCTTAGTCCGGCTACTGCCGTGGCGGCTCGAGCGGACCGATGGCGGTACGGCGGATCGCCGGCAAGCGTGGATCCTGACCGGACTGGCGGTCGCGTTCGCCGTACTGCTGAAGCTGCTCGGCCTTGGGATGTTCGAGGTGCTGAAGGGGCTGCTCCTGTTGCTTGTGCCGTTGGCTGTGTTCCGCTGGTTGGGCGGTAAGCCCACGGCGAGCTGGCCGACTACGGTCCGGTGGGCTCCGGCCGTTCCGGTCGCTGCCTTCCTGTTGCTCAGCTACACCGGGCCACTGGCCGCACCGGTGCCCGACCGGCTGGAGTTCAGCGGCGTTGAGCTGGCGCTGGTGATCGTCGGTGGGTTCCTGGCCAACAGCGTGCTTGAGGAAGTCTTCTACCGGCGCTGGTTGCAGACGCGGTGGGAGCAACGGCTCGGACCGTGGCCGGCGATCCTGATCGCATCGATTGCTTGGGCTGTCTGGCATGTGACGCTGCAGGGACGCGGTGAGTTCGGGATCGACCTCGCGTCGGTGCTGGTGAACCAGGGAGTGCAAGGGCTCTTCCTGGGCTACCTGTGGAGCCGGTACCGGCGGATGTGGCCGCTGATCACCGTGCACGGGGCGATCAACGCTGTGCCGATATTCCTCTCGCTGGGGTGACGTACGGCGTCGTAGGGTCTGGCATGTGACGGATGCGCTGCGGGTGGTGGATGTTGTCGAGGGGCACCTGGACTCGGCATGGCAGGTTCGGCAGAGGTCGTTCGGGCCCGGTGGGGACAAGGACGAGTGGCGGAAGAACGCACTCGAGTTCGCGCAGGACGGGCGGTACCTCGGGGTTGTCGACGGCGACGAGTTGGTGGCGGCGGCGCGGATCTGGCCGTTCGAGCAGTGGTGGGGTGGGCGGCGAGTGCCGATGGCCGGTATCGCTGGTGTTGTCGTGGCACCGGAGTATCGCGGGCGCGGAGTCGGCAGCCTGTTGATGCGTGGAGTGCTGCAGCGCAGTGTCGAGAAGGGCTATCCGCTGTCGGCGCTCTACCCGGCGACCACTGTGCTGTATCGGCACCTCGGGTACGAGTTCGGCGGTGGACGCTACCAGTTCACCTTCCCGGCGGCCGATTTGCGCACGTTGGGCGGTCGGAGTGTGGCGGTGCGCAAGGCCGGCAAGGCGGATGCGCAGCTGTTCATCGAGCTGGCCTCGAAGCTCCATGACAAGCAGCGGTCGAACGGTCCGCTGATCTGGCCGCTCAGCCAGATCGAGTCCTGGCTGGGTGACGACGACAACTTCGCGTACGTCGCCGAGGACGGCTTCGTGGTCTACAACTGGTCCGACGGCAACCTGTCCGTCGACGAGCTCGTGGCCGGTTCCGAGGAGACCGCGCGGGCGCTGTGGGCGACGGTCGGCTCTGGTGCGTCGATTGCGAAGAACGTGGTCGTTCACACGGCGCCGACCGATCCGGTGCACCTGCTCGCCGAGCACGAGGCGGAGGCGGACGCGCGGGTCCAGCGCTGGATGCTGCGGCTGCTGGACGCGCCTGCGGCGATTCGGCAGCGCGGGTTCGCGGCGGGCGCCGTACTGGATGTTGCTGTGCGCATCGAGGACGCTGATCTGCCAGCAAATGCTGGGGATTGGCGGTTGTCGGTGGCTGACGGCACAGGTTCACTTGTCGCGGCCGAGCCCGCGGACGACGCGATGCGGCTGGGTGCGCGCGGACTCGCCGCCCTCTATGCCGGTACGCCGGTCGCTGCGCTCCGCGGAGCCGGACTGCTGTCCGGAGGATCGGCGGCCGCCGACCGGGCGCTCGACGACGCGTTCGGCGGGTCGACGCCGTACATGCTCGACTACTTCTGACCGGGCGGCGCGTCGATTTCCCGGCTGTCCGAACGGCCCGTTAGGGTTGTCGAACAAACGTTCGGAGGTAGTCCATGCGGGTGCTCGGCGTCGACCCTGGGTTGACCCGGTGCGGTCTCGGCGTCGTCGAGGGCACGCCGGGCAGGCCACCCACGATGGTCGCCGTCGGCGTGATCCGGACCCCGCCCGAGCTCGACGTCTCGCAGCGCCTGGTGCGGATCGAGGCCGAGCTGGTCGAGTGGATCACCGAGCACCGGCCGGACGCGGTCGCGGTGGAGCGGGTCTTCGCGCAGCACAACGTGCGCACAGTGATGGGCACGGCCCAGGCCTCCGGAGTGGCGATGGTGGTGGCCGCGCGCAGCGGATTGCCGGTCGCGCTGCACACACCGAGTGAGGTCAAGGCCGCGGTCACCGGGTCCGGACGGGCCGGCAAGGAGCAGGTGACCACGATGGTGACCAGGATCCTGCAGCTGCCCGAGCGGCCGACGCCGGCCGACGCCGCGGACGCGCTGGCGCTGGCGATCTGCCACATCTGGCGTGGTGGGGTGACGAGCAAACTGCAGCAGGCGGCCGCCTCGCGGTCGAATCTGGAGGCCGCGGCGCAGGCGCAGTCCCGCCTGCAGGTGGCTCGGCTGCGGGCCGCGGTCGCGGCGCAGGAGGGCAAGCGATGAGTGCCATGAGTGGTGCCATGAGTAGTGGAGGTGCGCGGTGATCGCGTTCGTGCGGGGCCCGGTGGCGGCCATCGGAGTGGACAGTGCCGTCATCGAGGTCGGGGGAGTGGGCCTGCAGGTCCAGTGTGATCCCGGCACGCTGGCGGGGCTGCGGCCCGGCCAGGAGGCCCGGATCGCGACCTCGATGATCGTGCGCGAGGACTCACTCACGCTCTACGGCTTCGCCGACGACGACGCGAAGAGCCTGTTCGAGTTGCTGCTGACGGCCACCGGTGTCGGGCCCAAGCTGGCGCAGGCCGCGCTGGCCGTGCTCGAGCCGGACCAGCTGCGGCATGCCGTCGCCACGGAGGACCTCGCCGTACTGGTGAAGGTTCCCGGCATCGGGAAGAAGGGCGCGCAGCGGATCGTGCTGGAGCTCAAGGACAAGATCGGTATGCCGTCGCGGACGGTGACCGGGCGGCCGCTGCAGGCCCAGGAGGCCTGGCGGGCGCAGGTGCACGCCGGTCTGGTCGGTCTCGGCTGGTCCGCGCGCGACGCCGAGGACGCCGTCACCGCCGTGTCACCGCTGGCCGCCGACAACCCGAACCCGTCGGTTCCCGACCTGCTCCGCGCCGCCTTGCGCGCGCTCTCCAAGGCTTAGGCCATGGACGACAACGTTCGCCCGCTGGTCTCCGGCGATGCCGTGGATCTCGAGGAGCGCAAGATCGAGTCGGCGCTCCGGCCGCGCACGCTCGCGGAGTTCGGCGGTCAGCGCCGGGTCAGCGAGCAGCTCGAGCTGGTCCTGCACGCCGCCCGCGGCCGGAACCGGACCCCGGACCACGTGCTGCTCTCCGGGCCGCCCGGGCTGGGGAAGACGACGCTGGCGATGATCATCGCCAGCGAGATGTCGGCGCCGCTGCGGGTGACCAGCGGCCCGGCGATCCAGCACGCCGGTGACCTGGCCGCGATCCTGTCCGGGCTGAACGAGGGCGAAGTGCTGTTCCTCGACGAGATCCACCGGATGTCGCGGCCGGCCGAAGAGCTGCTGTACATGGCGATGGAGGACTTCCGGGTCGACGTGATCGTCGGCAAGGGCCCAGGCGCGACCGCGATCCCGCTGGAGATCCCGCCGTTCACGCTGGTCGGGGCGACGACCCGCGCGGGTCTGCTGCCGGGACCGCTGCGCGACCGGTTCGGTTTCACCGGGCACCTGGAGTTCTACGACGCCTCCGAGCTGGAGAAGATCGTCAACCGGTCGGCCGACCTGCTCGAGGTCGACATCACCCCCGAAGGTGCGGCGGAGATCGCGTCCCGGTCCCGTGGCACACCCCGCATCGCGAACCGGCTGCTGCGCCGGGTGCGCGACTTCGCCGAGGTCCGCTCGGACGGGATCATCACGCTGGCGCTGTCCAAATCCGCCCTCGAGCTGTACGAGGTGGACAAGATGGGGCTGGATCGGCTCGACCGCTCGGTCCTGGACGCGTTGTGCCGCCGGTTCGGTGGCGGGCCGGTCGGCCTGTCCACGCTGGCGGTCGCCGTCGGTGAGGAGCGCGAGACGGTCGAGGAGGTGGCCGAGCCGTTCCTGGTCCGTTCCGGCTACCTGGCCCGGACACCGCGCGGCCGTGTCGCGACCCCCGCGGCCTGGCGGCACATCGGGCTGAAAGTGCCAAAAGGTGCAACATTCGCGGACACCCTCTTCGACGACGAAGAGTAGGCGTACCTTTTCGATCCCGGACGAATGACTGGCGCCGCCGGCCGAGTAACGCAAACGTGACCCGGTGTCGTGACGCAGTTGTTGACGCTCAGGGTTAGACTCCCCGTTGGCCTGACCTGAGGTCATTCCGCTGCGACCTGCGCGCTTTTGCAGAGCGTGCCGGTAGCCCGTTTTCCCCGATCGACGAAGGATTCTGAGACCCGATGCAACTCCTCGCCGTACCGATGGCCTCCTCCGGGGGTGGCGGCATCACGCTGCTCATCCCGCTGATCCTGATCGTGGGAATGATCTGGTTCATGAGCCGCACGCAGCGTAAGCAGCGCGAGCGGCAGGCCCAGACCGTCGCCGCCCTGGCCCCCGGCACCAAGGTGATCACCACCAGTGGCCTGGTCGGCATCGTCGAGGAGACCGACGACGAGTACGTGACGCTGGAGATCTCCGACGGCGTCCTGGTCCAGGTCGTGAAGGCCGCCATCGGCCGGATCATCCCCGACGAGGACGCGACCGCCGACGAGGCCGTCGAGACCACCGACGAGGTTGCGGAGCCGGTCGAGGCCCTGGATCCGGTCGACGTCCCGGACGCGGGCCGTGACAAGGCCGACGGCAAGGTCCAGGACGGGCCGAAGCTGCCGCCGACGCACTCCGAGAACTGACCTCCCACTGACAGCCTGCGGCGCGCCCCGCGTCCACCCGACGGTGGGGCGCGCCCAGAAGCACAAAGGTTGAATCTGACGTGGCAACGACGACGACATCCCGCCCCGGTCGGCTCCTGATTGCCCTGGGAGTCATCGTGGTCCTGCTGTTCGGGATCATGGCGCTCACCAAGACCTGGAAGCCCAAGCTCGGCCTGGACCTGCGCGGTGGCACGACCATCACGCTGACCGCCAAGAATCTGGCGGGCGGCGGGGACGTGACCCCGGACCAGCTCAACGAGGCCAAGAACATCATCTCCCAGCGCGTGAACGGTGCGGGTGTCGCGGAAGCCGACATCACCACCTCCGGCGGCACCCACATCACGGTGGCCGTGCCCGGCGCGACGCGGGACAGCCTGGTGGCCCAGGTCGGTCAGACCGCACTGCTCTACTTCCGGATCGTGTACGACGCGCAGCCGGCGAACCCGATGCCGCAGCCGTCGACGACGCCGACCCCGAGCGGGAAGGCGAGCGGCAAGCCGTCCACGACGCCGAAGCCGAGTACGTCGATCAAGCCCACCGGAACGCCGACCGCGAAGCCGAACGGCCGCGCCTGGAGCAGCGTGCTCGGTCAGGCCACGCCGACGCCGACGCCGAAGCCCTCCGGCACCCCGAGCGCACCGACCGGTACGCCGAGTGCTCCCGCCGCCCACAAGGGCGACCCGCTGACCTACACCCCGGACGCCGCCGCGCAGGCCGCCTTCGCGGCGTACAAGTGTGGTGACAAGCAGGACGAGGACCCGGCCAAGCCGCAGTTCGCCTGTGACAAGGGCAAGGCCTACAAGTACCTGCTCGGCCCGGCGATCCTGAAGGGCACCGACCTGTCGGACGCCTCCGCCGGCATCCCGCAGGGCGGTTTCCAGTGGCAGGTCAACCTGAACTTCACCGGTGAGGGCGGCGACAAGTTCCTCAAGGCCACGCAGAACATCTCCGCGCGCGGCGAGGGCGCGAACCTGTTCGCGATCGTGCTGGACAACGTCGCGATCTCGACGCCGACCGTCTCGCAGCCGATCCCGGGTGGTTCGGCGCAGATCACCGGTACCTTCACCGAGACCGAGGCTCGCGACCTGGCCAACGTCCTCAAGTACGGCGCCCTGCCGGTCTCCTTCGACACCTCGTCGGTCGAGACGGTCTCGCCGCAGCTCGGCGGTGACCAGCTGACCGCCGGCATCTACGCCGGTCTGGCCGGTCTCGCCCTGGTCGTGCTCTTCTCGTTCCTGTACTACCGCGGCCTCGGCCTGGTGGTGGTGGCCTCGCTGGCCGTCGCCTCGGTGCTGACCTTCGCGCTGGTCGTCCTGCTCGGCAAGGCGATCGGGTTCACCCTGACGCTGGCCGGTATCGCGGGTCTGATCGTCGCGATCGGTATCACCGCGGACTCGTTCGTCATCTACTTCGAACGACTCCGTGACGAAGTCCGCGAAGGCCGCAGTCTGCGGTCGTCGGTGGAGACCGGCTGGGCCCGCGCCAAGCACACGATCATCGCGGCCGACTCGATCTCGCTGCTCGCCGCGCTGGTGCTCTACGTGCTGGCCGTCGGCAGCGTCCGCGGCTTCGCGTTCACGCTCGGCCTGACCACGCTGATCGACCTGCTCGTGGTCTTCATCTTCACCAAACCGCTGGTCACGCTGCTGGCCCGGACGAACTTCTTCGGCCACGGTCACAAGCTGTCCGGTCTGGATCCTGAACACCTCGGCGTGGAACGACTGCCCGGCCACAACGCCGGCTCGGCCACCCCGCGCCCCCGCAAGACGCCGTCCACGCGCAAGCCGATCGGAGGGGAGGTCTGATGTCGAAGCTCGGACAGCTCGGGAACAAGCTGCACCGCGGTGAGGTCTCCTACGACTTCATCGGCAAGCGCAAGATCTGGTTCGCCGTCTCGATCGCCCTGGTGGTGCTCTCGCTCGGCGGCCTGTTCGCCCGCGGCCTGGCGCTCGGCATCGAGTTCCGCGGCGGCGTGGAGTACGAGGCCAAGACCCAGATCACCGGCGACACCGTCCAGAAGTTCGGTGACGTGGTCAAGGCCACCAACATCGAGGGTCTCGGTGACCCGGTCGTCACCACGATCAACAACGAGCGCGTGCGGATTCAGACCAAGCCGCTCGCGCAGGCCGACGTACCGAAGGTCCGGGAAGCGATCGCCAAGGAGGCCGGGGTCCCGGCCGACCAGGTGACCTCGACCCAGATCGGCGCCTCCTGGGGTGACCAGATCGCGAACAAGGCGATCTGGGCGCTCGGCGTCTTCATCCTGCTGGTCTTCTTCGTGATCTGGGCGTACTTCCGGGAATCGAAGGCGTCCGCGGCGGCGATCATCGCGCTGGTCCACGACGTGCTGATCACGGTCGGCGTCTACGCGCTGATCGGGTTCGACGTCACGCCGGCCACCGTGATCGGCGTGCTGACCATCCTCGGCTACTCGCTGTACGACACCGTCGTGGTCTTCGACAAGATCCGTGAGAACACCCGCGGCATCACCGGCTCGAACCGCTACACCTACTCCGACGCCACCAACCTCGCGGTCAACCAGACCATCGTGCGGTCGATCAACACCACGCTGATCGCGCTGCTGCCGGTCGGGTCGATCCTCGTCGTCGGTACCTGGGTGCTCGGCAGCGGTCCGCTGAAGGACCTCTCGCTGGCCCTGTTCGTCGGTATCGCGGTCGGTGCGTACTCGTCGATCTTCATCGCTCCGGCGCTGCTCGCGGCCTTCAAGGAGCGTGAGCCGGGGATGCAGGCGCTGAACCGCCGCGTCACCGCGAAGAAGGCCCAGAGCGCCGGTACGGCGAAGTCCCCGGCCGTCGCCGAGGATCTGGTGCCGGCGGCCTCGGGCGCCAGTGCGGTCCAGGACACCCCGCGGGCGACCGGCTCGGTGCCGGCTCCGGCGGCCCGGCCGATGAACGCCGGCGGCGCCGGCCGTCCGCAGCCGAGCCGTAAACCGCGGTCGAAGCGCGGCAAGTGATGTCGCGGACGTTGGAGCAGGTTCTGGCCGACGGCATCCGCGACATCCCGGACTACCCGCAAGCGGGGGTGGTGTTCAAGGACATCACCCCGCTGCTGGCCGACCACGACGGTTTCGGCCAGGTGGTCCAGGCGCTGGCGGCCGCGGGGCAGGACGACGACGGCAACCCGGTGGTCGACAAGGTGGTCGGGATCGAGGCGCGCGGGTTCATCCTCGCCGCCCCGGTCGCGCTCGCCCTCGGCGCCGGGTTCGTCCCGGTCCGGAAGAAGGGCAAGCTGCCGGCGGCGACGTACGAGGAGTCGTACGCGCTGGAGTACGGCGAGGCCACCATCGAGGTGCACCAGGACGCGTTCCGGCCGGGTGACCGGGTGCTGGTGATCGACGACGTCCTGGCCACGGGCGGGACCGTCGAGGCCTGTCTGCGGCTGATCCGGCGCTGTGGCGCTGAGGTCGTCGGTACGGCGGTATTGCTGGAACTGTCGTTCCTGCCGTGGCGCGAGCGGTTGGGCTCGGAACAGATCACTTCGCTAGTTTCTGTCTGAACTGCGCTGTATCGGTTAAAAAGGGGATAAACTCTCCGTGACGGGTCAATGACCCGGCGTGTTGTCCACAGGGTGTTTCTCTGTCGTTGGCCGGTGACCCCTAGACTGGTGCTCTGTCGGCGGAGGGACACAACGTGGGCGAAGACCCGGCGATGACGTCAGCGGTACCGAACGTAGTACCGCAGGAGCCTCCGCGCGCCCCGGCACCGGTGCGCCCGGCTCCCGTGTCACCGCCGCCGGCCGCCCAGCCGCCGCGGATCGCGCCGGCCCGCGTCCGGGCCCGGCTGGCCCGCCTCGGCGGCACCCGGCACCCGAACCGGGCGCCGATGCTGGAGCCGCTGTTCCGGGTGGTGCGGGCGACGCACCCCAAGGCCGACCTGGCGATGATCGAGCGCGCCTACCGGACCGCGGAGAAGTACCACACGGGCCAGCTGCGCAAGAGCGGCGACGCGTACATCACGCACCCGCTCGCCGTGGCCACCATCCTCGCCGAGCTCGGTATGACGGCTCCGACGCTCTGCGCCGCGCTGCTGCACGACACGGTCGAGGACACGCCGTACACGGTGGCCGAGCTGACCAAGGACTTCGGCGAAGAGATCGCCATGCTCGTCGATGGCGTCACCAAGCTGGACAAGGTCAAGTACGGCGAGTCCGCGCAGGCCGAGACGATCCGCAAGATGGTCGTCGCGATGGCCAAGGACATCCGGGTGCTGGTGATCAAGCTCGCCGACCGGCTGCACAACATGCGCACCCTGGGCTTCCTGCGCCAGGAGAAGCAGGAGCGGATCGCCCGCGAGACGCTGGAGATCTACGCTCCGCTGGCGCACCGGCTCGGTATGAACACGATCAAGTGGGAGCTCGAGGACCTGTCGTTCTCGACCCTGCACCCGAAGGTGTACGACGAGATCGTCCGGCTGGTGGCCGAGCGAGCTCCGTCCCGCGACGAGTACCTGGCCACGGTCATCGACCAGGTCCACGAGGACCTGCGCGCGGCCAAGGTGAAGGCCACCGTCACCGGCCGGCCCAAGCACTACTACTCGATCTACCAGAAGATGATCGTCCGCGGCCGCGAGTTCGGTGACATCTACGACCTGGTCGGCATCCGGGTCCTGGTCGAGTCGGTCCGCGACTGTTACGCCGCCCTCGGCATCATGCACGCGCGCTGGAACCCGGTCCCCGGCCGGTTCAAGGACTACATCGCGATGCCGAAGTTCAACATGTACCAGTCGCTGCACACCACCGTGATCGGCCCCCAGGGCAAGCCGGTGGAACTGCAGATCCGGTCCTTCTCGATGCACCGCCGGGCCGAGTACGGCATCGCCGCGCACTGGAAGTACAAGGAAGACCCGAACGCCCCGTCCCCCGAGGTGGGCGCGCCGCCGACCACCGAGGTCGGCGCACCGAACGACATGCCGTGGGTCCGGCAGCTGGTCGACTGGCAGCGCGAGACCTCCGACCCGTCGGAGTTCCTCGACTCGCTGCGGTTCGAGATCAACAACTCCGAGGTCTACGTCTTCACCCCGCGCGGTGACGTGATGTCGCTGCCGACGGGATCCTCGCCGGTGGACTTCGCCTACGCGATCCACACCGAGGTCGGGCACCGCTGTATCGGCGCCCGCGTCAACGGTCGCCTGGTGCCCCTGGAGAGCACCCTGGAGAACGGTGACGTCGTCGAGGTCTTCACGTCGAAGGCCCAAGGCGCCGGCCCCTCGCGGGACTGGCTCTCCTTCGTCAAGAGCCCGCGCGCGCGGAACAAGATCAAGCACTGGTTCTCCAAGGAGCGCCGCGACGAGGCGATCGAGCACGGCAAGGACGCGATCGCCAAGCAGCTGCGCAAGGAGGGCCTGCCGCTGCAGCGCCTGCTGTCGCACGAGACGCTGACCGCGGTCGCCAACTCGCTGCGCTACCCCGACGTCACGGGTCTGTACGCCGCGGTCGGCGAATCGCATGTGAGCGCACAAGCCGTCGTACGGCGTTTGATCGAGACGTATGGCGGTGAGGAGGGCGCGGCCGAGGATCTGGCCGAGGGTCTCCGGCTGCCGCAGTCCCGCGAACGGCGGAAGCGGACCGCGCGCGGCGACGCCGGTGTCATCGTCAAGGGTGCGACCGATGTGCTCTCCAAACTGGCCCGGTGCTGTACGCCGGTGCCCGGTGACGAGATCATCGGCTGGATCACCCGCGGTGCGGGCGTCTCGGTGCACCGCGCCGACTGCGCGAACGTGGAGAACCTGTCGACCCAGCCGGAGCGGATCGTCGAGGTCGAGTGGGCCCCGACGGCGCAGTCGCTCTTCCTGGTCGCCATCCAGGTCGAGGCACTCGACCGGGCCCGCCTGCTCTCGGACATCACTCGGGTGCTGTCGGACTACCACGTCAACATCCTCTCCGCGGCGCTCACCACGACCCGCGACCGGATCGCGAAGTCCCGGTTCACGTTCGAGATGGGCGACCCGACCCACCTCGGTCACGTCCTGAAGGCGGTCCGATCGGTCGAGGGCGTCTTCGACGTCTACCGCGTCACGCAGTAGCGCATGGGCAGCACGTTCGGCTGGGGACGCGACGACCACGACCACGTCCTCAGCCTGTCCAACGGCGGTACGGCAGTGTTCCTCGACGTACTGGCGCTGGCGGCGTGTGAGCTCGCGGAGACAGACTTCGAGCGCGGCTTCGCGCTGCTGCTCTGCAACGCGCGGATCGGCGGCGGCAACGACGACTTCGACCTGGACGAGCTGCCATGGTCGGACGAGTGGCCGAGCGAGCGTTTCTTCCTGATCCGCGTGGTGCGGTTGGCGGCGGCGCGATTCCGGTGGGACGCGCTGAGCTACGACCCGCCGTTCGCGGAGGACTACCTGGCGACGTACGAGAAGCTGGTGTTCGACTACCAGCCGGAGGGCGTGCCGGGCGCTCGGTGGGAGCAAGCGCCGGCGGCGTCGTTCGAGCGGTGCCCCGAGCATGGGTTGTTCGTCGGCGACTACCAGGACTGCCGCCTCTGTTCCTAGGCTGAGCAGATGATCGAGATCCCTTTCGACCGCGTCGGGCACCTGATCCGGATCGCCGGTGAACTGCCGGGTGGTCGGACGGCACGCTTCCTCGTCGACACCGGGATCGGAATCTCGCTCGTCCATCCCACCTTGGTCGATCGGGCCGGGCTGCAGCTGACCGGCGAAGAGTTCACCGGTCGGCGCATGTCCGGGCAAGAGGTTGGGGCGCCGCTGGCGGCGCTGCCGGTCTTGCGCGTCGGGGACCACACCGTGACCGAGTCGGTGGTCGCGGTCGCGGCGCTCGGTGCGGTCGACGGGGCTGACGGATTCGACGGCATCCTCGGCCTCGATCTGCTCGGGGAACTGCCGCTGACTGTCGACCCGTTCGCACAGGTCATCCGGCTTGGCGCGCCGGCGGCCGACGAGCGGACCGTCGTACCGGTCTCGGTCCTTCGCGACGGCGCTTCGGTGGAGCTGCGCGTCGAGCTGCGGCTTCCGGACGGCCAGATTGCCGAGGTCGAGATCGACACCGGGTCCGGGACGACGATCCTCGACTCCCGTTACCTGTCGGCGTGTTCGGTCGACCTCACGGCCGGCGGCGTACGGATCGTGGAGGGCACGGACGAGACCGGCCACCAGTTCGTCCGGCGCTTCGCGCGGATCCCTGGTGCGCTGTGGCTCGATGCGGCGCCGGACCGGACCCGGCACGAACAACCGACGGTGATGTTCCAGGATCTTCACCTCGACGGCCTGATCGGTACCGACTTCCTTGATCGGTTCGTGCAGACCTACAACACGGGCGACGCCACGCTGAGGTTGTGAGGCGGGGGAGACTGCTTGGTATGGGTTTCTCGGGTGAGGTCGGGCGGCGGGGGCTGCTGATTGCGGGGGCGGGGGTGCTGGTTGGCTGCAGCTCGTCGGGGGAGTCGCCGAGCGGTGCGCCGTCCAGCGCCTCACCTTCCAACACGCCGCCCTCCAGCACGCCGCCTGTGAGCATGCCGGCTCCCACCAGCACACCGTCCGCGGTGAAGCTGCCGGTGGTGCGGCCGTGGGTGGCCGGCCCGGGGGAGGTCGCACCGCAGGTGAAGCGGTTGGCTGTGGCGGCGGTGGTGAAGCAACTGCAGCAGGGGCAGTCCGTGGTCGAGGTGATCGACGCGCAGTACGGCGGGATCCTGAGCAGCTCGGCGAGTGTGCTCGTTCCGTGCCGGGTGTACTCGCTGCGCGACGGCAGGGTGGTGACTGGCGGTACGACGGTCGACGTACGGATGAACAAGTCCGGTGACACCTGGCGAGTCATGTCGCTGCAGCCGGCGAAGCCGGGGCCGGCGGCGCGGACCGTCTCGGCCGTTGCGCGGCAAGTGCTGGCGACCAAGGCGATTCAGTTGCCTCCGGCATCGATCGCGGACATCCGGTCCGGGCAGGTGCACGACAGTGTGCTGACCGCGATGCTCGAGCTCGCGAAGACGTACCGGATCGGGGTGAGTGTGATCCGGTCCGGGCATCCGATCAATGTGTTCGGCACGGATCGGCCGAGTGACCATCCTCGCGGCCGCGCCTTTGATACCTGGGAGATCGACGGCCATCCGGTCGTTTCACCGCAGACCTCGCGGAGCCTGATCTCGACGTACATGAAAGCCTTGGAGCGGGCTGGCTCTTACAACGTCGGCGGTCCCGTGATGCTCTCTGGTGCTGCGTTCTTCTCCGACCAGACCCACCACGACCACGTGCACGCTGGCTTCCGCGCTTAGTCCCATTCCCAGGAGATGCCGAGCAGGCCCGGCTCGGTGGACGGCTCGATCAGGTGGGCTCGGCCGTCCGGCGTGAGCATCAAATCCTGACTCAGTACGTCGGCGCCGTCGGCGTGGCGATGACGGAACTCGTTGACCCGAACCGGCAGCGCGGCCCGGTCGAACTGGACCTCGAGGACGTAGTGCGTGCCGCCCCACTCGTCGAAGCGGTAGTAGTTCGAGGACGGGAGGCCGGTGTTGTCCTCGATCTCGTAGTGGACGACAGCGGTTTCGCCGGTGGCGAGGACGCGGTCGAGGAGGAGCTCGCCGAGAAGGGCACCGGCTTCGGGCGCGCGGGCGATGCGGCCGGTGCGGCAGCCGCTGAGGCCGTGGACGGTCAGTTGGCCGACGTCGCAGCCGGGCTCGCCCTGGTGCGCGACGATGATCCGGTCGACCGGCTGGACCGCGACCACGCATTGCGTGACCCGGCGGTACTGCACGGCGCGGTCGGGGCCGTGCTGGACCTCTTCGAAGACGGTGACGTTGCGCAGCCGGCCGTGGGCGTCGCGGCGGAGCCGGTCGAGCAGTCGGCCGAGCGCTTCGGCGTACTCGACGACGGCGTACGGGCGGTGGGCCGCGGCGAGATCGGATCGGGCCGGTGGGATGCGGACGGTCAGCCAGCCGGGCGGCACCTGGAGAAGCTCCTCCAGGGCGATGATCACGGCCAGTGAGTCGTCGCGGGGGACCCGGCGACCGCTCTGCCAGGTGCTGAGCGTTGCGACGCCGACCTGCAGGCCGCGGTCGGCCAGATGCGTGCGGATCCGGTTGAGGGCCAGGCCGCGATGCGCGATCGCCTGCCGGAGGGCCGCGGCGAACGACGTGTCCAGAGTGACGGCGGGCACCGAACCGGTCATGCGGCTCAGTGTAAACGTTCACAGCACGGGGCGACATTGCCTGATCACGCGCTGTTCACGTTGTTGTGGGTGTTCACAAGCGCTGTGCGGCGGGGGAGTTGCGTCTTGCCGGGGATGCGAAGCGTCCTGACCATTGACGCCACCACACCCCAATCGAGGAGGGTTCATGAGCAGGCTCCGCCCCCGCCGCTCCTGGTCATTGCTGCTGGCAACCGTGCTGGGCGTGGCCACCCTGGCCCCGCTCGCGCCGGTCGCCGCGGCCGCGCCCAGCAGCTACTACCTGAACGTGACCGGCCAGGCCCAGCAGAAGACCAACTGGTGCTGGGCCGCGACCGGCAACAGCATCGCCGCCTTCTACGGCAAGAGCTACTCGCAGAACCAGTTCTGCAACCTTGCGTTCGGCTACAGCATGAACGCCACCTGCCCCAACAACCAGGCCACGCTGGGCAACGACCAGCGCGCATTCAGTGCGATCGGGATCAGCTCCGGCAACTACATCTCGGGCACCCTCGCCTTCAGCACCCTGGTCACCGAGATCGCCGCCGGCCGCCCGGTGATGACGCGGATCGGCTGGACCTCCGGTGGCGGGCACATGATGGACATCACCGGGTACGACGCGTCGGACTCGACCATCGAGTACTACAACCCGTGGCCGGACGACCCGCGGTTCAACTACTCGACGTACAACTGGTACCGGTCCAACTCGCAGTTCACCTGGACGCACTCGCTCTACCGGATCGGAGCCTGAGATGGGCGGCCTCAAGCACTTCCTGTTCCGCGCGACCGCCGTACTGACCGCGGGCCTCGGCCTCACGCTGGCCACTGCCGCCTTCGCGAACGCCGCCGGCCCGGAGCCGGTCCCGGCGAGTGAGTTGTCGAAGGCAACTAACGCCGCCAGTTCGCCGACCGCCGTCAGCCTGCTCGGCAAGGCCACCAAGTCGGCCGCCACCAAGTCGGCCGCCGCGAAGTCGACGGCCAAGCTCGCCGTGGCCCACGACGCGCGCCCGGTCTACGCGTTGAACCCAGCCTTCGTCCGCGACGCCTCGGCGCCGGTGGCAACCTTCTGGTACGCCGCCACCACCGCCACCCGCGGCGTCGACCGGCTCACCGTCTACACGGCCCCCGACGCCAACGGCACCTGGCAAGCCGTCAACGTCGCGACCGGCGACACCGAGGCCCGCATGTTCACCGCAGCCCGCGGCGCCCTCGTCTTCACCGAACCTCAGATCGGCGCCTGGTACGCCCTCGCAGGCAATCAGGTCCGCCCCCTCAACGAATCCGCTACCAAGTCCATCGGCAAGGCGCCCGTCACCGTCGCCGCCTACCACGGCCTGGTCGCCGCCCGGTACGCCGACAAACTCCCCGGCTCGCAGTACAACGACAACGGCACCGCCGGCGGCTACGACACCGCCGCCGCCACCGTCGTGGCTCCCACCCACGACCTCACGATCCCGATCACCGCAGCCGGGCTCGCGTTGCTCCTCACCACCGGATTCCTGATCCGCCGCCGTACGGCTTAACGGGCTACAACCGCCTGATTGCAGCAAGAGGCAATCAGGCGGTTGTACCACTTTGTCCCTGTTCCGGCTCGTGACGGTCTGTGATCGTTGCCATGCGCAACATCACTCCCACGAGAGGACTTTCCATGAATCGATCGAGTGCGCTCCTCGCGGTCTCCACCGCTGCAGTCCTGCTGGGTTCCGGCCTCACTGCCCTCCCGGCCCAGGCCGGGACGCAGGCCTGCCCGCCGGAGCCTGCCCGGTACAGCTTCACCAACTTCAAGCTGTCGAAGCTTGGGACCAACCTGATGAGCCGGTACATCACCGGTCCGGGGACGATCTCCTACAACAAGACCACCACCGCGACCGTAGGCCTTACCGCGTCCGCCAGTGTCACCGCCGAGGCAGGTGTGGTGGTCGCGAAGGCGAGCACGACGGCTGGGGTCGCGCTGACGTCGCAGTATTCCCGTACGGACGGCTTCACCTACTCCATGACGGTTGCGTCGGGACAGCGGCGCCGGATGCGGCTGTTCCAGACCTCGCGCTACTTCGTGGTGTCGAAGCGAGCCTTCAACACCCACACCTGCACCTGGTACAGCCCGTACAGCGGTAAGGCGGCGAACGCACCGCAGAAGGCGATGGATGAGGAATGGCTGCTCCAGGCCTGATGATGAACCGAACATTCGCTGCCGGGCTGGCCGTCGCCGGCCTGGCCGGGGTGCTGGGCGCCTGCGGGACCGGTCCTGCGGATTCGCCGGCCCCGGTCAGTTCGCAGATCGAGGAGGGCGCCGAGCTCGGCCCGACCGCGGTTCGCATCCTGACTCTTGGCTCCACCACGGAAGGCGGTTCGCGCCTCGCCGTGGTGGGGCCGGACGGGGCCAAGTACCGGATCCGGATCGGGAAGACTGTCGAGCCCTGTACGCAGACCAACGGATCGGTGGACGCCACGCCACGGCACGGTCTGCCGCCCAACGCCGTACACAATGTCGCTCTGAGCTGCCCCGGCGGCGGCGATCGCAAGCACCTCCTGAGCGTCGGAACCTTGCTGGTCACCGTCGTGGCGGGTCCGGACTTCAACTACGACTTCGAGGTTCCGTTCAGGCGTGACGTCAAGGCGTGAGGGTAGTGTCCGATGGTGGCTCTGACCTTGGTGGAACCTTCTGTTGAGCTGTACGGCGCTTGGTGGGAGGCGCATGAGGAGTGGGGGCCCGGACTGCACGAGGATGGGTTCGGGCTCGCCGCGACGGATGAGGTCGAGTCGCCGGACGGGTTTGCGGCATGGGTCGAGCGGGTGAAGGCCGAGGACTCGACGTGTCGGTGGATCGTTGAGGACGGGCGGGTGCAGGGCGGGATCGCCTTGCGGCACCGGCTGAACGACGTGACCGGGCACATCGGGTACGGCGTCAGGCCGTCGGCTCGGGGCCGCGGGCTGGCCACGTGGGCGCTCGGAGCGATGCTGGATGAGGCCCGGGCGCTGGGACTGCGGCGAGTGCTGCTCGTCTGTCTGGAAGGCAACGAGGGTTCGGCGCGGACCATCGAGCGCAACGGCGGTGTGCTGGAGGAGGTCCGGGGTGACGTGTGCCGGTACTGGATCGAGCTACCAGCGGCGGGGGAGCCGGGGGTGCCGGCAGAGAAAGGCGCCGACGGTTAGTTCGAGCGCGGGGTAGGAGCCCCAGAGGTCTTGGCGGCGGATCGGGATGATGTGCCAGCCGAGCTTGGCGAGATCAGTACGGCGGGACTCGTCGCGGACCTGTTGACGGTCGGTGGAGTGCCAGGCGTCGCTGTCGTATTCGAGGCCGAGGCGGCGGTCGTCGACCGGGTGCTCGGGGTAGCCGAGGTCGAGGCGATAGCGGCCGGCCGGTACCTGGAGCTCGGGCCGGGGAAACCCGGCATCGAACAGGCGCAGCCGAAGCCACGACTCACCAGGCGAGGCCGCACGCCCATCCGCAAGCCGCAACAGCAGCGCGGCGGGGGAGCGGCTGTCGTTCGCGAAGTAGGCGCTCGAGCTCTCGTGCAGCTCGTCGAGGGTGACGACCTGCTGATGGAGGAGAGCGTCGAGCGCGGAGAGCGCGAACGGGCGTGGCAGGTGTTGAGCGAGCTCGATCGCCGTGGCCGCCGGCGAGGTGACCCGGAGACCCTGAAGCTCAACCGTGGGTCGTGGCTGAAACGTCCAGTGCGGTTCGAGTAGCGGTTCAGGGCCAAGCGTTGTCAGCTCGATGCCGTGGAGCCATGCGGCGGTCGGCCCACACACCGTGGCGTCCGGAGGCACCACGAGCTGCAGTGCCTCCAGTCGGAGGTCACGGGTGTCCGGCACCCGGGCGTCGACGTACACGCCCTTCAGCACTTGGCGGATCTCGCCACGGGACTGCAGCCACTTGAGCTTGCGCGGCATCTGCCGCGCGGTGAAGGGCAGGCCGCCGAAGACGTGCGGCTGGTCGTACGGGTACATCCCAGCAGGATGACCCAAGTGGGCTCAACCCTGCTGGGAGTTATCCACAGGTCAGCTGAACTCGTCGAGGGCGTTCTGGGCCTGGGTGAGCCACTCGCGGCGGGCTTCGATGGACTCGCGGGCCTCGGTGGCCTTGCGGGTGTTGCCTTGGGCCTCGTACTTCGCGGCTTGCTTCTCGAGGTCGGCGATCAGGGACTGGAGCTGCTTGACGGTGGCTTCGGCGCGGGCGCGGGCCTCCGGGTTGCTCTTGTTCCAGACCTCGTCCTCGGCGGACTTCACGGCCTGCTCGACGGCGCGGAGGCGGGCGTCGATGGCGCGCATGGAGTCGCGCGGGACCTTGCCGATGGCGTCCCAGCGGTCGAGCAGGTCGCGGAGCTGGTCGCGGGCGGTCTTGGCGTCGTTGACCGGGAGGATGGCCTCGATCTCGACCAGCAGTGCTTCCTTGGCGGCGAGGTTCTGGGTCTGCTCGGCGTTCTCCTCGGCCTGGATGGCGTCGCGGGCGCCGAAGAACGTGTCCTGGGCGGCGCGGAAGCGGGCCCAGAGCTTGTCGTCGACCTCGCGCGGCGCGGGGCCGGCGGCCTTCCACTGGCGCATCAGCTCGCGGAAGCGGCCGGAGGTGGGTCCCCAGTCGGTGTTCGACGAGAGGGCCTCGGCCTCGGCGGCCAGGCGCTCCTTGACGGTCGCGGCCTCCTCGCGCTTGGAGGAGAGCTCGGCGAAGTGCTGCTTGCGGTGCCGCGTGTACGTCGTCCGTGCGGACGAGAACCGGTGCCAGAGCTCGTCGTCGCTGGCCTTGTCGAGCCGGGGCAGCGCCTTCCACTCGTCGAGCAGTTCGCGCAGCCGGGTGACGCCGTGCCGCCAGTCGGTGCCGGCGGCGATCGTCTCGGCCTCGGTGGCGATCTTGGTCTTGGCAGCGCGCGCCTCTTCGACCTTCGCGGCGCGCTCGGCCTTGCGCTTCTCACGCTGTACGGCGAGCAGCGGGGTGAGCGCCTCGAGCCGGGCCTTGAGACCGTCCAGGTCGCCGACCGCCTGCGCGTCCTCGAGCGAGCTGTTGACCTTCTTCACGGCCGCCCGGGCGTCGTCCGGGGATACAGTGCCCGCCTGGACGCGCTGTTCCAGCAGCTCCACCTCGAACGCCAAGGCGTCGTACCGGCGGGTGTAGAAGGCGAGCGCCTCCTCCGGCTTCGCGTCCGGCCACTGGCCGACCGCCCGTTCCCCGTCTTTCGTCTTCACGAAGACGGTCCCGTCCTCGGCTACCCGGCCCCAGCTCTCTCCGGCCACAACTCGCCCCTTCCGGCGGTATGTACTGCGCTCGTGCCCATTCTGGTCGGCCCCTGGTTCAACTGCGGTGTTCGGGGTCGGCCGGGCGCGTCGGGCCTCGAACCCAACGCTTATCCCTGAACAATCACAAACCTTCGGCCGTCACGCAATGCTGTTCCGTCACAATCCGGTTCGAACTCGGCGGCGCGGCACCGGTAGCCTTGGGTGGTCCAGCTGTGTTTCAGAGAGGTCTGTCGTGCTCATCGCCGGGTTCCCCGCGGGATCGTGGGGTACGAACTGCTACGTCGTCGCCACCGGCCAGGGCGCGGAATGCATCGTGATCGACCCGGGTCAGGACGCGACCGCCGGGGTCGAGCAGGTGGTCGCCGAGAACAAGCTGAAGCCGGTCGCCGTGCTGCTCACGCACGGTCACATCGACCACATGTTCTCGGTGCTGCCGGTCTGCGGCACGTACGACGCGACCGCGTGGATCCACCCGGACGACAGGCACCTGCTGGCCGACCCGATGGCCGGGATCAGCCGGGAGACGGCGGCGATGCTGCTCGGCGGCAAGCACGAGTTCGCCGAGCCGGACGACGTCGCCGAGCTCAAGGACGGCCTCTCGCTGGAGCTCGCGGGACTGAACTTCACCGTCGACCACACGCCGGGTCACACGCGCGGCTCGGTCACCTTCACCACGCCGTACCTGGGTCCGGAAGACGTCCCCGCGGTGCTCTTCTCCGGTGACGTGCTGTTCGCCGGGTCGATCGGCCGGACGGATCTGCCCGGCGGCGACCATCCGGCGATGCTGCATACGTTGGCCACCAAGATCCTGCCGATGAGCGACGAGATCGTCGTCCTGCCGGGTCATGGCGGCCAGACCACGATCGGCCGGGAAAAGGCGACCAACCCCTACTTGCAGGACCTGGAGATACCGAATTCATGAGTAAGGTGACGCCGCTCAGCGGCTTCCCCGAATTTCTTCCGTCGGACCGGATCGTCGAGCTGCAGTTCCTCGACACGATCCGGGAGACGTTCGAGCTGCACGGTTTCGCCTCGATCGAGACCCGCGCGGTGGAGCCGGTCGAGCGGCTGTCGAACCAGGGCGAGGACGCCGACAAGGAGATCTACGGCGTACGACGCCTGGCCGCCGGCTCGGACGAGGACGCGGCGCTGGGTCTGCACTTCGACCTGACGGTTCCGTTCGCGCGCTACGTGCTCGAACACGGCGGCAAGCTCGCCTTCCCGTTCCGGCGCTACCAGATCCAGAAGGTCTGGCGCGGCGAGCGCCCGCAGGAGGGCCGGTACCGCGAGTTCACCCAGGCCGATATCGACATCGTCGACAGCGGTGAGCTGCCGAACCACTACGAGGTCGAGCTGCCGCTGGTCATCGCGGACGCGCTGCGCAAGCTGCCGGTGCCCGAGTTCGTGATCAAGGTGAACAACCGCAAGATCCCCGAGGGCTTCTACCGCGGCCTCGGCCTGGACGACGTCACCACCGTGCTGCGGATCGTCGACAAGATCGACAAGATCGGTCCGGAGAAGGTCGTCGAGCGGCTGGTCGAGTCCGGTGCGACCGACAAGCAGGCGCGGCTGGCGGTTCAGCTGGCCGACATCTCCAGCACCGACACGTCGTTCGTCGAGCAGGTGCGTGCGCTCGGCGTCGAGCACCCGACGCTGGACGAGGGGCTCGAGCAGCTCAGCCAGGTGATGGCTGCGGCGGCCGAGCACGCGCCCGGTCTGCTACTGGCCGATCTGCGGATCGCCCGCGGCCTCGACTACTACACCGGTGCGGTCTACGAGATCTACCTGGTCGGCCAGGAGTCGTTCGGCTCGGTCGGCGGCGGTGGCCGGTACGACGCGCTCGCGTCCGACGGCAAGACGACGTACCCGGGTGTGGGGATCTCGATCGGTGTCTCGCGGCTGGTGCACCGGCTGATCAGCCAGGGCTTGCTGACGGGCAGCCGCAGTACGCCGACCGCCGTACTGGTCGCGTTGACCGCGGAGGAGGACCGCGCCGAGGCGATGCGGACCGCCGCGCAGCTGCGAAGCCGGGGGATCCCGGTCGAGGTCGCTCCCGCCGCGGCGAAGTTCGGCAAGCAGATCAAGTTCGCGGATCGCCGGGGCATCCCGTTCGTGCTGTTCAGCACCGAGAACGGACCCGAGATCAAGGACATTCGCAGTGGCGAGCAGGTGGCGGTCGACCCGTCCACGTGGACGCCGCCGACGGCCGACGTACGACCGAAAATCAACACTCAGGAGAACTCGTGATCCGTACCCATTCCGCAGGCTCGTTGCGTGCCGAGCACGCCGGGCAGACCGTCACGCTGGCCGGCTGGGTCGCGCGGCGGCGTGATCACGGCGGCGTGGCGTTCATCGACCTGCGCGACTCCAGCGGCACGGTCCAGGTCGTCATCCGCGACGAGGAGGTCGCGCACCCGCTGCGCGCCGAGTTCTGCCTGAAGATCGTCGGCGAGGTGAGCGCGCGGCCGGAGGGCAACGCCAACCCGAACCTGCCGACCGGCGAGATCGAGGTGATCGCCAGCGAGGTCGAGGTGCTGAACTCCGCCGACCCGCTGCCGTTCCCGGTCGAGGAGCACCACGCGACGCCGGTCAACGAAGAGGTCCGGCTCAAGTACCGCTACCTCGACCTGCGCCGGCAGGGCCCGGGTGCGGCGCTGCGGTTGCGCAGCCAGGTCAACAAGGCGGCGCGCGACGTACTGGCGCAGCATGACTTCGTCGAGATCGAGACGCCGACGCTGACCAAGTCGACGCCGGAAGGCGCTCGCGACTTCCTGGTCCCGGCGCGGCTGCAGCCGGGCTCGTGGTACGCACTGCCCCAGTCGCCGCAGCTGTTCAAGCAGCTGCTGATGGTGGCCGGCATGGAGCGGTACTACCAGATCGCGCGCTGCTACCGCGACGAGGACTTCCGCGCCGACCGGCAGCCGGAGTTCACCCAGCTCGACATCGAGATGAGCTTCGTCGACCAGGACGACGTGATCGCGCTGGCCGAAGAGGTGCTGGCCGCGCTCTGGAAGCTGATCGGGTACGACGTCCAGACCCCGATCCCGCGGATGACGTACGCCGAGGCGATGGCGCGGTTCGGCTCCGACAAGCCCGACCTGCGGATGGGCCTGGAGCTCGTCGAGTGCACCGAGTACTTCAAGGACACCCCGTTCCGCGTCTTCCAGGCGCCGTACGTCGGTGCTGTCGTGATGCCGGGCGGTGCGGACCAGCCGCGCAAGCAGCTGGACGCGTGGCAGGAGTGGGCCAAGCAGCGCGGTGCGCGCGGACTGGCCTACGTGCTGGTCGGCCAGGACGGCGAGCTCGGTGGTCCGGTCGCCAAGAACCTGTCCGAGCAGGAGCGCGCGGGTCTCGCCGACCACGTCGGTGCGAAGCCGGGCGACTGCATCTTCTTCGCCGCCGGTCCGGTCAAGACCTCGCGGGCGCTGCTGGGCGCGGCCCGGCTGGAGATCGGCCGTCGCGGCGGCCTGATCGACGAGTCGGCCTGGTCGTTCCTGTGGGTCGTCGACGCGCCGCTGTTCGAGCCGGCCGACGACGCGACCGCCGCCGGTGACGTCGCGGTGGGTTCGGGTGCGTGGACGGCCGTCCACCATGCCTTTACCTCCCCGAAGCCGGACTCGCTGGAGAGCTTCGACACCGACCCGGGGTCGGCCCTGGCTTACGCCTACGACATCGTCTGCAACGGCAACGAGATCGGCGGTGGGTCGATCCGTATCCACCGCGAGGACGTGCAGAAGCGGGTCTTCAAGGTGATGGGCCTGACCGACGAGGAGGCGACCGAGAAGTTCGGCTTCCTGCTCGACGCGTTCAAGTTCGGCGCGCCGCCGCACGGCGGCATCGCGTTCGGCTGGGACCGGATCACCGCGCTGCTGGCCGGTACGGAGTCGATCCGCGACGTGATCGCGTTCCCGAAGTCCGGCGGGGGGTTCGACCCGCTGACCGCGGCGCCGGCGCCGATCACGCCGGCCCAGCGCAAGGAAGCCGGCGTCGACTTCAAGCCTTCGGAGGAGAAGAAGTCCTGACGTTGCGTACTTGAGCAACTGCAGTCCTGCGGTGCAAGGGTGGCGGTGCGGTGACCAGTGGTCGCCGCACCCCGCCCCTCCTTCCGCCCAGGAGTTGCCATGCTCAAGCGCATTCTCGCGGCCGCTCTGGCCGTCGCGACCGCCAGTGTCGTCGCGACCGTCCCGGCCTACGCGGTGGCCTTCCGGACCACCGCGACCAGCCTGAACATCCGCTCGGACGCCTATCTGTCGGCCGGTGTCGTCAAGGTGCTGGCCGGGCCGACCTCGGTCGAGGTCGACTGCCAGAAGTCCGGTGACTCGGTCACCGTCGGATCCCGTACGACGACCTGGTGGGCGCATCTGCCCGCGCACGGCGGCTACGCCACGGTCGCATACATCGACACGACCGGCACGAAGCTGCCCGGCGTACCGGACTGTCCGCAGGATCCGCCGCAGACCGGTGATGTGACGCTGGCCGACGTACAGGCGATGTTCGGTTCGCGGATCGCGAATCCGTCGCTGGTGCAGACCGGGTTGCCATCGCTGAATCAGGCGATGCGGGACGCGAACATCAACACCGTCTACCGCAAGGCCGCGTTCCTGGCGACGCTAGTGCACGAGTCGCGGCTGGAGTACAACATCCGCGAGATCGGCGACACCCGGCTGTACGGCGGTCGTGGCTACATCCAGCTGACCGGCGACTTCAACTATCGCCCGGCCGGGCAGTGGCTTGGCGTTGACTTGATCAACAACCCTGAGCTGGCTCGCGATATCCGTTACAGCGCTCAGATCGCCCGCTGGTACTGGACCGTTGCCCGCAACATCAATCCGTACGCCGATCAGCTCAAGATGGGTCGCGTGAATGCGGCGATCGGCTACCCGGCCGGCGCCGAGGACACTCGTCGGTGCGCGACCTTCCGCACGGCGATCGCCTACTTGAGCGGCCAGCCGGCCCCGGCGGTGAACTGCAGCCGGACAGCCAAGATGTCCGGTGACACGAGCAGGCTCACCCGTGCCCAGTTCGACGCGCTGGCCAAGGTTCCCGGAGCGCCCGGCACCGTCGGCTGATCATCAGGGTCGAAAGGGTTGAGGACGGGCGGGGTCTGGTGGAAAGTAACCGTGAACTGTGGTTTGCAGGGAACATTTCACCAAACCCCGCCCCTCCCACTCCGCCCAGGAGCTCCACATGGTTCTTCGCCGACTCACCACTCTTCTCGCCGGTCTCGGCATCGTGGCGGCCGGTCTGGTCACTGCGACCCCGGCGCACGCAGCGGTCTTCTCCACCTACGGCAGTGGTGTGAACGTCCGCGCCGACGCCTACCTGTCCGCAGCCGTCGTCACGACGCTGCCCGGCCCAACCTCGATCGACGTCGACTGCCAGAAGAAGGGTGACCGCGTCACCACCTCCGAAGGCACCAGCGAGTGGTGGGCCCATGTCCCCGCCCTCGGTGGGTACGTGACGGTCGTGTTCGTCTCGATCCCGGAGGACAAGCTGCCCGGTGTTGCCGAATGCGGTGGTAATCCGGAACCGCCGGTCGGCGACATCACGCTGGCCGACGTCCAGGCGATGTTCGGTTCGCGGATCGCGAACCCGACCATCGTGCAGGACGGGCTCCCTTCTCTGAACCAGGCGATGCGGGACGCGCAGATCAACACGGTCTACCGCAAGGCCGCCTTCCTGGCCACGCTGGTCCACGAGTCGCGGCTGGAGTACAACATCCGCGAGATTGGCGACACCCGGCTGTACGGCGGTCGTGGGTACATCCAGTTGACCGGCGACTTTAACTATCGTCCGGCTGGGCAGTGGCTTGGCGTTGATTTGATCAACAATCCCGAGCTGGCTCGCGATATCCGTTACAGCGCTCAGATTGCTCGTTGGTACTGGACCGTTGCCCGCAACATCAACCCGTATGCCGACGCTCTGCAGATGGGCAAGGTCAACGCGGCGATCGGCTACCCCGCCGGCGCCGAAGACGGTCGTCGGTGCGAGACCTTCCGCACGGCGATCGCCTACTTGAGCGGCCAGCCGGCCCCAGCGGTGAACTGCAGCCGCACCGGCAAGATGTCCGGCGACACCAGCAAGCTCACCCGCGCCCAGTTCGACGCGCTTGCCAAAGAGGGCGCCGGCGGCCTCGGCTGAGCTCACCCGAACCACCCCGCGACCCGGCCGGACCCCCCGAGGGCCCGGCCGGATCGTTGCCCGGGTCGTTGCTCAGCCGAACGTCGTGAACCAGAGCTGCTTGCCGTCCTTGCCGACGGCGCGCACGTCGATCTCCGCCTTGCCGTGCTCCGCGGCGGCGCCGGCCAGGGTTCCGGCGACATAGCCTCCGTGGTCCGCCACGCGCTCGGCGTACCAGGGGGAGACGCTGTCGACGCCGCGGATCCGGAGCTCGACCCGATCGACGTTGTCGGCGGCACGGAACGAGTACGACGCCCGCACGCCGGCCGACTTCCCCTTGCCGATGTCCGACCAGCCCCAGGTCCCCGGGATCGGACTGCTGCCGTCGAAGCCGATCGTCCGGCCGAAGTCGTCGAAGTACCACGCCCAGCGCAGGAGTTCGCCGTCGAGGCACTGGTACCAGAGGAGCTCGTTGTCGGGATGCGTGACGACGAAGGTCTGCAGCAGCTGCTTGCTCTTTCCCGGAACGCCGAGGGCTCTGATCCAACGCGCCGAGCGGAGGGCCGCGGTCTTCGCGTCCGCTGAGCTGCCTGGATGGGTCTCGACGCCGTAGGCGTTCTTCCTGACTGTCAGGCACTGCTGCGCGGCGGCCCGCGCCTCCGCTTCGCTCGCCTTGCCGAGCTCGATCGACTCGCTGTCTGATGCGCTCGGCGCCACCTGCATGACACCCGCCGGGCCGGCTGGGTCCGCACCGCCACTGCGGCTCAGAACGACGACGGTGGTGATGCTGACGGCGATTGCAGCGGTTGCCGCGACGATCGGCACCCAGGCGACGTACGGCGTCCGCCGGCGCTTGCGGGCGGTGCGAACCAGGTGGTGTTTCAGCTCGGCGGCGTACTCGGGGTCGAGGCGCTCGACCGGCGGGGGAGTGGTCAGGTTCATCGGTGCTCCTCGAGCAGGGCGGGCAGGCGGCGGCGGGCACGGAACAGCCGGGCCTTCACGGTGCCTTCGGCGACCCCCAGGACCGCCGCGGCTTCGGCGAGCGTCAGCTCTGCCCAGTAGACGAGCTCGACGGTCTCGCGCTCGTGCGCCGGCAGAGCAGACAGGGCTGCTCGCACGGCTCGGATGTGTTTCTCGGAGTCGACCCGCGCGGCAACTGCCTCGGAGTGGTCTGGGTGATGCAGTGGCGCCGGCTGGCGGAGCAGGAACTGCGCGAGCCGCCGTCTGGACCGGACGCTGTTGCGTAGCTCGTTTCGCGCGATCGTCAGCAGCCATGGCTTCGCAGTGCCGTGCTGCAGCGGACCGGGATCGTGCTGGTGGAACTGCCGCCACGCGGTCACGAACGTCGCCTGAACCGCATCATCGGCGTACGCATAAGAGCCGGTGTGGCGGACCGCGTAGGCGTGGACGGCGGCGGCGTACCGGCTGAACAGCTCGCCCAGCGCCTCCGGCTCCTGGCGGCGCAAAGCGTCCCACAGGTCGTCGTCCGGAGCTTCAGGCGGAGGCCGGTCCACCTGCCGCGAAGTCGTCGTCATACCCCTCAGGGTCCACAGGTCACAGTGTGGTTGCCAGTACCCAGCTCGTGTCCGGCGTCAGGTACCGCACCAGCTTGAGCCCTGCGTCGGTCAGGTGACCTGCTAACTGCTCCTCCGTGAGATTCTGGGTGAGGACGCGCTGCGACCAGCTCCGGCCGCCACGCGTATGCGTCAGTGTCGCTGCAACCTGGTTACCAGGCAGGTGCTCGACCTCGGAGATCTCCATCCGGCTGTGCTCGCTCTCCAGCACCACAGGCCACGCCAGCTGCGCCGGCAACTGCTGCTGAATCACCACCGACCCACCGGGTCGCACGTGGTGCGCACAGGTCCGCAGCAGCCGCAGCCGCTCGGCCTCGTCGGCGACATTGATCAGGTACGACATCATCAGTACAACGTCGAACCGCCGGTCGAGCCGCAGTTCGCCGATGGTCGCCTGGACCGTCTCGGTCTCGGTGATCCGCGCGATCATCTCCGCCGACTCGTCCACCGCAACCACCCGATGCCCCCGAGCCAGCAGCGGCCGCGTGATCCGCCCGGTCCCGCACCCCAGCTCAAGAATGCTGCTCTGCGGACCGATCGCTTTGTCGATCAATTCATCCTCGCCGTGGGCTTCCGCCAGCTCGTACATCTCGACCGAACTACCGTCCGGCGTCCGCACACCCGGCCCACTGCCATGCTGTCCGACTCTCATACTTCAAGTCTTCCAAGCTCTCCCGACCCCACCCACTCTTTCGGCACCCACCGAAAGTCCCCCCGGCGCCGGTGCACGCGCGTTGATGGTTCTGTAGGCCATCACAATTGACGATGGAGCTGGCATCTACGCCTGGGTGCACGCGCAACGAGCGATTGTGATGGCGTGGCGGTCCGGAACCTCAGCGACGGCACCGCCGTTCACACGATATGCCGAACCTCACGAGCGCATACGAAGAACTGGCTGACGCCTACCACGAGGGCGTCGACCCCGAAGGCGCTGGTCTGAGCGATCCGACGTTCGACTCCCTGGTAGGCGACGTCCGCGGTGAGCGTGTGGCCGCAGTCGCGTGCGGCCAAGGCCGTGACGCGCGTCGCCTCGCCGACCTCGGTGCGCGAGTGGTCGGGCTCGACGCGTCGGAATCGCTGCTCTCGCACGCCTACAGGCTCGAACAGCAAGCGCCACGCGGCATCGAGTACCTGCACGCCGACGCACAGAATCTGAGCGACGATCTCACCGCCTCCTTCGACGGAGTGGTCTGCTACATGGCCTTGATGGACATCCCCGACCTTGAACCAACGGTCCGGTCGATCGCAAGGATGCTCAAGCCTGGCGGCTGGTTCGTTGCCTCGATCATCCACCCTTGCTACAAGACTCCGGCCGACGGCGAACTGATCGACTATGTCGACGGTTCGACCAGACGGATCGTCGGCCGGTACTTCGACGAGGGCCCGTTCACCAGCCCGACCCGGCTGGCCATTCTGCCGCGGGTCTCCTACCACCGGATGCTCTCGACCTACCTCAATACGTTCATGGCCGAGGGCCTGCCCATCGTCCGGATGGTCGAGCCGGTCGGGGACCGACCGGTCTGGCAAACCGTCCCCGGCATCCTGTACTTCCGCTGCCAACGCACGCCGAGCGGGGCATGGTAGCGGAGGCGATAGTTAGAACCTGTCGAGTTCGTAGAGCTTGCGGCCGGCCGAATCGAAGACGGTGAGGTGGTCGGTGGAGTCGAAGTGGAGCTTGTAGGTGGCCTTGTTCATGCTCTGGGTCACCCGCAGCGTGTAGAAGCCGTTGCTGTCCGGTTTCTGCGAGAGGGCGCAGGTCATCGGCCCGCCGATGTCGAGTGGCTTGCCCTCGTTGTAGAAGACGCCGTCGCACTGACCGTCCGCACTGAATGACTTGGCACCCGTACCGTCGGAAGCGGTCCAGTTTCCGACCACTGTGCTCGCGTCTGCCTGCGGCGGGGCACCAAGGACTGACCAGAGTCCCCAGACCACCACGAGCACGATCACTACCACCGCCAACGCCGCGTAGACCGGGTGCTGCTGGATCTTGTTGGTGAACGTCGTGCTGTTGTCGATGGTGAGGTCCCGGCCGACCTGATTGCGCTCCGCGATGACTCCCGAGTTTCCGATCCCGCGCGGTGAACTTTCTCTTGCCGGCATCGCCGCTGCTATTTCGGCCCGGAATCCCGGGTCGGCTGCCGCGGCAGCCTCGAGCGCATGCACCGCAGCGGCGCGCACGTCGGCTGTCGCGTCGCCGGTATCGCGGGCCTGAGCGGTGAGCCGCTGAATCGCCGGATCGACACCTAGCTTGGGTGCCACTACCTTCCACACTCGTTCGCCCGCCGCATCGAGCGCGTCGTCGGTCAGCCCGTCGACGATCTTCAGCACCCGCCGTGCTTTCCCGGCCGCCCAGGCGACGAGAAACCCAACCACTACGTCCATTCGAACCTCATCTCACGGTGTGCAGAGCGGGCGAACCAGCCTCAGCGGATCGCCCGCCGGTCACCGTACGATGCACGGCCGCCAAGAAATCGCTGGTTGTGCGCAGCCGACTCTGACGCGCACAACCGGTTGCTTCTCCGGCCAGGCTGTGTTTCCCAGGCGAGGTACTCATCGCCGCCTTCGAGGACGCGTCGCACGGCCTGTAGTGACATCCGCCGCGACCATCAACGCGCGTGCGCGCGGTTACGCGTCGCGTACGGCGGCGAGGCGGGACTGGAGGAAGGCTCGTTCTACCTCGTTGTCTGCAAGGGCTAAAGCTTCTTCGTAGGCGGCAATCGCTTCGGGGACTCGGCCGAGTTGGCTGAGGAAATCGGCGCGGATGGCGCTGAGGTAGTGGTACACGGCCAAGGCTGGTTCGGCGGTGAGGGGTTCTAGCTCGCGGAGGCCGGCGGCTGGACCGTCGCGGAGGCCGATGGCTACGGCTCGGTTGAGGTCTACGACTGGCGACGGCCACGAGGCGCGCAGTACGTCGTACAGGGCGATGATGCCGGTCCAGTCGGTCTGCTCCCACGACGGCGCTTCACTGTGTACGGCGGCCAGTGCGGCCTCGACTGCATAGCGGGAAGGCGCGGCGCGGCTCAGGGCGTCGGTGAGGGCCGCGACGCCTTCGGTGATGAGGGCGCGGTCCCACCGGCTGCGGTCCTGCTCGGAGAGTCGCAGCAGGCGGCCGGCGGAGTCGACTCGGGACGCGGAGCGGGCTTCGATCAGCAGGAGCAGGGCTAGTAGGGCGCTGGTCTCGGGGCTGCTGGGCATGAGGAGGCGGAGCATGCGGGCGAGGCTGATGGCGCTGTCGAGGAGGTCCTGGCGGACGAGTTGCGAGCCTGACGGCGGCGCGTGGCCGGTGGTGAAGATCAGGTGGGTCACCTCGAGGGCGGCGCCGAGGCGGTCGGCCAGTTGGTCCGGCGGCGGGACGCGGTACGGGATTCCGGCGGCGGCGATCTTCTTCTTCGCGCGGGTGATTCGGGCCGCCATGGTGGATTCCTGGACCAGGAAGGCCCGCGCGACCTCGGCGGTGGACAGGCCGCAGACCAGTCGCAGGGTCAGCGCGACCTGGGCGTCGCGGTCCAGTGCCGGGTGGCAGCAGGTGAAGATCAGCCGGAGGCGGTCGTCCTCGAGGATCTCTTCAGGCCCGGGGACCGAGTCTTCAGGGACGAGAAGCCCAAGCGAGTGCCGGGCGCGGGCCTCGCGGCGGAGGTGGTCCGTGGCTCGGTTGCGCGCGACGAGAGTCAGCCACGCGCCGGGCCGGTCGGGGATGCCGGATGTCGGCCACGACTTCAGCGCCTGCGCGAAGGCGTCCTGGGTGAACTCCTCGGCCAGGTCCAGGTCCCTGGTCAGCCTGGCGGTGACGGCCAGCACACGCGCCCACTCCTGCCGGTGTGCGGACGCGACCGCCTCGGCCACGACGCCGGCCGGTACCACCTCGGTCATCCCGGGTCAGCCGTGGTTGACCAGCGGGCGGATCTCCACGCCGCTGTGGCCGACATGGACCTCGCGCAGGCCGGAGACCAGTGTGATCACCTGGTCGAGGTCCTCGGCCTCCAGCAGGTAGAACCCGCCCATCGCCTCCTTGGCTTCCAGGAACGGCCCGTCGGTGATCACGACCTTCCCGGTGTCGCCGGACCGGATCGTCGTCGCGGTCTGCGGCGGCTGCAGCTCCCCGCTCGCCAGCACCCCGGCGCCTGCCTTGGCGGCGAACTCCCGGTGAGCCGAGTCGATCTTCGCGCGTTCGTCCGGTCCCATCGCGGCCCACTGGCTCTCGTCACCGAAGATCAGCACCATGTACTTCATCAGCTAGCTCCATCTCGTCGGGGCCTGCTCTCCGGCCCATTACCCGTACGACGAACTCGCGGACCCGTTGATCGACATGCTGCCAAAGATTCGCCGCTACGTTGTCCCGATGAACATCACCGTGGACCCGGCGGCCGCGCAGCCGCCGTACGAGCAGGTGAAGGACCAGATCGACGGGCTGATCCGGCGAGGCGAGCTGGCGCAGGGGACGCGGTTGCCAACGGTTCGGCAGTTGGCGGGTGAGCTGGGGCTGGCGGTGAACACGGTGGCGCGCGCCTACAAGGAGCTCGAGGCAGATCGGATGATCGAGACCCGCGGCCGGAACGGGACGTTCGTGCTGGCGTCGCGCAGCCACACCAATGACGCGGGGACGCGGGCCGCGGCGACCGCGCTGGTTCGGGCTGCCCGGGAGGCCGGGATCAGTCTGCCGGAGGCGACCGAGATCCTGCGCCAGGCCTGGTAGAGATCCGATCTCCCGGAAACGATTCCAAATACTCAGCGCAACGTTGTAACGAGCTCTGTACACGCTCTCACCCGATTGCTACTGTCCGGCCAGATTTGACATCGATGTCAGCGACAGGGGAGTGGTCACGATGGTCTCGAGACGAACGTTCCTGGCGGGCAGCGGTGCGGTGACGGCGGGTGGCTTCGGACTGGTTCCGGGCCTTGCTGCCACTGCGAATGCTGCTCCATCGACGTCCGGCAGCCCCGCCCGGCTGCTGCCGGCCTTCAGCCGCCCGACGCACCTGCGGTACGGCGATGCCAGCAAGCTCAGCGGTCAGGACCAGACCTTGCTGACAACGTTGCAAGGCATCGTCAACCGCGCGAAGCCCGAGCTGTACTTCCTCTTCGACACGGGCACCCAGAGCACGCCGGACAGCAAGTGGCTGACCGACATGCGGCTGCCGACGACGCTGTACAAGAACCCGCTGGACCTCGTGGCGAAGTACCGGCACCGGGTCCGCGGCGCGATCGTCTACGACCCCGCCGTACCGGACTCGCTCAACGTCGCGACGACGCTGGCGGGGCTGGAGGACTGCGTCGTGGCGGATGCCGCGCAGGCCAAGGCGCACGGCCTGAAGATCGTGCAGGACCTGCGCGGGAAGTTCGACGGCGACCGCGTGAAGACCTACCGGTGGCAGCTGGACAACCTGTTTCCGCGGGTCACCCACAAGCTGCTCGCCGGCCTGCCGCCGACCCGCGTGGTCGCGGTCGAGAACGTGCAGTGGCAAGAGATCGCCCGCGAGACCCGCCAGATCCGGGACTCGTCCAACCGTCGCAACTACGACCTGGACGTGTCGGCCAAGCTCGGCGCCGGCAAGGTGTACGTGCGCTGGCAGGACTCGTTCGGTGACGACGGCTGGGGTCCGTCGGTCTCCGAGGTGTGGGTGAAGGCGAACGGCGTCGAGATCGCGCACTTCAAACCCGGTACGCCGGAGGAGGCGCAGTACCTGTTCGACGGCGCGAACTCCAGCATCGGCGGCGAGGCCAACCGCTTCAGCGACGGCGGTGGCTACTACATCTACGCCTTCGACCCACCCGCCGGTACGACGTCCCTCGTGGTGACCGTGACGATGTGGAACCAGTACCTGGTCTCGATCACCGACACCGCGCCCACGCGGATCGAACCGTTCGCGTACTTCCGTGACTACGTGGTGGCCACCAAAGCCCTGGTGAGCTGGCTGCCGCCGGGCGGCGAGACCGGGGCGCTCCTGACCGAGCACTTCGCCAAGTGGCCGACACTGGCGCCGTACATGGGGTGGTTCGCGAACGACGTCTCCGGTGAGTGGGACGGCGTCGACCTCGCGTCGAAGGGCGGGTCGCCGGTCATCGCGGCCGACTTCTACATGAACGGCTCTGTGCACGCCGGCTTCACCGCACCGATCTCGGAGAAGGTCCGTCCGGTCCGGCGGATCACCAAGCCGAAGAACAAGGTCTATCTGACGCTGACCTTCGGTGAGGGCGACAACATCCAGTACTGCCAGCGCCACATGCGCGATCTGTGGGACGACCCGAAGCGTGGCGAGGCTCCCGCGAACTGGACGATCAGTCCGATGCTCCTGGAGACCGGTCCGGGTCTGTTCAGTCACTTCCAGCGCACCGCGACGGCCAACGACCTGCTGGTCTGCGGACCGTCCGGTGCGGGCTACACCTACCCGGGCTCGTGGGTGCCCAGCGAGTTCACGCAGTTCCTCAAACTGACCGGCTCACAGCTGCGCCGTACCGGTATGGATCAGGTGTACTCGTACAGCCACCGCGAGAACGACAAGTGGGTCGTGCTCTCGGAGGAGATCGCTGCCGGCTTCGCGAAGTACACACCGCTGAAGGGCATCATGCAAACCTGGGACGGCGACCTGCTCGCCGTCCGGAAGGGCGGTCTGCCGATCGCCGGCCAGTGGGGTGCACCTGGTAAAGCCGGTGAGTACAAGGCCGCCCTGGACGCACAGGTAGCCAAGTGGGACGGATCAAAGCCCCTGTTCATCTCTGGCGGCATCAACGCCTGGAACTGGACACCGTCCGACATCGCCGAGCTGGCCAGCCTGCTCGACGACCGCTACGAACTGGTGCTCGCCAACGCGTTCTTCGACCTGATGAACCGCGTCCTGCCGTAAGTCACCAGTGGTGGGCGACGTCCACCACCAGACGGGAGCTCGAGCCCGGTCCGGCCACCGTGGTGACACGGAACGGCAGCCGGGCCCGGACCCCGAGACCGAGTGTCGTCTGGCCTTCGAAGCTGCCGGCGTACGCGACTTGCCGGAAGGTGTCGTAGCCACGGACGTCGGGAGCCGCGATCGACCGGTACGACGGCGCCCGGACGATGATCTGCAGCTTCGCGCCGCCGCGGAGCGGGACGGGGAAGCCGGAGCCGTCCCGGGTGACGGTGCTGACGTAGCGAACGTCGTACCCGGGGGATCGGCCCTGCAGGTCGACGACCAGCCGGTCGAAGCAGGCGTGCCGGCCGGTGCGGACGGCGACTGCCGGGGATTGGACCATCCGGGCGTTCGCTTCGGGCAGCGACCCCCAGCCGGACGGGCAGGAGACGGACAGGGTCTGAGGGGCGGGGGACGAGCCGGGAGCAGCCAGTGCGACCGCGGGCAATGCGGCCACCGCGAGTGCGGCGAGGATCGTCTTCGTGGGGATGTGGTGGATGTTCATGATGGTCCCCCTCTCAGGACTTACTCGTTGGACGCAGGCAGGACCAGATTGGTTGACTGCGAAGATGACGCCTGAGGAGCTGCTCGACGTGTTCCACCGCCGGATCCGCTTGCCGGACGCGGACACCATCCCCGGCTGGAAGGTCGAGCACGACGGTCTCGTGCACAGGTCGTACGTCGAGGGGCCGGACGGCGCGGGCTTCGTCGAGACACCGCGGGGGCTGGGGGACGATCCGGATGCAGTGATCGCTGCCCAACTCGCGTTCTTTGCAGAGCGCGGGCTGTCCTTCGAATGGAAGACCTACGCGTACGACGAGCCGGCCGACCTTGGTGAGCGGCTGGTTCGGGCGGGCTTCACTCAGGAGGATCCGGAGACGCTGATCCTCGGTGAGGTCGACCGGATCATCGAGCGGCCCTCGGCGCTGCCGTCGAAGGCGGTACTGCGGGAGGCCGACGGGCCGAGCGACTTCCACCGGATCGCCGTACTGATGGACTCGCTGTGGCACAACGGGCTGGCCGGGGTGGAGGAGCGGCTGGCGGGTGAGGCGCGGATGTTCCCGGAGCGGTTGTCGGTGTTCCTGATCGAGGACGCACTGCGCGGTGCGGAGGGTCCGGTCGTCTCCGCGGCCTGGATCCGGTTCCACCCGGGCACGGGCTTCGCCAGTCTGTGGGGCGGCGGCACGCTGCCGGAGTGGCGGCGGCGCGGGCTCTACAGCTCGCTGCTGGTGCACCGGGCCCGGCTGGCCAAGGAGCGCGGCTACGAATTTCTGCGCGTCGACGCGTCCGAGGACTCCCGCCCGATCCTGCAGAAACTCGGCCTGCACGGCGTCACCACCACCACGCCGTACGAGTGGAGTCCCGAGACACGCTGACCTGGTCGGCGGAACGACACGGTCAGGCTGTACGTTGCCGTCATTATGGCTCTGAAAATCACCTCGCGCTTTCGTCGTCTGCTCCAGCGCCCCGGCTCGATCGACCTGGGCCCGTACGACCGGCTCTCGCAACTGGTCGCCGAGGCGGAGGAGTCCGTCCAGGCGCTGACCGACGAGGAACTCACCGAGGCCGTCGCCGACCTGCGGACCACCGGTGGGCTGCACGAGGACGAGCAGATCGAGTTTCTGGCGCTGGCCCGGGACGCGGCCCGGCGCACGCTCGGTGAGCGCGCGTTCGACGGCCAGATCGTCGGTGCGCTGGCGATGCTGCAGGGGCGCGTGGTCGAGATGGCGACCGGTGAGGGCAAGACGCTCGCCGGTGCGTTCGCCGCGGCCGGGTACGCGGTCGGCGGCCGCCGGGTGCACGTACTCGCGGTCAACGACTACCTGGCTCGCCGTGACTCGGAGTGGATGGGTCCGGTCTACGAGCTGCTCGGTGTGACGGTTTCGCACGTGGGCCAGGCGTCCACGCCGGAAGAGCGGCGTACGGCGTACCAGGCTGAGGTTTGCTACGTACCGGTCAGCGAGGTGGGCTTCGACGTCCTGCGCGACCGACTGGTCAACGACGTCTCCGAGCGGGTCACGGCGGAGCCGGACGTGGCGCTGGTCGACGAGGCGGACTCGGTGCTGATCGACGAGGCCCGGGTGCCGCTGGTGCTCGCCGGCGCGACCCGGACCGAGGAGCTCGACGACGACATCGTCCAGATCGTCCGGACGCTGCGCGCGGGGGTCGACTACGAGATCGACGGTGACGGCCGCACGGTCGCACTGACCGACGCGGGCACGGACAAGGTCGAGAAGCTGCTCGGCGAGCGCATCGCCGAGGCCGAGGCGGCGGCCGAGCCTGCGGCCGTCGTCGAGGACGAGGCAGCCGAGGACGAGGCAGCCGAGGACGAGACCGAGGACAAGGCCGAAGCCGAGCCCGAGGCCGAGCGCCCCGCCTTCAACCTGTACGACGACGAGAACCTCGACCGGCTGACCCAGATCAATGTCGCGCTGCACGCCGAGGTGCTGCTGCGCAAGGACGTCGACTACCTGGTCCGCGACGGCAAGGTCAGCCTGATCAACAACAACCGCGGCCGGATCGCGAAGCTGCAGCGCTGGCCCGACGGTCTGCAGGCCGCCGTGGAGGCGAAGGAGGCCGTCCCGGTCAGCGACTCCGGTGAGGTGCTCGACAGCATCACCGTGCAGGCGCTGATCAAGGGCTACAAGTCGCTCTGCGGCATGACCGGTACGGCGGTCGTGGTCGGCGAGTCGCTCCAGGAGTTCTACGACGTCGAGGTGGCCGTCGTACCGCCGAACAAGCCGAACATCCGCAAGGACGACGTCGACCGGCTGTACCTGACCGTCAAGCAGAAGAACGCCGCTCTGGTCGAGCACATCGCCGAGGTGCACGAGACCGGCCGCCCGATCCTGATCGGCACCCACAGCGTCGAGGAGTCCGAGCAGCTGAGCGACCAGCTCGAGGCCGCCGGCATCCCGCACGTCGTGCTGAACGCGAAGAACGACGCCGAAGAGGCGTCGATCATCGCCGAGGCCGGCGTACCGGGCACGGTGACCGTGTCGACGCAGATGGCCGGCCGCGGTACCGACATCCGGCTCGGCGGCAAGGACGAGTCGCACGACAAGGACAAGGCGATCGAGCTCGGCGGCCTGTACGTCGTCGGCACCGGCCTGCACGCGTCCCGCCGGCTGGACGACCAGCTGCGCGGCCGCGCCGGCCGTCAGGGCGACCCCGGCGGTTCGCTGTTCTTCGCGAGCCTCGGTGACGAGCTCGTCGTCCGGTACTCCGTCTCGTCGGGCCTGCGCCCGCACCCGGACGAGACCGGCCGGCTCACCGACCGCAAGTCGCTCGGCATCCTCGACCACGCCCAGCGGGTCGCCGACGGCGCCAACGCCGAGCTGCACCGGACCACCTGGCAGTACCACCGGCTCACCGGCCAGCAGCGTTCGATCCTGCTCGACACCCGCGAGAAGGTCCTGACCGAGGACCTCGCCGCGACCGAGCTCTCCGAGCGCGTCAAGGAGAAGTACGACGAGCTGGTTGAGGAGCACGGCGAGGAGAAGGTCAAGGACGCCGCCCGGCGGATCGCCCTGCACCACCTGGACCGGCGCTGGACCGACCACCTGGCCTACCTCGCCGACCTGCGCGAAGGCATCCACCTGCGCTCGCTGGCCGGCGGCATCGTGCACATGAAGCCGATCGACGAGTTCAACAAGTCCGCGATCGCGTCCTTCGACACGCTCATCGCCGACGCGTGGAACGAGGCCGCCGAGACCTTCGCCGAGGCCACCATCACCGACTCCGGCCTCGACGAGGCGGCATCCGGCGTACCGCGTCCCACCGCGACCTGGACATATCTCGTCAACGACAACCCCTTCGGCACCGAGGCCGACCGGATCCTCGGCCGCCTCCGCAACGCCATCCGCCCGCAGTCCGGCGCGGAGGCCGAGGAGATCCTGCCCGAGGAGTTCGACGAGGACGAGCTGCCCGAGGAGCTCCGCGAGGCGGACGACTCGGACGATGCCGACGATGTGAAGGACAGCAAGAAGTAACTGTCCGTTGAGGTAGGTAGGCTCTCGTCTTGTGAGTGAGGGCTTGTTTGATCTGCCGGGAGCTCCTGCGCCTGCGAGGGGTGGCGGGAGCCTGGCTGACGTCGACCACACGGCGGCGCCGTTGGCTGTGCGGATGCGCCCGCGCAGCCTCGACGAGCTCGTGGGGCAGCAGCATCTGCTGGCGCCGGGGTCGCCGTTGCGGCGGTTGGTCGAGGGCGACCAGCCGATGTCGCTGCTGTTGTGGGGACCGCCGGGGACCGGGAAGACCACGATCGCAGCCGTCGTCTCGCACCAGACGAACCGCAAGTTCGTCGAGCTGTCCGCGGTCACGGCCGGCGTGAAGGACGTGCGCCAGGTGATCGACGGCGCCCGGCGCGATCTCGCCCGGCCGGGTGGTGCGGTCGAGACCGTGCTGTTCATCGACGAGGTGCACCGCTTCACGAAGGCCCAGCAGGACGCGCTGCTGCCCGGGGTGGAGAACCGCTGGGTGACGCTCGTCGCCGCGACCACGGAGAACCCGTTCTTCTCGGTCATCTCCCCGCTGCTCTCCCGCAGCCTGCTGCTGACCCTGGAGTCGTTGACCGACGACGACATCGGTGAGTTGCTGACGCGTGCGCTGACCGACGAGCGCGGTCTGAACGGTGAGTTCGAGTTGGCCGAGGACGCGCGGGACCATCTGCTGCGGATGGCTGGAGGCGACGCTCGCCGGGCACTGACGTATCTGGAAGCTGCTGCTGGTGGTGCTCGGGCCAAAGAGGCTTCCACCATCGACCTCGAGACGCTGGAGACGGCGGTCGACCAGGCCGCCGTACGGTACGACCGGGCCGGCGACCAGCACTACGACGTGGCGTCGGCGCTGATCAAGTCGATCCGCGGATCGGACGTGGACGCTGCGATGCACTACCTCGCGCGGATGATCGTGGCCGGTGAGGACCCACGGTTCATCGCCCGCCGCTTGGTGATCTCGGCCAGCGAGGACATCGGGATGGGCGACCCGACCGCGCTCGGCGTCGCGGTCGCCGCGGCGGACGCCGTACAGCTGATCGGGATGCCGGAGGCCCGGATCAACCTGGCTCAAGCCGTCGTCGCTCTCGCCCTGGCCCCGAAGTCGAACTCAGTCATCACCGCCGTCGACGCCGCGATCGCCGACGTGAAGGCCGGCAAGATCGGCCCCGTTCCGTCGCACCTGCGCGACGCCCACTACGCCGGTGCGAAGAAGATCGGCCACGGCTCGTCGTACCAGTACTCGCACAACGACCCTCGCGGCGTCGTCGCTCAGCAGTACGCTCCGGACGTCATCGACGGTACCGACTACTACACGCCCACCCGCCGCGGCGGCGAAGCCGCGTACGCGGATCGCGTAGACGCGATCCGCAAAATCCTCCGGAACCGCAAATGACCAGCCTCGCCGACCACGTCGCGGCCTTCAACCACGCTGTCACCACCGGCGACTGGGAGACGTTCGCGGACCGCTTCGCCGCGGACGCCCGGATGACCTTCGTCGGCGTACCAGCAGGCCCCTTCGAGGGCCGGAGGGCGATCGCCGCCGCCTACGCGGCCAACCCACCCACCGAGACCATGACGCTGCTGGACGACACCGGTCGTTTCCAGTGGGCCGACGGCGGCACCGGCCTCATGGAGCTGGGCTGGACCGCCGACGGCCACGTGCAGCAGCTCATCGTCACCTTCGACTAGTAATCCTCCGGGTAGGGCATCAGTCGCTCGGTGAACTCCCACGGCAACACCTCAGGCGCCCAGAACGACGGAGACACCAGCAACTCACGCCCGCGCCGCAGCAGCAGGATCCGCTCAAAGTCCTGCTGCAGTACGGCGTCGCCCGGCTCCGCTTCAAGCACCCGTACGACGAGGGCCGCGATCTCGGCGTACTGCGGCTCGGGCTCGGTGAACTTGTCGAGCCGGAACCCGACCGAGATCTCGGGTTCGACGAGGACGAAGCTGGCGCGTCCGTCCGGGCGGACGGTGATCCGCAACCCGGTCGACGTCGGCTCCTCCGGCCCGAGCAACCCTCTGATCGCCCCCACAGGTGTCGGTGTGCAGAGCTGGAAGATGTACTCGATCGCCACGTCGCCACGGTAGGGCTTGAAGCGGCTGGGTAGGCTGCAGGCGGCCTGGGGGTGAAGGGTTTTGTGTGTTCAACCTCGGTCGTCATGTTCGGAAGTCCGGTGCACGGCACAGTCGGCGGCGTTCGCCGGTGGTGGCGCTGGGGGTGATCGCCGCGGGGGCGGTCGCTGCGGCCGGCGGGTGGCTGATGTTCCCGTTCGCGGGGGACGAGCCGGGGCCGCAGGTTCCGCTGCCGTCGATCGCGCGGAGTTCGGCGCCGTCGCGAGAAGGTGCGCGGCCGTCGCTCCCGGTCGGCCGGCCGATTCAGCCGTGGGTGCCGCGCAGTACGCCAGAACCACCCTTGGCGCCGACACCTCGCCGTACGACGGCCGTCGTACCGCCGACAGCTCACCGTACGACGGCTTCCGTCCCCGAAAGCCGGCCCGGGCCACGAGCGACCACCGCCGCGACGCCAACTCCCAGTCCCACAACGAGCTCGCCGGCCCCGGCGACGCCCAGCCCGGCCCCAACAACCACGCCACCATCTACCCCGAGTCCAACGCCAACGCCAACGCCGACCCCAACGCCAACTCCGACCCCGGCTCCGGCCCCGAGTTCGCCGACGCCCGCACCGACCGCGAGCACTCCGTCACCGACGGGGTAACCCGGTTTGGTGGGGGACTGTTATGTGGGGGATGGTGTCCTGAAGGGTTGTGCGGTATGGGCGCGCGATAGGGTCGTGCGGTCCACGTGGTCGCAACGGAAGGTGGATCGTTTTCCATGAGCGTCGGTGAAGTCGCGGGGCTGATAGCAGCTCTCGCGCTGCTGATCCTGGTAGCCCTGCTCGCCTACCCGATCCTGAAGCTGGGCAAGGTGCTGGACGAGACCCGGATCATGGTGAAGGGAGTCTCCGACTCCAGTGTGCCGTTGCTGGGCGAGGTCACCACGACGGTGGCCACGACCAACGCGCAGCTGGCGAAGGTGGACACGATCACCGACAACGCGACCACTGTGACGACCAACGCGGCCGCGCTGGTGTCGCTGTTCTCGGCGACGGCCGGTGGCCCCCTGGTGAAGGCGGCGGCGTTCACGTACGGCGTGCGCAAGGCGCTCGGTGAGAGCCAGCGACGTGACGTGAGCCGCCGGGTGAAGGACGAGATGAAGGCCGAGCGGAAGGCACGGAAGCGGTGAAGCGGATCTTCTGGCTGATCGTCGGGATCGCCGTGGGTGTCTACGCGGTGACCCGGTTGAAGAAGCGTGCGCAGGTGCTCGCCCCGGAGGCTGTGCAGGAGTCGGCGGCGAAGCTCGCCAGCGCGATCCGGCACTTCGGTGACCAGGTCCGTGAGGGCATGGCCGAGCGAGAAGCAGAACTCAAAGACGCGCTGGGGATCGACGCAGCGGGCAACGAACGTGAGGACTACCGGTAACACCATGGAAACCAGTGAGATCAGGCGGCGGTTCCTGAGCTACTTCGAGGACCGCGGCCACACGGTGGTGCCGAGTGCGCCGTTGCCGTCGCCGGACCCGAACCTGCTGTTCAACGTGGCCGGCATGGCCCAGTTCGTGCCGTACTTCGTCGGCCAGCAGACCCCGCCGTACGCGCGGGCGACCAGCGTGCAGAAGTGCGTGCGGACGCTCGACATCGAAGAGGTCGGCAAGACCACCCGGCACGGCACGTTCTTCCAGATGAACGGCAACTTCTCCTTCGGCGACTACTTCAAGGAGGAGGCCGTCCAGTTCGCCTGGGAGCTGGTCACGAAGTCGCAGGCCGACGGCGGTTACGGTTTCGACGAGTCCAAGCTCTACGCCTCGGTGTACTACGAGGACGACGAGGCGATCGACATCTGGAAGCGGGTCGCCGGCCTGCCCGACGACCGGATCGTGCGGCTCGGGATGAAGGACAACTTCTGGTCGATGGGCATCCCCGGCCCCTGCGGCCCGTGCTCGGAGATCCTGATCGACCGCGGCCCCGAGTTCGGCGCCGACCGGGACTGGGAGGCGGGCGACCGCTACCTGGAGTTCTGGAACCTGGTCTTCATGCAGAACATCCGCGGCGAGGGCGGCGGCAAGGACGGCTACCCGATCCTCGGCGAGCTGCCGAAGAAGAACATCGACACCGGTCTCGGCCTCGAGCGCGTCGCGTACCTGCTGCAGGGCGTCGACAACATGTACGAGATCGACGAGATCTTCCCCGTCATCGAGCAGGCCTCCGAGCTGACCGGCCGCAAGTACGGCGTGGACCCGGTCGACGACGTCCGGTTCCGGGTGATCGCCGACCACGTCCGCAGTGCGCTGATGCTGATCGGCGACGGCGTCACCCCGGGCAACGAGCAGGGCGGCTACGTCCTGCGCCGGCTGCTCCGCCGCGCGATCCGTTCGGTGCGCCTGCTGGGCTACGAGGACCCGAGCCTGGTCGAGCTGCTGCCGGTCAGCCTGCAGCAGATGAAGAAGTCGTACCCGGAGCTGGAGGCCGACTTCGGCCGGATCAGCCAGGTCGCCTACGCGGAGGAGGAGGCGTTCCGCCGTACCCTCACCGCCGGTACGACGATCTTCGACGTCGCCGTGAAGGAGACCAAGGCCGGTGGCGCGCACCAGCTCGAGGGCGCGAAGGCGTTCCAGCTGCACGACACCTACGGTTTCCCGATCGACCTGACCGTCGAGATGGCCGCCGAGCAGGGCCTGAACGTGGACACCGAGGGCTTCCGGGCGCTGATGAAGGAACAGCGCGACCGGGCCAAGGCGGACGCGCGGGCCAAGAAGGCCGGGCACGCCGACACGTCGGGCTACCGCGAGCTGCGGGAGAAAGGCGTCACGGAGTTCACCGGCTACCAGGAGCTGAGCACCGACTCGCAGGTCCGGGGTCTGCTCCGTGAAGGTGTCGTGGCCGACGCCGCCGAGCAGGGCGAGACCGTCGAGGTCGTGCTCGAGAAGACGCCGTTCTACGCCGAGTCCGGCGGCCAGATCGCCGATGAGGGTCTGATCCTGGCCGATGGCGTGAAGCTGAAGGTGCTCGACGTCCAGCGGCCGGTCAAGGGCCTGATCGTGCACAAGGTCGAGGTCGTCGAGGGCGTTCTGCGCCCGGGCCTCGACGTGCACGCCGAGGTCGACCACGACTGGCGGGTCTCGGCCTGCCAGGCGCACTCCGGTACGCACGTCGTGCACGCGGCGCTGCGCCAGGTGCTCGGCCCGAACGCGCTGCAGAGCGGTTCGTACAACAAGCCCGGCTACCTGCGGCTCGACTTCGCGTGGTCGTCGGCGCTGGACCAGGCCACTCGGTCGGAGATCGAAGAGGTCGCGAACCTCGCCGTACGCCAGGACCTGCCGGTCGCGGCGCAGTACATGACGCTGCCCGAGGCTCGGGAGTGGGGCGCGCTGGCACTGTTCGGCGAGACCTACGACGAGCAGGTCCGCGTCGTCGAGATCGGCGGCCCCTGGTCGCGTGAGCTCTGCGGTGGCACGCACGTGAAGCACTCGTCGCAGGTCGGCGCGCTGACCATCACCAGCGAGTCCTCGGTCGGCGCCGGTGTGCGCCGCGTCGAGGCCTTCGTCGGCATGGAAGCACTGCGTTACCTCGGCAAGGAGCGCGCGCTGGTCCGGCTGCTCAGCGAGAACCTGAAGGCCCGTCCGGAGGAGCTGCCGGCCAAGGTAGCCGACCTGGCCGACCGTCTGCGGGCGGCCGAGAAGGAGCTCCAGCAGATCCGCGCCGCGCAGGTGCTGCAGGCCGCGGCCGAGCTGGCGAGCAGCCCGAAGGACGTCTTCGGCGTCCAGTACGTCGGCCACCGGGCGCCCGACGGCGTGAACGGCGGGGACCTGCGCAAGCTCGCTCTCGACATCCGCGGCCGGATGGGCGAGGACAAGCCGGCCGTGGTGGCCGTCCTCAGCGTCAACGACGGCAAGCCCGGCATCGTGATCGCGCTGAACGACACCGCCCGCGAATGGCGGCTGTCGGCCGGTGACCTGGTTCGCGTCGCCGCCGAGAAGCTCGGCGGCAAGGGCGGCGGCAAGGCCGATGTCGCGCAGGGTGGCGGCACCGACGCGTCCGGTGCGGACGCCGCGCTGGCCGCCGTCGAGTACACCGTCGGTCACCTGGTCACGGGCTAGACCATGAGGCGAGGCGTGCGGATCGCGCTGGATATCGGAGACGCCCGGATCGGCGTCGCCAGCAGCGATCCGCACGGAATCCTGGCCACCCCGGTGGAGACCGTCCGCCGGGGGCCCGGTGATCTGGGTAGGATCGCGGCACTCGCCGCCGAACTGGAGGCGTTCGAGATCGTGATCGGCCTGCCACGCTCCCTGTCCGGGGGCGAGGGGCCGGCCGCGGTGAAGATCCGGGAGACGGCGAAACAGGTGCAGGACTTGGTGCAGGCGGGGAACGCGCAGCTGACGGTGCGCCTGGTGGACGAGCGGTTCACCACGGTCACCGCCGAGCGAATGCTGCGCGAGCGCGGCAAGAAGGGCACCAAGCGGCGCGCGGTGGTCGACCAGGCCGCGGCGGTCGTCATCCTGCAACATGCGCTCGACCTCGAGCGGGAGACCGGGAACCCACCGGGGAGGGCCTTGTGAGCAAACCGTCGGTGGACGACGACCTGGACCTCGGGCTGCGGCCGGAGAGCCGGACCGAGCGGCGCGCGAACCGCCGCAAGCAGCGGGCCCGGCGGGGCTTCGGCTGTTTCGCGGTGATCATCTCGCTGCTGGTCGTGGGCTCCCTGGTGGGCGGCGCGGTGGTCGGCTTCGGCAAGGGCAAGGACGCGCTGGAGAAGGTCTTCGCGGCCCCCGACTACGAGGGGGACGGCACCGGCGTGGTGACCGTCGAGATCACCCCGGGGCAGAGCAACTCCTCGATCGCGGACACCCTGGAGAAGAAGGAAGTCGTCAAGAGCGCGAAGGCGTTCGAGCGGGTGGCCCGCAACGACAGCCGTTCGCTGCAGATCCAGGCCGCGACGTACACGCTGCGCAAGCACATGTCGGCGAAGGCCGCGCTCGAGCTGATGCTGAACACGGCCGAGTCGATCAAGGTGCTCCGGTTCAGCGTCCCGGCCGGCAAGACCAAGGCCGAGGTGATCAAGATCCTCGAGGCCCCGAAGCTGAAGCTGCCCGCGGGCGCGGCGGCCGCGGCGATGGGCAAGCCGGCCTCGCTGGGCCTGCCCGCCTACGCGCACGGCAACCCCGAGGGCTTCCTGTTCCCCGGCACGTACGACGTGCCGAAGGGCGCGACCGCGACCTCGATGATCAAGCTGATGACCGCGGAGTACGCCAAGAACGCGGCGGCGCTGAACCTGGTGAAGACCGCCCAGAGCAAGGACCTGGATCCGTACCGCGCGGTGATCGTGGCCAGCATCATCCAGGGCGAGACCAACCGTAAGCAGGACTACGCGAAGGTCGCCCGGGTGATCTACAACCGGCTGCAGGCCGACCGGAAGCTGCAGATGGACTCGACCGTGCACTACGCGGTCGGCCGCGGCGGCGGCGTCTTCACGACCAACGAGCAGCGCAACTCCGATTCGCCGTACAACACCTACAAGTTCAAGGGCCTGCCGCCGACCCCGATCAGTTCGCCGACCAAGGACACGCTGCGCGCGGCGATCAACCCGGCCAAGGGCCCGTGGATGTACTTCACGCTGGTCAACCTGGACACCGGCGAGACCGCCTTCGCGACGACCGACGTCGAGCACCAGGCGAACGTCCAGAAGCTGCAAGCGTGGTGTGCCGCCAACAAGGGCCGCTGCTGATGACCCGTTGTGCCGTGCTCGGGTCGCCGATCGCGCACTCGCTGTCGCCGGCCATGCACCGGGCCGCGTACGCGGAACTCGGGCTGGACTGGCGGTACGACGCGTTCGAGGTGGCCGAGGACGAGTTGCGCGGGTTCGTCGCGTCGCTGGGTGACGACGTCCGCGGGTTGTCGCTGACGATGCCGCTGAAGCGGGTCGCGCTCGAGCTCGTCGACACGGTGGATCCGGTCGCGGAGCTGATCGGCGCCGCGAACACGATGCTGTTCGAGCCCGACGGATCGCGGTCGGCGCACAACACCGACGTACCGGGGCTGGTGAACGCGTTCGCCGAGCGTGGCATCACGGTGGCGGACTCCGCCCTCGTGGTGGGCGGGGGAGCGACGGCCGCGTCGACGCTGGCCGCGCTGCGGAGCATGAAGGTCAGCGAGGTGACCATCGTCGTCCGCGACCGATCGCGGGCCGACCGGCTGCTCGATCTCGCCGCCGAACTGGGACTCCGGACTTCGGTTGCGGATTTTTCCCAGATCGAGCGAACCGGAGGGTTCGATCTGTGCGTCTCAACAGTGCCTGGTGGAGCAATTGATCCCTGGGTGGAGCACTTCGCGAACGTCGCCCCGGTGGTGTTCGACGTGGCGTACCACCCCTGGCCGACCCAGCTCGCCATCGCGGCGCACCGGATCGGTACCGAGCTGTTGAACGGGCTTGATCTCCTCGTGCACCAGGCGACTCTCCAGGTGGAGATGATGACCGGTAGGTCGCCCGCACCGCTGGCGGCCATGAGGGCCGCAGCGCGTGAGGAGCTCAACGATCGTGAGCCAGCTTGACCGTCGTACTGTTCTGAAGGGCGCCGTTGCCGCCGCCGCACTGACCGCTGCCGCTCCGGAAGCGCTGGCGCGAACGGCCGCCGCGCCGAACTGGAACCGGCTGTCCAGATCGCTGCAGGGCGGCAAGCTGTTCATGCCCTCGACGTCCGGCTACGCCGCGGCCCATCAACTCTTCAACCCGCGCTGGGACTCCGTGCAGCCGGCCGCGGTCGTCCGGGCCGCGCGGACCGCCGACGTGATCAGCACGATCAACTTCGCCCGGGACAACAAGCTCGTCCTGGTCCCGAAGGGCGGCGGTCACTCGTACGTCGGTGCCTCGGTGATCAGCAAGGGCATCCAGCTCGACCTCGGTGCGCTGCGCGGCATGACGTACGCGAAGAACGGCGTACTGACCGTCGGCGCCGGCGCACGCCTGTACGACGTGCATGCGTTCCTCGACAAGTACGGCCGATCGCTGCCGACCGGGACCTGCCCGACCGTCGGCGTCGCCGGGCTCACCCTCGGCGGCGGGATGGGCATCCACACCCGCGCCTGGGGCCTGACCTGTGACCGGCTGGTCGGGATGAGCGTGGTCACCGCCGACGGCAAGGCGCGCGTCATCAACACCAAGTCCGATCCGGACCTGTTCTGGGCGCTGCGCGGTGGCGGCGGCGGGAACCTGGCCGTCGTCACGTCGTTCCAGTTCGCCACGATTCCCGGCCCCAAGCTCGGGTTCTTCCGGCTGACCTGGCCGGAGGCGAAGGCCGCGGCGGTGGTGGCCGGCTGGCAGAAGTTCGTCCAGCACGCCCCGAGTACGGCGTGGGGCAACCTGCATCTCGATGCCAAGAGCAACGGAACCGTCTCGGTCCACGTGCTCGGCATCTCCACCACCGGGAACGCGGCGGCCGCGGCCGCGCAGCTCGAGTCGTTCGTCGGGTCGAAGGCGACCACCCGCTCGATCACGGTGAAGACGCACCTGGAGGCGGTGAAGTACCTCGGCGGCGGGACCACCAGCCCGCGCACCGGCTTCCTGGCCGGCTCCGACGTACTGCGCGCGCCGATGAACTCCACGTCGATCAGCGCGCTGATCGGTGCGGTCAAGTCCGCGGCGCGATCCAAGCTCCCGGCGGCCGCGATCATCGACCCGCTCGGCGGTCAGGCCGCCAAGGAGCCGGCCGGCGGCACCGCCTGGCCGTGGCGCTCCGCCCTCGGCGTCATCCAGTGGTACGTCGGAACCGCCGCACACCCGACGTCCGCCCAGCTGAAGGCCGCGCAGACCTTCATCGACAACGGGCACGGCGCGGTCCGGTCGTTCTCGTCCGGCGGCTATGCGAACTACGTCGAGGCCCGGCGCGGTGTCGCGACGTACTACGGCAGCAGCCTGCCCCGGCTGCGTGCGGTCAAGAAGAAGTACGACCCGAACGGCTTTTTCCACACTCCGTACACCCTCGTCTAGCTAGTCTCCCGCCATGAAGCTATGGCGGGGGATCGCAGGAATGCTGGCGCTCGGATTCGTGGCGGCCGGGGTGACGCCTGCTTGGGCGTGCGCGTGTGGCGGCTATCTGCCGGATGCAGAGTCGCGGGCCAGGGTGTACGGCGAGCAGGCGCTGGTCCGGCACAGCCAGGGCACCGAGGAGATCACGCTCTCGATGGCGGTCAACGGATCGTCGAAGAAGGCGGCTTGGATCATGCCGACGCCGGCTCCGGCGAAGGTCGAGCTGGGCGACGCGGAGTTGTTCTCGCGGCTCGACGGGATCATCCTGCCGAAGGTCGTCCGGCGGACGACGTACTGGCCGTTCCGCGGGCTCGACCTGTTCCGGGAGGACGGCGGTTCGGCCGGCGCCGCTCCGGGCGGCGTGAACGTGCACGAGCAGATGACGCTGGGCCCGTTCCAGATCGCCCGCCTGACCGGCGGTGCGGCCGCGGTCACGGGCTGGCTCGGCACGAATGGGTACGTCGTACCGGACTCGCTGGCGACCAACCTGGCGCCGTACCTGACCGAGGGCTGGGAGATCGTCGCGGTGAAGCTCGCCCCGCAGCGCACCGACGCGAGCCTGGCCGGTGAGACGCCGCCGCTGCGGTTGTCGTTCAGTTCGGACAAGGTCGTCTACCCGATGCGGCTGAGCAAAGGCGCGACCACTCCGCAGCGCGTGACCGTGTACGTCGCGGCCGAGCACCGCCTCGACGCCAGCACGCTCCCGGTCGCCGGACTGCAGCCAGAACTGCTGTACGCCGGTCCCGCCGAGGACCCTGCCCTCGCCGCGCCGGCGAACTACCTCACGGCGTACCGGGTGAACTATCCCGAGCCGAGCCGGATCACCTCCGACTTCACGTTCACCCAGGCGGCCACGGACGAGTCGTTCCAGCGGGTCCGCTACATCACCCGGAACGAGCCCGGCTGGAGCACGTTCGGCGTACTGGTCCTCATCGTGGCGCTCGGGGGTTTTGTCCTGTTCCGCGTGCGGTCTAGGCTCCGGAACCGTGCCGGCTGACAACGCGTTGCTCGCCGCAGGGGCCGGAGTGGTCCTCTGCGGGCCGGCGGCGTTCGTCCTCGGCCCGTGGCTGATGCGCCGGATTCCCGAGCCCGTGCTGGAGGAGGGCGACACCAAGATCCAGTACGCCGACCTCGCCGGCCCGCGCGCGGCGTACTGGTGTGGTGCGCTGGCTGCTGTCTCCGGCGGACTGCTCGGCTGGATGCTGGGAACCGATCCGGCGCTGGTGGCGTGGCTGCTGCTCGCCGTGGCCGGGGCGGTGCTCGGCTACATCGACGCGCGGACGCGCTTCCTGCCGTCGGCGATCATCTGGCCGACGTACGGCGTGGTCGCGCTGGCGCTGGTCGGCGCGGCGCTGGAATCTGGGGACTGGGGGTCGCTGCGCCGAGCGGCGATCGCGGGGCTGATCGGGTTCGGCGTGTTCTACCTGCTGTGGTTCGCGTTTCCGCGCGGAGTCGGGTTCGGCGATGTGCGGTTGTCCGGGCTGCTCGGGATGGCGCTCGGCTGGCTCGGCTGGGGCGAGTTCGCCAGCGGCCTGTACGGCGGGTTCTTCCTCGGCGCGGTGGTCGGCGTCGTGCTGATCGCGGCCAAGGTGATGACGCGCAAGCAGATGGTGCCGTTCGGCCCGTTCATGCTGGTCGGCGCGCTCGCCGGGGTGTTCGTCGGAGCTCCGCTGGCGAGGCTCTACGCCGGATAGGGGATCCAGGGCGTCACCCGGATGGTCGATGTGGACAGGCTGCGACTCTCCGTAGGTTCGAACCAGTCGAAACGAGTGGGGAGAACTTCATGCCAATCAGCCGTCGTGGCCTGCTGGCCGGAACCGCCGCTGCCGGAGCCGGACTCGCGGTTCCGGGCACTGCGACCGCCGCTGCCGCCAGCTCAGTCGGCACTGTCGCAGCCGGCGAGAAGATCCGGCCGGGCGACGCGCGCTACATCGACCTGGTGCAGCGCGGGCAGAACAAGCGGTTCACCGCCAAGCCCGAGTACGCCCGGGTGATCGCGTCGACCGAGGACGCCGTCCGCGCCGTCCAGGAGGCGGTCCGGTCCGGCAAGCGGATCGCGGTGCGCAGCGGCGGGCACTGCTTCGAGGACTTTGTCGACTCCAGCGACGTCCAGGTGCTGCTCGACATGTCGACCTGCGACGACGTCACCTTCGACGAGCGCTACCGCGCCTTCTCGATCGGGGTCGGCGCGACACTGGAGAAGGTCTACAAGGATCTGTTCTACGGCTGGGGTGTGACGCTTCCGGCCGGTGGTTGCCTCGGCGTCGGAGTCGGCGGGCACTTCGCCGGCGGCGGGTACGGCCCGCTGTCGCGCAAGTACGGCTCGGTGGTCGATCACCTGTACGGCGTCGAGGTGGTCGTCGTCGACCAGCACGGCCGGGCCCGCTCGGTGGTCGCGACCCGGGACAACGCCCACCGAGACCTGTGGTGGGCACACACTGGCGGTGGTGGCGGCAACTTCGGCCTGGTCACCCGCTACCTGATGCGATCGGCCGGTGCGAGCGGCCGGGTCCCGTCGGAGTCGTTGCCCAAGGCCCCTTCCGAGCTGTTGTCGAACCTCATCTTCTACGACTGGAAGACGATCGGGAAGGCCGGTTTCGTCCGCGCGGTCCGGAACTTCTTCGACTTCCTCGAGGCGAACAACAGTCCGGACTCGCCGTACGCGACGCTGTACAGCCCGTTCATCCTGACGCCGTCGGCCACCGGAACCTTCCTGATGTCGAACCAGTTGGACGCCTCGGTGCCGAACGCGGCCGGGCTGCTGAAGAAGTTCACCGACGCGATGATCGCCGGGCTCGATCCGGCACCGCAGGTGTACGACGTACCGGCCGGACCGTTCCTGCGGACCACGATCCAGCGCTCGATCCCGGCCACGGTCGGCACGACCCGCAACAAGTGGAAGGCCGGCTACCTGCGCAAGGGCTACACCGACACGCAGATCGAGACTCTGCACACCCAACTCACCGACCCGAACAACACCGCGACCGAGACGTCGATCCTGCTCGTCCCGTACGGCGGCAAGGTCAACTCGGTGCGGCCCGACGCGACCGCCACCGCTCAACGCGATGTGATGGCGAAGATGGTGATGACGGTCAGCTGGAACGACGCGGGCGAGGACGCGAAGCACCTGGCCTGGGCCCGGACGGCGTACAGCGAGATCTACCGCGAGACCGGGGGAGTGCCGGTGCCGAACGCAACCAACGCCGGGTCGTACATCAACTATCCCGATGTGGATCTGGCGGATCCGGCGTACAACAAGTCCGGCGTGCCGTGGCACGACCTGTACTACCTGGGCAACTACCCGCGGCTACGGCAGATCAAGTCGACGTGGGATCCGCGCAACGTCTTCACTCACAAACTCGCTATCGAGCCGCTCTAAGAGCTCGGATAACGACGGGCGAACCCGGGCCGCGACTCGGTCCGGGTCAACTCGTCCACGAAGTCGTCGGCCAGTTGGAGGATCACTGCCCGGCCCTCGACGGTAGCGGCGAGCTCTGCGGGTAGCGCCGCCTCACCGTGGAGGGCGCCCAGGATGTTGCCGCAGATCGCGCCGGTCGAGTCACTGTCCCCGCTGTGCGACACGGCCAGCGCCAGCGCGTCCAGCAGCTGTTCAGGCTCCTGGTGACTGAGCGCCACGTAGACAGGGATCGCCAGCGCCTCCTCGGCGACCCACCCTCCACCCAGCTCCTCCACACGGTCCGGTCCGTGGCCCGTCCCTCGCGCCGCCTGCCGGCGCGCCGCTGCGAGCGCCGTACTGGTTTCCTCGTGCCCGTCGCGCGTGGCCAGTAGTGCGGCGGTGGTGTCCAGCGCGGCATCCAGGGTTGCACCGCTGCAGATCTCATGGATGATCGCCGCGAGCGCACCAGACGCGAGCTTCCCACTCGGGTGACCGTGCGTGTACCCAGCGGCCGTTGCGGCCGAGTCGAAGACCCACTCCGTACTGAACGACTCCGGCATCAGCCCGAACGGCGCCACCCGCATCACACCGCCGCAACCCTTCGAGCCGTTCTCCGCCTGGACGCCGTACTGCGTGATCCGCGGCCCACCATGTCGCGCTCCGCGCAGTGCGTTCAGGCAGGTGTTGCCCGGCGCGCGGCGCGCGTACAGCCACTGCTCACCCTGCAGCCAGCCGTCCCGCTCACCGCTCGGTCCGGAGTGCTGCTGAGTGTCCAGCCACCGGTCGTAGGCGTGGTGGACGGGAGCCAGCGTCATCCCCAGCCCGCGATGCGCCCGGACGCTGGCGCGGATCAGCCCTTCGACCGTGAACAGCGTCATCTGGGTGTCGTCGGTGACCGTCCCGGGCGGCCAACCGGCGCCTCCGCTCACGAACGTCCGCAGCAGCCCCGGATGCTTCTTGAGGATCTTCCGCCCACTCTCGAACTCCACCGGAGCGCCCAGCGCATCCCCGATCGCGCCACCCAACAGACACCCGCGCACCCTGCTCTGCCACCCCGGACTCATGCCAGAACCCTATCCATGGTGGTGCCAGCGCTACCCCCAAGACGGGATTCAGCGCCAGTTCGCAACCGTTCGCCGAAATCTAGGGTCGTAGTACCAACAACAACCCGGTAAGGAGCGCACGATGACCACCAGATTCCGTCGGAACGCCGCCCGCGTGGCCGCCGCGGCACTGGCCACGACTGCTCTCACCGGTGCCGCCGTGGCCGGAGCCTCCGCCGCCGGCGCCTCCACCACCTGCAGCACCTCCCCGATCGTGAAGACCTTCGACACGGTCCTCAAGTTCCGCAACGGCTTCGCCTCCGACTCCAGCACCGACGACGCCACCTGCCGCTGAGCCGCCCCTGAGTCGGCGGCCGGGATGAGACCGGCGTCCGGTGGGTGGGGCGGGCGTGGGAGGATGGCGGCATGCTGCGCTGGCTCACCGCCGGCGAGTCGCACGGACAAGCGCTCGTCGCCGTACTCGAAGGTCTTCCCGCTGGGGTCCAGGTCACCACGGACGATGTGGCCGATGCTCTGGCCCGTCGTCGGTTGGGATACGGGCGTGGCGCCCGGATGAAGTTCGAGCGGGACGAGGTGACGTTCCTCGGCGGTTTCCGGCACGGGGTCACCATGGGCAGCCCGTGCGCGATCCAGGTCGGGAACACCGAGTGGCCGAAGTGGCAGCAGGTGATGAGCGCGGACCCGGTCGATCCGGCGACGCTCGCCGACCTCGCCCGGAATGCGCCGCTGACCCGGCCGCGGCCCGGTCACGCCGACCTGGCCGGCATGCAGAAGTACGGCTTCGACGAGGCCCGGCCGGTGCTCGAGCGAGCCAGCGCGCGGGAGACCGCGGCGCGGGTGGCGCTCGGTGAGGTCGCGGCCCGGTTCCTGCGCCAGGCGTACGGCGTGACGATCGTCAGCCACGTGGTCGAGCTCGGCACGGTCAAGGCACCGTACGGCGTGATCCCGTCGGCAGCCGATGTCGCGAAGCTGGACGAGGACCCGGTCCGCTGTCTCGACGCGGACGCGAGCAAGCAGATGGTGGCCGAGATCGACGCCGCCCAGAAGGCCGGTGACACGCTCGGCGGTGTCGTCGAGGTGGTCGTGGACGGTCTGCCGCCCGGCCTCGGCAGCTACGTGCACTGGGACCGGCGGCTGGACTCCAAGCTGGCCGGTGCGCTGATGGGCATCCAGGCGATCAAGGGTGTCGAGCTCGGTGACGGGTTCGAGCTGGCCCGGACGCCGGGATCGAAGGCGCACGACGAGATCGTCGCCGAGGACGGGACGGTTCGCCGGACCAGCGGCCGCTCCGGCGGGACCGAGGGCGGCATGAGCACCGGTGAGACGCTGCGCGTCCGGGCCGCGATGAAGCCGATCGCGACCGTGCCGCGGGCGTTGCGCACGATCGACACCAGCACCGGCGAGGCCGCGGCCGCGCATCACCAGCGCTCCGACGTCTGCGCCGTACCGGCTGCGGGAATCGTCGCCGAGGCGATGGTGGCGCTGGTCCTGGCCGAGGTGTCGCTGGAGAAGTTCGGCGGCGACTCGGTGGCCGAGACCGCGCGCAACCACCAGTCCTACCTGGCGTCCTTGCCGAGCACGATCACGCCGCGGGAGTGGACCGAGCAGTGAGCCCTGTCGTCGTTCTCGTCGGACCGCCCGGTTCGGGCAAGTCCACTGTCGCCGCGCTGCTCGCGGAGCGGTTGCAGGTGCCGCACCGCGACACCGACGCCGATGTCGAAACCCAAGCAGGCAAGCCGATCTCGGACATCTTCGTCGACTCCGGCGAGGCGCAGTTCCGGGAGCTGGAGCGCGCCGCGATCGTTGCTGCCTTGACCGGCGACGGCGAGGTGCTGTCGTTGGGTGGTGGTGCGATCCTCGACCCGGCAACCCGCGCCGACCTCGCCGGGCACACGGTGGTCTTCCTCGACGTCAGCCTCGGTGAGGCGGCCAAGCGGGTCGGACTGAGCGTCGCCCGGCCGCTGCTGCTCGGCAACGTCCGCACGCAGCTCCGCACGCTGATGGAAGCCCGTCGGCCCCTGTACTCCGAGGTCGCCAAGCTGACCGTGCTCACCGACGGTAAGACGCCGGAGGAGATCGCCACCGAGATCCTGGAGCACCTCGGATGACGGAAACAACCCGGATTCGCGTTGCCGCGGCGGCGCCGTACGACGTTGTCATCGGCAACAATCTGCTCGGTGAGCTGCCCGGGCTGCTGGGCGAGGACGTGCAGCGGGTCGCGGTGATCCACCCGCGGGCGCTGCGGTCGACGGGTGACGCGATCCGCGACGACCTGGTCAGCTCCGGGTTCACCGCGCACGCGATCGAGATCCCGGACGCCGAAGAGGCGAAGTCGGCCGAGGTGCTGGCCTACTGCTGGTCGGTGCTCGGGCAGGCCGGGTTCACCCGGTCGGACGCGATCGTCGCCGTCGGCGGCGGAACCACCACCGACCTCGGCGGTTTCGTCGCGGCCACGTGGCTGCGCGGGGTGAAGTTCGTGACGATTCCGACCACCCTGCTCGGCATGGTCGACGCGGCGGTCGGCGGCAAGACCGGCATCAACACGGCCGAGGGCAAGAACCTGGTCGGTGCCTTCTGGGAGCCGGCCGGCGTGCTCTGCGACCTCGCGGCGCTGGAAACCCTGCCCCGCAACGACTACGTAAGCGGTCTGGCCGAGGTCGTGAAGTGCGGCTTCATCGCCGACCCTGTCATCCTCGACCTGGTCGAGAAGGACCCGGCCGGCGCCTCGACCCCGGCGTACGACGCGACCGCCGAACTGATCGCCCGCTCCATCCAGGTCAAGGCCGACTCCGTCGGCGCCGACCTCCGCGAGCGTACGACGACCGTCGGCGGCACCATCGGCCGCGAGGCGCTGAACTACGGTCACACCCTCGGTCACGCCATCGAGCGCACCGAGCGCTACAAGTGGCGGCACGGCGCCGCGATCAGCATCGGCATGGTCTTCGTCGCCGAGCTCGCCCGCGCCGCCGGTCGCCTCGACGACCCCACGGCCGACCGGCACCGCGCCGTACTGGAGTCGCTCGGCCTGCCGACCAGCTACCGCGCCGACGCCTGGCCGCACCTGCAGGACGCCATGAAGCTCGACAAGAAGACCCGGGCCGACCGCCTGCGCTTCGTCATCCTCGACGGCCTCGCCAAGCCCACCATCCTCGAAGCGCCGGACCCCAGCCTCCTGATCGCCGCCTACAGTGAAATCAGCTGACCGTCAGCTCCTCGGGGAGCGGGCGGGTGCGGAGGACGTCGAGGCGGGAGACGGCTCGGGTGAGGATCACGTAGAGGCGGTTGAGGCCGCGAGGTTCGGCCTCGACGATCTCGGCGGGCTCGACGGCGATCACGTGGTCGTACTCGAGGCCTTTCGCCAGCCCGGCCGGTACGACGGCGACCCGGCCGTCGCCGTCCGGCGGGACGGTTTCGATGCCGGCTGCCTTGAGGAGGTCGGCCAGATCGGCGGTTCGGTCGTCGGCGGCGATGACGCCGATCGAACCTTCGTGGGGGAGTGCCCTCCGGACGGCGTCCACGACGCCGGCGCCGAGGTCAAGGACGGCGGTGATCGTGAGCTGGCCGTCCGTGCGGAACGACCTGGTCTGCGGGACCTCGACCGGTAGCGCGGTCAGCAGGCGATTGGCGAGCTCGACGACCGAGGCCGGGACGCGGTAGCCGGTGGTTAGCGCGACCAGTTCGGCGCCGGGCTTGCCCAGGTGGCCGAGTTGCGCGGCCCAGGTTCGCGCCGCCCACGGTGTCGTCCCTTGCGCGAGGTCGCCGAGCACGGTGATCGACCCGTGCTCGCTGCGCCGGGCGATCGCACGGCACTGCATCGGTGACAGGTCCTGCGCTTCGTCGACGATCACATGGCCGTACGTCTCGCCGCGTTCCAGCAGGGCACTCACCTCGTCCAGCAACACCGCATCGGCCGCGGTCCAGGGTGCGGTCTTTGCCTTTCGCGGGCGCGGCCACGCGATCGCGTCCTGCTCTTCCGCGCTCAGCAAGCCGTCGGCCGCGCGAGAGAGCAGGGAGCGCTCGCCGAGGATCTCGGCCAGGATCTCGTCGGCCTTCACCAACGGCCAGACCGCCTCGACGGCCGGGGTCGCCGCCCGCGCCATCTTCCGCAGCCAGATCCCGTTGCAGTTCTGGCCGCGCGCTTCGGCCTGCCGTTGCAGCGAGGCCACGACCCGTGCGATCACCCGCTCGCGCCCGATCAGGTACGCAGTCGCCTCCGCCCGCGCGTCGGCCACCATCTCGGCGAACTCGTGCTGATTCACCCGCCACTTGTACGAGCTGTCTGGTACGACGATCGCCTGCTCCGGCACCGAGATCCGCTCGTACAGCGCTCTCCGCAGGATCTCGGCCATCCGCAGGTCGTGTTTGACCGCCGCCGCGGCCGGCGTGTCCGTCGCACGGAGCGTGATCCGCCCGGCCAGCAGATCCTCGACCGTGGTCTGGTCGACATCGACCTCGCCGAGCGTCGGCAGCACCGCGGAGATGTAGTGCAGGAACGCCCGGTTCGGCCCCAGCACCAGTACGCCGTTGCGCTGCAGCCGACCGCGATGCGCATACAGCAGGTACGCCGCCCGATGCAGCCCGACCGCGGTCTTCCCTGTCCCGGGTGCACCCTGCACGCAGACCGACACCCCGAGCTCGGTCCGGACCACCTCGTCCTGCTCCGGCTGAATCGTCGCCACGATGTCCCGCATCGGGCCGACGCGCGCCCGCTCGATCTCCCGCCGTACCAGCTCACTGCCGAATTCGGTCTGCGGTCGCGCGGATCCGAATTGCTCGTCCTCGAAGCTGGTGAGCAGGTTCCCCGACCAGCCGAACCGGCGTCGCGTCGCGAGACCGCGGGGATCGGTCGCAGACGCCCGGTAGAAGGTGGTCGAGACCGGCGCCCGCCAGTCGATCACCATCGGCGGCCGGCCGATCGCGTCCGAGATGTGCCGCCGCCCGAGGTAGTACGCCTGATCACGGTGCTCGCCGGCCTCGTCGCCGTACCGGATCAGTCCGAAGTACGGCGGGTTGTCGCCCTCCTCGGCGAGGTCCCGCGCCAGCGTCTTGAGGTAGAACCCCAGGCGCTCGGCGGTGTACCGGTCGCCCCAGGTGTCCTCGCCGACGACCACGTTCTCCCGTGCCCCGCTCACCATCCGCCGCAACGCCTCCCGGCACTGCTCGGCGTACTCCTGCTCCTCCGTCAGACTTCGCACCCGCACTCCTCAAAAGATTAACTCGGTCAATCTTTTGCCTAGGTTAACATGAGCCCGTGACCGGACTTCGTGAGCGCAAGAAGCAGCAGACGCACGACGCCCTGTCCGAGGCGGCGATCGCGCTCTTCCTCGAGCGCGGCTTCGACGAGGTCTCGGTTGCCGACATCGCGGCCGCCGCCGATGTCTCCAAACCGACCCTGTTCAAGTACTTCGCGACCAAGCAGGACCTCGTCATGCACCGCATCGCCGACCATCGGCACGAGGCGGCCCGGCTGGTCGAGGCGTCGTCCGAGCCGCCGGTCGAGACCCTGGCCGCGCACTTCCGGGCGGGTCTGGACGAGCGGCAGCCGACGACCGGGCTGAACGACCATCCGCAGATGCTTGCCTACCACAACCTCGTCTTCAGCACCTCGGCGCTGGCCACGCGGCTGCGCGAGTTCATGGACGACGACGAGCGCGCGCTGGCCGTCGTACTCGGGGGAGGCCTGGATGCTGAGCTCCTGGCGGCTCAACTGTTGTCGACCCAGCGGATCCTCGCCTATCGCAACTGGCTCGCCATCTCCGGTGGTCAGTCGGCCTCCAAGCGATACTCAGCAGCTCTGGACGAGGCAAACGCGGCTTTCGCGCGAATCCGGCCACTAGGCTGAGCACGTGAGCGAGACAGTGCTGGTGCTGAACGGGCCGAACCTCGGACGGCTGGGGTCGCGAGAGCCGGAGAAGTACGGGTCGGCGACGTTGGCCGATGTGGCCGCGGAGTGCGAGAAGCTCGGCGCGGAGCTCGGCTTCCGGGTCGAGGTGCGGCAGACCGACGACGAGGCCGAGCTCGTGCGCTGGCTGCACGAGGCCGCCGATGGCCGGATCCCCGTCGTACTGAATCCGGCAGCGTTCACCCACTACTCGTACTCGCTGCGGGATGCGATCGCGCAGCGGACCGCTCCGTTGATCGAGATCCACCTGACCAACCCGGCGACCCGCGAGGAGTTCCGGCACACGAGTGTCGTCGCCGGCGTCGCGACCGGGACGATCGCCGGGTTCGGCCTGGACTCCTACCGACTGGCGCTGCGGGCGCTCGTCAACCTCGACAGCTGACTGGCACAACAAACCTGCCCTTTCGTGCATCAAGGCAGTGAAGGTCCGCTGGGACCGGCCTTTAAGGCTGGCTGAAGGTGCAAGGGCACGATCGGACCGAGACGACTTTGGGGGTTTCGGGTGACTACGGATTCGATCGGTTATGTTGAGCAACGCTTCGGTGGAGCGCCACAGCGGATTCCGGTGTGGGTGAAGGCGCTGGACCCGCTGTCGCAGTTCGGGTTGCAGCACGCGCTCAGACAGCGACCGGAGGTCGCGCTGATCGGTGACGCCGACCTGGCGGCACTGCAAGTGCGGCCGGACCAGGGCAGTACGCCGCCGGTGGTTGCGCTGATCGCGGTCGATGCTCTCGACGCGGCCGCGGTCCAGGTACTCCGGTCGGCGGTTCAGCGGGGTTGCCGCCGTAGTGTGCTGATCGGCGGCACGATCGACGACGACGCGCTGATGACCGCGGTCGAGCTGGGGGTCTCCGGCGTACTGCGGCGGACAGAGGCGACCGCCGACCGGATCGTGCATCTGCTGAAGACCGCGGCCGCCGGTGATGGCAGCCTGCCGGCCGATCTGCTGGGCCGGTTGCTTGGGCAGGTTTCGCGCATGCAGCGGCATGTGATGGCGCCACGGGGGTTGTCGAACACCGGCCTGTCCGACCGCGAGACGCAGGTACTGCGGTTGGTGGCCGACGGCAAGGACACGCAGGAGATCGCGCGGGAGCTGTCGTATTCGGAGCGGACGGTGAAGAACGTGCTGCACGACGTGACCAGCCGGCTGCAACTGCGGAACCGCTCGCATGCTGTTGCGTATGCGCTGCGTGAGGGCCTGATCTGACCGTCGTCGCGCCGGTCGGTTAGCGTCGGGGCGTGTTGCTGCCTGATCTGTCGGTGCCAGGGGCGGATCTGCCTGTCCGGGCGGTGCTGCCCGCAACGGTCGACGCGGTGCGTTCGCACGGTACGGCGGTGCTCGTCGCGCCACCCGGATCGGGGAAGACCTCGCTGTTGCCGCTGGCGTTGGGTGACGCGTTCGAGGGCACGATCATCGTCGCCGAGCCGCGCAGGATGGCGACCCGCGCGGCCGCGGCCCGGCTCGCGACGCTGGTCGGCGAGCCGCTCGGTCAGCGCATCGGTTACGCGATGCGTGGTGAACGCAGCGGCGGCAGCGGACTGCGGGTCGAGGTCGTGACGACAGGTCTCCTCGTACGGCGTCTGCAGCAGAACCCGGAGCTGCCCGGGGTGGCCGCGATCGTGATTGACGAGTGCCACGAGCGGCATCTCGATGCGGATCTGTTGCTGGCGTTCTGCCTTGATATCCGGGCGAATCTGCGCGACGACCTGGCGATTGTTGCCACGTCGGCCACGCCGGACACGGTTCGGTTGAGTCGTGCTTTGGGTAGTGCGCCTGTTGTCACTGCGTCGGCCGCGTTGTTCGACGTGGCGATCGAGTGGGCGCCACCGCCGGTTCCGGTACCGCTGTTGCCGGGTGGGCGGGTCGATCCGCGGCTGCTGGATTACGTCGCGGGCGTCGTACGACGTGCTGTGGCGGAGAACGAGGGGGACGTTCTCGTGTTCGTGCCGGGGGAGGCCGAGATCAACGGGGTGACTCGTCGGTTGGCCGATCAAAACGTGCTGCCGCTGTTCGGGCGTCAGTCGCGGGCGGAACAGGATCGCGCGCTGGCGGCGGGCGCCACTCGTCGGATCGTCGTCACGACGTCGGTCGCGGAGAGCTCGTTGACCGTGCCAGGGGTTCGCGTTGTTGTCGACTCGGGTCTGGCGCGGGAGCCGCGGACCGATCAGTCCCGCGGCCTTGGTGCGTTGGTCACCTGCCGGGTGTCGAAGTCGTCCGCCGAGCAGCGGGCCGGGCGTGCCGGACGGGAGGCGCCCGGGCGGGTCTATCGGTGCTGGTCGGCTACTGATCACGCGCATCTCGACGACCATCCGGCGCCGGAGATCGCGATCGCCGATCTGGCCGCCTTCGCGCTGGACCTGGCGGCGTGGGGAGCGCCTGCCGGCGATGGTTTGACGTTGCTCGAGCAGCCGCCGGCGGCCGCGATGACAGCAGCCACCGAACTGCTCCACCGGCTCGACGCGGTCGACGAGGCCGGCCGCATCACCGAGCGAGGCCGGCGAATGGCCGCCATCGGTGCGCATCCGCGGTTGTCCCGCGCATTGCTGGACGGTACGCCGCGAGTCGGCGCCGATCGCGCCCGCGAAATCGTCGCCATGCTCTCGGATGATTCCGCCCGCGACTTCGGCGACGACCTGCCCGCCCGCTGGCGAGCCCTCCGCCGCGGCGACGACCGCGGAGCCACCGCTCGCTGGCGCGAAGAGGCGAAGCGCCTGGACAGAAGGCCCCTGGGAGCGGACGCCGAGCGCCCGACGGGTGGGGATGTGGAGCGGGCGTCGGGTCGGGACGGGAAGTTGGCGGCGGGTGGGGATGTGGTGCGCGCGGTGGGTGGGGGTGCGAAGCAGGCGTCGGGCGGGCGTGGTGTGCCGGATGACCTTGCGGCGGGGATTGTGGTGGGGCTTGCGTATCCCGACCGGATTGCGCGGGTTCGGGCGGCTGACTCGGCGACGTACCAGATGGCTGGCGGCACGGGTGCTGCGCTGGATCCGCAGTCCCCGTTGCGGACTACGCCTTGGCTGGCGATTGCAGTGGCTGACCGGGCACCCGGTCGGGCCGATGCCAGGATCCGGTCGGCGGCGCCGATCGACGAGCAGACCGCGCGCGACATCGCCGGCGACCTCGTGACGACGACCGACCAGATTCGGTGGGACGACGGGCGCATCGTGACCCGGCGGGTGGAGGCGCTCGGCGCGATCGTGCTCAACGACGTACCGCTGGCAAAGCCTGACCCGCTGCTTGTTCAGGCGGCTGTGCGCGATGGCATCCGCCGCAGCGGTTTGTCCGTACTGCGTTGGTCCGACACAGCGCTCGCCTTGCGGGAGCGGCTCGCGTTCTGTCATGCCCACCTCGGCGACCCTTGGCCCGCGGTCGACGACGAAGCCCTGCTGGCCGATCTCGACGGCTGGCTCGGCACCGAGCTCGCCTCAGTGCGTGCCGCCCGCGATCTCGCCCGCATCGACGTGACGTCGGCGCTCAAGCGGCTCCTGCCGTGGCCGGCGGCCACCCGCTTCGCAGAGCTCGCACCCGAACGCCTGCAGGTCCCGTCAGGCTCCGAAGTGCGTCTCGCGTACGACGGTGTCGAGCCGCCGGTACTCGCGGTCAAGCTGCAAGAGGTGTTCGGCTGGACGGCCACTCCGGCAGTCGCGGACGGCCGTGTCCCCGTCGTACTGCATCTGCTGTCGCCCGCACGCCGTCCGGTCGCGATCACGAGCGACCTCGCCTCTTTCTGGAAGCAGGGCTATCCGCAGGTCCGAGCCGACCTCCGTGCCCGCTACCCCCGCCACCCCTGGCCGGAAGACCCACTCACCGCCGTACCGACCAAGCGCACCAAACCCCGCTAGTAGCCCACCGTGAAGCGGCGGCCGCGGTACTGTCCGCGCTCGGCCTCATCGACCAGCGCGACAGCGAAGTCCTCCATCGACACCGACGACGTACCGTCCGCAGCGACCACGAGCTCGTCCGCACCCAGCCGGTACTGTCCCGTCCGCACACCGGGCTCCAGGAGATCCGGCGGACTGACATACGTCCAGTCGACCTCAGTGGACGCGCGCACCACGGCGTACTGCTCGTTGCAGGCCTCGGCAATCGCACGGTACGCCGCCGGGAAGCCGGGCTGCTCCGCCAGCGTCAGCCCAGTGCCTGGAACCGTCAGACTGCCGGCCCCGCCGACCATGATCAGTCGGATGCCACTGGCTCGCAGTCCGTTCAGAAGGCCCTTGGCAGCTTGGACAAGCTCGTCCTCCCGACCTGCCTGCGGCCTGGTGGCACTGATGACCACATCGTGTCCCTGAGCCAGCTCTGCCACCGCACCTGAGTCCGAGGCATCGCCCTGCCGCTCTCCGGTCCGGCTCACACCAGTGACCTGGTGACCGCGCGTGCGGGCTTCCTGGACGAGACGGCTACCAACTGCACCAGTGGCGCCGAAAACGAGGATGCGCATGATCAGCACCTTCCAGCGGTGGAGACGAGGACAGGAGCAGCGGCCTGCGGGCGAGGCTGACGCTTGGGCAGCTGTGCGGTGATCAGAGCGGCCAGAACGATCAGACCGCCGACCAGCTGGGCAGTGGAGAGCGTCTGGTCGAGCACCAGCCAGCCGAGCAGCGTTGCGACCACCGGGCTGAGCAGTCCGAGGAAGGTGACGTCGGTCGGGCCCAGTGCGCGCAGACCGCGGAACCAGAGCGCGTAGGCGAGGGCAGAGCCGACGATGGTCAGGTAGGCGTACCCGCCGAGGTTGGCCGCGGTCAGGTGAGCCGGCGGCGCACCTTCGACCAGGTACGCGACCGGTAGCAGCACCAGACCACCAGCTACGAGCTGCCAGCCAGTTGTCGCCAGCAGGGGAGCGGGCGAAGCCCACCGCTTACTCAGTACGACGCCGAACGCCATCACGACCGCACCGCCGAGCGCAGCGAGCACGCCCCACAGGTCCAGCCGCGCATCTGCCCGCAGTACCAGCAGACTGACGCCGAACACCCCAGCGATCGCAGCCAGGACCTTCCGCGTCGACAGTCGAACCTTGAGCAGGCCGGTCGACAGCATCATCACCACGAGCGGCTGGATCGCACCGACCGTCGCGGCGACGCCGCCGGGGAGCCGGTAGGCGCCGACGAACAGCAAGGCGAAGAAGGCGCCGATGTTCAGCGTGCCCAGGACCAGCGAGCGCCACCACCAGTGGCCGCGCGGCAGCGTCCGGGTGATCGCGATCAGCAGCAGACCGGCCGGGAGGGCGCGGATGACCGCGGCGAGCAGGGGGCGGTTCGGCGGCAGGAGTTCCGTCGTGACCAGGTACGTCGTACCCCACAGGGCCGGCGTGATCGCGGTGGTGAGCAGCAGAGCCAGTCGATTGTTTAGCACTAAGATAAAGTACCTCAGCGCTAAGCAACTTTCAAGAGTCTCAGCGCTAAGCAATCTGGACTATCGTGGGGACATGCCCGATCACGTCGACCTGATCCTCGAGCAGTGGGCCGAGCAGCGTCCGGACCTGGACGCGTCGCCGATGGCCGTGCTCGGCCGGCTGAAGCGGCTGACGCAGCTCGCCGACACCGAGCTCCGCCGCAACTACGCCAGCCACGACCTGGACTCGGCCTCCTTCGACGTGCTCGCGACACTGCGGCGCAGCAACTCCGAGCATCGCCTCACTCCGGCCGGTCTGATGCGGTCGTCGATGGTCACGTCCGGTGCGATCACCCAGCGCCTGGACCGGCTGGAGGCGCGCGGGCTGGTCAGCCGCAAGCCCAGTGAGACCGACGGACGCGGTGTCGAGGTGACGCTGACCGCTGAGGGACTCCGGCTGATCGACGGTGTGCTGCCAACACACCTGGAGACAGAGGAGCGCCTGCTCGCCGCACTGTCCAAGGCCGAGCGCGAGCAGTTGGCGGAGACCCTACGGACACTGCTCGAATCGCTCGGCGACAGAACGGACTGATGATGCCCGCGCGCAACGACGACCCAGCCCGGGCTGTCTCCTTGCGCGCGAAGCTCACTCAGTACCTGGTTGCCCAGGGGACGATTCGCGACGAGCGGGTGGCTGCTGCGTTCCAGGCGGTGCCACGGCATGTGTTCGTGCCGCGTGTACCGCTCAAAGTCGCGTACGCCGATGACGTCGTACTGATGAAGCGCGACGCCGAAGGCATGGTGATCAGCTCGGTGTCACAGCCGAGCATCATCGCGGTCATGCTCGAGCAGGCGGCGATCCGGCCGGGTGATCACGTGCTGGAGATCGGCTCCGGCGGCTACAACGCCGCACTGCTCCGGGAGCTCACCGGTACGACGGGAGTCGTGACCACCGCCGACATCGATCCGGATGTGGTCGCCAGAGCTCGCCAAGGCCTCACCAGAGCCGGGTACGACGATGTCCGCGTCGTGCAGGCGGATGGCGAGTTCGGCGTGCCCGAGGGGGCGCCGTACGACCGCATCCTGGTGACGGCGTCCGCTTGGGACATTCCGCCGGCCTGGGTCGACCAGTTGCGGCCCGGCGGGCGCATCGTCGTACCGCTGCGGTTAGGGCGTCAGACGCGGTCGGTGGCGTTCGAGGAGGTGCGCGGACACCTGGAGAGCTCGTCGGCCGTCGTGTGTGGTTTCGTCACCATGCAAGGCGCCGGTGCGCACCCGGACGACGACGTACCGGAGTTGAAGGCCTGGCAAGGATCCAAGCTGTCGATCCAGGCGCATCGGATCGGTGCGGAGTTGCCGCCGGGCTTCCATCTGATCCGGCGGCATCACGTCTTTACTGTGCGCCGGTTGGACGCGGTGGGTTCCTGACCGTCTGCCAGAGCTCGTCGATGTCGGAGCGGTCGCCGGGCTCCGGGGTGTCCACCCAGCCGCTGGCCCAGGTGTTCTGCTCCTCGTCCAGGGCGAAGAGCGACTCGGAGAAAGCGGCCGAGCCGACGTACCGCGTCTCTTCCTCGACGGGCTTACTCGCCGTCTCGGTGGGCTTGGCAGCGGCCGGTGCGACCAGGTTGCGTGCATAGGCCTGGGCTTCGAGCAGTCCCAGATCCAGCTCGTCCGACAGCAGCCGGACCGCGCCCACCTCGTTGCCGGCCTTCATCTGCTCGCGCACGCGCGCATCGAGATTCGGCTTCGGCTGCGGCCCACGCTGCTGGTACGTCGGCTGGTACGTCGGCTGGTACTGCTGGGGCGGCGCGAACTGCGGCTGCGCCGGCTGGCCCGGGTTGGCCCACTCACCAGGGTGCGCATGCTGACGACCAGCCTGCATCAGCGCCTGCAGCGCGGCCCCGGCCTGCTGACTACCGGAGACCTGGCCCTGCTGAGGTCCCGGCTGCGTGAACTGCCCCTGGAACTGGATCGGCTGATTGCCGCCCTGCTGCGCCTGGATCCGCTCGATCAGCTTCTGCACGCGCGGGCTCGGAGCGCCGTTCGTGCCACGCTGTTTCGTGGCGGCGCTCACGATCGCGACGACCACCATGATCACGACAAAGATCGCGAACTCCACGCCCGGCCTCCTTGCGAGTGGCGGCGAGTCGGAGGAAACGGTCCCTGACCGCTACAATCCGGTGTTACCGCTGATCGAAATTGAAGGGTATACCCGCGTGGCTTCGACGAACGACCTCAAGAACGGCATGGTGCTCAACCTGGATGGGCAGCTGTGGTCTGTCGTCTGGTTCCAGCACCACAAGCCCGGCAAGGGCGGTGCGGTCATGCGCACCAAGCTCAAGAACGTGCTCAGCGGCAAGGTCGTCGACAAGACCTTCAACGCCGACGTCAAGGTCGAGGTGGCCAACGTCGACAAGCGCGACATGACCTACCTGTACAACGACGGCGGCTCCTACGTCTTCATGGACAGCTCGACCTACGAGCAGGTGAGCATCGCTCCCGAGGTCGTCGGCGACGCCTCACACTTCCTGCTGGAGAACCAGGACGCCATCGTGGCGGTCCACGAGGACCTCCCGCTGTACGTCGAGCTGCCGGCCTCCGTCGAGCTCCTGGTGGAGTACACCGAGCCCGGCCTGCAGGGCGACCGCTCGACCGGTGGCACCAAGCCGGCCAAGCTCGAGACCGGGTACACGATTCAGGTCCCGCTGTTCCTGACCACCGGCGAGAAGGTCAAGGTGGACACCCGGACGGGCGACTACCTCGGCCGCGTCACGTCCTGACCCGCGGCGATGTCTGCCCGGAGCAAGGCCCGTAAACGGGCACTGGACGTCCTGTTCGAGTCCGAGGTCAGGGGCCTGCCGGTCGGCGGCACCCTGGCCGACCGGCTCGAGGACAACGACCCGCCGGTGAACGAGTTCACCGTCGCCCTGGTCGAGGGCGTCGCCAAGAACATCGCCGCGATCGACGACCTGCTGTCGGCCCACTCGGTGGGCTGGACGCTGGACCGGATGCCGGCCGTGGACCGCAACGTGCTGCGGATCGGCGCCTACGAGCTCCTGTACGACGACCAGGTGCCGGACGTGGTCGCGGTGAGCGAGGCGGTGGCGTTGGCGCGGGACCTGTCGACCGACGAGTCCCCGGCGTTCGTGAACGGGCTGCTGGCCCGGCTGCTGCAGCTCAAGCCGACACTCGGCATCTGACGCTGCAGGGTGCGAGGGGGGCGAGCCCTCTGTTTCTCCTCAGTGGCCCGGTGACCGTCTCGGTACGGTCCCGGGCCGGCGCTTGCTACCCGTTGTCTTGATGGCTCGGGGGGAACGGCCCCGGCCTCGGCCGGCAGGTGAGGTGGTGTCCTGCCGATCAGGTACCGCGGTGGTGCTGGTACTGCGGTCGAGCGAGCGAGGGCGGCCGCGGGCAAGCTGCTACGAGCCCCGACCGACTACGCCGCTCAGGCGCCGGCAGCCTCGGTGGTTTCCTCGACGTCACCCTTCGCCTCGGGGTTCAGAACTCCCCAGGAGATGAAGCGCTCGGTCAGAGTCGTCGGCGACTCGTCGTAGATGACCGCCAGGGTGCGCATGTCGTCCTGACGGATCGACAGCACCTTGCCGTTGTAGTCGCCCCGCTGCGCCTGGATGGTGGCTGCGTAACGGGTCAGCGGACCCGCCTCGCCGGCGTCCAGGTGATGCAAGGCTTCCAGGTCGAGGATCAGCCGGGGCGGAGCAGCGGCAGCCGCTGCGGCCTTGGCCGAACCCGGGAGCAGTTCGCCGACCGGAACGCCGTAGAAATCGGCGAGCTCGGCGAGCTTCTGGACGGTGACCGCACGGTCGCCACGCTCGTACGAGCCGACGACGACGGCCTTCCAGCGGCCCTTGGACTTCTCTTCGACGCCGTGCAGCGACAGACCTTGCTGCTGGCGGATGGCGCGTAGCTTGCCGCCCAGTGTCTTCGCGTATTCGCTAGGCACTCTGGTACTTCCCTCCGACTAGTTTCTCGAAACCCCCCTCGATTACACAGAGTAACAATATTCCGGGCCAGAGGCCAGAGTCAAGACGGCGTGTCACATCCGATACCATGTCAAGCGGTCCGAACGTCCTTTAAAGACCTGTCCCGAGAGGCAGGAAAGGAGGAACGGTAGCGATGAGCCCTGCCCCGGTACCCGTACCGCGCACAGTGCTGGATGCTTCCGACATTTCCCGGGCACTGACCCGGATCGCGCACGAGATCCTCGAGCGCAACCGGGGTGCCGACCCCGTCGTACTCCTCGGCATTCCCACCCGCGGGGTGGGCCTGGCCGCCCGCATCTCCGAGCGGATCGCGGCGGTCGAAGGTCAGAGTGTGCCCACAGGGTCACTCGATGTGACGATGTACCGCGACGACATCGGCCTCAAACCGGCCCGCGCGCTGGAGCACACCGACATTCCACCCGGTGGAATCGACGGCAAGGTCGTGGTCCTGGTGGACGACGTGCTGTTCTCCGGCCGCACCATCCGCGCGGCGCTCGACGCGATCGGCGACATCGGCCGGCCGAAGGCGGTCCAGCTGGCCGTCCTGGTCGACCGCGGCCACCGCGAGCTGCCGATCCGCGCCGACTACGTCGGCAAGAACCTGCCCACCTCGCTGGTCGAGCGGGTCACCGTGCACCTCACCGAGTACGACGGCGCTGACGCCGTACTGATCGCGGACAAGACGGGAGCGGCGGTCTGATGCGCCACCTACTGAGTGCCGGCGACCTGAGCCAGGACGAGGCGAACCTCATCCTCGACACCGCCGAGGAGATGCGGTCGCTGGCCGACCGGCCGATCAAGAAGCTGCCGGCCCTGCGCGGCCGGACCGTGGTGAACCTCTTCTTCGAGGACTCCACCCGGACCCGGATCTCGTTCGAGGCGGCGGCCAAGCGGCTGTCGGCCGATGTGATCAACTTCTCCGCCAAGGGCTCGAGCGTGAGCAAGGGTGAGAGCCTGAAGGACACCGCGCTGACTCTGCAGGCGATGGGCGCCGACGGCGTCGTCTGCCGGCATGGCTCCTCCGGGGCACCGCACCTGCTCGCCACCTCCGGCTGGATGACCGGCGCGGTCGTGAACGCCGGCGACGGCACCCACGAGCACCCGACCCAGGCGCTGCTCGACGCCTTCACGATGCGCCGCCACCTCGGCTCGCTGGACGGCCGCCGGATCACGATCGTCGGCGACGTCCTGCACTCCCGGGTCGCGCGCTCCAACGTGTTGCTGCTGGCAACGCTCGGCGCCGAGGTGACCGTAGTTGCCCCGCCGACCCTGCTGCCAGTCGACATGTCGCTCTGGCCCTGTACGACGTCGTACGACTTCGACTCGGCGCTGGCCAAGAGTGACGCGGTGATGATGCTGCGCGTCCAGCGCGAGCGGATGGGCGACGCGTACTTCCCGAGCGCCCGCGAGTACACCCGGCGCTACGGCCTGGATGTGCACCGGATGGCGCAGTTGCCCGACGAGGCGATCGTGCTGCACCCCGGCCCGATGAACCGCGGCATGGAGATCAGCGCCGAGGTGGCCGACTCCACCCGCTCAGTGATCGTCGAACAGGTCACCAACGGCGTGGCCGTCCGGATGGCCGTCCTTTATCTGCTGTTGTCAGGTAGCAACGAAACGACTTCTGAGGAGCCCACCGCATGACCGCGTATCTCATCACCGGTGCCAAGATCCTGGGCGGTGACGTCGCGGACCTGCTGATCGACAACGGCGAGATCGTTGCAGTCGGCACCAACCTCGAGGTACCGGAAGGTGCCGAAACAATTGATGCAACCGGTCTGATCGCTCTGCCGGGGCTTGTGGATCTTCACACCCACCTGCGCGAGCCGGGCCGTGAGGACGCGGAGACCGTGCTCACCGGAACCCGCGCGGCGGCGCTGGGCGGGTTCACCGCAGTCTTCGCGATGGCCAACACCGATCCGGTCGCCGACACCGCGGGCGTCGTCGAGCAGGTCTGGCGGCTGGGCCGCGAAGCCGGGTACGCCGACGTCTTCCCGATCGGCGCGGTCACGGTCGGCCGCCAGGGCACGCAGCTCGCCGAGCTCGGCGCGATGGCGGATTCGGCGGCCCGGGTCCGGGTCTTCTCCGACGACGGCGACTGCGTCTGGGACGCCGCGCTGATGCGTCGCGCGCTGGAGTACGTGAAGGCCTTCGGCGGCACGATCGCCCAGCACGCGCAGGAGCCGCGCCTGACCAAGGGCGCCCAGATGAACGAGGGAGCACTCTCCGGCGTTCTCGGACTGACCGGCTGGCCGAGTGTCGCCGAAGAGGCGATCATCGCCCGCGACATCCTGCTGAACCACCATGTCGGCTCCAAGCTGCACATCTGCCACCTCTCCACCAAGGGCTCGGTCGACATCGTCCGGGCCGCCAAGCGGCGCGGGCTCGAGGTGACCGCCGAGGTCACCCCGCACCACCTGCTCCTCACCGAGGACCTGGCCAGCACGTACAACCCGGTCTTCAAGGTGAACCCGCCGCTGCGCACCAAGGAGGACGTCGAGGCGGTCCGCGAGGGCCTGGCCGACGGCACCATCGACATCGTCGCCACCGACCACGCGCCGCACCCGGTCGAGGACAAGGACTGCGAGTGGAGCGCGGCGGCGTTCGGCATGCTCGGTCTGGAGACCGCTCTCTCGGTGGTTCAGCACGCGATGGTCGACACCAAGCTGCTGACCTGGGCCGAGGTCGCCGACCGGATGAGCTACCGGCCGGCCGCGATCGGCCAGATCAGTGACCACGGTCAGCCGCTGGTCGCCGGCGCCCCGGCGAACGTCGTACTGGTGGATCCGGCGGCGCAGCGCGAGATCCGTTCGGCCGAGTCGGCGTCGCTGTCGCGGAACACGCCGTTCGACGGAATGACGCTGCCGGGCAAGGTGGTCGCGACGTTCCTCCGCGGCGAGCCGACCGTGCTGAACGGACAAGCCAAGTGAAGACAGTTCTGGGTATCGCCGGCACGATCTTGGTGATCGCCGCCGCGTACTTCGGCATGTACCGGGGCTGGCGGAACCGCCAGGCCCGGCAGTCCGCGCTGGCACCGCTGCCCGAGGTGCCGGCCGACACCACCCGCGGCGTCGAGGGCGTGTACGTCGCGACGACGAGTGCCGGCGACTGGATGGACCGGATCGCCGTGCACGAACTGGGCGTCCGCAGTACCGCGGACCTGGCCGTCATCGAGGACGGCCTCATCTTCCATCGGCAGGGTGCGGCGGATGTCTTCATCCCCGCCGGCCACCTGACCGCCGTCCGGACCGACCGCGGGATCGCCGGCAAGGTGACGGCGGAGAAGTCCGGCCTGGTGGTGGTCACCTGGAGCCACGACGGGCGGGAGCTGGACACCGGCTTCCGGCCCCGGCGCAAGGCCGACACCGAACCCCTGACCGCATCCATCGCAACTCTGATCGGAGCCGCGCAATCATGAGCCAGCCTGCCCACACACCGGCGCTGCTGGTCCTGGAGGACGGCCGGTCGTTCGCCGGTACGTCGTACGGAGCCACCGGCGAGACCTTCGGCGAGGCGGTGTTCACCACCGGCATGACCGGCTACCAGGAGACGCTGACCGACCCCTCCTACCACCGCCAGATCGTCACCCAGACCGCGCCGCACATCGGCAACACCGGCGTGAACGACGAGGACGACGAGTCGAACAAGATCTGGGTCGCCGGGTACGTCGTCCGCGACCCCGCCCGCGTCCCGTCCAACTGGCGCGCCACGCGCTCGCTCGACGACCAGCTGAAGTCGCAGGGCATCGTCGGGATCTCCGGGATCGACACCCGCGCCCTGACCCGGCACCTGCGCGAACGCGGCGCGATGCGGGCCGGGATCTCCACCGAGGTCCTCGACCCCGCGCAGCTGCTGACCAAGGTGCTCGAGCAGCCGGCGATGGCCGGCTCCGACCTCGCCGCCCAGGTCACCACCGCCGATACGTACGTCGTACCGGCCGAGGGGGAGAAGCGGTTCACCGTGGTGGCCCTCGACCTCGGCATCAAGGCGATGACGCCGAAGCGGATGGCCGAACGCGGTATCGAGGTGCACGTGATGCCGGCCACCGCGTCGCTCGACGAGGTGCTGGCGGTCAACCCGGACGGCATCTTCATGAGCAACGGTCCGGGCGACCCGGAGACCACCGAACACCCGACCACGCTGCTGAAAGAACTGCTGCAGCGCGGCAAGCCGTACTTCGGGATCTGCTTCGGCAACCAGGTCTTCGGCCGGGCACTCGGACTGGGCACCTTCAAGCTCAAGTACGGGCACCGCGGGATCAACCAGCCGGTGCTCGACCGGGCGACCGGCAAGGTCGAGATCACCGCGCAGAACCACGGGTTCGCGGTCGACGCGCCGATCGACTCGGTGGTGGAGACACCGTACGGGACCGCTGAGGTGTCGCACGTCTCGCTCAACGACAACGTGGTCGAGGGCCTGAAGCTGACTGGTCAGGACGGGAAGCTCCTGGCGTTCTCTGTGCAGTACCACCCCGAAGCGGCAGCAGGGCCTCACGATTCGGCCTACCTGTTCGATCGCTTCGTCGAGTTGATGGAGGGGCGGGCCTGATGCCACGTCGTACAGATATCGAGTCAGTCCTCGTCATCGGCTCCGGCCCGATCGTGATCGGGCAGGCCTGCGAGTTCGACTACTCCGGCACCCAGGCCTGCCGGGTGCTGCGCGAGGAGGGGTTCCGGGTCATCCTGGTCAACTCCAACCCCGCCACGATCATGACGGACCCCGAGTTCGCCGACGCGACCTACGTCGAGCCGATCACGCCCGAGTACGTCGAGAAGGTGATCGAGAAGGAGCGCCCGAACGCGCTGCTGGCCACGCTCGGCGGCCAGACCGCGCTGAACGCGGCGATCGCGCTGCACGACAGCGGCGTCCTGGAGAAGTACGGCGTGGAGCTCATCGGCGCCTCGGTCGACGCGATCCAGCGCGGTGAGAACCGGGAGTCGTTCAAGCAGATCGTCGAGAAGCTCGGCGCGGAGACCGCCCGCTCGGTCATCTGCCACACGATCGACGACGTGCTCGGCGCGGCCGAGCAGCTCGGCTACCCGCTGGTGGTCCGGCCGTCGTTCACGATGGGCGGCGTCGGCTCCGGCATGGCGTACGACGAGGCCGACCTGACCCGGATCGCCGGGGCCGGTCTGCACGCCTCGCCGACCACCGAGGTGCTGATCGAGGAATCGATCCTCGGGTGGAAGGAGTACGAGCTGGAGGTGATGCGCGACAAGGCCGACAACGTCGTGATCATCTGCTCGATCGAGAACGTCGACCCGATGGGCGTGCACACCGGCGACTCGGTCACGGTCGCCCCGGCGATGACGCTGACGGATCGCGAGTACCAGATCATGCGCGACCTCTCGATCGGCATCATCCGCGAGGTCGGCGTCGACACCGGTGGCTGCAACATCCAGTTCGCGGTGAACCCGGCCGACGGCCGGCTGATCGTGATCGAGATGAACCCGCGGGTGTCGCGTTCGTCGGCGCTGGCGTCGAAGGCGACCGGCTTCCCGATCGCGAAGATCGCCGCGAAGGTCGCCATCGGCTACACCCTCGACGAGATCCCGAACGACATCACCCAGCAGACGCCGGCCAGCTTCGAGCCGGTGCTCGACTACGTCGTGGTGAAGGTGCCGCGGTTCGCGTTCGAGAAGTTCCCGGCCGCGGACGCCACACTGACCACGCACATGAAGAGCGTCGGCGAGGCGATGGCGATCGGCCGTAACTACACCGAGGCGCTGCAGAAGGCGCTGCGGTCGCTGGAGAAGCCGGAGGCCCGATTCAGCTGGGCCGGCGAGCCTGCAACCGATCTCCAGCCGCTCCTCGATGCCATCAAGACGCCGCAGGACGGCCGGCTGCGGATCATCATGGACGCGATCCGGGCCGGTGCGACGCCGGAGCAGATCTTCGAGAACACCCGGATCGACCCGTGGTTCGTGGACCAGATGTACCTGATCCACGAGACCGCCCTCCAGGTTGCCGCCGCGCCGCGGCTGACGCCAGACATCATCAAGCTCGCCAAGCGGCACGGGTTCTCTGACCTGCAGCTGGCCGAGATCCGCGACCTGACCGAGGACGTCGTCCGCGGTGTGCGGCAGGCGCTCGGGATCCGGCCGGTCTACAAGACGGTGGACACGTGTGCGGCCGAGTTCGCGGCCACGACGCCGTACCACTACTCGTCGTACGACGAGGAGAGCGAAGTGGCGCCGCGGGAGACCCCGGCGGTACTGATCCTCGGCTCGGGTCCGAACCGGATCGGGCAGGGCATCGAGTTCGACTACTCGTGTGTGCACGCGTCGATGGCACTGCGCGACGCGGGCTACTGCACGATCATGGTCAACTGCAACCCGGAGACGGTCTCGACCGACTACGACACCTCCGACCGGCTGTACTTCGAGCCGCTCACCTGCGAGGACGTCCTCGAGATCGTGTACGCCGAGATGCAGGCCGGCCCGGTCGCCGGAGTGATCGTGCAGCTCGGCGGCCAGACCCCGCTGGGCCTGGCACAGCGGCTCGCGGATGCCGGCGTACCGATTGTCGGTACGTCGCCCGCCGCGATCCACCTCGCTGAGGAGCGCGGCGCGTTCGGCAAGGTGCTCGAGGCCGCCGGACTGCCGGCGCCGAAGCATGGGACCGCGCTCTCTCCCGCGGAGGCGCATGTCGTCGCCGAGGAGATCGGGTTCCCGGTGCTCGTCCGGCCGTCGTACGTGCTTGGCGGGCGCGGCATGGAGATCGTCTACAGCGCTGACGAGCTTTCGGCCGCGCTGGAGCGGTTGGGTGGCGGCGACAGCTTCGAGCACCCGGTGCTGATCGACCGCTTCCTGGATGACGCGGTCGAGATCGACGTCGACGGGCTCTTCGACGGTACCGAGCTGTTCCTGGGCGGCGTGATGGAGCACATCGAGGAGGCCGGGGTGCACTCCGGTGACTCGTCCTGCGCCCTGCCGCCGATCACGCTCGGGAACGCCGACATCGAGAAGATCCGGAAGTCGACCGAGGCGATCGCCCGCGGCGTCGGCGTCCAGGGCCTGCTGAACGTGCAGTACGCGTTGGCTGGGGACGTGCTCTACGTGCTCGAGGCGAACCCGCGGGCGTCGCGGACGGTGCCGTTCGTGTCGAAGGCCACGGCGACGCCGCTGGCCAAGGCCGCGGCCCGGGTGATGCTCGGGGCAACGATCGCCGAGTTACGCGCCGAAGGGATGCTGCCTGCTACCGGCGACGGCGGCACGCTGCCGCCGAACGCGCCGATCGCGGTGAAGGAAGCCGTGATGCCGTTCAACCGGTTCCGGACCATCGACGGCCGGTCGGTCGACACGGTGCTCGGGCCGGAGATGCGCTCGACCGGTGAGGTGATGGGCTTCGACGACACCTTCGGGATCGCCTTCGCGAAGTCGCAGGCCGGGGCGTCGCAGCCGCTGCCGGGGTCCGGCAAGGTGTTCGTGTCGGTCGCGAACCGGGACAAGCGGCACATGATCTTCCCGGTCAAGCGGCTGGCCGATCTGGGCTTCCAGATCTACGCCACCGAAGGGACTGCGGACGTGCTGCGGCGCAACGGTGTCGACGCGGTGACGGTTCGCAAGAGCAGCCAGGGCCCCGGCCCGAATGGCGAGCCGACGATCGTGCAGATGGTCCAGGATGGTGAGCTGAACCTGATCGTCAACACGCCGATCGGCATCACCCAGGGCGGTTCGCCGCGACTCGACGGCTACGAGATCCGATCCGCGGCGGTGGCGCGCAACATCCCGTGCATCACCACGGTGCAGGGGCTGGCGGCCGCCGTACAGGGGATCGAGGCGCAGCAGAGTGGTGGCATCGGTGTCCGGTCGCTGCAGGACTGGGTGCCGAGGATCCTCGGTGTATAGATCACTGGTCCGGCCGGTGCTGTACCGGCTGGGCAAGGGTGACGCGGAGATCGCGCACGAGCAGACGCTGCACGGCCTGCGTCGGCTCGGGCGCGTTCCCGGCGCGGTGAGCGCTCTCTCGCGATCCTTCGGAGCGATCCCGGCGGGTGCGGCGCGGACGGTCTTCGGGATTCGGTTCCCGGGGCCGGTCGGGCTGGCGGCCGGGATGGACAAGAACGGTGTCGCGCTGCCTGCTTGGCGGGCGCTCGGCTTCGGGTTCGTCGAGGTCGGCACAGTGACTGCTGTGCCGCAGCCGGGCAACGAGAAGCCGCGGCTGTTCCGGCTGGTCGAGGACGAGGCCGTGATCAACCGGATGGGGTTCAACAACCTCGGTTCGGCGGCGCTGGCCGAGCGGCTGGAGGGGTACGGGCCGCTCGGGTATCCGCTCGGCGTCTCGATCGGCAAGTCGAAGGTGACCCCGCTCGACAAGGCCGTCGACGACTACGTGATGTCGCTGCGCCGGCTCTACCAGTACGGCGACTACTTCGCGGTCAACGTGTCGTCGCCGAACACGCCGGGACTGCGGTCGTTGCAGGACGCCGGCCAACTCCGGGAACTGCTGAGCGCATTACATGCGGAAGCTGCATCTTTGGGTGCTGTGAAACCAATTCTGGTGAAGATCGCGCCCGATCTCACCCCGTCGGCGATCGACGAGTTGTTGCAGGTCTGCACCGACGTCGGCGTCGCCGGGATCATCGCGACCAACACGACCATCGGGCGGCCGGGGGTGGAGAACCATCCGCTCGCGTCCGAGGCCGGTGGGTTGTCCGGTCGGCCGCTGACCGAGCTCGCGGCCAAGACGGTCGCGCACATTCACGCGGAGACGCAAGGAGCGCTGCCGATCATCGGGGTCGGCGGGATCCTCGATCCGGACGACGCTCAGCGGCTGCTCGATGCCGGTGCCAGCCTGGTCCAGGTCTACTCGGGCCTGATCTACCGCGGCCCCGGCCTGATCCGACGTATCAACAGGAGGCTGTCATGAGCAACGAACCCTTCGGTACGCGGCTCCGCGCCGTGATGGATGCGCGCGGTCCGTTGTGTGTCGGCATCGACCCGCACCAGCATCTGCTCGACCAGTGGGGCCTGCCGGACACCGCCGAGGGCCTCGCATCGTTCACGTACGGCGTGGTCGACGCGCTGGCCGAGCGGGTCGGGGTCTTCAAGCCGCAGTCCGCGTTCTTCGAGCGGTTCGGGTCGGCGGGCGTCGCCGTACTGGAGCAGGCCACGATCCGGCTGCGCGAGGCCGGTGCGCTGGTGATCATCGACGCGAAGCGCGGCGACATCGGTACGACGATGGCCGGCTACGCGGCGGCGTACCTGGCCGAGAAGGGGCCGCTGGCGTGCGATGCGCTGACGGTCAGCCCGTATCTCGGCTTCGGTTCGCTGCAGCCGGCGATCGACGAGGCCCGGGCCGCCGGTGCGGGATTGTTTGTGCTGGCGCTGACGTCGAACCCGGAGGGGCCGCAATTCCAGTCCGCGCGGACCACTGACGGTCCGACGGTCGCGGGTGCGGTTCTGGACGGACTGCGTGCGCTCAACGACGCGGACGGTGCTGCCTTCGGGTCGTTCGGCGCGGTCGTCGGCGCGACGATCTCGCCGACTGATGAGGATCTGGACATCCGCGGTCCGCTGCTGGCCCCGGGACTTGGTGCGCAGGGCGGGACCGCCGAGGCGCTGAAGGCCGTCTTCGGTGAGGCTGCGGCGCGGAACGTCGTACCGTCGAGCTCGCGGGAGATCCTGGGCGCCGGTCCGGACGCGGCCGGTCTGCAGGCGGCGGCCGATCGGGCCAACGACGCGTACCGAACAGTCCTTGGCTATTAGCGGTATTTCACGATAGAATAAGCACCGTGAGAAAGGCGCGATGAATTTCGCGCCTTTTTCGTATTTCTCTTGAAATCCCGTCGCCGCGCGTGCGATCTTCGTCGGCATGGGGATTTCCGGGATCGAATTGTGCCGTCGTTTCTACGCCGAGATCGTCGGGCCGCAGTTGTCGGTTCCGCACAGTGCCGCGTTGCTCGGCCGGGGGTCGGAGGTGCTCGGGTACGACGACGAGATGTCGACCGACCACAACTGCGAAGCGCGGGTCGTGCTGTTCGTCGACGACCCGGCCGCGGTCACCGTCGAGCTGCCGGAGAAGTTCCTCGACCGCAGCACGCACCTCGAGAAGCACACCGTCACGGGCTTCTTCGTCGAGCAGCTCGGGTTCGACCCGGCGGCCGGGATCGCAGTCGAGGACTGGTTGGCCGTGCCGGAGCAGCATCTCGGCATCCTCACCGCCGGCGAGGTGTTCCACGACGACCTCGGCCTGCAGGCCGTGCGGGACCGGCTGGCCTATTACCCGGACGACGTCTGGCGCTATCTGCTGATCGCCGCCTGGTGGCGCGTCCATCCCGAACTCAATCACGTCGGCCGGACGGGATATGTCGGCGACGAACTCGGGTCCGGTCTGGTCGCGGCGACACTGGTCGAGAATCTGATGCGGGTGTGTTTCCTGATCGAACGCCGCTACCCGCCGTACGTGAAATGGTTCGGTACGGCGTTCGCCCGGCTGGACTGCGGTCCCGAACTGGTGCCGCTGCTGCAGGCGGTGCTCCGCACCGGCAACTGGCAGGATCGCGACCAGGCGCTGCAGCTCGCCTATCGGGCGATCGGCGAGCTGTACAACCGCAGCGGGATCACCGAGCCGGTCGAGCTCGGGCTCGAGGACATGTTCGGGCGGCCGTTCAAGACCGTCTGGGGAGACTTCCCGAGAGCGCTCGCCGACACGATCTCCGACCCGCGGGTGAAGGCGATCGCGCAGCGCTGGCCGGCGGGCGGTATCGAGCGGATCCGCGACGTGGTCTGGAAGCCGGCCGATCGGCTCGCCGCGACCGCCTTCATCCGTACAGCGTCGTGAGGAGGTCGGCGGCGGCTTGGGTGGCGGGGTGCGGGTCGTGGCGGTGCCAGATGAGGTGGACGTCGACCGGGGGAGCGTCACGCAAGCGGCGGTAGACGATGCCGTCACGCCGGTACTGCGTGGTCGTGGCTTGAGCGGTGACTCCGACACACCGCCCGGAGGCAATCGCGGTGAGCCAGTCGTCCACATCCTGAGTGAACTCGATCCGCGGCCGAGCGTCCGCAGGCCAGAGGTCGATCGTCGTGCTCCCCGTACGCCGGTCAATGCTCAGCACGCGGTCGCGGAGTTGCTCGAGCGTCACCGTGCGCTTGCGGACCAACGGATCGTCGGCGGGCAGAGCGACGTACCGGTCCTCCTGAGCGATCGTGATGTGCGCGAACCGGCGCAGATCGAGCTGTGTCCGCACGACGGCCAGATCACACAGCCCCTCGGCCAGCCCGCCGGTCGTGGTGTTCGTGCGGACGAGTTGCAGCTCGACGCCAGGATGTTCGGCGGCCCACCGCCGCTGGAACTCAGCCGTATGGCGCCCAAGCGCCGACCAGGCATGCCCGAGCCGCAACCGCGTATGACCGCTAGTTGCCTCGCGCACCAATTCGTCCACCTCAGCCAGCACCTGCCGAGCCCGCGCCAACACCCGCACGCCCGCACTCGTCGGCGTCACCGACCGGCTCGTCCGATGCAGCAGCCGCACGCCCAACCGCCCCTCCAGCGCCAGCACGTTCCGCGACACCGCCGCCTGGCTGATCCCCAGCTCGATACCCGCGTCGGTAAATGTCCCCGTCTCCGCCACAGCCACCAGACACCGCAACTGCCGGAGCTCCACATCCATAACCCCAGCGTATAGATCCGCCGCCACCGCATTTTGCGCGCGCAGCCAACGAGCGCACGCTCCCTCCATGAGCACCCCGCCCGCTCCCGCCACCGACCCTGCTGCCGTGGGCGCCTCCGCCAGCCTCCCCGGCGAGCGGAGGCTGGCTGGGGTGCTTCTCATGCTGACCAGCGGCCTCTCCACCCAAGTAGGGGCATCGGTCGCCGCTCAAGCGTTCCCCGTGCTCGGCCCGATCGGTGTCGTCGCAGTGCGGCAGTGGATGGCGGGCATCGTGCTGTTCGCGATCGGTCGCCCCCGCCTGCACAAGCTGACTGCGCGGCAGTGGCGACCAGTGCTCGGCCTGGCCGCAGTCTTCGCGATCATGAACGTCTCGCTCTACACCGCGATCGACCGTGTCGGCCTCGGACTGGCGGTGACACTCGAGTTCCTCGGCCCGCTAGCAGTCGCGTTGCTCGGCTCACGCCGAGTGATCGACCTGATCTGCGCAGTCGCCGCAGCACCCGCCGTACTGGTGCTCACGCGACCGCAGGCGACCACCGACTACTTCGGCGTTGCCGCAGGACTGCTCGCTGCGGTCTGCTGGGCCTGCTACATCCTGCTCAACCGCACCGTCGGCCGCGAGCTCCCCGGTACGACGGGTGCAGCCGCCGCGGCCGTCGTCTCCGGACTGGCCTACCTACCGATCGGGATCGTCGTACTGCATCACCACCCGCCGACCGCAGCGGCCATCGGCTACGCGCTCACCGCCGGCGTGCTGTCGTCGGCCGTCCCGTTCCTGCTCGACCTCCTGGCACTACGCCGAGTCCCGGCCCAGTTCTTCGGCGTCTTCATGAGCGTCAACCCGGTCCTGGCGGCCCTGGTCGGGTACGCCGTCCTCCACCAGCGGCTCGCCGTACCGGACTGGATCGCGATCGGCGTGATCGTCGCCGCGAACTGCATCGCCGTCGAGGCGGGCCGACGCACCACATCACGGACCGGTTCCAGTCGAACCCTGCGAGCTTCTTCACGGCGTGCCGAACAGACCAGATGACCCCGTGGTTCGAAAGGGTGTCGGTGACGGGGAGCGATCGGTTGCCCGCGGTGAAAAGTAAGGATTGCGATGCGGAAGCTGGGAGCCCTGACGGCGGCGGTGGCGATGAGTGCGGTGGCCCTGACGGCGTGTTCGGGTGGCGACTACTGCGGCGACCTGAAGGCGTACGCACAGTCGGCGAAGAACCTCGACGCCAAGAACTCCGACCAGGTCGGCAAGGCGCTCAAGGAGGCCGAGAAGGTCTCGAAGTCGGCGCCGTCGGAGCTGAAGGACGACTGGTCGACGCTGCTGGCCTACGCCAAGAAGGCGCGCGACGCCAAGGGCGACACCGCCAAGCTGACCGAGCTCAGCAAGTCCGAGGGCGCGAAGATGGGCGAGGCCTCCAGCGCGATCGCCAAGCACGCCAAGGACACCTGCAAGATCGACCTGAACAACCCGTGATCGGTGGCGGGCAGGGTCTGAAGAAAGTATCCGTTTCGGATCCTTTGGTGACGGCCGGTAGCGTGCGTGCCATGCGAACCATCGCCACGGCCGTGACCCTGCTCGCAACCACCGCGCTGCTGACCTCGTGCACGGAGGAGCAGGCCTACTGCGTGGACCTGGCCGGGTACGCCGCGAACGTGACCGGTGTCGATCCGACCAAGGCGGCCGACTACGTGAAGATCCTGGACGACGCGAAGAAGCTCCAGGAGTCCGCGCCGGCCGAGGTGAAGGACGACTGGGGTGTCGTGGTGGCGTTCGCCGACAAGGCCCGCAAGGCCGGTTCGGACCGGGTGGAGCTGGCCCGGCTGAGCAAGCAGACCGGAACCGTGCTGACGGCGTACAAAGCGATCACCACGCATGCCAAGGACGCCTGCAAGGTCGACGTCCCGTCCCTGAACTGAAGGCACACCACCTTCGGGTCCTGCGGGTGGCCGGAGCCGTGTTAGGTTCCCTTGCGAAGCAACTCAACGGGACAGGTGAAACGGTGCCACTTCCTTCTTTGACCCCGGAGCAGCGAGCGGCGGCTCTGGACAAGGCCGCGGCGGCGCGGCGCGAGCGAGCCGAGATCAAGAACCGGATCCGGCACTCGGGAGCGTCTCCGACGGAGGTGCTCCACGAGGGGCAGACCAACGATGTGATCGGCAAGATGCGGGTCAGCGCGTTGCTGCAGTGCATCCCCGGCGTGGGCAAGGTGCGGGCCCAGCAGATCATGGAGCGGGCCGGAATCTCCGAGACGCGGCGCGTCCGCGGCCTCGGCTCCAACCAGATCGCCGCGCTGATGCGCGAATTCGCCGAGTGAGCCGCACCGAAACCCTGTCCGGCTCGTTGGACACTGGTGTGACGATGACCATGGACTCCGAGAACCTGAGCCAGGACCCAGCGACCCCGCAGCCTCCGGCCACCGGCGCCGGGCCCGGCCCGGCGCGGCTGACCGTGCTGGCCGGACCCACCGCGGTCGGCAAGGGCACGGTGGCCGCCGATATCCGTGAGCGGTTCCCCGACATCTGGATCTCGGTCTCGGCGACCACCCGCAAGCCGCGGCCGAACGAGGTGCACGGCGTGCACTACCTGTTCGTCTCCGACCAGGAGTTCGACCGGATGATCGCGGCCGGCGAGCTGCTGGAGTGGGCGGTCGTGCACAAGGCGGCCCGGTACGGGACGCCGAAGCAGCCGGTGCTGGACAAGCTCGCCGAGGGCCGGCCGGCGCTGCTGGAGATCGACCTCCAGGGCGCGCGGCAGGTGCGCGAGACGATGCCGGAGGCGCATTTCGTCTTCCTGGCCCCGCCTTCGTGGGACGAGCTGGTACGGCGCCTGGTCGGCCGCGGGACCGAAACGCCCGAGGAGCGCGAGCGCCGGCTGGAGACGGCGACGCTCGAACTGGCCGCCGAGAAGGAGTTCGACGTCACCATCGTCAACGCCTCGGTTCGGGAAGCGTCCGATCACTTGGTAAAGTTGATCCGATCACCCCATATCTCTGGAAAGAGCTGAACTTGTCTGGCAACCAGCCTGTCGCCATCGGTATCACCTCTCCGCCGATCGACGACCTGCTCACCCACACTGATTCCAAGTACAAGCTCGTCCTGTACTCGGCCAAGCGTGCGCGGCAGATCAACGCCTACTACTCCCAGCTCGGCGAGGGCCTGCTGGAGTACGTCGGTCCGCTGGTCGAGACCCACGTCCAGGAGAAGCCGCTCTCGATCGCCATGCGCGAGATCAACGAGGGCGTCCTGACCTGCACGGACATCGACCCCGAGGCCGAGGCGGAAGCCGCGGCCGCGGAGAAGACCGCCTAATCCACTCCCGATGACCACCGGTGATCGGCTCCTTCGGGTGCCCGTGTCCGGTCCCACCCCCGGCGAGGCAACCGCCCCGGGGGCTTCGGGCGTTCCCGGCCCGCCCCTCACCCCGGCTCGGAGGCTCCCGTGAGCTCGTCTTCCCCCTCACCGCAGTCTCCTGCGACCAAGCCGCGGCCGAATGTCGTGCTCGGCGTCGGCGGCGGGATCGCGGCGTACAAGGTGTGCGATCTGCTGCGGCGGCTGACCGAGTCGGGGCACAGCGTGCGGGTGGTGCCGACCGCGGCGGCGCTCGAGTTCGTCGGGGCGGCGACCTGGGCGGCGCTGTCCGGGCAGCCGGTCACGCCGGACCCGTTCGACAACGTGCAGGAAGTGCCGCATGTGCGGATCGGCAAGGCGGCCGAGCTGGTCGTCGTCGCGCCGGCCACGGCCAACCTGATCGCCAAGGCCGCGCACGGTCTGGCCGACGACCTGCTCACCAACACGCTGCTGACCGCTCGCTGCCCGATCCTGTTCGCGGCCGCGATGCACACCGAGATGTGGGAGCACCCCGCCACTCAGGCCAACGTCGCCACCCTGCGTTCGCGCGGAATCACCGTGCTGGAGCCGGCGGTCGGCCGACTCACCGGCGCGGACACCGGCCGCGGCCGCCTGCCCGAACCCTCGGAGATCTTCGCGATCAGCCAGCTCATGCTCGCCGACGAGGCCGCCCGCGCGGCCGGTCAGTCGGTCGCCGACCTGACCGGCAAGCACATCCTCGTCAGCGCGGGCGGCACCCGCGAGCACCTCGACCCCGTGCGCTACCTCGGCAACTCGTCCTCCGGCAAGCAGGGCTATGCGCTCGCCCGGATCGCCGCCGCCCGCGGCGCCAAGGTCACCCTGGTCGCGGCGAACTCGGAGCTCGCCGACCCGGCCGGCGTACAGGTCGTCCCGGTCACCAGCACCCGCGAGCTGTACGACGAGATCACCGGCCGTGCCGCGGACGCGGACGCGATCGTGATGGCGGCGGCCCCGGCCGACTTCCGCCCGGCCGGCGTCGCCGAGCACAAGATCAAGAAGACCGCCGACGGTTCGGTCCCGGCGGTCAACCTCGTGCAGAACCCGGACATCCTGCAGACCATCTCGCACGACCGGCGCCGGGCCGACCAGGTCATCGTCGGGTTCGCCGCCGAGACCGGCGACGCGGAGCACTCGGTCCTCGACCTCGGCCGGGCCAAGCTCGAGCGCAAGGGCTGCGACCTCCTGGTTGTGAACGACGTCTCCGGCGGCAAGGTCTTCGGCAGCGACAACAACGAGGCCGTCATCCTGGACCGCTCGGGCAGCGCGCTCCCCGTTCCGTCCGGCAGCAAGGACGCCCTGGCCGGCGTGATCTGGAACCTGGTCGCCACCCACTGGAGCTGACGGCGGCACGCACTAGGCTTGCTCAATGGTCGATGAGGCGCCGCCGTCCGAACCACCCGCTCAACCACCCGCGCTCTCGGAGCTGCGGGCCTCCGATGCCGACCGTGAGCGGATCGGCGACATCCTTCGGGACGCGCTGGCCGAGGGCCGGCTCCAGCTGACCGAGTTCGAGTCGCGGCTCGAGGACGCGCACAGCGCCCGCACGTACGGCGAGCTGCAGCAGCTCGTCCACGACCTCCCCGTCCCGGTCGCGGAGACCGCCGTAGCGTCGACGAGCAACCGCATCGGCGGCCCCCCGACCTCACGGCTCGGGATCGGGATTCTCGGCGGCTTCAACCGCCGCGGGGTCTGGACGATCGCGCGGCGGTTCACCGCGGTCGCCGTGATGGGAGGCGGTGAGGTCGATCTCCGCGAGGCGAAGTTCGAGGAGCCGCTGACCGTGATCCGCTGCTTCGCGGTGATGGGTGGTCTCAGCGTGCTCGTGCCGCCGGAGGTCGATCTGGAGGTCCGGGGCGTGGGCGTCATGGGTGGCTTCGACCATCGGGCATCTGGCGTCGGCGAACCAGGTGCGCCGCGGGTGATCGTGACCGGCCTCTCCTTCTGGGGTGGCGTCGACGTGGTCCGCAAGGTGACCAGGGCCGAGCGTCGCCGCCTGAAGGCCGAGCGCAAGGCGCGGCGCGAGCTCGACAGGAACCAAGAGGACAACACCTGACCGCTACTCCACCTAGGTTCTGGGTATGGAGATCTCATGGCCGGCCGTGGTGGCACGGCGGATGCGCCGGCACTATCTGACCGAACCCGCGGCAAGCCCGGTCGACGCCGTACGGGCGATGTGTGGCGCGCATGCGCAGGTGCTGTCGGCGGGGGAGACGTCGGTCGCGCTGCGAGTCCAGGACGCGACCCGAGAGACCGTGCAGAGCGATCCCGGCCTGGTGAAGACCTTCGGGCCGCGCGGGACGGTGCACCTGCTGCCGCTCGCGGACCTGCCGATGTGGACGGGAGCGCTCTCCGCGTTGCCCGCGGGGCAGCAGCCGCCCGAGATCATGCGGATGACCGCCGACCAGCAGGCCGAGGTGATCGCTGCCATCGGTGATGCGCTCTCGGACGCGGAACTCACCATCGACGAGTTGTCGGTCGAGGTCGTCCGCCGAACCGGGTCCTGGGCGGGGGACCTGGTGATGCCGGCGTTCCAGACCTATTGGCCGCGCTGGCGGCAGGTGATTCCGGCGGCGGCCAACGCGGGCGTGCTCTGTTACGGCGCGAACCGCGGCCGGGCGACGACGTACACGACTCCGCAGCGGCACGGCGCGTTCGTGCCGATGAACGGCGAGAAAGCGCTCACCGAGTTGCTCCACCGCTACCTGTTCGCCTACGGACCCGCGACCCCGCAGCAGTTCGCGCGCTGGATCAAGACCACGGTCACCGTGGTCCGGCCGTACTTCGAGAGCCTGCCGGAGACCGAGTTCGGCTTCCTGGCGCCGGGCGACGAGGAGTTCGCCGACGAACCGGTCGAGGGTGTTCACCTGCTCCCGTACTTCGACGCGTACGGCGTCGGCTGCTTCCCGCGCGAACTCGTCTTCCCCGGCAAGGCGCTCGAGCGAGCCACCAACCGCGGCCAGGCCGGCAACTACCCGCTGCTCCTGATGGACGGTTCCGTGGCCGGCGTCTGGCATCAGAAGAAGAGCGGCCGCACCCTGCAGATCACCGTCGAGCCACTGGTCCCGCTGAGCCGCAAGCAGCAGGCCGCCCTGGACGCCGCGGTAGCCCGCGTGGCTGCGATCCAAGGCGGTAAGGGTGACCTAACAGTGGGCGAGATCACGGTGGGTCCACACGCCTGAACGCCCGGCGTTTGTCTAGAATGTGGACATCGTTCTTGTCATTCGGACGGATTGGGAGCGTCCCCGGGACTCTGCCCGGAATCGCTGGCATACTCGCCGAAGATGCATCGTCAACCGCCGGTGCATGGGGGGCTCGCGTGGTCGTGGGGTCGGCCGCGTGGCACAAAGAGGAATCCGAGGGAGAATTGTGGGCAGGCGCCTTTTCACGTCCGAGTCGGTGACCGAAGGTCATCCGGACAAGATCGCTGACCAGATCAGCGATTCCATTCTCGACGCGCTGCTGACGGCGGACCCGAAGAGCCGCGTGGCGGTCGAGACGCTCGTCACGACCGGTCTGGTCGTGGTGGCCGGCGAGGTCACCACGTCGGCGTACGTCGACATCCCAGGGATCGTCCGCAAGCGGATCCTGGAGATCGGGTACGACTCGTCGCTCAAGGGGTTCGACGGCGCGTCCTGTGGCGTCTCGGTCGCGATCGGCAGCCAGTCGGCCGATATCGCGCAGGGCGTCGACACGGCGTACGAGACGCGCTCGGACGCCTCGAAGGACGAGCTGGACCTGCAGGGGGCGGGCGACCAGGGGCTGATGTTCGGCTACGCGTCCAACGAGACGCCGGAGCTGATGCCGCTGCCGATCACGATCGCGCACCGGCTGTCGGCGCGGCTGTCGGAGGTCCGCAAGGACGGCACGCTGGCCTACCTGCGCCCGGACGGCAAGACCCAGGTCACGGTCGAGTACGACGGTGACAAGGCGGTCCGGATCGACACCGTGGTCGTGTCCAGCCAGCACGCGGCGGACATCAACCTGGAGTCGATGCTGGCGCCGGACATCAAGAAGCACGTCGTCGACCCGGTGCTCGAGCAGTTCGACATCGCCTCCGACGACTACAAGCTGCTGGTGAACCCGACCGGCCGGTTCGAGATCGGCGGCCCGATGGGCGACGCCGGCCTGACCGGCCGCAAGATCATCATCGACACGTACGGCGGGATGGCGCGCCACGGCGGCGGCGCCTTCTCCGGCAAGGACCCGTCGAAGGTGGACCGGTCCGCGGCGTACGCGATGCGCTGGGTGGCGAAGAACATCGTCGCCGCCGGCCTGGCCGACCGCGTCGAGTGCCAGGTCGCCTACGCGATCGGCAAGGCCGCGCCGGTCGGCTTCTACGTCGACACGTTCGGCACCGAGAAGATCCCGGTCGATCAGATCGCCGACGCCGTCGCCGAGGTCTTCGACCTCCGCCCGGCCGCGATCATCCGCGACCTCGACCTGCTCCGCCCGATCTACGCCCAGACCGCCGCCAACGGCCACTTCGGCCGCACCGGCGAGGACTTCACCTGGGAGCGCCTGGACCGCGTCGAAGCGCTCAAGGCCGCCGTCAACAAGTAGCAACACCACGTCCCGGCCCGGCTGCTCACGAGCAGCCGGGCCGTCGGCGTTGTCCACAGGTTGCGGGCGGCGTGCGACCGGCTGTCGGCTGGGCCGACTAGCATTTGGCGGTGACATCGGAACCGCCGGAGCAACTGACGCTGCTGCGGGACACCGTGCGCAAGTCCCGGACCAAACAGCCGGCCGGGATCACCAGTCCGTTGCCGGTGGCCCGGATCGCGGTCGACGTGTCGCTGCCGCATCTGGATCGGCCGTTCGACTACCTCGTCCCCGACGATCTGGCCGAGGCTGCTCAGCCCGGCGTCCGCGTGAAGGTCCGCTTCGCCGGCAAGGATCTGGACGGGTTCGTGCTGGAACGGCTCGCCGAGTCCGATCACGACGGCAAGCTCGCGCGGATCCGCAAGGTCGTCTCGCCCGAGCAGGTGCTGACCCCGGAGATCGCCGACCTGTGCCGCGCGGTCGCCGACCGGTACGCCGGTGTCTTCCCCGACGTGAGCCGATTGGCCGTGCCACCCCGGCACGCGAAGGTCGAGGCCGAGCCGTTGCGCTGCGACCAGCCGCCGCCGCCGCCCGTGTCCACGTCGAGATCGGCCTGGTCGCCGTACCCGGCGGGGTTCCTCGAAGCGCTCGCCCGGGCAGAGTCGCCACGCGCGGTCTGGACCGCCGTACCGGGGGCTGACTGGGCGCTCGCTTTCGCGCAAGCTGCGGCAGTCTGCTCGGCCGCGGGTCGCGGTGCGTTGCTGCTGGCGCCGGACGCGCGCGATCTCAACCGCCTCGCCGAAGCCTGTACGGCGGTGCTCGGCGACAGCGGATTCGTCACGCTATCGGCCGACCTCGGCCCGACCGCGCGATACCGCGCCTTCCTGACAGCTGTGCGCGGCAACGCCCGGGTAGTGATCGGGACGCGCGCCGCCGCCTTCGCGCCGGTCGCGGATCTCGGGCTCGTCGCGATGTGGGACGACGGCGACGACTCGTACGCCGAACAGCGCGCACCGTACCCGCATGCCCGCGAAGTCCTGCTCCTGCGCGCCTACAAGCAGAACTGCGCCGCGTTGCTCGGCGGATACGCACGCTCGGCCGAGGCCGCGGCGGTGATCGAATCCGGCTTCGCGGCCGAGCTCATCGCGGACCGCACGGTGATCCGGGCCGCGGCGCCGGAGGTCCACATCACCGGCGAATCGGATCGCGAGTTGGCGCGCGACCCGGCCGCGCGAGCTGCCCGGCTGCCGCACCGCGCCTTCGAGATCGCCCGCGAAGGACTGCTGTCCGGGCCGGTGCTGGTCCAGAATCCGCGGGCCGGCTACCTGCCGAGCTTGGTCTGCCAGACCTGCCGGGCGCCGTCGCGGTGCGCAACCTGCGCAGGAACCTTGCGTCTGATGGGTCGATCCGGACCGGCGAGCTGCAGCATCTGCGGCCGGCCGGCCGCAGACCACCGCTGTCCCGAATGTGGTGACCCGAGGATGCGCGCCGCCGTCGTGGGCGCTCGCCGTACGGCGGAGGAGCTGGGACGGGCGTTTCCCGGCATCGTCGTGCGGACCTCGGGCGGTGAGCACATGCTCGATCGCGTGTCCGGCCAACCGGCGCTGATCGTGGCCACGCCGGGCTCGGAGCCGGTCGCCGAGGGCGGCTACACCGCGGCTCTGCTGCTCGACACGTGGCTGATGCTGTCTCGCCCCGACCTCCGAGCCCCCGAAGAAGCCGTCCGGCGCTGGCTCAACGCGGCCGCCCTGGTCCGCCCGGCACGCGCCGGCGGCACGGTCATCATGGTCGGCGACCCATCCGCCTTGCCTTTGCAGGCGGTCGTGCGCTGGAGCCCGGAGGGGTGGGCGACTCGCGAGGTGGAAGAACGCCGTACGGCGCGGCTGGCACCCGCCGCCAAACTCGCCGAGCTGACCGGCCCCTCCGCCGCGGTCACCGACCTGATCGAGCGGCTCCGTCCGCTCCTGCCATCGACAGCAGGTCTCGAAGTCCTGGGCCCCGTCGACGTTGACGACGAGACCGTCCGAGCCGTCGTCCGCACACCGCGAGCCGCCGGCACCCAACTCGTCCGCGCCCTCAAGGAAGCGCAGGCGACCCGAACCACCAAGAAGACGCCAGGTTCCGTCCGCATCCAGGTAGACCCACCCGGTTTTGGCTAGTCGGCGACAGCGAAGTTGAGTTCGACCGCCCACTTCGTCTTGCGTGGTTCGGTCCTGGGGTCGGTGCGGAACGCCTCGTACCGGCAGGCGAAAAGGTCGCCCTCGGGGACCTCGCGACGGTCGAAGGTGATGTTCTGCGCCTCGGCCCACTCGAAGAGGGCACGGTGCGCGCGGAGGGAATGGTCGCGATAGGTCAGCGTCGCATAACGGCCGGCCGGCAGTACGCCGGGCCGCACGCGCTCGTCGCCGCTCTGCGCGGTCGGCGTGACCACGCCCACCTCCAGATCCATCGGGCCACTCATGTCGACCACATGCAGCCGGAGGAAGAACAGGCCGACGTCGTCGATGCCCGTGGTGACCAACCAGGCGCTGAGCTCCTTGATCAGTTGGTCCCGGACACTCAACATGCCGCGGAACGGCGTGATCAGGCGGATCCCGAGATAGTCCTGCCGCGGTCGGTCGACGATGCGGGGCGGTTCGAGCAATTCCATTCTGGCCTCCTCGGTCTGGGCGCCTGCCAGTATCAGGTCTGCCCCAGGGGCAGGCTCAAGTTGTCAGGCGGTGTCCGCCAGGGGAGTAGACGCGGCGAGGAGTTGGGTGCCCAGGGTTGTGCGGTGGTAGAGGACGGCTCGGCCGTCGCGCCGGGAGCCGACGAGTCCGGCGTTGCGCAGGATGCTCAGGTGGACGCTGAGCGTGGGAGCCGAGACGCCCAGCTGGTGGGCCAGGTGCGTCGTGGACATCGGCAGGTCCAGATGGCTGACGATGGCGGCCCGGGTGCGGCCAACCAGATCGGCGAGTGGGGAGTCGGTCGTGTCCTGACGGTCCTCCCAGAGGCGGCCGAGGCCACGGGGTGGGTAGGTGATGGTCGGTACATGCGGTGCGCCGGTGATCTGCAACGTGGTCGGCCACGCGAAGACGCACGGGACGAGCAGGACACCTTGGCCGGCCAGCGGCTCGCCGTCGCAGCAGAACGGCCGGTCGACCTCGATCAGATCGCCGTGGAACCGCACCGAGGGATGCAGGTTGCGGAACAGCCGATCGATGCCGCCGCTGGCCAGCTCGTCCAGCCGGTACGCGAGATCCTCCTGCAGCAGGGCGCGCATCCTTCGCCAGTCGGGTTCGATCGCTCGCCGGAAGTACGACGAGAGCGCCGACGTGATCTCAGCAACCGCTCGCTGCGGATCCGCGATCAGCTCCGGCAGCAGCGGGTGCGGGCTTTCGTCGTACAGCCGCTGCAGCTCGCGCACCACCAGGTCGGTCGGAGTGGCCGCGATCGCGGCGAGGCCGGACTCGAGACTGGTGGATCGCCGTGGCGGCGCCGGCGTGATGAAGTCCGGGATGTAGCCGACCGGCGGAATGAGTGCCCTGAGCAACGTCAGGTCCGGACCCTCGATGATCGGCCGGACCTTCTGCAGCCAGGGACCGTGCACGCTGCGGGCGGTGTTGTTGCTCAGTGCTCGGACGCTGGTGACCGCCTCCCAGATCGGGGAGAGCGCGAACCGGATCCGGCCGACGTCACCCGCGTTCAGCCTGAGTGTGATCACCGATCCATCGTAGAACCGGATCTGCGCAGAGCAGACAATTAGCCTCAGGCCTAATCGTCGACACTGACCCCCGGAGCTCGGACAGTTGTCCTCATGAGTGCTGCCTCCGTGACCGAACCCAGCGCACCCCAGGCCCTTCCCCGGGCGTTCTGGGCCCTCTGGGTCTGCCAGCTGGTCAATCGGCTCGGCAGCTTCGTCCAGCCGTTCCTCGTCCTCTACCTGACCCAGGACCGCCACCTCTCCGCCGGTACGGCGGGTGCCGTGGCGGCGTCGGTCGGCGCCGGCAGCGTGGTGTCGCAGGTCGCCGGCGGCTGGCTGGCCGACCGGGTCGGGCGGCGGGCGACCATGCTGCTCTGCTTCTTCGGGACCGCCGTCGCGCTGATCCTGCTGGGCTCGGCGCGGTCGATGCCGATGATCTGGGCGACGGCGTTCGGTGTCGGTCTGCTCGGCGACCTGTTCCGGGCGGCGGTCTCGGCGACGGTGGCCGATCTTCTCCAGCCGGCCGAGCGGGTTCGCGCGTACGGACTGCTGTTCTGGGCGATCAACCTCGGCTTCTCGATCTCGACCGTGAGCGCGGGCGTGCTCGCCTCGATCGGCTACGGCCTGCTGTTCTGGCTGAACGCGGCGACCTCGGTGATCGCGGGCATCGTGATCTGGACGATGGTCCCGGAGAGCCGCCCGCAGCTCGACGAAGGGGCGAAGCGCCGGCCGCTGCTGCCGGTCGTCCTGCGAGACCGGATCTTCCTGACGATGGTCCTGATCCAGGTCGGCTACGCGACCATCTACTTCCAGGGCTACTCCACGCTGCCGCTCGCGATGGCGCACGACGGCCTGCCGACCTCGTGGTACGGCACCGTGATGGCCCTGAACGGCGTGGTGATCGTGCTGCTGCAACCGTTGGTGGTGAAGCGGCTGGCGAAGTACGACCGGCCCAGGCTGATGGCGGTGTCGATGCTGATCGTCGGTCTCGGGTTCGGAATCGGCGCGGTCGTGCACGAGTGGTGGGGTTACGCCTTGTCGGTGGTGGTGTGGACGATCGGCGAGATCGGTTTCGCCGCCGTGATCGGGGCGGTGTTCGCGGACGTCGCCCCGATCGACCTCCGGGGCGGCTACCTCGGCACGGCCGGCATGGCTTTCGGACTCGGCGCGGTGATCGGGCCGCTGGCCGGCACGAACTCGCTGGAGGCGTTCGGCGCGACGGCCACCTGGATCGGCGTGGCCGTCCTCGGCGTCGTGATCTTCATCGGGCAGTACGCGCTCTCTCCGGCGATCCAGGTGCGAACTGCGGAGAACGCGGCGACCGCATGACGTGAGCGGTGCCTACCGTGACGGCGATGACCGCGATCGCGACCAGGAACGCCCGCTGCGGCGTCGCCGGATGGTGCAGGAACACCGTGCCCAGTACGGCGACGCCAAGCGTGCCGCCGAACTGCTGAACCGCATTGAGCAACCCCGCGGCGGAGCCGGTCTCCTGCGGCTGCACCCGATGCAACGCCTCGGTGAAGAACGCCGTGGTGAAGAGCCCGACGCCGACGCCGCAGACTCCCAGCGCGGGTACCAACCACAGTCGTGTGCCGACCAGACCGACCAGCAGCAGGCCGAGACCGACGTACATCAGGCGAGAGCCGAATCGCTGGATCAGCCACTGCCCGGCACACCAAGCAGCGATCCCGGAGGCCGCCGACCACGGCAGCAGGACGAGGCTCGCCCGCAGCACGCTGTGGTGCAGCGTGAGTTGCTCGTGCAGTACGACGACCAAGGTGAGACCGGTCATCACGGCGAAGAACAGTGCCGACGTCACCAGGGCCGCCCCGAACCCGCTGCGCCGGAACAGGCTCAGCTCAATCAGCCGGCCGCCGGTTCGGCGTTGCTGAAGGACGCACCCGCCGAGCACGGCGAGTCCGATCGGGAGCAGGAACCAGTCCCGCGATTGCAGGATGGGAAACACCAGGAGAGCGCTCCCCGTGGTCAGCAACGCTGTTCCGGCCAGGTCCAGCGTGGGACGCCTCGGCGCCCGCGACTCAGGCAGCAGGTGAGCGAGCGCGAGCACGGCCAACCCGAGCGGCACGTTCACGAGGAACACCACTCGCCACGAAGCAGCCTCCGTGATCACGCCACCGAGCAAGGGCCCCGAGATCCCGGCCAGTCCCATCACCGGCCCGATCAGCCCCAACGCCTTGGGTAACTCCGGACCGCTGAACGCCGAACGGATCAGCCCGATGGTCTGCGGAATGATCGCGGCCGCGGTCAGTCCCTGCACGGCCCGCGCGCCGATCAGTACGCCGGATTGAGTCGCCAGCGCGCACGCGGTCGACGCCAGCACGAACCCGACCACCCCGATCCGGAACAGCCGGCGCCGGCCGTAGATATCGCCCAGCCGACCGCCGGTGATCAGCAGTGCCGCGAACGGCAGCGTGTACGCCGCGCTGAACCACTGGATATCGGCCGTCGGCCCGCCGAGGTCGGCGTGGATCACCGGTGCCGCGACCTGGACGATCGTCGCGTCGAGCAGGTTCATCGCCTCGGCGACCAGAAGGGCGACCAGCCCCACCCATTTCCGCATCACTGCCTCCAAAGTGTCGGTGGCAGTACGGTCGCGGACCGGCCGGTCGTGGTTCCAGCTGGAGGGTTGAGCGTGCAGTGATCTTCCATCAGAGAGCGCCTTGCGTCATGATCCTTCCATGCTGGACGAGATCGATCGTGGCCTGATCCACGCGCTGCAGGTCGCCGGGCGAGCGCCGTACAGCCGGATCGGTGCCGTGCTGGGCGTCTCCACCCAGACCGTGGCGCGGCGCTACCAACGGCTACGTACGGAGGCCGGACTGCGCGTGATCGGGCTGCCGGATCCGCATCGCGCCGGCCGATCCCAGTGGCTGGTCCGGCTGACGGCGACTCCGCGCGCCGCGCAAGACCTCGCGAGCGCGCTCTCTCGCCGTACCGACACGAGCTGGATCAAGCTCGCCTCCGGCGGCACCGAGATCATGGCCATCGTCCACACCACACCGACCGACGGCAACGCCCTCCTCCTGCACGACATCCCGCGCACGGCCGGCGTCACGTCCGTCTCCGCGCACTATCTCCTTCACCTGTACGTCGGCGGCCCGGCCGCCTGGGGTGCCCGCGCGACAACGCTCACCCGGGAACAGGAGAAAGCACTCTCTGAGCGGCTCGCCGAGTTATCGACCGCGCAGATCCTCCCTACCGACCAGAAGCTGCTCGCAGCCCTCGGCAACGACGGCCGCGCCACCCTCACAGACCTGGCCCGCGAAACCGGCTGGGCGCCCGCCACCGTCGCGCGCCGCCTCGCCGTCCTCGAGGCAAGCGGCGCGATCTTCTTCGACGTCGACGTAGCCCCGACCGCTTTCGGCGCAACCACCGCCGCCATGCTGTGGCTCTCCGTCCCACCCGCCCACACCGAAGCCGTCGCCCGCGCCCTCGCCACTCACGACGAACTCGCCTTCGTCGCCGCCACCACCGGCCGCACCAACCTCGTTGCTCACGCCCTCTGCGCAGGCCCCGACGCCCTCCACGCCTATCTGACCAACCGCATCAGCACCATCGAACACATCACCGCGCTCGAGACCGTGCCCATCCTGCGAACCATCAAGGCCGCCGCTCCGAACCGTGCCACGTAGGGTTGTCGGCATGACTGAGCGGACGATCGACGTGGTGGTGTTCGACATCGGCGGGGTGTTGCTGGACTGGAGTCCGGACTACCTTTACGCCGAGCTGATCCCGGACGAAGAGCAACGGACGCGGTTCCTGACCGAGGTCGCGACACCGGCCTGGAACGGGCAGCAGGACGCCGGCCGGACCTGGTCCGAGGCGGTTGCCGAGCTGGCCGGTCAGCACCCGGAGCACGCCGAGTGGATCGAGGCGTACGACACCGGCTGGCTGAAGATGGTCAAGGGCGTCTTCGAGGACACCGTCGAACTGTTGAGCGATCTCAAGGCGCTCGGACTGCCGACGTACGCGTTGACCAACTTCTCGCACGAGAAGTGGGCGGTGGCTCAGGAGGCGTTCCCGGTGCTGGCCTCCTTCGACGGCGAGGTGGTCTCCGGGACCGAGCAGACGGTCAAGCCTGACGAGAAGATCTACCGGATCCTGCTCGAGCGCTACAGCCTCGACCCGGCGCGCACCTTCTACACCGACGACATGCAGTACAACGTCGACGGCGCTCGCGCGGTCGGGATGGACGCCGAACTCTTCACCGGCGCCGCCGATCTCCGCGCGCACCTGCGCGACCGTGGGCTCACGGTCTAACTCGCAGTAGCGGCAATGGCCTCGGTGTACGTCGGGCTCCCGGACAGGTCGGCGGCTTCGACGTACACCGTGTTGTCCTGGCACGTCATCGGCGTGAGCGCGATCCCGGGCTTGCCGCTGTAGATCCGCTGCGGCTTGTCCAGCCCCGCGGTCCACCGGTTGATCTGGAACGACTCCTCGCCGGTGCTGCCGACCGTCCGCGTCTCCCAGAGAATCCAGTTGCCGCAGGCAAGGATCGTGTCGGTCGCCACGGCGCCGAGCGCGCGGACCGGTGCGTCCGCCGACTCCCGCAGATAAGCCTTGCTCTGGTACTGATCCGGATCCGACGCGGCCACCTCGGACCAGACGGTCGCGCCACCCACCGAGGCGCCACTCCACTGGATGCACTTGGTTGCCGCCGGCACCGGGCGCGCCGGCCCACCGGACAACGAAGCAGTCAGCACCCGCTTGCAGCGCTTGGCAGTCTCCGGCGCAGCGATCTCACTGAAGGTCACCGAATCCGCCGACACCACCGGATCAGCGACGTACCCGGGCGCGGCCACGCACCCGACCGTCCGCGACGACAATGCCGCCAATGACGCGACGATCAGGCAGGACCGGTTCTTCGCGTCGGTCGAGCTGTAGGCGAACGTCCCGTCGTACGCGCCGATCTCCGGCTCCGAGATCTTGGGCAACCCGCCGGGCGCGGTCTTGCGGCCGGTGCTCAGGTCATACCGGACGAGGTTGATCTGCGGGTCGGAGCCTTCGGACCGGATGTCCTCGACCAGCGCCCACCGATCGTCGATCACCACCGGCGACTGCGCGACGAATCCGGTGGCCGGGACGTGCCGCACGACCACCTTCTTGCTCGCCTTGTCGACGATTGTCGTGATGCCCGTCTCGTCGCTGCTCCGCGTCACGACCCACTTGCGCTGCTGGGTGACGAGATGCTGCCCGTCGACCGGCTGCCGCAACACCTTCGCCCAGACCGGTACGGCGGTGTTGGTCTGCGCGGGCGGTGTCGCGGAACTCGGCGCGGGAGTGCTGGTCGTGCCCGGCGCGGAGGGCTTCGACGAGTCGCTGGAGGACGAACAGCCGGCCACACCGAGGAGAATCAGGATGCCGACGGCAACGGTGGTACGACGCATTCAGGTCACAGTCCGATGTTCTGGAAGGAGTTGGCCAGCGTCGCGTTGAACAGCGCGGACGCCGGGATGTTCTTCGGCCCGTCAGTCGTATTGCCGCGGCTGTTGAACCGGCGCTCGTTGAACACCTCGAAGATCGCGATGGTGCCCTTGGTCCGGTCGTATCCGCGGCCGACCTGGTAGTGCCCGCTGTGGTTGAAGGCGAGGTACGGGAAGTACCGCTTCAGCAGCTGCACATGCTCGATCACCGGCGCCGGCTTGCCGTCCCCGAGGTGGTTCTGGTGGACGGTGAAGAACTTCTGCGCGTTCCAGTGCGACACGTTCTGCACGACGTAGGTGCCCGCGGCAACGTCCCAGTCGGTCTTCAGATTGGTCTGCTTGACCATCGCGGTGATGCCGGTGCCGGAGCTGGTCGACCCGAGGTCCTTGGCCCACGAGGCCTGGGTGTCCTTCTGCTGGTCGTCGGCCCAGTCGATCGACTGGAACGTCGCCGGACCGCACCAGTACCCCTTCTCCTGCGAGGTCTGGAAGCCCTTCATGATGTACGACGATTTCGGCGGCTTCACCACCTGCACCGGCGGCTGCGGAGCCGGGGTCGGTGTGCCGGGGCCGGCCGTCGGCGTCGTACGAGTCGGCGTCGCCGTCGGCGTGGGGGTCGGAGCCGGCGTTGCGTCAGCCGAGGTCCGCTCATCCGGCGAGACCTCGAGCAGCCGGAGCGCCCGCGCCTTCTCGCGGCCTTCCCACGCGGTCCGCATCTCGTCGAGCTCGACCTCCACCCGCGCGTCCTTCGGCATCGCCGCCCGCTCGGCGACGAAGTCCTGCGGCGCCTGGTCGCCGGTGTCGATGTCCTGCTCGACCCCGTCCGCCTCGTCCGCCGAGACATCCGGCGTACTCACGACGTCCTGGAGTTGCGCGCCGGTCGGAAGCTCGTCCACGAACCCCAGCCCGAGGCAGTAGTGCTCCTCCTCGAGCTTGAAACACCGCAGCACCGATGCGGCCTGCGTCTCCGTGTCCGAAGCCTCCAGCTCGTCCGGTGACGTCTCGATCACCTGCTGGCGCAACTCACTCCACGACTCCGCGGCCGGTACGACGGCCGGCTCCGTCTCGCGAGGCTGGTACGCAAACGCGGTGAGGGGCGCCTGGGCCAGAAGTGCACCCAGGACGAACGCAGTGGCCCCCCGTGCTGCTGTGGGCATTGTGACTCCCGTGAGGCGTGGGACGACAGTGACTGTAGGTACGCCTGAGACCACAGTACGTGTCTGAGGCAACAATTGGCAGCCCCCTCCCGCTCAGGACCGCCGCCGCAGGCGCACTAGACTTGCTCAGTCCTGGTCAGTGAACGTTGTGGAGAGTCTGTGTCGGTCCAACCCATCCGTCTGTTCGGCGACCCCGTCCTGACCACGAAGGCGGTGCCGGTCGTCGACTTCGACGCCGAGCTGCGCCGCCTGGTCGCGGACCTCGCGGACACCATGCAGGCAGCGCCCGGCTCCGGCCTCGCCGCACCGCAGATCGGCGTCGGACTGCGCGTCTTCACGTACCACGTCGACGGCGAGCTGGGGCACCTCGTCAACCCTGAGCTCACCCTGTCCGACGACGAACAGTTCGGCCCCGAAGGCTGCCTGTCGATCCCCGGCCTCACCTTCGACTGCCGCCGCGCCCAGTCCGTCATCGCCCGCGGCTTCAACATGTACGGCGACCCGGTCGTCATCGAAGGCTCCGAGTACCTGGCCCGCGCGATCCAGCACGAGACTGACCACCTCGACGGCATCCTCTTCATCGACCGCCTCGACACCGCCACCCGCAAACAAGCGATGAAGGCGATCCGCGAAGCCGAGTGGTCCGGCCTGTCCGGCCCACCGCAGATCAAGGTCTCGCCCCACCCCATGAACGGATTCGGCCTGTGAGCTTCGCGAACGGATGTGCGCTGTGAGAGTCGTCTTCGCCGGTACGCCGGAACCCGCGGTCACCGCACTGCGCGCGATCGTTGCCAGCCGCCACGAAGTTGTCGCCGTGGTCACGCGTCCGGACGCCCCGGCCGGGCGCGGGCGCAAGCTCGTCGCGTCGCCGGTCGCGCAGTACGCCGAGGAGCTCGGCATCGAGATCCTGAAGCCGGCCAAACCCAGCGATCCCGCCTTCCTGGCCCAGCTCGCCGAGATCGCCCCGGATTGTTGCCCGGTCGTCGCGTACGGCGGTTTGTTGCCGCAGGCAGCGTTGGACATTCCTGAGCACGGGTGGGTCAACCTGCACTTCTCGGTGCTGCCGGCCTGGCGGGGTGCCGCGCCGGTGCAGCACTCGATCATCGCCGGCGACGACGTGACCGGAGCCAGCACGTTCCGGATTGTGAAGGCGCTCGACGCCGGCCCGGTGTTCGGCGTACTGACTGAGCCGATCGGGCCGACCGACACCGCGGGTGACCTGCTCGGCCGGCTGGCCGAGTCCGGCTCGAAGCTGCTGGTGGACACGCTGAACGGCATCGAGGACGGCATCCTGCAGCCGCAGGAGCAGCCGGCCGAGGGCGTCTCGCTGGCGCCGAAGATCAACGTCGAGGACGCCGAGCTGGATCTGACCGCGCCCGCGCTCCGCGTGGACCGGCTGGTGCGCGGCTGCAACCCGGCGCCGGGTGCGTGGACGACGTTCCGCGGTGAGCGGCTGAAGGTGCTCGCGGTCCGGCTGACCGACGACGAACTGAAGCCAGGGGAGTTGCGGGCAACCAAATCGAGCGTGGTGATCGGCACCGGCAGCAAGGCGGTCGAGCTGCTGACCGTCCAGCCGCAGGGCAAGAAGCCGATGGCCGCCGCCGACTGGGCCCGTGGCATTCGTATCACCGAAGAGGACAAGCTCGGTGAGTGACCGCACTCCGCGTAACCGCGAGCCGCAGAAGCGGCCCGACAAGGTGCGGCAGGTCGCCTATCGGGTGATCCGCCAGGTCACCTCCGAAGGCGGCTACGCGAACCTGGTGCTCAACCGTGCCTTGCGTGACGCCCACCTCGCCGGCCGCGACGCGGCGTTCTGCACCGAGCTCGTCCACGGCACGCTGCGCTGGCAAGGCACGTATGACGCGTTCCTCGCCCGCTGCGTCGATCGCCCGCTGAACGAGCTGGACCCCGAACTGCTCGACATCCTCACGCTCGGCACCCACCAGCTGCTCCGCATGCGCGTCGACTCGTACGCCGCGGTCAACGAGATGGTCACGCTCACCCGCGCCGAGATCGGGCACAAGCGCAGCGGCCTGGTGAACGCCGTACTGCGCAAGATCAGCCAGCGCACGTTCGACCAATGGATCGACACGGTCGCCCCGTCGATCGAGGAGAACCGGCTGCTGCACCTGGCGGTCGCGAAGGCGCACCCGACCTGGGAAGTCGAGGCGTTCGCGCAACTGCTGGACGACGACGAGCTGGAAGATCTCCTCGACGCCGACAACGAACCGGCGCGCGTCACGCTGGTCGCCCGCCCCGGCCTCGCCACGGTGGACGAGCTGATCGAGGCCGGCGCCAGTCGCGCCAAGTTCTCGCCGTACGCCGCTGTCCTGCAGAGCGGCGGTGATCCGGGCCGGATCGCGGCCGTGGCAACCGGCCGCGCCGGGGTGCAGGACGAGGGTTCGCAGCTGGTCGCGCTCGCGCTGGCGAACGCGCCGATCGAGGGTTCGGACACCGAGTGGCTCGACCTCTGCGCCGGTCCTGGCGGGAAGTCGGCGCTGCTCGCGGCCCTGGTGGAGGAGCGGGACGGAGCGTTGACGGCAGTCGAGCCGCTCGAACACCGCGCCGAGCTCGTTCGCGCGAACCTGCGTGCCATCCCCGGCGATCACAAGGTGCTGGTCGGCGACGGCACCAAGCCGACCTGGCCTGAGGGTTCGTTCGACCGCGTCCTCGCCGATGTCCCGTGCAGCGGGCTCGGCGCGCTTCGACGTCGACCGGAGGCGCGCTGGCGCCGTACACCGGAGGACATCGAGGAGCTGCGACCGCTGCAGGAGGACCTGCTCGACTCGGCGATCACCTCGGTTCGTCCGGGCGGAGTCGTTGCCTACGTGACGTGTTCGCCGCACCATGACGAGACTCGCGCGGTCGTGGACGCCGTCCTGGCGAAGCGGGACGATGCCACGCTCGAGGACGCCCGGGAGCTGTTCCCCGACGTGCCCGCGCTCGGTGACGGTCCCGACGTGCAGTTGTGGCCGCACCGCCAGGGCACCGACGCGATGTACCTGGCGCTGATCCGGCGCAGCTAGCGTTCAGCAGCTGGACCTGGTGTCAGGTGCATCAGGTGGAACGGTCATGATGGTTAGGTGACTGTTACCGCTCACCGACCCGAAGTCTCGGCCCGTCGGCAGCAGGCCGCCGGTCTGGCCGCCGCCTTCGGTATCGGAGCCTTGTTCGCCATCCAGTCCCGGCTGAACGGCGGACTGGGCAAACTGCTCGGCGACGGGATCCTCGCCGCACTGATCTCCTTCGGCACCGGCTCGGTGATCCTGGCGATCGCAGCGGCGCTCGTGCCAGGAATCCGTCGTTCGCTCGCCAACGTCTGGCACGCCATCCGTGATCCGCTGAACGCCGGAGGCCTGCGCTGGTGGCAGTGCGTCGGCGGCCTCTGCGGCGCCTGGCTGGTCGCGATCCAGTCGATCACCGTGCAGGTGCTCGGTGTCGCGGTCTTCATCGTTGCGGTGGTCGCCGGACAGGCGGGCAGCAGCCTGATCGTCGACCGCCTCGGTTTCGGCCCGGCCGGTCGTCAGGAGTTCAGCACCCTGCGAATCGTCGGCGCCGGACTCGCCGTGGTGGCCGTCGTCCTCGCAGTCTCCGACCAACTCGGCCACCCGAGCGGTCTGCTGCTCGCGATCCTCCCGGCCCTCGGTGGTGTCGCGACAGCAGTCCAGCAGGCCATCAACGGCCGGGTCGCACAAACCGCCGCCGGCGGCCACTACGGCGCCGTCGCGGCCGGCACAGTCAACTTCGGCGTCGGCTTCGTCGCCCTGCTGATCGTGTTCGGCGTCGATCTCGCCCTCCGCGGCGCCCCGAACGCCCTGCCCGGCAACCCCTGGCTCTACCTCGGCGGCGCCTGCGGCGTGATCTTCATGAGCGTGGCCGCAGCCGTAGTCCGCGTGGTCGGCGTCTTCGTCCTCGGCCTCGGCACGATCGCCGGCCAACTCATCGCCAGCCTCGCAATCGACCTCCTGGCCCCCGCCGCCGACAAACCAGTCACCTTCACCGTCGTCGCCGGCGCCTTCCTCGCCCTCGTCGCCGTAGTCGTCGCCGCGCTCCCGAACCTTCGTCGTCGGTGAAGGGCGGACCGCCCCCACTCACCAACCTCGCCGGAAAGGGTCGCCGCACGCTCAGCCGACTCGCCGCGCCACCCCTCTGAGAGGGTTGGTGAGTGTTAGCGGTCCGCCTGTGGATAACGCCCGACGCTCATCGGCGCGAGCAATCACGATGAAGGCATGACAGAAGTTGCCGAACTACTCAGTAGACGGGGTGGAGTCGCGACCTTCAGCGACCTTCGCGCCGTGATGTCCGGACGAGCCGTCCGCGCCGCGTTGGCCGGTGGTGATATCCGTCGGGTCGCCAAAGGTGTCTACGCCTTGCCGACGTCGCCGGCCGCGCTGACCGCGGCCCGGAGTCACGGCGGCGTGGTGTCCCACCTGAGCGCAGCAGAGCACTGGGGGTTCGGGGTGATCGACCGCCCAGTACTCCCACACGTCACTCTGCCGCCAGGTCGGGTCCGGCGTCTGACCGGCCTTCCGTGCACGCTGCACTGGGCCGACGTCGCCGCCATCGATGACGTCACTACTCCGGTCCGGACTGTGCTCGACTGCATTCGCACCCTGCCCCTCGCGGAGGCACTCGCTGTGGCCGACTCGGCCCTGCGCATGGGTGCCTTCGACCACGACGAACTGCTGCAGGCCGCAGCCTCGGTTCGCGGCCCTCATCGGCGGCGCATTCTCTACGTCGCGGGGCTTGCCGACCTTCGTGCCGAGTCGGTGCTCGAGTCGGGAGTACGGTCGCTGCTGATCGAGGCGGGCCTCGAGGGCTTCGTGCCGCAGTGGGAGGTTCGGGACCTGGAGTTCTCGGCCCGGATCGATCTCGCGCACCCCGGACTTCGGCTCGGAATCGAAGCGGACGGGTTCGAGTTCCACGGCAGTCGGCGGGCGTTCGCCCGAGACTGCCGACGGCAGGTCGGTCTGACGGTCCGCGGCTGGCGAATCCTCCGCTTCAGTTGGGAGGACATCCGGTACGACGGACAGTGGGTGGTCTCCGCGATCGAGCGGGCGAGCGGACTTCCCCCACTCACCAACTCGCTCCTGCGTGCTGCCTGAAGGCTCTGCTGAGCGTGCGGCCGCTGCGGACTCCGAGGTTGGTGAGTGGGGGCGGTCCGCTAACTCACCGCACCTCGGCTGCGGGTTCCGGGGTGACGACCACTGGCTTGCGCTTGAACGAGTTGAAGACGCCTTGGGAGATGGCGACGCCGAGCAGGACGACGAGGCCGCCGACCGGCTGGTACCAGGTGAGGTGCTCGCGGAGGATGATCACGCCGACCAGGATCGAGAAGACCGGCATCAGGTAGGTCACCATGGAGGACCGGCTGGCGCCGATGAGGCGGATGTTGCGCATGCTCAGGACGAAGGCGATGCCGCTGCCGAGCGCGCCCAGGGCCAGCACGCTGCCGAGCACCTCGATCGACAGCGACCACGGTGCGGGCGGAGCCTGCCGGGTGACGATCGGGGCCACGATCGCGAGCTGGACCATTGCGCACAGCAACAAGGTGGCCGACAGCGCGGTGCCGGAGACGTTGCTGCCGGCAAGGAAGCGCTTCTGGTACGGGACGGCGATGCCGTAGCAGACGGCGGCGAGCATGCAGAGGAGCTGACCGGTCAGGTCGGCGCCGGCGTTCACGTTCCAGGCGCCGAGGACGACGAGCATGCCCACGAACCCGATCACCAGGCCGAGTCCGCGCTGCAGTGAGAAGAGCTCGGTCCGGAAGATCAGTACGGCGATCGGCAGCACGACCAGTGGGGTGATGCCGTTCCAGATGCCGGCCAGCAGCGACGGGATCCGCTCCTCGCCGTAGCCGAACAAGGTCCACGGGATCGCCGAGCCGACCGCGCCGACCACGAACGAGTGCGCCCACAGTCGCCGGTCGCGGGGGAGTGCTTCGCGCTTGACCGCGAGGAACAGCAGCAGCACGATCGCGCCCGCGGTGACCCGGCCGAGGGCGAGGTAGAGCGGCGGCAGTTCCCGCACGCCGACCGAGATGAACAGGAAGCTGCAACCCCAGATGGCGGCCAGGGTCAGCATGGTCGGAAGCCAGGCCCGCAAGGGGATCGCGGAGGTGTCAGTAGTCGTCGGGGTGCTCACTCCTGACATCCTGCACCACCCCGCCGACAATTCGTACTGCGATTTCCGGATCCGGGCACAGGTTTGTCCGGCTCCGGGCAGACCCTGGCTCAGAACCGGTTCGGCGGGAGAGGATGGCCGGCATGGGTGCCTTCGATGTCATTGCGGTCCGCAAGCAGTTCCCTGCACTCGGTGAGGGTGCAGCGCACTTCGACGGCCCCGGTGGTTCGCAGACCCCGCAGGCGGTCGCCGACGCGGTCGCGGCCACCCTCACCTCAGCGCTGGCGAACCGCGGCCAGCTCACCCCGGCCGAGCGTCGCGCCGACGGCATCGTCCGAGACGCCCGGACGGCGATGGCCGACCTGCTCGGGTCGACGCCCGAAGGAATCGTGTTCGGCCGCAGCATGACCCAGCTGACCTACGACTTCTCCCGGACGCTCGCCAAGTCGTGGGGACCCGGCGATGAGATCGTTGTCACCCGCCTCGATCACGACGCGAACATCCGCCCCTGGGTCCAGGCCGCGGAGGCAGTCGGCGCGACCGTCCGCTGGCTCGGGTTCGACCGCGAGACGTCGGAGCTCGACGACCTGACGCCGCTACTCTCCGAGCGCACGAAGCTGGTCGCCGTCACCGGCGCCTCCAACCTGCTCGGCACCCGGCCCGACACCGAGGCGATCGCAGCGCAGGTCCACGAGGCCGGCGCGCTCCTGTACGTCGACGGCGTGCACCTGACCGCCCACGCCCCGGCCGATACGTCGTACGCCGACTTCTACGTCTGCTCGCCGTACAAGTTCTTCGGCCCGCATCTCGGCGTGCTGACCGCGCGCCCCGAGCTGCTCGAAACCCTCCGCCCGGACAAGCTCCTGCCCTCGTCCGACGTCGTACCGGAGCGCTTCGAGCTGGGCACGCTGCCCTACGAGCTGCTAGCCGGTACGACGGCCGCCGTCGACTTCATCGCCGGATTAGGCGGCGAGGGCACGACCCGCCGCGAGCGGCTGAACGCTTCCCTCCGCCTGATCGAGGAGCACGAGGACGCCCTCCGCGACGACCTCGAAGCCCGCCTCAAGGCCATCCCCGAAATCACCCTCTACGGCCATGCCGCTCTCCGCACGCCGACCCTGCTCTTCACAGTCGCCGGTCACTCACCACAAGCGGTCGCCGAGCACCTCGCCAAGGCCGGAGTGAACGCCCCGGCCGGCACCTTCTACGCCTACGAACCCGCCCGCCACCTCGGCCTCACCGAGGGCGCAGTCCGCGCCGGACTCGCGCCGTACACAGATCAATCCGATGTCGACCGCCTCGTGGAGGCCGTCTTGACGCTCCTTCGACCCACTAACTAAAGTCAATGGGGAAAGTCGAGGGGGTCAGGTGAGAGAACCCAGCGCGGTCTTCGTCCAGAGCGGCGACGACCTGATCGAGGCCCGCCGCAACGGCCTCTGGTCGGCGGGCGGCGTCGAGGTCGGCTGGACCGACGGCACGGTCGAGGTCACCGCGGACTCGGTCACCCGCGTCGCGCTCCGCTGGTCCGAACCGCTGCCGTCCGGCGCCCTGATCCTCGGCGACGCCTGGGAACGCTCGTACGGCGACCTCCAGTGGCGGCATCAGCAGCCCGACCGTCTGCTCCCGTGGTACTTCCTGGTCCACGACCCGGCCACCGGACGCACAACCGGCGCCGGGGTCGAGGTCCAGCCAAGCGCTTTCGCGGCGTGGACCGTCGACGCGGGTGGCTGCACGCTCTGGCTCGACCTCCGCAACGGCGGCGGCCCGACCCACCTGAACGGCCGGACCCTCCGAGCGGCTACCGTCCAATCGTTCGACGATGCAGGCACTCCCTGGCAGACCCTCGACGCAGCGGTCGCCACCATGAGCTCCCGACTGCCGGCGCGACCTGAGCCCGCGCCGGTGGTCGGGGCCAACAACTGGTACTACGCGTACGGCGAGAACTTCGACGAGAAGGCCGTCCTCACCGACGCCGCCACGATCGTCGAGCTCGCCGACGGGCACCCGGTCAAACCGTTCAGCGTGGTCGACGACGGCTGGTACCCGGGCGGCATCGCCTCCGGCGGACCCTGGGATCAAGGCATTCCCGGTATCTTCGACGACCTAGCCGGTACGGCGGCCTCGATCCGCGCGATCGGCGCCCGTCCGGGACTGTGGTTCCGCCCACTGCTGGTGCGCGAAGCCGGTCCGTGGGGACGCCAAGGTCCGCACGACAAGCCGGGCCGAGCGCTCGACCCGTCGTACCCGGAGGTCCTGGACCTGGTGCGCAACGACCTGACCCGGTTCAAGGACTGGGGTTTCGAGCTGGTCAAGCACGACTTCAGCACGTACGACGTGTTCGGCGCCTTCGGACCGGCGATGGGCTCCCGGCTCACCGCGAGCGGCTGGCAACTGCACGACCCGAGCCGGACCACGGCCGAGATCCTGCTCGCCTTCTATCGCGAGATCCGCAGCGCCGCCCAGGACGTCGTACTGATTGGGTGCAACACCGTCGGCCATCTCGCGGCCGGGCTGGTCGACGTCCAGCGCACTGGTGACGACACCTCCGGGCGGGACTGGGAGCGGACGCGCAAGATGGGCGTCAACACGCTCGCGTTCCGCCTGCCGCAGCACGGGCGGTTCTTCACCGTCGACGCCGACTGTGTGCCGTGCACTCCGCAGACCCCCTGGGAGCTGAACGAGCGGTTCCTCGATCTGGTCGCCCGATCGGGGACCGCGCTGTTCTTGTCGATCGATCCGGCAGCCCGCACCGAGCGCACGGATCGCGCACTGCGGGCCGGGATCCGGCTGGCCCTCGACGGCGGCGACCGGGGTGGGATCGAGCCAGCGGACTGGCTGGTGAACACCACGCCGACGGCCTGGCGCAGTGGGGCAGAGACCATCCACTACGACTGGGCGCGACCCTGGGGCGCCGACCCGGTCTCCGGATGAGCATTCGCCGCGGGACGAATCTGGATCGCGTCGGTGGGTACAACGACGCAGTGGTCCTGGACGCGATTCGCCGAAGCGCGCAGCTCAGCCGGGTCGAGCTCGCCACTGCGACCGGCCTGTCCGGGCAGGCGATCTCGAACATCACCCGCCGGCTGCTCGACGCCGGCCTGCTTCGCGAGGCTGGGCGGCAGAAGAGCGCCGGCCTCGGCAAACCCCGCACGCTCCTCGAGCTCGAGCCCACCGGCCAGTACGCCGTCGGCGTCCACCTCGATCCCGCGGTCGTGACCGTCGTACTGCTTGATCTCACCGGTCAGGTGACCGCACGCCGACAGCTCGCACCTCCGGAGAACGACGATCCAAAGGTGCTGATCGACGCGATCGCGGACACGGTCGAAGCCATCATCGAGGAGTCCGCGGCGCTGCGCAGCCGAGTGATCGGGGTCGGGATCGCCGCACCCGGGCCGATCGACGTCGAGCGCGGAGTGGTCGTCGACCCACCGAACCTGTCCGCCTGGCACCTCGTGCCGCTCCGCGACGAGCTGCGCGAACGCACCGGGATGCCCGTGCTCCTCGACAAGGACGTCACCGCGGCGGCCGCGGCCGAGAAGTGGATCAGCGGACCGGGCAACTTCGTCTTCTTCTACCTCGGGACCGGCGTCGGCGTCGGGGTGGTGCTCGGCGACGAGGTCGTCCGCGGCTCATCGAGCAACGCGGGCGAGATCGGCCACGTCATCGCCGACCCGGATGGCCCGGTCTGTTTCTGCGGACGTCGCGGCTGCGTCGGCGAGAGCAGCCGGCCGCGCTACCTGGTCGAGCAGGGCGTCGCCGCCGGAGTGCTTGCCCAGAGCATCGACCTCGACGATCGCCAGGCGGTGGACGCCGCCTTCACCGAGCTGTGTACGCTGGCCGCCGCCGGGCCCGGGGCCGCGGCCGAGATCATCACGGCACTCGCCGAGCGGATCGCCAAAGTGGTCGAGGACGTGGCGAACCTGCTCGACCTGGACCGCGTGGTCTTCGGCGGCCCGTACTTCGAGCAGCTCGCCCCGCTGCTGACCGACCGGGTCCGGGCCGCGCTGCGGAGCCGATTCACCCTCCGCACGATCCACGGCGTCGAAGTCACCGGTACGGCGCTCGGTGCGGACGCCGGCGCGATCGGCGCCGGCAGCCTGGTGCTGGACCACACGTTCTCGCCGGAACGCGAACTCGTTGCTGAAAGGTAGATGGACAAAGATGATCGATCCCGACGTGCTGGCCCGTGCCACCGAGAAGGTCCGCGCGGCCAGTGGGGACGACGTGATCGCGGAGATGTTCCGGCGGTCGATGGCCGAGAACCTGCCGGCCGTGGCCGAGCGGCTGCCGGACGGTACGACGTTCGTGCTGACCGGCGACATCCCGGCGATGTGGCTGCGCGACTCCGCGGCTCAGCTGCGACCGTACCTGCTGCTGTGCAAGGACGATCCGGGCCTGCAGGACGTGCTGATCGGCGTACTGCATCGCCAGCTCGAGTACGTCGTACTGGATCCGTATGCGAACGCCTTCAACCGCGAGGCCAACGGCGCCGGGCACACGACCGACGAGACCGAGATGTCGCCGTGGGTGTGGGAACGCAAGTACGAGATCGACTCGCTCTGCTTCCCGCTCGACCTGGCCTACAAGCTGTGGCGGATCACCGGGCGGTCCGACGTGATCGATGCGCGCTTCCGGCCGGCGGCCGAGGCGATCCTGGAGCTGTGGACCGTCGAGCAGGATCACGAGGCGCGGTCGCCGTACCGGTTCCAGCGGCACGACGATCGGCCGTCGGACAGCCTGGTGCGCGGCGGCCTCGGGCGGCTGACCAAGCCGACCGGGATGTCGTGGAGCGCGTTCCGGCCGAGCGACGACGCGACCGATCTCGGGTTCAACGTGCCCGGCAACATGTTCGCGTCGGTGGTGCTGGGCTATCTGCAGGAGATCGCGACCGAGGTCCTCGACGACGAGTCGCTGGCGTCGCGCGCCAAGGAGCTGAAGTCCGCGATCGAGGAAGGCATCGCGCTGTTCGGGACGGTCGACCACCCGACGTACGGGCGGGTCTACGCCTATGAGGTGGACGGGATGGGGGAGTCGTTGCTGATGGACGACGCCAACATGCCGTCGCTGCTGAGCGCGCCGCTGTCCGGCTTCGCCGCGCCCGACGACCCGACGTACCTGGCGACGCGCAAGTTGCTGCTGAGCCCGGAGAACCCGTACTACTACAGCGGTACGGCGGCCGCCGGCATCGGTAGTCCGCACACGCCGCCGCGCTACATCTGGCACATTGCCCTTGCTGTGCAGGGGATTTCGAGCACGTCCGCGGAGGAGCGGCAACAGTTGCTCGAGCTCCTCCGCGACACGACGGGTGGCACGGGGCTCATGCACGAAGGGTTCGATGTCGACGACCCGACGCAGTTCACCCGCGAGTGGTTCTCCTGGGCGAACGCGATGTTCTGTGAGCTCGCGCTGGTGCACGCCGGCATCAAGTGACGTCTCGCCGCCTGGTCATCCATGCGGCGAGTCCGGCAAAGATCAGGCAGTAGGCCAGCAAGGTCGCGAGGGCTCGGCCGCCGCTGACCGCATCCCGTACGCCGGGAGGTGCGTCGCCGGTGGCCATGCCGGTCACCGCGAACACCAGCGAACCCGCGTTGGCGCCGGGGAGTGCGTTGGACAGGAACTTGAGGTCGGGGAGCAGGCTGTTGACCACTCCGGCCAGCAGGGTCTCGATGCCAAGGATCCACACGACGCCGAGCCCGATGGGGAGTGCAACGTTGCGGAAGGCAACGGCCAGGGCAGCACCGGCCAGGCACCACGTCATCAGGACCAGCCAGCCGCCGGCGAGTCCTTTGACCAGATCGAGGGCGCCCGGCCAGTTCGTGGCCCCATCTTCGGCTGCCGCGATACCGATACTGCACAGGGCGCAGGCGGCGAAGATCCCGAGTACCCACAGGGCGGTCATCGTGGCGAGGCCGAGCAGCTGAGCGCCGAGGATCTTGGCGCGGCCGGGGCGCTGGGTGAAGATCGTCTTCAGCGTGCCCCAGGTGTACTCGCCGCCGATCACGATCGCGCCGAGGACCAGCGCGAGCGCACCGGCGAAGATCGGGTACCCGCCGATCGTGTTGTCGATGACCCGGGCCGGCAGCATCCCGGCGAGGACTGCGTCCCTCGGAACGCCGGTCGTCTGCGGGTTGTCGTCGCCGGTGACGTAGCCGAGGTAGGGGAGGAGGTAGCCGAAGATCAGGCTCAGGATCAGACCGGCGCCGAAGAGTACCCAGACCGCGGATCGTTTGCGGAGCTTCAGGATCTCCGCCCGGTAGCTACTCATTGGCGGTCAACTCGAAGAACAGATCCTCCAGTGCACGCTCAGCACTGTGGAGTTCGGAGACCGCGATCCCGGCCTCGACCAGGACGCGATTGATCTCGGCCGCCCGGGTCGGATCCACCTGCACCCGCAGCGTCTCGTCGTACCGATGTACGGCGCCGCTGCCCAGCAAGCTGCTGAGCACGGCCTGCGCCTGCTGTTGTGGTTCGGCGCGGACCAGCAGTTCCTGCTCACCGCGCAGCTCGTCGACGTTGTGCTCGGCAACCATCCGGCCGGAGTCGATGATGCCGACCCGGTCGCAGATCTGCTGGACCTCGCCGAGCAGGTGGCTGGACAGCAGCACGGTGCGTCCGTCGGATCCGAGCTCGCGGATCAGCCGGCGCATGTCCCGCATCCCCGCCGGGTCGAGACCATTGGTCGGCTCGTCCAGGATCACCAGTTCGGGATCCTTCAGCAGTGCCGCTGCCACTCCGAGCCGCTGCTTCATCCCCAGCGAGTACGTCGAGAAGCGGTCCTTGGAGCGCTCTTTCAGGTCGACGAGCTCCAGCACCTCGTCGACTCGCTGCCGCGACACCTCGGCGTACTCGGCGAGCAACCGCAGGTTGTCCAGGCCGGACAGATACGGATAGAACGCGGGCGACTCGATCATCGACCCGGTCCGCCCGAGGACGTCCGGGCTGCCCGGCGTGCCGCCGAGCACTCGCACGGCTCCACTGGTCGGCCGGATCAGGCCGGTGAGAATCCGCAGGGTGGTCGTCTTGCCGGCGCCGTTCGGGCCCAGGAACCCGTAGACCTCACCCGGCCGGACGGTCAGGTCGACACCGTTGACCGCGAGGGTGTCGCCGTACCGCTTGGTCAGTTCTGTGACCTCAATGAGCGCTTCCATACCCCAACAGTGCTGGTCGGGGAGCGTTCTCCGCGTCGGGTCGGAGGAGGCATCGGCGCTACCGCCCCGGGAGTATGTCGTACACTGTTCGTCGAACGAACACTGTTCGTCTTCCAGGAGATGTGATGAGCAAAGTAGTCGTCTTCGGCGCGAACGGCGGCACCGGCCGCCTGATCGTCGAGCAAGCACGCCAGGCCGGTCACGACGTCACCGCCGCGGTCCGTCGTCCGACGGGCCCCGGCGAGATCGCGGCCGACGTACGGGACGCGGAATCGGTTGCCGCCGCCGTCACCGGTCAGGACGTGGTGATCTCAGCCATCGGCGCGCCCGGCCGCAAGTCTCTGAACCTCTACTCCGACGCGGCCCGCGCCTTCATCGCCGCGATGGATCACGGCCGCCTGATCGTCATCACGTCCAGCGGTGTCCGCCCCGACGACCCCAACTTCTCCCTCTGGTACCGCGTCCTCGCGCACACCCTCGTCAAGGAGCTGTACGCCGACATGCGCCACGGCGAGGAGATCATCCGGGAGAGTGCTCTCGACTGGACCTTCGTCCGCCCCACCCGCCTGTTGGACACTCCGGCCGCCGAATCCATCCGCGCCGAGAACGCCCAAACCCCGAAGGGCGGCTGGCAGATACCCCGAGCCAACGTGGCCCGCTTCATAGTCACCGAACTAGAAGATTCCCGCTGGTCCCACCAAGCACCGACCCTGGCGCTGTAGTTAGCCGAGCCACCCCGGGCGCACAAGCCCTGTCTGATAGGCGACAACAACCAGCTGCGCCCGGTCGCGCGCACCCAGCTTGATCATCGCCCGACTGACATGCGTCTTCGCCGTCGCCGGGCTGACGACGAGCCGCTCGGCGATCTCGTCGTTCGACAACCCCTCACCGACCAGCGCGACGATCTCCTTCTCGCGCTCGGTCAGTACGTCGAGCTCCTTGCTCGCATGCGGTTGCCGGCTCCGGCTCGCGAACTCGGCCACCAGTCGACGAGTCACACCAGGCGAGAGCAACGCATCCCCGCGCGCAACGACCCGAACCGCCTGCAACAGCTCAACCGGCTCGGTGTCCTTCACCAGGAACCCACTCGCCCCGACCCGCAACGCCTCGAACACGTACTCGTCCAGATCGAACGTCGTCAGAATCACCACGTGGACATCCGTCAGCGTCTCGTCCGCGCCGATCATCCGTGTCGCGGCGAGTCCATCGGTCCCCGGCATCCGGATGTCCATCAGCACCACGTCAGGCTTCTCGGCCCGCGCCACCGCGACAGCCTCCGCGCCGTCGGCCACCTCGCCGATCACCGTGATGTCGTCCTCGGCGTTCAGCAACGCCCGGAACCCGGCCCGCACCAACGCCTGGTCGTCCGCCAGCAGCACCCTGATCATGCGGTCACGTTAGTGCTTGCCGCGGGCCATGACGATCACGCCAGACCGGCATCATGCGCCAGCAGGGCAATCTGCGTGCGGTTGCCGAGCTCCAGCTTGGTCAGGATGTGCGAGATGTGCGCCTTCACCGTCGCCAGGCTCATGTACAGCTCGGCCGCGATCTGCGCGTTCGCCTTCCCTTGCGCGACCGCCAGCATCACGTCGTACTCGCGGGGTGAGAGCCGCTTCAGCGACTCCTGCGCGACCGTGTGTGCGTCGGCTTGAGTGGCGGCCCGGTCCATCAGCCGCCGGGTGATCGCGGGGGAGAGGATCGGGTCACCCGCCGCCACCCGCCGTACGGCGTCGACGATCTGCGCCGGCGGCGTGTCCTTCAGCAAGAACCCACTGGCCCCTGCGCGCAACGCATGCAGCACGTTCTCATCGGTGTCGAACGTCGTCAGCACCACGACCTCCGGCGGATTCGGCCGCGCCCGCACTCGCCGGGTCGCCACAATCCCGTCCACCCGCGGCATCCGCAGATCCATCAACACCAGATCCGGAAAGTGCGCGTCAACCGCCGCCTGTACTTCATCCCCGTCGGTCGCCTGGCCTACGACCGAGATCCCGTGCGCCCCGTCGAGCATCATCTCCAAGCTCGCCCGCACCAGCGCATCGTCATCCACTAGCAGGACCCGGATCGTCGGCTCACTCATAGCGGCCACGGTAGCGAGGCAGCGAGCCGGAACCCGCCATCGGGCTCCCGCTGATGGTCCAGCGTGCCGCCGGCCAAGTGCACCCGCTCGGTCAGCCCGACCAGCCCGGTGCCGCTCCCCGGCGCCAGCGGTACGCCGTTCGATCCGGAATTCAACAGCTCGATCCGCAGCCCGCCCCCAGGCTTACCGGCTACGGTCACGGTCACCGGATGCCCGGCCGCGTGCTTCCGCGCATTGGTCAGCCCTTCCTGCACAATCCGGTACGCCGTCCGCCCGGTTGCCGGGGGCAACGACGTTGCCTCGGTGACCTGATCGTCGTACAAGACAGTCGTCCCAGCGGCCCGTGACTCCGCCACCAGACCTTCCATATCCGCGAAGGTCGGCTGCGGCCGCCCGCCCGGCCCCTCCTCGGCCTCGGTGTCACGCAACACGCTGATCACTTCACGCAGCTCTTCCAGCGCCTGGTGCACGCCGGTCCGAATCACGCCGGCAGCCTGTGCGAGCTTCTCCGGCGACGAGTCCGGCCGATACTCCAACGCCCCCGCATACGTTGCCAGCAACGACAATCGATGCGCCAGTACGTCGTGCATCTCCCGAGCCATCTTCGTCCGCTCCAGCGTCCGTGCCTCGGCAACCCGGCGCCCTTGCTCAGCCTCGGCCCGCCGCGCTCGATCCAGCAACGAGTCCAGCAGTTGCTGCCGAGCCTGCATCCACAATCCCCAACCCAGCAAGGCCGCATGCACCGCAACATCCAGTACCGCGAACCACAAGAACGGCAACCCGGCAATCGGCCGCCAAGCCCCCTGCACCAAATGCGCCACAACCTGAAGCACAGTCACCGCGATCGCCGTCCGCTGCGGCATCCGCAAGGCGATCCCGAGCGTCGCCGCCGTACTGGCGGGCGTCGCCGCAGGCGACAGAACCGCCAGCACCGCCAACCCCAACGCCGTCGGCACCGGCCGTCGAGGCAGGAAAACCATCAGCCCCGTACTGACCACCGCCACCGCGATGTCCAGACCGATCCGCCGCGGATGACTCGTATCCGCCATCCGCCCCAGCACCGTCGTCGCGGTCAGAACCCCGATCGCGACAACAACCCAAACGTCCCAGATCCGCCGCCGCCCCGCCGGTGAACAGTCTTGTTGCTCCATGCCCAGACCCTAAGCCGCCCGCCTCCCACCCACCACCGACCAAAGTAGAACCCCCGCAACCCTCCGGCCGATGCCCCGACCCCGATCCCTCAGCCACTGTGTTCCCACCAACCACTTCCGGAGGCTCACAATGCAGACCATCACCGCGACCGTTCCCACCACCAAGCCGGCCAAGCGCCGTACCGATCGGAGCAGGTTGCTGGTGGTCGGCGTCACCACCATCGCCGCCGCGTCCTGGTGGGCGATCCTCGTCCCCGTCGCCGGACTGACCCTCGACGCCCGCCGAGGCGGCGTACTGCAGCACGTCGGCGCTCCCGCCATCGTGATCTCCGCCGCCCTGATGGCGTTCGCTGCCTGGGGACTCCTCGCGGTCCTCGAGCGCTTCGCCGTCGGCGCCCGCAGAGCCTGGACGATCGTTGCCACGATCTCCTGCCTGCTCTCCCTGAGCGGCCCGCTGACCGGCGGCATCGGCCTCGGCGCCAAGCTCGGTCTGGCGTCCTTCCACCTGCTCGTCGGCGCGATCATCGTTCTCGGCCTGCGCCGGACCGCGCGCTCCGCCATCGAGCGCTGCTACGAGGACAACCGGGCCGCCTGATAGAACCCCTGGATATGCGCGGTCACCAACTTGGCCGCGCCATCCGCATCTCCGGCGGCGAGCGCCGCGACGATCGCCCGATGCTCGTTCCGCAACCCGACCGCTGTCGCCTCCCAGTCCGGCAAATTCGGCACGGCCGCCAGCACGTACCCGTGAATTGCCGACCGCAACGACTCCATCACTGCCGCGATCAACACGTTCCCGGCCAGCCCCGCCAACGCCACATGGAATTCCGCGTCGAGCCGATGAAACTCGTCCGGCGACAACCCCGGCGCATCCATCCGATCCAGCAACTCCAGCACCGGCGCCAACTCCGGCGACCGCCCGGCCGCCTCGCGCGCCGCCCACGACTCGAGCAGCACCCGCGTCTGCACCACATCACCCATCGGCAGGTGATTCGTTGCCAGATGCAACCGCAGTACAGCGGTCAACGGCGACACCGGCTCCGCCACGATCACCGCGCCCGCCTCCGGCCCGGACCCGGTCGCGGTCCGCACCACGCCCATCGCCCCGAGCACCCGAACCGCCTCCCGCACCGACGGTCGGCTGATCCCGAGTTGCTCGGCGAGCACACGCTCTCCCGGCAGCCGCCCGCCGATCCGTAGCCGCCCGGCGGCGAGATCGGCCTCGACCCGATGCAGCACCAGCTCGTAGTTCTTCACCCGACGACTCTACCCGTGTGGTCGGACCACAGGGTAGGCTGTGGTCCGACCACAGAAGGACCGCCTGCTCCGGAGCCCCCATGACCGATCGTCAGCTACCCAAATGGTCCGAGCTGAAGCCGCTGCTGCGGGCCAAGCCGATCACGGCGAACCCGACCGAGCGCCGCCTCGAGAAGGCGCTCACCATCGCGGATCTGCGCGCGATCGCCAAGCGCCGGACGCCGCGCTCGGTCTTCGACTACACCGACGGCGCCGCCGAGGCCGAGATCAGCCTGAGCCGCGCCCGCCGGCTGTTCGCCGAGATGGAGCTGCAGCCGTCGATCCTGCGCAACGTCTCCGACATCGACCTCGGTACGACGATCCTCGGCAAGCGCTCGGAGCTGCCGTTCGCGTTCGCGCCGACCGGCTTCACCCGGATGATGAACCACGAGGGCGAGAGCGCGGTGGTCAAGGTCGCCGAGCAGCTCGGCGTTCCGTACGCGCTCTCCACCATGGGCACCACCTCGATCGAGGACGTCGCCGCGGCCGCCCCGGACGCGCGCAAGTGGTTCCAGCTGTACGTGTGGAAGGACCGCGACTCCGGTGAGGACCTGGTCAAGCGGTCCGCAGCGGCCGGCTACGAGGCGCTGATGCTGACAGTCGACGTACCGGTTGCAGGAGCACGGCTGCGCGACGTACGGAACGGCTTCACCATCCCGCCGTCGCTGACCGTCAAGACCGTCCTGGACGCGTCGATGCACCCGGCCTGGTGGGCCAACCTGCTCACCACGCGCCCGCTGACCTTCGCGTCGCTCTCCAGCTGGGACGGCACGGTCGCCGAGCTGCTGGACAAGCTCTTCGACCCGACCATGACGATCGACGACCTGACCTGGCTGCGGTCGATCTGGGACGGCCCGCTGATCGTGAAGGGCATCCAGACCGTCGACGACGCCCGCCGCGTGGTCGACGCCGGTGCGGACGCGATCGTGCTCTCCAACCACGGCGGTCGCCAGCTCGACCGGGCGCCGACGCCGCTGCGCATCCTCCCGGACGTCCGCAAGGCGATCGGCACGGACGCCGAGATCTACCTCGACACCGGCATCATGTCCGGCGCAGACATCGTCGCCTCGATCGCACTCGGCGCCGACGCCTGCCTGGTCGGCCGTGCGTACCTGTACGGGCTGATGGCCGGCGGCCAGCGGGGTGTCGCCCGCGCCGCGGACATCCTCACGAAGGAGGTCCGCCGCACGATGGCGCTGCTCGGCGTCTCCAGCGTGGCGGAGCTCAACCCGTCACACGTGCGTCTGCCCGGCTAGCGGCAGCGTCGCGACGACTCGCAGACCGCCGGCCGGTGTGCGGGTCGTCGCCAGCGTCCCGCCGAGCGCTGTGGCCCGCTCGCGCATGCCGACCAGCCCGTTGCCTTCGGTGGGCGGACCGGTCAGCGACTGCCCGTTGTCGTCGACCTGCACCACGAGCGATTCCTCGCCGTACTGGATCCGCACGGTCGCAGCGGTCGCCTTGGCATGCCGTACGACGTTTGTCAGCGACTCCTGGATGATGCGGAACGCAGCACGATCCAGTCCGGTCGGAAGCGGACGCGCCTCACCATGGATGACGGTGTGCACCTCTAGACCGGCCATGGATGTGCGGTTGACCAACTGCTCGAGCCGATCGAGACCTGCCACCGGCTGGCGCGGTGCGGTCTCGTCCTCCTGCCGCAGGATGCCGACAATCGACCGCAGCTCTACCAGTGCCTCTTTGCTGGCGTCCTTGATCGCTGCGAGCGCCGGTACGGCCTGCTCGGGCTGTCTGTCGGCCAGGTGCAGCGCAGTGGACGCCTGCACGTTGATCAGCGAGATGTGGTGCGCCACCACGTCGTGCAGCTCCTGCGCGATCCGAAGCCGTTCCTGACTGGCCTGCCGCAGCTCAGCCTCTCGCCGAGTGCGATCGGCGGCTGTCACTCGATCCCGATGAGCGCGGGCCAGCTCCGACACTGTGCCCAGCAGCACGAAGCAGAAGCCGACCAGCAGGATCTGATAGACGCCTTGCTCGTTGATGCCGAGCAACATCCGCCCGCCGACGTGACCGATGTAGAGCGCGGCCAGGGCCGACCATCCGCTCAGCCGGTGCCCCAGCCGGATGGTGGTGAACACCGCGATGATGAACGGCAGGATCACCGGACCGTACGGGTACTGCATCAACATGTAGATCAGCGTCGCGGCAACCGTTGCCCACAGCACCGGAATCACGTGGGTCCGCAGCCAGTAGAGCGACAGCGAAGCCTTCAGGAGCAGCAGCACCATGAACCAGTCCGCCGGGCGGTGATCGAGCTGCATGTGCCGCGAGGCGCCGATCGACCCGGCCACGGTGAGCACCGTCATCGCCAGCGGCAGGGCGATCCGCCGTACCCCGGGGTAGTGGTCAGTGGTGCTCACAGTACGGAACCGTACGGCGCTCGACCCCGCGGTGTCATCGTCGGCACGGAGTAGCTCGCCGTACGCCGGGTGGGGTAGTCAGTACTTGACGTCGTAGATCTTGGCCTCGTACTCGGCGCCGTAGTACTTCTCCAGCTCCTCGATACTGGCGTCCTTGCGCTCCAGCGCCTGCGAGAGCTCCGCCCGGCTCGGTGCCGCGTCGACGTTCCAGGTCTCCGGCTTCCACAGCTTCGAGCGCAGGAACGCCTTCGAGCAGTGGTGGTAGACCTCCTCGATCTCCACCAGCAACGCGAGCTGCGGCCGGTTGCCCTTGACGATCATGTCGTCGAAGAACGGCGCTTCCTTGACGATTCGGGCCCGCCCGTTGATCCGCAGCGTGTCCGTGCGGCCCGGCAGGAAGTAGATCAGGCCGACATGCGGGTTGCTGAGGATGTTCTCGAAGCCGTCCACCCGCCGGTTGCCGGCGCGGTCCGGGATCGCGATCGTGGTGTCGTCGAGGACGAGGGTGAACCCGGCCGGATCGCCCTTCGGCGAGACATCACAGGTGCCGTCGGCCGCCGAGGTGGCGATCAGCACGAACGGTGAGGCGGCCAGCCATTTGCGATCCAGCGGGTGGAGCTCCTTGCGTTCCTTGTCCACCGCGGCCCCCAGCGGCAGCGGGACGATCTCGCGCAGTTCCTCGTACGTCGTGACCTCGACCAGACCGGGAATCTCCATCAGGCTCCTCAGGCAACCACGGCCGGGCCGTCCACGCTGACGGCCCGCGTCCGAGCAGCCCATTTTACGGCGGGACCAGTTCCCACACTGGTCCCAAGGAACAGGGCTCCGACGATGATCCAGCCGATCGGACCCCAGCCCAGGACGACCGTGGTCAGCAGCGCCGGGCCGAGCATTCTGGCGATCGCCGGACCGGTACCGAAGAAGCCCTGGTACTGCCCCTGCTTGTCGGCCGGCGCCAGTCCGAAGCTGATCTCCCAGGCGCCCGAGGCCAGCTTCATCTCGCCCAGCGTCAGCAACGATGCGGCCAGCACAAGTACGCCGGCAGCGACCGCGGGGTGCATGTCCATCGCGGTGAAGGCGAACACGCCACAGGCCGCCAGCATCGCGATCCCGGCGTACCGGATCGACTTCGTTGCAGTGCGCAGATCGCGAACCTTGCGAGCCACCCGCACCTGGAAGACCATCACGCCGAGCGTGTTCACGATCATCAGCGACGCGACCGCCCAGCTCGGGGCATCGGTCCGCGTCACGATCCACAGCGGGCCGATCAGGCTGATCAGCGGCATGAACAGCAGCATGATCGAGTTCAGCAGCGCCAGGACGGCGTACGGGCGATCCCGCAGTACGGCGAGCCGCGGCTCACCCTGCACCCGGACAGTCACCGCGACCGCGGGCACCCGGCGGATCAGCGCCGCGGCGATCAAGAAGCTCACCGCATCCAGCGCAAAGACCACCAGGTACGCCGTCTCTGTGTCGAACCGGAGCGCGATCCCGCCAAGGAGCGCGCCGACCGCCAGTCCGCCGTTCACCGTGGCCTGCAGGAAGGCGCGAATCCGCGTGCGCTCAGCCGGCGCGATCAACCCGGCGAGCAACGCCTGCCGAGCCGCCGTCAGGCCGGTCTGGCTGCAGGCGTAGGCGATCGCCGCGACCAGGAAGAGCGGGAAGCTCCGCACGAACAGGAACGCGGAGACGGAGACCGCCGTACTGAGTGCCAGCAGGATGGCGACCACCCGCGGCCCCTTGCGATCGGCCAGGTTGCCCAGCGGCACCCCGGTCAGGAACCCGATCAGCCAAGCGATCGTCAGCCCGAGGCCAACCTGCGCCTCGGAAAGCCCGACCACTCGCGTGAAGAACAACGCCGACGTGACGACGAACGCACCGTCGCCCACCGAGTTCGCCAGCTGAGCCATCGACAGATCGCGCGGCGCCCCCGCGGGCGGCAAGAACTTGTTCGTCATCATGGCTTGAGCCTAAGGCCCCACCGGCCCATCCCGAAGATCCACTTCTCTGCTGTTTAGCTGGGCCATTTGGTCCTCGGCACATTGCCCTGTGGATAACCCCGTTCGGGCCCGGAAACCACGGCACCTTCTTGGTATGAGCTACCTCGACCTAGCCCCCTCCTGGACCGACCGCCCCCTCACCGACCCCGCCCTCGCCACCGACGTCATCGACCTCATGCTCACCCACGGCCAGCGCTCCCGCGGCACCTTCGCCGCCATCCTCTGCGACCCCACCGCCCGCTTCCGCGCCGTCATAACCATCGACCTCCGCACAGAGTTCGCCAACCACCCCCCACCCCAAAACACCCCCAACCACCGCCGACCCCAGGACGCCCCCAACCACCGCCGCCCCCAGGACGCCTCCAACCACCGCCGCCCCCAGGACGCCTCCAACCTCCGCCCACCCCAGGATGCCCTTAACCACCACACACTCCAGGACGCCCCCAACCTCTCCCCGCCCCTAGATGCCCCCGACCTCTGCGCCACCGCCCTGCACCCGATAGTCGCCGCCCTCCGCACCGACCCAGCCTCCACCCTTCTCCTAGCCCTGGGCCGCCCCGGCCCACCCACCTCACCCGCCATCGACAACGAATGGTCCACCGCCGCCACCCACCTCTGCCGAGCCGCCCAAGTCCCCCTCCTCGGCTTCTACATAGCCACCCACACCCACATCTACCAACCCGAACTGGCCCAGCCGATCGCGGCCTGACCATGGAAAACTGACTCGAGCATCTTGAGGTGGAGGATCGATCGATGAGCATCGCTTTCGTGGACCACCGGCCAGTGGACGATCGAAGACGTCGAAGCACTGCCTGACGACGGCAACCACACCCGCTACGAACTCCTGACCCCCGGTGTCCTGACCGTGACCCCGGCCCTCGATGGATCCGTTCATCAGCGTGCGTCACGCCGGCTCGCCAACCTGCTGGATGCGGCGGTTCAAGCGGCTCAGACGCCCTACGAGGTTCTCGCCGTCATCAACCTCGAGTTCCCCGGCGGTCGGCTGGCAGCGCCGGACCTCGTGGTGATCGACCAAGCTGCCACGGCCACCGACGCCACCCGCTGCCAGAGTGCCTCCGTGCTGCTAGCGGTGGAGATCGTCTCACCGCACACTCAGCCGCAGGACCGGATCATCAAACCCCAGCTCTACGCCGAAGGCGGTATCGAGCACTACTGGCGCCTCGAGCTGGAGGATCAGCCGCACCTGATCGCCTCCAAGCTCAGGAACGGCAGGTACCGCCAGACGCTTACAGCGCGTGGGGGAGCCCCCGCCACCATCGAGGAGCCGTATCGGATGCAACTGGACCCGGCCGCCCTGGCTCGTCAGTAGCCACGAGCAGTGGCCGGCTCAGCGGACTCCGCGGGGCCGGAACTGAATGCTGATCCGCGGCCCAACCCGACCGCTGGCCTTCGGGATGGCGTGCTCCCAGGTCCGCTGACAGGAACCGCCCATCACGATCAAATCGCCGTGCCCAAGCGGATACCGCAGCGCCGAACTCACCGGCCTACTCAGACCACCGGGCCGCGGACGCAGTGCCAGCACCCGCGGCTCACCCACAGAAAGGATCGCCACCATCGTGTCCTCGTGATTCCCGCGACCGATCCGGTCGCCGTGCCACGCAACGCTGTCCCGCCCATCGCGGTAGTAGCACAATCCAGCCGTCCGGAACGGCTCACCAAGCTCCTCGCCGTAGTGCTCGCTCAGAGCATCCCGAGCCTCATCCAAAATCGGCAGCGGCAGATCCTGGCTCTCCTCGTAAAAACACAGCAACCGCGGCACATCCACCACCCGGTCGTACATCTGCCGCTTCTCCGCATACCACGGCACCTCGCGCACCAGCCGCTCGAACACCTGGTCTGCTCCGCTCAACCAGCCCGGAAGCACGTCGACCCAAGCGCCCTGCCCAAGCTCCGCCCGTGTGATTCCGTCCAGCGATCCCAACCCAGGATCCTCGAACGCATCCAGCAACGAGCCCTGAAGATCAGCACCCATGCGACCCACCATACCCGAGATTCGAACACTTGTTCCCATGGGTTCGATGGCAAAATGTCCGCTGCCGCACTCCACCACCACCAGGAGGTTCCGACATGGCGAGCAAGCTCACCGAGCTGGCGATCGACTGCGCCGACCCCCGCGCCCTGTCCGAATTCTGGTGCGCGGTCCTCGACTACGAGGTGCAACTGATCGACGAGGACGGTGCGATCACCATCGGTTCCCCGGCGGCCGCTGACGGCCGCAAGCACCCCGGCCCGGTGCCGCCGGTCCTGACCTTCGGGCCAGTCCCGGAAGGCAAAACCGTCAAGAACCGGATCCACCTCGACGTCAATCCCACCGACCGCAACCAAGCCGAAGAGGTCGAGCGCCTCCTCGCCCTCGGCGCCCGCCACGTAGACGTCGGCCAGGGCCCCGACGTGACCTGGGTCGTTCTCGCCGACCTCGAAGGCAACGAGTTCTGCGTCCTCGCCGGCCGCCACCCGTGAGAGGCTCCGGTATGGGGCAGTCGCTGATCCGCAACGTCGACGTCCTGATCGTCCCCGAAACAGGGGAGTGCCAAGTACACGAGGCCCAGGACATCCACGTCGCCAACGCCGTCATCACCGCCATAGTCCCCACCGGCACACCCCCGCCCGCGACAACGGCGGCCTCCGTCGGCACGCCGTCGGCCGACACCACCGCCCACTCCGCCGGCACGCCCCCGCTCGACTCGACCGCCAGGGTTGAGGTGATTGACGGCACTGGGCTGCTCGCCGTGCCCGGGCTGATCAACTCGCATACGCACAGCCCGATGGTGATGATGCGCGGCGCCGCGGAGGATCTCTCCATCAACGACTGGTTCAACCAGCGCATCTGGCCGATGGAGGTCAACCTCACGCCGGAGCGCGTCCGCGTCGGCGCCCGCCTGGCCTGCGCTGAGATGCTCCTCGCCGGCGTGACCACCTTCGTCGACCACTACTTCCACGCCGACCAGATCGCCCAGGCCGCCATCGAGTCCGGCATCCGTGCCGACCTCGCCCCGACGTACTTCTCCTCCGCCGGCCCGGAAGGCATCGACGCCGCCATCGCCACGACCCGCGACCTCGCCACGATCCATCCGCGGATCACCGCGAGTTTCGGCCCGCACGCGACGTACACAGTCTCGGAAGAAGACCTCCGCCGTACGGCGGACCTCGCCCGCGCCGAGGGCTTCCGCGTCCACCTGCACGCCGCCGAGACCGACGCCGAAACCCAAGCCACACTGGACAAACACGGCGCCACCCCGATCGAGATCCTCGACCGCACCGGTATCCTCGACGCCGGCGCCCTCATCGCCCACGCCTGCGGCCTCCGCGACACCGACTTCCCGATCCTCGCCCGTCACGCCGACCGCACCACCGTCGCCACCTGCCCCAAGGTCTACCTGAAGCTTGCCATGGGCAACGGCACGCCGATCGAGCAACTCCACGCGATCGGCATCCGCACCGGCATTGGTACCGACGGCGCCGCCGTCCACAACACCCTCGACGTCTGGGAGTCCCTCCGCCTGCTGGCTCTCACCCAGAAACACCAGCAAAACAACGCGGAATCGATGCCCCTCTCCGACATCCTCCGCCTGGCCACCCGCCACAGCGCCGCCGCAGCCAACCGCCCCGACACCCTCGGCGCCCTAGAACCAGGCCGTCAAGCAGACATCGCCCTCCTCGACCTCTCCGCCCCACACAACCAGCCCCTCCACGACCCCCGAGCAGCCCTCGTCTACTCCGTCCGAGCCTCCGACGTCCACACAGTCCTGGTCGCCGGCGAGGTAGTAGTCCGCAACCGCCAACTCGCCAACCTCGACCTCGCCGAAGTACTGGCCGACGCCCGCTCTCTGGCCCACACCCTGGTCGACCTCTCGCGCGGCGGCGCCGTCCAGCACTATGCCCCCTGACCCAGCGCCCCCGGTCCCGGGCTTGGGCGCCCGGCGGACCGCCAACACTCACCAACCTCACGAGCACCCACCCCGCCACGCTCAAGTCGAGCCGGCAACCCCGCCTCCCAGCGGGTTGGTGAGTGGCTGGAGTCCGCCCGACATGCGTGTGCCCCGGCCGCAATCGACCGGGGCACACATGTCAGCTGATGATCAGGTGATCGTCAGCGTCCGGATCGCGCTGTAGGCCAGCGTGTGGTCACCGTCGCTCGGGAAGTACACCCGGTAGGCGATCTTCCCCTTGTACGGCGGCTTGATCCCGAACGCGTAGGCACCCGTGGTGCTGAGCTTCGCCGAGCCCGCCGCAGTCCACGTCTTCCCGACCAGCCGCTGCAATTGCACCGACTTGCCCGAGTGCGCCGGGTTCACGACACCACTGAGCTTCGTGGTCGAACCCAGCTTGACCGTCGACGGCGACAGCGTCGACGAGATGGTCGGCGTGACCAGCACCGTGATGTCGTTGGTCCGCGTCCCCATCAGGTCACCGTTCCCGGCGAACGTCAGCATGTACACCGCCGAGTACCCCGGCTTGAACGTGTAGCTGACCGTCCCCGTCGACGACGACCCCAGCGTCGTCAGCAGCTTGAACGTCGTCCCGTTCGCCGGCCGCGAGTAGATGCTCATCGGCAACGTCGGGTACGCCTTGCCGTCGATCCCCAGCGTGCTGCCCTTGAGCGTGATCGACCCGCCGATGTTCAGCTTCGTCGACGTCGTAGAGATCCCCGACTTCATCCCCTTGAGCTGCGACGAGTTCCGCGCGCTGACCTTGCCGGTGCGGTCCTTGACCCAGGCGGCGTACGTATACGTCGTTCCCTGCGCCAGGCCCGTGTTCTGCAGGCTCGAGGCCGTCCCCGCGTACACCAGGGTCCCGGTCGTCAGCGTCGGCACCGACGTGCCGTTGAACCGGCGCACGATGACCTGGTCGATGTCGGTGGTCGGCTTGATCTTCCAGGTCAGGTTCGCCTTCAGGAACGAACCGCTGGCGTCGAACCCTTCGACCGGCTGCGGATCCGTGTTCACCGTCGAGAACCCACTGCTGAACGGCTCCAGCGTGATGCCCTCGCTGGCCTCCTGGACGCCGCTCACCACGATCCGGTACGGCGTGTTGTCCAGCAGCGGCGCGGCCGGCGTGATGACCGCGGTCTTGGTGTCGGCGTCGTAGCCGACCGTGCTCGCGACGACAGCGCCGGTCTTGTTGTTCAGCAGCTGGACCGTCGACGTGTTGACCGTCACCGCGTTCAGGGCGGTCGTGAAGGTGATCGACGGCTTCGTGGTCAGTGCCTGACCAGCCGACTGGTCCTTCGGCAGCGCGTCCCGCACCGGGTACGACTTGCCCAGCTCGCCGAGGCTGTTCGTGCCGGTGCCGACCGACACGCTGTAGGTCCGGACGTCGCGGGAGCCGTTGGCGTTGCGCACCGCGATGTAGACATCGCCGTCCGGAACCATGGTCTCGACCGTTGCCGTCAACGGCGCCCAGATCGGGTTACCGGCGCCATCGAGGTCCGGGTAGGCCTTCTCGGACAGGGCGAGCGCGCCCAGATCCGCGTTGTAGACCTGGACGCGCGGAGCGAAGTTGGTGGTGCGAGTCGACTCGTCGAACTTCGGGCCGGTGACGGAAACCCGGATCCGGCGCGCGGTTCCACCGCTCACCTTGTACCAGTCGACGTCACCCTCGAGCGGGGTGGCGCCGGTGCCGGAGGTCGTGATCGCGGTAGCCCGAGCCGGCTGGTCGTCGCTGTCCACGGGACCCTGGGCGAAGTCGGTCGTCCACTTGCCGCCGAGGGCGGCGTACGCGTCGACGATACCGGCGCCGTAGTACGGGTCGGTGCCGCGCGGGCCGGCGTCCCGGGCCAGGTTCTTGATCCGGGCGGTCACCTGCGCGGACGTGTACGACGGCCACTTGTTCCGGACCAGCGCCGCGATACCGGCGACGATCGGGGACGAGCACGACGTGCCGGTGCAGTACCAGTAGGGCTCGTAGCCGGACGGCGTCATCGAGCGCACGCCGGTGCTGAGGATGTCCCAGCCCGGAGCGGCCACGTCGACCGAGTCGCCGTACTGGCTGAAGCTGGTCAGGGCGCCCGCGGCGTCGGTCGCGCCGACGGAGATGACCTCCGGGTAGGCGGACGGGTAGTGCAGCACGTTGTTGCCGTCGTTGCCGGCCGCGGCGACGATCACGACGCCCTTGGCGGCGGCGCGCTTCACGGCGTCGTGCAGAACCTCGTTGTCACCCGGGCCACCGAGCGACATGTTGATCACCTTGGCGCCGTGGGCGGTCGCCCAGTCGATGCCCTCGGCGATGTCCAGGTCGTAGCCGCTGCCGTCAGCCGACAGGACCTTGACCGGCATGGCCTTGACGTTCCAGCCGATGCCCGCGACACCGGCTCCGTTGTTGGCGCCGGCGGCGATGATGCCGAGCGTCATGGTGCCGTGCCCGTTGTCGTCGATCGGGCCGCGGTTCGGGGAGGTGGTGTTGACGCCGGCGACCAGGTGACCGACGAGGTCCGGGTGGCCGGCGTCGACGCCGGTGTCCAGGACGGCGACGATCTGGCTACCGGTCGACTTGGCCAGGTCCCAGGCCTGCGGCATCCGGATCGTGTTCAGGTACGCCTTCTGGTCGGTGCCGTAGTACTCGTCGTTCGGTACGGCGTCGATGTGGCGCTTGTAGTTGAGCGAGGCGAGCGCAACCGTCGGGTCGGCCTTCGCCTTCTTCAGCAGCTCGGGCGCGGACGCGGTGCCGGTGATCTTGACGAGATCGTCGGTCAGGGGCTGCTCGCTGGTCGCGCGGAACTTCGTCAGCGCCGCCTTGCGGGCGGACTTGGTCGCGTTCGGCTTGAACTTGACCATGACCGTGTTCGGTTCGAACTCGGCCTTCTTCGCAAGCTGCTGGTGGGACGTGAACTTCGGCCGGTACGGGCCGGGCTCGGCGGCGGAGCCGGAGGAGCTGGTCAGCACGACGAGCGAGCCGGCGACCAGGGCCGCGGGAACACCTACACGCAGCAAGTGGGCAGGGCGGAACTTCAAGGGGACCCCCCCAAGGGTCTCAGAGTGTCAGTAGGCGGAGTATTACAGCATTTCGGTCCACGCCGCTTTATGACTCCGATGACAAAACGTGCAATTTTGAGGGTCTGTAACGAACAGGGTGCGCTGGGCGATGGACCCGGAGATGTCTACAACGCAGAACGCCACAGCCCGGAAGCCATGGGCCATGTGGGTCGAGATAGCACTCATCATCGGTGCGCTGGTCGTCGAGAGCTTCGCAGTCCGAGCGGTCGACGGCGTCCTCGCTTGGGCGCTGGGCGCCGTCGGCACAGCCCTGATCATCGGTTTCTGGTGGCGCTGCGGTGTCTGGGCTGAACGCGTGGCCCGCCGCAAGAACGTGTACCACCCGCAGTACTTCGTGCTCGGCCCCTTCGGGCTGCTGGCGGCGCTGTGCGCGAAGGACAAGAACCCGCGGTGAGGCTGTGGTCCGCGATCCCGGCGGATGGCCGGGATCGCGGCCGCACACACGGTCAGACCGCGGTGAAGTACCAGCGCTGGCAGGAGCCGCCGTGGAAGGGCCAGATGATGACGTCGGCGCCGCGATCGGCGGAGCAGCCGGCTACGTCGAGGGACTTGCCGGAGCCGGTGCCGATGATCTTGTAGGCGCCGGCGGTGATGGGTTCGATGGTCCAGGTCTGGCAGTCGGCGCTGACGTCGTCGGAGAGGTCGACGGGGGCGGTGTCGGCGGTGGAGCAGCCGGAGACCTGGAGGGGTTTGCCGGTGTTGCCGTCGACGATCTTGAAGGTGTTGCCGGTGGTGCGGACGACGTGCCACTGCTGGCAGGGGCTGGTGAGGATGCGGTCCCACATGCGGATGTTGGCGCCGTTCTGGGACTGGCAGTCCTGGACGTCGAGGTCGAAGCCGCCGACCTCGGCCTTGATCCGGTAGACGCCGTCCGTCATCGGGGGCGGCGGGTTGCCGGCGACGTCGAGGAAGTTGCTGTCGATGTTGATCGTGACGCCGCCCCAGGTCTCGTTGTGGTCGCCCTTGTACTGGTGCAGACGCTGGTGGTTGGTCCAGAGGCCGGCCGGGATGTACTGACCACCGTTGGTGTCGGCGGCGCCGTTCCACCACGCGAACCAGAGGTGGTCGGGCATCAGCCAGCGGCTGTCACCGGCGGAGTTGGCGAGGTCGCGGCCGCCGGAGCCGGCGCTGCTGTAGACGCCGCTGAGGTAGCCGCGGGAGTGCAGGGTCTCGGTCCAGCCGGAGATGTAGGACATGATCGCGTCGCGGCACGCGACGGTGCTCGTGTACGCCTCGACGTCGGAGTAGAGAGCGCTCCCCGGGCCGATCCCGAGCGCGCTCGCCGCGTCGGCCGAGACGTTCGCGGAGCTTGCGCCCTGGCTGCGGGCGGTGCCGAGGTCGAAGGACATCTTCGGGTTCCGGCTGCCGCACGGTGCCTGATAGCCGACGTCGATCGGGATGAACGACCAGCCGTTGGCGGCGTTCGACGCGACCCAGGACGCGGTCAGATTCGCTTGCGTGCAGGACCGCGACGAGCCGCTGATGTAAATGCCGACGGCCTTGAACGGCGACGCCTTCCAAGCGTTCATCGCACCGAGCGACGGCGCGGTGCACTGGTCGAACGCCTGCTGGTTGATCATGGTGCCGGGGGCAACAATCGATGCGGCGGGCGCCATCGCGGCTGCCTTCGGCCGGACGAGTTGAGCGCCGGCGGCCTTCGAGGTGACGCGTCCGCGGCCGAGGATCTGACGTACGACGCCCTCCTCGGAAGCACCATGCACAGCCGTCACCAGTACGCCGGCCTCCTCGACGCCGACCTGGATCTGGTGATCGACCGACGGTGCCGCGGCGACCGCCGTACTCGTGGATGCTGCGACCGCGGCAGCACGGGGAGCGGAGCCGGAGAGCGGTTCCAGGATCAGACCGGCGGTGCGTCCGGCCAGGTGGGCCGGGCAGTTCTGCTGCTCGGCGGGCCGGCCGAGATAGACCGCCGGGCGGTCGAAGCGCACACAGGCCGACGGGTCCTTGGTCAGGTCGACGACCTGCCACGACTTCGGTACGGCGACCTGGTACCCGTGGTAGCTGACAGTCCGTTCGTCCGGCGTGGCCTGGGCCGGTCCGACGGCGGTGGCTGCGGTGAGTATCAGCGCGGCGCCGGTGAGTAGGGTGACAGGACGGAGCATGGGCACTTCCTCGGGGGCGGGAGTAGGTCGTCTCAGTGCACTGCCCAGCACGACCGACCTCAAGCCTTTCGACCTAGGTGTTACATCGATGCAGGGAGTTGACATGGCAACGAGTCCCGAGGAGGCCGGTTGGCGGCGCGCGCCGTTCACCGGCGCCGGGCTGACCTACGACTGCTTCGAGAAGGGTGCCGGCCCGGGCATCCTCGTGATCCCGGAGATCCCCGGTCTCACCCCGGAGGTCCTCGGGTACGCCGAACACCTGGTAGACGCGGGCTTCACCGTGGTCATCGCCTCACCCTTCGGTACGCCGGGAAAGCCCGAGACCGCTCTCTACGTTCTGAACACGCTGTCTCGGCTCTGTGTCTCGAAAGAGTTCCGGGCGTTCGCGGCCGACGCGGAACGCCCGATCACCCAGTACCTCCGGGCGGTAGCGGCAGATCTCGCCGCCCGCACCCCCGGCCGGGGCGTAGGCGTGATCGGCATGTGCTTCACCGGCGGCTTCGGGCTCGCGACCGCGGTCGACGAGGTGGTGCGGGCACCGGTTCTGAGCCAGCCGTCGGTTCCGCTCCCGCTGACCGCGAAGCTGCGCCGAGACCCCGGGCTGTCTCGCCGCGAGCTTGTAATCGTCAAAGAGCGCACCCAGACCGACGGCCTCTGTGTCCTCGGTCTGCGCTTCAGCAACGACCGGATGGCGCCGACCGACCGTTTCACTACGCTGCGTGCCGAGCTGGGGGAGGCCTTCGAGGTGATCGAGCTCGACTCCGGACCTGGCAACCCGGACGGCTACGGCCGGTCCGCGCACTCGGTGCTGACGCGCGAGATCCAGGAGAACCCACCCAACTCGGCCTTCCGCGCCCGCGCCCGCACGATCGAGTTCTTCCGGGAGCGACTGAGCTGATCATCGGCACCCGATGTCACCGGACTGTCCGGTCTCCCTCACCCTGCGTGCGGAAATGTTAAAGCAGCGTTGAGGAATCTCCTGGATGTGATTGCCCCGGGCCCGCGGTGGGCACCAGAAAGGGCCTGGGGAAGACACCGCGTTCGTTGCGGTGTGCAAAGGAGGAAGAGCGGTGGGTGACGCTCGGTGATTTCCTCTGGTTGAAGCGACGATGACGTGGGACGATCGGCCCGGTGCACACCTAGGGGCACTTCCAGGGGGCGGGGATGGCGCAAGCCAGGCACTTGACGAGTGAGGCTCTATGAACGGGCGGACAGCACAGGACAGCCGGCTTCCGGCGAACCCAGCCGATGAGGCTGACGAAACGGAAGGCACGACGGACCGGAGCAAGAACGGTAAGACCGGCACAGCGACCAACGGCCACCCGGCAACGAACAGCCAACCGAACGGCCGGCCGAACGACCAAGCGAACGGGCAACCCGAGGCAGCCGCCCCGGAGAGCGCGCACTGGTCGGAGCGGCCGATCGCCCGTGTCGAGGTGCCACCGCTCGGCGAGTTCAGTACGCCGGTCCGCGTCGACGAGATCGCGGTCGCCGCGATGGCGCTGTCCGAGAACCTCGACGCCGCCACCCGCGGGATGCCGGAATCCGTTGCCCTGCGCGAGTTCCGCCGTGAACTCGACCAGGCCGCGAGCACCTTCCGGATGCTCGCGGGCAGGCTCGAAGAGACCGCCGGCAGCCTGGTCCGCCTGGCCGCGAACGACGGCGAGACCTGCGGCGTCGGCTGGGGTGTCTGCCCCGAGCACGGCCTCACGCTGATGAACGTCGGGGAGACCGTCAGCTGCCACATCCTCGGCTGCAACCGGCCGAACGAGGGCGCGGTCGAGCGCTGCGAGCACCCGGTCGCCTACCGCGTCGTCGACGCCGCAGGCCCGGCGCTGCTCACCTGCGCCGGGCATGCGATCGCCTGCCGGTTGTACCTGGAGAACCCGGTCATCACCGCGGCCGAGGACAGCCTGGAACTGTTCTAGGTGATCCGCACCGACGTCAACTGGTCGTTGGCGTTCGGGGACAGCGTGGTGAAGTTCGGCGTATCGGCGGTCCGGACCCAGCTCTGGCCGCCGAAGTTGTCCTCGGCGTAGATCGTGACGGTCCAGCCGGCCGGCACCCGCACCGACGACGCCCAGTTGTCCTGCACCCCGGCGGCCACCAGTTGCGCCCGAGTGTAGTTGCCCTTAGCAAGCATTGCGCCGGCCGCGCCCAGGTAGTCGACGTGTTCGTAGAAGATCACGCCGCTGCCGCCCTGAGCGGGCCACGGCACCGTCGGCCGGGTTGCCGTCAACGGTGCCTGGCCTTTGAACATCCGCCCGCCGTCGTTCGTCAACCGCAGGTAGTAGTCCGACGTGCACGCCGTACCGTCCTCGTCGAGGGCGCGGATCCCCGATCCGGCCGGAACCCAGGCGGCGCTCTCCGCGGTCTTCGCGATCTGGTTGCCCTCGTTGTACTCGTCGAACATCGAGATGTAGAGACCCTGTACGCCGACCCGCGTCAGGTTGTAGAACTGCCGCCACATCAGGTCGCCGTGCCGGCGGTGTCCCGACGACAGATCGCCCGGAATCACGCACGGCTGATAGTCGATCCCGTGCGCGTTGCAGTCGGCCTGGTCCTGTTGATTCACGTTGTTGTAGTAGTGATCCGCGCCCGCGATGTCGCTGATCCGGCCGACCATCCACGGCGACAACATGTTGAACGCGTGGTAGACCTCGAGATACCCGGGACGTGAATCCTCGTTACCAGGCAGCCAATGCGTCGGTACGCCGCCGATCACGTAGCAGCCCTGGGACTTGAACCAGTTCACGACATCCAGGCAGACCGACGCCGGCCAGGCCTTGTTGGCCTCGTTGAAGCCGAAGCCCCAGATGCAGACGACCGGCTTGCCGTTCTGATACGCGTACGCCGACGACGACGTGTACGTGCGCATCTTGTTGATCCAGTCGGTCTTCATCTCCGACTGCATGTTCGTCCAGTCGGTGGCGTCGTACATGATGTAGAACTTGCGCCCGTACTGTTCCGCGGCCTGGCGCACCTTGACCGCCATCGCGTCCCGGGTCGGTCCCTCGCCGCCGGTCGGGTTGAACCGCTGCAGGGCGACCGTGTCGCAGCCGTTCTGCTGCATCCACTGGAAGTGCGTGTTCACCGTCTGCTGGTCGTACGACGAGAACAGTCGCGCCGGCTGTCCATTCCCGAGATTCGAGTACGCCGTTTGGTACGTCGCGCTGTACTCGCGCACGTCCGGCCAGCTGACGATCGCGGTGTTACCGGGGGATGGCGGCTGACCCCAGTTGTTACTCCAGTGCCACCAGCCGTTGATGGGCGCGCCGTCGCCAGGGCAAGCGAACCAACCCTGGTAGCCGACAGTCACTTTGCCGACGACATCACCGGGCGGACTGGCCGCATAACTGAACTGTGGAAGGGATCCGGCGGCGGCAGTCGCGGCGGCCGAAGCGAGCAGGGTACGTCGGGAGAGCTTCATCGAGGTCTCCAAAAGGGGCGGAGAGTAGCAAATTGCGAACAGAGTGTTGCAAAAAATCGATCGTGACAACCCCTTGACGCGAACTTCGCGGAAACTTAGTTTGTTGGTTCAACAGACAAAGTCTGTGATGGGGCTCACAACTGGGCGTGGGGGAGGGCGGCATGGCACTGACTGACGGACGCCGTCCCGGCGATCGCGCGGTCGCCGCCGACCACGTGTCGCTGCGCCGCAACAACCTTTCAGTCGTCCTGCGCCACGTCCGCGAATCAGGCCCGAAGTCCCGGGCCCGGATCGCTGCCGACACCGGCTTGAACAAGGCGACCGTGAGCAGCCTGGTCGCCGAGCTCGTCGAGCGCGGTCTGCTTCGCGAAGGCTCCGCCGACTCCACTCGCGCACTCGGCCGGCCCGGCCAACTCGTCGAGCTCGACGGCAGCGGCGTCTGCGGTGTCGGCGCCGAGATCAACGTCGACTACCTCGCGATCACCGCACTCGACCTCTCCGGCGATACAGTCTTCGAGCGCCGCGTCCCCGTCGACGTCGCCCACCTCGATCCCGGTACGACGCTCGACCGGCTGGCCGACCTGGTCCGGGAAGCCCTGGTCGCGGTGGAAGCGCGCTCCGGCCAGCTCGCCGGTGTCGCGTTGGCCGTCCCCGGTCTGGTGCGCAGCGACACTGGCGATCTCAGCCTCGCGCCGAACCTCGGCTGGGGCGAGCTGCAGGTCGCCGCCGAGATGCGCGAGCGGCTCGGCGGCGGTTCGTACCCGTTGCTGATCGACAACGAGGCCAACCTCGCGGCGCTCGCGGCCTACTCGGAGCTGCGTCACGAGGACACGCCGGCCCAGGACGGCAAGCCGGTTCAGGACCTGGTGCTGCTGACCGGCGCCGTCGGTGTCGGTGGCGGCGTCGTGTCGAACGGGCACCTGCTCCGCGGCGGCCACGGCTTCAGCGGTGAGGTCGGGCACATGCCGGTCGCCCCGCCCGGCCATGTCTGCGGCTGCGGTCGCACCGGCTGCTGGGAGACCGTCGTCGGCCTGAGCGCTTTGTTGCATCAGGCAACAGAGCAGGACGACCCGGTCCGGAACCCGACGCTGGATGTCGAGCAGCGGCTGGCCGCGATCACCCAGCGCGCCGAGGACGGTGACGCCCGCACCCTGGCCGCACTCAAGGACGTCGGTGCCTGGTTGGGCATCGGCGGCGCGATCCTGGTCAACATCCTGAACCCCGACGTCCTCGTACTCGGCGGGTACTTCGCGGCCCTCGGCCCCTGGCTGAAGGAGCCGCTCGAACAAGCACTCCGCGATCGCGTGATCGCACCGGACGGCGGCGGCTGCCGCGTAGTCCGCTCCGAGCTCGGCTTCGCCGCCGCCGTACGGGGTGGTGCGCAGATCGCGCTCGACCAGGTCTTCGTCGACCCCACCATGATCGGCCGCGTCGAATCAGGAGTCACCCCATGAGCTGTACACATTGCGACGCTCCGCGCCGCGGCTCATGGGGCTGTGACTCCGTCCCTTCCCTCGTCGCTCCAGTCGCTTCGCTCCCTACGCTCCTCAGTCCAGGTCCGGAGGCCCCATGAGTCAGGTCACCCCACTGCCGCCAGCCGGTGCGGGAACCGCAACTGCTCTCCTCACCATGACCGGGATCGTCAAGGAGTTCCCCGGCGTGCGCGCCCTGGACGGCGTCGACCTCGACGTCCGCGCGGGTGAGGTGCACTGCCTGCTCGGCCAGAACGGCGCCGGCAAGTCGACCCTGATCCGGGTGCTGACCGGTGCCCACCAGCCCGACGCCGGCACGATCCGGATCAACGGCGACGAGGTCCAGCTGAACAGCCCGACGGACTCGATCCAGCGCGGGATCGCCGCGATCTACCAAGAACTCGACCTCGTCCCCGGTCTGTCCGTGGCCGAGAACATCTTCCTCGGCCACGAGCCGGCCCGGTTCGGCTTCAGCCGTCGCCACGAGGCGGCCGACCGGGCCCGCGAGATCCTCCAGGGCCTTGGCCACGGCGAGATCCCGGTACGGCGTGAAGTCGGCTCCCTGCCGGCCGCCGGGCAGCAGGTCGTGAGCATGGCGAGAGCGCTGTCCAGGGATGCCCGCCTGATCGTGATGGACGAGCCCTCGGCGGTCCTCGATCCCGAAGAGGTCGCGAACCTCTTCCGCGTGATCCGCGGACTGACCGCTCGCGGCGTGGCCGTGGTCTACATCTCGCACCGGCTCGAGGAGATCCGCGAGATCGGCGACCGCGTCACCGTGCTGAAGGACGGCGCGACCGTCGCGACCGGTCTGGATGCCCGCGAGACGCCGACCAACGAGCTGATCCGGCTGATGACCGGTCGCTCGATCGAGTACGTCTTCCCGCCCCGCGCGGAGATCCTGAGCACTGCCCCGGTTGTCCTCGAGGTGACCGACCTGTCCCGCCCCGGCGAGTTCGCCGAGATCAGCTTCAGCGTCCGCGCCGGGGAGATCCTCGGCCTGGCCGGCCTCGTCGGCTCCGGCCGCTCCGAAGTCCTCGAGACCGTGTACGGCGCGCGCCGAGCGGCCACCGGCTCGGTCCGGGTGGACGGCACCGTGCTGCGCCCCGGCTGGGTCCAGTCGGCCGTGAAGGCCGGAGTCGGGCTGGCCCCGGAGGAGCGCAAGAGCCAGGCACTGCTCCTGGACGAAGCCGTCTACAAGAACATCACCGTCTCGACGATGCAGCGCTTCGCCAGCGCTGGCTTCCTGAACAACCACGCCGAGCGAGCGGCCGCCACCAAGCTCGCCGAGTCGCTCGACGTTCGTCCGCCCGGTGTCGATCAGCCCGTACGCAACCTGTCCGGCGGCAACCAGCAGAAGGTCGTGCTCGCCCGCTGGCTGCTGCGGGAGTGCCGGGTGCTGCTGCTCGACGAGCCCACGCGCGGTGTCGACGTCGGCGCCCGCTCCGAGATCTACGCCCTGGTCCGCACGCTGGCCGCCAGTGGCGTCGCGATCGTGCTGGTCTCCAGCGAGGTCGAAGAAGTGCTCGGTCTGGCCGACCGGGTCGTCGTACTGCGGGAGGGGCGAGCCGTCCACACGGGGCCCGCGCAAGACATTGACGAACACCAGGTCCTCGACCTGGTGATGGAGGGAAGTTCAGTGTGAGTGAGGCACCTTCGGACACAACAGCATCGACTCAGGCAACGGTCGTCCCGCCGACGGCGCCCCGTTCGACGAGTCTGCTGAGCACTGGAATCGGCCGGAACCTCGGCCTGGTGGTCGCTCTCGTCGTGCTGTGCATCGTCGGGGCGGTGACCGCGGGGGACACGTTCGCGACCGGACCCAACGTGCTGACGATCCTGCGGCTCGCGGCGGTCATCGGCGTCGTCAGCGTCGGAATGACGTTCGTCATCACCGGTGGCGGTATCGACTTGTCGGTCGGGGCCCTGGTCGCCCTGTCCTCGGTGTGGGCGACCACGCTGGCGACCCAGCAACTCGCTACCGACTATCACTGGATCTTCATGGTCAGCACGGCGCTCGTGGTCGGCGCCGCCTGCGGACTGGTGAACGGCCTACTGGTTGCCTACGGCAAGATCGTCCCGTTCATCGCGACGCTGGCGATGCTCGCGGCGGCGCGCGGTCTGGCCGAGATCATCTCCGACCGCCGGACCCAGATCATCACCGACCACTCGTTCGTCGACTTCTTCGGCGGCTCGCTGATCGGCGTACCGGTGCTGGTCTGGATCTTCCTGCTGGTCGCCGCGGCGGGGTGGATCGTCCTCAATCGGACCACGTTCGGCCGGCGGACCTTCGCCGTCGGCGGGAACGCCGAGGCGGCCCGGCTGGCGGGCATCAAGGTGCAGCGGCACACGGTGGCGCTGTACGTGCTGGCCGGTCTGTGCTGCGGCATCGCCGCGGTGATGCTGATGGCGCGCACGACGACGGGGAGCGCGACCCACGGTCAGCTGTACGAACTCGACGCGATCGCGGCGGTGGTGATCGGCGGCACGCTGCTGTCCGGTGGCCGCGGCACGATCGTCGGCACGGTGTTCGGCGTGCTGATCTTCACCACCCTGAACAACGTCTTCACCCTCAACAACCTGAGCATCTCCGCCCAGTCCGTCGCGAAGGGCCTGATCATCGTGATCGCGGTCCTGCTCCAGCAGCGGCTGGCGAGTCGCACCACCGGTTCATAGCCAAGGAGACAAAGATGTCCCGTTCCGCCCGTACGATCGCCATTGCCGGACTCGGAGTCCTCGCCTTGGCCGCGTGTACCAGCAACACCCCGAAGGCCGAGACGAACGACAACCCGGCACCGCAGGCCGCGGCGGCCGGCAAGAACGACGAGCCCGGCAAGAAGGTCAAGATCGGCTTCTCCGCGCCCGCCGCCGACCACGGCTGGATGGGTGCGATCACCAAGGCCACCCAGGCCGAGGCGAAGAAGTACTCCGACGTCGAGCTGATCGTTGCCGAAGGCACCAACGATGTGAACCTGCAGATCAGCCAGGTGGAGACCTTCATCAACCAGAAGGTCGACGCGATCGTGCTGCTGCCCTTCGACGGCGCCGCGCTGACCGCGGTGGCCACCAAGGCGATGGAGGCCGGGATCACGGTCGTCAACGTCGACCGCGAGTTCGACAACCCGGACGCCTCCCGGACCACCGTGCTGGGCGACAACTACGGCATGGGCGTCTCCGCCGGGACGTACGTGTGCAGCCAGCTGAAGGACAAGAAGGACGCGATCGTCGCCGAGATCGCCGGGATCGACTCGCTGCCGTTGACTCAGGACCGCAGCAAGGGATTCAAGACGGCGCTGGCCGACTGCGGCCTGAAGGTGAACAACCGGGTCGCGGCGGAGTTCACCGTCGAGTCCGGTGAGAAGGCGGCCGCCAACCTGTTGCAGGCGGCGCCGAAGATCGACGCGATCTGGAACCACGACGACGACCAGGGTGTCGGCGTGATGGCGGCGATCAAGAACTCCAACCGCAAGGACTTCTTCCTGGTCGGCGGCGCCGGCTCCGCGAACGTCATGCGCGACATCAAGAGCGGGACGTCGCTGGTCAAGGCCACCGTCGTCTACCCGTCCACGCAGGGCGCCGACGGTGTCCGGCTGGCCCGGCTGCTGGTCCAGAAGAAGGCCCTCGGCGACCTGGTGGAGGTCGAGGTGCCGCGCAAGGTCCAGCTGTTCGCGCCGGTCGTCACCAAGGACAACGTCGACCAGTACCTGCCTACTGCCTTCGAAAGCTGACACATGACAAATTTGGGTATCGGGTTGATCGGCTATGCGTTCATGGGCGCCGCCCACTCGCAAGCCTGGCGAAGCGCACCACGGTTCTTCGACCTGCCGATCAACCCCACGATGAACGTACTCTGCGGCCGGAACGCTGACGCCGTACAGGCCTCCGCGACCAAGCTCGGCTGGCAGGAGACCGAGACCGACTGGCGCAAGCTGCTCACTCGTGACGACGTCCAGCTGATCGACATCTGTACGCCGGGCGACAGCCACGCGGAGATCGCGATCGCGGCCCTCGAAGCCGGCAAGCACGTGCTCTGCGAGAAGCCGCTGGCCAACACGGTCGCCGAGGCCGAAGCCATGACCGAGGCTGCTGCACAAGCCGCAGCCAAGGGCGTCCGGTCGATGGTCGGCTTCACCTACCGCCGCGTGCCGGCGATCGCACTGGCCCGGCAACTGGTGGCCGAGGGCAAGCTCGGAACCATCCGGCACGTCCGCGCGCAGTACCTGCAGGACTGGATCGCCGACCCGGAGGCGCCGCTGTCGTGGCGCCTCGACAAGGACAAGGCCGGCTCCGGCGCGCTCGGTGACATCGGCGCGCACATCATCGACCTGACCCAGTTCATCACCGGTGACACCATCGCCGAGGTGAGCGGTCAGCTCGAGACCTTCGTCAAGGAGCGCCCGATCGCCGCCGAGCACTCCGGCCTGTCCGGTACGGCGGGCGCCGAGCGCGGACCGGTCACCGTCGACGACGCGGCCGTCTTCCTGGCGAAGTTCGCCTCCGGCGCCCTCGGCGTATTCGAGGCGACCCGGTTCGCGACCGGCCGGAAGAATGCGATCCGGATCGAGATCAATGGCAGTGCGGGCAGCCTCGCGTTCGACTTCGAGGACATGAACGTCCTGCACTTCTACGACGCCGGCGAGGACTCCCGCACGGCCGGCTTCCGCCGGATCCTCGCGACCGAGCCCACCCACCCGTACGTCGAGGCGTGGTGGCCGCCCGGCCACCTGCTCGGCTACGAGCACGGATTCACCCATCAAGTCGTCGACCTGGTCACCGCGATCGCCGATGGCGTCGATCCGGCGCCGTCGTTCGCGGACGGCCTGCGAGTCCAGCGTGTGCTGGCCGCGGTGGAGGCCAGTTCGGTGTCCCGACAATGGCAGGAGATTCCCGCATGAACGCATATACCCCTTCGAGAGACGACAAGTTCTCGTTCGGTCTCTGGACGGTCGGCTGGGAAGGCGTCGACGTCTTCGGTACGGCGGTCCGTCCCGCGCTGGACCCGGTCCACACCGTGGAGAAGCTCGCGGAGCTCGGCGCGGCCGCGATCTCGTTCCACGACGACGACCTGGTCTCGGACGACAAGACCCGGACCCAGACGCTGGAACGCTTCACCAAGGCCCTGGCCGACACCGGCATCGTGGTCGAGATGGCGACCACGAACCTGTTCAGCCACCCGGTCTTCAAGGACGGCGGCCTGACCGCCAACGACCGCCAGGTCCGGCGGTACGCGCTGGCCAAGATCCTCCGCAACGTCGACCTGGCCGCCGAGCTCGGCGCCTCGACGTACGTGCTGTGGGGTGGTCGGGAGGGCGCGGAGTCCGGCGGCTCGAAGAACGTCCGGTCCGCGCTGGACCGGTACAAGGAGTCGATGGACATCCTGTGCGCGTACGTCCGCGAGCAGGGCTACAACATCCGGTTCGCACTCGAACCGAAGCCGAACGAGCCCCGCGGTGACATCCTGCTGCCGACGATCGGGCACGCGATCTCGTTCATCAACGATCTCGCGGACCCCGAACTGGTCGGCATCAACCCGGAGATCGGGCACGAGCAGATGGCCGGCCTGAACTACGCGCACGGGATCGCCCAGGCGCTGTGGCACGGGAAGCTGTACCACATCGACCTCAACGGGCAGCACGGTCCGCGGTTCGACCAGGACCTGCGCTTCGGCGCCGGCAACCTGCGCGAGGCGTTCTGGACCGTCGACGTCCTGCAGGGCGGCGAAGGCCAGCCCGGCTACGACGGCTACGTGCACTTCGACTACAAGCCGCCGCGCACCGAGGACGAGGAAGGCGTCTGGGAGACCGCTCGGGGCTGTATGCGCAACTACCTGATCCTCAAGGAGAAGGTGGCCGCGTTCCGGGCCGACCCGGAGGTTGCCGAGGCGCTGGCCGCGGCGCGCGTGCCGGAGCTGGCCGAGCCCACCCTGGCCGAGGGTGAGTCACTGGCCGATCTCCGGGCTCAGACGTACGACCGGGAGGCGCTGGCCGAGCGTGGTCTCGGGTTCGAGAAGCTCGATCAGCTGGCGATGGAGCACCTGCTCGGCGTTCGCTGATCGCGTAGCAGTAGCAGTACCCACATCCCGCGCAGGGCAGAGCACGGGAATCGATGGAGCGCGCACCTTATCCGACCCATGAGGAGCTCCGCATGATCCAGCTACGCAGGCACGGCACCGCTGTGTGTGCTCTCGTGCTCGCCCTGCTCGGGGCGTTACTGGCCCCCTTACCCGCCCAGGCCCATCCGGGCCACGGTGACGAGACCTTCAACGCCCTGATCTTCAGCAAGACCGCCGGTTTCCGGCACGACTCGATCCCGGCCGGCATCCAGGCCGTGAAGGATCTTGCTGCCGGCAACAACTTCACGGTCACCGCGACCGAGGACGCCTCGCTGTTCAACGACACCGAGCTGGCCAAGTACGAGGTCGTGATCTGGCTGTCCACGACCGGTGACGTCCTCAACGCCGACCAGCAGGCGGCGTTCGAGCGCTACATCCGCGGTGGCGGCGGGTACGCCGGTATTCATGCGGCCTCCGACACCGAGTACGACTGGCCGTGGTACGGCAAGCTCGTCGGCAGCTACTTCGACAGCCACCCCGCCGGTACGCCGACGGCGACCGTGAAGACCGAGGACCACGCGCACCCGTCGACGGCCGAGGCGCCGACCAGGTGGACGCGGACCGACGAGTGGTACAACTACAAGACCAACCCCCGCGGCACCGTCCACGTGCTCGAGTCGCTGGACGAATCGACGTACAGCGGCGGGAACATGGGCGTCGAGCACCCGATCACGTGGTGCCAGGACTACGACGGCGGCCGCGCCTGGTACACGGGCATGGGGCACACGATCGAGTCGTTTGCCGACCCGGCGTTCCAGAAGGTCCTGCTGGGCGGGATCAAGACCGCCGCCGGTGTGCAGCCGGCCGACTGCGGCGCCTCGCTGAGCGACAGCTACCAGAAGGTCACGCTCGACGACAACACGTCGAACCCGATGGAGCTGACGATCGCGAAGGACGGCCGGGTCTTCTACATCGACCGCAACGGCGCCGTGAAGATCGTCAAGACCGACGGCAGCGTGGTGACCGCGGCGACGCTGAACGTCTACACCGGTCAGGAGTTCGGTCTGCTCGGGATCGCCCTCGACCCGGCCTTTGACAGCAACGGCTTCATCTATCTCTACTACTCGCCGGCCGCGGCGGATCCGCACGACCGCGTCTCGCGGTTCAAGGTGACTGGTGACACTTTGGACCTCGCCAGCGAGAAGCAGGTCCTGCGCATCGACACGCAGCGCGACCAGTGCTGTCACGCCGGCGGTGCCCTCGAGTTCGATGGCAACGGCAACCTCTTCGTCGCCACCGGCGACAACCGGAACCCGTTCGACTCCGACGGCTACTCGCCGCTCGACGAGCGCGCCGGCCGCGCGGCCTGGGACTCCCAGGGCAGCGCCGCGAACAGCAACGCCCTGAACGGCAAGGTGCTGCGGATCCACCCGGAGGCCGACGGCAGCTACACGATCCCCACCGGCAACCTGTTCGCCCCTGGGACCGCGAAGACCCGGCCGGAGATCTATGCGATGGGCTTCCGCAACCCGTTCCGGATCGGCATCGACCCGACCACCAACCACCTCTTCGTCGCCGACTACGGTCCGGACGCCGGTCAGGTCTCGCCCACGCGCGGACCGGACGGCCGGGTCGAGTGGAACGTCCTCGACAAGCCCGGCTTCTACGGCTGGCCGTACTGTGTCGGCGCCAACACGCCGTACAACGACTACGACTTCGCGACCGGTACGTCGGGCGCGACCTTCAATTGCAACGCGCCAGTCAACAACTCGCCGAACAACACCGGGATCAACCAGTTGCCGGCAGCAATCCCGGCCTCGCTGTGGATGGGCAAATCCACCACCGGCGTCCCGGAGATCGGCGGCAGCGGCGCGCCGATGACGAGTGGTGCCTACCAGTTCGACGCCGCCAGTACTTCGGACCGCAAGTGGCCGGCGTACTTCGACGGGAAGGCTGTCTTCGCCGACTGGAACGACAGCCGGCTGTTCTCGCTCCAGCTGAACGACGAGCGGACCGGTGTCAGCGACGTGTCGCGGATGCTGGAGAAGCTGAACTTCATCCGGCCGCACGCGCTGCAGTTCGGACCGGACGGTGCTCTGTACGTCATCGAGTGGGGGAGCGGGTTCGGCGGTAACAACGCCGACTCCGGGCTCTACCGCATCGACTACGTGCAAGGGAACCGGGCTCCGCTCGCCCAGTTCTCGACGGACAAGACCTCCGGGCCGATACCGCTGACAGTTGCCTTCGACTCCACCGGGTCGCGCGATCCGGACGGGCAGCCGATCACACTGGCCTGGGACTTCAACGGTGACGGTACGACGGACAGCACCGATCCCAAGCCGTCGTACACGTACACGGCCGCGGGCGTCTTCACGGCGCGGTTGACGGTGACGGACTCGGACGGGCGGACCGCAGTCTCGAACAAGACGATCACGGCCGGCAACACCGCACCGACGATCACGATCGAGGCGCCGGTCGACGGCGGGTTCTTCGAGTTCGGCGACACGATCCGCTACAAGGTGACGGTCACCGATCCCGAGGACGGGACGATCGACTGCAACGACGTCGTCACCCAGCCGGGGCTCGGCCATGACGAGCACGCGCACGACTACGAGCAGTACCACGGTTGTGCGGGCACGTTCCCGTTGCCGGGTGACCAGGGCCATGTCGGCGCGAACATCTTCGGCGTCGTCAAGGTGACCTACACCGACAAGGGCGCGCCGGGCACCGGCCGGATCACCACGCAGAAGATCCTGCAGTTGCAGCCGAAGACGCGCGAGGCCGAGTTCTTCAGTGAGACCGGCGGTCCGGGCGCGAGCGGCGGCGTACAGGTCGAGGACACCGGTGACACTGCCGGTGGCGGCAAGAACATCGGCTTCATCGAGGACGGCGACTGGTGGGGCTGGAAGCCCACCAACCTGACCAACATCAATCAGATCCAGCTGCGGGCTGCATCGCCGGACCTCGGCGCTACCGTGCAGGTGCGGCAGGGGTCGCCGACCGACGGTCCGGTGATCGCGACCATTCAGGTCACGCCGACCGGCGGCTGGCAGACGTACGGCAACTTCACCGCGTCGGTGAGTGGTGCGTCGCTGGCGAGCGGCCCGCTGTACTTCGTCAAGACGACCGGGCAGCTCAACGTCAACTGGGTGAAGTTCATCGGCAAGGGCGTCACGGACAACGAGCGCCCGGCGGTGACTGTCGAGGCTTCGACCACGCAGGGCAAGGCGCCGCTGAAGGTCGACTTCACGGCGGCTGCGACCGATCCGGAAGGCGATCTGCCGCTCACCTACACGTGGAGCTTCGGTGATGGTGGTACGGCGACCGGAGCCTCGGTCAGTCACACCTACACGACGGCCGGGACGCATACCGCGGTCGCGACCGTCACGGACGCCCGAGGAGCAGCCGGTACGGCGAAGGTCGTGGTGACGGTGGACTCGCCGTCGCTGCCGACCTGTCTGACCGGACGGTCCGACGGATTCGACGGCACCGCGCTGAACACCAGCCGCTGGTCGTCGGTTGTCCGTGGCAACCAGGAGCTCTCGGTTGCCGACGGCAAGCTGTCGATCCCGTTGACCGCAACGGACATCTACGGAACCGGCAACACCGGCACTCCGAACCTCGTGCTGCAGCCGCTGCCGGCGGGCCCGTGGCAGGCGACCACCAAGCTGACGTTCCCGGCGCGGTTGGCCTACCAGCAGGCAGGTCTGTTGCTTTACGGCGACGACGACAACTACGCGAAGATGGTGATCCAAGGCCGGTCCACCGGTGCGCCGTCGGCCGCCGATCGGATCTTCCAGTTCATTCGCGAGGAGAACGGCGCACCGAACGAGGTCACCGGGTCGAACACGGCCAGCCTGGGTGCGGCGTACCCGGACACGGTGTGGGTGCGGTTCACGTCCGACGGCGCGAACCTGAAGGCGGCGTACTCGGCGGATGGTGCGACCTTCACCGAGATGCCGGAGACCAAGCAGCTGGCCGGGATCACGAACCCGCGGATCGGCGTCTTCGGGCTGGCGAACCGGACCGAAGCACTGCCGATCACCGCGTCGTTCGACTACTTCCAGCTGACGCCGGACGACACCGCCGAGCAGCCGGCACCGGACGACGAGTTCACCGGTACGACGCTCGACGCGTGCCGCTGGTCGGACGTCGTCCGGCCGGACCCGGCGGCGTACCGGGTGACCGGGGACAAGCTCGAGATCGACACCAGCAAGGGCGACATCTACCAGGGGACGGCGACGAACCCGAAGAACCTGATGCTGCAGCCGGCGCCGGACGGCGACTGGACGATCGAGACGAAGGTCGATGCGTCGACGTTCGACGAGGCGTTCCAGCAGGCCGGACTGATGGTCTACAAGGACGACGCCAACTACGTGAAGCTGGACTACCTGACGACGAACCCGCCGGGTTCTACGGTCGCGCGGGGTCTGGAACTGCGAAGTGAGGTCGGCGACGTCCTGCAGCAGCCGCAGCCTGGTGCCGGGGCGACCCAGGGTGTGTGGTGGTTCCGGCTGGCCAAGAAGGGATCGAGCTTCACAGGGTCCTACAGCTCGGACGGCGTGACCTGGACGGCGATGCAGTCGGTGGCGAACGCTGCGCTGGCGACCGGGGCGAAGTTCGGGGTCTATGCGTTCGGGGTGGATCAGGCGGCGTCGAAGACGGCTCGCTTCGACTACTTCAAGCTGGTTCGGGACACGACCGCGCCGACGGTGGCGCTGTCGCTGAACCCGTCGGCTCCTTCGGGACAAGCCGGTTGGTGGATCGATCCGGTGGTTGCCACCGCTCTCGGGACCGATGACCAAGGTGGTCAGACGTACCTGGAGCAGAAGGTCGGCGACGGCAACTGGTCCGAGTACACAGCTCCGGTGACCTTCTCAGCTGATGGCACGCACACGCTGCAGGTGCGAGCCTCGGACACCGCCGGCAATGTGTCGGAGCCTGTGTCGGTGACGGTGAAGATCGACCGTACGGCGCCGACCGCGACAGTGAGCGGTCTGGAGTCGGGCGGATCGCTCGGGGTCGCGTCGTTCGCGACGGTCAGTGCCAAGGCCGCCGATGCGGGCTCCGGTCCGGCCGGTGTCACGTTGGCGATCGACGGGAAGCCGGTGCCGGCCGGCGGGAAGCTCGACGGTGCCGTGCTCGGGCTCGGCGCGCACAAGCTGACCGCGACCGCGTTGGATGCCGCAGGCAACAAGTCGTCGACCACGGTGCCGTTCACCGTCGTCACGTCGTACCCGGAGGCGGTGAAGCTCGTCGAGCGCTTCCGTGCCGCCGGGAAGCTCACCCAGGCGCAGGCCACGGTGATGAAGGTGCAACTCGGGCTCGCGGAACGCGCTGTCGCGCGGAAGCAGCCTCTGGTCGCCCGGATCGCCATGGACCTGTACCTCACCCAGGCCAAGTCGGTGAAGGACGTGCCGACCCGGACGCTCCTGACCGCCGTCGGCCAGGACCTGAGGAGCAAGATCCGCTAGCTGTCCCGCGGGAGCGGGACCCAAGACGTCGCCGTGAGAGAGCGCTTCCGCCCCGGGTGGTTCGGCCCCACCCGGGAACGGGACACAAGCGCTCTCCCACGGCCGGCGGGGGACCATCCGGTCCCCGTCCCCGGCGGCACCTCGCGCTCCGGTGTCGCCGGGGACACCATCCCTTGAAACGAGGAGTTTGTGATGGCACGACCGATCACCCTGTTCACCGGCCAGTGGGCCGATCTGCCGTTCGAGGAAGTCGCCCGGCTGGCGTCGTCGTGGGGCTACGACGGCCTGGAGATCGCCTGCTGGGGTGACCACCTGGACGTCCGCCGCGCCGCCGAGGACGACGGCTACGTCCGGAACCGGCTGGACATCCTGGAGAAGTACAACCTCAAGGTTTGGACGATCTCCAACCACCTGCTCGGCCAGGCGATCTGCGACGACCCGATCGACCAGCGGCACCAGGCGATCCTGCCGGCGCACATCTGGGGCGACGGCGATCCCGAAGGCGTCCGGCAGCGGGCCGCCGCGGAGATGGAGACCACCGCCCGCGCCGCGCGGGCACTCGGCGTCGACGTCGTGGTGGGCTTCACCGGCTCGTCGATCTGGAAGACCGTCGCGATGTTCCCGCCGGTCCCGCCGGCGATGATCGAGGCCGGCTACCGCGACTTCGCGGACCGCTGGAACCCGATCCTCGACGTCTTCGACGAGGTCGGCGTCAAGTTCGCCCACGAGGTGCACCCGTCCGAGATCGCCTACGACTACTGGTCGACGACCGCGACCCTGGACGCCATCGGCCACCGCGAGGCCTTCGGCCTGAACTGGGACCCGTCCCACTTCGTCTGGCAGGACCTCGACCCGGTCGGCTTCCTCTGGGACTTCAAGGACCGGATCTACCACGTCGACTGCAAGGACGCGAAGCGCCAGGTCGGCAACGGCCGCAACGGCCGGATGGGTTCCCACCTCGCCTGGGGCGACCCCCGCCGCGGCTGGGACTTCGTCTCCACCGGCCACGGCGACGTCCCCTGGGAAGCCTGCTTCCGGATGCTCAACACGATCGGCTACACCGGCCCGATCTCGGTCGAATGGGAAGACGCCGGCATGGACCGCCTGGTCGGCGCCGCCGAAGCCCTCCAGTTCGTCAAGACCCTGGCCTTCGACCCACCCACCGCATCCTTCGACGCGGCCTTCTCCTCCTAGTTGGTGAAGAAGTCCTGGAGGTCACCGGCGACCAGGTCGGGGGCCTCCAGGGCGGCTACGCTCGTTGCATGGCTGTCGTCTGGCCGGACGCGCCCGCGCTCCGGCGTCCCCGGATCCTCCGGCAGCAGTGGCTGGATCTGACCTTCCTGCACTGGGCGGTCGATCCCGCCGCGGTCGCGCACTTCTTCCCGCCCGGCACTAGGCTGGATGTCTTCGAGGGACGCACGTACGTCGGTCTTGTCCCGTTCCGCATGGTTGGTACCGGGCTTCCGCACGGTCCCGCCGTCCCGTACTTCGGCACGTTCCTCGAAACGAACATCCGGCTCTACTCGGTCGACACCGCCGGCCGCCGCGGTGTCGTCTTCCTCAGCCTCGATGCGAACCGGCTCGCCGTGGTCTCGATCGCTCGCGCGGTCTTCGCGCTCCCGTATCGCTGGGCCCGGATGACCCACACTCGCAGTGGGGACACGCACACCTACGCCTCGACACTGCGCCGGCCCGGTGTTTCCGCGGCCGCCCAGATCGCGGTCGACACCGGGCCGGCAGTCTCCACCGACCCGCTGGCTGACTTCCTCACGGCCCGCTGGGGTTTGCACACCTACCGAGCGGGCCGCACGTGGTACCTGCCGAACTGGCATCCCACGTGGGAGCTCCACTCCGCGACGCTCACCAAGCTGCACATGCCGGGTCTGTTCCCGTCGGTCGGATTGCCCGATCCGGCCGGGCCACCCGACCACGTGCTGTACAGCCCCGGCGTACCGGCGGAGTTCGGGCTGCCAGTCAATCCAGCATTGCGGCGGTCTGCTTCTCGATGAACGGGATGCCGGCCTGGCCCGCCCACCGGTTGACCTCCGTGGCCAGCGCACGCGCTCCGGCCTCGTCGCCCTCGGTTTTGAGCAGCACCGACAGCAGGACCTGCTGAGCAAGCGCTCCCAGGAGATGTCCGATCTTCTGGCGCAACTCCGTCGACCGCTCCCACTGCGCCCGCGCGAGCTCCAGGTCGCCGGCAGTGTGGGCGTGATCGCCGAGGTGCCGCAGCGCGAGAGAGATGACGAGATCATCGGCAGCGGTCTCTCCCCGTTTCAGCGCCTCGGTGTAGTGCGTGAAGGCCGTCGCCGAATCGGCGAGCAGGTTGTCGGCGATCGCGCCGGCGTAGAACGCCGCCATACCGGCCCGGCCGTCGTCAGGAGCGGTGTCTCGCAGGACGAGCGCCTGAGCCAGTAACGAGTCCCCAAGCTCAGCCGCTCCGGAAAACAGCGCCGGTGCATAGTCGGACCGCAGCTGCAGCAGGGCGGCGTCCCAGCGAGTCGTTGCATCAGGCAACGTCTCCACTGCGCGGCCGAGTGCCTCCAACGCGGCCGTCCCGGACTGCGTCTGCCGGGCGAAGTCCTCGTCCACCGACACCTCGGCGAGGGCGAGCGCGACCCTCCGAGTGTCCGCCGGCTCCGCAGCCTGGGTCGCCGCCAGCAACCCGCGGGCCACACCCCACTGACCCGCCAACATCAACTGCCGCGCCGCAGCGACTACCGCCGATACCTCGACCTGCACCATGTGAAGTCCCCTTACCGATCCCGAACTGGTGCACCGAAAGTACTTCGACGTCGAAATGTTTGACAACTAAGCTTCAGCCGGTGAAAGATCAATCGGGTGAAAGAAGATTTCGTGGCCTGGCACGTCGACCAGTGGGAGCGCGAGATCCCCGGCTTCGATCGCCGCGTCGAGGGCATCGCGGTCCGGCTGCAGTCGCTCGGTCAGTACCTCGACCGCAGTCGCGATGCCGTGCTGGCGAAGTACGAGATGCAGTGGTGGGAGTTCAAGACCCTGCACCTGCTGCGCCGCAACGGCTCGCCGTACCAGGCGACTCCCGGTGAGCTCGCCAAGCACCTCTCGATGTCGCCCGCCGCGCTCACCAACCGGCTCGACGCGCTCGAGCGTCGCGGGTACGTCGAGCGCCACCACGACCGCGACGACCGCCGCAAGGTGCTCGCCCGCCTGACCCCGGCCGGGCTCGACATCTGGCAACGCGGTATCGGCGACATCCAGGACGTCGAGCAATCCCTGGTGAGGGCTCTCCCGGAAGCTCAGCAGGATCAGCTCGAATCGCTCCTCCGAATCCTTCTGCAAGCCACTTCGTGACAGAGTCCTCCTGTGACTGATGACCAGCAGCTCGCCCGACTACTCGCGGCGTACGACGATCAACTGCGCGGCACCAACGAGACCGCCGGCGTTCCGACGAGTACCGACGGGCCGGTGATCCGGGTCGAGTACCCGAATCGCGGCTTCGTGAGTTACCGCTCCGTCGCGGGACTCGACGGCGCTGAGCTCGACGCGCTGATTGCCCGGCAGCGGGACTTCTTCGCGGCCAAGGGCCAGCCGGTGGAGTGGAAGTTCCGCGCGCACGACCTGCCGACGGATCTGCCCGAGCGGCTGCGAGCGGCCGGCTTCGAGCCGGAGGACCAGGAGACGGTCCTGATCGCAGAGAGCGCGGACATCGCGAACCGCCTGCAGGGGCGCGATGTTGTCGACGGCGTGACGATTCGCCTGGTCTCCGAACGTGCCGACTTCGAGCGGATCACCGCGATGGAGTCGACGGTCTGGAACGACGACTGGTCCTGGCTCACCGACGACCTGCAGCGCCGGCACGAGACCGGCCGCACCGACATCTATGTCGCCGAAGCCGATGGCCAGGTCGTCTCGGCCGCCTGGGCGGTCTACAAGCAGAACACCGAGTTCACCGGTCTTTGGGGCGGCTCGACCCTGGCCGAATGGCGCGGCCAGGGCATCTACAAGGCCCTCGTCGCCGTTCGCGCCGCCCAAGCCGTTGCCCGCGGCTACAAGTATCTCCACGTCGACGCCTCCGACGACAGCTCCCCGATCCTGCAGCGCCTCGGCTTCCTCCCGGTCACCACCACCACGCCGTACGTCCACACGCCGTAGCGGGCCCGAAGTAGCGTTCGAGGATGTGGAAGGACCTGCTGGTCGGGCTCGGCGCCGCGATCGTGGTTGCCTGGCTCGCCTTGGTGATTGCCTTGCTGCTTGTCCGCCCCAAGGGCAACGTGCTGCGCGAAGCGCTGCGCATCCTGCCCGACCTGATCAGGCTGCTCAAGGACCTCGCCACGGACAGCAGTCAGCCGCGCGGCGTCCGGATCAGGCTGGTGCTGCTGATGGCCTACCTGGCGATCCCGATCGACCTGATCCCCGACTTCATCCCCGTCCTCGGGTACGCCGACGACGCGATCATCGTGGTCGCGGTCCTGCGCAGCATCGTTCGCCGAGTCGGGCTCGAACCCCCTGAGGTCACACTGGCACGGTACCGAGGACGGCTTCAACGCTCTCTGCAAGGCAGCCGGACTGTCAGGTCCGGCCTAGGATGCGGGCGTGGATGGCGAACTGCTGGACGACTTCGTGCAGGCGAACGTCGATGACAACCTGGGTGTGTACGGGATCTGCGTGTACCGGGAGGGATCGCCGTTGGTCGAACGGCGGATGCGCTCCGACGACCGGGTGAATCTGTACTCGGTCTCGAAGACCTTCACGTCGGTCGCGTTGGGGATGGCCGAGGCCGAAGGGCGGCTGGGGCTCGACGACCGGTTGCTGGATCACTTTCCTGAGCTGCGGTCGATGGCGGCGGACGGCGTCGAGGAGGTGACGTTGCGCCACTTGACGACGATGACCAGCGGAAGCAGCCACAACTGGTTCGCCGATGTGCGGATCGATGCCGCGGACCTGTTGCACGAGATCGTCGCCGCACCGCTTGTCGCGGCCCCCGGCACGGTGTTCTCCTACACGGGGTCCGGCCCGTACGCCGTCGGCCGCGTCATCGCTCGCGTCACCGGTGCCGACCTCCGTGCGTACCTGATGCCGCGGCTGTTCGCACCGCTCGATCTGCACAACCCGGCCTGGCACACGTGCCCGAACGGGTACTCGTTCGCCGAGAGCGACTTGTTCCTGCGGACGCACGAGTTGGCGCGATTCGCGCAACTTCTGTTGCAGGAGGGCGCGTGGGAAGGCCGGCAGCTCGTGCCGGCCGACTATGTACGCCGGATGACGGGCGAGGCCTTCGACACCAGCGACCTCGTCGATCCCAGCGACCCCGAGTACGGCGATCGCTGGCGGCACGGCTACGGGCTCGGCGTCTGGATCGACCAAGGCGACATTTACCGGATGGATGGTCGCTACGGGCAGTACGCCCTGATCAGCCCGTCGGCGCGCACCACGATCACCGTGACGGCCCACGCCGAGAACGACGGAAAGCTGCTCGAGGCGCTGCACCAGTTGCTCGAGCGGATCTAGCGCTTCGGGAACGCCTCCTCGTAGAGGCGGCGAAGGTCGGGATCGGCGGGACCGCTGTGGCCGCAGGTGCTGACCTGGCCGTCGGCGGCGGAGACGAGATAGCTGTCGCCGATGCTGAAATCGACGCCGAGGAGCGTAGCGACGTCTTCGGGCATGGACTGCACCTCGACGGTATCGGCGGGACCGCCGCGGTACCAGTGCGCCACCTTCAGCGTGACCAGATCACCCTTGATCGCGGTGACCTGGCCTTCGAAGGCGACCGGCAGGTCCTTGAAGTCGGCAATCTCGGGAGCGCGGCACTTGCCGGTGGCGCCACCGGCCATCGTCAGCCTGACGGCAGGTGGAGCGGCCACTGGGTCGTCGTTTCCGTTGCTGCCCCAGACGACGGCGCCCGCAGCGATCAGTACGGCGGCGGCCGCCGCAGCTGGGACCCAGCGACGGCGGGTCGTGGTGGGACGGGGTTCGGTGCCGGCAGTCATCGTGTCCTCCAGGAGGCGATCGAGGTCGGGGCGGGGAGCACGTGAGGCCGGATCGGCGGCTGTCAGCCGGGCCAGCAGTTCGTTGTCGTTCACAGTTCACTCCCTCTCGTGACCTGTTCCTGTCCGGACGCGACGCCGTTCTTTCGCTCGAGCTCGGCGGCGAGTTTTTTCTTTGCCCGGTGCAACCGAATGCTGACCGCGTTCGCGGTCAGGCCGGTCACCTCGGCGATGCCCCGCGGCGTGAGTCCCTCCCAGGCCCAGAGCAGGACGACCTCGCGATCGATCTCGCCGAGAGTGCGCAATGCGTCGTACAGCTCGGTGTGCTCGGCCGGCGCGGAGACCGGCGACGTCCACGCCAGCTTGTCGACCAGCCGGAGCCGTCGCCGCTCCGCCCGGCGAGCATTGGCGAGGCAGCCGCGGGCGACGCCGTAGCACCAAGGCAGAACGTCGTCGAGCTGCGGTACGTCGTCGATCCGCCGCCAGAGGACGAGCAGCGTTTCGGCCAGTACGTCGTCGACTGCGGCCGGGTCGGCCCGCCGGAGCAAGTAGCGGTGCAGCGGCTCACCGACGGCACGCACGAGCGCCTCGAACCGAGCCTCAGGCAGGGAAGTCACATCTCTCCCTGTCCGACACGTTTCCGATTCTTTCAGGCTTCCGGAGTCAGTTGAGGCGAAGGATGGTTTCCTCGATCTCGGCTTGGCGGGCGTTGGCGTAGCCGGTGTCGGTGCCGGTGGTGACGAAGCCGGCGCGGTGCAGAACCTTGAGCGATGCGAGGTTGTCGCTGGCGGCGCGGGCGTGGATCGGGCGGACGGTGATGCGCTCAAGGAGGAGGGCGAGGGCGCGGCTGGCGACGCCCTGTCCCCAGAGGGACCGGTTGATCCAGTAGGTGACCTCGGTGTCGCCTTCCAGCTCGAAGCTGCCGACGGTGCCGGCCAGTTGCCCGTCGAGGGTGACGGCCAGGAAGCTCAGGTCGGGATCGGATCTCAGCCGTGCGATGTGAGCGTCGAAGGCGGCGCGGTCGTTGGGGTCCCGGGCGGTGAAGGCTGCCATCCGGACGGATTCCGGGTCCCGCATCTGCTCGAAGAGCGCGTCGAGATCGGCGTCCTCGACCTCCCGCAGTGCCACCTCGGCCATGAACTGTTCCTCTCGTCGACCTGCACCACAACGTAGCGGTGGCCGCCGACAGTTTTCAGGCGCGGAGGTGGTTGACGATGAGGTCGGCGACGGCGCGCATGCCGGCCGCGTTCGGGTGGTAGGGGACGAAGCCGCCGAGGATGCCGGGTGGGCGGAGTGTGAAGCCGGTGGTCCAAGGGTCGGGGGAGCCGATGGCATGGTCGCGGCTGGCGGCAGAGGCGGCGATCAGCTCCGCGCCGCTGGCGGCTGCGGCCTTGGCGAAGGCGTCGGCCAGGCCGTCGGCCATCATCGCGACGCTGGGCAACTGCTCTTCGTTCAGCGGTACGTCGAGGCGCGGGCGGGTGCTCGGACCGACCAACGTCAGATAGTCGACGAGCAGGATGCGCGCGTTCGGAGAGCGCTCACGGACGCTCTCGACCACAGTGGTCAGGGAGTCCGCGGCGGCCTGGTAGGCGGCGTCGTCCTTGAGATAGCTGACGCGGGCCCGGATCCGGTTCGCCACCCGGCGGCCGAAGAGGGTGGCCGGCTTGGCCAGTGTGTTCAGGATGCTGCCGCGGATGAAGGTGCCGACGTACTCGAGATCGTTGCCGCCGGCAGTGATCGTGACGAAGGCGGTATCGGGGCCGACGGCATCGAGTTGGGGCGGTGCGTCGTCCTGGCGGGTGTCGAGCAGATGTGCGGTGGTCGCGCCGGAGTACGTGACGTCGGTGAGCTCGAGGCCGAGCTCGGCGGCGACGAGGTGCGCGTAGTTGGCGCCGGATCGACCGGCCGGCTTGTCGACGATCGGCGCGATGCCGGGTCCCGCTGCGAAGGAACTTCCAAGGGCGACGTACTGGCTGCCGGGTGGGATCACCGACCCACCATAATGGCGATGTCACAAAGCGGTCAGCTCGCCGGTCTTCACCTGACGAAAACCAAACCACTTCGAAGGGAAGTACTCATGCGCGGAGTCACGCGGAGAGCGCTCACTGCGGTCTCGATCACCGGTCTCGCGGCGGCGACGCTCGCCGTACCGGTCACTGCGACCGCAACGCCGCCGTCCGGCGTCACCGGCGAGATCCTGTGGCAGCAGACGGTGGGCGACACCGACATCGTCTACCGCAAGATCACCATTCAGCCGGGCGGGACGACCGGCTGGCACTTCCACGACGGCAACCTGCTCGCCCGGGTGGCCGAGGGCACGCTCGACCACTTCGGCAGCGACTGCAAGTCCGATGGCCACTACGCGAAGGGCTCGGTCTTCCGTGAGCCCGACCACCAGGTGCACATCGGACGCAACCTGACCGGCAAGCCGATCGTCCTCCTCGTCTACTACTTCAACCCGAAGGGTGCGCCGCTGTCGGAGGACGCCGCGAACCCGGGCTGCTCGTTCCAGTGAGAGAGCACCGGGCATACTGCACCGCGTGAGTGACGATGTGTTCGGAACGGCCGGGATCCGCGAACGCGTCCTGGCAGGCTGGTCGGCCGCGCCGGTGCGATTCCGGGAGGACGCGAACGCCGAGGAGGACCTCGCTCTCGGTGGGTACGTCGACCGCCTCGTCATCGAGCTCGCCCAGAACGCGGCCGATGCCGCTCTGCGCGCCGGCGTACCGGGCCGGGTGTTGTTCGAGTTCCGCGGCAACACGCTCGTTGTCGCGAACACCGGTACGCCGTTGTCTGCCGAAGGTGTGGAGTCGCTGGCAACGCTTCGGGCGTCGGCCAAGCGCGACGAGGTGCCGCCCGAGGCGGATGCGGATGGTCGTGGTGCTGTCGGGCGGTTCGGCGTCGGCTTCTCCGCGGTGCTCGCGGTATCGGACGAGCCGGTTGTGTTGTCACGCAGTGGTGGTGTGCGGTTCTCGAAGGCGGACACCGCAGCGGCCATAGCAGCAGTTGGCGCTCCGGGGCTCGACACCGAGGTGCGGCGGCGTGACGGCAAGGTGCCTGTACTGCGGTTGCCGTTCGAGGCGGAAGGTGAGCCTCCGACCGGCTACGACACTGCGGTGATCCTGCCCTTGCGCGACGAGGCAGCGGTTGCTCTGGTCGACCGGCTGCTGGCCGAGGCCGGCGACCCGTTGCTGCTCGCACTTCCGGGGCTGTCTCGCATCGAGATCGAGACGGCGGACGGCAGACGCGTCTTGGAGGAGGCTGAGTCGCGCTGGTGGATCCACCGCACGGCAGGCACGTTCGACCACCACGAACGTGAACAGTTGCTCGCCGATCGGCCTGTCGAAGAGCGCTCCCGTCCGTACTACTCGATCCTTTGGGCCCTGCCGCGTGATCCGAGCACCGCGTTGCCGAATGTCGTGCAGGCGCCGACTCCCACCGAGGAAGCGCTTTCTCTGCCGGCGTTGCTGCTGGCCAGCTTCGCGCTCGACCCGACGCGCCGTCATGTGGCGAAGGGTCCGCTGACCGATCGCCTGGTTCGCGAAGCCGCGACCGCCTACGCCGAACTACTCCGCGAACATGCTCAGAGCACCGAGCACAACGTGCTGCAGTTGGTGCCTACCGGGCTGGCGGCGGGAGTGTTGGATCAGGCTCTGCGGGACGCGATTCTGGCGGTGCTGCCTGCGACGCCGATCGTGCGGGCGGTGGAGGATGGCGCGCTGTTGCGGCCGCGCGAGGCGGTTGTGGTTGAGGGGTCGGATGACGCGTTCAATCGGGTGCTGGCTCCGATCGTTCCGGGGCTGATTCGGTCAGCTCGTGAGGATCGGCTGGCGCTGGATGCCCTCGGGGTTCGGCGGTTGGAGTTGGCCGAGGTCGTGGACCAGCTCGGGACGGCGGCGGCCGATGAGTCGCCGGAGTGGTGGAGTGCTCTCTACGAATCTCTCTCGGGCATGGTGACGGACGCGCTCCTTCGGGAATCCCTTGGTACGTTGCCGGTTCCGCTCGCGGACGGCCGTCTCGTCCGCGGTGCCCGCGCCCTGCTGCTGCCTGGTCCGGAGCTTCCGATCGACGTGCTTGCCGAGTTCGGCGAGTACGGCGTTCGCGTCGTTCACCCAGCTGCCGTGCACCCGACGCTCGAACGGCTCGGCGCGATTCCGGCCTCACCACGCTCGCTGTTGGAGGACAGCGCCGTACGGACGGCTGTCGAGCACTCCGTCGATGCGGACGACCCGGAGGCGATCGCGCACGCCGTACTCAGTCTGGTCGCGACCGATCCCGCGCAGGCCGAGGGACTCTGGTGGCTGTCCGACCTCGTACTGCGTGATGCGGACGGCGAGCTGGTCCCGGCAAACGCGCTCGTGGTTCCCGGCTCCGACGCAGAGGCGGTACTGGACGCCGAGGAGGTTGCGCCGATCGATCCTGCCGTCGTGGAGCGCTACGGACTGCCCGCGCTCGCGGCCGTCGGCGTACTGGCGACTCTCGGCACGATCACGGCCTCCGACGTCGCGTTGGATCGGTTGCCGGAGGCCCTCAAGGACCTGGATGGGATCGAGGACTGGGCGTACGACGTGGCGCCGGACGGTTCCCGGTACGGCGCGACCGTTGGCGAACTGACCGCGATCCGCGACCTCGACTGGATCAAGGACGACGCCTGGCCACGGGTTCTCGGCATCCTCGGTACCGAGCCGGAGCTACGCCGTGCGCTCGTCACCCAGGTGCGCGTGGTCGGCCCGGACGACCGGCCGCTCGGCGTGCCGTCGTACTCGGCTTGGTGGATCAGAGAACGCGTTCTCCTCGAGGACGGCGAGCCGCTCGCCGGCCGCGCCGATCCCGACGCCGATGCGGTGCTCGCGGCCTTCCTGGACGAGGCACCCGAATGGACCCGCGGGCTGGATCCCGAGGTGCGTTCCGCGGTGGGTCTTGTCCGCGAGGTCGGCGACCTCGACGCCGACGGGATCAGCCTCGTGCTGGAACGCCTCGCCGATCCGGACCACGAGATCGCAGAGAGCGATCTCCTTCGTTTCTGGCGCCAGCTCGGGACGCTCCCGCTGTTCCCGGGCGATGCGCCCGAGCGCGTTCGCGTGCTGGGCGAGGACGGCTGGACCGAGGTGGTCGACGCCGAGGCGGCGGTCGTCGCGGACAGCCCGATGTGGTTGCAGCGCACGGATCTCGGCGGTTTCGTGATCGCCTCCGGCGCCGCGGCCGACGGCCTGAGCGACCTGCTCGACGTACCGCTCGCGCAAGAAGTTGCCGAAGGCAAGATCGACGGCACCGGTACGCCGGCCGACGTGCCGGAGCTGGTACGCGAACTCGTCCCCGAGGTGCCACCGACCTGGTGGGAGCACGAGGAGCTGACCGTCGACGGCGCCGAGGTCTCCTGGTGGGTGGACGCCGACGGCGCCCCGCACGCCGCCACCTTCGACGGCCTCGCCAAAGCCCTGGCCTGGTCCAGCGCCCGCTGGGACCGCCGGCACGTCATCCGCGCCGTCCTCAACGAACCCCACCGAGCCTCCGAACTCCTCACCGACGCCTCCTACGACTAGTCGGCGTTCGAGCCGCCGCTGTCGGTGAAGGGGATGACGAAGCTCCAGCCCTCGACGAGGGTGTCGGCGACCTCGCCGAAGTGCTGGACGGCGGGGTTCTTGATGTGCGCCTCGAAGGCTTCGCGGCTCGTGTAGGCCTCGTAGACGTACACGACGCCGGGCTCGTCCGCGACCTCCCAGACATCGAGCCGCAATGTCTCCGGCTCGTCGTCGCGGGCGATCCGAGCACTCCAGCGCACCACGTCCAGGAGTTCGTCCCGCTTGCCTGGTCTGACCACGAATCGCGCGAGCCCGCCGTACATCGAGATCCTGCCTTTCGTTCTGCCGCTGCTGACATGCCGTAGTCGTAGCCGACCCGGAGATCTTCACATTGACCGGTTCCGGCCAAGGCGACGGCTGGGGGCGCTCCATGGCGTGATTACGGACAGCGAAACATCGTTGTCAGAGGTTGGTATATCCACTGGCCTGCGGGTTTGGCTGCGGTTTTGCAACGTGGCAATGAACTCTTGCCAACGTTGTCAACGCTACTTATAGTCCGTGACACCTCTCGGTCGGTTATGCCGTGGTCAACGCAACGGAAACGGAGGTGACTTTCGTCATGAACGAAGCACCGCAGCCGCAGTACGAAGACGTCGCCGAGGTAGTGCGCTACCAACTCAGCCGCCGCAGTCTCGTCGGGGGAGGTGCCGCGGCCGCGCTGACCGGCCTGCTGGCCGCCTGCTCCGGTGGCGGCGGCTCCTACTCGGACAAACCAGCCGCCAACAAGCCGGTCGCCACCAAGTCGATCCAGATCGGCAAGGCCAACATCCCGGTCCCGCGGGATCAGTCGGTGGTCGTCGGCCAGGTGGAGTACACGGTCTTCGACAGCTTCAACGGGATGATCCCGAACGGCTCGCCCGGTGGAGCCGGCGTCGAGCTCACCACCGAACCCTTGTTCTTCCTCAGTTTCGCCACCGGCAAGCTGACGCCGTGGCTGGCCACGGAGTACAAGTACAACGACAACCACACCGAGCTGACGCTGAAGTTCGACCCGAAGGCGCACTGGAACGACGGGCAGCCGCTCGGCGCCAAGGACTTCCGGTTCACCGTGCTGCTGCTCAAGGACCGGCCCGACCTGTTCGGCGGCGGTGGCGAGCTGAAGGAGTTCGTCAAGGAGGTCGTCGTCGTCGACGAGCACACCGCGCTCGTCAAGCTGCTCAAGCCGACCCCGCGGCTGCACTACAACTTCATCGCCGCGATCGCCGGCGCGCCGATCAACCTGATGCCCGAGCACATCTGGAAGTCGCAGGACCCGACGAAGTACAAGGACAATCCGCCGGTACGCTCCGGGCCGTACAAGCTCAAGCAGGCGATCCGGAACCAGAAGATGTTCATCTGGGAGAAGGACCCGAACTACTGGAACAAGGACAAGCTCGACGTCAAGCCGCAGTACGTCGTCTTCCAGAGCACCTCGAAGCAGGCCGACCAGGCGTCGCTGGCCTTCGAGCGGGCCGAGTTCGACGTCGGCTCGATCGACGAGCAGCACGCGAAGCAGTTGCGCAACACCGGCTACCCGAACCTGGTCACCACGCAGTTCCACGACCCGAACCCGCGGGTGATGTGGCTGAACTGCGACCCGGCCCGCGGTGTGATCTCGGAGCCGAAGATGCGCTGGGCGATCAACTACTGCCTGGACCGGGAGAAGATCGGCAAGTCGATCTGGCCGGTCGAGGTGCCCCCGGCGATCTACCCGTGGGCGGACTACCCGAACAACGACGTCTGGAAGAACGACGAGCTCGCGAACAAGTACAAGTTCGAGTTCAACCCGCAGAAGGCGGTCGAGATCCTCGACGAGATCGCGCCGAAGAACGCGGCCGGCAAGCGGACGTACAAGGGCAAGGAGATCAACCTCGAGATCATCACGCCGTCGCCGGTCGACGGTGGTGAGTACGCGATCGCGAACGTGCTCAAGACCGAGCTGGCCAAGGTCGGCGTACCGGCGACGCTGCGCAGCCTGTCGGGCAGTGTGCACGGTGAGAAGTTCGAGCGTGGTGAGTACGACATCGACGCCAGCTGGGCCGGGTTCGCGGTCGATCCCGAGCAGCTCTACAGCGACTGGACCAGCGACCGCGCGCAGCCGGTCGGGAAGAACGCGGCCGGCAAGAACAAGATGCGGTTCCGCAACGCGAAGTTCGATGCGCTGTCCAGGCAACTGTCCGGGATCGACCCGAGCAGCCCGGAGGCCAAGCCGCTGCTCGACCAGGCGCTGGAGATCTACTTCCAGGAACTGCCGATGCTCTCGGTGATCCAGACCGGCTATCCGTCGTACTTCCACACCGCGTTCTGGACGGGCTGGCCGACCGACGACGATCTGTACGAGGTGCCGCTGAACTGGTGGCCGCACTTCATCTTCGTCCTCGGCAAGATCAAGCCCACCGGGCAGAAAGGCCCGGCGTGACCGCTGAGGCGCCGCCGGTGGTGGCTGTCGACAAGACCCAGGAGTCCGCACCCTCGCCGGGGGTGCGGGCCTGGATGTCGCGGCATCCGCTCGCGGCGTACGCCGTGCGCCGGTTCGGGCTCTACCTGGTGGAACTGTGGGGAGCGCTCACCATCGCGTTCTTCTTCTTCCGGCTGATGCCCGGTGACCCGATCCAGACGCTGATCCAGAGCCTGCAGCAGAACTACATCTACAACCAGCAGGCCTCGGCCGAGATCATCGCCCGGTACCGCGCCGAGTTCGGTCTCGACGGGAACCTGCTCTCGCAGTACCTGGTATACATGAAGAAGCTGATCCTGCACGGCGATCTGGGGCCGTCGCTGATCAGCTACCCGACTCCGGCGCAGGACGTCATCCTGCGATCGTTGCCCTGGACAATCGGTTTGCTCGGCATCTCCGCCGTTATGGCGTGGGTGCTCGGCATCGTGATCGGTGCGATCGCGGGCTGGCGGCGCGGCAAGCTCGGGTCGCGGATCATGACGAACCTGTCGATCGCGCTCTCCCATGTGCCGTTCTTCTTCGTCGCGCTGATCCTGGTCTACATCTTCGCGTACTCACTGGGCTGGCTGCCGGCGCGCTCGGCGTACGACTCCAACATCAATCCCGGGTTCAGTCCGGCGTTCATCGGCAGCCTGCTCAAGTACGGGTTGCTGCCAGGCTTGTCGATCGTGCTGATCGGGGCGTTCAGCTGGATCCTCTCGACGCGGATGCTGATGGTGCCGGTGCTCGGCGAGGACTACCTCGTGTACGCCGAGGCCAAGGGCCTGAAGCCGTGGCGGATCCTGACCCGCTACGCGCTGCGCAACTGCTACCTGCCGCAGGTGACCGCCTTCGGCATCTCGCTCGGCTTCATCTTCAACGGCAACGTCCTGGTCGAGCAGCTCTTCAACTATCCAGGCCTCGGAACGACGCTGGTCACCGCGATCCAGCAACTCGACTTCAACACGATCCTCGGCGTCACGGACATCGCGATCTTCTCCGTGCTGACCGCCGTCCTCCTGCTCGATCTCCTCCTCCCGTTGCTTGATCCGCGCGTCAAGTACTGGAAGTGATGCTCATGCGAATCCTGACAGCTGTACTACGGACGATCCGGAACAGCCGGCGGTTGGCGATCGGGCTGGCGGTGCTGCTCGTGATGGTGCTGATCGCGGTGTTCAGTCCACTGATCGTGAAGGGGATCGGCGGGTCGACCGATCCGCTGGAGCTGGCGGCGTACGAGCGGTGGCTGGTGCCGGGTCCCGACCATCTGCTCGGGACCGACCAGTTCGGCCGCGACGTACTGGCCATGGTGGTGAGCGCCCTCGCGGTTTCGCTGCAGATCGGCGCTATCGCCGGCGTGATCTCGACCGTGGCCGGCGTGATCGTCGCCTTCGTGGCCGGCTACAAGGGTGGCTGGATCGACGGGATCCTCTCGACGTTCACCGGGATCCTGCTGGTGATCCCGACGTTTCCGCTGCTGATCGCGCTCTCGGCGTACGCGAAGAACGTGAGCCTGTTCCAGGTCGGGGTGATGATCTCGATCTTCTCCTGGCCGTTCGCGGCCAAGACGATCCGCGCGCAGGTGCTGAGCCTGCGCTCCCGCCCGTACGTCGATCTGGCGCGGGTCAGCAAGGCCCGTGACCTGGAGATCGTCGCGACCGAACTACTGCCGAACCTGCTCCCGTTCATCGGGGTCGGTTTCGCGTCGTCGGCACTGGGTGCGATCTTCGGCCTGGTCGGGCTCGAGGTGATCGGGCTCGGTCCCGGTGGCGTGATCGACCTCGGTCAGATCATCTTCACCGCGATCAACACCGGTGCACTGACCCTGGGCGCGTGGCCGATGTTCGTCGTACCGATCGCGTTGCTGACCTTGCTGTTCGCCGCGCTGAACATGGTGAACATCGGCCTCGAAGAGGTCTACAACCCACGGCTGAGGGGAGTGGCCGGTGAATGAGTCGGTGAAGGCTTCCGCGAAGCACAAAGGGACGGCGAGCGACTCCGATTCGGTGCTGGAGATCAAGGGACTCGACGTCACCTACTCGACCAGCCGCGGCGACGTCCAGGCTGTTCGCGGGCTGGATCTCTCCGTCCGCCGGGGCGAGATCCTCGGGATCGCGGGGGAGTCGGGCAGCGGGAAGAGCACGCTGGCCGTGGCGCTGCTGCGGCTGCTCAAACCGCCGGGCAAGGTGACCGCCGGGTCGGTGATGTTCCATCCGGCAGGGCGGTCGCCGGTCGACCTGCTGAAGGTCAACGGCGAGGAGCTCCGGGTCCTGCGATGGAGCGCGCTCTCGTATCTCCCGCAGGGATCCATGAGCTCGCTGAACCCGGTGATGCGGGTGCAGGACCAGTTCAAGGACGTGATCCTGGAACACGCACCGACCCGCAAGGCCGAGCTCGACACGTTGATCCCGCGCCTGCTCAGCCAGGTCGGTCTGGAAGCACGAGTAGCCCGGATGTACCCGCACGAGCTGTCGGGCGGGATGAAACAGCGAGTGCTGATGGCGATCGCGGTCGCGCTCGAACCCGATCTCGTGATCGCTGACGAGCCGACCACCGCGCTCGACGTCACCATCCAGCGCGTCATCCTGCAGTCGCTGGCCGATCTGCGCACCGACTTCGGCGTCACGCTGATGGTGATCTCGCACGACATGGGCGTGCACGCGCAACTGGTCGACCGGGTCGCGGTCATGTACGAAGGCCGGCTGGTCGAGGTGGGCGACGTACGGCAGGTGTTCAAGGATCCGCAGGACGCCTACACGCGGCAGCTGATCGAGTCCATCCCGCGGCTCGGAAGGAGAGCGTCGTGAAGTCCGAGCTCGAGCTTCGCAATGTCCAGCAACGGTTCCACGCCCGCGGAGTCGCCGCCGGCTACATCACCGCGGTCGACGACGTGAGTTTCACGCTCGCCGCCCAGCCGCCGCAGGTCGTTAGCCTGGTCGGCCAGAGCGGCAGCGGCAAGAGCACGATCGCCCGCAACGTCCTCGGTCTGCAGAAGCCCACCTCGGGCAGTGTTCTCTACGGCGGCAAGGACATCTTCAAACTCAGCCGAGCCGAGTACGACGCCTACCGGCGCGACGTACAGCCCGTCTTCCAGGATCCGTACGCGATCTTCAACCCGTTCTATCGCGTCGATCGCGTGCTGTGGAAGGCCGTGAAGAAGTTCGGGCTGACCACCAGCCGTTCCAAGGGCCTGCAGCTGATCGAGGAGTCGCTGCGAGCAGTCCGGCTGGAGCCGGAGAACGTCCTCGGCCGCTACCCGCACCAGCTCTCCGGCGGTCAGCGCCAACGCATCATGCTGGCCCGCGTCCACATGCTGCGCCCGTCGTTCATCATCGCCGACGAACCCGTCTCGATGCTGGATGCCCAGGTCCGCAAGCACTTCCTGGACATCCTGCTCGACTTCCAGCGCGAGCACGGCATGACCACGCTCTTCATCACCCACGACCTCTCCACCGTCTACTACCTCGGCGGCGAGGTCATGGTGATCACCAAAGGCGAGATCGTCGAACGCGGCCCCGTCTCCACCGTCATGCACGAGCCCTCCCACCCGTACACCAAGCTCCTCCTCGACTCCATCCCGCAACCCGACCCCGACGCGCGCTGGACCAACCGCATCACCGTCGACGAACTCGAGGACCAGGAGCGTGCCGACGCCCAAGCCGCTCCGGCCCCCGAAGCCCCGATCATCTGAACGGATATCCGTCCCCGTTGCCCCTTCTCCACTCTCATACAGGGGGGAGAAGGGGCAACAGGCGGGGATATCCGTTCGTGTGTGCGGGCGTTAGACGGTGCGGATGGCGGGATCGCTGAGGCCTGGTTGGCCGGTTTCCACGTGGCCGGCGAAGCGGCGTTGGTACGACGGGTCGGTCGTGGTGGTGACGGTGACGTCGTACCAGCGGCGGGTGGTGGTGACGAGGTGGGTCGTCGTGCCGGGTTTGAGGTTGAGGGTTTTCGGGGTGCCGCCGTAGGCGTTGGCGATGGTGACCTTGCGGGCGACGTCGGTGGTGAGGGTGAGTTTGAGGTCGCCGGTGCTGGTGTCGCGGGCGGTGACTTCGAGGGTGGTGGTGGGCTTGCCCTTGAAGCCGCGGAGGAAGCCGTTCGCGCTGTGCACAGTCAGGTCGTAGATTCCGCCGAAGGCGGTGGCATTCCAGCTGTCAGACAGAGTTTTCCCGGCCGACGTGGTGTAGGTCCACGGGCCGTCGGTGCGGTTGGCGGCGGTGACCAGGAACTGTGCGCCGGCGCGGGGACCGGACGCGAACTTCAGGGTGTATCGGCCGTTGGCCGCGGCGCCGTCGATGGTCGATGCGTAGGGCAACGGCCTTGTACGGCGGGAGCCGCGTTCCTGCGCGGGGACAGCGCCGACCTTGGGTGGCGCGGGGACGTACGACGGGTGCCGCTCGTTGTCCGGCGGCTCGTACGCCGAGGTGTCGGTGAGCGGGGCCGGGCGGCTGTCCGCCGTACCGAAGTCGAAGGCGGAGGTGAGGTCGCCGCAGATCGCTCGCCGCCATGGCGAGATGTTCGGCTCGTGCACGCCGAAACGCTTCTCCATGAAGCGGATGACGGAGGTGTGGTCGAAGACCTCCGAACACGTGTAGCCGCCGGTGCTCCACGGGGAGACGACGAACATCGGCACGCGCGGACCGAGTCCGTACGGACCGGCGGCGTACCGGGTGTCACCGGGGAAGTTGTCGGGGCCGACGTCGACGGTGGACAGGCCCTGGTTCGCGTCGGCGGGCGGGAAGGGCGGAACGACGTGGTCGAAGAAGCCGTCGTTCTCGTCGTAGGTGACGAAGAGCGCGGTCTTGCTCCAGACCTTCGGGTTCGAGGTGAGGGCGTCGAGGACGCGGGAGATGTACCAGGCGCCGTAGTTGGTCGGCCAGTTCGAGTGCTCGCTGAACGCCTCGGGAGCGGCGATCCAGGAGATCTTCGGGAGCCGATTGGCCTGGACGTCGGCGCGCAGCCGGCCGAAGTAGTCCTCGCCGGCCTTGGCGTTCGTACCGGTCCGGGCCCTCTCGTAGAGCGCGTCCCCGGGCTTCGCGTTGCGGAAGTTGTTGAAGTACAGCAACGAGTTGTCGCCGTAGTTGCCGCGGTACGCGTCGTCGATCCAGCCCCAGCCGCCCGGTCCGTCCAGGCCGTCGCCGATGTCCTGGTAGACCTTCCAGGAGACGCCGGCCTGCTCGAGCCGCTCCGGGTACGTCGTCCAGCCGTACCCCGCCTCGTCGTTGCCGAGCACCGGGCCACCGCCGGTGCCGTCGTTCCCCGTGTAGCCGGACCACAGGTAGTACCGGTTCGGGTCGGTCGCGCCGATGAACGAGCAGTGGTACGAATCGCAGAGCGTGAACTTGTCCGCGAGCGCGTAGTGGAACGGCATGTCCTCCCGGGTCAGGTAGGCCATCGTGGCGACGTGGCCCTTGCCGGGGATCCAGTTGTCGTAGTTCCCGCGGTTGATCGCTGCGTGCCCGTCCGGCCAGCTGTGCGGCAGCCCGGTCAGGAACTGCAGCCCGAGGTCGTCGGCGTCCGGATGGAACGGCGGCACCTCGTTGCCGTCCTTGTCCCGCTGGTAGAACACCGGGCGCCCGTTCGGCAACGTCACCGGCCGCGGATCACCGAACCCGCGCACGCCCTTCATCGTGCCGAAGTAGTGGTCGAACGACCGGTTCTCCTGCATCAGCACGACGATGTGCTCGACGTCGTTGATGTCGCCGCACTGGCGATGGGCCGGGATCGCCGCGGCCTGCTCGATACTGTTCGCCATCGCAGCGAACCCGGCCGAAGCCCCGGCCAGCTGCAGGAACCTGCGGCGATTGATGTCTGGCATGCGCGTCTCCTGTCGAATGGGGCGGATGGAGTGTCAACCACGAGCACTGCCTCGCAGGCACCCTAACCTGAACGATTAACCGACGGAAGATGAACTTAAGTGTTCTGGCTCAGGCAGTTTCGCGCCATTATGATCACCTCATGACTGAGCTCGGACCCGTCACCTGGCCACCTCACCCGATCGAGACCGAGAGACTGATCCTGCGTGAGTCCGCGGCCCGGGACCGTGCGGTGTTCATCGAGCTGCTCGCGGCCCCGGAGGTTCACACCTACCTCGGCGGGCCCCGCGGGCGCGACGACCTGGAGCGCGAGCTGCCCGAGGTGCCTGGGCAAGGGCCCGGATGTTTCGTCGTTGATCTCGACGGGACGATGATCGGTCAGATCCTGCTCAGGAGAGTGCCGGAGCACGGTCGCCCGGCCGCCGTGGGGAAGGTCGATCTCGGGTACCTGTTCCTCCCGCGAGCATGGGGATTCGGGTACGCCGCCGAGGCCTGCGCGGCGGTACTCGACTGGTTCGACGGCGTCCTTCCCGGCGAGCCGGTGGTGCTCCATACCCAGACCGCCAACCTCGGCTCGATGCGCCTCGCGGAGAAACTGGGGTTCACCGAGGTGGAGCGGTTCCATGCCTGGAACGCCGAGCAGTGGCTCGGCCTGCGGTCCCCGGCCGCGCGGGCCGGGGACCGCCCTGCGGTCAGCGGTTGATGGCTACGCAGGTGGCGGTTGCGGTTTTCGTGGGGTCACTCTCGGACTTGGCGGTCAGGGTGATCTTGGCGAGGGGGCCGCGGCCGGCTTTGGCGTAGACGGGGACGGTGACCTGTTGGCCGGCGTTGGCGGTGGTGAGGGCGTTGGGGAGGGAGACTGCCCAGTCCTTGCCGTTCACCTTGGCGGAGAGGCGGTAGACGTCGCCCTTCAGGTACGCCGACACATCCTCCGGGTGCTGTGATGCCGCGCCGGCCTTGCCGGTGTTGGTGAGTTTGAAGTTGCAGGTCTGGACGCCGGCCCGACCCGGTACGGCGACAGTCGGCAGCACGCGGACGCCGCGCTGCTGCGGGCCGGAGCCGTCGAGGGAGCGGATGGCGACCGTGTACGAGAGGACGCCAGCACGGTCCCGCCGTACGTTGGTGATGTAGAAGTGCAGGCGGTTGGCGGTGTCGGTGTACTCGTACTCGCTGCCCGAGTTGGTGCCTGCGTGGAAGAGCGCGTCGGAGAGCTGGCGGTAGTCGCCGATCGTGATCGGTACCTTGGTGCCGTCCGGCAGGACGTAGTCCGTCATGTTGATGTTCTGCGGGTTGGCGTCGACGACCCACTCGAACGGCGCCGCGTCCTGGTTCTTGGTCTTCGCCAGCAGTACGCCGGAATCGGGCGTGAACGAGTCCGTGCCCATCCGGTCGACGACCTCGACCGTGTAGTTCTGGTAGCCGCGGCCGTCGCAGAACGGGTCCTTCGCGGTGTCGCACGGCGGCGCGAGATCACCGGCGCCGCCGAGCTGAATGTTGACGCCCGACAGACCCTTCGCGCCCGGATCGACCGAGCGTGCGGTGACGTCCGCGATCACGACTCCGGACGTCGCGAGCGCTTCTCGGGACAGCCGCAGGACGTTTCGCTCGTCGACCATGTTGAGTTTGATCTTGTTGCGCAGCATGTGTTGTGCGCCCATCGAGGCGCCGCCGGTCGCGGGGATCATCCAGCGGCTGTGTGGACCGCCGGGGCCGTTGAAGCTGCCGCGGCTGAGCATCTCCCAGATGCCGGTGTAGGCGCGCCGTGCCGGGACGCCGTACGGGTTGTTGTAGTTGTCACCGATGCCGAGGATGTGGCTGAACTCGTGCGCGAAGACCGCCATGCCGGAGCTCTCCGCCTGTGTCGACGAGCCACCGCCGGCGTTCGGCCAGATCGTCGAACCCGAGGCCCACGACGTCCAGTCGACGTACCGGGTGTCGGACCAGTTCGGCAGCGTCGGGTCCGGCGGGCCGAAGTCGTCGGTGACGTCCTCCTTGGTCGGGAACTTCATCATCCCGAACTCCTGCCAGGTCGACGACTCGTCCTGACCGGCGCTGAGGAAGAACACGAAGTCGAACCCGGCCGGCACCTCGGGACCCTGGTCCGCGACCCACGCGGCCCGCCCGTCGGTGCGGATGTTCTTGGTGCAGTCGTCGCCGGCCGGGCAGTCGCTCGGCTTCTGCATCTCCATCGCGTACTCGTGCGACTTGCCCGGCATCCGGTACGGGCCGAACGCCGTGAGGTCGACGCCGTACCGGCCGCCGGAGTCCTCCATCCAGTACTCGTGCAGGGTGTGACCGCGGTTCAGCTGACCAGGCGTGTTCAGGAAGTTCTTGTAGAACTGCGCAGTCTGGTCCCGCGGTACGCCGCTCGCCTCGGCACTCGGATTGCCGAACACGGTCGACCCCTTGGGCTTCGTGATGACGAAGTCCAGGTTCGGGTAGTCGAGCAGCACCAACGCACCCTTGAACGTGCGCTGCGACCCCTTGACGTTCGGGTCGGCCCAGTTCGTCCCGGGGGGCTTCTTGTAGTCCGACCACGTCATGTGGTCCGGGTTCTCCCAGTTCTGCGGATCGATCGGCCCCGGCAGTCCGTTGGCGGCCGTCGACGCGACTCGCTTGTCGACCCCCGACTCCTGCCAGGGCTGCTGCTGCGGCCAATGCGGGTACTGCCAGGCATTCGCGGGATCCGGGGGAGCGTCCGGTGCGGCAAGCGCCAAACTCGGCACCGAAACGGCAGCCAGTACGGCGATCACACGCAGGGCGACGCGATACTTCGATTGCTCAGACACGGGCGGGCATCCGATCGACGAAGGAGCGGGGGACATCGAACAGCCATGAGCATGCCCCGTCCACACCCCTGACCACAACCGATCGGAGCGTCGCTTTTCGCTGCGTTCTCGCGCACTATTGTTCAGGCGGCCGCTGCGAAGTCACCGAGATAGGCGAGGTGGTGGGAGGTGGCGATGGCGACCGGCTTGCTCGCGTCGCCGAGCCCGCGACCCGCGCCGTTGGCCGCCGCGGCCACCTCGTGATCGCCCCACGAGTACTCCGCGCCACAGAAGCTTCCCGACGCCACCAGTTGGCTGGAGACGGCCCGCACGGTACGCACCCGCGCATCTTCGAGATCTGGATCCATGATGCGCTCGCGGAGATAGAACCAGTGATCGGCGCAGGTGTATTTCAGGCTGATGTGCTTGCTGCGCCACGGCGCGGAACTCGCGACCGGATGGACGGCTCCGTAGTCACCGAAGCGTAGGTGCGCCGCACCCGCGTCCCGCACGGATCGCCACAAGCCTTCCTCGAAGCGCGGTTGCTCCCATTGGTCGATCCGGTCGAGGGTCTTCGGCACCGAACCACTCAGCACACTGATCGAACGAAGTCCGGCGTACTGGGCCGCGCCGCCGACCAGCTCCAGCAGATCGTCGACCAAACGATCATCAGGTCCCGGCACGTAGCCCGCGTCGAGGATCAGATCCAGATCTGCCGGCTCGACGCCGAGTTGCGTCACCGCCCGGTCGATCGAGCTGAACGGCGTACCCCGGGCGCGAATCCGTAGTGCGCAGCCGTGAGCCTCTGCACCGGCGAGGGTGCCTATTCGTGCCAGCAGCGAGTCGTCCATGCCGCCATCGGCGACCGGGACGAACGGTACCTCTGACTGGAACAGCTCGAGCGGCGCGTTGAGCCGGCGTGCCAGACGCTCCAGGATTTCGCCGGTGCCGCCGGGCGCCGTTGCCATGTTGGTGGCATCGAGCATCACCGCACGGCCCAGTTGCCAGAAGTTTCGCGCGGCTGCCTCGACCCGGTCGAGGAGTCCGTCGACCGACCCGTTGGGGTCGTGATCGAGCGCCAGAACGGGCTGCACGCCACGGTCCTCAGCCACGCGCGCCAGAGCGGCGAGCTCGCCTTTCTTGGCGCGCAGAAGTACGAGGGCATCGAAGGTGCTGGGTGCCGTCACATAACCCTCCCGTCACTCTGCGTCATTCGAGAGTAACCGGGAGAGCGCGATTGTGTGGGGGACACGAAATGAGATGACTGTATACAGTATGTGGTTCTGTGATTAGGCTGGCTGCGATCGGCTGCGTGGGATGGAGGAGTTATGTACACGGTCACCGACCCGGCGACGGGGGTGCTGGTGGAGGAAGTGGCGAACTCGACGGCGGAGGAGGTTCTCGACGCGATCGGGCGGGTGGCGGCGGCGTACCCGGGGTGGCGGGGGAGAGCGGTCGAGGAGCGCGCGGGGGTGGTGGCGCGGGCGGCGGAGATCTTCGCCGAGCGGGCGGACGAGTTGGCCGCGATCATGACGCTGGAGATGGGGAAACGGGTCAACGAGGGGCTCGGCGAGGTGGGGATCGTCGTCGACATCTTCCGGTACTACGCGGAGAACGGGCCCGCGTTGCTGGCGGACGAACCGTTGGAGGTGAAGGGCGGCCGGGCTGTCATCACCAAGGGGCCGATCGGGGCGTTGCTGGGGATCATGCCGTGGAACTTTCCGGTGTACCAGGTGGCGCGGTTCGTGGCGCCGAATCTCGTGCTGGGCAACACGATTCTGCTCAAGCACGCGTCGATCTGCCCGCGGTCGGCGCGCGCGATCGAGGAGATTCTGCACGCGGCCGGCGTACCGGAGGACGTGTACGTGAACACGTATGCGTCGAGCCGGCAGATCCCGGGGATCCTGGCCGACGATCGGATCGTCGGGGTATCGCTGACCGGAAGTGAGCAGGCCGGGATCTCGGTGGCGGCCGAGGCCGGGAAGAACCTGAAGAAGACCGTGCTCGAGCTCGGCGGCTCCGATCCGCTGATCATCCTCGACACGGCGGATATGGACGAGACGGTCAACGCCACCGCGACCGCGCGGATGCGGAACTGCGGTCAGTCGTGCAACGCGCCCAAGCGGATCATCGTCCTCGCCGACCTGTACGACGAGTACGTCGACCGCCTGACCAAGCGCGTCGCGGAGTACTTCGTGCCTGGCGACCCGGCCGACCCGGAGACGAAGCTTCCGCCGCTCGCCTCGATCGCGGCCGCGGACGAGGTCGCCGGCCAGGTCGCCCGAGCGGTCGAGCAAGGCGCGACGCTGCGCGCAGGTGGTCGCCGGATCAGCCCTGGCGCCTATCTCGAGGCGACGGTTCTCACCGACGTCACACCGGGCATGGACGCTTACTACGAAGAGATTTTCGGCCCGGTCGCGATCGTCTTCAAAGCCACCGACGAGGACGACGCCGTCCGGCTCGCCAACGACACACCCTTCGGTCTGGGCGCGAGCGTCTGGGGCACCGACCCCGACCGGCTCCGTCGGGTCGCGGACCGCATCGACGCCGGAATGGTCTACTTCAACCGCGCCGGCGGTTCCCAGGCCGACCTCCCGTTCGGCGGCATCAAACGCTCGGGCATCGGCCGCGAACTCGGCCCGGCCGGTATCGAGGAGTTCATGAACCACAAGTCGATCCGGCTCTAGCTGGCAGCTTCCGGCCGCGGGCCGCCGCCCGAGGTCGCCGTACCGCAGACTGCGAAGGACAGTCCGCGATGCGAAGGTGCCTGGGATGAACCGCTCACCGATGGTTGCCCTGCGCAACTCTCGACGGCTGCAGGCCGGCGTCGCCGCGCTGCTGGTGGCGCTGATCGGCCTTGGCTGGCTGCGGTACGACGCGGGCCGGATCAACCACGCCGTGGATGCGGCCAGAGCGGCCGGTGACTGTGGTCAGGTGGCCGTCGCGCAGGAGCGGTACGGCTTCGGCCATCGGATCGCGGCCTGGTCGCTGGTGACCGAGGCCGAGGACGTGAAGGTCTGCGGTCGGCTCGCGGACGCGGGCGACCAGATGGACAAGTTGTTCGCGGGTGATCTGCAGACCTTCGCCAGAGGCTTCCGCACCCTTAATACGACGCTCGACGATCCGGACCAGCAAGCGCCGGTCGGTGTGGCACTGGACAAGTTCCTGCGCAAGCTGCCGGGCAATCGGCCGTGCGCGACCGTCGAGGTCGCCGAGTGGCTCAACGACCGCAAACCACTCCGTACGCCGCTCGATCGCACGTACACGGTGATTCATGAACTCGAACCGGCCGCCCTGCTGAAGTGCGCGACGGAGACGATGGACCAGGTGGGGACACGCGACCAGGCCGAGGTCTTCTACGAGCGTCTCGTGAAGCGGTATCCCGCGAACCCGCTGGTCGCCAAGGCGAAGACGGCTCTCGCCGCGATCGATCGGCAGAAGGAGCAGGAGGAGATCGTCGACCTGATCAGCCGTTCTGATTCGGATCCCGAGGCCTACTGCAATACGCCGGTCGGGTTCAGTCAGGCGGCGCCGTACGGCCGGGGGGTCAATCAGGCGGTGGTAGTCGGCGGTGACGACAGAACTGCGATGCTGCCGACTGCGTGGCAGGCGACCGTGCACGCCTCGTGCATCGAATCGCCGAGCCGCGGCGAGGTCGCTCGCACCGGACGCTTGGTGATCGACACCAAGATCCAGGTCAGTGGCTCGGTCTGCCCCGACCCGTTCCGGTACCGGGGTAAGGCGTTCGAGGAGCCGCCGAGGCACACGTCAGTGGTGCCGACCGAGGCGAGTGTGGCGGCCGCGTTCCGTCCCCTGATCGTGAAAATGGCAGGTTGACGCCACGGAGTGTCAGGAGGCGTTCGGAGCGGTCAGGCTTTCGGTATGAGGGACGATCGGATTGCTACCGCTGTCGGGAACGCGTCGCTGCTCGGCGTCGGCTATTTGTTGTTGCGCCGTTGGCGATTGGCGATGACGGCGCAATTGATCACAGTGGCGCTGGTGCTCATTCTGATGGCCGAGAAGGCGTTGTGGTGTGAGATCGCGCTGGTGGTCTGGTGGGTGGCGGTCATCGCCCACGGGTGGGCGCTCGGCGGGAAGCCTGGGACACGACGGGTCGCCGAGCAGCGCCTGATCGCCTTGTGTGTCACGGTTCCTGTGCTCGTCGCGGGTGGGTTCTTCCGGTACGAAGCGACCGGCATCCAGCGCGAGGTGGCCGAGGCCCGCGCAGCCGGCGACTGCGCCGGTGTGACGGCGGCCGAGCAGAAAGCCCGGTACGGCGATCGCATCGCGGACGCGGCCGGGATCGAGCGGCTCGGCGTGGACCTCGAGGCGTGTGCGCAGCTACGCGAGATTGCGGCGCGCCTGCGGACCACGTGGGCCGGTGACACCGAGGTGCTGGCCGACGAGTTCGAGAAGCTCACGGCGGTGCTCACCAAGCCGGGCCAGGACAAAACCGTGGAGAAGGTACTCGACGAGTACCTCGGCACGGTGACCAAGGGCGGTCCGTGTCCGACGGTCAAACTCGCGACCTGGCTGCGGAATCGCACCCAGACCCACACCGTGCTGGACAAGGCGAACCCGGTCGGTGATCGGCTCGTGCCCGATGCACAGTTCGCGTGTGCACAGTCCGAGGCCAAGGCGGGTCAGTGGCGGGCGGCGTCGTACCGGTATCAGGAGTTGATCGGGCAATACCCCAGCGCTGCCATCACGCCCAAGGCACGCGCCGCGCTCGCGGTGGTAGCCCTCAAGGTGCAGCTGCTCGACCTCCGCAACCTGATCGCCGCAGGCCAGTACTGCGACAACCCCGCCGCGTACGGCGGTGCGCCGAAGTACCGCCGTGGGGTGAACCGTGCGCTGTTCCTCGGTGAGACGAACGACTACATCGCCCAGTTGCCGCGACAGTGGCAGACCACCGTGCCGACGAACGCATCCGTGGTGATCTGCACGGAGGCGGTGGAGGACGGTCCGGCAATCGAGACGTGTCCGTACACCCGCGAGGGGCAGAGTTACACGTTCTACCGCACCTTCCGGAAGGTCGTCGTACCGGTGAAGATCTACGCGCTGCGCACCGGCCGACTCGTGCGGGACGGCAAAGTCACGATCAACGGCGAGGCCTGCCCGATGATCTACACCGACACCTCCGGACTCCTCCCGCCGATCGGCGGAACCATCTCGACTCCGGTGGAGCCGAGCGACGCGAATGTGCGAGCCGCGTTCCAGCCGTTGCTGGTATTGAGCTCTAAGTCTCGTTGACAGACCCAGGTGCGGGCTGTGAGGCTCAGGCCATGACCGAGACACCCGACGGCACTCGCACGCGTACCTTCTCCTGGCCGGATCCGGGGGTGATCGCGGCGCGGGTCGGTACGACGTCTGGGCTCGAGATGCTGCAGTTGATGCGCGACGGGGAGATTCCGGCACCGCCGATCCTGCAACTCGTCGGCGGGACCGGGATCGAGGTCGAGGAGGGCCAGGTGACCGTGTTCATGCCGGCCCAGGAGTTTCACTACAACCCGCTCGGTACGGTCCACGGTGGCGTGATCGCCACGCTGCTCGACACAGCGGCGGGCTGCACGGTGCACTCGACGCTGCCCGCCGGTGTCGGCTACACGTCGCTCGACCTGAACACGCGCTTCATCAAGCCGGTCACGGTGAAGTCCGGGGAGCTGCGCTGCACTGGGCAGATCATCAGCCGCGGCCGCCGGACTGCGGTCGCGGAGGCCAGGCTGGTGGACGAGCGCGGGACGCTCCTGGCCCACGCCACGTCCACCTGCCTGATCTTCGAGCTAGGCGCTCAGTAGCTTCTCGACCGCCGACAGCCGCACGCAGACCGTGAGGCCGGCGACCGCGGTCTCGAGCTCGTCGAGCTCCGGGTACGTCGGCGCGATCCGGATGATGCTGTCGGTCGGGTCGTCGCCGTACGGGTGGGTGGCGCCGGCCGGGGTGAGCGCGATCCCGGCGGCCTTCGCCTTGGCGACGACGTCCGCGGCGCAGCCCTCGGGCACCCGCAGCGTGATGAAGTAGCCACCGGTCGGCGCGTTCCAGGAGGCGAAACCGGTGTTGCCGAGCTCCGCGGTGAGGATCTTGTCGACGGCTTCGAACTTCGGCCGGATCAGCCCGGCCAGCTGCCGCATGTGCTCGTGCAGGCCGTCGGCGTCGCGGAGGAACTGCACGTGCCGGAGCTGGTTGATCTTGTCCGGACCGATGCTGCGCTTGACCGTGTGGCTCGCCCACCACTTCAGGTTCGCCGGGGAGGAGCCGAAGAACGCGACGCCGGCGCCGGCGAAGGTGATCTTCGAGCTCGACCCGAAGATGAAGACGCGGTCGGCGTTCCCCGCCTCGGCCGCCAGCGCCAGGACGTCGGCCAGCTCCGCGTGCTCGTCGGTCAGGTGGTGCACGGCGTACGCGTTGTCCCAGAAGATCCGGAAGTCCGGCGCGGCCGTCGGCATCGCGGCGAGCCGGCGGACCGTCTCGTCCGAGTACGTCGTGCCGTCGGGGTTGCTGTACTTCGGCACGCACCAGATGCCCTTGATCGAGGCGTCACCGGCGACCAGTCGCTCGACCTCGTCCATGTCCGGGCCGTCCGGGGTGAGCGCGACCGGGACCATCTTGATGCCGTACCGCTCGCAGATACCGAAGTGCCGGTCGTAGCCCGGGACCGGGCAGAGGAAGGTGATCTCGTCCTCGTCGGCCCAGCGGCGCTCGGCGCCCGGGACCTGACCGAGCAGCGCGAACACGATCGCGTCGTGCATCAGCTCCAGGCTCGAGTTGCCGGCGGCGAGCAGCTGGTCGGCCGGCACCTGCAGATCCGCGGCGAAGATCGCCCGCAGCTCGGGCAGGCCGTTGAGGCCGCCGTAGTTGCGCAGGTCGGTGCCGTCGGCGGCCACCGGACGCTCGACCGCACCGAGGATCGCGTCGGCGAGATCGAGTTGCCGGGGCGACGGTTTACCGCGGGTGAGGTCGAGCTTCAGCCCCTTCGCGGCCAGCGCGTCGTACTCCGCCTGGGCGCGCTCTCGCTGCGCCGTCAGCTCTTCCACCGTCAAGGCCGAACCACCCACGACATTTCCCTTCGCTGCAACTGTGACGCACATCCTAGTGCGATCCGGCAGCGACGAATGCCGGGGGTCAGCGGCCCCTGCAGTTGGGGAACTTCGGGTCCCACGGCGGGCAGGTCGGGCGGCCGGGCGGCGGCTTGATCGTCGGCGGGGTGCCCGGGAGCTGCGGAATGCCGGGTGTCGGGGGAGTGCTGGGCGGCGGCACCTTGCTGCCGTTGGAGAGCCAGAGCGTGACCGTGGCACCCGGCAGCGCGCCGTCCTCGGTCCGCGGGCTGGTGTAGGCGACCGTGCCGGTGATCGCGTCGGAGTCGACCTGGGTGGGGGAGACCGCGACCTTGAAGCCGAGCGCCTCGAGCGCGGCGGTCGCCTGCTCGGGCGTCATCCCCTTCACCGACGGCAGGTCCTTCACGTTGCCGCGGATCGTCTTGTCGTCCGGCTGGACGAACTTCGTCGACGGGAGCCCGGCCAGGACTCCGCGCATCGCGTCCTCCCAGATCGGTCCGGCCAGCTTCGAACCCGAGACCTCGCGGAGCGGCTTGCCGTTGAAGATCTGGCGGGTCAGGTCCTTGGCCGGCGGCTTCGCGTCGGCGACCACCGAGGCGGCCGCGTACTTCGACGAGTAGCCCGCGAACCACACAGCCTTGTTCTCGTTGACCGTTCCGGTCTTGCCGGCCAGGTCGCTGCGTCCGAACTTCAGGGCGCCACCGGTACCGCCCGGCTCCATCACCTTGTTCAGCACGTAGTTGACGCCGTCCGCGACCTGCTGGGTCATGACCGGCTTGCAGCTGCGGCCCGGGGTGGCGATCGACTTGCCCCGGACGCTGGCGACCGCAGTGATCACCTGCGGGTTGCAGAACACGCCGCGGGCCGCGAAGGTCGCGTACGCGCTGGACAGCATCATCGGCGTGATCAGACCGGCCGATCCGAGCGTCATCGACGGAACCTGGAGCAGCGGCTTCTCGGTCTGCGCGTCGCGCATCCCCATCTTCGCCGCCAGCGTGGCGATCGGGCACAGGCCGACCTGCTGGGACAGCTGCAGGAAGTAGGTGTTGGTCGAGGCGCGGGCCGCCTCGATCATCGACGGGTCCGGGACGGTCTTGGTCGAGTTCTTCGGGGTGTAGGGGTCAGCGGACGTGACCCCGGTGCAGGTCTTGAACTCCTGCCCGCTCAGGTCGATGTTCTGCGGGGAGTTGATCCGGTAGTTCAGCGGGACACCGGCCTGGATCGCGGCGGCGATCGTGAACGCCTTCATCGTCGACCCGTTCTGGAACCCGCCGAACCCACCGGCATACGTCTTCTCGACGTTGTAGTTGTAGGCGGTCTGGTGCTTCTTGAACCCGTACGGCGTGTTCTGCGCCATCGCCTTGACCAGACCGGTACCGGGTTCGACGACCGTGATCGCGGCCACGGCCTCGTCGTCCGGCTGCGAGTGCTTGTCGATCGCACTCTGCGCGGCCGCCTGCAGTTTCGGGTCGAGCGAGGTCCGGACCGTCAGTCCCGCGGTCTGGATGTAGTTCTCCCGGGCGTCGTCGGTCCGCCCGAAGAGCGGGTTCTCCATCAGCTTGGCGACGACGTAGTCGCAGTAGAACGGATATTTCGAGTTCGCGCAGCCGTTCGGCACGCCCTGGACCTTCTTCAGGTCGATGACCGGCGTCTTCATCGCGGCGTTGGCCTGGTTGGCGGTGACGATGCCGAGGTCGCGCATCCGGGCCAGGACGGTGTCGCGCCGGACCTTGGCCTTCTTCGGGTTGTCGGTCGGGTCGTAGCCGACCGGGTTCTTCACCAGGCCGGCCAGCAGCGCGGCCTGCGGCAGGTTCAGCTTCGACGCCGGTACGCCGAAGTAGTGCCTCGCCGCGGCCTCGACGCCGTACGAGCGGCCGCCGAAGAAGGCGAGGTTCAGGTAGCGGCGCAGGATCTCGTCCTTGGCCACCTTCTGCTCGACCGCGATCGCGTAGCGCAGCTCGGTGAGCTTGCGCTCGTAGGAGTCGGCGGTCGCCGCCGCGCGCTCCTCGGGCGTCTTGGCCTTCGCGACCAGGCTGAGCTTGACGTACTGCTGGGTGATGCTGGAGCCGCCCTGGGAGACGCCGCCCGCCGTCTGGTTGCGGAGCAGCGCGCGGAGCGTGCCCTTGGCGTCCAGTGCGCCGTGCTCGTAGAACCGGTCGTCCTCGATCGCGACGATCGCCTTCAGCATGATCGGGTTGATCGCCTTCAGCGAGACCTCGGTCCGGTTCTCCTTGTAGAGGGTCGCGATCAGTGAGCCGTCGGCCGCCTTGATGACCGTCTTCTGCTGCAACGGCGGGATCTCCAGGTCCTGCGGGAGGAACTGGACCGTGTTGTGCGCGGTCGCCGTGGTCACGCCGGCCAGGCCGGCCAGCGGGAGCGCCAGGCCGGCGACGAGGGCACCGGACAGCGCGCTCACCAGGAGGAAGAGGAGCACCGACCGGAAGGTACCGGGGCGGGCCGGCTCACTTCTGTGCATGGTCCGGCACAGTACGGCAGGAAAGGGGCCTTCGGCACGCCGGATGTTACGGAATTAACACATTCGTCCCGCAATCTCACCCTGCGTGGCCACGCTCTTACTGCGCGCTCCGATCCGGAGGTGCCACTCCGTGATCCAACCACAGCAGTGTCACCGGCGTCTCATCGGCAAGAGTCACAGCACAAGGGGAGGAACCATGAAGCGATTGACGACGGCATCGCGTCGCTCGGTGATCGGTCTGGCCGTGCTCGGAGCGGCCGGGATGGCATTGGTGGGAGCCGGGCCGGCCCAGGCGGCGGCGCCGGTCCGGGTCGTTGCTGCGAGCAACAGCCAGGCACCGGCCTTCGGGCAGAGGTACTTCGACTGCGTCCCGGAGTACGGCTGTCACGCCACGGCGGTGCTGCCGAAGTCCTGGAAGCACACGGGGCTGGGCAACGGCGAGCACCGGTTCGCCGATCGCGCCGTACCGCGGATGGTGCGGTTCGACATCAACCTGGCCACGCACCCGGGGACGGCGACGGCCGCGCTGCAGAAGCAGAAGGCGCTCAAAGGCACGCCTGGCTTGAAGATTCTCGGTCTGCAGAACGGCACGATGCGGTCGACGAACCAGCAAGGCCCGTTGCGGATCTCGACCCTCGTCTACACCTACCGCAGTGGATCCAGCACCCGGTGGGTCGCGACCCGCTACATCGGCTTCCACGGTGACAAGACCGCGGCCGCCGAGATCACGGTCGGCGGCCGTCTCCAGGACCGCGTGCTGCTCGGCACGGTGCTCACCAAGGCCACGCAGTCGCTGGCGCTGGCCGGCTAACGCCGCAACACCTTCGGAAGGTCGCCGTCGGCCAGGACACCAAGGCGTTTGGTGGCTCGGGTGACGGCGACATAGAGGTCGGAGAGTCCACGGGGGGACTCGGCGATGATGCCGGCCGGGTCGGCGATCAGGACGGCGTCGAACTCCAGACCCTTGGCCCGGGTCGCGTCGAGCAGCGCGACCGGGGCATCGAGCACGGCCGGATCATTGCTGTGAGCAACATCCTCCAGTACGGCGGCCAGCTCGTCGTACCGGGGTGCCGGAACCAGGACGGCGAGCCGGCCGTCGCCGATCGCCGCCCGCTCGGACGCGATCGCGGTCCGGAGCGCTTCGACGAACTCGGCGGCCGGAACGGCGCGGATCCATGGTTCGTCGTCACCCCTGCGCACCGAGACGGGCGGCCGCAACGACGGATCGATCGCCGCGAGTACGTCGGCCGCCACCGTCATGACCTCGGTCGGTGTGCGGTAGTTGACGGTGAGCTCGGCGCTGCGCCAGCGCCGGGGCGCGTACCGATCCAGCAGTTCGGACCACGACGTCACGCCCGCGTCCGTTCCGGCCTGGGCGATGTCACCCACCAGCGTCATCGAACGCCGCGGGCAGCGCCGCATCAGCAGCCGCCAGTCCATCGCGGTCAGCTCCTGTGCCTCGTCCACGATCACGTGCCCGAAGACCCAGCTGCGATCGGCGGACGCGCGCTCGGACACCGTTCCAGGGTTACGGATCAGCTCGGTTCGGCGCGCGACCAGATCCTCGAACTGCTCGATCTCCCACGGCATCACCACGACGTTCTCCGCTTCCATCTGGACCTGGACGACCTCGCGGGCGTACCGCCAGTTCTCCTCGGCCTCCGCAGCTTCGGCGGCCGCCTGCTGCCTGCGGGCCGAGACGGTGGCATCGAGCTCACCGATCAACTCGGCGGCCTCGTCGAGCAGCGGTACGTCGGAGGCCGTCCAGGGCGCATCGATCGGCCTCGTAACGGCGGCCCGGTCCTCGGTACTCAGCTGCGGCGCCGCCGCTTCCAGGCGCTCGGCCGACGACAGCAGCACGCTGACCAGGAGCTGTGGTGTGAGCTCCGGCCAGAGGTGGTCGAGAACGCCTTGCACCCGGTCGTCCTCGGCCAGCTCTTTGCGGATGTCCTCGATGTCCTCCGTGCCGACGTACTGCCGGCCGATCGTGTCGACGACCTGATCGGTGAGGACGTGCAGGATCCGCCGAACGAAGATTCGCCGAGCCGGATTGTGCGGCTCGCCGGACTCGAGTGCCTTCGCCTTCGCCTTCCGGACCGCGTCGGGCCGCAGGACCAGCTCGTGCTGATCGACCTTGAGAGCGAGCGGCGCTTCCGGCACTCGCTGAAAGTCCGCGACCGCCTGGGCGAGGACGTCGACCATCGCCAGGTTGCCCTTCACCCGCGCAGCGTCCGCACTCTCGACCGCGGTCGCCTCGACGCCTGGATAGAGCTCACCGACCGTTGCCAGTACGACGTCGGTCTCGCCCAGCGACGGCAGTACTTGGTCGATGTAACGCAGGAACGTGGTGTTCGGTCCCACGACCAGCACACCGCTCCGCGACAGCTGCTCGCGATGTGTGTAGAGCAGGTAGGCCGCCCGGTGCAGCGCGACCACGGTCTTCCCGGTCCCAGGCCCGCCCTGAACCACCAGTACGCCGGGGAGCTCCGACCGGATGATCGCGTCCTGCTCGGTCTGAATGGTCGCGACGATCTCGTTCATCCGGCCGGTCCGGCTGGCGCCGAGCGACGACATCAGTGCTGCTTCGCCGATCAGGGTTCCGCGGTCGCCGTCGGCAAGCGCGGCGAGATCGAGGACGTCGTCGTCGACGCCGATCACGGTGCGGCCGTGCAGGCGGATGTGCCGGCGTCGGGTGACTCCTAGCGGGGCGGCCGGGGTGGCGCGGTAGAAGGCCTGCGCCAGCGGCGTCCGCCAGTCCACCAGGAGCGGTTCGTACTCTTCGTCGAACAACCCGATCCGGCCGATGTGGAACCGTTCACCGCTCGTCTCGTCGATCCGGCCGAAACACAATCCGCGTTCCACCGACGACAGTTGCGCGAAGCGGCCGGAGAACAGCGCGGTGAAGGATTCCCGTTCACTCGCGGCCTGAAGATTGTCGACGGTCTCTTCACCCTGAACGCGGCCGAGTTCGGCCCGTGCCTTTTCCCGCAAGACGTCGAGCCTCGCGTACATCGCCGCCACATGCCCTTGTTCTTCTGCGATCTGCGCTGCCAGCAGCTCGTCGGTCACGATTTCCCCGATCGTTCTTGAAATACCGTGGGCGTTCTGATAATCTGGTCTTAGTTGCCCCACGAGGGCAACTTTTTTGTGTCCAGACACAAACACCCAACGGTAGCTATTTCCGGGGTTATTCGCAAGCAATAGGCGCGGCGGAGCCGCGGACGATCAACGTCGTGGCGAGTTCGACGTGATGGGAATCGACCGTTTCGCCCGCGGCCAGCCGCAGGGCGGTGCGCAACGCGACGGCACCCATTTCACGCAGCGGTTGCTTGACTGTCGTCAGTGGCGGCGACGCGAGCCGCGCGACCTGCGTGTCGTCGAAGCCGACCACGCTGAGGTCTTCCGGGATCCGCAGTCCGCGGGCCCGGGCCGCCTCCATCACGCCGAGCGCGACCTCGTCGCTGCCGGCGAAGATCGCGGTCGGCCGGTCCGGCAGGTCGAGCAGGACGGCACCGCCGGCCACGCCGTCGTCGTACAGGAAGTCGCGTTGCCACACGTAGTCCTTCGGTACGGCGGCGCCCGCGGCCTCCATCGCACTCCGGAAGCCGCTCAGCCGGGCCTGGTTGCAGCCCGAGGTGGGCTGGCCGCCGAGGTACGCGATGCGCCGGTGGCCGAGGCCGAGCAGGTACTGGGTGGCGGCCATGCCGCCGGCGAAGTTGGTCGACCCGACGCTCGTCACGTCCGGCTCGGGGATGTTGGCCGGATCGATGACCACCAAGGGCAGCCGGGCCCGCGCCAGCGCCGCGAGGTCGGCGTCGGTGAGTTCGCTGGTGATGCCGATCGCGGCCCGGCGGCCGCCGGCGATCAGCTCGCGGATCCAGCGGCTCGCCCGGTCGGTCGATCCGGACTCGTGCCGCGGATGCGCGTTCAGGACGACGTCGATGTTCGCGGCCTGACCGGCCTCGACGACGCCCTGGATGATCTCGACCGAGTAGTTGTTCACGGCCCCTTGGTAGAAGAGCTCGACCGCGTCCCGGACGACGGTCTCCGGGCGGCGGCCGACGTACCCGTGCTGGGCGAGCAGGTCCTGGACCCGGGCCCGGGTCGCCGAGGAGACGTCGCTGCGGCCGTTCAGCACCTTGGAGACGGTGGCGATCGAGACGCCGGCGTTGGTCGCGACGGTGGCGAGCGTCACCGCACCTTTCGGACGTGGCATCGCTGAGTCCTTCCTGGGCGGTTGATGTGCTCTGCCGATTATCGAAACTTTTCGAAGGTGCTGGCAAATCGGCGCGCCGCCAATGCTGCGCGGAATCCCTTGGTCCACAAGGGGATGCGTGACCTCACTGTGACCCGATAAAGGTGGTTGTTCAAGTCTTGACAGTCACATCTCCGAAACCTACGTTACGAAACAACTTCCTGGAGACGGAGATCACAGTGGACCCCCTGAAGACATCGCGCCGGACCTTTCTGAGCCTGGCCGCGGTCAGCGCACTCGCGGCCTGCGGTACCTCCGGGCCGAAGACCACCCCCGGGTCGACCGGCGGTGCGGCGGCCGGCAGCGGAGCGACGTACTGGTTCCTCACCGGACAGCCGCAGCAGACCATCCGGGAAGCCCAGGTCAAACGGTTCAACGAGGCGAACCCGGACACCAAGATCAAGATCAACTCGTTCCAGAACGACGCGTTCAAGCAGAAGATCAAGACCGCCATCGGCGCCGGGCAAGGCCCGACGCTGATCTGGGGCTGGGGCGGCGGCGGGCTGAAGAGTTACGTGCAGGCCGGGCAGGTCGAGGACCTGACCCCGTTCTTCGCGCAGAACGCGGCGCTCAAGGAGTCGATCTTCCCGTCCGCGTTCGGGGCGGCGACGGTCGACGGCAAGCTCTACGCGATGCCGGTCGAGACCACGACGCCGATCGTGCTGTTCTACGACAAGCCCGCGTTCGAGAAGATCGGTGCGCAGCCGCCGCAGTCGTGGGGCGACATCATGGATCTGGTGCCGAAGTTCAACGGCGCCGGGATCGCGCCGTTCTCACTCGGCGGCCAGTCGCGCTGGACCAACATGATGTGGCTGGAGTTCCTGTTCGACCGGATCGGCGGCGCGGAGCTCTTCCAGGGCATCTTCGACGGCAAGGCCAACGCGTGGTCCGACCCGTCGGCGCTGAAGGCGCTGGAGGAGATGCAGAAGCTGATCAAGGCGAACGGTTTCATCAAGGGCTTCTCCTCGATCACGGCGGACTCCAACGCCGACCAGGCACTGCTGTTCACCGGCAAGGCCGCGATGATGCTGCACGGCGCCTGGACCTACGGCAACATGAAGACGGCCGGCAAGGACTTCGTGACCGGCGGGCACCTGGGCTACATGAACTTCCCCGGCGTCGACGGCGGCAAGGGCGACCCGAGCGACACCGTCGGCAACCCGGGCGCCTACCTGTCGATCTCGTCGAAGGCCAGCGACGCCGACAAGGAGATCGCGAAGAAGTTCCTCGCCAACAACACCCTGGACGACGCCTCCGTCGACGAGTGGGTGAAGTCGGGCAACATCGCGGTGGCCAAGCGCGCCAAGGACCGGCTCTCCTCGATCACCGACACGAACGACGCCGAGTGGCTGAAGTTCATCTACGACACGTCGGCGAATGCCAAGGTCTTCGCGCAGTCCTGGGACCAGGCGCTCAGCCCGACCCAGGCCGAGACGCTGCTCGACAACATCGCGAAGCTCTTCCAGCTGTCGATCTCGCCGCAGCAGTTCGCCGACAACATGAACGCGGTGATCGGCAAGTGACCTCACCCGGCCAGGTGGCCACCCCGAGGACGGACCCCGCGGCGGTGGCCGCCGGGCCGGGTACGACGGGCGACCGGGGCCGAGCGGCAGCCCGTCGTACCGGTGGTTCGTCGCACGGCACCGGTGCGGTCAGCTGGATGGTGGTGCCGGCGCTGCTGATGTTCGTGGTGTTCGGCGTGGTGCCGCTGATCGGCGTCCTGGTACTGAGCTTCACGCAGTGGGACGGCCTGGGGGCGATCCGGCCGGCCGGGGCGTCGAACTGGCGAGCGGTGCTGTCCGATCCCGCGCTGCCGCACACGATCTGGGTGACGTTCGAGATCATGATCCTGTCCTGGGCGGCGCAGACGCCGCTCAGCCTGCTGATCGGGACCTTCCTGGCCGGCCGGCAGCGGTACCGCGGCTGGCTGGCGGTGCTGTTCTTCGTGCCGTTGCTGCTCAGCTCGGCCGCGATCGCGATCACCTACAAGGCCTTGCTGGACCCGAACTTCGGGCTCGGCGCCGGTCTCAAGGTCGGCTTCCTCACCCAGGACTGGCTCGGCCGCAGCGGGCTCGCGCTCGGCGTGGTGATCTTCGTGGTGTCGTGGCAGTTCATCCCGTTCCACTCGCTGATCTACCAAGGCGGCGTCCGGCAGATCCCGACCTCGATGTACGAGGCGGCCGAGATCGACGGCGCCGGGCGGGTCCGGCAGTTCTTCAGCATCACCGTGCCGCAGCTGAAGTACACGATCATCACGTCGTCGACGCTGATGGTGGTCGGCTCGCTGACGTTCTTCGACCTGATCTTCGTGCTCACCGCGGGCGGCCCTGGTGACGCCACCCGGGTGCTGGCGCTCGACATGTACAAGCGCGGGTTCCAGGCGAACCTGATGGGCCCCGCCAGCGTGATCGCCGTCCTGCTGGTGCTGATCGGTCTGGCGCTGGCCTTGCTGCTGCGCCGGCTCGGCGGCAGTACGACGGCCAGCCAGCAGGAAGGAGCCTGAGATGGGCACGCGCAAACTGGCCCGGCTGAACTGGTTCGGCGGGGCCGCCGCGTGGGTGTGGCTGCTGATCGTGATGATCCCGCTGTACTGGATCGTGGTGACGAGCTTCAAGGACGAGTCGGCGTACTTCAGCCAGAACCCGTTCGCGTTGCCGTCCGCGCCGACGCTGAACAACTACCGGCTGGTGATCGAGTCGGACTTCCCGCGCTACTTCATCAACAGCGTGGTCGTCACGGCGGGCACGATCATTCCGGCGGTCGGCATCTCGTTCCTGGCGGCGTACGCGATCGTGCGCGGCGCGGGCAGCCGGTTCCTGGCCGGGGTGAACGGGTTGTTCCTGATGGGACTGGCGATTCCGCTGCAGGCGACGATCATCCCGGTCTACCTGCTGATCATCAAGATGCGGCTGTACGACAGCCTGCTCGCGATCATCCTGCCGTCGATCGCGTTCGCGATTCCGCTCTCGGTGCTGGTGCTGACGAACTTCATCCGCGACGTACCGAAGGAACTGTTCGAGTCGATGCGGGTCGACGGTGCGACCGAGTGGGGAATGCTGCGGACGCTCGCGTTCCCGCTGACCCGGCCCGCACTGGTGACTGTTGCCATCTACAACGGGTTGGGCGTGTGGAACGGGTTCCTGCTGCCGTTGATCCTGACGCAGAGCCCGGAGCGGCGGACGTTGCCGCTGGCGCTGTGGACCTTCCAGGGGCAGTACAGCGTGAACGTCCCGGCGGTCCTCGCGTCGGTCATGCTCACCACGCTGCCGATCGTGATCCTGTACGCCGTCGGTCGCCGGCAACTGCTCAGCGGCCTGACCGCGGGCTTCAGTCGCTGATCATTCCTTACGGTCGGACAAGGCCCGGGTGGTGAAGAGCGCGGCGGTCAGGATCGCCGCGCTCAGCACAGCCAGCACAGTCAGCGGTACGGCGCTCTCGGCGGGGGAGCGCTCTCCGTCCGAGAGCACGCTCATCAGCGCACGGATCGGCGAGATCCAGCGGATGAGCAGGACGGCGAGGATTGCGGCGGCGGCCGTCAGCATGGCGACACCGATCCGCGGGATCACGAGTCGCGAGCAGAGCAAGCCGATCGCGATCCCGATCAGCGCGGCGGTGAGGTGCGCGACGACGCCGACCGTCAGGGTGCCCGGGGTCACCACGTGCTTGCCGGTGATCAGCGGATAGCAGATCCCGATCACGATCAGCGGCACGCACCAGGTCAGGATCACCGCGACCGTGATCGCGAGGACCTTGGCCGAGCTGCCGATCATGACGAGCGTGATCCGGCGTTGGGTCGGATCCTCATGGTTGACGATCGAGACGGTCAGCCACGTCGTACACACAAGCATTGCGAGGACACAGAACGCGTAGGCGGACTGCAGCGGTCCGTTGTCGGACGTCGTACCGACGGCGAGGGCGGCCAGGAAGATCAGGGTCGGCGGCAGGTACCGCTGGGACAGCAGCACGCTGGTCATGAGATATCGGTAGAAAGCGCTCATCGGGCATTCACCTGCCTGACCGAGCAGCCTTGTGAGAGCGCGGTGAGCAGCACGGCGTCGTGCTGACCGGTGACCACGGCCAGCGTGGTTCCGCTGGTACTGCGATGGACCTCGACCACTTCGGGGTGTCCGGACCAGTCGAGGTCGGGGCCAGGCGCCAGCACGATCTCGGTCAGGGTGGTCGGAGCCTTAGAAACGTCGTGGAGCGCTCTGTCGTGGAGCTCGCAGGTTCTGGTGGCCGTGGAGCGGACGGTGTCGGTGGAGTGCTCGGTGAACGCGACGGCCGCCCCGGCCCGGGCTGTCTCAGTGAGGAGTTCGCGAAGGGTTTCGTGGGCAGTGGCGTCGAGGCCGGCCCACGGTTCGTCGAGTACGAGCAGCTCCGGCGGTGTCAGCAGTGCTTGGGCCAGCGCGACCTTCTGCGCATTGCCCTTCGACAACTTCCGCATCGGGATATCCGCACCGCCGGTCAGCGCCAGCCGCTCGAGCAACACCGAAGAGCGCTCCCTCGCCGCTGCGGCGCTCAGTCCCCGGATTCGTCCGAGGTGCCGGAGGTACGCCGACGCCGACAACCGATCGTGTGACGTGAACACGTCCGGTACGTAGCTGACGATCCGCGCAGTACGCCGTACTGTGCCTGAGGTCGGCCGGGACAGCCCGACCATCAGCTTCAGCACGGTCGACTTGCCGGACCCGTTCGCGCCGACCAGGGCTAGCAACTCACCGGCTTCGATCCCCAGGTCGACCTCCCGGAGAATCTCTCGCCGCCCGTACCGCTTGGAAACCCCAGTCAGCCGCACCACTGCCATACGGCCGACCTTATCCGCGCCGGGTTCAGTTGCTCATGACACGGGCGAGGGGACGGCTGAGGAGGAGCGACGCGAGCAGGGACAGCGCAGCGAAGACGGCGATCGCCGGAGCCGGCGCGGTGAGGTCGGCGAGGGTACCGGCCAGGATCGCGCAGACGCCGAAGGTGGTCATCCGCAGCGCGGACTCGATGCCGAGCACCTGGCCGCGGAGGTCCGGGGGAGTGAGGTCGACGAGCACTTCCTGCTGCGCCAGGGAGGCCGCGTAGCCGCAGCTGCCGACAGCGATCGCGATGGCGAGGACCGGCAGCGGCAGGTCGACGGCGAAGGCGAGGAAGGGAACGGCCAGGACGATCCGCAGCCAGCGGGCAGCAGCGCGGCGTTGATCGCGGGTGAGGAAGCGGCCGATGACCAGGTCGCCGGACATCATGCCGGCGGCTCCGGCGGCGAGCAGCCAGCCGGCGTTCGCACCGGCGTACGGGACGAAGAGCGCTTCACAACCGACGACGAGGCCGTTCGGGATCGTCAGGGCGAGCAGGAGCGGCCTGGTGCGGGTCTGGCCGAGCAGGCGGCGGTTGCCGCGCCAGGTCTCGGCCAGGCTGGTCCGGGCTCCACGGCGGGGCGCCCGGTTGCGGAGGCCGAACCGGAGAACGGGAATCGTGAGCGCCGAGAGCGCGGTTGCCAGCCAGAGCACACCGGCGGTACTCATTGCCTGGAGCAACAATCCGGCGATCCCGAAGCCGGCGATCTGCATGGCGCCGACGGACAGGTTCATCGCCGAGCGGCCGAGCACGAACTGATCCGGGGCGACGACGTCATTGAGCAGTCCCCACCGGACGCCGGAGCCGATCGACAGGCCGTACGCGACCAGCAGCGCGAGGATCAGCCGAGCGCCGGCGGGTAGCTCGAAGGCGGCCTGCGCACCGACCGCGGCGGTCGACAAACAAGCGAGCGCGATCAGCAGGCGTCGCGGCCGCGCGGTGTCGGCGGCCGACATCAGCGTCGAGACGCCGAGGACCTGCGCGAGCGACGGCCCGAACATGACGAGCGCGGCCAGCAGCGCCGAACCGGTCGCCGCGTTCACGATCAGTGCGAGCGTGAGGCTGGTCATGGTCGAGGACGCGTTGCCCAGCGCGCTCCCCACCCACAGCCCGCGGAACTCCGCGTTCGCGAAGATCTGCCGGTAGGTCGGAGGGGCGGTGGTCGGCGGTGTGGTGCGGATGCTCATGTCCGGAAGCTTCGGCGATGGCACGGCGACCACCTACAGTTTCGGGTGGAGGCGAAACCATTGTCCGAATTCCTCGTCGACGCCGACACCCTGGCGAACGCGCGCTTCGCCACGTCGGAGCTCACCGAGACCGTGTCGGCGCTCAAGCTGCTGCTGCGGCCGGTCGAGCCCTGGTTCCGGGCGTGGAAGGACACTCACCGGCCCGCGTTCGAGGCGCGGCTGGCGGCGGAACCGCTCTGGTCGGCGTTGCTCGAGAGTGCTTTCGGACCGAGCTGGACGGCGGACTTCCTGACCAGCCTGCCGCTGGATCCGGACGCGCAGCTCGCCGACGAACTCGACGCGCTGATGCGTCTGGACGACGATCACATTCGCGCCGACCTGCGCGTCGTACGGGATCCGTTGCCCGCGATCCTGGAATCGGAGAGCGCGCTTGCCGCGGTAGCGGCCGACGTACTGACCTGGGTTTGGACGCATACCGTCGAGCCGGACTGGCCGCGTCGCCGGCGTCTGCTCCGGGCCGACATCGTGTCGCGAACGGCGCGACTCAGCGAGCAGGGGTGGTCCGGCGTACTGCGTGGGCTCGGACCGGATGTGCAGTGGCTGGGCGACGGCCGCATCCAGGTGAATCGCTGGGACTACCCGGTGACCGACGTTCGCGGCCGATCACTGATGTTCATCGCGACGCACACGCAGCGGGTGAGCGTCAGTTGGCGGTTGCCGGACCGGTTCGCGTTGACCTATCCCGTGACCGGCATTTTCGCGGGAACCGCCGTACCGGCTGAACCGCTGGTCGAGCTGCTCGGCCGCAACCGCGCCCGCATCCTCACCGCCGCCGGCGACCCGATCAGTACGACGGCCTTGGTCGCGGCCACTGGTTTGTCGCTGGCCGCTGTCTCCGACCACCTTCGAGTCCTGACCGCCGCCGGTCTGCTCGAACGCCGCCGGTCCGGCCGGTCGGTCCTGTACTGGCAGTCCGACACGGGCCACCGTGTCACCCGGGGGATAGTGGACGTATGACGAGTTCGGTGGCCGAGGGCGTTGCTTCTCGGAGCGTGCTGCGGCGCGAGGTCTGGTTGGTGCTGGCGCTGTCGTTGGGAGCTTCGGGGGTCGCGGCGCTCATCTCGTTCACCGGTGTGCTGACGTCGTCGAAGCCGATCAGTGGGCAGACCGCGGTGATCGTGGGATCGCGGGCGCCGGGGCGGCCGTGGCTGGACCTGGCCTGGCAGGTGTTCGCGATCGTGACGGCGTTGGTGCCGGTCGCGTTGGTCGGGCATTTCCTGCTGCGCGGCGGGGAGTCGCTGCGCACGATCGGGTTCGACCTGCGGGAGCGGGTGCGGGACCTCGGGCGGGGGACCGCGGTGGCGGCTGTCATCGGCGGAGCCGGGCTCGGGTTCTATCTGCTCGCCTATGCATCCGGAGCCAATCTGAGCGTGGATCCGGCGCAGTTGCCGGACCATTGGTGGCGGATCCCGATCCTGATCGCGGTGGCCGCGCAGAACGCCGTACTCGAGGAAGTGATCGTGCTCGGGTACCTCAACCGGCGGCTGGATCAGCTGGGTTGGTCCGTACGGCGCAGTACGGCGGCGAGCGCGCTGCTGCGGGGCTCGTACCACCTGTATCAGGGGGCCGGCGGGTTCGCGGGGAACGTGATCATGGGCGTGATCTTCTGCTACCTGTACCGCCGCTGGGGGCGCGTGATGCCGCTGGTGGTGGCGCACACGGTGATCGACATTGTGGCGCTCATCGGGGCGACGTACCTGATCGGGAAGGTCGGCTGGCTACCAGGTTCGTAACCGATCGGCGTTTTGTCAGGTTGTCATGGCGTGACAGTCAACGGGGAAATCATTGAGACCGAGACCGCTGATCCGCCGGCGATCGATCCCGGGCTAGCGGCTGCGGCCCTGGCCGTATTCGCCCACCGGCACGAGGTCGTCCATCTTCTGTACGCCGCGTCCGACGAACCGGACGCGCTGGTCCGGATCGCCGATCTGCTGAAGGTGGACGAGATGACGATCGGCCGCGTCCTCGACCAGCCGCTGCGGTGGATGCTGCCGCAGTTCCGGGCCGAGCTGGAGACGATCTCCGCGGCGGGCTGACCTGGGCCCGGGCTACCGTGACCCGGTGCAGAGCTACCAGGCGGACCTTCTCGAGATCGCGGACGAGCTGACCGACGCGTACGTCGAGGTGTTCACGGCGCCGCCGTTCGAGCACCGGGATCCGGCGGAGACCCGGGCCGCCTTCCGGCAACGGCTGGAAGGCGACGTCCGGCGCGAGGGGTTCCAGGCCTGGGTCGAGCGGTCCGCCGACGGTCGGATCGCCGGGTTCGTCACCGGCTGGACGACGCCGGCACCGTTCCGCACGGACCGGTCGTACGGGAGTGTCCTGCAGCGGCTCGGCACCGAGCAGGTCGACGAGCTGCTGGTCGGCGCGTTCGAGATCGACGAACTCGCCGTCCTGGCCTCGTCCCGAGGCACCGGCCTCGGCCGCCGCCTGCTGGAGACCGCGACCGCCGAACACCCCCGCGCCTGGCTCCTGGCCTGGAACCAGAACCACGACACGCTCGCCTTCTACCGCCGCCTCGGCTGGACCGAACCCGAGGTCCGCGGCCCGGAGACCGACATCATCGTCTTCGTCGCGCCCACCCCCTAACACCCGCCGTACCCAACCGGACCGGCGAGCAGCACCCGTCCGAGTCTGCGCAATCCCCAAACCGGTCCGGGGAGTACCAGCCCCCGGTCCGGGCGTGGATGTTCCCCGAACCGGTTTGGGGAGTGCTGGCCGCCCGATCTGGGCGTGGATGGTCCCCAAATCGGTTTGGGGTGGGTTGGCCTCCGGGCGCTTGCGGTGGGCTCACGCTGCGGGAATTTGGTGGGTGGACCCAGCAGATCGGGGCGGGGGCGGTCTTCGGTCGCCGTCGGCATTTGGTGGGTGGACCCATGCGGTGGTGGGTTTACCCATCGCATGCGGTGGGGGGACCCACAAGCTGATGGGTGGACCCACCAAATGGGGGGGGAGCGGGTGGTACGGCGGGCTGGGGTCAGAGGGCGAAGAGGGACTGGGCGTTTTGCCAGCGGATGGCGTCGGCCTCGGCCGGCGTGAGGTCGGCGGCGGTGAGGGCGCCTAGGGCTACCGAGGGGTCGATGAGGGTGGCGTCGGTGCCGAACATCAGGCGGTCCGGGCCGATGCGGTCGAGGATCCAGCGGATGCGGCCGGCGTCGGGGGCTGACCAGCAGGGTTCGAACCAGAGGTTGTTGGCGCGGCGGGCGGCTTCGGGGACCTGACGCCAGGCGGCGGCGCCCATGTGACCGGCGATCAGGCGTGAGCCGGGGACGCGGGCGGCCAGGTCGGCGAGGTCGAGGACGGTGTCGCCCCAGGTGTGGACGAGCGTGGGCAGGCCGAACTCGGTGGTGAGCTCGATGGCGGCCTGCATCGCGGGGGTGGTGATCGGGGTGCGGCTGTACTCGGTGTGGATCTTGGCGCCCACCCAACGGCCGTTGCCCGCCGCCGTCGTCCTGGCGGTGTCACCGTCGTTGCCCGCGACGAGTTCCTGGAGATCGGCGCGGGCCTCGTCGAGCCGGCGGGGGTCGACGACGAGCATGCCACGGAGGCGGTCGTCGGCCGGCAGTTGTCCGGCGAGCGCGCGGTTGCCGGCGGGAGCGTCGTACACGATGCCCTCGATCGAGGAGACCAGTTGCAGGTCGATGCCGAAGCGGTCCATCAGTTCGAGGTTGACCTCGATCGGGCCGACCTCCATCGAGAAGAACCACGGGCCCCAGTGGGCGTGGACGTCGATCAGCATCACGGCTCCAGCAGGGTGGTCAGGGACAGACTGCCCGCCTGGGCGATCTCGGCCGGCGTCAACTTCGAGCTGAGCAGGCGACCGAGCACCGAGTGGGTCTCGTGGAACGGCGTCCTGGTGCCGAACACGAGACGCTCGGCGCCGACCTCGGCGGCGACGATCTCCAGCGAGTCCGGACCGGTCAGCATCCGCGTCGACGTGTGGAAGCCGGGCTCGGCGCGAGCCAGCAGCACGAAGTCGCCGAGGTAGTAGAAGTGCGTGTCGAGGAACACCACCCGCGCCCCGAGATCCCGCAGCGCCGGGCCGACGATCCGGACATCGCCCTCGACGAACAACGGCAGCCCGGCCGCGACAACCAGCCGCGCCACATGCCCGAACGACGGGTACGACGGATCCACCGCCTGCGCGGCCGGCGCCAACCGGATCCCGGCCGGCCGCTCGGGACCGCTCAGCAGCCGGTCGAGTTCACGCTCGGCGCCGAGCGGGTCGCGCAGGTCGAGCACCGGGCAAGCGGTCCAACCGTTGCCCTGCGCAACTTCTCGCGCCTCGTCGTTCCCCGACGGTACGTCGAAGTGCACGGCCCGCAGCGAGGCCACCACCCCACCGGAGATCCCGGTCCCGGCGAACACCTCCCGCACCCGCTCGGCCCGGCTCCAGCGCCCGGTCGTCACGTCGTGCCCGACCAGAATGTCGCAGTCAAGCAGTACGGGGGCGGCGGTCATGTCGTCTCCAGGGCGCGGTGGACCTTGCGGACGGCCGTGACGATATCGTCCACGTCGGCGCCGGTGTAGTTCTCGTTCCAGGGCAGCACCAGCAGTCGTTCGTTGATCAGGGTCTCGGCGTTCGGGCACAAGCCGGGTGGATATTCCACGTCCTGCAGTGGGAAGCCGGAGCCGCCGTACGTGATCTTCGAGCGGAGCGCGGGAGCGGCGTACAGGGGTGCGGTGAGGTAGCCGGGCGTGCACGGGACGCCTTCGGCGGTGAGGGCGGCGGCCCAGGGATGAATGCCGCCGTCGAGGATCAACGGGTACTGCCAGTAGACATGATCGTCGTCGTCCGGCGGTGTGCTGAGGCCGAGCAGGTCGCCGATCCCGGCGGTCAACTTGGCCGCGCCGGTACGGCGATCGGCGACGACAGCAGCGAGTCGCGTCAACTGGACCCGTGTGACGGCCGCGGTCAGCTCGGTCATCCGGTAGTTCAACGCGAGGAACAGATAAGTCCGCTCGTCGGTGTCGCGCGGCCAGCCTTTGTCGGTGAACAGCCGCATCCGACGGGCCAGCGCTGCATCATCGGTCACCACCAGACCGCCGTCACCCGCGCTGATGTGCTTGCTCTGCTGGAGGCTGAAGCAGCCGATATCGCCGATCCGCCCGGCGTACACCTCGCCGACCGGCGCCAGATACGCCTGCGCGCAGTCCTCGATCAAGAGCAGGCCATGCTTGTCGCACAACGCTCGCAATGCGCGGATCGGTGCCGGCTTGCCGAACAGATGAACGGCCAGCACCGCCTTGGTCCGCGGCGTGATCGCAGCCTCGACGGCGGCCGGATCGAGGTTGCCGGTCGCCAGATCCACATCCGCGAACACCGGTACGGCGTTCTGCATCAGAATCGGGAACACCGTGCCCATGTCGCTGATCGGCGTGGTGATGATCTCGTCACCCGGTTCCGGGTCGACCGCGGCCACGGCCAGGTGGAGGGCCGCCGTACCGGAGCTGCAGGCAACGGCGTGACCGGCGCCGAGCAGCGCAGCGAACTCCTGCTCGAGCGCACGCACCTCGGAACCCCAGGTGGCGGACAGCATGCCGCTGCGCAGCACGCGCTCGGCGGCTGCGACCTCCTCGTCGCCGTAGCGCCGGCCGGAGGCGTTGAAGACCGAAGGCAGGGGAGTGGAGCGGACCGGGGCTCCACCGTTCACGGCAAGCTCGGACACAAGGCCTCCCCGCTGGTAATTACGGTCATGGCTGTAATTACCGCCGACCCTACTGGATCAGAGGTGGACGCGGTAGACGACCAGTGGCCGGCCGCTGCCGGTTCCGATCTGAGTGCCGGTCGCGTCGGCCAGACCGGCGCGCTCCAGGCGGTTCAGCACGCGGCGGGCTGTGCGCGGCTGGATGCCTAGATGGTCGGCCACTGATCGCGTGGTCACGCCGTCCTCCGGCTCCGCGTGCACGAGCTCCTGGAGCCGCTCCAGGGTTGCCTTCGACAACCCTGCGCGCTGCGCGAGCAGCTGAAGCTTCGAACGCTGCTGTGCGCGTGGCGTCGCGCCGCCGACCAGGATCAAGTCGATGTCGTTGCGCAGCGAGACGACGGCTGCTGTCCGCCCCGCGGTCTTGGCGCGGCCGAGTGCCCGCCGGGCCAGCGCCTCGGTCTCGGTGCCGGAGCCGCCGATGCCGAACCCGATCCGCACCGGGCCGAACTGTTCCTTCAACCTAGTCAGCATCCCGAGCTCGGTGAACGAGGCGGTCGCCTGCTCGAGCGGGCCGCGGGTGGCGATGACGAGATACCGCTTGTCGTCGTACGGGATGACGCTGCCGCCGAGCGAGCCGGCCTCACGCCGGAGAGCGCTCTCGCCGGCGGCGGCGATCTCGACCAGACCGAGCGCGATCTGGGCGTCGTCGCTGCGCAGGGCGTCGTGGACGAGCAGCAGGCCGTTGAGCGCACTGCGCACCGAGTGAATCGAGGGCGCGAGCCGGATGGTCGGCCGCTCGGCCCGAAGCTTGTCGTACGCCGACCGCAGGCACGTGATCGCGACCGTCGCCCCAGCCGCCCGGTGGAACTCCAGTACGTCGTCCGAGCTCAGTCCGGGCCGGTACGGCAACACCTTGACGTGACGAGTCGGCAGCCCCGCCTCAGCCAGCGTCTCGTGCACCTGCGCCTCGTCGAGGACGTCGATGCTCATCGACTTGATGTCCTGACCGTCGCCGAGCAGCTCCACCAGCGCACGCAGCAACGTGGCGCCGGTGTACTCGACGTGGGTCGCCGGGCGGTCGAGCAGGTCGTTGGCCGCGGCGATCTGGTACGGAACCACGCCCGTGAACAGCCAGGCGTCCACGCTCGGCGGGGCCTCGGCCATCACCTTCGGCGTGTCGGTCTCCCGGCGGTACTTGAGCGGCACCACCTCGATCCCGCGCTGCGCCCCGATGATCTTGCACGTGGAGGTGACGAGGTCCGATGGCCCGACCACGCCGATCGTCGTCACCATCGCCGGTCACCCGCCGGTACCGGCTCAGTCTTCACCGGCTCAGTCTCACCAGATCACCCTGTCCTCGCAACAACCCGCGCCGTACGCCGCTCCGGATGGTTCTGGACCGGCGGGTACAGTCGAAGCGTGCTGACGGCGAAGGGACTGGCGACGCGAGAGCGGATCGTGGACGCGGCGGCCGTGGAGATCCGCGAGCGGGGGATCAGCGCGGTGACGCTGGACGGCATCGGGCAGCGGAGCCGGACGGGCAAGAGTCAGCTGTTCCACTATTTCCCGGACGGCAAGGAGCAATTGCTGCTCGCGGTGGCCGAGCGTGAGGCCGAGCGGGTGCTCGAGGACCAGGAGCCACAGCTGGGTCAGTTGGCCAGCTGGGACGCCTGGCAGGACTGGCGAGACGTCTTGGTCGAGCGGTACCGACGGCAGGGCGTGCACTGCCCGCTCGGCGTACTGATCACCGAGATCGGGCGGCACACGCCCGCGGCACAGGCGGTGACGGACAAGCTGCTCACGCAGTGGCAGCAGCGGTTGCAGGCCGGGATCGAGGAGATGCAGGCCGCTGGTGAGATTCGCGCCGATGTCGACTCCACCCGGGCCGCGGGAGCGTTGATGGCTGCGATCCAAGGTGGGGTGGCGATTCTGATGTCGTCGGGCTCGGCCCAGCATCTCGAGTACGCGCTCGATCTTTGCCTGGACTATCTGCGCGTCAAGACCAGTTGAGGACCGGTGGCTGGTAGCCGGCCGGCTTGTCGCCGACCTTCGCGCCTGGGTTGACCAGCCAGGCCTGGTATTCCGGGGTGAACATTCGGTAGACCGACTCAGCCGGTACGGCGCTCGCCGCGTCGAGCTCGGCGCGGAGCGCAGGCGGGATCTCGAAGTCGAGCGCGGCCATGGTCGAGGTGAGCTGTTCGGGGGAGCTCGCGCCGACGATCGCCGAGGCGACAGCCGGCTGGGTTGCGACCCAGTTGACCGCTACCTGCGCCATGGTCACGCCGAGCTCGTCGGCCACTGCGTTCAGGGTCTTGAGCAGGTCCCAGTGCCGGTCGCTCCAGGTCGGTGTGCTCGCTGCGTTGAGGCGACCTTCGCCGGAGCCGCCGTCGCGCCGGTACTTGCCGGTCAGGAAGCCACCGGCGAGCGGGCTCCACGCGGTGATGCCGAGCCCGAGGGTCTGCGCCATGGCGACGTGTTCGGTCTCGATGGTGCGCTCGGCCAGGGGGTACGGGAGTTGCAGGCTCACCATCGGTACGGCGTCGTTCTGCGCGCGAGCGGCGTACCAGGCCGGTACGTCGGACAGACCGGCGTACCGGATCTTGCCGGCGCGGGTGAGGTCGTCGAACGTGCGGAGGACCTCGTCGATCGGCGTGATGCGGTCCCAGGTGTGCAGGAGGAACAGGTCGAGGTAGTCGGTCTGCAGACGGCGGAGCGATTCCTCGACGGCGCGGATCATGTGCTTGCGGCCGTTGCCGCCGGCGTTCGGGTTGCCGTCCTCGACGCTGTTGGTGAACTTGCTGGTGAGCACGATCTTGTCCCGGAGAGCGCTCTCGGTGATCAGCTTGCCGAGGATCTCCTCGCTCTCACCGGCGGTGTAGAAGTCGGCGGTGTCGACGAAGTTGCCGCCGGCATCGACATAGGTGTGGAAGATCGCGCCGGCCTGGTCGGGGGTGCGGCCGTAGGAGGCATGGAAACCGCCGGTGCCGAAGTTCATCGTGCCGAGCGCGAGCCGGCTGACGCGGAGGCCGGAGCGGCCGAGCAGGTAATAGTTGTCGAGTGCCATGGCTCCAGCGTTCCGCGGGAAAAATGGACCGGCAAGTACAAACTGTGGAGGGCTGGACGTGCTGACCGAAACGCAGCGGCAGGTGCTCGAACAGCTGGCGGAGCTCGCGGTGCCCGCCGACGACTATCCCTCCGCCGCGGAAGCCGGAGCGGTCGCGTTCATCTAGCGAGTGCTGGCGACGGATAGGCCGGACTGGAAGCCGCGGGTGGAGCGAGCGCTCGAGGTCGCGGGGGCGGTACTGCGGGGGAGCGCAACGCCGGAGGACGCGGCCGAGCCTTCGCGCGGGGTCGTGGCGGGAGAGTCGGTGGTCGAGGCGGTGCTCGCGGACGTGGACGGGGCGTGGCTGATCCACCTGATCGCCCAGGGGTACTACGCGGGGGACGGCGCTCGGAGGTGGGGTGTGGGCGGGGCTGTGCCAGCGGCTTGGGCGATGGTGGGGTGGCGAGCGGATGTGGCTGGGGGTTGGGAGTCGGTTTCGACCGAGCTGACTGTGACGCCTCGGAGTGCGTTGGCGGCGCGGTATGACGTGGTGGTGATTGGGTCGGGGGCGGGTGGGGGAGCAGCGGCGCAGGTGGTGGCCGAGGGTGGGCGGAGTGTGCTGGTCGTCGAGGCTGGCGGGTATCCGTCGACGGAGTCGCTGGCGCGGGACCATTTGCGGAATCCGCGGTCGGTGGCGGGGTTGCCGGCGGGGACCGATCCGGATCCGCAGGGGCGGCCGCGGGTGGCGGTGGTAGATGGCGTGACGTCGTACCCGCTGCCGCCGGACGGGGCGTGGGGCAACAATGCGTTCACGGTGGGCGGTGGCACGCGGGTGTTTGGGGCGCAGGCGTGGCGGTTCGTGCCGCACGACTTCCGGATGGCCAGCATGTACGGCGTACCAGAGGGAAGCGGGCTCGCGGACTGGCCCATCTCGTACGACGACCTGGCGCCCTACTACCGCTTGGCCGAGCAGCGGTTCGGGGTCAGCGGCGGTGGGACAGACCCGTGGCACGAGCCTCGCGAGCTCCCGATGCCGCCGTTGCCGCGGACCGGTCCGGCGCACCGCCTCGCGGCTGCTGCGGAGACGCTTGGCTGGGGCACGCTCGACGTACCGCTGCTGATCAACTCGGTCGCCTACCAAGGCCGCGCTGCGTGCGTCCGCTGCGGCCAGTGCGTCGGCTTCGCCTGTCCGGTCGAGGCGAAGTCCGGCACCCACAACACCGCGCTACCGGCAGCGCTCGCGACCGGCCGCTGCACGCTGACAACCGACACCACCGCCGAGCGGCTCGTGGTCAACAGCGCCGGCCGGGTCACCGGAGTCGCTCTCGCAGCGATCGACGGCGACCACATCTGGCGCCGCACGATCGAGTGCGACGAGGTCATCCTCGCCGCCGGCGCCTCGGAGACCCCGCGGCTGCTGCTCAACAGCGCCCATCCCGCCGAGCCGAACGGCATCGGCAACAACCAGGACCAGGTCGGCCGCTACCTCCAAGCCCACGTATACGCCGGTGCGGTCGGACTGTTCGACGACGAACTGGCCGACCTGATCGGGCCCGGCGTCTCGATCGCGACCTGCGACTTCCGGCACGGTAACGACGGCATCATCGGCGGCGGCATGCTGGCCAACGAGTTCGTGCCCACCCCCGCCGCGACGTACGACTATCTGACCGGAGCCGGCCTGATCCCGCGCGCAGGCCTCGCCGGGAAGCAGGCGATGCGCCGCGAAGCCCGCCGGATGCTGCGGGTCGTCGGCCCGATCCAGGAGGTGACGTCGCCCGATTCACGCATCCAGGTCGACCCACAAGTGAAGGACCGCTTCGGCAACCCGGTCGCGAAGATCAGCGGCTCGATCCACCCCGAAGACGTCCGGGCCCAAGCGTTCCTGAGCGCGAAGGCCGACGAGTGGCTCAAGGCCGCAGGCGCAATTCGGACGGCGATCGCAGGCATCGGTACGACGAACCGCGCGAGCACCGGCCAGCATCAAGCAGGTACCTGCCGGATGGGCGACGACCCGGCGCGATCGGTCACCGACCCGTACGGCCGCGTCTGGGGTCACGACAACGTCCGGATCGCCGACGCCTCCGTCCATGTGACGAACGGAGGCGTGAACCCGGTCCTGACGGTGCTCGCCGGATCGCTGCGGATCACCGAGCACCTGGTCAGCGGATCAGCGTGAGATCCCGACCCCGCTGCGGGCGTCCTCGCCGTACTTCGCCAGCTCCGCGTCGAGGTCGAGGCGCCTGGTGCCCGCTTTCTCACGGTCCGCGTCGGTGAGGAGATCGGCAGGAATGATCCAGACGATCTCGAACTCGAGGCCGTCGGGGTCCTTGCCGTACAAGGACTTGGTGGTGCCGTGGTCGGTCTGGCCGACCAGTGCGCCGGCTTCCTGCAGCTTGCCTGACAGCTCGGCCAGGTCGCCGAGAGTGTCGACCTCCCAGGCCAGGTGGTACAGGCCCACCGTGCTCCGGCCGGCGCCGGACGGTCCGGCCCCGGCTCCGATCTGGAACAGGCCGAGGTCGTGGTCGTTGGTCGAACCGGGTGCGCGCAGGAACGCTCCGCCTGGGAACGAGTCACCGATCTCGGTGTAGCCGAAGCCGAGAACGTCGCGGTAGAACGCGACGCTCGTGGCCACGTCGCGCACGTACAGGACCGCATGGTTGAGCCGGAAGATCGCCATCCTCCGACTATAGTTGAAGGCTCAACTGAAATCTAGCGGCGCCGGTACTTGCGTTTGGGGGTCGGGCCCTTCGGCGCGGCGCCCTTCTTCTTCTGCGGCCGGTTCTGCTGCTTCGCAGGCTCGGCCTTCTTCTTCGGCTCGGGTTCCGGGCGGCTGCCGCGGGTGCTGTTCGCGGTCCGGCCGCGGACGATGCCGACGAACTCCTCCACCAGCCCGGACTCCGCGCCCTCGGGCCAGGCCAGCGCGACCTGCGAAGCCGGTGCCTCGAGCAACGGCCGGAACGTCAGATCCTTGCGGTGGTGCAGCCGTGCGAGCGACATCGGCACGATGAGCAATCCGGTGCCCATGGCAACCAACTCGATCGCGGCGGCGGTGGTCGCGGGACGCTCGTCGATCACCCGCCCCGGCAACGGCTGTTCCCAGGTCAGTACGTCGTCCTGCGGGTGCAGCATCAGCTCGTCGGCGAGGTCCTCGAGGGCGACCTCCTCGACCGCCGTGACCACGTGATCCTTCGGGACCACCACGACCGTCTGCTCGACGTACAGGGGGATGGCGTGCAGGCCGGTCCGGTCGATCGGCAGCCGGACCAGGGCCGCGTCCGCGGTGCCGTCGTGGATCAGCCCGACCGCGTCGGCCGCTCCGACCTGGATCAGCTCGATCGGTGTCCGGGGCAACCTCTCGGCCCAGATCCGCGCCCACTTGGCCGGTGTCACGCCCGGTACGTACCCGAGGCGGAAGGAGGAGTCGGTCACCCGGTCAGGCTACCGGTCACGCCGGGATACCCTGACCCAATGACCGCACGTAAGACCTCTCAGGACATGAAGCCCGCGACGGCGGCGAAGAAGCTGGACATCTACCTTCCGGCGACTCCGGCCGAGTTCCAGGAAGGGTTCATCTCCCGGGAGGAACTGACGGAGCTGCAGAACAACCCGCCGGAGTGGCTGCAGGAGCTCCGCAAGAACGGCCCGCACCCGCGCTCGGTGGTGGCGGCGCGCCTCGGCGTGTCGATCAGCGGGCTGGCCCGGGCCGGCGTCTCCGACGCCCTGACCACGGACGACATCGACGCGATCCGGGCGGAGAACCCGGACTGGCTCGAGCACGAGCGTGCCATTCAGGCGGACGTCCGGGCCGAGGCCGCCCGCCTGAAGGACGAGAAGAAGCCGCGAAACTAGCCCAGGACTAACGCGGCCCGTACGGGAAGCGCCGGTCCGGGTCGTACGTGGCCCGGACCTCGCCGAGCCGGGTGAGCGTCTCGGCCGGCCAGCACGCCTCGTAGGACCCCGGCAGCGCGAACCCGTCGGCCAGGTTGACCGCGTTCTCGGCCGAGGTCCACTTCTGGACACCGCCCAGCACTCGCTCCGCGACAGCGGGCAGCACGGCCTCGTGCAGACTCGGGTCCGGCGCTCCGACCATGAACAGCGAGTAGGCGCCGCCGCGTCCACCGACCGCACTGCCTTCCGGTACGTCGCGGCTCGCGGCGCCACCGAGGTGCCGCACCTCGACCGCCACCAGCGGGACCTGCTGATCCGGGCCGACCGCACCGAGGAACGCGTCCGCGAAACCGGCGTCGAGCTCACCGAGCAGGACACCGCGGTCCCACGACAGCGTCGGCTCGGTCGGGTCGTTGTGGATCCGCGCGATCTCCGCGGCCGGCATCTCCGCGACCGCGTCGATGAGCACGGAACCGGCAGCCCGGATCGGCGCCAGCAACTCAGCGCCTTCCTCCGGCCGGCCGACGTACGCGAACCGGACGTTGAGCACGGTCTGGCCCCGGAGCGGTTCGGGGATGAACTCCAGCGGCGGCAGTCGCAGGATGACCGCCGAGGTGGTCGCGGTCTCCGGCAGTGTCGTGGTCCAGTCCACCCAGGTCCGGAACACCGACTCGATTTCCGACGTACCGAAGAAGATCGAGCCGCCGTACAGGGTGCTGAGCTCGACCAGCTCGACGTCGACCGATGTCACCACGCCGAAGCCGCCCTTGCCGCCGCGCAGCGCCCAGAACAGGTCGGGATGCTCGGTTGCGTTCGCCGTGACCAGCTCGCCTGTGCCGGTGACGAGTTCGAAGCCGCGCACCCAGTCGGAGGCGACGCCGTACGTGCGCACCAGCGGCCCGTACCCGCCGCCGAGCACCAGGCCGACGCAGCCGACCGTCCCGGAGGCGCCGGCGATCGGCGCGAGCCCATGCTCGGCCGCTGCCGCGATCACCTCGCCCCAGCGACAGCCTGCCTCGATGTGAGCAGTCTTGGTGGCCGGGTCGACGGTCAGCCCCTTGAGGCGCGATGTCGTGATGACGATGCCCTCGGTGACCGGCGCGGGCAGCCCGTGACCGGTCGCGAGCACGTGCACCGGCGTACCGGTCTCGTTGGCGACCGCGACCACCGCGGCGGCGTCGGCGGCCGAGATGATCCCGACCACGACGTCCGGCCGGTGCTGGACGTTGGTCTTGAATCCGGCCAGTTCCGCGGCGAACCCCTCGTCGCTCGCGGTCAGCACCGGACCGCTCACGGTCTGACGTAATTGATCGGCCAAGCCGGTCTTGTTCGGCATTGCGTCCCCTCTCGATCAAGCTTTCAGGCTCGACTTTGCCGCAGCGAGAGGTCAGCGGCCACGCTGAAAACCTGCCCCGACTCGACGGTAATAGCGTTGTCCTGAAAGTGTGTGCGAGCGGCCCGGCCAAAACTTGTGTTCCACAAGGGCCGGGCCGTTACACGTGCGTGGTGCGACAGGGAGGCGGTCGATGTTCAAGCGTATCGCAGTAGTGAACCGAGGCGAGGCCGCGATGCGGCTCATCAACGCGGTCCGGGAGGTCAACGCCGAGGGTGGCGAGCCGATCGAGACGGTGGCCTTGTTCACGGACGGCGAGCGTACGGCGACCTTCGTGCGCGAGGCGGATCTGACGTACCCGCTCGGGCCCGCGTCGGCGCGACCGTACCTGGACCTGGCCGTACTGGAGCGCGCGCTGCGCGAGAGCGGTGCGGACGCCGCCTGGGTGGGCTGGGGTTTCGTCGCCGAGGACCCGGCGTTCGCCGAGCTGTGCGAGCGGATCGGGGTCACCTTCATCGGCCCGTCGCCCGAGGCGATGCGCAAACTCGGCGACAAGATCGGCTCCAAGCTGATCGCCGAGGAGGTCGGCGTACCGGTCGCTCCGTGGAGCCGGGGACCGGTCGAGTCGCTCGACGCGGCCCTGGCCGCCGCCGAGACGATCGGCTACCCATTGATGCTCAAGGCAACGGCCGGTGGCGGTGGCCGCGGCATCCGCGTGGTCCGCTCGGCCGAGGAACTGTCCGACGCCTACGCGCGGACGAGTGAGGAGGCGGCCCGCGCCTTCGGCAGCGGCATCGTCTTCCTGGAGCGCCTCGTCACCGGCGCCCGGCACGTCGAGGTGCAGGTCATTGCCGACGGCCAGGGCACCGCATGGGCGCTCGGCGTCCGCGACTGCTCGGTCCAGCGCCGCAACCAGAAGGTGATCGAGGAGTCCGCCTCGCCGCTGCTCTCGGCCGGTCAGGTCGAGGACCTCAAGGCGTCGGCCGAGCGGCTGGCCCTCGCGGTCGGTTATCGCGGCGCGGCCACGGTCGAGTTCCTGTACCACCCGGGGGAGAAGACCTTCGCGTTCCTCGAGGTCAACACGCGGCTTCAGGTCGAGCACCCGATCACCGAACTGACCACCGGGTTCGACCTGGTCAAGGCTCAGTTGCACGTCGCGAACGGCGGCCGGCTCGACGGTCTGAAGCCGGCCGAGCTCGGGCATGCGGTCGAGGCCCGGCTGAACGCCGAGGACCCGGACCGCGACTTCGCGCCGTCCCCGGGCCGGATCGCCGTTCTGGATCTGCCCGCCGGCCCCGGCATCCGGGTCGACACCGGTGTCAGCGCCGGAGACACGATCCCGGCCGACTTCGACTCGATGATCGCCAAGATCATCGGCTACGGCCGGACCCGCGAAGAGGCCCTGGCCCGGTTGCGCCGCGCGGTCACCGCGACCACCGTGCTGATCGAGGGCGGCGCGACCAACAAGAGCTTCATCCTCGAACTGCTCGACCAGCCCGAGGTGATCGATGGCAGCGCCGACACCGGCTGGATCGACCGCGTCCGCGGTGAGGGCCGTCTGGTCTCGCACCGCCACTCCGGCATCGCGCTGGTCGCGGCCGGGATCGAGGGCTACCAGGACGCCGAGAAGGTCGAGCGGAGCCGCTTGCTGGAGACGGCCCACGGCGGCCGTCCGCAGGTGCAGCACGAGGTTGGTCGCGCGATCGACTTGAAGCTGCGGGGGGCGACGTACCGGGTGACGGTGGCGCGGATCGGGCGGACCCGGTTCCGCGTCGGCGTCGGCTCCGGGACCGACGCCTTCAAGGTGGTGGACGCCGATCTGGAGCGTCTGGACGGTCACAGCGGCCGGCTGACGGTTGGCGGGCAGCGGTTCCGGCTCGTCACCGCGACCCACGGCCCGGTGCACCTGATCGAGGTCGACGGTGTGACGCACCGCGTCAGCCGGGACGAGGGCGGCGTACTGCGCTCGCCCGCGCCGGCGCTCGTGGTCGCGACGCCGGTGCAGGCCGGTGCCGAGGTCGAGGCCGGTGCGCCGGTTCTGGTGCTGGAGAGCATGAAGATGGAGACGGTGCTCTACGCGCCGTTCAAGGCCACCGTGAAGGAGCTGCAGGTCTCGACCGGTAGCCAGGTGGAGACCGGTGCGCCGCTGTTGCGGCTGGAGCCGATCGCGGACGAGGCCGATGGTGCGGCCGCTGCTCCGGAGCAGAACGCCGTACGGCTTGAGCTGCCGAACGGTGCTCGTGAGCTGACACCCGCGGAGCGGGTCGAGCGTGGTCGGGACGACCTGCGCAGCATGCTGCTCGGGTTTGACATCGACCCGCGTGATGAAGGCGGCATGCTGGCCGGCTACCTGCTGGCCCGGACGCAGTTGCCGCAGCCGCCGGTGGCGGACGAGATCGATCTGATGCAGGTGTTCGCGGACTTCGCCGAGCTGAGCCGCAACCGGCCGGCCGGTGAGGAGATCAGCACCGAGAACCGGGTGCACAGCCCGCGCGAGCACTTCCACACGTACCTGCAGAGCCTCGACCCCGAGCGCGGCGGTCTGCCGGCCGAGTTCCAGTCCCGGCTGGCTCGGGTGCTGGCGCACTACGGCGTGAAGGAGCTGGAGCGCAGTACTGAGGTCGAGGAGGCCGTGTTCCGGATCTTCCTCGCTCAGCAGCGGTCCACTCCCGACATCCTGCTGGTCACGTCGGTGCTGGAGCGTTGGATCGACGAGCCGCGGCCGGAGGCCCCGCTGGACGAGGCCGTGCACGAGCTGCTGGACCGGTTGGTGCTGGCCACGCAGCTGCGCTTCCCGATCATCGGTGACCTGGCTCGCAGCGTCCGGTTCCGCTGGTTCGACCAGCCGCTGGTCGACGAGGCTCGCGCTTCGGTGATCGCGGGTGTGGCTGACGAGGTCGCCGACCTCGCTGCGCACCCGGAGGCGCCCGACCGCAAGGAGCGGCTCGACCGGCTGGCCGCGATCCCGGAGCCGATCGTCCGGTTCCTGGCGCAGCGGCTGGAGGGCGGCTGGGGTGAGCGTGAGCCGATGCTCGAGGTGCTCATCCGTCGTCACTACCGCGAGTACGAGCTGCACGACGTCAACGAGGTCACCGTCGACGGCCGGCCGTTCGCGACCGCCGACTACACGATCGACGACCGCCCCACCCACCTCGTCACCACAGTCGGTACGACGGCCGAGCTGGCCGACCCGAACAGCGGACTCTCGCAGGCGCTGACCGCGCGACTCGACGCCGGTCCGGCCGGGCACGAGGCGGTGGTCGAGCTCTACCTGTTCGGCTCCGACATGCCCGAGGGGCAGCAGGACGCCTCCGACCTGTACCGCCAGATGGTGGCCGACCTGCCGATCGCCCAGCGCGCTCGCCGGATCTCGGTCGCGGTCGCGCCTGGTGGCGACAGCCCGGTGTCGTACTTCACCTACCGTCCGGCCGACGGCTCGGTGGTCGAGGACGACAACGTCCGCGGCGTGCACCCGATGGTCGGCCGCCGGCTGAACCTGTGGCGCCTGCGCGATTTCCGGATCACGCGGCTGGAGAGCCCGGACGACGTACTGCTGTACTACTGCGTCGCCCGCGACAACGCAGCCGACCAGCGGCTCGTCGCGCTCGCCCAGATCCGCCAGTTCGCCGTGGTCCGCGACGAGGACGGCAACGTCACGTCGCTGCCGCACGCCGAGCGCGCGATCGCGAACTGCCTCGAGGCGGTCCGCCGGGCCCGGACCGCGCGCGGTGCGGCCGGAGCCAAGCTGGACATGAACCACGTCTGGATCCACATCTGGCCGACCGTCGACGCACAGCTCGACGAGGTCACCACGCTGAAGAGCAAGATCGCCCCGATGACGGCCGGCGCCGGTATCGAGGAGGTCCTGATCCAGGGCCGCGTCGAGGGGCCCGACGGATCGGCGTACCCGGTCGCTGCCCGGTTCTACGCCCAGCCGGGCGCGGGTGTGGTCACCTCGATCGAGGAGCCGCCGACGACCAAGCTGATGCCGCTCGACGACTATGCGCAGAAGGTTCAGCGCTCGCGGCGCCGCAACACGATCTACCCGTACGAGGTCAGTGGGATCGTCACCGGTCCGGGCGGCTCGTTCGTCGAGCACGATCTGGACGACAGCGGCGCGCTGGTCCCGGTCGAGCGGCCACGCGGGCTGAACAAGGCCGGCATCATCCTCGGCGTCGTCAGTACGCCGACCGCCCGCTACCCCGAGGGGATCACCCGGGTCGCGCTCAGCGGCGACCCGACCAAGGCGCTCGGCGCGGTCGCGGAGCCGGAGTGCTCCCGGATCATCGCGGCCATCGACCTGGCCGAGCGGCTGCAGATCCCGGTCGAGTGGTACTCGCTGTCGGCCGGTGCCCGGATCTCGATGGACTCCGGCACCGAGAACATGGACTGGGTCGCCAAGGCACTGAAGCGGATCGTCGAGTTCACCCAGGCCGGCGGCGAGATCAACATCGTCGTGGCCGGGATCAACGTCGGCGCCCAGCCGTACTGGAACGCCGAAGCGACGATGCTGATGCACACCAAGGGCATCCTGGTGATGACGCCGGACAGCGCGATGGTGCTGACCGGTAAGCAGACCCTGGACTTCTCCGGCAGCGTCTCGGCCGAGGACAACTTCGGTATCGGCGGCTACGACCGGGTGATGGGCCCGAACGGCCAGGCGCAGTACTGGGCGCCGGACCTCAAGGGCGCCCGCGACGTGCTGATGTCGCACTACGACCACACGTACGTGCTGCCGGGCGAGGACCGCCCGCGCCGGGCCGAGACGACTGACCCGATCGATCGCGACGTCACGCCGTACCCGCACAGTGCGGAGGGCAGCGACTTCAAGACGGTCGGCGAGATCTTCTCCGCCGAGACGAACCCGGACCGCAAGAAGGCCTTCGACATCCGCACGTTGATGCGGGCGGTCAGCGACCAGGACCACCCGGTGCTGGAGCGCTGGGCCGGGATGGCCGACGCCGACACCGCCGTGGTGCAGGACGTGCGGCTCGGCGGCTACCCGGTCTGCCTGGTCGGCATCGAGTCCAAGTCGGTGCCGCGGCGCGGCTTCCCGCCGGCCGACGGACCCGACACCTACACGGCCGGCACGCTGTTCCCGCGGTCGTCCAAGAAGACGGCGCGGGCGATCAACGCGGCCAGCGGCAACCGGCCCCTCGTCGTACTGGCGAACCTGTCCGGGTTCGACGGCTCACCGGACTCGATGCGCAACCTGCAACTCGAGTACGGCGCCGAGATCGGCCGCGCGATCGTGAATTTCTCCGGCCCGATCGTGTTCTGCGTGGTTTCGCGGTACCACGGTGGTGCGTTCGTGGTCTTCTCCAAGCAGCTGAACCCGTCGATGACCGTGCTCGCGGTCGAGGGTTCGTTCGCCTCGGTGCTCGGTGGTGCACCGGCCGCGGCGGTTGTGTTCTCGGCGGAGGTGGACGCCCGGACGGCGGCCGACCCGCGGGTCGCGGCACTGGCCGAGAAGGTCGGTGCGGCGAGTGCGGCGGAGCGCGCTGAGCTGGCGACCGAGCTTGCTGAGGTGCGGACCGCCGTACGGGCCGAGAAGCTGACCGAGGTGGCGACCGGGTTCGACAAGGTGCACAGCATCCAGCGGGCGCGTGACGTCGGATCGGTGGACGCGGTGATCAGTGCGGCCGAGCTGCGGCCGCGACTCATCGAGGCCATCGGTCACGGGCTGTCGTCGGCTGGTACCAACCAGGTCTAAGCTGTGCGCCATGCGCGGCGGGGAAGGCGCTCCAAACAAGGCACGTGCGTTGATCACGTTCATCGGGGTCAGCGTGCTGTCCGGCGCGCTCGCCGCGGGACTGGCGATACCGCTGGCCGGCTTCGCCGGGATCAGCAGCGAGCAGGTCGTGAAGACCGTTCAGGACCTGCCGCGCGAGCTCGAGGTGGAGCCGGTCGCCGTCCGCAGCCGGATGCTGGCCGCGGACGGTTCGGTGATCGCGACGCTGTTCGAGCAGAACCGGGTGCCGGTCCGGCTGGACCAGATCGCACCGATCATGAAGACCGCGATCATCGCGATCGAGGACTCCCGGTTCTACGAGCACGGCGCGCTGGACCCGAAGGGCACCGTGCGCGCGATGATCCGCAACCACGGCAGCGGTGAGGTCCAGCAGGGCGGATCGAGCATCACCCAGCAGTACGTGAAGCTGAGTCTGATCGAGAAGGCCCGGACGGCCGCCGAGCGGGCCAAGGCCACCGAGGTCTCGTACGAGCGCAAGATCACCGAGCTGCGGTACGCGATCGCGCTCGAGGGCCAGCTGAGCAAGAACGAGATCCTCGAGCGGTACCTGAATCTGGTCAACTTCGGCGACGGGACGTACGGCGTACAGGTTGCTGCGCAGCACTACTTCCGGACGACCGCGGACAAGCTCACGCTGCCGCAGGCCGCGCTGCTGGCCGGCCTGGTGAAGAACCCGACCGGCTACGACCCGACCAACAACCTGGCCCGGTCCAAGGCACGCCGTGACGTGGTGATCCGGCGGATGCTCGAGCTCAAGGTGATCTCGGTGCACCAGGCCAACCTCGCCCTGCGCGCGCCGGTCATCGACCCCGCCAAGGTGAACCCGGTCCCGAACGGCTGCGCGAGCTCGCGGTACCCGTTCTACTGCGAGTACGCCGTCGCCAAGCTGCTCGCGAATCCCGCCCTCGGGCCGACCGAGAAGGCGCGCGAGCACAACCTGAAGACCGGCGGCCTGACCATCCGGACCAGCCTCGACCCGCGGGCACAGGCCGCGGCCCAGGCCTCGATCGACGCGCACGCCCGCTCCACCGACACCGCGGTCGCGGCGATCACGATCGTCGAACCGGGGACCGGGCTGGTGAAGGCGATGGTGCAGAGCAAGCCCTACGGCAACGGCCGCAACCACACCAACTACAACTACAACGTCGAGAAGTCGTACGCCGGCGGGTACGGCGGGTTCCAGAACGGCTCGACGATGAAGGCGTTCACGATCGCCGCCGCGATCCAGGCCGGCGTACCGCTGGACTACCGGATCAACTCGCCGAAGCAGATCGACCTGAGCAACAAGAAGTTCCGCACCTGCACCGGCTTCACGCGGGACCCCGACTACACCCCGCAGAACTCGACCCGCAGCGGCAACCTGACCATGGTCGAAGCGGCCCGCTACTCGACCAACACCTACTTCCTGCAGCTGTCACAGCGGGTGGGTCTGTGCCCGATCGCTCAGGTCGCACGCCGGCTCGGCATGTACAACGCGCAGACGCTGCAGCCGCTCGACCAGGTCATCTCGATGACACTGGGCGTCGGCTATGTGACCCCGCTGCAGATGGCGAACGCCTACGCGACCTTCGCGGCCCGCGGCAAGTACTGCCGCCCGCTGGTCGTCACCTCGGTCCGGGACAAGGCCAACCGCCCGATCAGCACCCCGAAGGTCCAATGCAACCAAGCCCTCAAGGCCGGCGTGGCCGACGGGGTGAACAAGGTGCTCAGCGCGGTGATGCAGCCGGGCGGTACCGGCGGCAGGCTGAAGTTCGGCAACTGGGACCTGGCCGGCAAGACCGGAACCATCCAGGAAAACAAGGCGGTCTGGTTCGCCGGCTACGCCCCGAACCTGGCTGCCGCCGCGGTCGTCGCCGACGCCAACCTGCCCTACACCAACCTCATGTACGGCCACACACTGGACGGCCGCGACATCTCCGACCCGACCGGCTCCGGCACCGCCGGACCGCTCTGGAAGACCGCGATGCAAGGCGCCCTCAAGGGCATGCCGGTCCGCCGCTTCGTCCAGCCGTCCCAAAAGATCGTCAACGGCGACCGCACGGGCCTCCCCGACGTCACCGGCCTCGACCGCGCCGAAGCCACCAAACTGATCCGCAAAGCCGGCTTCGACGTCACCATCGCCAACAAACTCGTCGACTCCCCGGTCCCGCCCGGCAAAGTCGCCTACACCGACCCCCGCTCCGCCTCCGGCGCCACCAAGGGCTCCCTGGTCACCATCTACCTCTCCAAGGGCCCGTCAGTTCCATAGGGTTTGGGGTTGTTAACCCACCCGTGCAGGCCGCACGTGGAGCGGCCCCATTGCCCGCCCGGCCCGGCTTGTGGCACAGGCGTGTGCCGCCCGCTGAGCTTGTCTCCGGCGCGTCAGACCGCTGACTGCGCTAATCGGTAATAAATGGTCATATAGCGCCCAAAAGTTTCCGATCAACGCAGTCGCGCCCGTCAAAGCCCGACGACCCCAACCAACGGGCACCTGGCCGCCACCGCATCTTCGTTGCCGCCATGCCTGATCTGATAGCTGGCATCGTCGAGATGCTGCGAGACGCAAGCTCACAATGGCCGGAGGTCTGAGCCGGGGATCCAGGTAACTCGGCCGTTGGCGTCGCAGAAGCGGCCTAGCCATTCGCCGTTGTGGCGGATCCAGACGTCCAGTTCGCCTGGGTCCCAGCGGGCCCGCTGCACTGGTTGCGCCGGCTCGAGCCGGCGGACGGCCTCGGCGGGGCGGGGGCCGTGGGTGTCGTACTGGACCTCCAGGTCGGAGGCCACTTGGTGGGCCTCCGCCTCGCTTCGCAAACCACTCGCACGCCACCCGTTGACCGCGCCGTCCCAGACACCGAACCCTTCGGATCCGTCGTCTGCAGGGCGCACCGTGAACCGACCAAGCATATTTTCAGATTACGCCAGATCGAACAGATGTTCTAGTTTTGCTCAGATGTCGAAGCCTCCGGAGACTTCGATCGACTGGGCGTTGATCCATCGGTTGTCGTCGGAGAGTAAGTTCGCGATCACGCTGCCGACCTCTTCGGGTTCGCCGACGCGGCCTAGTGCGGTGCGGGCGGCGAGGTGGGCCTCGAAGTCGTCGGTGAGGCCGCCGCCGAGGTCGGTGCGGATCGGGCCGGGGGCGATCGAGTTGGCGCGGATGCGGCGGTTGCCGAGTTCCAGAGCCAGGTAGCGGGTCAGCACCTCCAGGCCGCCCTTGAAGCTCGCGTACGGCGCGACGCCGGCGGTGGCCACGCGGGTGGTGGCGCTGGCCAGGTTCACGATGTGGCCGCCGTCGGCGATCAGTGGCAGCAGGGTTTGGGTGAGGAAGAACGGGCCCTTGAGGTGCACGCGGAAGAGGTCGTCGAACTGCTCCTCGGTGACGGTGGCGATGGGACTGTAGAGGCCGTAGCCGGCGTTGTTGACCAGGTAGTCGAAGGTGTCCCGGCCCCAGGTCTCCTGCACTGTGTGGCGGACCGTTTCGGCGAAGGCCGGGAAGGTGGTGGTGTCGGTGACGTCGAGCTTTAGGGCGACCGCCGTACCGCCCTCGGCTTCGATCTTGCCGACGACGTCCGCGGCCGCGGCCGGGTTGGTGTTGTAGGTGACGATGACGCCCAGGCCGCGCCGGGCGCAGGCGAGTGCGGTGGCGGCGCCGATCCCGCGGCTGCCGCCGGTGATGATCACGATGTTCATGACGCTCAGTCAACGGTTCCGCCGGTGACCGGAGAAGGCCGGATCTTCCTAGGAGCGCTGCACCCAGGATGCGAGGACGTCGGCGCTGCGTGAACCGCTCGCCGCCGTCGCGATCGTCAGCTGCTGACCCGGCGCGCTGCGGACGTCGAAGGTCTGATAGCTCAGTTCGAGCAGCCCGGCCTCCGGATGGTGGATCGTCTTCCGGGTGACCGAGAGGCCGGCGACGCGCCGGTCGTCCCACAGGCTCCGGAACGACGCGCTCTCGCCGTACAGGCGCGCGACCAGGCTCGGCACCTCAGGATGGACCGGCGAGAAGCCGGTCGACAGCCGTAGCGCGCTGACCGATGCCCGCGCGACCTCGTCCCAGTTCCCGTAGAACCTGGCTGCGAAGGGATCCAGGAACAGCGCAGCCAGCACGTTCTCTTCCCGCCCTTGCAGTGGCGTGATGAGCTGGGCGGCGGCCGGGTTGGCGATGAGCACCCGGAACGCCGGATTCGTCACGTAGGCGGCCGCATGCCCGAACGCTGTCATCGTTTGAAGTAGCTCGGGTGCGATCACCTCGGCCGGCTGATCGACCGTCGGCGACAGGCGGGCCAGCCGGAACAGATGCGCCCGCGCGTCCGCTCCCAGCTGGAGAGCCCGGCAGAGCGAGTCGACGACCTGCGCGGACGGTGTACGCTCCCGGCCCTGCTCCAGCCGCGTGTAGTAATCCGCGCTCACGCCGGACAGCACCGCGACCTCCTCGCGTCGCAGCCCGGTCACGCGCCGCCCGGTGGATGTCGCGAGACCGGCTTGCTGTGGTGCGAGCCGTGCGCGGTGGGCGCGCAGGAACTCACCGAGAAGATTGGCCATCCCTGCGGATCCTACGCGCCCGGCCGAGGTCAGTTGCGGTAGCGGAAGGTGATGCGGCCTCGGGTGAGGTCGTAGGGGCTGAGTTCTACCAGGACGCGGTCCTCGGGGAGGATCTTGATGTAGTTCTTGCGGATCTTGCCGCTGATGTGGGCCAGGACCTGGTGGCCGTTGGTGAGCTCGACCCGGAAGTTGGCGTTGCGGAGGCACTCGACGACGGTGCCGTCGAGTTCGATCGTGCCTGCTTTTCTAGGCATGGTGAATCAGCTCCAGGTTGCTGTTGGCGTGGCGAGCTCCGAAAGCGCTGAACAGCGCGAGGGCTGCCTCGTTGGTTTCGCTGACCTCGGCCGCGACGGTTTCGACGCCGGCGTGGTGCAGGTCGGACAGCACCTGACTGAGCAGTGCGCGGCCGATTCCCTGGTGTCGGTGATCGGCCAGGACTGCGATCACGCCGATCCGCGGTTGCCGCGTGTACGTCGCCAGTCGCAGAAGGCCGACGTACTGGCCGTGGTGCTTGGCGACGGTGTACTTCGATGGGTCGAGTGGTGTGCTTCCGCCTTGCCAGGGCAGGACTTCGGCGGGCATTGTTCGCCAGTCGATCTCGGCACGTAAGGCGCGATCCAACTCACGCAGCGGTGCCTCCTCGGCCGCCGTGATGACGACGCCGGGTGGGATCGGCGCAGTCGCCGGCCCAGTCGGTACGACGTACTCGCGCTCGCGACGCCAGGTCGTGAAACCGGCGCGTTCCCAGCCGGCCGCCAGTTCATGGTCGGTCTCGTCGACCACCGTGTACAGCGGTTCCGCCTGACCGGCCAGCATCGCGTTGGCGAGCCGGTCGAAGACGGTGTCGTCCCAGGTGTCGATGCTGAGGAAGGTCCGCCCGTCGAGCCGGCGGGACGCGTGGCCGCGACCGACGACCAGGTCGTTCTCCACCGCATGCCACTGATTCGTGGCCACACGGGAGATTGTCAAAGGGTCCATAGGTGTTTCCTTTCGGGAGTGCCGAACTTCTCGGGGCGCTCCCGGCGACACCTATGTCAATCGCCCGCCCGTGACCACGAGAGGGGGAGCACCCACTGCGAAACAGCGTTCATGGGTTCCCACCTCCAAGCGTGATGTCACGGACCACGGCACGGTACCAGCGCTGCCGCCGTACCGGCGACCGGTTTTCAGGCCGCGGTGAAGAGGGCGTGAAAGCGCGTCATCCGGTCCAGGGCTTCCTGCTCGTCGCCGAACGAGATCGCGATCGTCTCGGCGCCGGCCGCCGCGAGCTCGTGGGCGGCCTCGACGATCGGGCCTGGTTCGCCGCTGGACCAGTCGAGGCGGGTGCCGGCTTGTACAGGTCGGCCGGGGCTCAGCTCTCGCAGCCGCGCCAGGGCCGCAGCGAAGCCTGCTGCGTCGAGGTTGAAGCCCTGCCACTCGTCGCCGAAGCGGGCGGCCCGGCGGAGTGCGGGTGTCGTCGTGCCGCCGATCATGATCGGCAGGGGTGCGCGCGGCTTCGGCTCGAAGACACCGTCGCGGTCCTCGCCCGCGAACAGGCTCCGGATGATCGCGAGCGACTCGTCCGTCCGGCGGCCCCGGTCCTGGAAGGCCGAACCAACCGCTGCGAACTCGGTCGCCTCCCAGCCGGCGCCGACGCCGAGGACGAGGCGCTCGCCCGACAGTCGGTGCAGCGTGGCGGCCTGCTTGGCCACGACGTACGGGCTGCGCAGTGGCAGCACCAGCACCGAGGTGCCGAACCGGATCCTGGTCGTCCGCGCGGCCAGGTACCCGATCGTCACCAGCGGCTCGTACACGCCGCCGTACGTCGAACCGAAAGGCTCCGGCGGCAGCAGATGATCGGGCAACCACGCCGTGCCGTACCCGAGTTCCTCAGCGGCGACCGCCAGCTCGACCAGCCGTTCCGGACTCATCGCCGCCGACTCGTCCGGCAACACCACCTGAAGCTCCGTCACAGGACCGACTCTATCCGCGCTATCATTCGAACAGGTCTTCGAATCGGTTGGCAGATGGGCGGTGCGATGGGGTACAACAATCCGCCGGTGAAGTGGTCCGAGCTGGAGCGGAAGCTGTCGGACCGGTCGCGGCCGGGCAGCCATGGTGGGCGGCCGGCGACGGCGGACGGTGGGGACAGTCCGGCCTGGTCGCAGCATCGGGGGCCTTATGTGCCGGGGAGGGTGCAGCGGGGCGAGTCCTCGGTGGCCTATGCGGAGCTGCATGTGCACTCGAACTACTCGTTCCTGGACGGCGCTTCGCAGCCGGAGGAGCTGGTCGAGACCGCGGTCCGGCACGGTTTGCACGCGCTGGCGCTGACCGATCACGACGGGTTCTACGGGGCGGCGCGGTTCGCCGAGGCCGCGGCGGCGTACTCGTTGCCGACGGTGTTCGGGGCCGAGCTGTCACTCGGGCTGACCGGTCCGCAGAACGGGGTGGCAGACCCGGAGGGGAGTCATCTGCTGGTGCTTGCCGAAGGGCAAGAGGGGTATCACCGGCTGGCGGGTGAGATCACCGAGGGCCAGTTGAAGGGTGGCGAGAAGGGCAAGCCGGTCTACGACCTGGAGCGGCTGGGGGACAAGGGCAAGGACTGCTGGGTGATCCTGACCGGTTGCCGCAAGGGACTGGTGCAGCAAGGGCTGGCGCGCGGTGGACCTGAGGCGGCCGGGCGGGAGCTGGATCGGCTGACCCACCTGTTCGGCAAGGACCGGGTGGTGGTCGAGCTGACCGATCATCATCTGCCGGCCGACAGCACGCGGAATCGGATCCTGGCCGGCCTGGCCGCCGACCGCGGTCTACCGGTCGTTGCCACCAACAACGTTCACTACGCAGCCCCCGCGCAGCACAAGCTGGCCGCCGCGCTGGCCGCGGTCCGGGCCCGCCGCGACCTGGACGCGATGGACGGCTGGCTGCCGCCCAGCGGGATGGCGTTCCTGCGCACCGGCGAGGAGATGGCCTACCGCTTCCGCCGGTACGACGGCGCTGTCGCGCGATCGGTCACCCTCGCCGACCAACTCGCGTTCGACCTGGCCCGGGCGAAGCCGAAGTTACCGCTGCGCGACGTACCGGAGGGACACACCCCGGACACCTGGCTGGAGCACGTCACCATGGAGGGCGCCGCCCGGCGTTACGGGACCCGCGAGCAGCGGCCGGACGCCTACGACCGGCTGGAGCGCGAGCTGGCGGTGATCAAGGAGAAGGGCTTCCCGGGCTACTTCCTGATCGTGCACGACATCGTCAGCTTCGCCCACCGGGAGGGGATCCTCTGCCAGGGAAGGGGATCGGCGGCGAACTCGGCGGTCTGTTACGCGCTCGGCATCACCGCGGTGGACAGCATCCTCTACGACCTGCCGTTCGAGCGGTTCCTCGCCACCACGCGGGCCGAGGAGCCCGATATCGACGTCGACTTCGACTCCGACCGGCGCGAGGAGGTGATCCAGTACGTCTACGACAAGTACGGCCGGCACAACGCCGCCCAGGTGGCGAACGTGATCTCCTACCGGCCGAAGTCCGCCGTCCGGGATGTCGCCAAGGCACTGGGCTACTCGACCGGTCAGCAGGACGCCTGGTCCAAACAGGTGGACGGCTGGAGCCCGGAGATCACCTCGACCGAGCACGACATTCCCCCGCGGGTAGTGGCGATGGCGACCTCGCTGCTGAAGTTCCCGCGGCATCTGGGGATCCACTCCGGCGGCATGGTACTGACCGAGCGGCCGGTGGGTGAGGTGGTGCCGATCGAGCATGCCCGCAAGGAGAAACGCACCGTTCTGCAGTGGGACAAGGACGACTGCGCGTGGATGGGGCTGGTGAAGTTCGACCTGCTCGGTCTCGGCATGCTGGCCGCGCTGCAGTACTGCCTGGATCTGGTGCGCGACCAGCTGGGGGAGTCGTGGCAGCTGCACACGATCCCGCGCGAGGAGGCCGGGGTCTACGACCAGTTGTGTCACGCTGACTCGGTCGGGGTGTTCCAGGTCGAGTCGCGGGCGCAGATGGCGACGTTGCCGCGGCTGAAACCGCGCCGGTTCTACGACCTGGTCACCGAGATCGCGCTGATCCGGCCCGGCCCGATCCAGGGCGGCGCCGTGCATCCGTTCATCCGGCGCCGTACCGGTGAGGAGCCGATCAGCTACCTGCATCCGAAGCTGGAGCCGGTGCTGGCCCGGACCCTGGGTGTCCCGCTGTTCCAGGAGCAGCTGATGCAGATGGCGATGGCGGTCGGCGAGATCGACGGTGACGAGGCCGATCTGCTGCGCCGTGCGATGGGTTCCAAACGCGGGGTCGAGAAGATCTCGTCGCTCAAGGCCAAGCTGTACGACGGGATGGCGCGCAACGGGATCGCCGGTGACCTGGCCGACGAGATCTACGCCAAGATCGAAGCCTTCGCGAACTTCGGGTTCGCCGAGTCGCACTCGATCAGCTTCGCCCTGCTGGTCTACTCGAGCACCTGGCTGCGGTTGCACTATCCGGCCGCGTTCCTGGCCGCGCTGCTCCGGGCGCAGCCGATGGGGTTCTACTCGCCGCAGTCCCTGGTCGCCGACGCCCGCCGGCACGGGGTCGAGGTGCGGCGTCCGCATCTGCAGCGCTCGGGGGTCGAGGCCGGGCTGGAGTTGCTGGTCGACGGTCAGGAGCTGACCGGTCCGACCGGTTCGTGGAGCTGCCTGATGGATCCGCAACCGCCGGTCGGACCGTTCGACGGCTCGAAGCCGTTCGACTCTGTCGCGCATCGCCGCGACGGAGCTTTCGCCGTACGGCTCGGGTTGTCGGAGGTGCGGACGGTGGGGGAGAAGGGCGCGAAGCTGATCGTCGAGGAGCGCGAGCGCGGTGGCGACTACCGCGACATGGCCGACCTGGTCCGGCGTACCGGGATCACCGCCGCGCAGGTCGAGGCGCTCGCCACCGCCGGGGTGTTCGACTGCTTCGGACTGGATCGCCGGCAGGCGCTGTGGGAGGCCGGCCGCGCCGCCGAGGAGCGTCCGGACCGGCTCGCTGGTGTCTCCACCGCCGGCCCGCCGCCGACCCTGCCCGGGATGAGCGACATCGAGACCGACATGGCCGACCTGTGGTCCACCTCGATCACCGCCACCAGCCATCCGATGCAGCGCGTCCGCGACGAGCTCCGCGCCGCCGGCATCCTGTCGGCCGCTCAGCTCCGGAAGGTCCCGGACGGCACCCGGGTCCGCGTCGCCGGCGTGGTCACCCATCGCCAGCGCCCCGCCACCGCCTCCGGCGTCACCTTCATGAACCTGGAGGACGAGACCGGCATGGCCAACATCGTCATCACCAAGGGCTGCTGGCACCGCCACGCCGCCGTCGCCCGCAACGCCAACGCCCTCATCATCCGCGGCCGCGTCGAGCGCGCCGGCGAGGTCACCAACCTCTCCGCCGAATCCCTCGAGCGCCTCCCGCTCGCCACCCGGACGCCGTCCCGCGACTTTCGTTGATCAGCCGAGCGCGGTCTCGGCGCGTTCCTTGGTCAGGTCCGCGAGGGCTCGAATCACACCGAGCAGGGCGGCGACGAGCAACATTCCGACCCTGCTCGCCGTACCGGCCGAGGTTGCGATCTGTCCCTCGTAGAGCAGGGCCAGCACCGCCCAGGAGGCGGCCGAGCCACCGATGAATCCGGCGCTGATCGCCACCACGGTACGGCGCCTGCCGGTCAGCGTCGGGGCCTGGGGAGCGGTGCTCCTCGCTCGGCGTTTCCTGTTCTCCTGCCAGACCCGCCACTCCACCCAGGTCACCAGGCCGAAGGCGACAGCGCTCAGAGCGGCGACGGCGACCGACAGCAGAATTCCGTCCGGAGTCGCGAGCACGTGCAGTGCCACACCGGCCGGGAACGGGAGAAACAGCCAGCCCATCCAGAGTTGCCGCGCAAGCGGTGGGAGCCGGCCGTCCTGATCCCGCTGGTAGCGAGTGGGGTCGCGATCTCCGAGCGGGAACCTTGCTCGGAGGTAGAGCACGGCCGCCAGCGTCAAGCCGAAGCCGCCCACGCATAGCGCCAGGCCGGCCGCGTCGAGAGCAATGAACAAGCCGTCCACCACAGCGTCGCGCGCCGGCTGCGACCAGAAGAACAGGTCGTTCGGCACCTGGCTGTCCGGGTCCTGCATCTTGCGCGCCACGGCGGAGGTCGCATCGGCCAGGACACCGGAGATGAAGAACGCCAGGAAGAGGATTGCGTAGCACCAGCGCAGCCGGCGCAGGATCACTTGCCGGGGAATAGCCAGCTGCCGGGCACCGACCGCGCAGATCCCCGCCCACTCCACCAAGCCGATGGCGACAGGTGCGAAGACGACCCACAGGACCAACGCCATGAGCCGGATCCTAGGTGCGTCCGCGGCGGCTCGCCGGGCGGTGACCGGATGCTGCCACGACGTAGCCTGAGGCGCGTGGACGATCTTGCCGGGCAGGCGAAGCTCTGGGCGCAGAAGTGGCGGTGGTACGAGCGGAACTCGCTGCCGTGGAACCGGGCTCGCATCCATTGGGAGCTGATGCGGCGCGGGGCGTTCGCGCGCTGGCCGCTGCAGGGGAACGTGCTGGAGGCGCTGACCGACGGCCGGTTGGAGGTCGGGGAGCACGCGATGTTCGAGCCGAACGTGTGGATCACGGTCGGCGACGAGGCGAAGGTGCGGATCGGTGCGGGCACGATCCTGAACATCGCGGTGATGGTCGCCGCGCTCGAACTGGTCGAGATCGGCGCGCACTGCATGCTCGCCAACGGGTGCTTCGTGACGGACTCGAACCACCGCTTCGACGATCCGGAGCGGCCGGTGCCCTGGCAGGGGTTCGACTCCAAGGGGCCGACCCGGATCGGGGACAACGTCTGGCTCGGCGCGAACGTGGTCGTCACCAGCGGTGTGACCATCGGCGAGCGCTGCGTGGTCGGCGCGAACAGCGTCGTGACCCGCGACCTCCCGCCGTACTCGATCGCTGCGGGCGCGCCGGCGAAGGTTCTGCGCACCATCACCTACGCCGGCTAGCTGCAACGAAGCGGCTCCGGCCAGCGTCTAGGGTGGGAGGTGATGACGATGCGACAGTTCGGTACGGCGGCGGCGAGCGCCGCCCTGATGCTGGCTTTGGTTGCGTGTGGCAACGAATCTGGAGGTCCCGCGGTGAGTCCGTCCGACAGCAGTTCAACGCCCACGCCCGGCGGCGCGGCGCCGACCGGAACCCCGGGCGGTACGGCGGTGGAGCAGGCGACCGCCGACCTGGTCGCGAAGCTCGGCGTCCAGGCGACCGCGGTGAAGGTGGTCTCGGCCGAGGAGATCACCTGGTCCGACGGCAGCCTCGGCTGCCCGGAGCCCGGCATGCGGTACACGCAGGCCCTGGTCAACGGCATGCGGATCGTCCTCGAAGCCGACGGCAAGCGCTACGAGTACCACTCCGGCGGCGCCCGCCCGCCCTTCCTCTGCGAGAATCCGCAGGCCCGCTGACCCGCCGCATCGACTAGCGTTGACGCAGGATGCCGGGGGCGGCGTCGGGCCTGGGGAGGATCTGCGATGGCGGTATTTCTGTTGCTCGTTGCGGCGGGGTTCTCGGTCGCCGGCCTGATCACCGGCAACGACACGCTGCTCCGGATCGGCTGGGTCGTCTGGGCGTTCGGACTGCTCGGCCTGTTGCTGCGCCGGCTGCGCGGACGGCGCAAGTTCCGCACAGTCGAGGAGGCGCAGGCGGCCGCCGAGGCAGGTAATCCGCACGCGCTGCGGTCGCTGGCGTCGGTCGCGAAGCTGAGCGGCGACTTCGTCGAGGCGGAGCGGCTGCTGTTGCTCGCCGTCGACCGCGGCGACGTCGAGGCGATGTGGGACATGGGCCGGCTCTACGACCTGCGCGACGGCGATCTCGTGGCCGCCGAGCCATGGTTCCGGATGGCCGCCGAGCACGGCCACTTCTTCGCCAAGCGGCTGTTCCGGCCCGGGCACGCCCTGAACATGGACGGCACGAACTCGCTCTGACCGCGGATCACTGGCAAGGGGGGACACATGTTCACGATCATCGCGTTCTTCGTGTTGGTACTGGCGGTTGGTTTCGATGTCGCCAGTCTGTTCACCGGGAACGGCACCTTGCTGTGGATCAGTCTGATTTTCTGGCCGATCGGACTGGGTTTCGCCGCGGCGGGCTGGGTCGTGGACCGGAAGAGGTTCCGCACGCCTGTCGGCGCGCATCCCGCCAAGGTCCGCGAGCTCGCGCTGGTGGCGCGGAGGGAGGGCAACCGGAAGGCGGCCGAGCGGTTGCTGCAGGCCGCCGCCGGCCAGGGCGATGTGGATTCGATGTGGGAGCTGGCGGTCCTCGTGATGGAGCGGGACGGCGTGGCCGCCGGCGACCGCTGGGTCCGGGCGGCGGCGCGGAAGGGACACACCCTCGCCCAAGCCTTCCTGGACAGCCAGAAAAACTTTTGAAATTGGCTGTATCACCGGTACGGCGCCCCGACTCCGCACTTATGGAACGCCGTTGAACTGCTTCCGGGGGGAAGGCAGGTCAACGGTCTCCGTGGGGGGAGGGGCTGACGCGGTGCGCGAGGAGTTTCGGTGGTCAGGCCGAAGCTTCTCCGCATCGCGTCAGCGCGTTGCACCGGTCGCCGTTCCCTGCCAACTCACCTGACTGAGCTGGCAGGGGACGGCTTTCCTGCGTCTAGGGCGTGCTGTTCAGCGCGTCGCCGGGCTTGAGTACCGGGCCGACGTCCAGGACTGCCTGGCCGAGTGCGAACGCGAGCAGACCGTCGGCGGCCTGCAGGGCGTTCTCGCCGGTCCGCGACATCCGGCCCGCGATCAGACCGGCCACCAGCGGCGTCGCGAACGACGTACCGCTCCAGCGGGCCATGCCGCCGAAGTTGCGCACCTCGCCGGTGTGCGGCGGTTCGGTGCAGTGGTACTCGCCGGTCAGGAACGCGTTGATCAGGTTCTCGCCGGGCGCGTAGACGTCGACCCAGCCGCCGAAGTTGCTGAACCAGGCCCGCTCACCGCCGTTCTCGGCGAGAGCGCCGACGCCGACCGTCTCCGGGAAGGCTGCCGGCCAGAAGTAGTCGCGGGTGGATTCGTTCCCGGCCGCGGCCACCAGGACCAGGCCGTTGACCCGGTTCAGCCGGGTGCTGATGAAGACGTCCAGGCCGAGCGGCGGCAGGTCGAACCTCGTCCGCGTGCCCGCCGACAGGCTGATGATGTCCGGCGCCAGGTCGAGCACCTCGTCGAGCGCCTCGGCCAGGTCGAACTCCCAGATCGCACCGGCGGTGGTGAAGTAGCTCTTCACCACGACCTCGGTCTCGCGGGCCATCGAGCGCAGCACACCGGCGATGAACGTGCCGTGCCCGGCGTACGGCTTGATCAGTCCGGCCGAGTCGAACGCGCTCTCCGGGTCACCGGTGACGCCGGTCAGCCAGTCCGCCGCAGGCGCGTCCGACCAGCCGACATCCAGTACGACGACCTTGACGCCCTTGCCCGTGGTCGACTTGTCGTCGATGAACGGGCTCGGCGGCGTCTTCGCGTCGATCTCTTCCGGCTCCGTCGCGGGGCACGGGCTGACACTCGGTACGACGTAGAACAGGTGCTCCGGCGTGACGACACCGCGGCCGAGCCGGAGGTCGGCGTACTTGAGGAAGCGCATGGTGGGGGAGCGGTCCTCCGGCGCTCCCGGCGGCACGGTCGACGGCAGCTTCAGCCGGTTGACCCCGCCGATCCCACCCTCGCCGCGGGTGCCGCCGCCGAACAGCCTGATCACGCGCTCGAGGTCCTCGTCCCGGACCAGCACGAAGCCGGCGTGGTAGAGGTACTCGGCGCCGACGTCCTGCCACTTGGCCGGGAAGACCTCGACCTCCTTGCCGAAGCTCTTGAGGATCAGATTGATCTGCGCGATGTACCTCTGATCACGCTCGCCGGACGGATAGTTCGTGCGTTCTTCGGTCATGGAATGGCGCCCCCCTCGAATCACTGCAATGGTCGAGTCCGAGTCGATATCATTCCACTCTGCCGGCGTACTTGGGGGAAACTCGCATGACGGTTGCACCCGAAGACTTGCTACCGCTGGCGTTGTCGCGTCCGCACGACGCGATCACCGCGGCGCGGTCGCTGCTGGCGACCGAGCCTGCCGCGGCGGCCGCATCGATCGCCCACCAGGCCAGCGGGATCGGGTTTCGCCAGCTCGGCGAGGTGGATTCGGCGATCCGCGAGCTCCGCCAGGCGCTCCGGCTGGCCGAGGAATCGGGGCTGCCCGAGCGGGAGGCCGACGTACTGGCCACGCTGGGAGCGACCCTCGGCCGGGCCGGCCGGAGCCGGGAAGGCCTTGCCCGGCTGGACCGGGCGGTCGAATTAAGTCGGGGTGCGCTGGCGGGACGGGTGCTGCTGCGGCGTGCCGATGTTCTGCTGGTGCTCGGTCGGCATCAGGAAGCGCTGGACGATCTGCGACTGGCCATCTCGCGACTGCGACGCTCCGGCGACCAGGTCTGGGAGGCGCGGACGCTGAACTATCGCGGCTTCATTCACTTGGCACGCGGCGGGACCCGGCAGGCGGATGCGGACTTCGAGCAGGCCGGTCAGCTGTATGCGGCGGCCGGGCAAGAGTTCGAGTACGCCGAAACGCGGCAGAACCGTGGTTGGGTCGCGTTCCTGCGTGGTGACCTGCCGACGGCATTGCAGCTGTTGGAGGAGGCAGCGCAGAAGTACGAAGGCGTCGGCGTGGTCTGGCCGGACCTGACGATCGATCGTTGTGCGGTGCTGATGGCTGCCGGACTGACTGCCGAGGCGCTCACCGAGGCGGATGAGGCGATCGGCCGGATGGAGCCCGGCGGGGTGCCCGCGACCAAGCGCGCCGAGGTGCTGTTCACTGCAGCGACGGCTGCGCTGGCGGCGGGCGATCAGGCCACGGCGCAGGAGCGGGCCGAGCGGGCTCGCCGGCTGTTCTCAGCGCAACGGCGTCCGTGGTGGTCGGTCCGGGCCTCGATGCTGCAGCTCGAGGCGCAGTACCGGTCGGGCGAGCGAGGACCGGGATTGCTGCGTCAGGTGGTCCGGACCGCCGGTCGGCTGGACGAACTCAGTACGGCGGAGGCTTCCGCGGCGCACCTGTTGGCCGGGCGGTTGGCGCTGTCCGAGGGACGCGCACGGACTGCGGATCGGCAGCTCGAGCTGGCCGGCCGATTGTCGAAGGATGTCCCGCCGCCGGTCCGGAGCGCTGCGTGGCTCGGTCGCGCGTTACGGGCGGAGGCTCGTGGTGAGACCAGGCGGATGCTGACCGCCTGCGGTCGTGGCCTCGACGCGCTGGACGAGTACCGGATGATGATGGGCGCGACCGAGCTGCGGGCCCGTACGACTGGTCACGGCGCCGAGCTGGCCGAGCTCGCCCTGCGGGAGGCGCTCGGCCGCGACGACGCCCGCGGTCTGTTGACCTGGGCCGAGCGCTGGCGCGCTACCGCGCTGACCGTTCCACCCGTTCGCCCACCCGGCGACGAGCAGCTGATCAGCGACCTCGCTCAGCTGCGCGACGTCGTACAGAGGCTTGAGGCCACTCCCGAACCGTCGCGGTCCCCGTCGCTGGAGCGCGAACGCCGGCGCCTCGAAACAGCAGTCCGGGACCGGGTTTTAAGGGCCCAAGGCAACGTTTCTGCCGCGGTGGAAGTCTTCGACGCAGCGGCGTTGCACGAGGCGCTAGGTGACACCGCGCTCGTCGAGTTGATCGATGTCGGCGGGACGTTGCACGCGGTGGTGGCGGCTGGGGGCGAGCTCAGGCACTTCGAGATCGGGACTTTGGCTGCGGCGGCGGTTGAGGTCGAGCGGTCCCGCTTCCGGTTGCGCTGGTTGGCGCACGGGCGGTCGCGTTCGGGGCCGTCGCTGGAGGTGCTGGGTGCTCGGCTCGGCGCTGCGATTCTCGGGCCGGTGCAGGAGGTGCTGGGGGAGCGGGCGGTGGTGATGGTTCCGCCGGCGAGTCTGCAGGCGGTGCCGTGGGCCTTGATCCCGGCCTTGGCCGAGCGCCCGGTGAACGTCGTACCGTCGGCCGCGATGTGGTTGCGCGCGCGGCAGTTGCAGCCGCCGGCGGACCGGCGGGTCGTGCTGGTGCTCGGGCCGGGCCTGACGGCGGGGCGGGCCGAGATCAATCGGCTGACCGAGCTGTATCCGAAGGCGGTCGTGCTGCGCGACGGCGATGCGACGGCCGAGCGCGTGCTGCACGAGTTGGACGGTGCATGGATCGCGCACATCGCGGCGCACGGCACGTTCCGGGCCGACAGTCCGCTGTTCTCGTCACTGCGGCTCGACGACGGGCCGCTGACCGTGTACGACTTCGAGCGGCTGCGGCGAGCGCCGTACCGGCTGGTGTTGTCGAGTTGCGACTCCGGGCTGGCCAAACCGGTCGGTGCCGACGAGCTGCTCGGGCTGAGCAGCAGTCTGGTGCCACTCGGCGCGGCGGGCATCCTGGCGAGCGTCGTACCGGTCAATGATCTCGCAACGGTTCCCTTGATGGCCGCTGTGCACGATCATCTGCAGGCAGGTCGTTCACTGGCCGAAGCGTTCGCCCTGGCCCGCGGTACGGCGCCGGAGGACGCGGCCGGCCGGTCGTTCGTCGCACTCGGCGCGTGAGCGGCTTGTATCAATCGGCGACCCAGGTCGCTCCGTAGCAGTATCGGGGGGAAGGAGAACAGGCATGCGGGACGATCCGGTCGTCGTCGCACTGGTGACGAGGGCGGTGGGCGGCGACAAAGGCGCGTGGGACGACCTGGTGGAGCGGTACGCACCGCTGATCTGGGGCATCGGCCGGCGGTACCGGCTGACCCAGGCCGATATCGACGATGTCGGCCAGGGCGTCTGGTTGCGCCTGATCGAGCACCTGCCCAGTCTGCGAGAGCCGGCTGCGCTGCCCGGCTGGATCGCAACCACCACGCAGCGGGAGTGTTTCCGCCTGCTGCGGGCGTCCAGCCGGGTCGATCCGGTGGATCCCGCCGAACAGCACGACGCGGTCGAGCCGGCCGTCGCCGAGGAGGAGGTGCTCCGGCACGAGCGGCGCACGATCGTCCGGAACGCGTTCGGGCAGTTGTCCCAGCGCTGTCAGTTGCTCTTGGCAATGATGACGAAGGACCCGCCGACGCCGTACGACGAGATCAGCCGGCAGCTGGCGATGCCGGTCGGAAGTATCGGGCCGAACCGGGCCCGGTGCCTGGAGCGGCTCCGCCGGACCCCGGCCCTGGCCGGCCTGGCCGACCATCGAGAGACAAGGAGGTGAGTGGGATGACGGAGACCGACTGGAACGACGACGGCCAACTGCTCGAAGCGCTGCGGGATGCGCTGACCGAGGAGGTGCCGAGAACCTTCATCGACGCGGGCAAGGCCGCCTTCGCCTGGCGGACGATCGATGCCGAACTGGCCGCACTCACCTACGACTCGGCCTGGGACACCGTCGAAGCGGCGCCGGTCCGGTCGGCCGAGAGCGCGGTGCTGCGATCGCTGACGTTCGCCTCCGAGGGCTGGACGATCGAGATCGAGCTCACGCCGGAGGGTTTGCTCGGCCAGCTCGATCCACCGGCGGCCGGTGAGATCAAGGCCAGCACCGACGACGGCGTACTGGCCACGGCGCGGATCGACGAGCTCGGCTTCTTCGTACTCAAGCCGCTGCCGAAGGCGCCGTACCGGCTGGCCTGCACCCCCGACGACGGCCCGACGATCCTGACCGGCTGGGTCACGCCGTAGCGCGACCCAGCGCGGGCGTTGCGCTTCAGCCCAGGTATTCGTGCCACGGGCCGGTGATGGCCAGCGTGATCCCCGGGGTCTGGATGTTCACGAAGAGCACCTTGCCGTCGGCCGAGAAGGTCGGCCCGGTGAACTCCGAGTCGTTGAGCTGGTTCCGCGCGATCGCGTACGTCGGACCACCCGGTACGGCGCTCAGCACGTGGCTGGCGGCGTTCCCGTCCTCGGCCAGGATCAGCGAGCCCCACGGGGTCACCGTGACGTTGTCCGGACCGTCGAAGTTGTAGTCCTGGTACTTGGCGTCCGCACCCTTGTCGGCGGCCGCGCTCTCCGGGAAGTACGTGACGAGCTGGATGGTCTTGTTCGCGTAGTTGTAGAACCAGACCATGCCGTCGTGCGGGACCGCGTCGGCCGGGACGTCCGTCGTACCGGAGGCGGCGTACGAGTTGACGACGTACACGCCGTGCTTGGTGCCGTAGACGCCCTCGAACTTCTTGCCGCGGGTGATCTGCCCGTCGGTGAACTGCTTGCGCACCGAGGTGGTGGTGCCGTCGCGGTCCGGAACCTTGACCCACGCGACCCGGAACGGACGCAGCAGCTGCGCCGAGGTCAGGTACGCGACGTCGGGGATCGGCTTGCCGTCGTCACCGAGGATGGCCAGTGCCTCGAGAGTGCCGAAGTCCTTGTCCTGCAGGTCCTTCCAGCTCCGCGAGCTCAGCCGGTACCCGTGCGGAGCCGTCCAGCGGTAGAACGTGCCGTTCGGCCCGGAGGCGTCTTCGGACAGGTAGATGTGCTGCCGGTCCTCGTCGATCGCCAGCGCCTCGTGGGCGTAGCGGCCGAGCGCCTTCAGCGGCACCGGGTTCGCGGTCTCGCCGTCGCCCCAGACCTCGAAGACGTACCCGTGGTCCTTCAGCCGGGTCGTGCCGTTGGCCTTGTTCTCGGTCTCCTCGCACGTCATCCAGGTGCCCCACGGCGTCGGACCGCCGGCGCAGTTGGTCAGCGTGCCGGAGATCGCGACCCACTCGCCGAGGTTCTTGCCGGTCCGGTCGACCGAGATCACCGTGCAGCCACCGGCCGCACCGACACCGGCGTCGTACACGGTGCCAGGGATCTGCGGTACGCCGAGCGCGCTGTTGCCGCTGATCTCGTGATTCTGGATCAGCCGGTAGCTGTCGTGCCGGCCACCCGGGAAGACAGCGGTGCCGTCGTGCGAGTCCGGCGTCGGCTGCCCGGACTTGAGCTTGGTCTCACCGGCCTTGGTGACGATCCGGTACTTGAACCCCGGCGGCAGCGCGAGCACGCCGGCCGGGTCGTCCAGCAACGGCGGAAACGGCTTGTGCTGCGGGAACGGCGAGTGCTGGCCATGCGAAGCCGGAGTGGCCTCGGCAAGGGTCGGCATGGAACCAACGGTGGCGAAACCGACACCGGCGGCGCCGGCAGCGGCGCCACGCAGGACGGAACGACGATCGACGGACATGGAGCTCCTTGGACGCTGTAGGTGGAACGTCTCGATCCTCCCCCGGCCACCGCTGCCATTCGGCAAACGCAAGCTGAACAACGCGCATCCCGGAAGTGGGACTAGTGCGTCTTCGCGGCGGCCCGTGACGATGTCGTCGCACGCCGCGAGAAAATGAGGGGAGCCTATACTCACGAGGTGCGGATCGAAGCGTGGATGCGGTCGCACGTGCTGACGGTCGACGTGATCCTCGCTGCGGCGCTTCTGGCCGCCGCTACCGTCTTCGGTCTCGTGGTGCATGCCTCGGGCCCCTACTTTGTATTCTCTTGTCTGCTGCTGATCCCGTTGGCCGTACGGCGTCGCCGGCCGGTGTGGTGCTTGGTCGTGATCGCGGTCGCGGCGTTGGCGCAGTGGCTCAGCGTACGTGGGACGGTGGGCGCCGTACCGGCTGATGTCGCCGTGCCGCTGGCTGTTCACGCTGCTGCCGCCTACGGCCCTCGGTGGGCGCGGCTGGTTGGGCTGCTTGCGGGACTGGTGGGTGCAGTGCTCGGCGGTGTGGAGTGGCCGCGCCTCCGCGACTCGCTGGTGTCGCATCTGGTGGTTGGCGGCTTCCTGGCGAGCACGGTGATCGCGGCCTGGGCTGTGGGCACCATGCAGCGTGTCCGGCGGTCGCAGGTGGAGGCTCAGCGTGAACTGGCGGTGCTGGCCGAGCGAGCCCGCATAGCGCGCGAGATGCATGATGTGGTCGCTCACTCGTTGGCTGTGGTGATCGCGCAGGCGGATGGTGGTCGGTATGCCGCGCGTTCCGTGATGGGCGCGGGTGGGGGCGGGGTGGGAGCCGCGAGTGGGGTGGTGGGTGGGGATGGGGATGGGGCGGTGGTGCCGGTGGTGGGTGGGGATGGGGATGGGGCGGTGGTGCCGGTGGTGGGTGGGGATGGGGATGGGGCGGTGGTGCCGGCTGCTGCGAATGGGGTGGCGGCTGCTGTGCTGGCGCTGGAGACGATTGGGGCGCACGCTCGGCAGGCGCTGGGGGACACCCGGCGGATCCTCGGCGTCCTGCGCGACAATCCCGAACTGCCGGTGGAGCCTGCGGCGGGTCTGGCGGACCTCCCGCCGTTGGTGTCGCGGGTGCCGGGTGCGACGCTCTCGGTCGAGGTTGACGAGGTCGAGCCTGGGGTGGGGCTGGCGGCGTACCGGATCGTGCAGGAGGGACTGACGAATGTGATGAAGCACGCGGGTCCGGATGCTCGGGCGGAGGTGACTGTGCGCTCGACGCCTGGTGGGCTGGAGGTTCTGGTAGCGGACGACGGACTGGGGCCGGGGGACGGGCAGGGGTTCGGGTTGCTCGGTATGCGGGAGCGGGTGGCGGCGTACGGTGGATCGGTGCAGCTGACCGAACGGCGAGCCGGTGGGACGTTGCTGCGGGCAATCATTCCGGTGGCGTCGTGATCCGGGTCGTGCTCGTCGAGGACCAGGTGATGGTGCGCGCCGGGTTCCGGATGGTGATCGACTCGCAGGACGACCTGTCTGTGGTCGCCGAAGCGGGCGACGGTTTCACTGCGGTGGCGGAGGTACGGCGTACTCGGCCGGACGTGGTCGTGATGGACATCCGCATGCCTGGGCTGGACGGAATCGAGGCGTGTCGGCAGGTGAGTGTGCTGCCGTCGCCGCCACGGGTTCTGATGCTGACCACCTACGACCTCGACGAGTACGCGCTCGCCGCGGTCCGCGCAGGCGCCAGCGGCTTCCTCCTCAAGGACGCACCGCCCGAGGACATGCTCACCGCCATCCGCACCGTCCACGCCGGCGACGCCGTACTGGCTGCCTCGACTACTCGCCGCTTGCTCGACCAGCTCGCACCGGCGCTCGATCCCGTTGCAGTCAAGGCGATTGAGGCTCTGACCGATCGGGAGCGCGAGGTGCTGATCGCGGTCGCGCGTGGTTCGTCGAACGCCGAGATCGCTGCCGAGCTGACGGTCTCCGCCGGGACCGTGAAGACCCACGTGAGCAACGTGCTCGCCAAGCTCGGCGTCCGCGATCGCGTGCAGGCCGTCGTACTCGCTTATGAGGCTGGGCTGGTTCGCCCCGGACGCCGCTAGCCGGATTCTGTGGATAACTATTTCCCTTGAAAATAAGGGGTTCTGGCTTTGAAAACTGTCGGTGGGGGTGTCTAGAGTTGTCGGTATGGAACTTCTGGGGCAGCGGCCGGTGTGGTCGATGGATGGCAGCCAAGCGCTGTCCGCCGTCGACTCCATCGAGGCGTTGGTCGCCCAGTTGAAGACCTACCAGCTGCAGTTGATCGGCCGGCTCGACGAGATCGGTCACGCGCAAGAGCTCGGCGCCCGCGACACCGCGGAGCTCGTTGCCTTGCGCTACCGCATGGACCGCCCCGAAGCGCGGCGCCTGGTTCGGCTGGCGCAGGCCCTGCCGAAGTATCCGGCGGTCGCTGAAGCACTGCCGGACCCGAGCACTCCGGTACCGGCACCGGACGGCACGGACGACACTCTCCCGCCAGAGATCCTTCTGCGGCCCGACCAGGCTGCGGTGATCGTCTCGGCGCTGGAGAAGGTGCCCACCACGGTCTCCGTCGACGAGTTGCGGGTCGCGGAGGAGCAGCTGGTCGGCCTGGCCCGGCTGTCGTCCCCGAGCGAGCTGCGCAAGGCTGCCCAACTGGTCCGCGATCTCCTCGACGCCGACGGCCCCGAGCCCGACGAGCAGAAGGCCTACGCCCGCGAGCGCCTCAACCTGGTCAACGACGAGCACGGCGTCAAGTTCACCGGCTACCTGGCCAACGACAATGCCGAGCGCCTCCGCGCCGCCATCCACGCCGGCGCCCGCCCCCACCGCACCGCCGACGGCGAGCTGGACCCGCGCTCCCGCGAGAAGCGCCAGGCCGACGCCCTCTCCAGCATCCTGAGCATCGCCGCCGCGGTCACCGACGCCGGCCTGACCCGCACCTCACACACCACGCCGGCAGACACCTCGAGCGACCCGGCTACGCCGCCGTGCGAACCGGCCGCCGCCGGGCAGTGGGTCCCCGGCTTCGGCGCCAAAACCAACCTCGTCGTCACCATCGACTGGCAAGACCTCAAGGCAGCCACCCCCAACGCCATCGGCAGCACCGTCTACGGCGGCGGCCTGTCCGCCGCCACGCTCCGCCGCCTGGCCTGCGACGCCAAGATCATCCCGCTGGTCCTCGGCTCGAAGTCCGAACCCCTCGACGTAGGCCGCGCCGAACGCCTGGTCACCCTGGGCATGCGCCGAGCCCTCAACACCCGAGACCAAGGCTGCGTCATCTGCAACGCCCCACCTGTTCAATGCGACGCCCACCACCTCATCTCCTGGATCGACGGCGGTACCACCGCCGTCAGCAACCTCGTGCTCCTCTGCCGCATGCACCACGTAGACCTCCACGCCGGCAAATGGATCATCACCATCGTCAACGACCAAGTCCAGGTAGCCCGCCCCAGCTGGGCCGACCCACCCTCCCGCGGCCCCAGTCGCCACACACCCACCGGCACCGCCCGTGCCGAGGCCTGCGCTTCCACCGAAGTGCAGCCCCACAGTGCGCACGCCCACGCCCACGCGAGCGAACCCGCCGCCCGGCCAACAATCGACTCCCGGACAGCAACCAGGCAGGCCATCTGGGGCGAAGATCCACCCGCCCAACCTCCCACCTGGCGAGCCTTGCTGGCTGACCCCGACCCAACCTTCAACCCCTGGGCCGATCCAACCCCCACCACGGCCGCCTGACGCCGGGCTGCCGGCAAGATCGAGGCCGTGCTGCCGGCGCCGGAGCAGGTCCGGGGGAGAAGTACGAGCACGGTTCGCGGCTGCGGGTCTACGTGGTCGGGGTCCGCAAGGGCTTCAAGGGCCCGCAGATCACGGTCAGCCGGACGCTGTGGCCTGACGCCGCCCACGACAGAAGCACGGTCTGCCGTCCCCACCACATCCGGCTCCACCACCACGTCCATCATCGCCTGAACCAGGCTTGATCGAGGCGTGCTGCCGGCGTCGGAGCAGGTCCCGGGGGAGAAGTACGAGCGCGGTTCGCGGCTGCAGGTCTATGTGGTCGGGGTCCGCAAGGGCTTCAAGAGCCCGCAGATCACGGTCAGCCGGACGCTGTGGCCTGACGCCGCCCACGACAGAAGCTCGGTTTGCCGTCCCCACCACATCCGGCTCCACCACCACGTCCGTCATCGCCTGGTACAGGCTTGGTCGCCACCGGTACTTCGTCCATCTCAGCAAGATCCCGCGGGCGCTGGCACGAAGGCTCCGGATCCGTCATCGCCTGGGACAGGCTTGGTCGCCACCGGTACTTCGTCCATCTCAGCCAGATCCCACGGGCGCTGGCGACGAAAGCTCCGACCACAGGCGAGCCCCGCCAACGCAGTTCAAGTCCCGCACCACCAACCGACGGCCGTCAGCTACCGGGTGGGCCTCATCCACCAAACGGCGGCCGCCAGCTGCAGCCAACAGAAGGCCAAATATCAGCAGCACCGCCACCTCAACCACAGCCCGGCAACCACGGGCGACGCAGGCTCGGTCGCCGACAGCACCAGCACCTCAGCCACAGCCCAGCCCACCGTGTGCCTCAGTCGGCCGTGAGCGGCCGAGCGGCCGCCATCCAACCGCCATCCGACCGCCTGCAGCGCTCGGCGGATGGGGTGGAGTCAGCTGGCGGGTGAGCTGACAGCTGGCGTTGGCGGATGTGAAGCGGGCGATGGGCTGGTCGTCTGCGGCAGGGCTAGCTCAACCACAGCCCGGCAACCACAGGCAACGCAAGCTCATTCGCCGACAGCACCAGCACCTCAGCCACAGACCAGCCAGCCATCTGCCTCAGTCGGCCGCGAGCGGACGGGTCGCCGCCGGCTGGTTGCTGTGGCCTCGAGTAGGTGAGGAGTGGTTGTTTCGTGTGGTGTGTGGCAGGCCAGGTGACCGGTCAGCCGCGAGACCGGTGGGCCGGGGGAGGGGGAGGAGGTTGGTGGAGGGGTGAGTGCGTGGTGGTGAGGTCGTGCGAGACGGATGGTTGCTTGCTTGCGGACCTGCTGGCTTACCCAAAATCTTGGTTTGGCTCGGGGCAGGTTTGGTCGGTGGGAGGCAGGGCGTTGGTGGTCAGGTAGGTGGCTACGGCGGCGTCCACGCAGGGGGAGGCGCCGTAGACGCCGTGGCGGTAGGTGTTGGCGAGGGTCACGAGGCGGGAGCCGGCGAGGGCTTGGTGCATGGCTAGTTGGCCGGGGTAGGGGGTGGCTGGGTCGCCGGTGGCGGCGAGCATGAGGACGGGGTGCGAGGTGGCGATGGTGGTGGGCGGCTCGATGGGAGTGGTCGGCCAGAAGGCGCAGGGACTGATGTCTCGGGCTAGCGGGCCGTAGAGGGGCTCGGTGAGGCGGTGGGCTTGGATGTCGCGGTAGTAGATGGCGGGGTCTCGGGGAGCTGCGCGGTCGGCGCACTGGTTGGCGACGGTGGCGCTGAAGCCGAAGGCGGGGATTACTTCGGGGAGGTCGTAGAGGGCGAAGCGTTATTCTTGGAGTGGGGTGGGGGTGACGGGCAGGCCGTTGGCAGCGTCGCGGTAGACGCGGACGGCGGCGGAGAACTCCTGGTACGACGCGTCTTCGTCGTCGACGGTGAGGAGCAGGCCGGGAAGCATGGCCTCGGTGACCTCGTGGCTGCCGACCTGGATGGGGTGCCGAGCGAGGACGGCAGCGATCTGGTCGATGGTGGCCAGGACCGCGGTTCGGCTGGCCCCGAGGTCGGGGGTGTGGGTAGCGGCCCACCTTGCCCAGTCGGCGAGGGCAGCAGCGTCGGCGGGCGCGGTTGAGCGAGTCCAGCGAGGGCCGTAGGAGTCAGGGGCGTGCGAGCTGTCGAGCACGACCCGATCAGCCCGGCCGGGGAACATCTGCAGGTAGACCGCGCCCAGATACGTGCCGTACGACGTACCGAAGTAGGACAACGCCGGTACGCCGAGCGCAGCGCGGACGCGGTCCAGATCGCGAGCGATGTTGCGGGTCGATGCGTAAGGCAACAGATCCCGGTACGGCGCACACAGGGAAGCGAGCTCGCGGGCGACTGAGACGCTGTCGCGGAAGGCGGCACGTGTTGGACTCGCGTACTGGGCGCTGCGGAGGTAGCGGTCGGTCCGCCAGCCGCACTCGAGGGGTGCGCTGAGACCGAAGAAGCGCGGGTCGACACCGACCAGATCGAACTGCGCGGCCAAGGCGGGGCTCTTGTCCAGGAAGAAGTTGATGCCTTGGCGGGAGGCCTCGGGGCCGCCGACGTTGACCACCAGCGTGCCCCTGCTGGGCTGGGTGGCCGCCCGGCGCGCGATCGCGATCGAGATCGTGCGGCCGTCCGGGCGGCGGTAGTCGAGCGGTACGGCGACCTCGGCGCACTGCGCGCCGACGGCATCGAGAGAGCCGCCGGTCTCGTCGGCCGGACCGGTGCTGCACCGGTGCCAGGTCAATTTGTTGCTATTAGCAACGGCTGGGGAAACGCCAAGGAGACAAAGCGCCATGGCCGTACCCAGAAGTAGTGTTCGCCTCATGCCGAGCAGCGTAGGTCGGGCGGCCCGGCCGGCGCCTCTGCCGTGCGACGGATCCGGCCTCCGTCGCACGGCAGAGAAGGCATCACCTCGAGACGGTGACCTCCTGGCCGAGGTCGTTGTAGCCGGTCGCTGCTTGCCAGGTGCCGGTGTTGGCCAGCTGGACGGCGTAGATCGGGTTGAAGGCCGGCGACTGCAGGCGCGGCGACGGGTCGGCGAGGTTCAGCAGCAGGCGGTAGCGGCCGGGTGCGAGTGGCGCGCGGACGGTCGTCTTGACGGTGGTCGTCGTACCGGCTGCCCAGAGACGTGGGTCGGCGGGGAGGTTGACTCGGTAGGTGTGCTTGTCGCTCTGGAAGATCAGTTGGACCTGCCGGCGGTGGTACGGCGCGGCCCAGCCGTCGTTGCGGATGTCCAGCCCGACCTGTACGGCGCCGCCCGGGCGGGTCTTGGCGGTGTAGGTGCCACGCACCAGCGAGAACCGGTAGCCGAGTTTCTGCTTGGCGGTGGTGATGTTCGAGCCCCAGCTACCGAGCACGTCGGGGTGGTAGTCGGTGTTGAGGAAGGAGAAGTGCAGGCGGGCCATCTCCGCGGCGGCCGAGTCCCAGTCCGAGCGTGGCGAATTCACCGCGCAGGTCTCGCCGCCCTCGGGGACGTAGTTGGTGTCCTGGGCAACGAAATCCTTGTCGAGTTCGATCGGGTCACTGAGGTAGGTGCCGAAGTCGTCGGGGCTGGCGAGGAAGCAGTCGTTGTGGTGACCGATGCGCGCGGCCGGCGAGCCGTCGTACGCCTGGTCAGCCGAGAGCGCTCCCTCGGTTCCGGTCGGCAGGCCGAGCATGCGTTGTTTCATGTACGGCGTACGCACCTGGACCATCAGATCGCGGGGGAGTGCTCTCAGCAGCGCCATCACGACGGCACGGCGGTCGGCCCAGTTCTGGTCGGAGACCTTGCTCGGGTCGGCCGGGTCGGCGAAGTAGTCGGTGTAGTAGCCCTCGCCCCAGAGTCCGACGAAGCCGGACTGCACGAGGGCGATCACGTCGGCGTTTTCGCGCAGGATCGGCGTGAGTTGCTGGATGTGCTTGAGAACGCGCTGCACCGGAGCATCGCCGTACGGGATGGTGGGCGGCCAGCCGGCGGGCTGGGCGTAGGCGAAGCGGACGAGCACCTTCACGCCGGCCGCGCGGGCGGTACGGAAGTCGGCGCGGACGAGGTCGAGGTAGGCAGGGTCGAGCTTGTCCAGGCCGGCGAACTTCTCCAGGTAGAAGACCCGGAGAATCTGGGTGACGTTCTCTTGGGTCCGGAAGTTGCGCAGGGTGGCCACGTCGAGGGGGACGTAGCCGGAGCCGTCGGCGCGGTAGTGCGTCTCGGTGTGGTGGTAGAAGCCACGCTCCTGGTTGGCGATGACGGCGTCGCTCGCCGTGTAGTTGCGAGTGACGGTCGGGTCGCGATGTGCGTCGGCGAGCTGAGCTGGGCCGAGCAGACCGAGTGCCAGCGTGGCACCAACTAGGCGTAAGAACCTAGCGCGGAGCGTGGCAGACAAATGCAGCACAGGGGGATCTCCTAGCTGATCGTGATGGTGTGCAAGAGCGAGTTCATCCCGGTCGACGGCTCCCAGGTGTTCTGGTTCGCCAGCCGGATCGAGTACTCCGGCCGCGTCGAGAGCAGCGGATCGGGCAGGTTCAGCAGCAGCTGGTACGAGCCGGTCGGCAGACTCGACGGCACGGTGAGCGTCTGCGAGACCGTGGTCGCCGTACCGGCCGTCCATCGCCGCGGGTCCGAGCTCATCGCCAGCTTGTAGTTGGTGCCGGTCGACGTGTTCCGCAGTACCAGCTCAAGACCTCGGGCGTTGTACGGCGTCGCGTAGCCGTCGTTGCGGACCGACAGCGACACCGGCAAACTCCCGCCGCGGACCGCCGAGGTCGGGAAGGTCCCGGTCTCCAGACGGAGGCGGTAGCCGAGCTTCTTGGTGACGTCCGCCAGGCAACCGCCGGAGTTCCACGAGTTCAGCACGTTCGGTTCGTAGTCGGTGTTCAGGTAGGACCAGTGGAACTGCGCGAGCTCAGCGGTCGCCGTCGGGCAGCTGGATCGCGGTGCGTTGACGCCGCACGTCTCGCCGCCCATCGCGACGTACTTCGTCTCGTCCTGCAGGTACGGATACTCGACCGACGTGTTCTCGTAGGTGCCGTAGTCGTCCGGACTCGCGAGGAAGCAGTCGTTGTGGTGCCCGATCCGTGAGGTCGCGGATCCGTTGTAGGCGTCGGCGGACTGCACGGCCGTCGTCGTGTACATGGTCCGCTTGAACTTCGGCGTCCGCAGCTGCACCATCCGGCTCGACGGTACGACGCTCAGCAGCTTGTCGACGACCGCCCTCCGGTTCGCCCAGTCCGTCGTACTGACGGTGCCGGCGTTGCCGAAGTTCTGCGTGTAGTACCACTCACCCCAGGCTCCGATCAGCCCGGCCTGGACGACGGCGATGACGTCCTTGCCGGAGCTCAGGTACGGCGCCAGCTGGTCGAGGTGGGCCAGCACGCGAGCCTTGGTCGCGTCGTCCCCGGCCGTCGAGGTCGTGTACGCGAACCGCAGCACCATCTTCATCCCGGCGGCCCGGACGGTGTCGAGCTGCTGTTGCAGCTGGTCGAGCGCGGCTTGTGCGATCGCGCCGTTCTTGTACTCGGCGAGGTAGAAGACGCACATCACCAGAGAGATGCCCTGACTGGTTCGATAGCTCTGCAGAGTGCTCACCGAGAAGTCGGACTTATCGCAGTCGCCGGTGTGGTGGTAGAAACCGCGCTCCGGGTTCGCGAAGTTCTCCGTGCTCGCCGTGTAGGCGACAGAACCACCACTGCTATAGACCTGCGTGTACTTACTGGAGGTCTCCATCGGCGACTCGACCTGGAAGATCAAGTCGGCGTCGTTCGGTGAGGCGCTCTCTCCCAGATCCGCCCGATCAACAGTCCACCGTGCAACCCCGCTCACGGCCGAGAAGGTGACGGCCTTCACCAGCGTCCAGCTCCAGCCAGTACCGGTGCTCCGATAGAGGTTCCCGTTCTCCAGTAAGTAGTCAGCGCCCACCGAGCCTTGGGCATAGCCGGTCGCCGTGGAACGGTCGGTGTCCACGTAAACCCGCTGGTACGCCGGCGTGCCGGTGAACGAGTACTGGTAGGTGACGGTGGTCGCGGTGTTACTCGCGGAGCCACCGCTGATCGTCGCACCGGCAGGGGAGACCACCGCGAAAGCGGTCAGTAGTCCGCCGACGGTGACACCGGTCAACAGCCGCAGAGCCTTCGGGAGTCGCATGGACGGTTCCTCTCGCTGGGCGGGGCGATGGAATAATCATGGACTCCACGGAAACTGTGTCAAGAGTTCACAACTAGGTAGTTTCGAGCAGCTTTGATCAAGACGCTGCTCAGAACATGAGCGCCGCGGCGGTCGCGGGAGCGTCGCCGTACAGGGTCGACTCGACCTGCTCGACCGCCAGCCGGACCGCGCCGAGCGCCACACCTTCGTCCGCGAAGGCCGAGACCCGGATCTCCGGCGTCCGCAGGCACCACCGGTCGAGCTCACGCCGCAGCGGCTCGACCAGTACGTCGGCCGACCGGGAGAAGCCGCCGCCGATCACGACGAGCTCCGGGTCCAAGGTGAGTACGAGGGCCGACGTACCGATGGCGATGTCGCGGACGTAGCCGCGGACGGCGCGGAGCGCGGCGCGGTCGCCGTCACGGGCGGCGAGGAAGACGCGCTCGACCGGTTGGCCCGGGCTGAGCCAGCCGTGGAGGTGCTCCGGAGCACGCTCCCAGCCGACGGCGGGCAGCGCGCCGATCTCGCCGGACGAGTTGGCGAAGCCGCGGTGCAGCTTGCCGTCGATGATCAGCCCGGCGCCCGTGCGCAGGCCGGCCAGCAGGAACACGACGTCCTTGGCGTAGCGGGCGACACCACGCCAATTCTCAGCCAGGGCTGCGAGTTTGCAGTCGTTCTCGACTCGAATCGGCCCACCGACGATCCGCCGCAACTGCGCGACCAGGTCGACACCGGTCCACTCGGGCAGGGAGTCCGACAGCATCACCTTGCCGGTGCCGTCGACCAGCCCGGTCGTCGCGACGCCGGTCGCCCAGATCTGCCCGGCGGTCGCGTCCGCGCCGGCCAACGCGGACGCGATGCAGTCGTCGACAGCTGCCAATCGCTCCCGCCGGCCGGCCTCCGGCGCCACCGGGATCCGGGCCTGGTGCAGGACGTCGCCCTCGAGATCCGTGACGACGGCCAGCACCTTGTGGCCGCCGATGTCCACGCCCAGCAGCCGCCCGGCATCGGCGCGAAACCGATAGCGACGGGCGGGCCGCCCGACCGTGCCGGCCGTCGGTGAGACCTCGCTGATCCAGCCGCGGCCGAGCAGATCCCGGACGACGTCCTCGGTCGAGGCGCGCGACAGGCCGGTGCGCTTCGCGAGCTCAGTGACGGTGAGCGGCGCATCGGCGCGCAGAACCCGCAGAGCGGCGACCACATTGAGTTGCCGCAACCGTTGCAGGTCGCCACCGGACAGCGTCTCGCTCATCAGCCCTCATCCGATTACTTAGGAGTCCTGGATAACTATAGGGACGCCGAGCGGTCCGGCAGCTGAAACGAGGCGCGCCAGCCCTTCCCAAAACCCCATGACAACGTTGTACGTTGGTGCGCGGCCGGTGCGGGTGAGCCGGGACGACCTCGGGCAGGAGGAAGCAGATGCCGAACCCCCTCAAGATCGCGACCCTGGGTTTCTGGCATGTGCATGCCGGCGACTATTCGCGGCAGGCGCAGGAGCACCCAGGCACCGAACTGGTGGCGGTCTGGGACCCGGACGAGGAGCGCGGAAAGGCCGGCGCTGAAGCGTTCGGAGTCTCCTACACAAGCGATCTGGACGCGTTGCTGGCCGGCGACATCGACGGTGTCGTGATCACCACCGCGACCGACGAGCACCGGGACCTGATGGTCAAGGTCGCCCAGGCCGGCAAGCACATCTTCACCGAGAAGGTGCTCGCGCCGACCGTCGCGGAGGCCGAGGAGATCATCGCCGCGACCGACGACAACGGTGTCAAACTGGTGGTGTCGTTGCCGCGACTCGCCCATGGTTACACCAACGCCATCCGCGAGGTGCTCGACAGCGGCCGGCTCGGTCAGGTGACCTATGCGCGGGTCCGGCTGTCCCACGACGGCGCGATCGCGCGGGACGGCAAGGAGGGCTGGCTGCCGCAGCGGTTCTTCGAGCCGAAGGCCGCGATCGGCGGCGCGCTCACCGACCTCGGCTGTCACCCGGTCTACCTGACGCAACTGTTCCTCGGCGCCGACGCTGAAACGGTGAGCGCGACGTACCGGTCGATCGCCGGGCGTGGGCTGGAGGACAACGCGGTCGTCGTGCTCGGCTACCCGAACCAGACGATCGGCGTCATCGAGGCCGGATTCGCCAGCCCGAACCCGTTCACGATCGAGATCTTCGGGACCGAGAGCACGCTGACCTACACCGACGACGGCAACGTCCTGAAGGTCGGCGGTGAAGAGCTCCCGGTGCCCGAGCACAGCCTGGATCCGTTCGGCCAGTGGGTCGAGCACATCACGAACGGCACCCGGGCGGACGACAACATCAGCCGCGCCCTGGAGCTGACCCGGCTGGTGGTCGCGGCGAACGAGGCCGCCACCACCAACACGGTCGTTGCCTACTCCAACAGCTGAGGAGACGAACCATGCCCCAGATCAAGGTCGGCCTGATCGGCGCCGGCGGCATCGCCTCCGCGCACATCAAGGGCTACGCGGCCCATGCGGACAAGATCGGCATCACGGCAGTGGCCGACGCCGTCGAGGAGACCGCCAAGGCGCGGGGGAGTGAGCTCGGCGCGACGGCGTACACGGACTATCGCGAGATGCTCGCGAACGAGGAGCTGGACGCGGTCGACATCTGCCTGCCGCACCACTTGCACCGGGACGCGATCGTCGCGGCAGCTGAAGCAGGAAAGCACATTCTCTGCGAGAAGCCGCTGTGCCTGAGCGCCGACGAGGCAGCCGACGTACGGCGAGCTGTCGAGGCCGCCGGGGTGACGCTGATGTCGGCGCACAACCAGCTGTTCATGCCGGCCGTTGCCAAGGCCAAGGAACTGCTCGAGGCCGGCACGATCGGCACGGTCTACGAGGTGCGGACCACGGACAGCTTCTACAACGACTTCGACCCGAGCTCGATGGGCTGGCGGGCGAGCAGCAAGACGAGTGGTGGTGGCGAACTCATCGACACCGGCTACCACCCGACGTACCTGATGCTGCACCTGGCCGGTGGGATGCCGGTCGAGGCGACGGCGATGCTGTCGACGCACCGGCTGAAGTTCATGGAGGGCGAGGACTCCGCCCAGGTGCTGATCCGCTTCGACAACGGCGTGGTCGGTCAGCTGGTGACGAGCTGGGCGTACCAGCCGGCCGGATCGACCGAGCGGTTCTCGGCGGTCGGTGAGCTGGGCTCCCTGCACAGCGACGGTACGTCGCTCACCTACCAACTGCGGTCCGGCGAATCGGAGACGTTCGAGCTGGAGCCGGTCGACACCTTCGTCGCCGAGATCGGTCACTTCGCGGACTCGCTGATCGGCAAGACCCGACCGCTTCACACGGAGGTCGAGGGCATCGCCGTACTCGGCATCCTGCTCGCGGCGTACGAAGGCGCCCGCAGCAAGACGATCGCTCCGGTCATCAGGCCCTGAGCGCGGAGACCGGGTGTCACTCTCAGGAGTGACACCCGGTCGGCACGATCGGCACTTGACGGCGATGTGCCGGCAGGGGGCCGGCAGCGATCGTCGACAGCATGACGATCGGTCCCTCGAGCAAGGTCGACGCGGCAAAGCAGACGCTGAGCCACGCTGAGTTTCTGGCGCTGAAGCGCTTCCCCGCTCTCGACGGGTTGCGCGCGATCGCCGCGCTGATGGTCGTGGTCTTCCACAACGAAGGTCCGGATTGGCTGCAGGGCTGGATCGGTGTCCAGATCTTCTTCGTCATCTCGGGCTTCCTGATCACCACACTGATGCTGCGTGAGGAGGACCGCTCCGGGCGGGTCTCGTTCAGGAAGTTCTACGCCCGGCGGATCTTCCGCATCCTGCCGGTGTATCTCCTGCTGCTCGCGGTGACACTGGTCCTGCAGGTCTTCCACGGCAACCTGACCAAGAGCCCGCCCGGCTCCGAACTGCCGCTGTACCTGTTCTTCCTCAACGAGTTCGGCCACGGCGGGGCGTACGGGCAGTCCTGGACGCTGGGCATCGAGCAGAAGTTCTACCTGTTCTGGCCGCTACTGGCCTTCTCCGCCATCCTCGTGCAGCGCAAGGCGAAATCCAGCCGCCGGATCGGTCTGACCCTCGTGCTGATGGCGGTCACGCTCGGGGCGGTGCCGCTGACGCTAGGCGCCGATCCGCGCGGGTGGACCGCGCACTACTTCTCGATCCTGGTCGGCTGCCTGGTCGCGATCCTGATGCACAACCCCAAGACCTACAAGCTTTTCAAGCCGCTGACCCGGCCCTGGGTCGCGGGTACGGCGGCCGCGGCCTTCCTGGTGATCCACGGGACCGTGCAGTTCTGGGCCGCGTTCATCGAGCGGCATCACCTGGTCGGTGCGGTTCCCGGCGTCATCGCGGTTCCGCCGCCGTACGTCGTACTGGTCGGGTTCCTGCTGTTGCCGGCGCTGCTTGCCGACGCGTTCCCGCAGCGGCTGCTCTCCTCCCGGGCCTTCGTGTTTCTCGGCGAACGTTCGTACTCGATCTACCTCGTACAGCTGATCGCACACAGCGCCGTTGCGGCGATCTACCAGGGCCCGGTGCTGTGGGTCCCGGTGGCGCTGATGTCCATCCTGATGGCGCACCTGTGCTACCGCTGGGTGGAGAAGCCGATGATCACCACCGGCAAACGCTTCATCGCACGTCAGCTGTAGCGCGGTTCGAGGTCGAACTCGACGATGCGGATCCGGACGGTCGCGGGCCGTCCGGTTGCCGTCTCCAGTGCCGCGGCCACCGCCTCGTGCACCTTCTGGCCGACCTCGGTCGCGAGGTGATCGACGCCCACGACGATCCGGACCTCGGCGCGCACCTGACCGGGCGCGCTGAGGTCGACCTCGACCCCGGCCACATCCGGTACGTCGCGACCCGTCGCGCGTTGCCAGGCCTGTGCCCCGAACTGGCGCAGCAGCCCTTTGATTCCAGGCTGCAGGCGGACAACGCCGCCGACCGCGCGGGCAGCCTGCGCGGCTGCATCAGCCGCGCCCAACTGAGCGACCGCGCCGGCCGGATCCGCGGTCACGACCGCGATCCCGGACTCTGCGGTCCCGGGGTGGTCCAGACATCCACGACCTCGAAGTCGAGGGTGTCGAGTTCCAGCCCGACCTGACCACGTAAGGCCATGGCAACCCGTTGGCGCGCTTCGTCGAGCGCACCGACCTGACCAGCCCCGAACTCGAGGGCGACCGACATCCAAACCGCGACGGAACCCGGCTGCGTCAACTCGATCCGGCACTGCCGAGCCCGTACGCCGCTGGTGCCGTCGACCGCATACCGCAGTACGGCGGCGAGCGCGTGCACCGAGACCTCGATCGCGGCCGGCTCCGTGGGCAGCGGGATCGTGCGGCCGAGGTTGAGGTCGGCGCGGACCGCGGTCATGATCCGGTCGAGCAGACCACCGGGGACCTCGACCGGGTCGTCGATCAGCAGCTGGGTCGCTTCGATCAGCTGCTCCAGGCCGGCCTGCGCGGTTCGGCAGTGCGGGCAGTCGGCTCGGTGTGCACTGAGCTCACCGGACTCCAGCTCGTCCCAGACGTCTTCGACCGTTCGGCCGCAGGGCAAAGGGTGCAGCGCGGTGACCGTGTCATCAGGGTTCATCTCCATGGCTTCATCACCTCCGCAAGCTCGGCGCGGGCTCGGGCGATCCGGCCGCGGACCGCCGTGGGCGTCGTACCGACCAGGTCCGCGATCTCGGCGTACGAGCGGCCGTGGACCTCGCGCAGCAACCAGCAGGCACGTTGTGGCGGTGGGAGCCGGCGCAGTGCGTCGGCCAGTGCCTGCATCGCGGCGGTGTTCCCGGCCGCGCGGGCGGGATCCTCGGCGAGATCCGGGGGAGCGCTGTCTTCGTTCAGTTCCGCGAACGGCCGGCGGCGCTGCAGGACGGTTAGGCACTTGTTGGTGGCGGTGCGGTAGAGCCACGAGCCGAAGGCTGCTTCGTGCTGGATCTCCGGCAACCGGCGCCAGGCGGTCACGAACGTCTCTTGGGCTACATCCTCCGCGTCGCCGGTCGCGCCGTTCAGCATCCGCAGGCAGAGCGTGTAGATCCGGCGCTGGTAGCGACGGACCAGCAACTCGAACGCCGCCGGGTCCCGATCGCGGGCCCGGGCGACGAGGGTCGCCTCGTCGAGCTCGGTCAGCACCGTGGTCACGTCACCTCCTGGTTGCGCGCGTGCAGTGAGGACGACACCAGCCGCACAGATGTCACGGTAGCCTCCCCGATCTGCCCCGTGAGTCATGTCACGCTGTGCAGGATGTGGAGGGACCGTGACGATTCCGGGCGAGCGGTCGTCCTTCTGGCGAACGGCTCCGAACGACTGACGCTGTTCCACCATTCGAAGCAGTCGCTGACGAGAAAGGCATCCTCATGACCGACAGTGCCATCCCCACGGCGAGCCCCAAGCCGGCCGCCAAGCGATCGGTCGCCTCCGTCCCGGCCGCCGACGCTGTCGTTGCCGACGGCATCGGGTCGGCCGGCGGGCGCACCTCGATCGCGGATGTCGTGGTCTCCAAGATCGCCGGTATCGCGACCCGCGAGATCCCCGGTGTGCACGCTCTCGGCGGCGGCGCCGCGCGGGCCGTCGGGATGTTGCGGGAGCGGATCCCCGGCTCGAAGACCAACCTGTCCCAGGGTGTCTCGGTCGAGGTCGGCGAGACGCAGGCCGCCGTCGACATCGAGCTCGTCGCCGAGTACGGCGTCGCGATCGGCGAGCTGGCCGGCGCGATCCGGGAGAACGTGATCTCGGCCGTCGAGCGGATGACCGGGCTCGAGGTCACCGAGGTCAACATCTCCGTGACCGACGTGCACCTGGACGGCGATGACGACGACGCGGACGACGCTGACGACACCACCACCGAACCGCGCGTCCGCTGACGCACCGGTTCATCAACCCTTGAGGAGATCCGAGTGAGCACCTCGACTATCGGCCTGTTCGCCGGCCTGCTGATCGCCATCGCCGCCGCGGCCGGCGGGTTCGCCGGCTTCCTGCTCGCCCTCGTGCTGGGCGCGGTAGGCCTCGCCGTCGGGTACTTCCTGTCCGGTGGCGGTGGTTCCAAGGCGCTCGACGATCTCCTCAACCGCCGCAACCGTGGCTGACCGCAGCGCCGGCCCGCGCCCGGTCGACTCGCACCCGGCGGGCTCGCGCCGAGCGGACTCGCGCCCGGCCGGCGAGTCGCCGGTGGCTGGGGATGTGCTGGTGGCGGCTTCCGGCGAATCTGCGCGGGTCGTGGGATCCGCGGCGGCCGCGCGTGCGTCGGATGGACTCGAGCCGGTGGACGGACCGGCTCCGGGCGGCTCGGAGCCGTCCGCGATCGCTTTCGGGGGTGATCGCGGGCGGCTCGAGATCGCTCAACGGGCGGTGGAGCGGATCGTCGAGATCACGGCGCGGCGGCATCCGGCGGTGTCGCGGCAGGCCGGCGTACTGGGGCGTGGGTTGCCGAAGGCGCGGGCGGTGGTCGCCGGGCAGCGTGTCCGGCTGGAGTTGGAGACGGCGATCAGCTGGCCGCATCCGTTGGCGGAGACTGCAGCCGATCTGCGCCAGGCGATCACCTCGGCGGTCGAAGAGCTGACGGGCCTCGGCGTCGACCGCGCCGATGTCGTCATCACCATGGTTGATGCCTCTGAGGTGTCGAGAAGTAAAGCGTCGTCCGCTGAGGCGGTGGCGGCCAAGCAGCCGGTGGCTGGGGCTGCCGCCGTGTGGGTCGGCTTGCTGGCGGCCGTCGCGCTCATCCTGGCGGGTTGTGTCGCGATCCGCGAGCTGGCGGTTGCCGTCGGACTGATGGACGGAACCTCTTGGTTGGCGCGAGGCTTCGGGCGAACGATTGAGCTGGAACCGTCCGGCTGGATGCTGCCGGCCGGGATCGCCGCCGCTGTCGTCGGACTACTGGTGTTGCTGGTGACCTACAAGCGGCGGCGCCGGACTCATCATGCGGTGGGTCCGGACGGGCTCGTTTGGCTGCGCAGTACGGACGTGGCCCGGCTGGCGTCCGAGAGTGCTCGGCAGGTGGATTCGGTCACTGCAGTGTCTGGGAAGTCCAAGCGCAAGCGCGTCAGCCTGACCGTGACGACGTTCGGCGAACCCGTCCGGGTGAGCACCGACGTGCAGGCGGTCGTGGACAGCCGCTTGGCAAGCATCAGCCCGGTGCCGCGGACGCGCATCGCCGTACGGGAGGAGTGACATGCGACGTGGAGTGATCGCCCTGGACCGGGCGGTGGGAACGGTAGTCGCGCTCAACCTGCTGGCGGCCGGAGGCGCACTGATCGCGTGGCAGTACGGCGAACTGCCATCGGACCGAATCACGGCCGGACCCTTCGCGGATCCGGCCACCGCCGAATGGTGGCCGTGGGCAACAGGTGCCGGCGGAGTGCTGGCGATCCTGCTCGGCCTCTGGTGGCTCGGGCGGCATCTGCCACGCCGCGTCGGCGGCCGGTTCGCGTTGCCTGGCGGCGATCGCAGCGGCCGACTGACCGCCGACGCTCATTCGGCCGTAGACGCCGCTGCCCAAGCACTCGCCCGGACGCCCGGGATTCGTGACGGCTCCGGCCAAGTCGTCGCCGACCGCGGCCAACTGGTCGCCGAACTCACCTGCACAATCGAGCCCACCGCCGATCTCGACGCGGTGCAAGCAGCCGCAGCTCGCACCGCGACCGAACTCGCCACGGTTGTTGCCTTGCCCACCCTTCACACCCGGATCCGGCTCCGCGTGGCCCGCACGGACAAGAGCACTCCGCTCCCGCGCGTAGGTACGAGATGAATAGAGCCGCCGCTCCGTCGCTGCAGGCGATGTCGGATGGCACGTTCGTGGCGCGGCCCAGCTACTTCGGCGCCGAGCCCACTGTGCGTCCCGAGGTGTTCGACCGCGACGGTACCGCGCGGCTGCCGATCGGCTGCTTCCTCATCCGTACGGCGGAGCAAGTGGTGCTGGTCGATGCGGGCCTGGGCCCGCGCCGGAAGCAGATGCCTGACGGCATGGAACTGCACGGCGGTCAGCTGCTCACCGAGCTGACCGCACTCGGGACGGCTCGGCACGAGATCACGGACGTGGTCTGCACCCACCTGCATTCCGACCACGTCGGCTGGCTGTTCGACAGCGACGCCCAGCCGACCTTCCCGGGCGCGAGGATCTGGTTCGGAGCGGCGGACTGGGACTACTTCGTCGACGGACCGGGAGAGCTCGACGTGGAGGTCGAAGCCGGGTTCCGCCGCCCCCAGAACTCGTCGCTGTTGCGACCGTTGGATCGTGAGACAGAGCTGGCGCCCGGGGTCACAACGCTCATGACCCCGGGCCACACCCCAGGGCACCTCTGCCTGATGGTCGATTTCGGCGATCGGCGCTCCCTGTTGCTCGGTGACGCCATCACCCACCCCGTGCAGCTTGCTGAGCCTACGTGGCACTCCTTCGGCGATGTCGATGCGAACCTTGCGGACCGCAGCCGGCAACAACTCTGGCACGCGCTGGAAGATCCCCTGGTGACTGGGACGGGCGCGCACTTTCCAGGATTGCGATTCGGCGGAGTCCGCGTGGGCGCAGGCCGAACTTGGTCCAGCTGACCGTTGGCACGGCCGGCTACACGCTACTCGACCAGCTTGCCCTCGGTGGAGATGTCGTCGCGCATCAGCGCGCGGATCTCGGCCGGGATCGCGGGGATCGGCTCTCGCGTGATCTGACCAGGACCCGACCAGACGAGGTTGACCTGGAGGGATTCGTCGAGGTCGGGGTAGTCGGAGCGGTTGTGGCAGCCGCGGGACTCGCGCCGTTCGAGCGCGGCGTCGAGGGTGGCCCGGGCGGCGAGTGCGGACGACTTGAGGTCGAAGGCGTGCGCCAGGTCCTGGAATCCGGCGATGTCGGGGTGGACGCCGATCTGTGCCGTGCGCTCCTCGATCTCCGCCAGTTCGGCGATGCCGGCCAGCAGACCCGCCTCGTCCCGTACGACGCCGGCGCGGGCGGTGAGAGTGTCGCGGAGCGCTCTCTGCAGTGCCCGGACGTTCTCCGGCCCGTCGGCCGCGAGCAGGCCGTCGACCTCTGCCCGAGCTTCTCCGACCACGTCGGCGGATCGCAGCTGGGACTCACGATTCACCGAGTACTTCGCCGCCTCCGCGCCGACGATCCGGCCGAAGACCAGCAGCTCGATCAGCGAATTGCCACCGAGCCGGTTCGCGCCGTGCAGACCACTGGCCGCCTCGCCGAGCGCGTACAGCCCGTCGACGCCGGTCGAGTGGTCCTCGGCCCGCACCCAGACGCCGCCCATCGAGTAGTGCGCGGTCGGCGCGATCTCGATCGGCTGCTGGGTGATGTCGAGCATCTGCAGCTCGAGCAGGGTCTGATAGACGCGCGGCAGCCGCTGCATGATCGTCTCCCGCGGCAGGTGTGACACGTCCAGCCAGACGCCGCCCTTCGGCGTACCACGGCCTTCCTTGATCTCCGTGTACGCCGCCAGTGCCACCCGGTCGCGGGTCGACAGTTCCATCCGCTCGGCGTCGTACCGGGCCATGAAGCGCTCGCCGAGCGCGTTCCGGAGCTGGCCACCCTCGCCACGCGCGGCCTCGGAGACCAACGTGCCGGCCACGTTCTCGGGTTCGAGCAGGCCGGACGGGTGGAACTGGACGAGCTCGGGGTCGCGGATCCGGCCGCCGGCCGTGACCGCGAGGCGGAACGAGTCGCCGGTGTTCTCGTCGCGGCGTGACGACGTACGCCGCCAGATCCGGGTGTGACCGCCGGCCGCGAGGATGACGGCGTCGGCGTGGATGACGTACCGCTTGCCCGTGTCGAGATCGAAGCCGTAGGCCCCGAACACCGTGTTGTCCCGGACCAGGATCCGCGTCACGTAGACGTTGTCGAGGATCGGTACGCCGAGCTGCAGCGCGCGATTCACGAGGGTGCGCTGGATCTCCAGCCCGGTGTAGTCGCCCGCGAACGCCGTCCGGCGGTAGGTGTGCGCGCCGAAGAACCGCTGCGAGATCCGGCCGTCGGCCTCGCGGGCGAACGGCATCCCGTACCGCTCCAGATCGGCGATGCCCTGCGCCGCGCCCTCGGCGACGATCCGGACGGTCTCCGGATTGGCGAGCAGGTAGCTCTCCTGCAGGGTGTCGGCGGCGTGCTGCTGCCAGGTGTCCTCGGGATCCATCGTGGCCAGCGCCGCGTTGATGCCGCCGGCGGCCAGCGAGGTGTGCGCGTCGTTCCGCGGACGCTTGCCCAGGGCAAGGACTTCGACGCCCTGCTCGGCCAGCTCGATCGCGGCCCGCAGGCCGCCACCGCCGGTCCCGATCACCAGCACGGAGGTTGCGATCTGCTGCTCGGCCATCGTCATTGACGGTCTCCTTCGGCTCATCGGCTCTACCTCCACAAGACCACGCGACTTCCGGAACCGTGACGGATCTGCCGGGTAACCGCAGTCACATCGGCGGTGGGCCTTGTCACAGTGGGGGTCGATGCGCTGTCTTTGCTAGTGACAGCTATCCGTGGACGGAGGACTTCGGTGCGCAGAATCGTGGTGGTCGGAGGTGGGTACGCCGGCTTCTACACGGCCTGGAAACTCGAGAAGAAGTTGCGGCGCGGCGAGGCCGAGGTGATCCTGATCGACCCGCGGCCGTACATGACGTACCAGCCGTTCCTGCCGGAAGTGCTCTCCGGCTCGGTCGAGGCCCGGCACGCGGCGATCTCGTTGCGCCGCAACCTGCGCCGTACCCGGGTCATCGCCGGCTCGGTGACCGTCGTCGAGCACGCCCGGAAGACGGTGACCGTGCACCCGGTGCGTGGCGAGGACTTCGAGCTCCCGTACGACGTCATCGTGGTCACCGCGGGTGCGGTCACGCGGACGTTCGACCTGCCCGGCGTCGCGGACCAGGCGATCGGGATGAAGCACGTCGAGGAGGCGGTCGCCGTCCGCGACCGGCTGCTCACGGCTTTCGACGAGGCGTCCGTCCTACCGCCCGGGCCGGAGCGGCGACGGCTGCTGACAGTTGTCTTCGTCGGCGCGGGCTTCAACGGTGTGGAGAGTTTCGGCGAGCTGCTCTCGCTCGCGAACAGTCTGCTCAAGTCGTATCCCGGGCTGAGCCGGGACGATCTGTCCTTCCACCTGGTCGAGGCGACGGCGCGGATCCTGCCCGAGGTGACGGACGGTCCGCGGGCCTGGGTACGCCGGTTGCTCGAGGGGCGGGGCGGCCACCTGCATCTGGAGACGACTGTGCAGTCGGCCGTCGGTGGACACGTGGTGCTGTCCGATGGCTCGGCGTTCGATGCGGAGCTGATCGTCTGGACGGCCGGCAACGCCGCGACCCGGTTGGTGCGCGGTCACACCGATCTTCCGGTGACGGCCCGCGGCCTGATCGAGACCCGGCCCGATCTTCGCGTCGGTACCGCGGACGAGATCGTTCCCGACGCGTGGGCGGCAGGTGACGACGCCGCGATCCCGGACCTGGCTTCACCGGTGCCTGGCGCGCTGACCGTGCCGAACGCGCAGAACGCCGTCCGGCAGGGAAAGCTGCTCGCGAAGAACCTGCTCGCCGATCTGCGCGGCCGCGAACCCAAGGAGTACAAGCACCACAGCCTCGGGTCGGTGGCGACGCTGGGCCTGGGGACGGGTGTCTTCCAGTTCCGGCGGATCGTCGTCAAGGGCCTGCTGGCCTGGCTCATGCACCGCGGGTACCACGTGCTCGCCGTACCGACGTGGGACCGCAAGGTCCGCGTGCTCGCGGTGTGGCTGGTCGCCGTCCTCTACGGCCGAGACATCGTGTCACTGGCGTCCGTGCAGCAGCCCCGCGCCGCCTTCACCACCGAAGCCGACGCCACCTCGCGAGCAGAGCGACAAGCAAGCAGCTGAGCAGTCAAGCTCCCGGGACTGCCAGGAGGTCGGCGAGGACGGTGTCGAGGGCCATGCGGGCTGCCCCTAGGGCTACTGAGTCGGCGCCCATCGTGGAGGTGATGACCTCGATCGGGGCCAGGGTGAGGCGGTTCAGGGCGCGGCGGAAGGGCTCGGCGATGATGGCGCCGCCGCGGGACATGCCGCCGCCGAGGACGACTACCTCGGGGTCTACGGCCAGGGCGAGGACCGCGGCGCCGCGGGCCAGGACTTCGGCGAACTCCATCAGGACGCGCAGGCTCTCGGGGTCCTGCAGGGCAGCGGAGGCGATGACGAGTTCGCCTTCGCGGCCGGGCGGCAGGCCGGCGGCGGTGGCGAGCTCGGTCCCGCGGGCGTGGAGCTGGTTGACGGCGGCTTCCCAGCCGAGGGCCGGCCAGGTGCCGATCTCGCCGGCAGCGCCGTGGTGGCCTTGGTGGACCTGGCCGTTGATCAGGACGCCGGCTCCCGCGCGGTGCCCGGCGAACATGTAGACGATGTCACCGTGTCCTTGGGCGGCACCTTTCCAGTGCTCGGCCAGAGCGGCGAGTTTGACGTCGTTCGCGACCGCGACCGGTACGCCGAGCCCGGCGGAGAGCTCAGCGGCCACGTCGATGTCGGGGAAGCCGGGGAGCGAGTAGACCGCCAGTTCGGAACCGATCGGTCCGTCGCGAACGTCGCGGGCCGCGCCGCCGGTCCGGAGTGCGCCGGTCACGCCGCAGGCGGCGCTGCTGATGTCGGAAGGCTCGAGACTGGCCGCTCTCCACGTGGCGAGGGTGACGTCGATGGCGGCCTGCAGTCTGGTCGGAACGTCGAGCAGCGGGTCCAGCTCGGCGCGCTGCGTGGCGAGGGTGTTGCCGCGCAGGTCGGTGACGACGGCCATCGCCTTGTGGGCGCCGATGTCGATGCCGGTCACGTACCCGGACTCAGCGCGGAAGCGGAAGTGCCGGGCCGGGCGGCCGGCGCCTCGGGTGCCGGCCCGCTGCCGCGGCGGGGCTGTCTCCTCGACCAGGCCGTCCGCGATCAGACCGGCGAGCAGCTCCTCCGCGGTCGGCCGGGAGACCCCGACGACATCCCGCAGCTCCCGCGGCGTCAGCGATTCAGCCTGGAGGAACGCGTCCAGGGCTGCAGCGACGTTCAGTTTCCGCAGCAGCGAGGAGTCGCCCATCCGGCCGCCGTCGGCTTTGTCCTGACTCACCCCGTGAGGATACGGGGGAACGTTCCACCGCACGGAGCACGACCGGGCATCCAGTAGTTTGAGCGTGTGGCGGACCAGAGTTGGCGGGAGCGGCGCCGGGAGGCGTCTGTCGAGCAAGCGGCCGCGCTCGAGCGGCGGAAGGCTGCCGAGTCGGCGCAGGCGCGGGAGCTGCTGGTCGAGTTCGTGCGCGAACTCACCGAGCGCGGCGTCGCACCTGAGCCGCTGCGCGCGCAGGTGATCGGATCCGGAACGAGCTATCGCACCGGGATCAGCGGCTGGTACCTGCGCAAGAACAAGTCGGTCGCCGTCGACACCGACGCGAACTTCTACATCCTCGGAACGCCGGCGAGCCTGACTGCTCGGGTGGCCGGCGTACGGGTGCTGCCGTCGGATCCGCCGCTGGTGGTGGGTCAGGGCGGGCGTGACGGCGAGTCGATCAAGCTCGCGGATCTCCTGGAAATGCGTCGGTCCGAACTATTCCAGTGATTTTTGTCGGCTAGGCCGGTTACGGTCTGTCGGGTGCTGACTCTGCTGAGATACGGGATGCGCGTCGCGCCGGGAAGTACGGCGTTGACGGTCGGTCTCGCCGTGCTCGGAGCAATGCTCGGGATGGCGGTCACGCTGCTCACCGGGCAGGTGGTCGGTGCGGTGCCTGGGGTGGTCGCGGGGTCGGCCGGAGCGATGTCGCTGTGGGCCTTCGGCTGGCTGCTGGCGGCGATGCTGATCGTGTTCGTCCTGGAGAGCCTGACGCCCGCGATGCATCGGGTCACGGCGACGCTTCTCGAGGCGGTGGTCGTCCGCGAGATCGGGATCGGCATCACCGAGCCGCTGCTGCGACCGCAACGGATCGAGCATCTCGAGGACGGCGAGGTCCTGGACGTCCAGGAGCGGGCCAAGGGCAAGGGCGGCTTCCACCTCTCCACCGGGATGTCCCAGCTGCCGTGGCTGCTCGCGGCCAGGGTCACGATGATCGGGTCGGCGGTGATCGTCGGGCTGATGTTCTCCTGGCTGGTCGCAGCGATGCTGGTCGCGGTGACGCTCCTGCTGGAGTGGCACCAGGGCCGGATGATCGAGGGTGAGATCGACATGTGGTGGGGCAACACCGAGGAGCAGCGCCGCGCCAACTACGTCTTCGACCTCGGGATGCGCGATGCGCCGAAGGAGCTGCGGGTCTTCGGCCTGCACCAGTGGGTGGTGAATCGGTACGTCGAAGAATGGACGGCCGGCTTCCGCGCGGTCTGGGCCAAGCGCGGCAAGAACGTGGCCTGGTCGATCGCGATGGGCCTGGTCCGGCTGCTCGCCGACGGATTCGCGATCCTGCTCGTCGGCCGGGCCGCACTGGCCGGTGATCTGCCGCTGACACAGGTCGCAACCGCCGTACCGGCGATTCTGGCGATCGGTGTCTCCGGCAGCGGGTACGGCGTCGTCCAGCTGCGGCGCGGGTTGTCGGCGTACCGGGCGATGGTGGCCTTGCCGGAGACGATCGCGACGCGGCATCCGGAGCCGGCCGTCAGCGGACAGCACGACGTGGCGGCGATGCCGGTGCGGGAGATCCGGTTCGAGAAGGTGAGCTTCCACTATCCGGGGTCCGAGAACTACGTCCTGCGCGATCTCGACCTGACGATCCACGCGCGTGAAGCGCTCGCGCTGGTCGGGGTGAACGGCGCGGGGAAGTCGACGCTGGTGAAGCTGCTCGGCGGCGCGTACCGGCCGACGAGTGGACGGATCCTGGTCGATGGTGTCGACCTGGCCGAGCTCGACCTGGGCGCCTGGCAGCGGCGGATCGCGGCGATCGTGCAGGACTTCCTCCGGTTCCCCTTGCCGGTGACGGACAACGTGGAGTTCGGTGCGATCGAGAGGGCGGGTGACCGGGTCGCACTTGCGCAGGCGGCCCGGGAGTCCGGGATCGAGGATGTCGTGCGCGGACTGCCGAAGGAGTGGGACACCGTGCTGGACAAGGCTTTCGACGGCGGTGTCGATCTGTCCGGAGGGGAGTGGCAGCGCGTCGCGCTCGCGCGGGCGTTGTTCGCCGTCCACGCGGGCGCCGGTGTGCTCGTGCTGGACGAACCTGCCGCGGCGCTGGACGTGCGCGCCGAGATCGAGCTGGTCGAGCGGTATCTCGAGCTGACCTCCGGGGTGGCGTCGCTGATCATCTCGCACCGGTTCTCCGTGGTGCGGAACGCGGATCGGATCTGCGTGCTCGACGACGGCCACATCATCGAGGACGGGACGCACGAGGAGTTGCTCGCGATCGAGGGGACCTACGCCAAGATGTTCCGGCTGCAGGCCGAGCGGTACGTGACCGATGCGTAGCCTGCGGATCGGCCGGCTGTGGCTGGTCACGTCGTTCCGGGCGGCGCCGTTGCTGATGGCGATCTCGACCGTGCTGGTCGCGGCGCGAGCGGTGACAGCGCCGGCGCAGACCTACGGCATCAGCCTGCTGGTCGACGGCCTGAGCGGACACCGGTCGAGCACGATCGCGGTCGGTATCGCGGTCATCATCGGGGGCCTCGCGGTCGCCTTCCTGGCGGACGTCGTCGGTTGGCCGGTGCAGCAGACAGCGCAGGAGCGGATGGCCGGCCGGGTGCACGCCGACCTGCTGGACGTGACGACCGGGATTCCCGGGCTGACCCATCACGAGCGACCCGATGTGGCCGATCGGCTGGAGCTGGTTCGCGAGCGGGCGTGGCGGATGGGCGTCGGCTCCGAGGTGCTGCTGTGGGTGTTCGGGACGGTGACCAACACCGTTACTGTGCTCACTTTGCTGGGATCGGTGCACCCAGTGCTGTTGCTGCTGCCGCTACTCGGTACGTCGCGGATCTGGTCGGCGTACCAGGGGAGTATGCGCCAGCAGAAGGCGTACGAGGACTCGCTGCCGCACGAGCGGCTGGCGGATCGGCTGATCGAGGTGGCGAAGGACCCGCGGACGGCGCTCGAGCTGCGAGTGTTCGGGTTGGGGCGAGTGCTGATCGAGCGGATCTCGGGCTTGCAGGCCGAGCGGTTCAAGCTGCTGGTCAGTGCGGCGAAGTGGAGCGGGAAGGTCGACGGCGCCGTTCGGTTGCTGTTCGCGCTGGCGTACGCCGCTGCGATCGTCTGGGTGGTCGCGCGAGCTCGCGATGGCCAGGCGTCGGCCGGGGACGTGGTGCTCGTGCTGCTGCTGGCGCCGCAGGTCGATCAGATGACCGGCGGCATCGCGCAGAACATCTATTGGGTCGGCGAGGTGGTGCGCAGCTTCGTTCGCTACGACTGGCTGCGGGAGTACGCCAAGGACAACGCGTGGCGGGAGAGCACGACGCCGGCGCCCGCGAAGCTCAGCACCGGGATCGAGCTCCAGGACGTCGGCTTCGCCTATCCCGGCGGAGAGTCTCCGGTGCTGAGCGGTGTGACGCTGAAGATTCCGGCCGGGTCGGCCGTCGCGCTGGTGGGCGAGAACGGCGCCGGCAAGACCACGCTGGTGAAGCTGCTGGCCCGGATGTACGACCCGACGACCGGCCAGATCCTGATCGACGGAGTCCCGCTCACCGAGGTCGAGCCGAAGCAGTGGCGGTCCCGGATGTCGGCCGGCTTCCAGGACTTCGTGAAGTTCGAGTTCCGCGCCCGCGAGGTGGTGGGCATCGGCGACCTCGACCGGATGTCCGACGAGGCGGCGGTCCGGGCGGCCGTCGTACGGGGTGATGCGGAGTCGGTGATCGCCGGGCTGCCGAAGGGCCTGGACAACCAGCTGGGCAAGAAGTTCGAAGGCGGTGCCGAGCTCTCGGGCGGTCAATGGCAACGGCTCGCGCTGGCCCGCGCCTTCATGCGGGAGAGACCGCTGCTGTTGCTGCTCGACGAGCCGACGGCCGCGCTCGACCCGGAGGCCGAGCACCGCCTCTTCGAGCAGTACGCCGCCGCCGCGCGGATCGCGGCCACCGAGACCGGCGGCATCACCGTGCTGGTCTCGCACCGCTTCTCGACCGTCCGGATGGCCGACCTGATCGTCGTCCTGCACGAAGGCCGGATCGAAGAGGTCGGCACTCACCACGAACTGCTCGCCGCCCGCGGCCGCTACGCCGAACTCTTCGAACTCCAGGCCCGCGCCTACCGCTGAACCGGGAACACGAGGTGGGTGACGCGGTCGCCCTGGATGCACGTCGTCGGGTTGCCGAGCGACACTTCCGCGGAGAGCTCCCCGAAGAAGGGCCGATTGCCCGCGCCCATCACCACCGGCACCAGGTCGACGGCCACCTCGTCCAGCAGCCCCAGTTCCAGGCACTGCCGGGCGATGGTTCCGCCGGCGACCGAGACGACACGGTCGCCGGCGAGCTCCTGAGCCCGGGCGATCGCGGCCTCCACACCGTCGGTCACGAAGGAGAACGGTGCGTCGGGGTGGGCCTCGACCCAGTCCGTGGGTACCTGATGAGTCACCACGACCACCGGGACATCCAAGGTGTGCCGGCCGTTCCAGCCCTGAGCCACGTCGAACAGCGTCCGGCCACAGACCAGCGCACCCAGCCCCGACACCCACCGCCCGAGGTGTTCCGCGCTCGTCGGGGTGAGGTGGATGGTGAAGTCGCCGGCGGGGGTCGGGACCGCGACGTCGCCGTTCTGCAGCCAGTCGAACAACCGGCCGATGCTGTTGTCCTGCTTGGCGACGTACCCGTCGAGGGACATGTTCGCCTGTGCCTGAACCGTACCCATGGAGATCAGGCGCGCTTGCGGTCGTAGAGGAGGCAGAGGGTGCCGCTGTCGCCGGGGGTGCTGTCGACGAGGGTCCAGGAGCCGGGGACCAAGGTGGTGTCGAACAGGGAGGCTCCGCCGCCGACGAGTTCCGGGCAGAGGGTGATCGAGAGGCGGTCGAGTTCGTCGGCGGCCAGCAGGGCGCGGATGACGCTCGCGCTGGCGAGGACGATGATATCGCCGCCGGGCTGGGTGCGGAGCTCCTTGACCGCGGTGGCCGGGTCGCTGGTGGTGATCCAGCTGTTCTGCCAGCCGGCGTGGTCGAGCGTGCTGGAGAAGACGACCTTCTCGACCTCGTTGAGCCAGCGGGAGAACTGGCGGCTCTGCTCCGGTGCGGTCTCGTCGTCGGCGACGCTCGGCCAGTAGCCGCCGAAGCCCTGGTAGTTCTTGCGGCCGAGCAGCGCGGTCGTTGCCGGAGCGGTGACTCGGATCATGTGGTCCAGCGTCACGGGCGTGGCCGCGTGCGGCACGATCCAGCTCATGTCGAAGTCGCCGCCGGGGCCGTTGACCCGGCCGTCGAGCGACAGAGAGATGTTTCCGACGACGGTACGGCGAGGGTTGGTCATGTCGGTTCCTTGGGGTCTTAGGGTCTGATGGCTCAACTCTCGGCGTCGACCCCGGCCCAGGTCGTCACCAGATCTGGTGACATCGCCGGACGAACCCTGGATGATGCGACGATGTGGTCTATGCCGCCGACCGTCATCAGTCCTGTCCTCGTGGGCCGGGAGACCGAGCTGGCCGCGATCGAGACGGCGTACCGGCAGGTTGGCGGCGGTGAGGCGATCACGGTGCTGGTCACCGGCGAGGCCGGGATCGGCAAATCCCGGCTGGTGACGACGGCGATCGGCCGGCTGCCGGAGACTCCGCTGGTGCTGACCGGCGGCTGCCTTGAGCTGGGCTCGGGCGGGACACCCTGGCTGCCGTTCGTGGCCGTGATGCGCGGTCTGCTGCGCTCCTGGGGAGCGGATCGGCTGCGTGCCGAGCTCCCTGCCGACGGTACGGCGCTCGCCGACTGGTGGCCGGAGCTCGGGCTCACCCGGGTCGACGGCGGACAGGTGCGGCTGTTCGAGGAGTTCCTGTCCCTGCTGGGCCGGGCGGCGCGGGACCAACCGGTGGTGCTGGTGGTCGAGGATCTGCAGTGGGCCGACGTGTCGAGCCGCGAGCTGTTCGCGTACCTGGCGCGAAACCTGGCGGACCGCCGGGTCCTGCTGGTCGGCACCATCCGGTCCGGCGAACTCGTTCCCGGTCACCCGACGCGGCAGTTGCTGGGGGAGCTGGGTCGCCGGGCGGACGTCGTACGGGTGGAGCTGGCATCGCTCGAGCGACGTGAGGTTGCAGCGTTGCTGGCCGCGCTCGACGGGCATCCGGTCGATCCGGTCGTGGTGCGCGAAATTCACCAGCGCAGCGACGGGAACCCCTTGTTTGTCGAGGCTCTGCGGTCGAGTGGTGCGGCGGCCGGTGGCGGACTGAGTGATCTGCTGCTGGACCGAGTGGCGGACCTGGCGCCGGACGCGCGGCACTTGCTGGCGGCAATTGCGGTGGCGGGCGCCGAGGTACCGGATGTGATTCTGGCCGAGGTTCTGGAGCGGCCGAGCGATGAGGCGTTGCGTGAGCTGGTCGAGCGGCACCAGGTCGTGGTGCGCGACACCGTGTACGCCGTCCGGCATGACCTGATCCGGGAGGCCGTGTACGGCGCGCTGCTGCCGGGCGAGCGCCGCCGCCTGCACCGCCGCTACGCGGCCGCGATCAGCGCACGAGACACCGACGGCGACTATCAGGCAGCCGCACTGGCCGAGCACTGGGCGGCGGCTGGTGAGCACGGGCGGGCGTTGACCGCGGCCTGGCGTGCGGCCGCGGTGGCGGGCCGGCAGTTCGCGTACGACGACCAACTGAACCTGCTCGACAAGGTCCTCACGCTCTGGCCCGAGGTGGAGAGCCCGGAGACGCTGACCGGCGTCAGTCATGTCGATGTGCTCGCGGCCGGTGTCGAGGCGGCGTACTCGGCGGGTCGCGCCGACTGGGGTGTCCGGCGGTCGGCCGAAGCCTTGGCCGAGATGGACATCGACGCCGAACCGGCGCGGGCGGCGCGCTTCCTCGGCCTCAAGGGCCTGCTGCAGAACCGGCTCGGCGAGCCTGGGCTCGAGAGCCTGGAGCAAGCGGTGGCGCTGGTGCCGGCCGGGATGGACGATCTGTTGCGCAGCCGGTTGCTGTCCTGGCTCGCGCTCGTCTCGTGCGTCGAGGAGGACATGGCCCGCGCACGGGCGCTCGGCACTGAGGCCTATGGGCTGGCCGAGCGTCTCGACGACAACGGGTTGCGCGCCGCCGCGCTGCTCCCGCTGGCCTTCCTGGACGACGTGGACGGTGCGGTCGAGTCGGCGCACTCGCGATACTCCCGCTGCGAGGAGTTGGCGCTGCGGGCCGGTGACTATTCGCTGAGCCTGACCGCTGTGCAGTGGGACAGCGTCGTGTACGCGCTCGACGGACAGGTCGAAGAGGCGGCGCGGCGGACCGCGCGCGGTCAGCAGTCGGCCGAGCGCTGGGGACTGACGAGGTCGCGCGGCAGCATGCTGGCGCAGAACCGCGCCAACGCGTTGTTCCGTCTCGGCCGCTGGGACGAGGCGCTGGATGTTGCCGACGATGCGCTGGCCGACGCGCCACCGCCGCGATACCTGCTGGCACTGCATTACGTCGGAGCGCAGATCGCCGCACGACGGGGACAGTTCGACCATGCGCGGCGATTGCTCGACGAAGGCGAGGCGCTGTGTGGTGAGGCGCGGCCTTTCGAGACGATGATGCTGACCGCTCGGCTCACTCTCGCAACCCTGCAAGGCGATGACGAGGCGGCGCGGCGCATGCTCGAGCGTGCGCTGCCGTTTCGGGTGTGGAGCGGGTACGACGCCGCCTGGTTCCTGCTCGCGGTCGCGCAGTCCAAGAACCTGTGGGCCCTTCCGGACGCGCGGAAGGTGGTGGCGGCGGACATGGCGGCCCGGGTCACCACGGCGGCGGTCGTGGCGACAGCCGATGCCGCCGAGGACGACTCGGTGGCCGCCTGGCAGCGGGTGGTGGATGCCTGGCGCGAGATCGGCCAGGTGTACGACCTTGCCGAGGCGCTGACCGGGCTGGCGGCCGCGGAAGTTGCCGAGCGCAACGACAAGGCCGCCCGGGAGGCGCTGGCGGAGGCTCGGGCGATCGCGGCCGACCTGCGTGCCGCGCCGTTGCTGGCGCGGATCGCCGGCCTGGCGGATCGGGTCGGGCTGGATGCGGAGGCGCGGCCGGCGCGGGCGTTCGGGCTGACGGCTCGGGAGCTCGAGGTGCTGCAGGTGATGGCGCAGGGCTTGTCGAACGCTGAAATCGCGCGGAAGCTCTTCGTCTCCGGGAACACGGTCGCGACCCACGTGGCCCGGGTGCTGCGGAAGCTCGGAGCGGCGTCGCGGACCGAGGCGTCGGCGATCGCGCACCGCGAGGGTCTGCTGAATTAATTGGGTGGTCCCTGCGAGACCAGACTGGTAACGTCGCCCGTCTGTTTTGTGGGTGACGTGCAAAGCCTGTGTGAAGGATCGAATCGAACCGGATCTGCTCCGGGGCGGGACCCTTGGTGGTCACCCCGCGCTCCGTTCTCCTTCACCGAAACGAGGCACTCCCACGATGGTCGAACTCGACTCCGAGCGCGCTTTTCTCGCCGAGGCGCAGGCCGCACTGGCCCGGATGTACGCCGATGTGCTGGTCCGCGAGATCCCGGTCATCGGGGGTGAGGACAACGACGAGCGGTTCACCAACGAGGCCAACCAGCGCGCGCACGAGCAGCGGACCCTCGCGCTGGTCGATCTGCCCGACGTTCCGTTGTTCTTCGGGCGGCTGGACTACGAGCACGGCACGATCGACGGTATCGACCGGATCTACATCGGCCGCCGGCACGTGCACGACGGCAGCGGTGAGCCGATGGTCATCGACTGGCGGGCACCGGTCTCCGTCCCGTTCTACCGGGCGACGCACAGCGATCGGCAGAACGTGTTGCTGCGCCGGCGGTACGGCTTCTCCGACAGCGCCGAGCTGACCGGCTTCGAGGACGAGCCGATGACCGGCGTACCGGTCGTCGACCAGGGCGACGCGTTCCTGCGGGCCGAGATCGAGCGACCGCGCACCGGCCCGATGCGCGACATCGTCGCCACCATCCAGCCGGAGCAGGACGACCTGGTCCGGGCGCCGCTGAACCCGTCGATCTGTGTGCAGGGCGCACCCGGCACCGGGAAGACCGCGGTGGGTCTGCACCGCGTCGCGTACTTGCTCTACACCGAACGCGAGCGGCTGCGCCGTGGCGGTGTCGTGATCGTCGGTCCGAACCGCTCGTTCCTGTCCTACATCCGCAAGGTGCTCCCCGCGCTGGGTGAGGTCGACGTCCGGCAGATCACCATCGAGGAGCTGATCACCCACCCGACCGAGGCGGTCGACGGTCCGGAGACTGCCCGGATCAAGGGCAGCGAGCGGATGTCCGCCGTACTGGTGCGGGCGTTGTGGTCCTTCGTCGGTACGCCGACCGAGGGCGTGCTGTACAGCAAGGGCGCCCAGCGGTTCCGGGTGCACGACTACGAGGCGCAGGAGATCGTCGCGGCACTGCGCGGATCGACCGGGTACGCCGCCGGCCGGAATGCGCTCGCGCAACGGCTGGCCCACGCCGTACTGGTGTTGATGGAACGGCGGGGCGACTCGCCGGACGACCGGGTCCAGAATGCGGTGGCACGGTCGAAGCCGGTCAAGGCACTGGTGGACTCGGTCTGGCCGAAGCTGGTGCCGGAGCAGGTGCTGCACCGAATGCTCTCCGACGCCGAGTTCCTGGCGGAGGTGGCGGGCGACGACCTGACAGCGGAGGAGCAGAGCGCGATCCTGTGGGCCAAGCCGGCCCGAGGGTGGAAGTCGGCGAAGTGGTCGCCGGCCGATGCGGTCTTGCTGGACGAGCTCGATGACTTGATCGAGCGGAAGGCCGGCTCCCTCGGGCACCTGGTGCTGGACGAGGCGCAGGATCTCTCAGCGATGCAGCTGCGAGCGTTGGGTCGGCGGTGCCGGACCGGCTCGGCCACCGTACTCGGCGATGTCGCGCAGGCGACAACGCCGTGGGCCGCGGGAGCGTGGGACAAGGTCCTCGGTCACCTCGACAAGTCGGACGGTCTCGTGGTCGAGCTCGACCGCGGGTTCCGGGTGCCGGAGCAGATCATCAAGTTCGCGGCGCGACTGCTTCCCGCCATCGCTCCGACGCTCGGGGTGCCGACCGGGGTGCGGACGGTCGCCGACGCGCTGGCCGTCGTACGGACGGGTGAGGACGGATTCGCGGACGCGGTCGTCGAGTCGTGCCGGATCGCTTTGAGTGCTGAGGGTTCGGTGGCGTTGATCGCGGCCGATGATCAGATCGGGGCGCTGCAGGCCGAGCTGGTGGGAGCCGGGCTGGAGGCCGGATTGCTGGGGGAGTCGGAGGACTCGATGGAGGCGACGCGGCTGGTCTGCGTCCCGGCGACCCTGGCCAAGGGCCTCGAGTTCGACACCGTGGTGGTGGCCGAGCCGGCCCGCATCGTCGCCGCGGAACCGCGCGGACTGCAACGCCTGTACGTCGTCCTGACGCGAGCCGTCAGCCGCCTGCATCTCGTGCACTCGGAGCCGCTGCCGGAAGCGCTAGAACAGGGCGTCCTGCGGTAGGACCGGCGCGGCGATCGGCTCGGTCGGTGCAGTGAACGCCGTGCCCGATTCAGCCGGGGTGAGCGACCAGCCGGAGAGCAGCTGGGTGTCGGTGAGGACGAGACCGTGTGAGGTCTCCAGGTAGACATCGCGGGCGATCTGACAGGTGATCCGGCCGGAGATCACGACACCCGGCGCGAGTCCGGTCACCGCGTGGGCGGGACAGATCCCGTCCGCGGGCAGCCCGTACGTCGGCGTGTGGTCGACGACCTCGAGCGCGCGGACGGTCTGACCGTCGGGCCAGTCGAGGCTGTCGATGTTCGCGGCCAGGGTGCGGAGGTCGCTCAAGCGTTCGGCGGCGCTGGGCGGGCTGAGGCGGGCGGTCCGCTTGGTCGGTGAGGTGACGCGGTCGGTGACGCCGAAGGCGGAGGTGAAGAGCCGCTCGACCCGGCGGGCCGCGGCCAGCGTCCCGCTGGACAGGAAGGCGGAGCTGAGCGCGCCCTGTTCGAGGAGACGAGCGGAGCCGCGGTCGGCCGCGGTGATGCCGATCTTGACCCGGCTGCCGTGGTGAGCGAGGTACACGGCGAACTCGCGCGGGTCGTCGAGGCGGGTGTCGGCGGCGATCGAGTACGACCGGTCCATCGTCTGGCACTCCGGACAGAGCGGTCCATGGGCGGTCGCGGCGAGCGGGGTCCGGGTGGGGCAGCCGAGGCGTTTGCCGTTGCGCCAGATGCCGAGGCACTGACGATCGGGGCCGGTGATGAGAGCGATTTCGTCGCCCAGGCGGAGCGGCGTCCGTGGGGTGGTGGCGGACCACTCCAGCTGGGGGATGCCGTCGTTCCAGACCAGTCCGGCCGCGCGGGGTGAGGTCATGGGCGCTGACTCTAGACGGCGCCACCGACAGTCAGTGTGCGGTGTCGGATCCAGCGTGCTGCTCGAGGCCGCAGTACGCGCATTTGTGCGGTAGCGCGTGCCCGCTTCCCTGGCGGCAGACGTGGGATTGTCCGCCCACGGCCCAGGAGAACCGGCAGGGATCACCCACCTGCTCCACCGGTTGACCAGTGTCGTGACTCATCTGAAACACCTCATTGCTCGCTCGGCCGCCTTCCGTGCTGAGGAGACGTGTCCCGGACAGCTTCATGACGCGAGAGCGGGGCAAGAAGTTGTTTCGATCGGCCAACTGGGTACCGGGCAGGCGGCGAAAGGAGCTTGATCATGCCTGCAGGATCCAGCCCGAAGCGGGAACGGCAGTACGAGCACATCAAGGCCGGCCTGAAGAAACGCGGCCGCAGCGAGGATGTCGCGGAGGAGATCGCCGCCCGGACGGTGAACAAGGAGCGGGCGCGGTCCGGTGAGTCGAAGGAGGCGAGCCGGAGTTCCACGCACGACATCTCGTCGGGGCGCCGTGGCGGCCTGCGGTCGCACCAGGGCTCCGGCGGGCGGACGAAGGCGCAGCTCTACAACGAGGCCAAGGACAAGGGCGTCAAGGGCCGCTCGAAGATGAACAAGGCTCAGCTGGAACGCGCTGTCGGGCGATAGAACAGGGCGGACCGCCAGGCCAAGGCACGACCCGGCCTGACGGCCCGATGAGTCACTGGTCCTTGCCGGCCATGGTGCCTCCTCAGTCGGGGACGGATGGGTCGGTCATAGGACTACTGCTCCTTGCCGGCCATGGGCTCTCCTCCAGCGTCACATGTCACGGTTGTTCATGGGTTCAGTCGACCGGTTGGCCGCACCAGACCCAAACGATTCGATCGTGCTGGAAACCTGTCTTCGGATCGAACCGAAACGGTTCAGTTCATCCGGGTCAGGCGGCCGTCGGGGGTGACCTTGACGGTGATCTTCTGGGCGCCGACGGTGAGCTCGACGAAGAAGTTCGTGCCGGCGGAGCGAGTGCTGTAGCTGACCTTCTCGCCGGTGGCCGACGGTGCGACGACAGACAGGATGCGCGCGTTCAGCCCGGTCTGGGTGAACTTGACCACCGGCGCGGGCTTGGCGTGGAAGATGTCCGGCAGGTACCAGCCCTGCGCCGGGTTCGACTTGCCCTGCTCGACAGTTGTCGTGCCGGTCGTCTCGCCGAACGGGATCTGGAACAGATGCGTCTGCATCCCGCCGCCGGTCGCGACCGCGGTCGTCGGCGACTGCACGGTGACCGACTGGCCGGGCGGTAGGTGCCACAGCGTCTCGTACCGCTGGCTACCCGCCGACTCGGCGCGGTCGAGCGAGATCACCAGGTCCGGATCCTTGAGGATCAAGAGGTCCCGGCTGCGGCTGACACCTTCGGCCGGTTCGTCGGCGAGCTCGTAGTAGTCGGAGTTCGCCGTACTGACCGAGCCGACCAGCCGGGTCGGCGCCAGCTTGGTCTTGGCGGTCGGGATCGTCATCACGTTGTGCGCGGCCTGGCTCGGCGCCCAGTTCTGCAGGTCGCCCTTCTTGTAGCCGTAGTACCCGGGGTCGATCAGCACGTCCTGTCCGTGCCAGTTGTAGTTGATCGACGTGTGGTCGTCGTGCCCGTGGTACTTCATCGACTGCCCGAACCTGATGCTGTACGCCGACTCCTCGTCGTACGGGCGGTGTTCGCCCCAGCCGGTCCGGCCGAAGATGTAGCCGGCCCTGAAGATGCCCGTCCGGCGGTCCGGCCGCGGTCCCTTCGCACCCTGCGTCGCGACGAACTCCCACGGCGTACCGGGCTCGGTCTTGACCTCTTCCTGGGTGGTGTTGCCGATCTGGAACAGCTCGCCGTTCGGCTTGGTCGCGAGTGCCATCCAGTCGGCCAGCAGCTTGCGCCGGGACTCGATCGCCGGGCCCGGATCGTCCCCGCAGCGCCGGACGACCTCGGCGGCCCGGCCCCACAGCCGGTAGTTGAAGCCGGCGTACCCGACCGACTGCTCGTTGGTCGAACCCTCGGAATCGATCGACTGGACGACGGCAGCGTTGAACCGGTCGATCGCCTTCTTCTTCAAATCCGCGCGGTCGAAGGTGCAGCCGACGCCGAACAGCGCGATGCTCTCGTCGGTACCGTGGTTACGGATGCCGCTCCAGTGCTCGATGATGTACCGCGCGTGCGTGAGCAGGGCGTCGTCGAGCCACTTGTACTGCGCGGGCAGCGTGCGGGCGTGCAGGACGGTGAGCAGCGCCTGCCGGGTGCAGATCAGCACATTGGTCCGGTGCATCGTCGACTCGGACGCGCTCGGGTTGCTCTTCCACGGGAACGGGTTGTCCTTCACCCAGTCCTGGATGATCGTGAGCGAGTGCTTCATCGCCGTGCTGTTGCCGGCGCGACCGGCGTCGATCCCGTTGCCCAGCCAGCGCAGCGAGTGCACCCACAGATGCCAGCTCGGATCGTTGTAGGGGTTGCTCTCCCACTTGATATCGCCCGCTCCGTTACCGATCTTGTACGGCGGGTTGTTGCCCCAAGCAAACGTATCGGCGAGCAGGGACGGCAGCGGGATCTTCGTCTGCAGACCGCTGTAGCCGGGGCACGCGTAGCCCCTGGCCGCCGGTTTCGTCCCAGGCGCGGCCGGGATCGGCGCGGCGACCGGCTGAGTGCCCCGGGGAGCCGGTCGCGCGGTGCCCACCGGCGCCAGATGCGCCTTGTCGCTGGGCATCAGGAACACCACCGCTCCGGTGAACGCGATCCCGCAGATCAGTACGCAGACGGCGATCAGCGCGACGGTGTTGCCCACCCGTCGTCGCAGCTCGGCCTTGTGTCCAGCCACCCCAGCCTCCTCCGGACCTGCCCATGACGAAATACAGGTCTAGACCGGTATCGGCGCAGACTGGTCCGGGGGAGAAAGTCGGTGAGTGAGATGCGTCGGCCCCCGGCCCGGCTCCGGTACTTCCGGTCAGGGCCCTGTGTAGGCAGTAACGCCTGGGCCGGGGGAAACCGTTGCATGAAGCACCGAAGCGGAGCGGGATTTCTGTTTACCTGCTGGGAGTCAGAGCTCCGGATAGAGCGGAAACTTGGTGGTGAGCAGGCCCACCCGCTCGCGCAGACCGGCGAGCACCGAGTCGTCGGCGGGGTTGACCAGGACCGTCGCGATGATGTCCGCGACCTCGGCGAACTCGGCCGGACCGAAGCCTCGGGCGGCGAGGGCCGGCGTACCGATCCGGAGTCCGGAGGAGACCATCGGCGGCCGCGGGTCGAACGGTACGGCGTTGCGATTCACGGTCAGGCCGACCGCGTGCAGCCGGTCCTCGGCCTGCTGCCCGTCGAGCTCGGAGTGGCGCAGGTCGACCAGGACGAGGTGCACCTGCGTCCCGCCGGTCAGCACCGAGATGCCGGCCGCCCGGACGTCGTCGGCCAGCAACCGGGCGGCGATCGTCTGTGCGCCTTCGAGCGTACGGCGTTGCCGGTCGCGGAACTCCTCGGTGGCCGCCAGTTTGAAGCCCACCGCCTTGGCGGCGATCACGTGTTCCAGCGGACCGCCCTGCTGGCCCGGGAAGACGGCCGAGTTGAACTTCTTCGCCAGGTCGGCGCGGTTGGTGAGGATCACGCCGCCCCGCGGGCCGCCGAGCGTCTTGTGGGTCGTGGTGGTGACGACATCGGCGTACGGGACGGGGTTGGGGTGCAGGCCGGCCGCGACGAGTCCGGCGAAGTGCGCCATGTCGACCATCAGGTAGGCGCCGACCAGATCCGCGATCCGCCGGAACTCGGCGAAGTCCAGGTGCAGCGGGTACGCCGACCAGCCGGCCACGATCAGCTTCGGCCGGTGCTCGAGGGCGAGTCGCTCGACCTCGGCCATGTCGACCACGAAGTCGGTGTCGCGGACGTGGTACGCGACGACGTCGTACAGCTTGCCGCTGTAGTTCAGACGCATGCCGTGCGTGAGGTGACCGCCGTGCGCGAGGTCGAGGCCGAGGATCGTGTCACCCGGATCGAGCAGTGCGAACATGGTGGCCGCGTTCGCCTGCGCGCCGGAGTGCGGCTGGACGTTCGCGAACCCGGCGCCGAAAAGCGCCTTCACCCGGTCGATCGCCAACTGCTCGACCACGTCGACATGTTCGCAGCCGCCGTAGTACCGGCGGCCGGGGTAGCCCTCGGCGTACTTGTTGGTGAGGACGGAGCCCTGCGCCTGCATCACTGCGAGCGGTGCGAAGTTCTCGCTGGCGATGAGCTCGAGGGTGTCGCGCTGACGGCCGAGCTCGGCCGTGACGGCAGCGTGGATCTCCGGGTCGAAGTCGGCCAGGCTCTGGTCGAGAGTGCTCATCTCACTCGCCTCCGGTCAGCGCTTCGTAGGCGGCGGCGTCGAGCAACTTGGTCGGTCCGGTGACCTTGATCCGCAGCAGCCAGCCGGCCTGGTACGGATCGGTGTTGAGCAGACCGGGATCGGCGACGACCGCGTCGTTCAGCTCCACGACCTCGCCGTCGACCGGCGCGAACAGGTCGCTGACCGACTTGGTCGACTCGATCTCGCCGCAGGCGTCGCCGGTGGTGATCGCCGTACCGACAGCCGGGAGTTCGACGTACACGACGTCGCCCAGGGCCTCACCGGCGAACGCGGTGATGCCGACGGTCGCGATCTCGCCGTCGAGCGCGACCCACTCGTGGTCGGCGGTGTAGTGGAGCTCGTTGGGAACGGTCATCAGGACTCCTGGCGGCGGTAGAAGGGGAGGGGGACGACGGTGACTTCCTCGTGCGTGCCGCGGATGTCGACCTGGAGCGTGGTGCCCGGCTCCTGGTAGGTGGTCTCGACGTAGGCCATGGCGATCGGGTGGCCGAGCGTGGGCGACGGCGCGCCACTCGTCACGGTGCCGATCGGCCGGCCCGTCGAATCCAGTACGGCGTACCCGCTGCGTGGTGAGCGGCGGCCGGCCGAGGTGAGGCCGACGAGGATGCGCTGGGCGCCAACGTCTCGGCGATGGGCGAGTGCGTCGCGGCCGACGAAGTCCGCTTCCTTGCTGAAAGCAACAACCCGGCCGAGCCCGGCCTCGAACGGCGTGAGCTCGCGGCTGAGTTCGTTGCCGTAGAGCGGCATTCCGGCCTCGAGCCGCAGCGTGTCCCGGCAGGCCAGCCCGCACGGCTTCAACCCGTACGGCGTTCCGGCGCGTTGCAGTTCGGCCCAGACGTGCGCGGCGTCACCCGGCCGGCAGTAGATCTCGAACCCGTCCTCACCGGTGTAACCGGTGCGCGCCAGCAAAACGTTGCTGTTGGCAATCTTCGTCTCGGTGATCTCGTAGTACTTGAGATCGGCCAGTACGGTGTAGGTCAGCTCGGCCACGATCTGCGCGGAGACCGGACCCTGAACGGCGATCAGTGCCCAGTCCTCGGTGGTATCGCGCAGCTCGCTCTCGAACCCCGCGATCCGCTGCTTGAGCTCGTCGCGGACGACCGCGGTGTTACTCGCGTTCGCGACGATCAGGAAGTGGTCGTCGGCGAGCCGGTAGACGACCAAATCGTCGATGACGCCGCCGTCGTCGGCGCAGAGCATCGAGTACCGCGCGCGGCCCGGCGCGATCTTCGACGGTTGCCCGACCAGGCTGTGGTCGAGCGCCCGGGCGGCGGACGCCCCGATCACCTCGAGCTCACCCATGTGCGACAGGTCGAACAGACCGGCCGTGGTCCGGACCGCCGTGTGCTCGGCGATGTCGGAGGTGTAGCGGACCGGCATCGACCAGCCCGCGAAGTCGGTGAACGACGCACCGAGCTGCAAATGTTCCGCCGCAAGCGGCGTCGCGCGTGACTGAGCTGTCATCAGTTGGGAGGCTCCCTCGGTCAGGCACCGCGCGTGCGATGCCACTGCTGGGTGACCTCCCCGCTCTGTCATCTGTACCTGAGAGCTTCGCCGCCGGGTGAGGCGGTTTGCACCGTGGGTGCGGAGCGCCTCGCGGCTACGCGGGGGTCCGGCTTTCCAGAGTTCGCCTCATCGGAACGGTCAGTGGGCCTGAGAGATTCTGGGGAGATTTGCTCCTTCGGCGCCGGGCACTGATCAGCCCGGACTCTCCCGCCCCGATTCGAACGGCGCGATATGCAGTTGAGCCGCTGACTCTAGCAGTGGTCGGCGCTCCGGGACCCGTCGATGTGATTGGGTCGACTCCGTGAGTGGAAGCCAGGTCTTCAGTCTGATCATGATCGTGCTGCTCGTGTCCGGTACGGCGGTGGGCGTCGCGCTGTTCGTGCGGCGCCAGCGCTATGTGAAGGCGTTGCGGGACCGTGGCTGGACGTTCGTGGGGAGCCCGGCGTTCGAGTCGGTCGCGCGGTTGTCGAATCCGCCGTTCGGGATGGGCTTCAAGCGGTCGCCGGACGATCAGATCACCGGGCTGACCAGCAGTGGGCGGCCGTTCCAGGTGATCGAGTACGCAAGTGAGTACTGGAAGGGCTGGGTCGGGATGGTGACGCTGTCGCGGCGACTGCCCGAGCTGTGGGTCACCGGTGGGCAGACGGGTCCGCGTGCCGGCGTTTCCGCGACGATGGTTCCGGTGCCGCCGCAGCTCGGCGCGGGCTGGGCCGTCGGCGTACAGGATCCGGTGTTCGCGCAGGAGGTTCTCAGCGGCCAGTTGTGCATTGGGCTGCTCACGCTGGCCGGCGGTCAGCCGGGTGTGAACCTCAGCATCGACGGCGATCAACTCGTCGTGCTCGACCCGCCGCGCAAGGACCCCGAGCTGCTGGCGCCCTGGCTGGATCAGCTGGCTGCGCTGGCCGACGCCATCGACGCGCTGCCGCTGGACCGCTGGATCCAGCCGCCGCGGGAGCCGCGGCTGAGCTTCTACCAGCACCCGGAGTGGTACTGGATCGGCCAGGACGACAGCCTGCTGCAGAGTACGCCGGCCAACCGGGGCGGCCACGCCCATCGGACCAGCGACGTGATCCGCGGCCGCGACGGCGACGGCCCGCCGTTCGTCGCCTTCACCCATCACTGGGAGACCACCCGGACCGAGAGCTCCACCGACTCCGAAGGCCGCACGACCACCCGCACGGTCACCGACTACCACAGCGAGGCGATCCTCGGCTTCGAGTTGCCGGCCTTCATGCCGCGACTGGAGGTCGCCTACTCCGGCGGCGGCATCAGCTTCGAGAGCAAAGCCTTCAACGACGACTTCTGCGTCCGCGCCGACGACCACAAGTTCGCGTACGACGTCATCCATCCGCGCACGATGGAGTTCCTGATGGCCATCAGGCCGGCGCCGTTCCGGATCACCGGCAACTGGGTGTGGTTCCAGGTCCCGCGGCACGACCACCAGACGATCGGCAGGTGCTCCTACTTCATCCGCGACTTCCTCTCCCGGATCCCGCGGTTCGTCTGGAAGAACCTCGGCCTGCAGGACTCGCCGTACCCGCAGGCTTAGTCGGTTCCCTGGGCGATCAGCGAGGCGGGGCGCAGATCGGTCCAGTTGGTCTCGATGTAGTCGAGGCAGGCCTGGCGGTCAGTCGGGCCGAAGACGGGCCGCCAGCCCTCGGGCACGGTGGCGAACTGCGGCCAGAGGCTGTGCTGGTTCTCGTCGTTGACGAGGACCAGGAAGGTGCCGTCGGCATCGTCGAACGGGTTGGTCATGATCGTCTCCTCTAGACGGCGACAGCTTGCGGGACGGTGTGCTGGGCGGCCGGCTGCTGCCGGATCGACGCGAGAATCTCGCCGGCCCGCACGGAGATGTTGGACAGCAGTGACGAGGCGAGGCCGTGGCTGTGCTCGGTGCCACCGCCCTGCAGGTAAATGCCGGCGCGGACCTGCGGGGTCGTGACGACGCGGTAGTCGCGGCCGATCCGCACCCGCCCGGCCTGGTCGCGCCGGCATTCGTTGCCGAGGTCACCTAACAGGTCGGTCGGGTCGCCCGGGGTGTAGCCGGTGCAGAACACGATCAGGTCGGCGTCGAGCGGAGTCTTCTGGCCGGTGCTCAGCGACTCGACGGTGAGCGAGACGCCAGTGGGGGAGTCGTGCAGGTCGATCACCCGGGAGACGTTGAAGAACCGCAGCCGTTCCTTGCCGACGATCCGCTCGCGGTAGCTGCGGCGGTACAGGTCCTGGATGACCTCGGTGTCGACGACCGAGTAGTTCGTGTTCGCGTGGTAGCCGAGGAGTTGCTGCTTCACGTCCTCCGGCGCCGAGTAGAACTCGTCGACGGCGCCCGGATCGAACACCCGGTTGGCGAACGGGCTGTCGTCGGCCGGGCTGTAGCCGAACCGCGAGAAGACCGAGCACACCTCGGCGGACGGGAAGCGGTCGTGCAGGAAGCCGGTCACCTCGGCCGCGCTCTGGCCGGCGCCGACGACGACCACGCGTCGCGGCGTCGTGTCGCCGAGCTGCTCGACGCGGTCGAGCAGCTCCCGGTTGTGCCAGACGCGGTCCGACGCGGTGACGCCCTCGGGTAGCCGCGGCGACAGGCCGGTTCCGAGAATCAGGTTGCGGGTCCGGTGCGTCTCCCGCGCGCTGCCGTCGGCCGATGCCGAGGTGACCTCGAACTCGTCGACGACTCCGTCGTGCGTGACCGGCCGGACGGCGACCACAGTTCGGTCGTAGCGCACGACGTCGTCGATCTGGGCCGCGGCCCACTCGAGGTAGTCGTGGAACTCGACGCGCAGCGGGAACAGCGTCTTGTTGTTGATGAAGTCGATCAGCCGGCCGCTCTCGTGCAGGAAGTTCAGGAAGCTGAACCGGCTGGCCGGGTTCCGCAGCGTGACCAGGTCCTTGAGGAACGAGACCTGCATGGTCGCGTCCTCGATCAGCATCCCGCGGTGCCAGCCGAACCGCGGCTGCCGCTCCAGGAACAACTGCCGCGGGGTCGCCGCGCCGAGTTCGGAGGCGGCGATCGCCACGGCCAGGTTGGATGGGCCGAAACCGACCCCGATCAGTTCGAAGCCTTCCACAGGGTGGATCCTCCTCGTTGGCGGGTTAGGCGAGGCTAACCTAAGCAGCTGGTCGAAGAACAGAGGGGGTCCCGGTGGTGAGATACACATCGGGGTGTGGCGGACACGTAGAGGCATGAGCAAGCCATCGGAAACGGGCGGGCGCGAGGAACGGTTCGTCGCCTTGTACGAGGCGACGTACGCGGATCTCGTCCGGTTCGCCCAGCGACGAGTGCCCGACGGTCAGGCCGAGGACACCGTGGCCGAGGCGTTCCTGGCGGCCTGGCGCCGACTGGACGACGCACCGGCACAGCTGCCGCAGGCGCGGGCCTGGTTGTTCGGGATCGTCCGCAACACGATCTTGAACAGCCATCGGGGCGCGCGCCGGCAACGGGCGGTCGCCGTCCGGCTGGCCGAGGTGGCGACCACCTGGCGCCCGGACGACGCCGAACTCGTCGCCCGCCAGGTCGATCTCGCGCGCGCGTGGGAGCGGCTGTCCGCGGTCCATCAGGAGGCTCTTGCTCTGGCGGTGATCGACGACCTCCCGGGTCGCGAGGCGGCCGCGGTGCTCGGTATCACGAGCGTCGCGTACCGGCTGCGGTTGTCCCGGGCGCGCAATGCCCTGCGCGGTCAGCTCGATCACCGCCCTACCGCTGCACGCATCGCTGAAAGGCAACCCTCATGAGACCCCTCGACGAGTTCGCTGCATTGAAGACCCTCGACCCGGCAACCACCGAAGCCGACCCGCACAGCCCGCGCGCCCAGGCGTCGCTGGAACGCATCCTCGCCACCGACCCGTCGTACGGCGTCGGCCTGCCGCGGCTGCGACGCCCGCTGGTGCGGGCAGCCGTGGCCACCGCGGCGATCGCGATTGCCGCGGCCATCGTGTTGCTGCCACGCGACGGCGGCCCGCTGCCGAACGGTGATGCCTACGCGAGCTGGACCGCGCAGCCCTCCGGGATGACGGCCAAGGAACACGCCGAGGCCGTCAAGGAATGCCGCAAGTCCCTGAAGGGCATGGGCGTGGACGACCAGATCGACCGGTCGGACCCGGCCGTGGTCGAACGGCGCGGCGACTGGTCCCTGGTGATCCTCGCCGCGGCCGACCAGTCCGAGGCGAGCTGCATGACGAACGTCAAGACCGGCCTGCGTGGCGGCGGCTTCGGCTCAGTCGGCGGTCCGGGCCGTCCCCCGGTCGGTCCGCGGGAACTCTCGGTGTCGGGGATGGGCGCCGGCGGCGGTGGCTCGCTCGGCTACGTGACGACAGCGATGGGCAGGTCCGGTGCGGACATCGTCGGGATGACCTACACGAGCCCGACCCGCGGGGTCGTGAAGGCAACCGTCATGAACGGCTACTTCGCCTTCTGGCTGCCGGGAAGAGAATTCGAGGGAATCCAGCCGGTTCCGGTCCGGGTCACGTACCGCGACGGTACGTCGGCCGCGACCACACTCAAGCTGGGTTGACCGGGTCGAGGCGGAAGACGCGGATCTCGCGGTGCGCGGCTCGGGTGGCATAGGTGTTGTACGCCGGCCAATAAGCAGCGACCGCGTCCCACATCTGCTGGCGCTCGTCGCCGGTCAGTAGGCGGGCGTGGACCGGCACCGTGCGGCCGCGGACGGTGGCACTGGCCTCGGGCTGGGCGATCAGGTTGGCCGACCAGGCGGGGTGGTTCTCGCCGCCCCAGTTGGAGCCGATCACCACGTAGGCACCGTCGCGCTCGACGTACAGGAGAGGGACCTGGCGGAGCTGGCCGCTGCGGCGGCCGGTTGTCGTGAGCAACAACGTTCGCAGGCCGAGCGACGTACCGAAGCCGAAGCGGCCGTTGGTACTGCGGAGCAATCGTTCGTCGACGCGGACCACAGCCTGGCCGATGGCCGCGAAGGCCTTGGTGGTGCCGAGCTTGCCGATCAGCCGCTGCAGTCCGTTCATTGGCCGGAGTCTAGGGGAGCAGTCCACGGCTGTGCGCGACGGCAGTGGCCTCGGTGCGGGTGGTGGCGTTCAGCTTGGTCAGGATCCGGCCGACGTGCACACCGACGGTTGCCGGGGAGATGTAGAGCTCGGCGGCGATCTGCCGGTTAGGCATCCCGCGCGCCAGCAGCCGCAGTACGTCGTACTCGCGCGGAGTCAGTCCGCTGTCGTCGCCGGGGGTCGAGCTCGGCGCCTCGAGGCGGGCGCGCTGACCGAGGGCGGCGATCCGGTCGAGATAGACGGAACTGCGGAACCGGGTGGCGATCTCGCGGGCCTCTTCGAGACGGCGGCGCGCTCCGGCCCGGTTGCTGGCCGCGAGCGCGGCCTCCGCGGCCGGGATGAGGCAGTCGATCAGGCCGCACAGGTGCCCGATCCGGCGCCAGCTGTCCGCGGCCCGGTCCCAGTCGGCCATCCGGCCGGGGCCGATCGCGGTCAGGATCGCGCAGCGGTAGGCCTCCTGAGCGGCGCCGCCCGGCGGCAGCAGGGTGACGAGCTCGCCGATCCTCGCGCGGATCGCGGCGGCCTCGGCGGCGATCGCCCGGTTCCTGGGCGCGGCCGCCAGCCTGGCCCGTTGCAGCATCGCGACGCCGAGCAGACCGTCCTGGTCGGGGATGAAGTCCGGGCCGGCGCAGTGCCGCAGGAAGATCTCGACCGGCCCGGCCGCCGACTCGGGATCCTGGCGAGCCATCGCGAGCTCGCACCACACCATCGTGATGTAGCCGAGGATGTAGTTGCGCAGCACCGGTGAGCCCGCGGCGAGTTCTTCCGGTGTGTGCAGGACAGCCGCCGCCTGCTCGAACTCGCCGCGGTAGGCGCGGATGGTGGCGAGCATGCCGCAGGTCCCGATCCGGTACAGCGGCTCGGGCTCGGCGGCCAGGCTCTCCTCGATCGTTGTCAGCGCATCGTCCCAGCGACCCAGGATCATTTGCGCGGACGCCAGATTGATGCGCAGCATCGGGCCGCGCCAGTTGAGCATCCCGACCAGTTCGACCTCGCGCAGCGCCACCGGGGCCTTCGCAACGATCTCCTCGTAGCGGCCCGCCCAGGCCAGGGCAGAGATCTCCCAGTTGGCGTTGGCGACGAAGGTGGTGTCGTCGCCGATCCGGCGCGCGATCTCCCGGGCCCGCCCGGCCCCGGCCAGCGCCGCGGCCAGGTTGCCGTCGATCTGCTCGACGAATCCGACGGCGGCGAAACCGCGGCCGCGGAGCCGGTCGTCGTCCAGCGCCTCGGCGATCTCCAGCAGCTGCTGGGTGTTCTGTCGTGCGCTGGGCCGGTCCCTGGCCGTCGCCGCGTCGATAGCCAGTCCGTAGTGCAGCATGCCGAGCGCGTACGACGGCCGGCCGGACAGTAGGCGGCGGGCGTGCTCGAGGTCCTCGCGGGCACCGAGGTCCGTGCGGCTGCGAAAGGTGCCCCGGTCGAGGTGCAACTGAGCCGCCACCTCCGGCTCGGCCTGGGAGTCGACCAGCTCCAGCGCCTCGGTGCAGAGCGCCACGCCCTGCTCGGCCCGGCCCGCCGGTGCGGCCGCACCAATAGCTCGACGCAGCAGCTTCAGGCGAAGCGCGACGTCCGTACGGGACTCGGTCTTCGGCAGGAGAGCGAGTGCACGCTGGACGTACTTGAGCTCTTCGGCGTACGCGAAGCTGGCTTGGGCTTCGTCGGCCGCGATCAGAGCGGCCTGAAAAGCCTCGGTCGGTCGACCGGCCAGGTACCAGTGCTCGGCCAGCTCGGCGGCGGGCAGGCCGTGCGTGGCGAGATCCGGCTGCGCCGCCAAGGCCGTCGCGGCCCGGGCATGGAGCCGACGACGTTCACCGGGGAGCAGCCCGGTGTAGACGGCCTCGCGGATGAGCGCGTGCCGGAACCGATACCCGTCGTCGGTCGCCAGGAGTTGATCGCGCTCAACCAGCTCGCGCAGGGCGCGGTCGAGCTCGTCGTCGGAGCGGTTGGCGAGCAGGGTCAGCAGGTCGTGCCCGACCGCGGCGCCGGCGATGGACGCCACCGCCAGGACCGGCCGTGCCGACTCCGACAGCTGGGCGACCCGCTCCTGCAACAACCTGCGCAATGGACTGTTGCCGTTGGTCTTGCCGGGATCGTCGGTGGCGAGCGCTTCGATGAACAGCGGGTTCCCGCCGGAACGCCGATGGATCGCCGCGGCACGCGCCGGGTCGTAGCGGCCGTCCAACGCGGTCAGCAGTTCGCCGACAGAACGCTGCTCCAACGGCTCGAGGTGAAGGGTGGTGATGTCCTGGCGCCGACCGAGTTCGGCGACCAGCTGCCGGACCGGATGCCCGGCCGGAAGCTCGCCGGTCCGAACGGTTCCGACCAGCAGCACCGGGAGATCGCCGAGGTTGCGCGCGAGGTAGCCGAACAGCTCACGGCTCGCCCCATCGGCCCACTGCAGATCCTCCAGTACGACGAACAGCGGGTGCCGGGCGGCCGCGCGTTCGAGCAACGCCAGCAACTCGTTCAGCAAGGTCAACCGGCCGCCGTGCGCGCCTTGATCGGGTTGCCGGGGGAGCAGTGCGCTGAGTTCACCGCCTGATGACGGGCCGCCCTCGGTCTCGACGAGTTGCCGCACGATCGGCAGGAAGGCGACGTACGGAAGGTGTTCGGCACCGAGTTCGGGGCAGCCGCCGGTGGCGGACAACCAGTCCGGGCCGAGGCTCGCGGTGAACTCCGCGATCAGCCGGGACTTGCCGATACCGGCCTCGCCGGCGATCAGGATCCGGGCCGAACCTCCCGCTTCGACCTGGGTCGCCGCGGCACGGAGCTCAGCCAGCTCGGCCTGGCGGCCGACGTACAGGGGGCTGACGAGCGGTTGTCGTCCGGCGGCGTACGGATCGTCACCGGACATGGAAATACCGCGTTCCACGGATTCGCCGGAGCCGGTCTGCCAGCACGCTGTGAATCGTAGACCGGCTGGGGGCCTGAGCCGTCTCATTTTTGGCGAGATACGACGAGCTCTGAGGGAGATGACAGTGAACACTCCGAACAGCCGTCCGCGCGATGCCGCGGACGAGGCGGTGCGGCCGCTCCGGATCGACGTTCCGCAGTCACAGCTGGATGATCTGGCCGAGCGGCTGCAGCGGGTCCGCTGGGCCAACGAGTTGCCGCGCGACCAGGTCACCGACGGCGTTCAGCGGGGTCCGCTCGTGCCGGGCTGGGAGTACGGCGTACCGCTGGAGTATGTGCAGCGGATGGTCGAGACCTGGCGGGACAGCTACGACTGGCGCAAGTGGGAAGCGCGGCTGAACGAGTACCCGAACTTCACCACCGAGATCGATGGGCAGAACATCCACTTCCTGCACGTCCGCTCGCCCGAGCCCGACGCGACGCCGCTGATCCTCACCCACGGCTGGCCGAACAGCGTGATCGAGTTCCTCGACCTGATCGGTCCGCTGACCGATCCGCGCGCGCACGGCGGTGACCCGGCCGACGCGTTCCACGTTGTAGTGCCCTCGTTGCCCGGCTTCGGGTTCTCCGGGCCGACGTACGAGAAGGGCTGGAACCGGCACCGGACGGCGCAGGCGTGGGCCGAGCTGATGCACCGGCTGGGCTACGAGCGATTCGGTGCGCATGGCAACGATGTCGGGTCGTTCGTGGCGCCGGAGCTGGGCCGGATCGCGCCGGATCAGGTGATCGGCGTACACGTCACCCAGCTGTTCTCGTTCCCGTCGGGCGACCCGGCCGAGTTCGAGGGGCTGAGCCAGAAGGACCTGGAGTACCTCGGGTTCCTGCAGACGTTCAACGAGGAGATGTCGGCGTACGCGAAACTGCAGGAGACCGCGCCGCAGAATCTCGCGCACGCCTTGGCGGACTCGCCGAGTGGTCAGCTGGCCTGGATTGCCCAGCTGCTCGCGGCCTGCCCGGACGAGCATGTCCTGACCAACGCGACCATTTACTGGCTGACCAACACGGCAGCGTCGTCGGCGCGGTTCTACTACGAGGATCACCACGCCGAGCACCCGGCGGAGCCGACCACGGCCCCGACCGGCTTGGCCAGCTTCGCGAACGACTTCACCCCGCTGCGCCGGTTCGCCGACCGCGACCACGCCAACATCGTGTCCTGGAACGAGTACGACCGCGGCGGCCACTGGGCCACCCAGGATGCCCCCGACCTGCTCCTCGACGACCTCCGCGGCTTCTTCCGCTCGCTGAAGTAACGGAACCGCGGGCGTAGTGCGTCCGTCAGACGTGGCGCTGGACGGTCTTTTGCAGAAGGCCGTCCAGCGTTGCTCTAAGATCCGTCTGTGCGGCAGCTAGCAGTGGGGGTCGGTCAGTTGTTGGGCCGGCCGCCGCATTTCATGAACGCGTACCTCGTCGACGACGTACTGGTGGATGCCGGCACCCCGGCGGCGGCCGGGCGGATCCTGCGGCAGCTCCGCGGGCGGGACGTGACGGCGCATGTGGTGACGCATGCGCATCCGGACCATTTCGGGTCCAGCCATGCCGTCTGCACCGAGCTCGGGATCCCCTTGTGGGCAGGTGCGAACGACGCCGAGGCGATCGAGACGGCGACGCCGGTGCCGGCCGAGGGATGGTTGCCCGGGATGCTGGCCCGCGGCAAGATGCCGCCGCCGCATCCGGTCAGCCGGCGGCTGGTCGAGGGCGATCAGGTCGGCAGCTTCACCGTGCTGGACGTGCCGGGTCATTCGCCCGGCCACATCGCGTTGTGGCGGGAATCGGACCGGACGCTGCTCTGCGGCGACGTCTTCTTCCGGCTGCCCAAGGTCTCCGCGCCGTGGAACTTCCTGACCTTCGATGTGCCGCGCAACCATCAGGCGATGCGCCGGCTGGCCGCGCTGCGGCCGGAGCTGGTGCTGTTCGGGCACGGCAAACCACTGCGAGACCCGGACCTGTTGACCCGAGTCGTCGACGCCCTACCGGGTTCTGAGTGAGCGGCGTGCTCGAGCGGCCGGACGAGCTCGGCCGGATCGCTGCCGCGCTGGATGCGGCCGGTCGTGGCGAGGGCCAGGTCGTGGTGATCGAGGGCGAGGCCGGGATCGGCAAGTCGCGGCTGGTGGCCGAGGCCCGCGCGATGGCCAAGCAGCGCGGCTTCGTCCGGATGCAGGCGACCGGTGACGAGGTCGAGAGCGCGATGGCGTGGGGTGTGGTCCGCCAGTTGATCGAGCGGTCGATCGCCCGGTACGCCGGGGAGACGCGGGCCGCGATCATCGCCGGACCGACCGGACGTGCGATCGAGGCGCTCGACAAGGCCGCTCCGGATGCCGGGGACGCCGAGGTGGCCCGGACGATGCACGCGCTCTGGTGGGTGGCGGTCGACCTGGCGTCGCCGCGGCCGTTGCTGATCACGATCGACGACGCGCAATGGTCCGATCCGCCGTCGCTGCGCTTCCTGTCCTATCTGTCCAAGCGAGTCGGCGATCTGCCGATCGCGCTGGTGGTGGCGACCAGGCCGCCGCCGGACCGGCTGGGTCCGCTCGCCGAGCTGACCGTCGCCCGGCACGTCGAGCGGTTGCTGCCGCGACCGCTCAGCCGCGAGGGCATCGCCGTACTGATTGCGGAGCACTGTCGGAGCCAGGCTGCGGAGCCAGTCGTGGACGCGGTCCTGGCGGCCAGTGGCGGCAACCCGTTCCTGGCCGAGTCACTGCTGGATGAGCTGACCGTGCTGAATCGGTCAGCCGCGGACGCGGCGACGGCGGAGACCGTCCGCGGGCTCGGAACGAGCGCGGTGAGCCGGACGCTGCTGTCGAGGCTGTCACCGACGGCACTGGCGCTGGCGAAGAGCATGGCCGTGCTCGGTGTGCGCGCGGACGTCTGGACCGCCGGTGCGGTCGCGCAACTGCCGGAGTCCGCGTTGGCGGCGGCCGTGGACGAGCTTGTGGCCGCGCACGTCGTCACCGTCGAGGCTGCCCAGACCCCGCAGGCGCCGGCCCTGCTGAACTTCGTGCACCCCGTGATTCGCGACTCGGTGACCGCGACGCTCGGCCCGGTCGATCAGGCCACCCTGCACGGACGAGCCGCGGAGACCTTGTGGGCCGCGCGGGCGGCAGCGGACCGGGTCGCCGCCCACCTGGTGCAGGCACCGGCCGGCACGCTGGACGCCGCCGTCACGATCTTCGCCGAGGCCGCGACCCTGTCCGCGACCGCAGGCGATGTCGGGACGGCGATCGACTACCTGAACCGGGCGATCGAGGTCGAGCCGGGCAACGCGAAACTCCAGTCCCTGCTGGGGAAACTCCTGCTCCGCAACGGCGATCCACGCACGGCCCGGCGCTACTTGCTGGCCGCCGCGGAGTCGAGCAGTGGCCGCGAGCGCGCCGACCTCCTCGGTACGGCGGCTGCCGCCACCTCGGTGATCGACGGACCGGTCGCGGCTGCGTCCGAGCTGATGCAGGCGCTGGACGGCTGGGCGGCCGACGAGCCGGGACGGTTGGCGCTCGACGCGCGACTCGGCATCACGCGCTCGTATCTGCCGTCGGAGCGCAAGCGTGCCTCGCGCCATCTGCGCGGGTTCGCCGACCTCCCCGGTGACACGCCCGACGAGCGGATCCTGCTCGCACTCCTGGCGCAGCGCGGCCGGTACGAGGTGAGCCCGTCGGCCGACGTACGGCGTACTGCCGAGCGGGCGTTGCGTCGCGGGGCACTGCTCAATGACTCGGTCGGTCAGGCCGACCCGCTGATCGGCTGGCTGCTCGCGATGATGTCGCTGATCGCGGCCGATGGTGTTGGACCGGCTCGGGACGAGATCGCGGGCGCGCAGGACTGGGTTCGGCGGCACGGTTCGCCGATCGAGTTCGCGATGGTCGCCAATGTGGCCGACTTCCTGGCGTGGCGCTGCGGTGATCTGCCCGCGGTCGAGGCCGACGCGGACGCCGTACTGGCCGCGGTCGCGTCCGAGGACCAGACTCCGCAGGTGGTCGCGATCCGCGTGACCGCGGTGACATTCGCGGTCTATGCGGCCTTGGAGCGCGGTGACCTCGCCGGCGCACAGACCATGCTGACCGAGTACGACGAGTCCAGCCGGAACGCGCCGCGAGTGATCGCGGCGATGTGGCTGGAGGCGACCCGGGCCCGGCTCGCGCTGGAGCTCGACGATCCGTACGCCGCTCTCGAGCACGCGTACCGGCTGCGGGACGAGATGGTGGCGGCGGATCTGGATCCGCCGGCCGTGCCGTGGCGGACGCCGGCCGCGCTGGCGCAGCTGCGGCTGGGCGACGAGGCGGCGGCTCGGGAGTTGGCGAACGGCCAGCTGGAGCTGACCCGGCGGTGGGGTGCGGCCTCCGATCTGGGCGCCGCGCTGCGGCTGACAGCCAAGGTCGATGTCGGGCAGGGCGCTCGCCGGGTGGAGACGCTGACCGAGGCGGTCGCCGTACTGGAGCGATCGCCGGCTCGGCTGGAGCTTGCGCTGGCGTTGGCGGATCTCGGCGAGGCCTATCGGGTGGTCGGTCGGCGGGCGGATGCGCGCGAGACGCTGAACCGCGCCGGCGAGCTGGCCGCGACCTGTGGAGCGCTTGCTCTGCGGAGCCGGGTCGCGGAAGCCCTGCAGGCGCTGGGCGATCGGCCGCGGTCGCTGGTGGCGCCGGGCCAGGACTCGCTGACCGCAAGCGAGCGCCGAGTCGCCGGGCTCGCGGTCACCGGCCGCAGTAACCGCGACATCGCCCAAGAACTCTTCGTCTCACCCAAAACGGTAGAGAACCATCTCGGCCGGATCTACGTGAAGCTCGGCATCACCGGCCGCCGCGAGCTGGGCCGCGCTCTCACCTAGACCACGAACGAGCGGCCCCCTCCCTCCAGGGGCCGCTCGTCAGGGCTTCGGATCAGCCGACCGGCGGTGCGGTCTCGAACCAGTTGAAGGCCTCGACGTACTGCAGGGTCGTGCCGGTGTAGTTCTCGCCGAACAGCCGCCAGTAGGTGTGCTGCTTGATCGTCTCGACCCCGGTCTCCTCGTCCACGGACTTGGTCCGGATCGCTACCCGGTACAGGGTGACCTTCTCGTCGCGGATCTCCGACTGGGTGTCCAGGTAGCCGGGCGTCTTGTGGTCGTCCGAGCGAGCCGGGTCGTGCAGGGTCAGCTCGACCTTGCCGGAGCCGACGTCACCCTTGGCCGCGACCACCGTGACGGCGTGGCCGCCGGTGCGGGTGTGGGTATTGTCCGCGTTCAGGACGTACCGGCCGTACCACAGCTGGAGGGGAGCCTGGCGCAACCGCTTCGCGATCTCGAGCCCGAACTCGGGCACGCTGTCGGAGCTGGTGCCGCCGCGGTTGACCGTCCAGCCGCTCGCCTTGGCGCCGACGGTTGCGGCGTCGAAGGCGGCCCGGTTGCCGGCAGCGCTCGAACCGCTCGGGTCGGTGCCCATCCCGGCCTTGTAGCCGAGCCACCCGATCCAGGCGGTCGCCTCGTCGTAGTCGGCCGGGTCGTGCGGGTCGTACTCGGTCATCAGCTGGCCGTTCGGGACGATCCGCATCGGCAGCCCCTTGTGCTCGCCGAGGTAGTACATCGCGTTATAGAGCGAGGTGGGCCCGCAGTGCACACTGCCCGACTTGTCGAGGTTGGTGCGGAACTGGTCCGCGTCGGTCACGTCGCACAGCTTGACGGCGAACTGGGCTCCCTCGACGTCCTTCTGCTCCGCGCACGCTGTCTGCAGCGGCAGCCCGTCGGCGGCGGCGGTCCCGGCCGGCAGAACCGTTCCGGCGAACACTGCGGCGACTCCGGCCAGTACGGCGATCCCTTGACGCTTCATTTCTCTTACCCCCAGGTTGCGTGGTTTTTGGTGGTTGTCCTTCTGCCACCAAATCTCCCGCCTGAGGCACCCCCCAGGCATGAGGGTCGATCCCTCATCTCTCCGCCTGGGGGGTGTGGGGGGTCAGGGGGTGTTCAGCGTGATGTGGTGCGGGGAGCGGGTGCTCAGGCTGCCGGTCGTGACGGTGACCGTGCGGCTGGCCGCGTCGTACGACCAGCCGGTACGGCGGCCGTCGACGTACGCCGCGGACGGGGCGCTGCTGTTGGTGAGCCGGAGCGTGTAGGCGCGCGCTGTGGCCGCGCCCGGGTAGCTGCCGCGGGTGGCGCCGACAGTGAGTGCGCGGCTGCGGTCGTTCCAGGTGAGCTGCGTGGTCGCCGAGCTGCTCGAGCCCTCGCCGGCGTCCTGGTAGAGGTTGAAGCTGCCATTGGCTCCCGCGGCGACCGTGGCCGTCAGCTGGGTGGGTGCGCCGCCGGTCTGGTTGTCGACGTAGTCGGTCCGGGTGGTCACGATGCCGCCGCTCTTCACCAGCACCGGCATCCGGTCCAGCGGGGCGCTCATCGTGACTGTGGCCGGCCCGGTGTACGACGTACCGGTGAAGTAGTCGGTCCAGGTGCCCGGCGGTACCCAAACCGAGGTCGAGCCCGAGCTGTCCACGATCGGTGCGACGAGCAGGCTGTCGCCGTACAGGTACTGGCCGGGAGCGTTGTACGCCGCCTCCTCGGCCGGATACTCGAGGTACATCGGCCGCACGATCGGTACGCCGGTCGTGTGTGCCTGCTGGGCCATCGTGTACGTGTACGGGACCAGCGCCTCGCGCAGTTGCAGGAACTTCGTCGCGCTGGCTCCGGCCTCGGCGCCGTACTCCCAGGGCAACCGGTCGGCGTGGTCGGAGTGCAGCCGGTCGATCGGCTGGAAGGTGCCGAACTGCACCCAGCGAGCGTACTGGTCGTCGGGCAGATGATCGCCGTGGAAGCTGCCGATGTCGTGGCTGACGTTCGACAGCCCGGCCGAGGCCTCGTCGGCGGTGAAGCGGACGGCGTACCGCAGGAAGTCCCAGCTGCCCGGCGTGTCACCGGTGAACTGCAGCGTGTTCCGCCGCTCCGACCACGGTCCGATCGGGTACGAGCTCTCGATCCCGCCGTACTCGGCGCCGCCGATCCGGGCGAACGAGAAGCCGCGAAGACCGCGCTCGGCGGCACTGTCGGCGTACGCCTGGTTGATCAAGTTGTCGGGGGCAACCTGTGGGTCGGAGGCCGTGGAGCCGCCGCAGTACTGGCAGTAATCCAGCCACCAGGCCCGGACGCCTTGCTGCTCGAAGGGCTTGTGCAGATCCTGGTATGCCTTCAGCTGAGCCGGCTTCGACCAGTCGAACAGGTAGTTGCGGCCGCCGTCGAGTTCGAGACCGCCCGCGGTCGCGTTGGTCCGGGCGAACTGCGGATCGTCGTCGGCGATCGTCGGATGCACGTTGAGTGCCACCGACAATCCTTGTTCGCGAGTCCAGTCCATGAAGGTCTGCGGGTTCGGGAAGAGCGACGCGTTCCAGTTCCAGCCGTTCCAGGTGCTCGGGGACTTGAAGTCGGTGTCGATCACCAACCAGTCGATCGGCACCTTGCCCGCGCGGAACTTCGGCAGCAGGTCCTTCTGATAGTCGTCGGTGCTGTACGCGTGATAGCGCGAGTACCAGACGCCGTACGCCGATTGCGGCAGCAGGTTGGTGCCGCCGGTCAGCGTGTTCAGATCGCCCAGCGCCTGCTTGTAGTCGCGGCCGTAGCCGAACAGATAGCCGTCCTGGTAGGGATTCGTGCCGTGGCCCGGGCGCGTGCCGACGACGTGATCGGCGTTCAGCAAGGCGGTTCGGGTGTCGTCGAGCAGGTACCAGCCGTCGCGGTTGAGGATGCCGGGATGCTGGTACGCCGGGACCTGGCGCGGGTTGTCGAGTGAGCGGCTCCACCCGCCGAGGGTGGTGGCCGGGCCGGCGCCGTACGCCGTACTCAGGAGATTGTTGTCGGCTGATGGATAGGTCGAGGTGTCGACTGTGGTGACGGCGATACTGTCGACATTGACCTTGCCGCTGTCGGTCGGGCGCTGCCGGATGGTGATGCTGTTGGTCCCGGCCTTGAGCTCGATCGCCGTGCTCATGGTCGACCAGGTGTCCCACGAACCGGTCGGCGGCAGGCTGAGGCTCGGGCCGGCGGCATCATTCGCCTGTGTGGACAGGGTTCTGGTGGTGTTCTGTCCGTCGCCGCCGGTCGCGTTCGCGTACCTGACGGCCAGCCGGTAGCTACCGGCCGCCGGGATGCCGGAGACGTTCACCGTGATCCCGGCGCCCGCCTTCTCGTACCCGGCGACGAATCCGGAGCCGGTGTGATTGACATGGTCGTACGCCGTCGACGCGTGCCCGAGGAGCAGCGCGTTCTCGGCCTCACAAGCGGTGCCGAACCCGCAGTACGACGGGAAGGCCGGACTCGCGGTGACGTTGTTGCCAGCGACAACCATCGAGAGGTTCGCCGGAGTGAACGGGCCGCTGTCCCGGCGGTAGCGCACGGTCACTCCGCTGGTCCGGATCTCGCGGAACCCGTCCGCGGTGACCTTGGTCGTGTACGGCGTCCGCGGGAACGCGCGGTTGATCGCGGTGAAGGTGGTCGCGTCCTCGAACTTCCGGTCCGCGGCGTACTCGACCCGGATCAGCGTGGGGGAGAGGACCTGGAAGCGGGCGGCGCCGTCGGTCACGATCGATCGGGAGGGCGGTGGGGGACCGGCCAGCGCCGTGCCGGCGATCAGAGACAGGCTGGTGCCGGCGGCGAGCAGACGGAGAATCCGGGCAGGCGAAGGTCGCATCGATACCTCACACGGTCAGGGGCGGGATGACCTGAGTTCAGGCCCTGAAATTAGGCCATTTACATCGATGGAAGTCAAGATCCCGCGGGATCGATGGAGCCGCGCAGCTTGCGCGTGTCGATCAGCTCCTGCGCGACATCGCGGAGCTTGACGTTGTGCTCCTGGGAGTAGCGCTTGAGGATCTCGAACGCGCGCGTGTCGTCCAGATCGAACCGCTCCATCAGAATGCCCATCGCCTGCCCGACCAGCTTGCGGGCGTCGACGGCCGCGGCCATCGTCTCGTCATCGCGCGCCGAGGCGACGGCGACCGAGGCGTGCCGGGCCAGGATGTGCGCGATCGCCTCGTCGTCGGCGCTGAAGGCGTACGGGGCGGTGTTGTACAGCGACAGCACGCCGATCGGCTGGGCGTTGGCCCACATCGGCGTGTGCAGCACGGACCCGATCGGGTACTGCGCGAGCCGGGCGGTCCAGGACGGCCAGCGCGTCTCGGCGGCCACGTCCTGGACCTGGACGGCGACGCCCTCGGTCAGCGCGGTCAACATCGGACCCTCGCCGAGCTCGAACTGCAACTGGTAGATCTCGGCGACCAGCGGATCGGTCACGGCCGCGATCTCGCGCTGACCGCGCAGCACGAGCGCGACTCCGGCGTACGAGCAGGCCTCGGCCTGCAGTGCGAACTGGACGACGGCCTCGACCGTCTCGTCCATCCCGTCGGCGTCGTGCAACTCGACCGCGAGGCGGGCGAACGTGTCCGCGTCGAAGGCCATCTGATCCATGGCCATATCATGCCTCGCCGGGGCGACGGGCGGGGTCAGGACGTGGCGGGAGAGCGCAACTGCCGGCCGACCTCGTGCATGTGCCGCAGTCCCTGGGCGTAGGACTCGATGATGCCGGTCGACAGGTACGGCACGCCGACGCGCTCACAGTAGGCGCGGACGGAGGCCTGGGCACGGCGCAGATTGGCGCGCGGCATGTTCGGGAAGAGGTGGTGCTCGATCTGGTAGTTCAGGCCGCCCATCATCCAGTCGGTGATCAGGTTGCCGTTCACGTTGCGCGACGTCCGGACCTGCTTCTCGAGGTGGCCCCACTTGGAGTCGCAGTCGGGCATCTCCATGCCCTTGTGGTTCGGCGCGAAGACGCTGCCCAGGTGGATCCCGAACAGCATGTGGTGCAGGACGGCGAAGACGAGCGCCTTCTGCGGCGACATGATCAGCAGCAGACCGCCGAAGTACCCGGCCAGGTGCGCGAGGATCAGGCCGAGCTCGACCAGCGCCTCGCGGCGCGGCCGCTGGTTGAGCAGGTAGGTGATCCCGGTGACCTTCAGGCTGAAGCCCTCGAGGCTGAGCAGCGGGAAGAAGATGCGTGCCTGGTTGCGGCTCAGCCAGCCGTACAGGCCTTGCCGTCCCTCGGCCTGGGCCAAGGTCCAGACCAGTACGCCGGCGGCGACGTCGGGGTCCTTGTCGGTGTGGTTCGGGTTGGCGTGGTGCTTGTTGTGCTTGTCGTTCCACCACCCGTAGCTCATCCCGAGCAGGAAGTTCGCGTGCAGCCGGCCGATCGCGTCGTGCAGCCGGCGGGAGCTGCCGATCTGCTGGTGACCGGCGTCATGGCCGAAGAAGGCGGCGCGGGTACTGAAGATGCCGGCCGGGATGGTCAGCAGCAGCACGAGCCAGGAGTTCCCGAGCAGGATCAGTCCGGCGACGACGGCGCCCAGGCAGAGCAGGTTGACCACGATCCCGAGCGCATACTCACCGGTACGCCGCTCGAGCAGGCCGGCCGCCTTGATCTCCCGCAGCAGCGGCGCGAAATCGCTGCCCTTCGAGGGAGCGCAGCTCGGCTGATTTTGGGTAGGGGACAACGTCGTGCCGGCGGAAGGCATTGTTTCCTCGAATCGTGGTGACGCGGGCCGATGGGGAAGTGAATCAGCTCAGTCTGCGTAGACAGTTCCGCCGCCAGGGATCTGTGCGCCGGTCACGACACGAGAACGGTGACTCTGAAAGTGCGGTGCCCACCCTACGACACCTGTAACCGCGACGCGCTATCTGTGATCCACGCCCTACGAATTCAGTAGGACGTCCAGCTAGTTTGCGGGGCTATGAGCGGCCTCGGGGAATGTTCGGTGCTGGCCTCCGTCGATGGCCACGTCGGCCGGCTCGTTCTGAATCGGCCACGCGCCATCAACGCACTCACCCACGAGATGGTCACGACCATCCGCCGGGTCCTCGACGAGTGGGTCGCGGATCCCGCCGTACGGGCTGTTGTGCTGACCGGAAGCGGTGACCGCGGGCTGTGCGCCGGCGGCGACATCGTCGCGATGTACCACGACGGCATTGCCCGCGGTACGGCGTCCGCGGCGTTCTGGGCCGACGAGTACCGGCTGAACGCGGAGATCGCGGAGTACCCGAAGCCGTTCGTCGCGGTGATGGACGGGATCGTGCTCGGCGGCGGGATCGGCCTGTCGGCACACGCAAGTATCCGGGTCGTCACCGAGCGGTCGAAGCTCGGCATGCCCGAGACCGGAATCGGCTTCTTTCCCGACGTCGGCGGCACCTACCTGCTGTCACGTGCCCCGGGCGAGCTGGGCACCCACCTGGCCCTGACGGCCGGCCTGGTGGGAGCAGGCGATGCCATCGCGATCGGCCTCGCCGACTGGTACGTGCCGAGCGACCGGTTGCCGGATCTCCTGACTGCGTTGGCGTCTCAGGACGCCGCTGCTGCCGTCGCCGAGTTCGCAGCCCGGCCGCCAGAGTCCACCCTGCTGGCTGAGCAGGACTGGATCGACTCGGCGTACGAGGGCGACGACCTGGTCAAGATCCACCGTCGGCTGGAAGATTCCGGCGTACCGGCTGCGCGAGAGACCGCAGCGTTGCTGCTGACCAAGTCGCCGACCTCGCTCAAGGTGACGCTGCGCGCGCTGCGCCTCGCCGCCGATCTGCCGTCGCTGCCGGCGGCGCTCGAGCAGGAGTACCGGCTCTCGCTACGGTTCCACGGTTCGCACGACTTCATCGAAGGCGTGCGGGCGCAGGTCATCGACAAGGACCGCAATCCGCAGTGGTCGCCGGCGACCTTCGACGACGTACCCGACGAGTGTGTCGCCGCCTACTTCGCCACCCTCGGCGCTGACGAGCTCGGCCTGATCGACCACTAGGAGTCCCAGATCGGGCCGAGGGCGGGGATGCCGAGGCGTTCCAGGCCGTGCACGACCGACCACGTCACCTTCCGGTTCGACACGCAGATGACGGCCTCGGCGTTCGTCGACTCGTACGCCGAGTAGGCCAGCTTCACCATGTCTGGCTTGCCGTCGGCATCGGTATCCCAGATGATCGCGTCGGGCTGGGCGGTCAGGATCTCGTTGACCAGTGCCTGCCCATACGTCTTGACCGGGTTCCGAGTCACCCAGACCAGCTGCATCGGCACCCGGTTGGCGAGGATGTGCGCCAGTACCGGACCGATCCCGCTGCCGGTCACGACGTACACGACGCGGTTGAAGACGCTGCCGTAGTTCGCCATGCCGGCGGTCGAGATCCCGCGCACCCAGATATGCGACGGCGGGTTGTCGATGAAGTCGCTGGTCCAGTCACCCGCGCGCGAGATCGCCATCCGGAAACCCGGCGCACCGGCGACCGGGATGACCGCGAAGCTGTGCCACTGCTGCAGCGGATGCCGTGCGATCGACCGCGTCGACCCTGCCATCGGCCGAAAGCGATTGCTGCTGACGAGGGCGACGTGGGACGACGGCCGGAGTACGTCGACCGGAATTCGCCGCAGCAACACCCAGGGAAGCAGCGAACTGATAGTGGTGATACTCAGTACGACGATCGCCGGCGCGTTGCCGAGCTGGATCGCGCTGATCCAGAACAGCGCCGACAGCGCCCAGCCGCCGAAGCGGTGCATGCGCTCGAACAGGTCGTGGTGCTCGGCCCGGAACTTCGGCCGTGAAGTCATCACAATACCCAGCAGGAGCAGGGATTGCAGGCAATAGGTCACCTGCAGACCGGCATCGACCTGACCGATCGCGATCACGGTCAGCGCCCAGAACCACAGCGTTCCGCAGATGGCGCCGCCCACGTGCAGGCCGCCGAGATGGTAGCCCTTGGCAACCGTCCAGCGCAGCTTGAGCGGCCACGACTTCGGTACTCGCATCACCAGTCTGCACAGGGCATTCACGAAGAACTGTTGCCGTACCAGAATGCCGAGCGCGAAGTTCAGCTGTGCGATCAAAGCCACGGTCTGGATCGAGTGGTTGCCAGCGGCTACGACCACTCCGTTTGCGAGAACCACGAGCAGCGTCAGGCGATGACTCTGCATCAGCCGTGGATGCTTGAGAATCCGCCGCGCCGCCGGCAGTTCCGCCGGTAATTGGACATGCGTCAGTACAGCAGTCATGGAAATTCCCCCAGAATTTCGCCACACCCCGAAAATCACTTGCCGGGTATGACGCGAGGTCCTGGGAGAAAGTTGGTCAGTCCTTGACGGCGCCGGCCAGCCCTTCGATGAAGTAGCGCTGGAAGAACAGGAAGACGACGACGATCGGGACCATCGAGAGAGTGACCGCCGCGGCGAAACCGGACAGGTCCACGCTGTACTGCTGGGTGAATGCGCGCAGGCCGACCGAGACGGTGCGGAGGTCCGGATCGCCGAGGGTGAAGATCAGCGGCACGAAGTACTCCTGCCAGCTGGAAGTGAAGCCGAGGATCGCAGTGGTGGCGATGATCGGCTTGGCCAGCGGGAAGATCAGCCTGAAGGTGCGGAAGAAGCCGGCGCCGTCGATCGCGGCCGCGTCGAACAGCTCCTGCGGGATCGCGCCGAAGTAGCCGCGGAAAAGCAGCGTACTGAAGCCGACGCCGCCGGTCAGGGCGAGCAGGACACCCCAGACAGTGTTGAGTAGGCCGATCGTCTGGATCAGCTCGAAGACCGGCAGCACACTCGTTGCCGTCGGCATGAAGAGGAAGGCCAGGATCAGCATCCCGATCAGCCGGCTGCCCGGGAACTTGTAGCGGGCCAGGGTGTAGCCGGCGAGGGCCGACGCGATCACGGTGACGGCCGTGCTCGCCGTACTGTAGAAGGCCGAGTTGAACAGGTAGCGGCTGAAGTTCGCCGTCGTCCAGGCGCGGCCGTAGTTCTCGAGGGTCCAATCAGGTGACTTGAGTGACATGACGATGGGCCACAGAAAGGGATAGAGGTAGAAGAACGAAACGACCAGCAGTGCGGCGACTACCAGGACCGACCGTGGAGTCCATCGGTGAGTGCGCATGACTAGACCCCGTATTCCTTGCGTTTGAGCTGAGCCCGGCCGACCAGCTTGCCGACGAGCGCGTACACGATCAGCACGGTGATGCCGAAGACGAAGGCCGCCGCACTCGACGTACCGAACTGTGGGCGGGCTTGGGCGAAGGCCATTTCATAGACGTAGTAGTTGATGACATAGGTGTCGGTGCCTGGTCCGCCCGACGTCAGGATCTGAACCCAGTCGAAGATGCCGAGCGACCAGATCAGGCCGAGGGACGCGATGATGACGCCCATCGGCCGGACCAGCGGCAGGACGATGTGCCACAGGCGCTGCAGGGCGCCGGCTCCGTCGACCTCGGCTGCCTCGATCAGGTTCTGCGGAACCAGTTGGAGCGCTGCCATCCAGAAGATCACGTACTGCCCCATGATCTGCCAGGTCGAGATGACCGCGATCGTGCCGAACGCGATCGGTCCGGACCGGAGGAAGTCCACCGGTTCGTCGACGAGGTGCAGAGCGGTGAGCAGCTGGTTGACCGCGCCGTCGGCGGGGCTGAGCAGATAGCCGAAGATCATTGCCACGATCGACGCCGGCATCAGCCAGGGCAGGAAGAACACCGTGCGGAAGAACGCCGGCCAGCGCAGCCACGGACGAGTCAGGAGCAGCGCGATCAGGAACGACAGCGGCAGCTTGATCAGGGTCTGCCCGATCGTGAACGCCCACGTGTTGGCGTAGGCCTTGCCGAACAGCGGATCGGTGAGGACCGTCTTGTAGTTGTCGAGGCCGACGTTCGGCGAGTCACCGAGGGTGCCGATCCCGTCGAAGTCGTGCAGGCTGAACTGCACGGTCCGGACCAGCGGCCAGACCGTGAAGGCCAGGAACAGCACGATGAACGGGATCAGCACGAGGTAGATCCAGCCGACATCCGTACGGCGGGTCATCGGGCGAACGTGAACGGAGTCAGGCCGTCCCAGTCAGGCTCGGCGTAGCAGTCGGTCGAGACCTTCAGTCCGGAAGCCGCCTCCTTGGCGAGCTGGGCCTCGAAGACCTTGTTCTGCTTGTCTTCGATGCCCTTGGCCAGCGCGAGCCAGTCACCGCCGCTCTGCAGGTACTTGTTCACCGTGCTGTAGACGAGGTTCTCCTGGATCCGGTCGACCTTGCTCATCGCCTCGGACTTGGCGAGGTCCGGGCACTTGAGCGCCGGTACCGGAGCGAGGACGTGCACCTTCGGATCGAGCGGCAGCAGCTCGCGGGCCAGGTTCTCCTTCGGCAGCCACTTGGCCGCGTCGGCCGGGTCGACCCAGGGCGGCAGGTCGAAGCCCTTGGCGGTGAAGTGCTCCGCGAACCACCCGTTGGGCCGGGTCATCCACTCCAGGAACTGCGTCGCTTCCTTCGGGTGCTTGCTCTGCGAGCTGATGAAGAGCTCGGGCAACGGCGGCCCCTGGGCGATCCGGCCGGCGTACCCGCCAGGTGCGGGCGTCGATTTGGCCGGCGGCAGCGCGACGCCGAAGTTCTTGAACTTGAAGGTCTGCGGGAAGACCGACGACATCCAGCCGCCGTCGAAGTAGAACGCGGCCTTGCCGCCGGCGACGGCCTGGCGCGCAGCGATCTTGTCGTACTGGCCCGGGAAGACGTACTGCTGCTCGTACAAGGACCGGATGAACTGCAACGCCTCGACGAACTGCGGATCGGAGGTCTCGGTGTACTTGCCCGTCTGCAGCGAGACCTTGCTCGGCGTGTAGCCCTTCTTGTTCACGCCGACGAACGTCGTGAGCAGCCGCTCGATCTCGTCCGGCCCCTGCGTGGACTGCGCCAGGCAGCTCGCGCCCGCCTTCTCCTTGATCGCCTGGCAGGCGGCGGTGAACTCGGCCCAGGTCGCGGGCAGCTTGCCGGTCAGGCCGGCCTTCGCGATCACGTCCTTGTTGAAGTACATGTAGCCGAAGCCGATGGTGCCGGTGGCGGGCGGCCGTGGGGTGGTGTAGATCTTGCCGCCTTGGCTGTAGATCGGTTCCATCAGGTTCGAGGTGTCGCGGAAGCGAGACCGGAAGTCGGCCGGGAGCACCGAATCGTCGAGCGGGACGGCCCACTTGTTGCTGATCACATCGGACAGCTCGAAGTACTCACCGGCAGCAGGCCAGGTATAGGTGTAGATGTCGGGGGAGTTCTTACTTCGGAAGCTCAACGGCAGTGCCTGCTTGTAGTCGGCCTCCGCGAGCTCCTCGGGGACGACGTTGATGTTCGGGAACTCCTTGCGGAACTCGGCGGCGGCCTCTTTGTAGAACTCGAGCCGCTCCTGGCTGTAGCCCTGCCACTTGATGGTGACCACGCCGTTGTCGTCCGTCGACTTGGCGCCGTTGCTGTTACACGCCGCCAGGGTGGCCAGGGCGAGCCCGGCGGCCAGCGCCGCCCGCGTCATCCGGTTGAGGTTCATCGGTACTCCGTTCGCTGCAGGGTGAGTTCGGCGGCCGAGTGATAAGTCGCCTGGACGGCGGCCACGACCGACAGGCCGTAGTCGCCGGAGACACGCGGGGGAGCGGACCCGGTGAAATCGAGGAGCTGGTCGCGGAAGGCGGTGACGATCTCGTCGTGGCCGGTGCGTCCGCGTAGCAGGATGGGCTCGTCACCCTGGAACAGCCACAGACCGTCGGTGTGCGAGAGCCGCAGGGCGCCGCGCTCGCAGATCACCTCGGTCTCGTCCTGGGGTGGCAGACCGGTGCTGGTGATCGAGAAGGTGAGCTGAACACCGCCGGACAGCTCCATCACGCCGGAGGCCTCGGTCTCGACGGCCAGGCCGGGCCGCTGCCAGGTCCGGGCGTTCACGGCGACCACCTGCTGCCCGGTGAGCACCTGGGCCTTGTCGACGCTGTGGCCGCCGATGTTCATCATGATCCCGCCGCCCGCGAGCTCAGGATCGAAGAACCAGGCCGGCCGGGACTCGGGGTCGTAGCGGACCGCGCGCCGCTCGGTGATCAGCAGCGGCCGGCCGAGCCGTCCCGACCGAATTGTTGCGGCCGCCTCGGCCACCGTGGGAACAAATCGCTGAAGATTACCGATGGCGAGTCGTACGCCGGCGTCTTCGCAGACTTGAATCATTTTCCGGCAGTCGGCCACGGTGGTTGCCATGGGCTTTTCCATCAATACGTGCAGTCCAGCGGCTGCGGCGTCGGCGGCCATCGGCAGGTGCAGCGCATGCGGTGAGGTGATAACGACCGCATCCAACTCGCCGACCGCGAACATGGTCTGATAGTCGTTGTAGGACTGGGCATTCGCTTGCTGCGCCAACGCCTCGGCGGCGTCGGTTCGCACGTCGCAGACGGCCCTGATCGCGATTCCGGGCAGGCTTGCCGCCGCCTCGACGTACACGGCGGCCACACTGCCCGCGCCGACCAGTCCGATGCGAATATCATTCCTTTTACGGAACGAATTCAGTCCGTTCTTTGCCGTCATGCCTGGGAGTTTGCGGACGGCCGGCGGAACGTGTCAATGGAATGAATTGCAGGCTAATTGCGGCCGAGATAGGTGAGCGGGCCGGGGTCGGGGTGCGGGATCTCGTGGAAGCCGAGGCGGTCGTAGAACCCGCGGGCCCGGTGGTTCGCGGTGACCATGCCGACGTGCAGGGGAACGCCGTCGAGCGCCTGGAGGAAGGTGTCGATCAGGGCGCGGCCGTGGCCGGCCCCTTGGTGGTCCGGGAGCAGGTCGATGTGCAGATGGGCCGGATACGCCGCCAGGGCCGGCTGAACCATCCGCTCCGGAGTGTGCAGCAAGTGCGCCATCACCTCGTCCGGAGTGTTCGGCGGACCGGGCGGTGCGGGGTACCGATCGCCGACCAGGGGGAGCCATTCGGTTCTGAAGCGCCGGGCGAACCGGGCGGTGTCGGAGGTTCCGAGGACGTAGCCGACGACGCGGCCGTTGTCGTCGGCGACGAAGGCGAGGTTCGGGTCCAGGTGGGTGTACGGGTGCGCGAAGAGTTCCGGAAGCACGTTCGGGTCGTCGTACGAGGCTGTGGCGTCCTCGCCGGCGTCGGCGGTCCGGATGCAGATGTCGTGGACGGCCTCGCGATCTGCCGGCCGGTAGGGCCTGATCTGCACGGTGGGAGCGCTCTCATTCGTCATGGGTCAAGACTCTCATCTGGTCGGGTCTATGGTTGCGGAACTTCGGTCAGGTCTTGAATTAAGTGCGGGAATCCGCTTTCCTGGGCGGACCTCTGCCGCCCCAACCGAGGAGATCTCATGCCCGGACGTACCGTCGTGATCGCTGCGACGCTGGCCGGCGTCGTCGCCAGTGGGTTGACGCTGGTCGACCCACCCGCCGCGAGCGCCGCCATCTCGCCGACCGGCTGGAACACAGTCACCGCCAAACACAGTGCCAAATGCCTCGACACCCGTGCCGCCGGTACGGCGAACGGCACGGTGGTCCAGCAGTACACCTGCAACGCCAGCTTCGCCCAGCAATGGCAGTTCGAGCCGACCAGCGGCGGCTACGTCCGGATCAACGTCCGGACGAATCCCGCGCAGGTGGTCGACGTCTCGAACGTCTCGACGGCCGACGGAGCGCTCGTCCACCTCTGGGCGTACGGCGGCGGCAACAATCAGCAGTGGCTTCCGGTCGAGGAGGCGGACGGCGCCTACCACCTGGTGAACCGGAACGGCGGCAAGTGCCTCGACGTACCGTCGGCCTCCACCGCGGACAGCGTCCAGTTGCAGCAGTACACCTGCAACGGGAGCGCCGCTCAATCGTTCAGGATCACCTCTGTGGACACTCCGCCGAACCCGCCCGGTACGCCGGACCTCGGCCCGAACGTCTCCGTCTTCGACCCGTCGATGCCGGCCAGCCAGATCCAGTCGCGACTCGACCAGGTCTTCCAGCAGCAGGAGCAGAACCAGTACGGCGAGCAGCGGTACGCGCTGCTGTTCAAGCCGGGCACCTACAACGTCAGCGCGAACGTCGGGTTCTTCACCCAGGTCGCGGGGCTCGGTCTCACGCCGGGCACCGTGAACATCAACGGCGCCGTCCATGTCGAGGCGGACTGGTTCCCACCGCAGAACGCGACGCAGAACTTCTGGCGCGGCGCGGAAGGCCTCACGGTCACCCCGCCGGGCGGCCTCGACCGCTGGGCGGTCAGCCAGGCGTCGGCGTACCGGCGGATGCACCTGAAGGGCAACCTCGCCCTGGACGACGGCGGCTGGGCGAGCGGCGGCTTCATGGCCGACACGATCGTCGACGGTCAGGTGCGGTCCGGCAGCCAGCAGCAGTGGCTGTCGCGCAACACGCGCTGGGGCAGCTGGACCGGTCAGAACTGGAACATGGTCTTCGTCGGCGCCGAGAACGCGCCCGCGGGCAGCTTCCCGGAGCCGCCGTACACGAAGGTCGCGCAGACCCCGATCGTCCGGGAGAAGCCCTACCTGTACGTCGACGACGCGGGCGCCTACCAGGTGTTCGTCCCGGCGGTGAAGTCGAATTCGGCCGGTCCGGGCTGGGCGAACGGCGCGCCGGCCGGTCAGTCGCTACCGATCAGCCAGTTCTACATCGCCAAGCCGGGTGTCACCGCGGCCACGCTCAACGCGGAGCTTGCCGCCGGCAAGGACCTCCTGTTCACGCCCGGCGTCTACAAGCTGAGCGACACCCTGCGGGTCACCCGCGCGAACACCGTCGTACTGGGCCTCGGCCTGGCCACGATCATGCCCACCAACGGTACGTCGGCCGTGTCGGTCGCGGACGTGGACGGCGTGAAACTCGCCGGCCTGCTGATCGACGCCGCCCCGACCAACTCGCCGCTCCTGATGGAGCTCGGCCCGACCAACTCCTCGGCCGACCACAGCGCGAACCCGACCTCGATCCACGACGTCTACTTCCGCATCGGCGGCTCCGCGGTCGGCAAGGCGACCGAATCGCTGCGGATCAACAGTGACGACGTGATCCTCGACCACACCTGGCTCTGGCGCGGCGACCACGCGATCGGTGTCGGCTGGGGCACCAACACCGCCGACACCGGTCTCGTCGTGAACGGCGACGACGTCACGGCGTACGGGCTGTTCGTCGAGCACTACCAGAAGTACCAGACGATCTGGAACGGCGAACGCGGCCGAACGTACTTCTACCAGAACGAACTGCCCTACGACCCGCCCAACCAGGCCGCCTGGATGAACGGCTCCACCCGCGGCTACGCCGCCTACAAGGTCGCCGACTCCGTGAACACCCACGAAGCCTGGGGCCTCGGCAGCTACTGCGTCTTCACCTCCGACGCGTCCATCGTCGCCGAACGCGCCTTCGAAGTACCGAACAAACCGGCCGTGAAGTTCCACAACATGGTCACCGTCTCCCTCGGCGGCAAGGGCACCATCGCCCACATCATCAACAACACCGGCGGCCCCTCCAACTCCCAAACCAACAAGGCCCAATGGGTCAACTACCCGTAACGGGTACGGCGCCCCGGGGTTGACCTTGACACTGTGACAAGGTCTTCACTGGGGCGCAGGAGGTGATCACCGTGAGTGCGGTGGACAGGTTGGTGGCGGTACTGGGTGCCGGGGACGCGTCGGCGCGGCTTCGGACGGCGATGACGGTCGGGTCGGAGCCGGGGCTGGTGGAGGCGTTGCTGGAGCGGTGCGCGGTCGAGCCGGACTTCTTCGTGCGCGACATGCTGACCTGGGCGTTGCTGCGCCAGCCGGCCGAGGTGACGGTGCCGAAGGTTTTGGCGGAGTTGCAGTCGGAGCGTGTGCAGGCGCGCAGTCAGGCGCTGCACACGCTGTCGAAGCTTGGAGTCCCGAGCACGTGGGCCGCGATCACGCCGGAGTTGCTGCGCGACCCGGACGACGAAGTAGCCCGTACGGCGTGGCGCGCAGCGGTGGCACTAGCGCCTGTCGACGAACGGGAGGCGCTGGCCGCCGTACTGGTCACGCAGCTCGGACGAGGGGACCGGACGGTGCAGCTGAGTCTCAGCCGGGCGCTGGTTGCCCTGGACAACCTCATCGAGCCGCATCTGCAGCAGGCGTTGACGAACCCGGACCCGCGGGTGCGTGCCCACGCCCGGGCGACGGAGTTGCTGCTGCGGGATCCGGATGCGGCGTTCGCGGCGGACGTCGACGCGGCGAAGCGGATCGATGCCCTCGGCCCCGAAAAAGCGGCTCAGGTAGAGGCGCGGCTCGCGTGCTGATCGGTGAGGTGGCGCGCCGCTCGGGGGTGAGTAGCCGGATGCTCCGGCACTACGACTCCCTCGGGCTGGTGCGCCCTACCGGCCGAACCGTCGGCAACTATCGCGAGTACTCCGCCGACGACATCAGCCGGATCTTCCACGTCGAGAGCCTGCGCTCGCTCGGCCTCTCGCTCCGCGAGATCGGTCAGGCGCTGGAGGATCCGGCCTTCGCCCCGGCCGCTCTCGTCAGCGACCTGATCCAGCGAACCGAGGACCGCCTGCGCCGCGAGCAGGAACTCCTCGACCGGCTCCGTACCGTCGACGCCTCGGCGCCGTCCGGCTGGGAAGACGTCCTCCGCATCATCGAGCTCCTGCACAACATCGACTCGCCGAACCCCGCCCGTCGCCAGCAGGCCGCCCTCACTCCGGACCCCGTCCCGACCGAAGTCCTCGCCAAGGCGATCCTGACCGAATCCGACCCGAACGTCGCCGGCGCTCTGCGCTGGGCGCTCGCCCGCGCCGAGGGCGGTGTGGCGAGTCTCGCGTCCGGTCTGCGGTCGGACGATGCCGCCGTACGGCGGCGTGCGGTGCAGGCGATCGTCGAACTGCCTGGTGCGGAGGCGACCGCCGTACTGGAGGGTGTGCTGGCCGACGACGACCCGACCGTGCGCAAGCACGCAGCCCTTGCCTTGGGCAACCGAGGTGTCGTCGCGGCGATTCCGGCGCTGGTCGGTCTGATCGTCGAAGGGGTCAACGACGTGGAGGCCGCCGAAATCCTCGGCACTCTCGCCGAAGACACCAGCGTGCTCACCGCGCTCACCGACGCGCTGGCCGTCTCCGATTCGCCGGCCCGGATCCGCCTCACCCAGGCCCTGGCCGAGCTTCCCGCGCCCCTCGCCGACGATATCCTCCGCAGCCTGACCGACGACCCCGACCGCGTCGTCGCGATGCTCGCCAAAGCTCTCTTGAAGGACTGATATGCCTCCCAGACTCGTCCTGCTCTGCGGGACGTCGTTCTCCGGCAAGAGCACCGTCGGCCGAGAGCTGGCTACGCGCATCGCGGCGAAGGTTGTCAGCCTGGACGAGATCAACGCGCGCCGTGGTCTGTGGGGCGGCGACGGCATCCCGGTCTCGGAGTGGATCAAGACCAACGACGAAGCGCACGCCGAAGCCCGCGAGCTCCTGGCCGCCGGCACCTCGGTGATCGTCGACGACACCAGCTCCCCGCGCTTCCTCCGCGACGCCTGGCGCAAGCTGGCCGCAGAAGCCGACGCCCGCTTCACACTCCTCTACGTGGACACCGACCCCGCCGTCGTCCGCGCCCGCCACGCGGCGAATCGTGCCAGCAGACACCGGCAGGACGTCACGGACGAGGTCCTCGCTCAGCACCTCGCCGACTTCGATCCACCACATCCGGACGAGCAGGCGGTCTACTTCAGCTCAATTGCCCAGGAGTCCGACTGGGAGCTGTGACAACGCGGTTCCGGCCGGACTCCTTGGCTGCGTAGGTCGCGGTGTCCGCCGCCATCAGCAGCACGTCGAGGTCCTGGCCGGCCGCCGGGTACGTCGCCGCGCCGATCGAGCAGCTGAGCCCGTCGACGACAGTGTCTCCGCTCGGCGTGTTGACAGGGATGGCGAGACTGGCGACTCGGCGCCGGATGCGCTCGGCCGTGCGGAGTGTGTCGTCGGCGCTCGTGCTCGGCAGCAAAATCGCGAACTCCTCACCGCCGAGTCTGCCGACCAGGTCGTCGGTGCGGACCTCGTGCTTCAGCTCGGCTGCGATCGCCTTCAGCACCTGGTCGCCGGCCAGGTGGCCGTACGTGTCATTGACGGCTTTGAAGTGATCGAGGTCCAGGTAGAGAACGCCGAGCTGGCTATGCGTGTTCTGTGCGCGCTCGAGCTCCTTGGCGGCGATCTCGTGCCAGAACATGGTGTTCGCCAGGCCGGTGCTCGGATCGGTGCGCGCCGCGAACTGGAACTGCCCGACGAGCAACGCTCGGTGCAGCCCCAGAACGGTGATCAGCAGGGCGACGCTGAGCCAGGGCTGGTACATCAACAGCGCGGCAGTGCTGACGCCGAGGCCGATTGCACCAGCCACGATGAGCTGATCCGACAGCTGCCCCAAAGCCTTGCTGGCATTGGCATCCGGGTTGGACAACAGAACCGCGCCGACCACGAGGGCGAAGTTGATCAGCCAGTAGGCAAGTGCGGCAGCAGTCACGGCGACCAGACCGATGAACCCGCCGGCGAAGGCGGGGTGGTTGTCCGGATTGACGGTCCGCAAGCACATCGTCGCGACCGCCGAGCCGAGGATGACCGTGGACGCGGAGAAGAAGCCGCGGTGCGGTGGACTCCGGCGCAGCCGGGCCCACGAGTGGATGTAGCTGACCGCGATCACCGCGACGGCCAGTGGCGGTGGCAGGATCAGGACGGCGGCGAACATCCACATCGACTTCAGGTTCACGTACGTCGTCCCCTCGGAGACGACCACGCGCAGCCGTTCGATCTCTCGGCCGGCCTCGACGTGCAGCACTGACCCCATCACCAGAGCGCCGAAGCGGATCCAGTCGTGCGAGTGGACGTCCAAGCCGATGAAGGAGGCGCCGATCACCGTGAGTGCCAGCGCGTCCACGACCAGGACGTAGCCCAGGACGACCCTGGGCGCAGACCACAGCGCCCAGTGCGCAGGTAACCACTTGGACACGGGCACGTCAGTGTCACGACGGTGCCTGCGCCGCAGGCTCAAATGGCGGATACTCGTCATTAACGTTTCCCCCAGCCCCACTGGTCCTCACTGTCAGAGTAAACGCGGTATCACCCAATGTCACTGCGTTGTCAGGTAGTGATGGCGCTCCCCGGGAGGAGGTGCGTCACCATGCGCTCCAACGACTGGACCTGATCCTCAGACTCCCGCACGCCGGTACCCCCGGGCGGCGCCGGCGGCGTAGAGGACGCCTAGGACACCTGCTACGGCCACGACCATGGCCGGTTTCCCATGATCCGCGGCCGCTCCGGCGACCAGGATCCCCATCCCCTGAGCAACCACCAGCGCAGTGCGGGCCAGGCCGATCACTTGGCCCCGCTGCGCATCAGGAATCGCCTGGACGAACGTCGCTTGGGCGAGCGGCATGAACGATGCGCACAGGCCGGACGCCGTCCACAACGCGACCGTCACCCACAACCCGGGCTGGAACACGCAGCCGATCAGGACCGCGCAGGTTCCGATCGCGAGCGGTCCCATCATCGCCATCCGGCGGGCCGGGGCGATGCGTGATGCCAGCAGGATGCCGACGACCTGGCCGGCCGGGTTGGCGGCGAACAGGATGCCGGCGGCGATCGCGCCGCCGCCGATCGAGGCGGCGTACGGCGTGGCCAGGCCTTCGACGGTGATGTAGAAGCCGGGGACGCAGATGAGCGCCAGGAGGTAGCGCAGGCGGCGGTTGTGCCAGACGAGCCGCGCGCCGGCGACCAGCGAGCCCCACCAGCTCGGGCGGGCGGCGGGATCCAGCGGGACGGGGCGTTCTTGGATGCCGAAGCGGAGTAATACGGCCGAGACCGCAAAGGACAACGCGTTCAATGCGAGGGCCTGGCTCGAGCCGAGGAGCGCCACGATGGTGCCACCGGCCACGAATCCGGCCAGCTGCGCGGCTTGGACGGTGACCGTCGACAACCCCACCGCGGCCCGATACGTGTCGCCGGTCATCAGCGTCGCCAGGAACGCCGTACGGGCGGACTGGAAGGGGGCGGCGAGCAATTGCACCGCGACCAGCAGCACGCACAGGACCCACAGCGGCGTGTCGGGGATCGCCATCAAGGCCACCAGTCCCGCGCGGGCGGCGTCGCAGGCGACCATGATCCGCCGCCGCGGGAACCGGTCCGCCAGGCCGCCGAGCAGCGGCCCGCTGACGACGTCCGGCAACATCGTCAGCGCATACGTCAACGCGGACAGCCCCGCCGACCCGGTGCGGTCGAAGACGAGGATCGCGAGAGCGACCCGGGCCAGCTGGTCGCCGATCACCGACCCGACCAGCGCGAGCCACGACCACCGGAACTCCGCGACCGCGAAGACCTCCGCATACGTGGCAGAGCGCTCAGGCTGACCGGGGCGGGACATGATTCACAACGTACTGACTGCGGTCACGCCGGTGCTCGTCGTACCGGTGAGCCGTTACCGGTTCGACATCGCCTGGTCGATATCGGACTGCGGGACGTTGCCGTGCAGGGCTTGGTAGAAGGGATGGGTGGGGGTCAGGTCGGCGCGGTGGATGGGGCTGCTGGTGAGCGCCGACGCGTAGAGAGCCGTGACGAACTCCATCGTGGGGCGCGTGCTGGCCAGCGTAGTTTCGTGGGCGCGGCCGGCCAGCAGGTCGTCGACCAGGCGGGTGATTTGCGCCGCGTGATTGCTTGGTATGTCGTCGCCCGCGGAGGCCGCCCACGGGTCGGTGTCCACGACGACTGAATCGGTACGACGGGTGCCGGGATCGATCCCCAGCGTCGCGGCCCGCGCAGCATCGGGGACGGGAGTGAAGCGCCAGTCGTTGTCGGAGTAGCCGTAGAGGTGGTTGACCTCGAGCGAACCACCGGTGGTGTCGATCCGGATGCGACTCAGCTCGTGGGGTGACAGCAGGCTGTTGATCACGGTCGCGACCGCGCCGCTCTCGAAGATCACCGAAGCCATCGACACGTCCTCGAACTGAACCGGCCGGTCGAGCCGAAGGGCGGTCGCGGTCAGTGTTCGCCAAGGACCGAGGAGGTGCAGCAGAAGGTCGATCTGGTGGATGCCGTGGCCGAGTGTCGGGCCACCGCCCTCGCCGACCCACGTGCCGCGCCACTCCGGATCGAAGTAGCTGACCGGCCGGTACCACAACGTCTCGCAGACGGCGACCTGCGGCTTGCCCAGCGTGCCGTCCGCCAGCAGCGATGCGGCCCGCCGGCCACCCGAGCCGTGCCGATGCTGGAAGACGACGTACACGGAGCCGGCGCTGGCAGCCTCGGCTGCAGCCACTGCATCCATCTCGGCCAGGTTGAGGACCGGCGGCTTCTCCAGCAGCACGGACTTGCCGGCGGCCAGGACCTCGATGGCGATCTCGGCATGACTGCCTGGGGGAGTGGTGACCGAGACCAGGTCAGGATCCGTTGCCTTCAGCAACTCCGTGACGCTCGCGTACGGCGTGCTGCCGTACTGCCCGGCGAGCTCCTCCGCCTTGGCCGGCACGATGTCCGCCACTCCGACCAGCTCGGCCGGAGCAGCGGCGTACGAGCGGGCGTGGCTGCGGCTGATGTTGCCGCAGCCAACGATCGCGACCTTGAGATCCGTCACTGGGCGGCTCCACGGACGACCGCCTGCTGTTGTGCGGTGAGCGCCAGCCGCATGGTCTCGATCGTGTGCTCCTGGGGCGCCGCCGTACTGGTCCGATCCCGTACGTCGTTCAGCAGGTCGGCGTAGTAGGTCAGCTGCACGTCGGAGCAGTCGATGTACTCCATCCCGTCGTTGTTGACCAGGAACAGGTGGTCGGTGCCCGGCCGGCCGGCGATGTCGACGTACTTGCGCAGCTCGATGTAGCCCTCGGTGCCGAGGATCATCAGCCGGCCGTCGCCCCAGGTCGGCAGCCCGTCCGGCGTGTACCAGTCGACGCGGATGTAGCCCTGCGCGTTGTCACTGCGGATCAGCAGGTCGCCGAAGTCCTGCAGCCCGGGCTTGCCGGGGTTCGCGAAGTTCCCGACCGTGCTGGCCACGACCTCCGCGGTGCGTGATCCCGTGTACCAGAGGAACTGGTCGATCTGGTGCGACGCGATGTCGACCAGGATGCCGCCGTACCGGGTGTTGTCGTAGAACCAGTCCGGCCGGCCCGCGCCGCCGCCGAGGTGACCGCGGTCGCCGATCCGGTGCGGCCCGAGCCCGATGGTCTGCACGACGGTGCCGATCTTGCCGGCGCGGACCAGCTCACCGGCCTTGATCGCCGAGCGCACCTCGAAGCGCTCCGAGAACGTCACCGACCAGAACCGGCCGCTCTCGGCGACCGCCTTCTCGATCTCCTCCAGCTGCGCGAAGCTCACGCAGCCGGGCTTGTCGGCGACGACGTCCTTGCCCGACCGCAGCGCGGCGACCGCGATCGGCCCGCGCCGGTCCGGTACGGCGGCCGTCACGATCAGATCGATGTCGTCGCGGCCGATCAGCTCGGCCGGGTCGTCGGCGACCGGAACCTCGGGGTACCGCTCTCGAACCTGCACGGCGATCGCCGCGGCCGGGTCGTCGGTCGCCATCGCGACGAACTCGGCGCCGGCAGCGATCAGGCCGGCGATCTGGCCGTGGATATGGGCGTGATCAAGACCGACGGCCGCGAACCTGACGGTGTTGGTGCTCAAGGGAGTTCCTCTCGAAAGTGATCTGTCAGCGTGAGGAGTGCAGCGCCTGGGCGAACTCTTCGGCGATCTTGTCGCCGCCGCCACTCTTCCACTTCTTGACCGCGCCGGCCCAGGCGGACACCGGCTTGCGACCCTGGATGATGTCGTTGGTGATCTGGGTGATGTCGGTGGTGAGCTGCGGGCCCTTGCGGACGTTGGTCTCGGAGTAGAGCCCGGCGACCGGGTCGGCCAGGGCGGTCGGGCAGAGCTTCTTCATCGCCTCGAACTCGGCCTCGGCGCTGCCCGGCTTCTCCGGCAGGAAGATCGTCCACGGAGCGTCCGCGGTGTACATCAGACCGAGCTGGACCTCGCTGAAGCCCTTCTCGGTCAGCACCGGGTTGCCGTCGACGACCTTGTGGTCCAGCCCCGGCAGCCCGTATTTGCGGAACAGATACTCCTGGGTGCCGAACGGCGCCGCGAGGTAGTTCATGTACGCCAGCAGCGTCTCGACCCGGGCCTCGGCCTTCTTGCTGATCGCGGCGAAGCCGATGGCGGGAACGCCCAGCCAGATCGGGGCTGCCCCCGAGCCGTCGTGTTTCGGCGGACCGATGATCGCGATCTCGGCCTCCTTGTCGACTGCGGTCTGCAGGTAGCTCGGCCAGGCGCTGAAGGTGTCCACGACCAGCGCGCTCGATCCGTTCCCGAACCGCACCTTGAGGTCCTGGTTCTGCCCGGAGAACCCGTCAGGGTGGATGTAGCCGGAGCTCCAGAACTTCCGCAGTGCCTCGAGGGCGTCTTCCTGCCCCTCGTGCTCGAGGGCGCTGACGAGGGTCTTGCCGTTCTCGCTCCAGTTGTTCGGTACGCCGTACATGTTGCGGACGAACACCGTGGGCGAGGCTGCCAGCGCGAAGCGGTTCTGCCTTTTGTCGGTCAGTGCCTTGCACAATTCGAAGAACTCGTCGAGATCCTTGATGTCACCCTGTAGTCCGTGCTTTTTCAGGATGTCCGCCCGGCTGTACATCGCGTTCGAACTGATCGCGCCCCGCGAAATCGGGACGCCCATGATCTTGCCGCCGAAAATGCATACGTTCCAGGCCGCTTCCGGAATGTTCGCCAGGAACGGGTACTTCTTGATCTTGTCGCCGGACAAATGCGGGGTCAGGTCGACGCCCTTCGCCTCCAGCATCTGCGGTACCTGCGGAACGCCGCCGACCAGGAAGATGTCGCTGAGCCGGTCGCCGGCCAGCACGGTGGCGAACTTCTGGTTGTAGTCGACCGACGGCGTGAGGTTCACGGTGACCGGCGACCCGACCCGGCGGTTCAGTTCCTGCCAGAACCGGTTCTGCTCGAGCTTCGGCGGGATCGGCGTGTTGGTGTAGGTCAGCACGTCGATCGGTTTGCCGTCACCCGGCGGGGTCGTGATCGCCTGGACCGGATCGGCCGGATAGCGGGTGAACGCGTTCGGGATCTTGTACTCCACACCCGACAGGTCGGGTTTGACGCCCGTGTACGGCTGGTACGCCGGACGGACGCCGGCCGTGGTGCCGCCGGCACCGGCCGATCCGCCGCGGCCGTCGTTGGAACAACCGGCGAGGCCGATGGCCGCGGCGCCGGCGAGCAAGGTACGGCGGCTGAGCCGCGCATCGTGATTACTCATCTTCAGCCCTTCACTGCTCCGGTCAGCACGCCCTTGGCGAAATGCCGCTGGATGAACGGGTAGACACACAGGATCGGGACGACCGAGATCATCAGGATCGCCATCTGGATGGAGGTCTGGGGCGGCAGCGCCTCACCGGCCGCCCCGAGGTCCTGGGCGCCGATCTCGACGCCGTTGACGACATAGGTCCGCAGGACCAGTTGCAGCGGCCACTTGCCGGGGTCGTTCAGGTAGAGCAGGGCGCCGAAGAAGCTGTTCCAGTAGCCGACGCCGTAGAACAGGCCGACCACCGCGACCACCGCCTTGGACAGCGGCAGGCCGATGTGCCAGAACATCTTCCATTCCGAAGCGCCGTCGATCCGGGCCGAGTCGAGCACCGCGGCCGGCAGCCCGACGAAGTACGCCCGGACGACGATCACGTTGAACGCGCTCACCGAGGTCGGCAGGATGACAGCCCACAGACTGTCCAGCAGCCCGAACTGCTGGATCACCAGGTAGCTCGGGATCAGGCCCGGGTTGAACAGCAGGCTGATCAGCACGAGCAGCAGCAGCGGTTTGTTGCCGACACTGCCGCGGCGGCTCAGCGCCCAGCCCAGCATGCAGGTCAGCACCAGGGCGATCGTCGTACCGACGGTGGTGATGAAGGCGCTGATCAGCAGCGCCTGCGTGACCGTCCCGCCGGACAGGATCGAGCGGTACGACGACAGGTCGATCCCATGGGTGGGGAACAGGACGAAGCCGCCGGCGCGGATCACTTCCTCGGGCGAGGCCAGGCTGGTGGACACGACCCCGATGAATGGGACCACGACCACCGCGCAGATCACGGTCAGGAAGATCGCCTTGACCACCCGCTCGGCCCGGCCCGGCATCGGCATCCCGCCGACGAGCACCTGCTGGCGTTTCATCCGCGGTACACCCCTTCCTCACCGAAGCGATGGGCGAGTTTGTTGGCGCCCAGCACGAGGATCAGCGCGACCACGCTCTTCACCAGACCGACCGCGGCCGAGGTTCCCCAGTCGCCGCCGAGGATGCCGTTGTTGTAGACGTAGGTGTCGAGCACTTCGCTGACATCGGTGCCGACGGCTTGCTGCTGCAGGATGATCTGCTCGAAACCGACCGTCAGCGAGTCGCCGAGCTTGAGGATCAGCAGCAGGATGATGATCGGTTTCAGGCCCGGCAGCGTGATGTGCCAGGTCTGTTTCCAGCGCCCGGCGCCGTCGACCGCGGACGCCTCGTACAGCGACCGGTCGATCTGCGACAGCACGGCCAGGAACAGGATCGTGGCCCAGCCGGTGTCCTTCCACATCACCTGCGAGGTGAGCAGGGCCCGGAACGCGTCGGCGTTGCCGATGATGTGGATCGGGTCGTAGCCGTGCGAGCGCAGCCAGTTGTTGATCATGCCGGTGCCGCCGAGCATCTGCTGGAAGACCGCGACCACGATCACCCAGGACATGAAGTGCGGCAGGTAGATGACGGTCTGGACGAACTGGCGGAGCCGGTTCGACAGCAGGCTGTGCAGGACCAGCGCCACCACGATCGGCGCCGGGAAGACGATGACGGTCTGGATGGCGGTCAGCACCAGCGTGTTCTTGACCGCGTTCAGGAACTCCGGGTCGCCGTCGACGATGGTGCTGAAATTCTCCAGGCCGGACCAGAGGCTCTTGCCGACGCCCAGGTACGGCTGGTAATCCTGAAAGGCGATCACATTTCCCCAGAGCGGGAAATAATGGAATGCACAGATGATCAGCATTCCCGGGACCGCCAGTAAAAGGATGGGATAGTCGCGGCGCAATCGCGTGAAAAGAGACACCATCCTCCTTATGGAGGTTGAGGGAAATAAAAAGTGATCGATCCACTTCTGAGCCGGTAGCTAACCGCAGCCGGTGGAGGGTGTCAAGAGTTCGCTCGATCGGCTAACGTTCGGGGCGTGACCGATGCGGGGCGGAAACGGCCGTCGACCATTCACGAGGTGGCCCGGCTGGCCGGTGTCTCGCACACCACCGTGTCGCGGTACCTCCAGGACAAGGACAACCTGAAGCCGAAGACCAGGCTCAAGGTCGAGTACGCGGTGAAGGCGCTGGACTACCGGCCGAACCTGGTCGCGCGCTCGATGCGGACCCGGCGGACGAACCGGCTCGCGATCGTGCTCGCGACGGGTCCGCACTTCCCGGGCCGGCAACTGGCCGCTGCCTCCGAGGTCGCGCACCAGGCCGGCTATCAGGTCGAGGTGGTGAGCGTGGAGGGTGGCCCGCGGGCCCGGGCCGCACGCATCGACGAACTGGCCCGGTCGGGTCAGGTCGACGGGATCCTGGCCATGTCGTCGATCGATCTCAAGGTCACCAAGTCGCTCGGCGTACCGCTGGTCCGCAGCGAGAGCCACGACGAGAAACTCCGGGTGCTGGGGGACCTGGCCGGAGCCGCCGAGGTGCGCGAGATTGTCGAGCACCTCAGCTCGCTGGGACACCGGACGTTCCTGCACGTGGCCGGCGACCAGGAGTACGCCTCGGCCCGCAACCGGAAGAGCGTCTATCTGGAGACGATCGAGCGGCTCGGCCTGCACTCGTTCGGAGTGATCGACGGTGACTGGTCCGGCCAGTCCGGGTACGACGCGATCGCCGCGCTGCCGGCCGGTTGCGGAGTGACCGCGGTGGTGGCCGCCAATGATGTGGTCGCGATGGGGGTGATCCGCGGCGCGCGGGACCGCGGCTGGGAGGTGCCGCGTGACCTTAGTGTGTTCGGATGGGACGACGAGGACATGGGCCGGTTCGCGACCCCGGCGTTGTCGACGGTGGCCGTCGACCGCGAGGCCCAGGGCCGTAACGCGATCGCCCGGCTGCTCGCCGAGATCCGCGGTGAGCCCGCGCCGGAGCCGTCGGTCCACACCGTCAACCGCGTCATCCACCGAGAATCGACCGCGCCACCGCCCCAGGCGGACGGGCGCTCGGAGGCACAGTGAAGCTCTTCACCCGGCTGGCCGCGGCAACCGCCGCGGCCGGTCTCCTGTTCGCCCTGCCCACCACGGCAACGGCGACGCCCACCGCGGAACCACAATCCCGGTCCGCGCGGTGCTCGGTCGTCTGGTTCGATCTGGGCAACACCCTGGTCGACACCACGGTCGCCGGCCGGATGACCTGGATGGCGGGCGCTCAACGCCACCTCCGTCAGTTGCGGGCCGTCGGCGTACCGATCGGGCTGATCACCAACGTGCCGCCGGAGTGGGGTGCCACGGACGCCGAGCGCGCCGCGGCCACCAAGGCGTACGTCGACGGCCAGTGGGCCGAGGCGGACCCGTTCCCGTGGGCGTTGTTCGGCGACCGCATCCTGACTCCGCGGACAAAGGCCGAGTCGAAGCCGGCACTCGCCCTCTTCGAGCGCGGGAAGGACGACGCGGCGCCGTGCCGCTCCTTCTACGAAGGCGAGACACCGGCGGAGATCACCGCCGCCGAGCAAGCAGGCCTGACCGGCTACCTCATCGGTCAGCCGAACCAGCCGGCGTACCTGCCCGTGTGGCGCGTGCTTTTCCCCGCGCGGGACTGACGCGAGCTTGGGGTTGTCTACGGGGCGGATTGCTGCCATGGTGCTCAATACATCGTTGTAACCGATCCGTCCCCGCCCCGACGCGTTAGGTGGTTCCGATGAGACGTTTCCTGTTGCTGCTGGTCGCCGGCCTGGTGCTGGTCGCCGGCCCATTGCCGGCCTCGGCCCGGCCTGACGCTTCAGTCGCCAGCGGCACGCTGCTGCAACCGGCCGGGGCGAGCCTGTATCCACGCGCGATCCGGCTGCAGCACAGCGGTGCGGCCAACGGCCGAATCCTCGCGAGTGTGGTCTCGTTCCGAGGCTCCGCGAACGGCGTCGGTGTGATCCACGAGAGCACCAACGACGGCGCGAGCTTCGCCGAGGTCGGCACGGTCGCCGATCCGGAAGCCGCCACCAATCAGGGGCTCTGCTGCGCGACCCTGTTCGAGCTGCCGCGGCAGATCGGCGCGATGCCGGCCGGCACTCTGTTGTGGGCCGGTTCGGTCGGCGCGAACGACCGTCCGATGGGGATCCGGATCTGGCGGAGCAACGACCTCGGCCGATCCTGGAGCTACCTGTCGAACTGCGCCACCGCTCCGAATGACGGCGGCCTGTGGGAGCCCGAGTTCTCCGTGGCGGCGGACGGGCGGCTGGTCTGTCACTACGCGGACGAGACTGATGGAGTCCACAGCCAGAAGCTGATGGAGGTCCGCAGCAGTGACGGCGTGAACTGGACCGACCGGGTGCCGACCGTGCAGAGCACTACCGGCGGTCACCGGCCGGGAATGCCAGTGGTGCGGCAGCTGAACCCGAGCTTCTACGTCATGGTCTACGAGCTCTGCGGCCTCGGCGGCCAGTACGACTGCGTCGTCCACAAGCGCACCTCGAGCGACGGCTGGAACTGGGGCTCGCCGAGCGACCTCGGCATCCGGCCGCAGACCCTCGACGGCAAGTACTTCGCGCATGCGCCGACCCTCGCGGTGGCCGGGAACAAGCTGCTGCTGATCGGCCAGATCCTGCTCAACGGCAACGGTTCAGTTGCCGCGGACAACGGCCGGACGATCCTCGCCAACACCGAAGGTGGCAACGGCCCCTGGTACGAACTCGAGGCGCCGGTCCAAGTACCGAACCCGATCAACCATTACTGCCCGAACTACAGCTCACCGCTGGTCGGCTCCGCCGACGGCACGCGAGTCCTGCAGCTGGCCAGCGACTTCAGCAACGGCGACTGCCAGACCTTCTTCGCCACCGGCTCCGCTGTTGGGAGCGGTACCGACACCGGCGTGGCCGGCGGAGCGACGTACCGGCTGCTCAGTGCGCAGAGCACGTACTGCATGGACGTGGCGGCCGACTCTCGTGAGTACGGCGGCCGCATCCAGCAGTGGTACTGCAACGGCCTCGGCCCGCAGAACTTCCAGTTCACGGCGGAGGGGAATGGGTACTACCGGCTGAAGGGCCAGAACAGTCAGCTCTGCGTCGAGGTCACCAAGAACTCGTTCGAACCCGGCGCGAAGATCCAGCAGTACGCGTGTCAGGACGGCGGGTGGCAGCGGTGGAAGTTCGTGAACGTCGGCCGGAACTACTACCAGGTGGTAGGCCAGAACTCGGGCCTGTGCCTGGACGTGGCCGGCGGCTCGACGGCGGCCGGCGCGGATCTGCAGATCTGGTACTGCAACAACCTGCAGCCGCAGGTCTGGAAGCTCGAGCGGCAGTGAGACGTAAGGTTGAAACATGAATCTGAAGCTTGTGAACGGTACTGAGATCCCGGCGGTGGGTCTGGGCGTGTGGCAGGTCGAGAACGGTGCGGAGACCGAAGGGGCGGTGGCGGCGGCGCTTGAGGCCGGCTACCGGCTGATCGACACCGCGCAGGGCTACGGGAACGAGGAGAGCGTCGGGAAGGCGATCCGGGAGAGCGGGATTCCGCGCGAGGAGATCTTCCTGACGACCAAGTTCCTGCCGCACCACGACGACCCGTTCGTGGAGGCGCAAAAGAGCCTCGAGCGGCTCGGCACCGACTACCTCGACCTGTACCTGATCCACTGGCCGCAGGGCGGCCCGACCTGGGCCTGGCCGGGGATGGAGAAGGCGAGCGCGGCCGGCCTCACGAAGGGCATCGGCGTCTCGAACTTCAGCGCCGCCGAGCTGGCCGAGCTGGCGAAGGTGAGCGAGATCCCGGCCGCGGTGAACCAGGTGTACTTCAGCCCGTTCGCCTACCGCCGCGCGCTCCTCGAGGCCGGCAACGAGACCGGCCTGGTCACCCAGGCCTACAGCCCGCTGGGCACCGGCGACCACCTCACCGACCCGACCGTCGGCCGGATCGCCGAGGAGCTCGGCCGGACCCCGGCCCAGGTCCTGATCCGCTGGGGCGTGCAGAAGGGTATGTCGGTGATCCCGAAGTCGACGCACCGCGAGCGCATCGAGCAGAACTTCGCGGTCTTCGACTTCGAGCTCGACGACGCCACCGTCGCGGCCCTGGACGCCCTCGACACCACCAACGGCACCGCCGAGGCCCGCGAAGACAAGTGGTGGTGAAGTACTGACCGAACAGCCGGTGGGCGTCGGGCCCGCCCGACCGAGACGCCCACCGGCTGGTTGTCAGCGCAGGCCTCTGAAGGCGGTGCGCAGTTCCTGGGTGAGGAGTTTCGGCTGTTCCCAGGCGGCGAAGTGGCCGCCGCGGTCGACCTCGTTCCAGTGGATCAGGTTGCCGAAGGTCTGCTCGCCCCAGCTGCGCGGGGCGCGGTAGATCTCGCCGGGGAAGACGGTGACGGCGACCGGGACCCGGGGGATCGGTACGGCGTTGAACGGGCCGCCACCGGCTTGCGCGCCTTCCCAGTACGAGCGGGAGGACGACGTACCGGTGTTGGTCAGCCAGTAGAGCGAGATCGCGTCCAGGATCTCGTCGTAGCTGAGAACCTTCTCCGGTACGCCGTCACTGTCGGTCCACTCGGCGATCTTGTCGTAGTAGTAGGCGGCCATCGCGACCGGCGAGTCGGCGAGCGCGTAGCCGATGGTCTGCGGGCTCTGGTTCATCATCGCGGCGTAGCCGAAGCCGTCGCGGTAGAAGTGCAGCAGCCGGTCGTAGGCGACCTTCTCGCGTGCCGAGAGCGAGGCCGGCGCCGCGTCGAAGTTGCGCAGGTGGCGCAGGACGTCGGGCGGCACCGTGCCCGGCATGTTGATGTGGATCCCGAGCAGGCCCTCGGGTTCCTGCGTCGCCAGGACCTCGGAGATGATCGCGCCCCAGTCACCGCCCTGCGAGACGTACTCCTTGTAGCCGAGTCGCTGCATCAGCTCGTGGAACGCGGTCGCCATGTGGCCGGGGTTCCAGCCGACCTTGGTGGGCTTGCCCGAGAACCCGTACCCCGGCAGGGTCGGCAGCACGAGGTGGAACGCGTCCTCGGCCTTGCCGCCGTGCGCGGTCGGGTTGGTCAGCGGGTCGATCACCTTGAGCAGCTCGATGATCGAGCCGGGCCAGCCGTGGGTCATCAGCATCGGCAGCGCGTTCGCGTGCTTGGAGCGGATGTGCGCGAACTGGATGTCCAGCCCGTCGATCGAGGTGATGAACTGCGGCAGCGCGTTGAGCCTGTGCTCGATCTTGCGCCAGTCGTAGTGCGACCCCCAGTACTCCACGAGCGGCCGGAGCTTGGCCAGCTGCGCGCCCTGCGTACGGTCGGCAACGGTCTCCTGGTCGGGCCAGCGGGTGGCCTTGATCCGCCGCCGCAGATCCGTGATCGCGGCCTGCGGCACCTTGATCTTGTACGGACGGATCCGCGGGTCACCGGGCACCGGCGCCCCGTGCGCCAGGTTCGGTACGCCGAGCTGGACGGCGGCCGCACTCGCGGCGGCGAGGCCGAGGAACTGACGACGGTCGGTCATGGGGAGGGCTCCTTCTGCGTAGCGGACGGGATCTTGTCCGTCCACCATCGCCAGCGCGCTCCCGGGTCGCCCCAGTGAGCACACTGGGGTAGTCCCTGGTCACCGGGGCAAGGCGTCCCGCAGTTGCCGCCGCGACGTGATGCCGAGCTTCGCGAAGGTCTTGCGCAGGTGCCACTCGACCGTCCGCGGGCTGAGGAACAGCTGCGCGGCGATCTCCGGATTGGTCAGGCCGTCGCGAGCCAGCCCGGCGATCTGCGCCTCCTGCGTGGTCAGGTCGTTCACCGTCTCGACCGAGCGCTTCCGGACCGTCTCGCCAGTGGCGAGCAGCTCATGGCGTGCCCGCTCGGCGAACGCTTCGAGGCCCAAGGCGGTGAGGGTTTCGTGCGCCGTCCGCAGCTCGGCACGGGCATCGGCCCGACGACCCTCACGGCGCAACCATTCGCCGTACAGGAGCCGGCCGCGCGCGGCCTCGCCCTCCAGGCTGGTGTGGTCGAAGCACTCGATCGAACTCCGGTACGCCGCTTCGTCCGCCTCCAGCAGCGCCCGGACCCGCGCCTCGATCCCGCGACCCCAGTCAGTCGGTACGACGGCCGCCCGCTCAGTCGCCCAGGCCAGGGCAGACGCGACGATCTTGGTGTCGCCGGTCCGTGAAGCCGCCTCCGCGAGCTCGCCCACGACCAGAGCGCCGTACCCGATGGTGTCCTGGTCGAAGACCCACTGGGCCGCATCCCGGGCGAGCTCGTAGCGCCCGAGTCCGTTGTTCCGCACGGCTTCGGCGTACGTCGTCAGGACGCCGCGAGCCGTGATGCCGGCCTCGGTACCGCGGAAGGCGGCCAGCAGCACTCCGCCGTACTCGGCCGACTGCTTGCCGGTCGCTGCCGCGATCCGGCGGCGTTCCTCGACCATCCGGCCCGCCGCAGCGAGGTCGCCGGCGATGCTGTGCAAGGCCGCGTTGAAGTCGAGCGCGAACTGGAGTCGCAGCAAGGCACCCGTCTGCCGGGCGAGGCGTTCCTGCCGCGCGACCAGCCTGCGGGCGCTCTCGAAGTCCCACAGATCGACGGCCACAATCGCGCTGGCCAGATGCCCGGCTGCCTCGCCGGAACCGTCCCGAAGCTCGGCCGCGACCGCCTTGGCCAGATCAGGCGCGGCCTCGACGTATCCGCGGGTGAATCGCCGGGCCAGCGCAGGCAGCAACGACTCGGCCGGATCGCACGAGTCCGGTACGGCGGCCGCCGTCTCGCCGATGATTCCGGCGGCATCGCGCCCGGCCGCCCAGATGGCTGCCGTCAACGCCGCAAGGTGCGTGGTCTGCGCGAGGTCGGGCTTGAGCGGCTCGAGCTGCCGTGCCGCCGCGAGCAGCGTGGCTGCGGCTTCCCGGTTGTCGCCCTGGTCGAACTGGATCTGGCCGCGGAGCCGCTGGGCGAGCGCCGATCGCAGCTCATCCGGCGGACTGTTCTTCAGGTGGTCGAGCAGACCGAGAGCCGTGTCGAGCGCGCCACCGGCACACCGCGCGGTCGCAGCGGCCAGCAGCCGTTCGGCCCGGCGGTCGGGATCGAGAGTCAGCTCGACGGCCCGCTCGAGGAAGGCGCCGGCCGCGAAATGCCCACCGCGTTCGCGGACGCCGGCCGCCGACCGTTCGAGCTCGGCGGCGACCTCCTCGTCGGGCAGGGGAGCAGCTTGCGCGCGGTGCCAGGCTCGCCGAGCCGGGTCGCGATCCGGATCGGTCACCTCGGCCAAGGCGCGATGCGCGGCCTGCAGATCCGAGGCGATCGCCGTCCGGTACGCCGTCGAGCGGACCAGCGGATGCCGGAACCGGACGTGGGTGCCGAAGGTGATCAGCCCGGACTCAAGAGCCGCCGTGGCTGCCTCCGCGCCAAGCCCAAGTCGCTCGGCGGCGCGCCACAGCAGCGTCGGATCGCCGAGCGGTTCGGCCGCGGCCAGGGTGAGCAGTTGCCGGGCAGCGGGCGGCAGGGCATCCAGTCGTCGTTCGAAACTCTCCTCGATCAGCGTGGTTCGGCTCGAGCCGTTGGCGCGCTCGGCGCCGGTGTGCGGAAGTTCGAGCAGCGCGAGCGGATTGCCCTGCGCCTCGGCGACGATTCGGTCCTTGACCCGCGGGTCGACGAGTCCCGGGATCGAGGCCTCCAGCAACGTCTGGGCGTCGGCGCGGTCCAGACCGCCGAGCTCCAGCTCCGGCAACCCGGTGAAGTCGTGCTCGAAGCCGTCCCGGACCGCGACGATCATCACCACCGCCTCCGCGGTCAACCGGCGGGCGACGAAGGCGAGGATCCGCTCGGACATCTTGTCCAGCCACTGCGCGTCGTCGACCACACAGACCAGCGGCTGGTCGGCCGCCGCGTCGGCGAACAGGTTCAGCACGGCGAGGCCGACCAGGAACGCGTCCGGCGTCGGTCCGCTGACCAGGCCGAACGCCGTACCGAGGGCTTGGGCGAGCGGGGCCGGCAGCCGATCGCGCTGGGCTAGGAACGGCTGGCAGAGCGGATAGAGACCGGAGTAGGCGAGGTCCTTCTCGGCCTCGACGCCGGTCGTCCGGGTGAAGCCGCAGTCGCTGGTCCGGGTCACCAGTGCATCCAGCAGCGCGGTCTTCCCGACACCGGGCTCACCGCGCAATACCAGAACCGCGCTGCGCCCCGTCCGGGCCACAGCGATCAGCCGATCGAGTTCGGCGCTCTCCGCACGGCGTCCAACGAGCTCAGCTCCGGCCACCCCGAAATAGTACTGATCGACTGTGAAGATTCCGTGGTGCTACCGCACCAGTCCCGATTCCCACGCCCAGACGGCGACCTCGGTCCGGTTACGGGCGGTGATTTTGCGCTGGACCGCGGTGAGGTGCGACTTCACCGTCGACAGCGAGATCATCAGCTCCTTGCTGATCTCGGCGTTGGTCCGGCCGCGGGCGACCGCCATCGTGACGTCGATCTCCCGCTGAGTGAGAGCCGGTACGGCGGGCCGCGCCCGGCCTTGTTCGCTGAACTGGGCCAGTAGCCGAGTAGTGATCGAAGGGGACACCAGGGACTCGCCGTTCGCTGCCGCGTGCACGGCTTCGACCAGCAGCCGCGGCCCTGCGTCCTTCAGGAGGAAACCGCAGGCACCGGATCGGAGGGCCTCGTGCACGAGCTCGTCCAGGTCGAACGTCGTCACCACGAGCACCCGCAGCGGGTTGGCGACGTCCGGACCGGCCAGAATCCGGGTCGCGGCCAGGCCGTCCAGCAGCGGCATCCGGATGTCCATCAACGTCACGTCGGGCCGGAGTTCCTGGGCGAGAGCGACGGCCTGCTTGCCGTCGGCTGCCTCGCCGACCACCTCGACCCCGGGTTCGCGCTCCAGGATCAGCCGGAAGCCGGTCCGCACCAGCGCCTGGTCGTCGGCCAGCAGCACGCGCACGCTCATGAGCCCTCCTCGGGCAGGGGCAGCTCGGCGAGGACTCGCCAGCCGCGGTCGCCGTCCGGTCCCGTGGTCAACCGGCCGCCCAGCGCCTCGATCCGCTCGCGCATGCCGATCAGCCCGAAACCACCGGCGTTACGCCGGCCGCGGGTCACGCCGTCGTTGTGGATCGCGACCCGCAACTGGTGGCCTTCGGCAAAGACCGCGACCGTCACGTGCCGAGCCTCGGGCGCATGTCTGGTGACATTGGTGAGCGACTCCAGGACGACGCGGTGGACGGTCGAGACGGTCTCCGGAGCGACGGCCAGCTCGGCGAGACCGGGTGCCAGCTCGAGCACGACCCGATCGTTGCCGTCGACAACGGACTCGACCGCCTCGACCAGCCCGCCGGTGGTGACGGGCGGTGCGTCGGCCGGACTCCGCAGTACGCCGACCAGCCGCCGGACCGCGGCCAGCGCCTCCGCACCGGCCTGCTCGAGCTCGCCGAGCATCTCCTTCTCGGTGCCGTCGGCAACAACCACCTGGGCTGCCTGCGCGCGGACGACCACACCGGTGATGTGGTGCGCCACGAGGTCGTGCAACTCCCGCGCCAGGGCCAGCCGCTCGCGGTTCCGGGCGGCGGCCAGTGCGGCTTCGCGGCGGGTGACGCTGTCCCGAAGCATCAGCCCGACCGCCACTCCGATTCCCCACAGGATCGCCCAGAAGATGGCGACGGTGAGCCGCGGCTGGTCGGCGCCGTACCGCAGCAGCGGCCCGAGGACCATGGCCACCCCACCCAGTACGGCGAGCGCGCCGGCCCGGAGGGAGCCGAGCCGATGACAGCAGGCGCCGATCAGGAGCATCAGCCCCGTGGTCTCGCAGTCACCGGCGATCGGTGCGGACGGACTGGTGAGCAGGCCGATACCGCTGCACAGTAACGAGACTGCGACCGCCGTGGCCGCGAGCTGCCCGGTCCGGTCGGGGTAGCGCCGGCGCAGCAGCGCGAGTGCGCTGACGACCGCGCCCGACGAGTAGTAGAGAACCTCGCCGGGCTGGGCTCCGTCCAGGATGATCCGCCGGACCGCTTCGTCGACGTTGAGGCCGACGAGGAGCACGATCTCGGCGATCATCAGGGCGCGGGTGCGATTCACCGAGGCGCCGCCGCTGCGGAGCAGGCGTAGTCGTGCGCAGGGCGGACCCCGGTGGTCAGAAAGGTGGTGATCGGGTAGTTCGCGCACTGGTTGCGGCCGAACAGGTAGACACCGTGACCACCCGCGTCCGCCGTCACCATCGTCGCGCGCTCCCCCAGCGCCTGCCGCAGCTTCCGGGCTCCGGCCAGGGGCGTAGCGGGATCGCGGAGGTTCTGCACCATCAGCACGTTAGCCGGACCGTTGTCGCTGACGCGAACGGGCGGCTCGATCGAGTCCGGCCAGTAGGCGCACGGCTGGATGTTGGCCCCGGCCGCACCGAACAGCGGAAAGCGGATCCGGTCGAGGGCGACCGTGCGCTGGTAGGTCCGGACCGACGTCGGCCAGCGGGAGTCGTTGCAGATGATCGCGTAGCGGCCCGAGATGAGCGCGTCCGAACCCTCGGCCAGGGCGGTGGCCGGCGCGTCGAGTGCCTTCGGCGCCTGACCGGCGTCGAGTGCCTTCAGCAACTGCGCCAGGACGGGCAGCTGCGTCGGGCCGTAGGAGTAGGCGAACGTGAGCAGGCGGAGCATCGACCCGTCGAAGGCGACCCCGTCGACCGGCACCGGCTTCCGGTCGAGCTTGGCGGCGAGGGCGTGGTACCTCGCGGTCACCTGAGCCGGCGTCCTCCCCAAACCGTACTCGCGGAAGTTGGCCGCGACGTACGCCGCGATGTCCGGGAACCGGTCTTCGACTCCCTGCGACCACAGGCGATCGCCGGTGTAGTCCCAGCCGCCCGGGGCCAGGTTGCTGTCGAGCACGATCCGGTCGCTGCGGGCCGGGAAGAGCGTCGTGTACACGGCGCCGAGGTGCGTGCCCCAGGATGCGCCGAGGTACGAAAGCTTCTCCTCGCCGAGGGCGCCGCGGATCTGGTCCATGTCGCGGGCGGTGTTGGCGGTGGACATGAACGGCAACAGCGACGCCGTCTTCGAACTCCAGCACTGCTTGGCGATCTGCTGCACCTCGGTCGCGCGCTTCGCGACATCGGCCGCATCCTTCGCGTACGGCGGGATGTTGCCGTACAGCTGCTGATCCGCGGTCAGGTCGCAGGTGATCGGCGTACTGTGCCCGATCCCGCGCGGATCGAATCCGATCACGTCGTAGCTGTCGAGCACGCTCTGCGGCAGCTTCGCGGCCACCAGCGTGGCCGGATAGCCGAGGCCGGCGCTGGGCCCACCGGGATTCGTCAGCAGGATCCCGCGGCGCTGCTCCGGCTTCTTGCTGGCCAGCCGCGAGATCGCGATGTCGATCTTGGCGCCGGACGGATCACGGTAGTCGAGCGGCACCTGGAGGGTCGTGCACTGCATTCCGGGTGGAATGGGCACGCTCGGCGAGGCATCGGCTGGGCATGCGCTCCAGCTCAACTCCTTCGTGCTGTCGGCTTGCGACGTACTGGGGATCAGTGCCGTTGCCATGGTGGCGGCGGCAACGACCAGGGACAGGGACTTCCGCATCTCGAATTCCTCCCGAGCTGTGTGGACGCCCCAACCCTTCCGGCTCGCTCGCCGTCACACATCGCACGCGCGGTCACATCGCCCCGGTCAAAAGTACGAGACCGACCGACCTGCTCAAGGTGCTCCGAGGGCCCGGACGGCCAGCGTCGTCAGGGTGTCGGCGTACGCCTGGTCGAAGGGGTGCGTGCGCAGGATCCAGCGGTGGTAGATCGGGCCGAAGATGATCTCGACGGCGACATCGAGGTCGATGCCATCGGCAACCTGCCCAGCCCTTCGCGCGGACTCGAGCCGGCGCTTGGTCGCGGCCAGTTGCGGCCCGAGCACTCGGGTCAGCACCTGCTCGCTGAGGGCCTCGTCCTGTTGCATGTCGATCATCAGCGCGCGCAGGGTGGCCGAGGTGCCACCGTCGGCGAACTCGTCGACGGTGGCACGCAGAACCAGGTGTAGGTCGGCGGTCAGGTCGCCGGTGTCCGGCCACTCGACGTCCTGCTGATCCGCGGTCAGGGCCTCGAGCACGACCGCGCCCTTGGAGGGCCACCAGCGGTAGATCGTCTGCTTGCCGACTCCGGCGCGGGCGGCGATGCCTTCGATCGACGTCTTGGCGTAGCCGAGCTCGGCGACGGCCTCGGTGGCGGCCGTGAGGATGGCCGTCCGGGCGCGGTCGGAGCGGCGACGCTGGTCTTTACTTTCCATAAGCGAGACGATACGGTCCGTCTCGTTGAAGTTCAAGGGAGGCGTGCAGATGGCTTTGTGGTTGATCACCGGGGCGGGTCGAGGGCTCGGCCGGGCGTTCGCCGAGGCGGCGCTGGAGCGTGGTGATCGGGTGGTCGCGACGATCCGCCAGGACGGCGTACTCGACGACCTGGTCAAGCAGTACGGCGATCAGTTGGTCCCGCGGCAACTCGACGTTTCGTCGGCGGCCGAGGTGAGCCGGGTGATCACGGAGGTCGTCGAGACCGTCGGTGCGCCGGATGTCGTGGTGAACAACGCGGGCTACGGCTTGGTCGGCGCGATCGAAGAGCTCACCGAGGAGGAGATCCGGGCGCAGTTCGACGTCAATCTCTTCGGCGCGGTCTGGGTCACGCAGGCGGTGCTTCCGCATCTCCGGGCGCGTGGGTCCGGGCGGATCGTGCAGGTCTCGAGTGTCGGCGCGGTCGGGTACCTGCCGCTGTTCGGGGCCTACAACGCGACCAAGTGGGCGCTGGAGGGCTTGAGCTCGGCGCTGGCCGCGGAGGTCGCACCGTTCGGGATCGGTGTGCACCTGTTGCAGCTCGGCGGCTTCGCCACGGACTGGGCCGGTTCGAGCCTGCGCTTCAGCACCGCCAACCCGGCGTACGACGGCACTCGCGAAGGCATCCTCGGGATGCCGGACTACCCGACGCCGGAGCTGGTCGCCGCCGCCGAGCCGTCCACCGAAGAGTCGCCCGCCGTCGCCGCGCAGGCGCTACTGGCCTTGCTCGACGACCCCGAGCCACCGCTGCGCAAGATCATCGGTACCGGCGCGCACGACATGGTGCGGGCGGCGCTCGAGTGGCGGCGCGACGACTACCTGCGCGATCCGGCCTTCACCTGGCCCGCCGTGCAGTAGCGCGCGGGGGAGTCCGATACTGCTCGAGGCGACCGGATGAGGCCGGTCGCTTCGTCCGCCCACAGTTCGGAGAACACCCATGTCCGGTTTGACCCGGCGTTCCGTCCTTTTCGCCGTACCGGCCGCTGCCGCCGCCATCGCGTCCCCGGCGCTGATCAGCAGAGCGACCGCCGCCACCCCGCACCAGAGCCCGATCGACATCCGTCGTAGCGGCGCGGTCGTCAGCCACCAGCTGCCCGCGCTGCACGTGCACTACCCGCGGTCGCTCGACCTGGAAATCCGTTACGAGAGCAAGGATTCCGGCCAGCCCGGCGGCTGCGAGCACCGGACGGCCGAGGAGACCGTGCTGGCCGAGATCCCGGCCGGCGCGGCCTGGGTGACGCTCGGTGGCGTCCGCTACGACCTGGCCAACTTCCACTTCCACACCCGGTCCGAGCACCGCCTCGACGGCCACCAGTTCCCGCTCGAACAGCACTTCGTCCACCTCGGCCCGAACGGCGAGAAGCTGGTGATCGGCCTGTTCATCACCACCGGCGGTCACGGCGGCACCCTTCAGGACCAAGCCCTGGCCAGCGTTCCCGCCGAGTGCAGCGAGAACGTCAAGCTGCCCGCCGCCAACCTGGCCGGCGCACTCCCGGCCAACCTCTCGACCTTCCGATACGACGGTTCGCTCACCACCAACCCGTACTCCGAACCCGTCTCCTGGCTGGTCCTGAACCACATCCGCGAGATCAAGTCGACCTCACTGGCCCACTTCCAGTCCCGCTTCCCCGACGGCGACAGCCGCCCGTTGCAACCGCTCAACGGGCGAACCGTCGCCTTCCGTCCGCAGCACTAGTTGGTGCCGAACAGCCAGACCTCGTAGAGCGAATACCCGTACGTCGTTGCGCGCTTGGTGCCCTGCATCCGGACGAAACGCACCGGATCCGGGGCATCGAGCGTCACCTGGTCGTCCTTGCAGGTCGACGTGCCGACGGTGGCCGCATCACGCCAGGTGGTGCCGTCGGCCGACACCTGGATCCGGTATGACGACGCACAGGCGGCTTCCCAGAAGAGCCGGGCCGACGTGACGCGGCTCGGCTCGGCAAGCGCCAGTTGCAACCACTCGCCGTCGGTGTAGTTCGACGCCCAGCGCGTTGTCAGGTCGCCGTCGTTGACGTTGCGGGCGGCCAGCCGATCGAGACCGGCCTCCACCGACGATGCGGTGGCAGTCGCGCTGAACGACAGATGCTGCGACCCCGCCGGTGCTGCGGGAACCGTGCGTACCGGTAGTTGCCTTCGCGCGGTGAGCCGCAGACCGCGATGCGACGCCGGTACGTCGAGCGTGGCCGTCACAGTCCCGCTCGTCGCGGAGGCAGACGCAGTGAGGCGCCAGCTCCAGACGGTAGACTGCCCCGGATCGAGCTGCGACGCGCCATGCGTAGCAACAGTCGCAGTGACACCGAACAACTTCGGGGCGATCCCCGTGAGCTTCGCCGAGCTGCGGTTCGTCACCGTCGCGCTGAGAATGACCGACTCGCCGGCGGGCAATGGCTTCGGACTCTCGACAGTGATGCCGATCCGCGGATCGCCGGTGCTGGTCAACGTGCTCGCGATCAGCTCCGTACCAGGCCCGTTGCCGAGAGCCCCTATCCGCTCGAGGAACGCGTCGTAGGTGAGGCCGGAATCCTTGCCCCGCCACATCTTCTGACCCAGGACGCCGAAGGTCGGCTCGATCAGGCGGTGCACGTCGAGAGCGTCGTACTCGGCGTGGACGAGGTCGTTCCAGACCGCGGACATCGCGCCCCGGAGCAACGGTTCGCCCGCATCGACGGTCTGGTTGCCGGGGAACACGTTCGGCTGCCAGTTGTCGAACAACCAGCGGCCGTCGAGCCCGTTGCCGTGGTAGTAGTTCGCGAACGGGATGACGTACAGCAGCGCGTCGTTGGTGTTGATCACCGGATAGCCGTCGGCGATCGCCTGCTGCGGTCCGTACCAGCTGTTGTTCCACGAGTTCATCGTCACGTCGCGGTCGTAGCCGGCGGCTCCACCGGACATCACCGACAGGCTGCCCCACGCCGACGGGCTCTTGCCCAGCGAGCGCACGTGCGCGGTGATGTCGTTGAAGTACTGCCGGTACTGCGTCGCATACTCCCGCGGGTACTCGTCGGCGCCGACGTGGACGGCCGGCCCGCGGAACCATGGCGTGAACTCGTCGAAGACCTGCTTCATAAAGGTTGTGGTGGCGGGCTTGCCCAGGTCGAGATGATCGGAGCTGCCGCCGTTCAGCCCGAGTGCGGGATCGAACTTGATGAAGGCCCGGGCATGAGCTGGGGCATCGATCTCGGGCACGATCGTGACGTGATGGCCGGCCGCCACGGTCTCCAGCCGATCCCAGTCCGCGCGGGTGAAGGCGCCGTCCTTGGCCGCGAGTCCGGCGAACCGCGGGTTGTCCGACGCGAGCCGGAAGGCGGACTGTGCCTTCGACCAGTCGCCGCCCGGCGGACTGATCTCGTTGTCGTTGAGGTGCAGCTGGAAGGTGTTGAGCTTGAACCAGCTCAGGTAGCGCACCGAGTCCCGGATGTACTGCTGATCGAACCACCGGCGGCCGACGTCGAGCATGAAGCCGCGGACCGCGTAGTTCGGCCAGTCCACCGCGCTCCCGATCGGCGCCGTCGCGAGCCCGGGAGTCTCGCGGACCAGCATCTGCAGCAGACTGCGGCTCGCCCAGAACGCGCCGGTCGCCGTCCGGCTGACGATCTCCACCCGATCGCCGACCTGCAGCCGGTAGCCCTCCTTGGCCGCGACCTCGGTGTCCGGGCCGACCTCAGCAGCAGGATCAAGTTTCAGTACGACGTCGCCGGCGCGCGGCCGGGCGTCGACCGCGACCCGGACGTTCCAGCCGGCGATCGCGTCCAGGTCGGTCGCGACCTGCTCGGCCGTGCTGTGCAGCGCGCCGGCATCGGCCGGTCGCACCACGACTCGGGTTCCGGGCCGCAAGGTGAGCCGGCCGGTCCCGCCGGTCCACTGTTGCAGTGACGGCACCACGGCAGGCGCGGGGTTCGGTGGTGCTGGGGAGGCGGTGGTCCCGCTGGGGACCGCGATGGTGGTGAGGAGCAGGGCGAGGGCCAGAGACTTCATGCACGGTCCTTTGGAGTGATTGTTTCTGCTCGAAACATCTCAAAAGATTCAAGTTGACGCATACCGTGACAGCCGGATCTGACCTCGTCAAGCGTGGAACCGAGCTCTTGACTATCTAAGACCATTTAAGTAAAACCATCTTAGAAACCAAGCCGCGGAGGAGGCACGATGGCGTTCCAGCAGGTGTCGTCGCCGCGGCAGCAGGCGCCCGGGCGGACCAAGGCGCGGACGCAGGACAACCGGATCCACAACCGATCCCTGGTCCTCGCGACGCTCTACCACCAGGGGCCGATGACCCGGTCCGAGCTGACCCGCGCCTCCGGGCTGACCGCGCCGACGATCTCGGCGTTGGTCGGTGACCTCGAGACGGACGGACTGGTCACGGAGACCGGCCCGCGCGAGGGGCCGCGGCTGGGTAAGCCGGCCAATCTGGTGCGGATCGACGACGACAACACCAACCTGGTCGTGCTCGATCTCTCACACAGCGACCGCTTCACCGGCGCGGTGCTCAACCTGCGCGGCGAGCTCGTCCGCCGCAGCGAGGTCGCCCTCGGCGATGCGCTGGGCGACGACGCCCTCAGGCTGGCCTTTCGGCTCGCCGACAACCTGATGCGGCTCGCGCCCCGGCGCGTGCTCGGTATCGGAGTCGGTACGCCGGGCATCGTCGACGGGACCGGCATCATCCGGCAGGCGGCGCATCTGGGCTGGCTCGACCTGCCGCTGGCCGAGCTGCTCAGCCGGCGGCACGCCGTACCGGCGTACGTCGGCAACGACATCAACCTGGCCGCCCTTGCGGTGCTGCGGTTCCGCGAGACAGAGGCCCGCAACCTGATGGTGGTCTCCATCGAGCACGGTGTCGGTGCGGGTCTCGTGGTCGGCGGTCAGCTCGTCGAGGGTGAGCAGTTCGCCGCGGGCGAGATCGGGCACGTCACGGTCGACGACGGCGGCGACGAGTGTGTCTGCGGACGCCGCGGTTGTCTCGACCTGGCGATCTCGGCAACCCACTTGCAGCGGCGGCTCGACGCCGTACCGGAGCACGATCGGCCTGCTGCGCTCGCGGCGGCCGGCCGCGCGCTGGGGATCGTGCTCGCCCCCATCAGCAGTGCGCTCAATCTCGACGAAGTGGTGCTCACCGGTCCGGCCGGGCTGATCGACGGACCACTGCTCGAATCCGCGACGGCCACGGCCCGGTCGCGCACGCTCACGCCGATCAGTTCGGCACTGCAGGTCAGGTCGCTGGCCGGCGACGCGGACCTGATCCAGCTCGGCGGCGCCTGTCTGGTGCTGTCGGGACAGCTCGGCATCTGGTAACTCCCACCCCGAACGCTCAGTCTCGGAGGACCGCCATGCTCCGCACCTCTGCTCGACTTGCCCTGGCGCTGGTCGCCATCACCTCGACCCTCGGCGTACCGACCGCGACCGCGGCGACTGCCGGCACCATCACGATCGGATCGAAATGTCTCGACGACGCCGACTTCGGTACGGCGAACGGGACGGTCATCCAGCTCTTCACCTGCAACGGGTCCTCGGCCCAGGCCTGGACGTGGAACGACGACGGCACGGTGCGTGTCTTCGGCAAGTGCCTCGACATCACCGGCGCCTCCGACGCGACCGGCGCTCTGGTCCAGCTTTACACGTGCGTGCCAGGCGTACCGCAACAGCTGTTCAAATACCTGCCGGACCAGACGATCTACAGCGTGAGGTCGGGCAAATGCCTTGCTGTGCAAGGCGGTGCGTTCGTGAACCTGGCCCGGATCGGGCTCGCGCCGTGCAACCCGGGCGAGGCTGCGCAGCGGTGGGGTGCGGCCACAGCTCCGCCGCCGAAGTACAACCTGACCTCGGGCGCGGCCGTGCAGTACACGCGTCCCGACGACACCCCGGCCGCCACCTTCGTGGACAAGGACGGCAAGTTCTACTACCAGCAGGCACACGCCCTGTACGGCGCGGACGAGGAGCGCAAGTGGAGCTTCTACACCGGCGCAGACTTCGACTCGAGCGCGCTGTCATCGATCAGCAACGTCGACACCACCGCGCGCTGCAACAACAGCCCGACCGGACTCGAGAGCACGTGGGCACCAGCCGGCAGCGGCTACTCGCAACGCAACTACTGCGATCTCAGCGGCGTGTGGGTCGATCCCGACACCGGCGACTGGTACGGCCTGGTGCACAACGAGTTCACGCCGCAGCCCTTCGGTGACGGAATGCACTACGACTCGATCGACACCGCGGTCTCCAAGGACCAGGGCCGTACGTGGACGATCACCGATCACGCGATCACCTCGCCGTACAGCACGGCTCGTAACGACACCACGCAGTTCCCCGCGGCGACGTACTACTACGGGGACGGCGATCAGCGGCTCTTCGTCGACTACGCCTCGGGCTACTTCTACGCCTTCTACGCCTCGCGCGCGCTGAACAAGAGCGGCGGGGGAGCGGTCTGGCTGCAGCACGTGGCCCGGGCGCCGATCACGGGCAAGATGGCCCGCAGCTCCTGGAAGAAGTGGTACGACGGCGCCTGGCAGACACCGGGCGTCGGTGGTGCCGAGAGCAACATCATCCCGGCCGAGGGTCTCGGATCGGGATACACCGCGACGGACTACAAGCCGGCGACGGCCGGCAACGTGCAGGACCAGGTGCAGCAGGGCAAGCTGCCCGACAACTCGCAGCTCGCCGTGATGAACGTTGCCTGGAGCGCCTATCTGGGCAAGTACATCGGTACGCCGCAGAACAACGTCGCGCAGGCGACCGACACCAAGACCCCACTGCACTTCTACGCCACCGACGACCTGGCCACCCAGAAGTGGACCGACATCGGCAGCGTGGCCGACCAGCCCAGCGGCGCCTGGTACCGCTGGCTGCTCGACTCCGGCAACCGCACGAGCTCGACGATCGTCGGCAAGACCTTCCGGTCCTACTGCTCCTTCTACTGCTCGACCTACAGCGGCGAGTACGCCGACATCACGATCACCCCGAAGTCGTCGGCGGATCTGCCGACCGCGCCGGTCACGGCCGGTACGCCGTACCAGATCCGGAGCGCGAGCAATCAGTACCTGATTCAGAGTGGTTCCAGTGTCACGACCAGCTCGACCTCGTCGACGCAACGGTGGAAGTTCACGCCGACCGGCGACGGCTTCTTCACCATCACCAACGCGTCCTCGGGACAGGCGCTCTCCGTGCCAGCGGGCGACGCCGGCCGTGCGTGGAACGCCGGTCTGACGCTGGGCGGCGCTGGAACAGTCGGTCAGTGGTCAATCCAGCAGGTGAAGACCTCACCCGCCCCGAGCGGACCGTCCACCCCCACCGGCTCCTACCGGCTGATCAACCGACACAGCGGCCTCGCCCTCAACCTCTCCACCCAGACCGCCCAGACAACCCCTCAACGCACAGCGCAGGACACCCAGCTCCTGACCTTCGGCTGACTGGCCCTGTTTCAGTCCTAGGACAACGAGGCCAGTGCGGTCTCCATGCCGTCGAGGATTGCGCGGCAGTCGCGGAGCAGGGTCGGGGCGTCGTTCGCGGTGAGAAGGAAGACACCCAGCCAGTTTCGCGAGCCGCCGGACGGGTCGAACCGCGGCACCTGGGTGCCGGTCGGCAGCATGAACGCGGGCACCGGCTCGACCGTGCTGCCGTCCGACAGCAGGCGCGACCAGTCCACCTGCTCGGGATTCCACAGCGGCTGGGTCTGCCACGGCGTACCGTCGGCGGCTGCCGGTACGACGGCGACCGAGGCCGCCGCCCGGCCGCCCTCGACCAGCATCGCCGGTGGGTACTCGACCTCCTCACCGAGCTGCTCGCGGATCAGCATGCCGATCGGGTCCAGGTCGAAGGCGATCTCGACCTGCCGCGTGGTCAGCAGACCGCCGAAGCGGGCGCCGACCTCGATCACGACCAGTTCGCCGTCCGCACGCAGCTTGAGCTCGGTGTGCGTACCGCAGGTGTCGAGTCCGAGCGCGTCGACCGCTCGCCGCGACACCTCCTCGATCCGACGCTGCAACTCTTCCGAGAGGACACAGGGCGACGTACTGGCGACCTCGATGTACGGCGGAACCGTCGGCAGCTTGGCGGTGATCGCCAACGGGTGGTAGGTGCCCTTGGCAACGATGCCCTCGACGCTCAGGTAGTCGCCGTACCCGTCCTCGGAGTACCAGCCCTCCGTGGTGCCGTCCATGATCTCTTCGACCAGGCGGTCGCCGTCGGTGTTCTGTACGTACAGCTCGTTCATCCCGACCTGGCCGCCACGGTGGAGAGCCTGCTCGATCTCCGCCCACGCGTCGGCGACCTGGTCCTGCGAGGTCAGCACGAGCTGCGCCACGGAGCCCGCGCCCCAGGCCGGCTTGAGCAAGAGTGGCGGCGTCAACGCGGCCAGCGCGCCGCGAAGGTCGGCGGCCGAATCGACCCGGCGGAAGCGGGGGATCGGTACGCCCGCAGCTTGCCACGCCTGGCGCATCAGCCGCTTGTCCCGCGCTGCCCGGATGCCCGGTCCGGCTCCGGCCAGCCCGAGCCGGTCGGCGGCGTTGGCTACAGCCAGTACGGCGAATTCGGACAGCGTGAACAACGCATCCGCGCCGATCTGCTGCGCGTGCTCGATGATCGCCTCGACCACCGGTTCGCCGGGTGTCAAACCGCCGGGGTGCACGGTGATCGAGGTACAGCAGGGCTCCCAGACTGCCTTGGCTGCTTCGGGCAACGGCGACAGCGCGAGCACGTGCAGCTCACCGCACGCCGCGAGCCGCGGAAACGCGGTCTCGAGCGGGGCGCCACCCTTGACGTAGACATAGAGGATCTTTTTCACGCGAGGCTCTCCTTGGTGGCCGCGCGATCGCGGCTGCGAGTGACAAGTACGGCGAGGACGACCATCGCCACCGTGACGGCGGCGGCCAGCGCGACCAGGAACTCCGGCATCGCGCCGCGGGCCAGGAACCCGCCCATGACGAACACGACCAGCGCGCAGACGGCGCGGTCGGCGAGGGATTCGATCGACAGCAGGGTCGCGCGGCGGGCCGGTTCGGTGATCGCCTGGTTGACCAGCTTGCGTTGCACCGGAAAGGCCAATCCGGAGGCCAGCGAGAATACGGCGAGACAAGCCATCGTCCCGACCAGTCCCAGCGGGATGACGGAGGCCAGCGCGATCGCCATCAGCACGGTCAGCACCAGCACCACCCGGATCTGCCCGAACCGCGCCAGTACGGCGGACCGCGCAGCGCCGGCGACCTCGAACACGGTCGTGGCGGCCATCAGCACGCCGAACCAGTGCAGCGGCAGATGCTTCGACTCCAGGATCGGCTGGAAGAGATTGGCCTGCCCGATCCGGACCAACGTGAACACGGCGATGCCTTGCGCCATCAGCAACATCAGCCGTTTCGCCTTCACCAGCGAGCGAAAAGCACCGGCCAACGCAGGAAGGACGGGATCGATCGTGGCGGGTCCGGTGACCGGCAACGCAGGAAAGCCCAAGGCGATCACGGCCGCGATCCCGCAGGTCACCGCCGACAAGACGTAAGGCGACGGACCCCACCAAGCCGTCAAAAACCCAGCCGCCGGCAGACACACGATCCGCCCGATCAGCGTCCAGGCCCGCGCCGACCCCTCGGCCCCCTGGTACGACGCCTCGTTGCCGGTCCGCTGCAGGTATTCGTACAGGTAGGCACTGCCCGCGCCCGAGAACAACGAGTGCGCCAGCGCGATCAGCAGGAACTGCATCAGGAAGCCCGCGAACGTCGGCTGCCAGACCGGGATCACGTTCGCCACCACGAGGATGGCCGCTCCGCCCTGCAAGCAGCGCCGGTAGTCGAACCGGTCCGCGATCATCCCGGTCGGGATGTCGAACAAGCAGAACGCCAGATAGAAGATGCTCTGAATCGAGAAGATCTCCGTGTCCGACAACCCGGCCGACCGCTGGAACACGTAGAAGACCGGCAACCACCACAGCAGCCCGGCGAACAGCTGGAAAGCGTTGTAGCGACGAATCACCCGCGTCGCATCGGCGGTCCGCGGGCTCACGCGGCGAGCTGGTACGGACGGCACTGCAGCAACACGATCCGGTCGCCGTCAACCAGCCACTCGACATCCACCGGCGCGTCGACGGGTCCGTCGGCGCCCGCGAAGTGGGCCTGCAGCAGCCGGCCGATCAACGCCAGCCGACCCAACGTCGCCTTGGCCTGATCATCCACATCCACACCATCGGTGCCCAGGGCAACCGTCCGGCTGCCGCCCTCCATCGTGTTGTAAAGGTGCTGTAGTGGGTCCCCGGCACCGGAGACGACGTCGTCGACGGAGTTGCGGGCAAGGTTCAGCAGGACGGACCGGAAGTCGGCCCGGTCGAGCGGGTTCGTGGTGACCATGACGCCACCGAGCGCGCCGTCGAGCTGCTGCTGGATGACGACACCCATGAAGCAGTCGGACAGCCCGATTCCCGCCTCGTCCCGGAGCAGCACGCCGCGCGTGGTGACCAGCGACGCCCAGACCCGTTGGATGGCGTGGACGACGTCCTCGATCGACTCGACCTCGGGAATCGACTCGTAGATGCCTGCGGCGGAGAAGCCGATCAGGTCCTCGGCGTTCGACGAGCTCCGGACGACGACCCGGCCCGCGCCGGTGAGATGCCGCAGTACGGCGTCCTCGATCAGCGTGCGCAGATCGGCCGGCAGCGGGCTCTCGCGGATCAGCGCGCCCAGTTCGGCGCACAGCCCGTCGACCTCACCGCCGAGCGCGAGCGCCATTTTCAGTTTGCCGATCGTCTGCTGAATCGCAGGCGACGACTCCAGGAACTGCTGCTGCAACGCGAACGGCAGCGCGATCCCACGCGGGACGACGACCTGCTCCTTAACCATCCGCAACACCGCCTGCGACAGCTCGCTCTGGTCGATGCTCGACGTTCCGAGGTGCCGAGCCAGGTAGTCGAGCAGGTGCGGCCGCGGCGGCCGCGGCGCACTGTAGAACCCAAGCCAGTAAGGCGATCCGTCCCGCAGTACGGCGGTCAGCTCGCCGAGGTTCGCGGCCTTCGTACCGAACCGATGGGCATCGCTCGCCCGCAACTCCTCCAGCGGCAGGATCTGCGCCGCGGCGAGGTCGGGCTTGCCGATGTCGACCTGCGTGATCGCCCACGACGGTCCGGCGTCGATCGAGTCCGGCCGCGCGATCTCCTGAACCGCAACCTCCGCCGCGGCCGGATCCACGGTCACCGCGACCCACGCGCCGTCGAGCGTGGCCAGGTCAGCGAGTGCGCCCTGCTGAATGGCGTTCGGGATACCCCAACCGGCCGCGAGCACGTTCGTGTGCGACAGGGGAGTGGTGTGCCGCGAGTTGATCAGCCCCGAGACCCGCGGGATGTCGTCGGGCATCCGGTCCATGACCAGTACGTCGTACCAGCGCACGGGGTCGGTCGTCGTCCGGTACGCCTCCTCGGACGTGAACACGCGGAGCCGGCCGGTCGTCGTACCGGGGTTGAGCGGCACGTACGGCGCGGTCGAGTAGAGCTCGTGCGCGAGGATCCGCGGGATGCCGTCGGCGGGGAAGCTCTCCTGCAGATGGTTGGCGGGCTTCAGCAGCACCGGAAGGCTGTCGTCCACGAGCTCGCGGACCGTCCGGTAGAAGGTGTGCAGCAGCTCGACGCTCATCGTGTCGACCTCGACGGTCTCCAGGCTGAAGAACAGGCCGCCGTACTCCGGGCGGTTGTGCAGCGCGAGCGTGCCGAGTAGGAAGCGCCGGTCCGCGGCGCGGTAGACCGAGTCGTTGAAGGCGTCCAGGTTCCGGGCCAGTTCGGCCCGCGTCATGCCGAGGATCCGCTCGGCGACGTACTGGACGTGGAGCAGCCGATCGGCGCCGTCGATCAGGTGCACGATCGACGTCTCCTGATCGAGCACGAGCTTCACGTACGGATACCCGGCGACCGTGGTCGCGAGACCTTCGAAGTCGGTCAGGGTGAAGTGGGCATGGGGCAACGCGGGAATTGTGGGGGCGGTAGACACGAGAGATCACAATAAGGTCAACACAGGCACTCACGGTAGTTTTCGTGACGCTGTGTGGCCAGTCTCACCATGCGGTCAGGGCGCCGCGACGACCGCCGTGATGGCCTTGGTCAGGTTGGCCTCGACGGTCGCGGGGTCGTCGAGGTAGCCGGCGACGAGGGCGCCGTCGCGCAGCATCATGATCTGACCGGCCGCGCTGTCGGCGGCCGCTCCCGCGGGGACGCCCAGTCGCTCGGCCAGCGAGCGGAAGAAGTCCCGCCACCACTGCCGCTGCTCGGCGACCAGGCGCCGTACCGGGTGGTTGACATCCGCGTACTCCGCGCCGGCGTTGATGAACGGGCAGCCGCGGAAGCCGGGCTGGCAGCTCGAGTTCGCCAGTACGCCGACCACGCCGCGCAGGGCGTCCTGGGGATCAGCAGCGTCACCAGCGGCCGTGATCGCGGTGCGCTCCCAGTCGGCCTTGCCCTGGAGGTAGGCCAGCACCAGGTCGTCCTTGGTGGGGAAGTGCCGGTAGAACGTCGCCTTCGTCGTCCCGACGCCGGCGATGATCCGGTCCGCGCTGATCGCCCGGATGCCCTCCGCGTAGAAGAGCTCGCTGGCGCAGTCGATCAGCCGCTCGCGCACCGGGCGCGCGCGGTCGGCGGTCTGGGTGTCGTTCGTCATCACGCTCACTATCCCACGTCCTCGGTCGAGATCTGGGTGGTTGACACTTGCAAGAGTAACTAGTTAGTCTACCTGACATCAGCCCCTGGACCTGAGGAGATCGAGATGCCCACACGCACCGCACGCACCGCTTGGAACGGCACCCTGCAGGAGGGTTCCGGGCAGGTCGAGCTGACCAGCTCGAAGATCGGCACCTACGAGGTCTCGTTCCCCAAGCGCGCGGCCGAGGACGCCGACGGGACGACCAGCCCGGAAGAGCTGATCGCCGCGGCCCACTCGTCCTGCTACGCGATGCAGTTCTCGGCGCTGATCGGCGAGGCCGGCGGCGTACCGCAGGCGCTCGACGTGAAGGCCGACGTCACGCTCGGCCCGGACCCGGCCGGCGGGTTCAAGCTGACCGGCATCACGCTCACCGTTCGCGGTGAGGTCGACGGTATCGACGCCGACACCTTCGCGAAGCTGGCCGCGGAGGCCAAGGCCGGCTGCCCGATCAGCAAGGCCCTCGCCGGTGTCGAGATCACCCTCGACGCCGCCCTCGAGCAGTAGACCCCCACCACTCCAAAACTCTGAAAGGTGTTGCCGAGATGTCCGTGAAGTCCACCATCACCCGCGCACTGACCGCCGGTGCCGCGCTCGCCGTCACCGCGGCGACCCTGCTGATCCCGTCGTCCTCGGCGACCGCGACGCAGGAGAGTGTGTCCAAGGGTCCGAAGCCGACCATCGTGCTGGTGCACGGCGCCTTCGCGGACGCCTCCAGCTGGAACGGCGAGATCGCCGAGCTCGAGCGTCGCGGTTACCCGGTGATCGCACCGGCGAACCCGCTGCGCGGTGTCGCCTCCGACGCGAGTTCGATCCGGTCGCTGGTCCGCAGCGTGCACGGTCCGGTCGTCCTCGTCGGCCACTCGTACGGCGGTCAGGTGATCACCAACGCGGCTCGCAACGAGCCGAACGTGAAGGCGCTGGTCTACATCGCGGCCTTCCTGCCGGCCAAGGGGGAGAGCGCGTTCGAGCTGTCGAACAAGTTCCCGGGCAGCACGCTCGGCCCGACACTGCAGCCGGTCCCGCTGGCCGACGGCAACGTGGACCTGTACGTGAAGCAGGACCTGTTCTGGAAGCAGTTCGCGGCCGATGTCCCGCGGTCGCAGGCGAGACTGATGGCCGCGACCCAGCGTCCGATCACCGAGGCCGCGCTGAAGGAGGCCTCGGGTGACCCGGCCTGGGCGAAGATCCCGTCGTGGTCGCTGATCCCGACCGCCGACAAGAACATCCCGGCCGAGGCTCAGCGCTTCATGGCGAAGCGGGCCAACGCCCACACGGTCGAGGTCAAGGGCGCCTCGCACGCGGTCCTGGTCTCGCAGCCGCACAAGGTCACGCAGCTGATCATCGCGGCGGCGAACGGCCGCTGACCTTCGGAGCAGCCGGGCGGTCCCACCGGGGCCGCCCGGCGCTCAGGCCGTTCTGGACCGGGCGTCGGCCAGCGCCGCGGTCGCCGCGGCCAGCCGTTGCCATTCCCCAACTTCTTCGAGTCCTCGGATCGCCGTCCGGTACGCCGCTGCCGCCTCACGAAGGCGGCCGAGACCGGCCAGGGCGCGCCCCAGTTCGTAGTGGGTGACCGCCGTACCCCATTGGTCGTCGTGGGCCTCGAACACCGCGAGCGCGCGCTGTGCTCGCAGCAGCGCTTCTTCGTAGTTGCCCTGATGGTTGCGCAAGGCACTGAATCGGTACTCCGCCATCGCGACCCCGCGCTCGTCGCCGAGACCGGAACGCATCTTCAAGGCGAGCTTCAAGCAGGCAGCGGCCTCGGTGTGCCGGCCGAGTTGCTGCAATGTGTGCGACCGACGGCCGACCGCGGCCGCTTCGCCGAACTTGTCTCCGAGGACCCGGCACTGTTCGGCGTGGCCGGCATGCCTGGCTTCGGCTTCGGCGTACTGACCGAGTCCTTCGTAGGCGAGTCCCATCCGGCCGAAGAGCTCGGCCTCCTCGGCCGCGAGTCCGGCAGCGCGGGCATCGGCCAGGCCGAGCTCGCACGATGCCAGCGCCGCGCGGTACCGGTGCTGACCGAGCTGGCCGAGGCTGAGCATGCTGTAGGCGAAGGCGCGTGCGGCCAGGTCACCCGAGCGCTCCGCGACCACACGCGCGTGATCGGCCACCTCGATCATGTCGGACCACCGGCAGCGCAGGTCGTAGTACCACGGGATCAGTTGCGTGAGCTCGCCCAGCAACGCGTCGTACTCGCCATCGGTTCGCTCGCGCGTTCGCCGTACGGCGCCGAGAAGCGTGCCGGCTTCGGCGTCGAGCCAGGCAACCGCCGCCGACCGGCCGCCGGGATAGTCCGCGGGCTCGGGGGAGAGGGCTGCCGCGGCTCGGCGGGCCTGCTCGAAAACCCAGCACAGCAAGGAGTTCTCGGCCTTGTCGCGCTCTGCGTCTTCTTGGAGCAGCTCGCAGGCGTACAGCTGGAGCAGGTCGTGCATGCGGTAGCGACCGGGGGTCGCCGCGAGCCCGATCAGGCTGGCTCCGGCCAAGACTTCCAGGGCTGCCTCAGCCGGTTCGCCGAGCAGCGCACTGGCAGCCTGTACGTCGAAGTCGGCGCCCGGCGTGAGTGCCAGCCGCCGGAACAACCGGCCGGCAACCGGCGGAATCTCGCGGTAGGACAAGGCGAACGCACTGCGTACGGCCAAGTCGCCCGCGGTGAGTCGGCCGAGCCGGTTCTGCTCGTCTCTGAGCAGCTCGGCGAGATGGGCGATCGACCAGTCCGGCCAGGAGGCGAGCCGATTGCCCGCGATCCGCACCGCGAGCGGGAGGCGACCGCACGCGGCGACCACCTCTGCCACGGACTCCGGCTCCGCCTCGGCACGCTGCGCGCCGACGATGTCGGTGAGCAGGGCCTGGGCGTCGTCCACGGTCAACACGCCCAGCCCGACGCGTCGCGCACCAGCCAATCCAGTCAGCCGCTTCCGGCTGGTCACGACGACGAGCACCGGACCAGGTCCGGGCAACAACGCCCGCACTTGTGCCTCGTCGCGCGCGTTGTCCAGCACGAGCACGCAGCGCCGCCCGGTCATCCGTGATCGGAACATCGCCGCCGCTTCGTCCACCTCCGTCGGCAACTGCGCATCCGGTACGCCGAGCGCTCGCAACAGCCGGCGCAGTACGGCGTCGGGTTCGGCAGCTCCGAGTTCGACGAAGAACTGTGCATCCCGCAGACCGAGCCGGAACGCCTGCTGTGCGGCACGCACCGCCAGGGTGGTCTTGCCGGCACCAGGCTGTCCGGTGACCACGACCGTGACCGGCCCTTGCCCGGCAAGACAATCGGCAGCCGCCGCGAGGACGGTCGCCAGTTCTGCGCTGCGCCCCTGGAAGTCGGCGGGCGCGGCCGGCAGCTCGGCGATGGTGACGGCGGGCGCTTCGTGGTTGGCGGACGTGCTGGCGGCGGCGGACGGCTCGGCGGCGTCGGACCTACGGGTGGCGCGTTCGGCGAGGGCCGCCGCGCGGAGTGCGCTCAGCTCGCCGTCGGTGATCTGCAGCTGCTCCTCGTACCGCTCGATCAGATCGGCCGGCGCCAGCCGCTTGCCTTTCTCGTAGTCGGACAGCCCGCCATGACCTTGCATGCCGAGCCGCGCGGCCAACTGTCGCAACGACAGCCCGCGAGCCAAGCGGTAACGCAGCATGGCAGCGCCCAGCGCTGCCAGAGCAGACCTGTCCATAGCCTCACCTCGCCCCCCAGTGGACAGTCTCTGGACGCCGATCAGTGCACAAGATAACCGACGCTGCGTAGTCGGCGGATAGCTTTTCGCCACCGATCCTGTTCCGTCCCATCAGGAGGACCGTTATGACGTTCAACTCGAAAGTGCGCTGGGGTGCCGTGCTGACGGCCGGCGCTCTCGCCATCCCGGCGGCTGCTGCCCAGGCCGCGCCGGCGCAGCCCAACCTGCAGCAGGCCGTGACCGCGAAGGTCGGCGCCGCCAAGACCAGCAAGGCCCGGTCCGACGTGCAGGTCAACGTGACCCGCGGCGCCGGAACCGGCACGGTCTTCGGTACCACGGTCGCCCTCGTCCCGCGCGGCCAGGACACCCATCCCGAGGGCTGGCTGTTCGCGGCCCGGCTGGTCGACGGCAAGTGGCAGGTCGGCCTGGAAGGCGAGGCCGCGTTCACCGAGCTCACTGCCGCGTCGCCCGTCATTTCGGCCAAGGAGAAGCAGCTCTTCGGTCAGCAGTCGTTCGCGCCGCAGGTGGCCGGCGGCGACTTCCGGACCGGCATGCGGCTCCCGTTCGCTGTGGGTGCTTCGTGGAGCATGCCTGGCGGTGCCCACGGCTGGGCCGGCACGGATACGCCGTACAGCTCGGTGGATCTGTCCGGTGGCAACGGTCAGGTGCTCGCCGCGCGCGGCGGGACGGCGTACACGATGTGTGGCAACGGAAAGGGCTGGATCCGCGTCATCCACGATCGCGGTTACTCGACCGACTACTACCACCTGTCCGGCAACATCGCGGCCAACGGCCTCGCGGTCAGTGAGGGCACGTTCCTCGGCAACATCGGCACCGACGTCTCGTGCGGTGGTTCCGCCAGCGGCCCGCACGTGCACTTCGCCCTGCGCCAGAACAGCGCGTACGTCGCCATCGCCGGACACAACGTCGGCGGCTGGGTCTTCCAGCAGTCGTCGGCGTACAACGGGACCGCACTGCACGGCAGCACGGTGCGCAGTCCTGGAGAGCAGCTCTACAACTACGGAGCGCTCGGCTTCACGCAGGGCATCATCGACGCGTTCGGTGGCGGCACGGTCAACAAGCGCACCGGACCGGGCACCAACTACGCACTCGCGGGAAGCGTGGCCGACGGTACGACGGTCAACATCTCCTGCTCCAAGAACGGCACCTCGCACAGCGGGCGCTGGGGGACCACCAGCCTCTGGAACCGGCTGAGCGATGGCACCTGGGTCAGTGACGCCTTCATGTGGACCGGACTTGCTACTCCGGTCAACGGCACCTGTCCCTGACCTGAGGTGGCCGGGGGTGCCCCCAGCGCCCCCGGCTGTCAGGCCAGTTTGTTGCTGATGAACCGCTTGCCGACGGCAATCATCGGCTTCTCGACCCACAGGAAGCACAGGTGCGCCATCAGGATCGACATCAGCGACACCGCGACGAACGGCACCGGGCTCTTGTTCAGGTTCGCGCCGAACAGCAGATAGATCCCCAGCACAGCCTCGTGCGCAAGCAACTGCACGAGATAGATCGAGTACGAACGCTCACCGAGAAAGACGAACGGCCGCGTCGACAGCAGCCGCTGCGGGAACGCGTTGGCGAGCAGCGCCGGCAACAGCAGGAACCCGACCAGCAACACGTACGGCGGGGGCACCGCGATGAAGCCGGGGACGTTACCGGCCAGGTGGTGCTTCTCGATGAACGCGCCCCACAGGTGCACGGTTCCGTGGATCGCCACGAACGCGGCGGCCGCCGTACAGGCGACCCAGGGGCGGGTCAGCGGCTTGAACAGGTTGTAGGTCTTGGGGTTGTGCATCAGGATCGCGACCAGGCAGCCGACCAGGATCGAGAAGTAGTGCGCGGTCCAGCCGCGCGGGTCGCCGCCCATCGACAGCGGCACCATGACCAGCATGATCGCCATCAGCGCCAGCGTCAGGCCGATCCGGCCGCCGAACTTCGCGCGGCGCTGGACGAGGATCGCGGAGAACGCGAGCAGCGGCCAGAACAGGTAGAACTTCTGCTCGATGCCGAGCGACCAGGACTGCCCGTACGCCCCGCCGTGGCCGAACTCGTTGAAGAAGACCAGGTAGAGCGGCAGCTCGGAGCCCGGCGGGCTCTTGGTCACGGTGCCGTGGAAGAACTGCACGACCAGCGTGACGCCGAGCAGCACGAAGTAGACCGGCAGAATGCGGAAGATCCGGCGCGCATAGAAGCGCTTGAACGAGATCTGCCCGGAGCGCTCCTCCTCGCGCAACATCAGCGTGGTGATCAGGTAGCCGGAGATCACGAAGAAGATCTGGACGCCGATCCAGCCCTGGACCCAGTCCGGGCCCTGGTTGTGGAACACCACCACCATCAGCGCGGCGATCGCGCGCAGGCCGTCGAGGGCCGGGAACCGCTTCAGCGCCAGATACTCCGAGTGGCTCAGCGGCTGCCGCGAGGCGCCGGTGCGTGCCTCGGTGGCGTCGAGCTCGCTGGTGGCGACATCGGCGGTCGGCGTGGAAGACATCCTGGTGGGGCTCCTCTGCGTCGCCCGTGGCGGTCGGGCAAGGCGGCGTCAGAGTGCGGGCGCACTCACGGGTCCTGAGTAGGACTCCGGCACCGGGCAAAAGGTTCGAGTCCAGTGGTCATCATAACCAAACCAGGCGGTCACCGACCGTGAGCCCTTGACGGAACAGCGATCGCTCGGCCAAGGTTCGTCGCACTGTTAACGTGAACATCCGGTGAGGTCGAGATGCCGTTCAGCATGCGTTCGTCCCTGGCAGCAGCCACCGCAGTGCTCGTCTTCGCAGGCGGTCAGGCCCTGCCCCCGGCCGCCGCAGCCCCACCCGCTGCCCCATCCGCCGTTGGTCCACCGGCTGCGCCCGCGGCGGAGCCGGGCGACCAGGCGGTGGCGGACAGCGCAGCCGCCGCCCTCGCGGTGGTGCACGCGGATGACGTGCGCGGCAACCTGACGCTGCCGTCCACCGGCGAGCAGGGTGCCACCGTGACCTGGACCTCATCGGCGCCCGAGGTCGTCAGCGCCGACGGCATCGTGCACCGGCCGGCTGCGGGCGCTGGTGACGCCCGCGTCACGCTCACCGCCACGGCTCGAGCCGGTACGGCGACCGCCACGCGGGAGATCGCTCTCACGGTTCGCGAGCTGGCGGCGGCCGCGCCGTACACGGGGTATGCGTTCAGCTACTTCACCGGCAACTCGATCGCCGGCGAGAAGATCTACTTCGCCGCGAGCCGAGGCAACACCGCGCTCAAGTGGGACGAGGTCAACAACGGTCAGCCGGTGCTCGAGTCCACCAAGGGCACGCTCGGGCTGCGCGACCCGTTCCTGATCCGTTCGCCTGAAGGCGACCGGTTCTTCCTGATCGCCACCGACCTGTCGATCGGCCGCAACGGCGACTGGGACGCGGCGCAGCGCCAGGGGAGTCGCTACCTGGAGGTGTGGGAGTCGACAGACCTCGTCACCTGGTCGGAGCAGCGGCACGTGCTGGTCTCGCCGGAGACGGCCGGCAACACCTGGGCGCCGGAGGCCTACTGGGACACCGAGCTCCAGTCGTACGTCGTCTTCTGGGCGTCGAAGCTTTACGCCGCGGACGACCCCGAGCACAAGGGATCGACGTACAACCGGATGCTCTACGCGACGACGCGGGACTTCCGGACGTTCAGCCAGCCGGCGATCTGGCAGGACCGGGGTGAGTCGCGCATCGACTCGACGGTGATCAGAGAGAGCAACACGTACTACCGGTTCACCAAGGACGAGGGCGGTGGTGGCACCGGCTGCTCCGACATCATCCAGGAGAAGTCCGCCTCGCTGACCGCGGTCGATCTGCCCGGGAAGCCCGCCTGGGCGATGCAGGACTCGTGCATCGGCCGCGACGCCGGGACGTCGGCGGTCGAGGGGCCGACGGTGTTCAAGGCCAATCCTGGCGACACCTCGGGATCGAAGTACTACCTGTTCGTCGACGAGTACGGCGGCCGCGGCTACATCCCGCTCGGAACGAACGACCTCGAGGCGCCGAACTGGAAGGTGCCGGGACAGTACTCCCTGCCGGCCAGCCCGCGACACGGCACCGTGCTGCCGGTGACGCAGGCCGAGCTCGATCGGCTCCGCAGCGGGATCGTGCTGCCGGACCCGGTCAAGGCCGATCCGAACGGATTGGTCGCGCACTACCCGCTCAACCAGACCAGCGGTACGACGGCGACCGACGCGACCGGTCACGGCTACAACGGCGTGGTCTCCGGTGACACGAGCTGGGCCGACGGAGCGCTGACCCTGGGCGGCACCAACGGTCACGTGAAGCTGCCCGACAACCTGATGGCGGGGCTCGACGCGATCACGGTCTCGGCCGAGGTCCGGATCGACCCCGGGCAGGCGACGCCGTACTTCATCTGGGGGCTCGGTAACACCTCAGGTGGGATCGGCAACGGCTACTTGTTCACGACCGGTGATGCCTACCGTACGTCGATTGCCACCGGCAACTGGTCGACCGAACAGACCGCGACAGCGGGGTCCGCCGTACCGCGTGGGGTCTGGAAGACGTTGACCTACACGCTGACGCCCGACGGCATCGCGACCATCTATCTGGACGGCGTCCAGGTCGGGCGGAAGACCGGGGTCACGATCGCTCCGGGCGACATCGGCGGCGGCCGGACGACCGCGAACTACATCGGGCGCTCGCAGTACACCTCCGACAAGTACCTCAAGGGCACGGTGCGGGACTTCCGGATCTACAACCGCGCTCTGTCGGCCGCCGAGGTCACCGACGCGGACGCTGATCCGCGGGCGATCCTCGGAGTCCAGCTGGCGAGTCTGAAGGTCCCGGCGATCGTCGACGCCGCCTCGTCGACCGTCACGCTGCCGGTTGCCCCCGGCACCGATCTGCGGCGGCTGGCGCCGGTCTTCACGCTGGTCTCCACGTCGCGCATCTCGCCGACCGGGACCGTCGATCTGTCCACACCGAAGACCTTCACGGTGACGGCCAAGGACGGGACCACGCGGGCCTGGACGGTCAAGACCGTGGTGATGCGTTCGCCGGTGCTGCCCGGGTACAACGCTGATCCGAACATCGTGCGGTTCGGCGACACCTACTACTTGTATGTGACCACCGACGGCGTACCGGGGTGGGGCGGGAAGGACTTCTACGTCTGGAAGTCGAAGAACCTGGTGGACTGGACGCGCTCGGCGAAGCCGTTCCTGACGCTGGACGGTGCGAACGGCAACGTCCCGTGGGCGACCGGGAACGCGTGGGCGCCGACGATCATCGAGCGCGACGGCAAGTACTACTTCTATTTCTCCGGCCACAACCCGACGTACAACCGCAAGACGATCGGTGTCGCGGTGGCCGACAGCCCGGAGGGGCCGTTCACCGCGCAGCCGACGGCGATGATCCTCAACAACGAGGCTGTCACGTCGGGGCAGGCGATCGACCCGGCCGCGTTCCAGGACCCGGTGACCGGGCGGTACTACCTGTTCTGGGGCAACGGCGCTCCGGTGTACGCCGAGCTGAGCGACGACATGCTCGCGGTGAAGCCGGGGACGCTGAAGCCGATCGGCGGTCTGACCGGGTTCCGGGAAGGGGCCTTCGTCAACTATCGCCAGGGGATGTACCACCTGACCTACTCGATCGACGACACCGGATCGCCCGACTATCGCGTGGGCTACGCGACCTCGACGAGTGTCGACGGGCCGTGGACCTACCGCGGTGTCATCCTGCAGAAGGACCCGGCGCAGGGCATCCTCGGAACCGGGCATCACTCGATCGTCCAGATCCCGGGCACCGACGACTGGTACATCGCCTATCACCGCCTCGGGATGCCCGGCGGCGACGGCACTCACCGCGAGACGACGATCGACCGGCTCACCTTCGCCGCCGATGGAACGATCGCTCGGGTCGTTCCGACGCTGACCAGTATCAAGCCCGTCGTACCGCTGGCTCCGGCGCCGAGGCCCCTGCATCCGCCGATGATCGTGGGCAGGGCGGCGGTCGATCATGTCCTGATCGCGGTCCCTGGACTCTGGAACCAGCCCGGGGTGCGCCTCGAGTACCAGTGGGTGCGCGACGGTGAGTGGGTGCCGGGGGCAACGAGCCGGTTCTACCGCCTCACCTCGGCCGACGCCGGTCGGCAGCTGACCGTCCGAGTCACCGCCTCCCGGCCCGGCGTCGCGCCCGCGACCGCCATCTCCGGCATGACGCCGGTGATCCGCAGCTGAACTCAGCACCGCACCTGGGGTGTACGCCGCAGGGGCCGTCTCAGACCAAGGTATGACGCCGTCTCCCGTCCAAGGACTGATGGCGTCAGGCTTTGGCTTGCCTAGGTTTTCTTACGTGCAAGAAACTGGAGTGGCGAACGGAACGCCGGCGCTCAGCCGGGTCGCGTGGGCAGACGTTGCCAAGGGCGTCTGTATCTTGCTGGTCGTTCTGTGGCACGTGCTGATGAAGCACTACCTCCAGATCCACTGGCACATCGGCGGCCAGGTGAAAGGTGCCTGGGGCACCTTCGGTGAACAGCTCCTGCCCCTGCGGATGCCCTTGTTCTTCGCGGTCTCCGGCTTCTTCGCCGTCCGCGCCGTCCAGCGCACCTGGCCCGAAGTGCTCCGCACCAAGGTCGCCAAGTTCTACTACCTCTACGCCCTCTGGCTCGTCATCCACACGGTGATCCTGGCCTTCGTCCCGGACTTCGGCACCGAGAGCGCCGACGGTCCGCTCAAGTTCGTGGCCCAGCTGTTCATCACCCCGTCGAACCTCTGGTACCTCTACGCCCTCGCCCTGTACTTCGTCATCGCCCGAGCCACCCGCCGCGTACCGCCCTGGCTGGTCCTCGCCGCGGCTTTCGCCTTGTCCGCAACAGCTTCCGCCGGCCTCATCCCGATCCCCGGCGACCGCGCAGGCGTCTACCAGAACCTCGTCTTCTTCCTGGCCGGCCTCTACGGCAAGACCATCATCGAGAAGCTCGCGGCCCAGGCAACCTGGCTCCGCCTCGCCCTCATCGCCGTCCCGTACGCCGTCCTGCTCGCCGTAGTAGCCGTCTTCGACGCCAAGACCTGGTTCGGCCTCTGGCCCCTGGTCAGCGGCGTAGCCATCCTCCTCGGCGTCACCGCCGCCGGCCTGGTCACCCGCTTCGACCGCCTCACCACCGCCCTGGCCAGCATCGGCCGCCGTACCTTGCCGATCTACGTCATGCACATGCCCCTGCTGGCCCTACTCCACGCCGCCCTCCTCAAACCTCTCTCCGCCGCCGGCGCCACCACCCAACTCATCACCCAACTCGTCGAGCCGATAGTCCTGACCGCGCTCCTGGCGTGGCTCTGCCTGTTCCTCTACCGCTACTTGCCGAAGGCCCTCTTCGACCTTCCCTTCGGCCTCGCGGCCAGCCGCGGCGCCGCGCCGACCCATCGGCGGACCCCGGTAGCCTCGCGCTGATCAGCCGAGGGCATTGATCGCCGCGGTGGTGGCGGCGGCGATGATGAGGGTGTCGTCGGTGGGGGCATCCTTGATGCCCTTGGTGGACATGACGGCGAGCATGATGGGAGCGCGGTTCGGCGGCCAGAGGACGGCTACGTCGTTGCGACCGCCGTAGCCGGCGGTGCCGGTCTTGTCGCCGACCTTCCAGGTCTTGGGGACGCCGGCGCGGATGGTTTTGTCGCCGGTGGTGTTCGTGAGCAGCCAGTTGTTGAGGATGGTTTGCCGGGCCGGTGGGAGGGCGCGGCCGAGGGTGAACTTCTGAAGGCTGGTGGCGAGTTGCCGTGGGGTGGTGGTGTCGCGCTTGTCGCCGGGCGTGGCCTCGTTGAGGGTCGGCTCGTTGCGGTTGACGTTGGAGATGCCGTCGCCGAGTTTGCGGAGTGCGAGCTGCAGGCCGGCCGGGCCGCCGAGCTCGACGAGGACGAGGTTCGCGGCGGTGTTGTCGCTGTAACGGATGGCGGCGTCGCAGAGTTCGCGGAGCGTCATGCCGGTGTCGATGTGCTTCTCGGTGATCGGCGAGTAGGTGACGAGGTCGGCCGCGGTGTAGCGGATGAGCTTGTCGAGGTCCTTGGTCTGCCGCAGCAGTACGCCGCACGCCAGCGACTTGAACGTCGAAGCGAACGCGAACCGCTCGTTCGCCCGGTAGCTGACCGTACGGCGGCTGCCGGTGTCCAGCGCGAAGACGCCGAGGCGAGCGGCGTACTGCTTCTCCAGCTCCTGGAACCGGGCCGCCGCCTCGGGGCGAGTCGTCACCGAGACGGCGGTTGGTCCCGGTGTCGCGGTAGCTGCGGCTCCGGAGGAGCAGGCGGAGCTGATCAGGAGAGCAGCGGAGACACCGGCCAGCAGAAGTCGTCGCATGCCCCCAGGTTAATCAGTCGAAGTCGAAGATCGAGTTGCGGTCGTAGAAGTGCAGCACGTACCGGCAGTTGTCGCAGATGAGCAGCGTCATCCGGTGCGAGGTCAGTCCCCATGCGGAGTCCTGGCGAGACTCCTCCTGCGTGAAGCTCGGGCAGCTGCACAGCGGACACACGAGTGAAGGTTGGTTCGTCATGCCACCTACGACGTACCGGCTGCTCGATCGGTTGCCTTCGGGTCAGCGGAGGTAGCGGAAGGCGGCGCGCACCTCGTCGGTGAACAGGGCCGGCTCTTCCCAGGCCGCGAAGTGACCGCCGCGGGTGGGCTTGTTGTAGTAGTTGAGGGTCGGATAGGTCTTCTCGACCCAGCTCCGCGGAGCCTGCATGATCTCGCCGGGGAACGCGCTGAACCCCACCGGTACGCCGACCGGTGGCGGGACCTGGCCGCCGGCGCGGGCCCGGGCGCTCTCCCAGTAGACCCGGGCGGCCGACGCGCCGGTTCCGGTCAGCCAGTAGAGGGTGACGTTGTCGAGGATGTGATCCCGGGTGAGGTTGCCCGCGGGCAGGTTGTGCACGAAGGCCTGGGAGATCTTGTAGTAGCTGTCGGTGTCGTGGTCGAGCATCCAGGCGGCGAGCGCGACCGGTGAGTCGAGGAGCGCGTAGCCGATCGTCTGCGGCCGGGTGGTCTGCTCGATCCGGTAACCGTTGCCGGTGGCATTGAACTCGGCGACGGCCGCGGCGGCGGCGCGCTCCTCGTCGGTGCCGGTCGGCCAGCCGACGCCGTTCAGGGCTGCGCCGAGCAGGTTCACGTGGATGCCGAGCAGACCGGCCGGCGCCTGGCGACCGAGGTTGTCGGTCACGGCGGAGCCGACGTCACCACCTTGAGCGACGTACTGCGAGTAGCCGAGCCGGCGCATCAGCTCGGCCCAGGCCTTCGCGGTGTGGCCGGGGTCCCAGCCGATCTCGGTCGGCTGGCTCGAGAACCCGTATCCCGGGATCGACGGCAGGATGAGGTGGAACGCGTCCGCGGCGCGGCCGCCGTGCGCGGTCGGGTTGGTCAGCGGGCCGATCGTCTCCAGCAACTCCACGAACGAGCCCGGCCAGCCGTGCGTCATGATCAGCGGCAGGGCGTTGCGGTGCGGCGAACGCACGTGGATGAAGTGGATGTCGACCCCGTCGATCTCCGTGGTGAACTGCGGCAGCTTGTTGACCTTGGCCTCGAACCGCCGCCAGTCGTACTTGCTCACCCAGTACTTCGCCAGCGCCTGCGTCGTCGCCAGCTGCACACCCTGGGTCCGGTCGCCGACGAGCTCGGCCGTCGGCCAGTTCACGGCCGCGACCCGGTGCCGCAGGTCCATCAGCTTCTGCTGCGGAACCGACACTCGGAAGGGATGGATGCCAGCGCTGTCAGTTGGTGCCGCACTGGCTACCCCGGAGCCCACTGCCGTCAGACCGACCCCGGCCACCAGGCCGCCCTGCAGTACCGCCCGTCGCGAAGGCCCGTTTCCGTCCGTGAAGCGCATCCGTCTACCCCAATCCACACGATTCCTGGTGTCACCACCCATCCTCGTCGGAGCGCCCACCCCGTCGCCCCAGTGACAATCCCTGGTCTAGCTCCTGAAGGTCCGGCGGTAGGCGGTGGGGGAGACGCCGGTGCTCTCGCGGAGCTGTTGCCGCAGATTGGTGCCGGTCCCGAGACCGGTCCGCGCGGCGATCTGGTCGACGGTGAGATCCGTGTCCTCCAGCAGTTGACGCGCGTAATCGAGTCGCTGCATGGCCAACCAGGTACCAGGGCTCACCCCGGTCTCGGCGCGGAACCGGCGCGTGAACGTCCGCACGCTCATCCGCGCGTGCTCGGCCAGTTCGACGAGACTCAGCGGCCGGCCGAGCTGCTCAGCGGCCCAGGCGCGGGTGGCCGCCGTACCGCCGTCGACGCCTGGTGGGATCGGGCGACGCACGTACTGCGCCTGACCGCCGTCACGCCGCGGCGGTACGACGCACGCCCGGGCGACCGAGCTGGCGACGGCGCTTCCATGGTCGCGGCGGATTACGTGCAGGCAGAGATCGATGCCGGCGGCAACACCGGCCGAGGTCAGGATGTCGCCGTCGTCGATGAACAGCACCACCGGATCCACCCGCACGGCGGGGAACAGCTCCTGCAACTGCGCGGCCTCGCCCCAGTGCGTGGCGGCAGGCCGGCCATCGAGCAAACCGGCGGCAGCCAGAACGAAGGCGCCGGTGCAGATCGCCACCAGTCGGGTGCCCGGCCGGATCTCCTTGAGCGCCCGCAGTACGGCGTCCTCGAGCAGGCCGTGGGAATCCACGATCTCCTGCAGCATGTGCGACGGCGGAATCACGACGGTGTCGGCAGTCGCCAGCGCCGACGCGTCGTACCGCACGGCGACTGAGTAGTCGTCCGAAGTCTGCACCGGAGCGCCGTCCACCGAGCAGGTGATCACGTCGTACAGCGGCTCGTCGTTCGCGAAGGCGCCACCGAAGATCCGGGCCGGGATCGCGAGCTCGAACGGCACGACGCCGGGCAGAGCCAGGACCGCGACACGATGAACAGGCATGGCCGGATTATTTCACATGATGTCCATCCGGCCAGTAGTCGCGCCGCCGACCAGCCGAAAGACTTGGCTCATGACCAAGCAGACGATGTACGCCGCAGTCGCCAAGGGCCCCGGCGGTCCCGAGGTGCTGCAGTTCCAGGAAGTGCCGCGACCGGCCCCCGGGCGGACCGAGATCCGCGTCCGCGTGCATGCGGCCGGCGTCAACCCGGCGGACTGGAAGACCAGGGCGGAAGGGCGCGGCCTGACCTTCCCGCTGGTCCTCGGCTGGGATGTGGCCGGCGTGGTCGAGGCGGTCGGCGCCGGCGTGACCTGGCTACGGGTAGGTGACGAGGTCCTGGGGATGCCGAAGTTCCCCGTCCTGCCCGGCGCCTACGCCGAGTATGTCGTTGCCCCGTCGCGGCAGTTCGTCCGCAAGCCGAAGGCGTTGAGCTTCGAACAGGCAGCGGGGCTGCCGCTGGCCGCGCTGACCGCTTGGCAAGGCTTGGTCGAGACCGGCGGCCTGCGGTCCGGGCAGCGCGTTCTGGTGCACGCCGCCGCGGGTGGCGTCGGCCATCTCGCCGTCCAGATCGCGAAGAGTTTCGGTGCCTACGTCATCGGTACGGCGAGCGCTCCGAAGCACGAGTTCGTTCGTTCGCTCGGTGCCGACGAGGTGATCGACTATCGCACCGACGACTTCGTCGAGGTCCTGCGCGACCAGCCGGTCGATGTCGTGTTCGACCCGATTGCCGGAGACACCGGTCTGCGCTCGCTGCAGGTGCTCAAGGATGGCGGTAGCTTCGTCTCGATCCTCTCCGTTGCCCCGGAGGCTGCCCTTGAGGCGGAGCGCCGCGGCATCAAGGCCGAATTCACCCTCGTCGAGCCCGACCGCCTCGGTCTGACCGCGATCACCGACCTCGTCGAGCAGGGCAAGCTGCGCGTCGAGCTCGACTCGGTCTTCCCGCTCGCCGATGCGGCCGACGCCCACCGCCGCGGCGAGACCAACCAGGCGACAGGCAAGATCGTCCTGCGCATCCTGTAGAGAATTTGCAGGAATGCGTTGAGCTATTGCGTTGAGTTGGGGCCTTCCTTAAGGTGTGCGCACCCCCGCCCCGAGGAAGGCCCCGCCCATGCCACACCCGATACATGCACGCCTGTACCTCGCTCGATGGGCCGCGCTCGCGGTCGTCGCCACCGGACTGACGGTTCCCGCGGCGCACGCCGTACCGGCCGCGATTCAAGCCGTCGGTGCGACGCTGCCGTTCACGATCCTGGAGGCCGAGAACGCGGCCACCAACGGCAGCAAGATCGGCCCGAGCTACGCCCAGGGCACGCTGGCCGCTGAAGCTTCCAACCGTCAGGCCGTCACCCTGAACAACGGCCAGTACGTCGAGTTCACCGCGCCCGCGACGACCAACGCGATCAACGTGGCCTACTCGATTCCGGACGGCCGAACCGGAACCCTGGCGGTCTACGTCAACGGGCAGAAGCTGTCACAGTCGTTGGCCGTCACCGCGAAGTACAGCTACGTGGACACCGGCTGGATCGCCGGGTCGCGGACGCACAAGCTCTACGACCATGCCCGGCTGCAGCTCGGTCAGACCGTCAACGCCGGCGCGAAGATCAAGCTGCAGGTCGACGGTGAGAACACCGCCGGCCCGTACACGATCGACGACGTCGAGTTCGAGAATGTCGCCGGTCCGGCCGGCCAGCCTGGTGGCTCGATCTCGATCACCGATCGCGGCGCTGATCCGAACGGGAACAACGACTCGACCGGCGCGATCCAAAGTGCGATCGACAGTGCCCGCGGTACTGGTGGAACCGTGTGGATCCCGGCCGGCCGGTTCCGGGTCGGCGGCACGATCAACCCCGACGGCGTGACGATCCGCGGTGCCGGGCGCTGGCACTCGACGTTGCTCAGCCAGCACCTGATCGACCGCCCGAACGGCGGCGGCAATGTCAAGCTGTACGACTTCGCCGTGATCGGCGAGGTGACCGAGCGGAACGACCAGTCGCCGGACAACTTCGTCAACGGCAGCCTCGGCCCGAACTCGGTCGTCTCCGGGCTCTGGCTGCAGCACCTGAAGTGCGGACTGTGGCTGACCGGCAACAACGACAACCTGGTGGTCGAGAACAACCGGTTCTACGACATGACCGCCGACGGCCTGAACCTCAACGGTACGGCGTACAACGTGCAGGTGCGGAACAACTTCCTCCGCAATCAGGGCGACGACGCGCTGGCGATGTGGTCGCTGCACGCGGCGAACCGGAACAGCACCTTCGCCAACAACACGATCGTCCAGCCGAACCTGGCCAACGGCATCGCGATCTACGGCGGCACCGACCTGACCGTGCGGGACAACCTGATCGCCGACACCAATGCACTCGGCGGTGGGATCGCGATCTCGAACCAGAACTTCGCGTCGCCGTTCTTCCCGCTGGCCGGGACGATCACGGTCTCCGGCAACACGCTGATCCGGACCGGCGCGATGAACCCGAACTGGGGTCAGAACCACCCGCACGGCGCGATCCGCGTGGATGCGTACGACAACCCGATCAACGCACAAGTGCGGTTGCTGAACAACCGGCTGGTGGCGAGCCCGTGGTCGGCGTACCAGTTCGTCGACGGTGGTGGCGCCGGGCGTGCGGTGCAGAACGTCACCGTCGACGGCGGCACCATCGAAGGCGCCGGAACCTTCGCCTTCCAGGCCGAGACAACAGGGTCGGCGACGGTCAGCAATGTCGTTGCCAGCGGCATCGGCCGGGCCGGGGTCTACAACTGCGCCTATCCCAGTGGGTCGTTCGGGCTCAACCGCGGCTCCGGGAACAGTGGCGGGGACTCGACCTGGAGCGGTTGCAACTGGGTCGAGCCAGGCACCGGTACGCCGGCACCCGGCGGCAATCTCGCGGCCGGTAAGCCGGTCACGGCGAGCAGCGTCAACCAGAACTACGTCGCGAGCAACGCGGTCGACGGCAACGCCGGCAGCTACTGGGAAAGCGTCAACAACAGCTGGCCGCAGTCGCTGACCGTCGACCTCGGGAGCAACCAGACCGTCAAGCGCCTGGTGCTCAAGCTTCCGTCGAACTGGGGGACGCGCTCGCAGACGATCGAGGTGCTCGGTAGTACGACCAACACGTCGTACACGCAGCTTGCCGGCGCCGCCGGCCGCACCTTCGACCCGGGCTCGGGCAACGCGGCGACGATCACGTTGCCGACCGCCGTCACCACCCGCTGGGTGCGGCTGACCTTCACCGCCAACACCGGCTGGCCCGCCGCGCAGCTGTCCGAGTACGAGGTGTACGCCTCCTGAGGCCTGGAGGATACGTTCGCGATACCCCTCGCCTCGTAGCATCGAGGCATGCGGGTGCTGATCGTGGAGGACGAGCCGGAGATGGCCGAGGCGATTCGGGACGGGCTGCGGTTGGAGGCAATCGCAGCCGATATCGCCGGAGACGGTCACACGGCCCTCGAGCTGCTGAGTCTGCACACCTACGACATCGCCGTCCTGGACCGGGACATCCCGGGCCCGTCCGGGGACGAGGTCGCCGCCAGCATCGTTGCCTCCGGCAGCGGAATGCCTATCTTGATGCTGACGGCGGCTGACCGGCTGCACGACAAGGCGTCCGGGTTCGAGCTCGGCGCCGACGACTACCTGACCAAGCCGTTCCACCTGCAGGAGCTGGTGCTCCGCCTGCGCGCGCTGGACCGCAGGCGGGTGCACAACCGGCCGCCGGTCTGGGAGATCGCCGGGCTGCGGCTCGATCCGTTCCGCCGCGAGGTCTACCGCGACGGCCGGTACGTCGCCCTGACGCGGAAGCAGTTCGCCGTCCTGGAGGTGCTGATGGCGGCCGAAGGCGGTGTGATCAGCGCCGAGGAGCTGCTGGCCCGGGCCTGGGACCAGAACGCGGACCCGTTCACCAACGCCGTCCGGATCACGGTGTCGACGCTGCGCAAGCGCCTCGGTGAGCCGTGGCTGATCGCCACGGTTCCAGGCGTCGGCTACCGGATCGGCGCCGACGATGATGACTAGACCTCCTGGCCTGAGCATCCGGCTGAAACTCACCCTCAGCTACGCAGGCTTGGTGATGGTGGCCGGCACGATCCTGCTGGGTGCCGTCGCGTTGTCACTGAAGCTCACGCGGGCCGATGGCTTGGTGATCACGGTCAAGTACGGGTACTACGAGGGGTTGCTCAGGCGCTTCGTCCCCGCCGCTGCGGTCGCCTTGGTGTTGCTGCTGATCGTCGGTCTGGTCGGCGGCTGGTTCCTGGCCGGGCGGATGCTCGCGCCGGTATCGCTGATCACGAACGCGACCCGGCTCGCTGCGACCGGGTCGTTGTCGCATCGGATCCGGATGCCCGGCCGCAACGACGAGTTCCGCGAACTGGCCGACAGCTTCGACTCGATGCTCGACCAGCTCGAAGCGCATGTCGCCGAGCAACGCCGGTTCGCCGCGAACGCCTCGCACGAACTGCGCACGCCGCTGGCGATCACGCAGACCCTGCTCGACGTGGCACGCAAGGATCCGGACCGCCCCACCGACGAGCTCGTCGACCGCCTGCACGCGGTGAACAGCCGCGCGATCGACCTGACCGAAGCGCTGTTGCTGCTCAGCCGGACCGAGCACGGCTCGTTCACCAGCGAGGATGTCGATCTGTCCTTGGTGGCGGAAGAGGCGGCTGAGGCGCTGCTGGTCCACGCCGAGGACCGTGACGTCCTGCTGGAGACCTCCGGCGAGGTCGCGGTCACGACCGGCTCCCGCGCTCTGCTGCTGCAGCTGACGACGAACCTTGTGCACAACGCGATCGTTCACAACGTCCCCGAGGGCGGCGTCGTCCAGGTCGAGACCGCCGTCTGGCCGGAGACCGTCGTACTGACGGTCGAGAACACCGGCCCGGAAGTCACCCCGGAGCTGCTCGCGACCCTCACCGAACCGTTCCAGCGCGGTGCCGAACGCATCCGCAGCGACCACGGCGGTGTCGGCCTGGGCCTCGCCATCGTCAAGCGGATCGTCCAGGTCCACCACGGCACCCTCAACCTCCGGGCGCGCCCCGACGGCGGCCTCCGCGTCACCGTCGAACTACCTCGCGCCGAAACCATGACGATCGGCCGGTCTGAACGATGTACCCACGGCTGACGTAGAACGCATGCGCCTCCGTACGCCGGTCCGCGCTGCTCAGCTCGATCCGCACACAACCGCGCTCGACGGCGAACCCCTCGGCGACCGTCAGCAGCCGGCCGCCGATCCCTTGACCACGAACTTCCTCCGAGACCACCAGCGCGACGATCCGCGCCCAGCTCCCCGGCCGCTCGAAGTACGGGCCGACGTGCACGGCGACAACCCCGAGAAGGTTGCCGCCGGCATCAGCCACGGCCGCCGTACTGGACGGATCGGCCTGCCAGGAACGGATCCGCGCGACGGTGGATCCGGTGTCCTGGTCGGGATAGCCCAGCTGCTCGAACAGGACGTTGATCGCCGCCGCGTCGGCGGGCTCAGCGGTCCGGACGATCATGCGATCGGGAAGTCGAAGTAGCTGTCGGGATAGGGCTCGTTCTTGAGGGTGTAGTGCCACCATTCGTAGTCGTAGCGCTGGAAGCCGGCGGCTTCCATGATGGTGCCGAGGTGGTGCCGGTTGCGGGCCTCGACGGGGGAGATGCCCTGGGCGCCGTGGTGCGAGATCGAGTCCATCAGATCGTGGTCACCGCCCATCTGAGCGAGGTCTCCGGTGTCGAGGTGGTAGAGCGTGAGGTCGACGGTGCTGCCGCGGCTGTGGCCGGATCTGGGCGAGACATAGCCCTGGACGAACATCTCGGTGCGGCCGATGTTCGGGTAGTGCCTCGACTTGGTGCGGCCGTCCTCGGGCTCGTTCGCCCAGCGCAGGAAGCGATTCACGGCGGTCTGCGGGCGGTAGCCGTCCCAGATCAGCAGGCCGAAGCCGAGCTCGGCCGCCACGTCACGACCCTTCGCGAGAGCCGACGCCAGCGCCTTGGTGCCGACGATCCGGTTGGCGTAGTAGCCGTCGACCGGACGGCCGGTGAAGTTGTCCCAGGTCGCGTACTTGGCGTCCCAGCGGATCCCGGAGACGAACTCGTCCAGGTAGACGAAGTCGGCCTTCATCGTTCCTCCAGTGCCAGCGCGACCGCCTTGTCGACCACGTCGCCCAGGGACAGCCCGGCCGCTGCCATCATCCGCGGATACCGGCTGTACGACGTCAGCCCCGGCAGCGTGTTGACCTCGTTCAGCACCACCGTTCCGTCCGCCGTCAGGAACAGGTCCACCCGCGCCAGCCCGCGGCAACCGAGTGCGCGGTAGATCGCCATCGCGGTCTCCCGCACGAGTTTCCGTGCGTCGTCGGGAATCTGCGCCGGAACCACCGGCGTCGAATTCTCGGAGCCGTCCTCCGGCGAGTCCTCCTGATGAATGCGGAAGAACCCGTGCGTCAGCGAGATGTGGTCGAGCTCGCCCACCACGAGATCCCCGTCGTTGCCCAGGATCGAGCAGCCGATCTCGTTGCCCACGACACCTTCCTCGATCAGGACCTTGGCGTCGTACTGGCGGGCGGTGGCCAGTGCGGCCGGCAGCTCGTCGGGGCTGCTGACCTTGCTGACACCGAACGACGAGCCCGAGCGCGCCGGCTTCACGAAGACCGGATACGGGAGCTGCTCGGGTAGTTCGGCCTCGAACCAGAAGATCGGCGTGGCGATCCCGGCGCTGCGCGCGACCGTGTAGGCGAGCGACTTGTCCATGCACACCACCGAACTCTGGATGTCGCAGCCGACGTACGGGAGGCCGGAGAGCTCGAGCAGGCCCTGGATCGAGCCGTCCTCGCCGGTCTTGCCGTGCAGGACCGGCAGAACGACGTCCAGGCTGATCGTCTCGTGACTGTCCAGCACCAGCAGGCCGGGGGTTCTGCGGTCGGGGGAGAGCACCGCCGGCCGGCCTCCGTCGAAGGTCGGGCCGTCGCACAGGCGCCACGCGCCGGCCTGCGTGATCCCGATCCAGACCGGCTCGTACTTCGCCGGGTCGAGGTGCTTCGCGACCTCCTGCGCCGACTTGATCGACACCGGGTGCTCCTCGCCGGCGCCGCCGAACAAGATGCCCAGCTTCAGTTTCAGATCCATTCGCGTTTCCTGCTCTCGAACTTCAGACAGTTGATGATGGAGTTCTCGACCGTGTCGCTCAGCGCGTGGTCGGTGTAGTACGCCGTGTGCGGACTGACGATCGCGTTCGGCAACTTCTGCAGCCGGAGCAGGAGATGGCTCTCGAGCGGCTGGTCGCGGTGGTCCGCGTAGAAGATGCCTTCTTCGCCTTCGAGTACGTCGAGGGCCGCGCCACCGAGCCGGCCGCTCTCCAAGGACTCGATGAGTGCCTCGGTGTCGAGCAGCGCACCGCGTCCGGTGTTGATCACGAACGCGCCGTCCTTCAACTGGCCGATCCGCTGCCGGTCCAGGAGGTGGTGTGTCTGCGCGGTGAGCGGGGTGTGCAGCGTGACGATGTCGCTGATCCGCAACAGTTCGTCGAGCGGGACATAGTCGGCCGACGTCATCGCGCAGATGTCATAGGCAACGACAGGGCAGCCGAATCCGCGCAGGCGATCCAGCACCGCCGTACCGATCCGGCCGGTGCCGATCACGCCGACGCGCAGATCGCGCAGCTCGCGGCCGCGCGGGCCGATCGAGCGGTAGTCGTGCAGGTCGACCCGCTTGAGCATCGCCTTCGCGTTGCGGATCGCCATCAGCATCAGCATCACCGTGTAGTCGGCGACACTGTCGGGGGAGTAGGCAACGTTCTGTACGGCGATGCCGAGACTGTCGGCGTAGTCCACGTCGAGGTGGTTGTAGCCGATGCTGCGGGTGGAGATGTAGCCGACGCCGGCGCGGCTGAGCGCCAGCAGGGTCTGGTTGCTGATCCGGGCCTTGTGCCCGACGCTGATGCACCGGTTGCCGGCCACCAGATCGATCGTGGCCTCGGTGACGGCCGCCGGCGTGATCGTCGGCAGCACGCCGAAGCGGGCCGCCAGTTCGCGGAACAGGACGGCCTCGTCCGGTTCGCAGCTGTAGACCGTGATGCCCGGTCCTGGTTCGCGATACGTCATGCCGCAAGTCAAGCCAGCTTGGCGTTGCAGCTCCGTATCTGCCTTTTCATATGCTCACGAAACCTGAGTCCGGGCCGGACCCCGTGGTCCGGCCCGGGCGCTCGTTCGGTCAGCCGCGCGGAAGGTAGACGTTCTCACACTTCAGCGAGGGACCGAGGTCGACGCAGACCTGAATACCGGCCTTGACGATGCTCGCGCTGGTGTTCAGCTCCTTGTTGTCGTACGGGCCCCACGCGTCGCTCTCGCAGGTGCCGTCGTCCTCGTGCCAGGCGCCGTAGGCCCAGTTGCCGTTGCTGAGCAGGGCCCGGGCGCGCGCGATCACGCGGTAGCCGTCACCGGGGCAGGTGTCGTTGATGACCCAGTTGTTGTAGACGACCTGCGTTGCGGACTTGAAGTCGAGGTCGGCGTACGAGGAGCCGCCGGAGTCACCGCCGGCCGGGCTGACGACGTGCACGTAGACGTGGCCGTCGGCGGCCATCGCCGGGCTGACGCCGGCGGCGACCATCGCGGCCGAGGCCACGGCGATACCGAGTGTTCTCATGGGAACGCGCATAGCAGAACTCCTTGTCACTGGGCGGCATTTGTCCTGATAAGGACAACGGGCCCATGCTTGTGCGACCGGAGTGGGATGTCCCGGTTTTCGGTCGAATCCGGTCAGGCGGAGAGGGCGGCGAGCTGGGTGGCGACGGCGTTGGCCTCGGGGGTCTTCAAACGGTCGAAGATGCTCAGCGCCTGACGCAGCTCGGCCTGCGCGGTCTCCGGGTCGCCGAGCCGGACGAGGGCCCGGGCGCACCCTTGGTGACTGCGCGCCTGCTCGTACGGGTCGCCGACCTCGGTGGAGATCGCCAGCGCGGCGCGATGCCGGTCCAGCGCGGTCGCGGGGGAGCCCGCCGTACAGGCCACCGTGCCGGACTCGTTCAGGGCGAGCGCCTCAGCGTCCCGGTTGGCGACCTCACCGGCGATCGTGAGGGCGAGCTCCAGCCGGGCACGTGCTGCATCGAGAGCGCCGAGCGCGCAAAGCGCACGGCCGAGGGTGATCAGGGCGTAGGCCTCGCCGGTCCGGTTCGCGGTCTCGCGGGCGATGCTGATCGCGGATTCCGCATCGGCGCGCGCTTGGTCGTACCGGCCGAGGCTGAGATTGACGCCGGCCCGGCTGTTCAGCGCGCGCCCCTCGGTCACGCGATCGCCGGTCTCGCGCAACATCGCGAGGCATTCCTGCACGCGCTCGTACGCCTCGTCATACCGGCCGAGTCGCTCGGCCAGGTGCACCACGTTGTGCAGCGCGTGCGCCGTCGCGAGGTGCGAGTCGATCGTGGCGGCGATCTCGATCGACTGCAGATAGTTCCCGTACGCCGCCTCGTACGCGCCGACGCGTTCGAGCACCAGACCGAGGTTGATCAGCGCCCGGATGTGCTCGCGGTGATCGCCACTCGCCGACGCGATCGACAGCGCCTCGGCGTACACCTCGCGCGCGGCATCGAACCGGCCGAGCCGCCAGTAGACGACGCCCAGACTGCTCAGCGCCCGCCCACGCTTGGCTCGCGAGGTCACCCGCGCGGCGGCGCCATGCAGCACCTCGCCGTCGGCGTAGTGGCCGGCGTCGTCGAGGTAGCGGTAGAGGATCGACGACAGATCAGCTGTGTGACCGGCCAGGTTCTGCTCGGCAGCCGTGAGCCCGCACGCGACCAGATTGACCCGCTCGGCCTCGAGCCAGGCCAAGGCTGCATCCCGGTCCGGCGGCGCACCGGCCGCCGGCTTCTCGGACGGCCGCCACTCCGCCTCGTACGGCGCGTACACCGACATCGCCAGGGCGGCCATCGCCCGATAGTGATCGGCCAATCGGGTGAACGCAGCTCGGCGAGCACTCGCCGGATCCTCGTCGCTGGCGCGTTTGGCGGCGTACACCCTGACCAGATCGTGCATCTCGAACCGGCCGGGGGAGCGCTGTTGCAACAGACTCCCCGCCAGCAGGTCCGCTAGCAGAGCGGCCGTCTCGGCTTCGTCAGCACCAGCCAGCACAGCCGCCGCCGAAGTGTCGAAGTCGGCGCCCGGATGGAGCGCGAGCCGTCTGAGCAGCGTGCGATGAGCCTCCGGCAGACTGCCGTCGGACTGGGCAAGCGCGATCTCGACCGCGTTGTCCAGACACAAGGTCCGGCCGCGCTCGACCAGCCGCTCCAGATGATCGGACAAACTCCACGTCGGCGTCGCATCGATCCGGCCGGCCACCAGTGCGAGTGCGAGCGGCAGCTGACCCACCTGTACGGCGATCTGCTCGGCCGTGGCCGGATCCGCGCTGACCCGCGCTGCCCCGATCGATCGCCGCAGCAGCTCGACGGACTCGGCCGGAGTGAACGGGCCGAGCTGCAACCGCTGGGCACCGGGCAGTTCGAGTTGCCGGCGACTCGTCACCAGCACCACGCTGCCCGGAACACCCGGCAGGAGCGGAATCACCTGCTCGGCCGACGCCGCGTTGTCGAGCAGAATCACCGACCGCTTACCAGCGAGCGCTCGGCCGAGCCGCGCCGTACGGGCACTCGGCGAGGCGCCGCGCACGCCGAGCACGCGCAGAAAGGCCTCGAGTACGGCGCCCGGCTCGGCCGGCTGCCGTGGGTCGTAGCCGCGCAGGTTGACCGCGAGCACCTGGTCGACCGCGCCCATCAGATGCGCCAGGTGCACGATCAGGCGGGTCTTGCCGACGCCGGCCATCCCGTCGATGGCAATCACCACTGGACCGCTGCGCTCGTTCATCACCGGCCGGAGCTGAGCCAGCGCCTTGACCCGCCCGGTGAACACCTCCAGGTCGTCCGGCAGCCGATCGGTCACGTTCACTACGGCGGCATCGGAGGCGGCTCCGCAGACGAGCTGATAGGCCTGCCGCCAGGTCAGCACCACGCGCTCGTCGGCGTCGCCGGTCAACGCGCGGACGACGTCGACCACCAGCTCGACGTCCAGCCGGCTCCGGCCGGGCTGCAGACATCGATAGACGGTGTCGTACGCCGGGATCTCGGCGACGCCGCGCGCCGTCCGGCTCCGGACGATGCGCCGGTGTAGCTCGCGGTACGAGATTCCGGACCAGACCCGAAGCTCCCGCAGCCGGGCCCCGAATTCGGGCAGCCCGGCGGCGCCATCCGGCGTCGGCTGTGCGGTTCCAGACATCTCGCGTGCCTCCCCATGGTTCCCCCGAACCTGCTCGCCGAGCGAGGTTAACGCCTGACCGGGCCCACCGCGACCGTTCGGCCGCGATTCGTCCCGCGCGGATTGCGGCACCCGGCGGTCTCGGTGCGCGCATTGCGTCGGGGTCCGGCCGGTGGTCCTGGTTACGCAGGGTGGCGGCCGGGTAGGACCGGCGTACCGAAGTGGATGTTTGAAACGGCGAAAGGGGGCGGGACCCGATGGCGAGTGAGTTCCAGCGGCGCAAGGTGGCCGCGGTGTTCGGGGCAATGGATGCCGACGGCAACGGATACCTCGAGGAGTCCGACTTCGAGACGCTGACCGCGCGCTGGGTCGGGCTGCGCGGCTGGGCGCCGGGCACCGACGAGCACGAGCGGATGCGCTCGATCATGATGGGCTGGTGGTCGGCGATCGCGACCCTGTCCGGCGCCGAGTACGACGACCAGGTGTCGCTCGACGAACTGATGACGGTGGTCGACCAGCTCCCGGCGATGGACGACGCGATCTACGCGACCGCCGACGCCATGTTCGACGCGATCGACCAGGACAAGGACGACCGGATCTCGCTGACCGAACACAAGCAGGTCGTCTATGCCTGGAAAGGTTCCGGCGACGGCATCGAGGACGTCTTCCCGCAGCTCGATGTGAACGGCGACGGGCACCTCTCGCGCAGCGAGTTCCGCGACCTGTGGTCCGGGTTCTGGCGCGGTGACGACCCTGAGTCGCCCTCGCAATGGATCTTCGGCCGCTACTGACCCATCCTGGTGGGTATGGCAAGGCGACGAGCGGCGGCGCTGGGAATTCTCACCGTGATCCTGCTGGCAGGGTGCTCGGGGGAGAAGCGCGCGGTCGAGCCCACGCCCAGCGGTAGCGTGCCGCAGCCGAGCTCGCCGCCGGCAACTGCCACCAGTCCGCCGGCTCCTTCCACGACGCCCAGTGCGTCGACCACTCCGACCTCGACTCCGACGCCCGCGCCGACCACCTCGACCCCGGCGCGGCGGGTCTTCCGGTACCAGCCGGCCTGGCCGTTCACCTCCGAGGCCGGCGCCGCCGCGTGGCAGCGCTCGTACCGCAGCGGCGGTCACCAGCCCTGGCACCTCGACCCGGCCGAGACCGCGCTGTCGTTCAGCCGGCAGTTCCTGGGTTTCAAGGACCTCAAGCTGATCACCTCCCGCAGAGTCACCGGTGACGAGGCGTACGTCGGCGTCGGCTACCAGATCGACACCGGCCGCAAGTTCACCGCGGCCGTCGTTCACCTCGCCCGCCTGGGCCAGGGCAAAGACGCGCCGTGGGAAGTCGTCGGAACCCGAGACACCGACCTGACCCTCACCACTCCCCGCTACGGGGCCACGGCCGCCACGCCTCTTACGGCGGGCGGCCGCGTCACCGGCGTCGACGAGGCCATCCGCCTCGACGTCCGCCAAGCCTCCACGGCGACCGCGCTCGGCACGCTCTGCTGCATCCCGGCCGGCGGCGAACGCACTCCGTGGTCCGGCAAAGTCACCTACCGCGGTGCCACCGATCCGGTCCTCGTCCTGATCGCCTCCACCGGCGGCCACAACCAACGCACCGAACGCTTCGCGATCACCGCCGTCCGCCACCCCTGACTCGGGCTAGCTGCCTCCGATGCCCCAGAAGAGGTTGACGGAGGCGCTGCCCTTGGCCGGGACGAACTGGCTGCGATTGGTGCAGTTGGTGCCGGACCAGGCGACCTGGCTTCGGTCGGACATGTTCCGGACGAAGTCGAACTCGTGCGAGATGGTCGTGCACCATCCGGCCGGTATCGGCGGGAACTTGCTGATTAGGCCGCCGTGGTAGTAGACGCAGACTTCGCCGCTGTAGCAGGGCGGATCGGCGGCGGCGGTTCCTGCTGATGCTCCCACGAAGGCGATGGCGGACATCGCGGTCAGGAGCGCGGTACGGGCCTTCGGCATTCTCATCCTGTCCCTTTCTGGCGGGCATCGAACGGGTCGAAACGCTAGAGGGCCGAGGCGATGTGGTCGACCAATTCGAGCACTGCCGTAAGGCTCTGGTGCGATCCGGTCGCGTGTGCTAACCGCGGGGTCAGCAGGAGGTGGCTGTGTAGGTCTCGCCGCGGAAGAGGGCGTTGCCGGGGGCGCCGCAGATCACGGGGTTGCGGTTGAGGCCGGCCATGAAACCGCCGGAGCTGATCGGGTTGGCGGCGTCGTAGGGGACCGACACCTCGAAGTGGAGGTGGTCGCCGTCGGCCTGGCCGACATCACCTTCGAGGCCGAGGACGGTACCGGCGGTGACGACGTCGCCGACCTTGTGGCCGCGGCTGGTGACGGAGCCGGTCTGGACGTGGCTGTATTTGCTCCACTCGCCGTCCGGGTGCTCGAGCCAGACGTAGTTGTTGTCGGAGGTGGGCTCGGCGTTGGTGTCGACGATGTAGCGGATGACGCCGGTCCGGGCCGCGGCGATCTCGTAGTCGGGGCCGGCGCTGACGCCGGACATGTCGATCCGGCCGAGGGGATTGTGCGCCAGTACGTCGTTGGTCACCTTGACCTTGGTGCCGGACTTGAAACCGACGCGGTACTCGCCGATCGACATCGCCGGACCGCCGAACCGGTCGTGCGCCTGGGCGACGCCGTTCACGCCGGGGGAGTCCTGGGTCCAGATCTGGTCGGTGCTGGTGGAGAGGAAGCCGGACGTGCCGTAGAGGACGTTGACCGCGCCGCCGCTCGACTGCTTGTCGACGGCCTCGCCGGGCGCACCGGCCGCGAGGTCGAAGCGGCCGTTGCCGTCGAAGTCACCGGCAGCCAGCGCGTAGCCGAGGTAGTCGCCGGGCTCGGAGGCGCCTTCCATGGCGTTGACGCTCTGGCTGAGGTGCTGGACGACCTGCGGGGACAGGCCGTTCGCGCCGCCGTACAGGACACTGAGCCGGCCGGCCGCGACGTTGCCGTTGACGATGGTGCCGGGAGCGCCGATCGCGAGGTCGTCGCCGGCCTGACCGTTGAAGTTGCCCGCGGCAACGGCCGTACCGAACTGGTCGCCGGAGGACGCCGTACCGCCGTTCAGCAGGGCGGCGCGGGTGAAGATCTGGCTCCAGCTGGCCTGCAGGCCGGTCGCGGTGCCGTAGGTGACGTTGACGGCGCCGGCATCGCGGATCTCGCCGTCGTTCTCGCCGGGGACCCCGACGGCCAGGTCGTCGCGACCGTCGTTGTTGAAGTCGCCCGCGGCCACCGACTGGCCGTAGAGGTCGTTCTTCTCCCAGTTGCCCGGTACGCCGGGGGTCGACTGGTTGAGGATCTGGTTGCCGGTCGCGGTGAGACCTGCGGCCGAGCCGTAGATGATGTTGACCGTGCCCGCGGCGGCCTCTTCGCCGATCGCTTCGCCGGGGGCGCCGACCACCAGATCCGCTCGGCCGTCGTTGTCGAAGTCGCCGGTCGCGAGCGCCGTCCCGAAGTTGTCGCCGCCTTCGACGTCACCGATGATGCCGGGATATCCCTGGTGCCAGTTCTGGCTTCCGGTCGTCGACAGGCCGGTGCGGTCGCCGTACAGGACGATCACGTTGCCGGCCTGGTTGGAGCCGGCGACCTCTTCCTTCGGCGCGCCGATCGCCAGGTCGTCGCGGCCGTCGTTGTTGAAGTCGCCCGCGGCGACCGCCGTACCGAACTCGTCGGTGCGCTCGGCGACGTCGGGGATGCCGGCCGACGACTGCGTGAAGACCTGGTTGCCGGTGGTGATGAGACCGATGGAAGAGCCGTAGAAGATGTTCACCGCGCCGGCGTCGTACACGTCCTCGCCGGTGGCGACCTCGACGCTCTCGTGCGGTACGCCGACCGCGAGGTCACCGAAGCCGTCGTTGTTGAAGTCGCCGCAGGTGGTGGCGTGCCCGAACGCGTCGCCGCGCTCGGAGACGCCGACGATGCCGGGGTTGTCCTGGTTGATCAGGATGTTGCCGGTCGTCGAGACGCCTGCGGCCGAGCCGTAGAGGACGTTGACCGAGCCGGCGCTGTCGAGGTTGCCGACGCTCTCGCCCGGCGCCCCCACCGCGAGGTCCGAGCGCGAGTCGCCGTTGAAGTCACACGCGGGGCCGGCGATCGCGGTCGCCGCGGCGAGCTGAGGCTGGATCAGGACGGCAGCGGCCAGTACGGCGGCAGCCGCGACGGCAGTTGTTTTTCTCATCTCAAGTCCTTAGGAAGTGGGCGGAACTCTTACCCACGACTCTGCTGGACTCGCCGCCTGAGGGCATGAGGGACAACCCCTCAACCTGCGGCCTGGGGGTTCCCTACACGAGCTCTTGAACGACGCCGGTCGGCAGCCCGAATCCGCGGATCTCAGCGGCCACCTTCAGTGCCCGCGTGCCCCGGATCGGACGCACCCAACCGTGCTCGACGGCATGCGCGCACAGGGCCGAACCGACCGCACCGGCGAGATGCGGCCGTCGCTCCGTCACATCCAGACACGCTCGTACGGCGGGCCGCCCGCGCCGCGGTTCGATCGTGATCCCGAGGTCGGTGAGCCAGGCGGTGCCGTGCTTCGTGAGCGTGACGCCGTCCGACCAGTCGAGAAGGCCGCGCTCGGTCATCGCGTCCGTGAGCGCCACGCCGAGCTTGCCGGCGAGATGGTCGTAGCAGGTCCGGGCGCGCGCGAACGCATCCCGTTTGCTGACCGCGGCCAGGTTGTTGGCCGTCTGGGTGCGGCGGGGTGTGAGCGCGGCGAGTCCTTCGATCAGCTCGGCCGTCTCAGGTCCCGCCAGCCGCACGTACCGATGGCGTCCCTGCCGGACCTCGGCCAGCAGGCCACCGTCCACGAGCAGGTTGAGATGCTCACTGATCGTCGGCCGCGAGACGTGCGTCAACCGCGACAGCTCGGTCGCCGTCCACGCCCGCCCGTCGAGCAACGCCAGGCACACCGTCGCCCGCGTCCCGTCCGCCAGCATCCGCGCCCAAGCGGCCAGCTCCTGCCCCTCCGCCTGCATGCTCATGTCTTCATCATGCCGCTTGGATACTTCGGCCCGCGCCGAAGTGTCCGGCCCTTAGCTTCGGACGCATGACCCATCTGACGATCGAACCGTCCATCCTGTACGTCGGCACGCCGGTCGCGCTGCTGTCGACCACGAACGACGACGGCACGTTCAACCTGGCCCCGATGTCGTCCGCCTGGGCCCTCGACGATGTCGTCGTACTGGGCCTCGGCGACTCCGGCCAGACCGGCCACAACCTACGCCGACGGCCGGAGCTGGTCATCAACTACCCGTCTCCTGCGCAATGGGAAGCCGTCGAGCGGCTGGCCTGCCTCACCGGCCGCTATCCGGTACCGCCGGGCCGGGACGCGAGGTTCCGCTTCGAGCCGGAGAAGTTCACGGCGGCCGGGTTGACCCCGGTCGCGTCCGAGGTTGGTCCGCCGCGGGTCGCCGAGTGCCCGTTGCAGTTCGAGGCGACCGCCGTCGCGGTCGATGTCGATGCCGGGGGCAACTTCTTGATCGTGCAGGCGAAGGTGCTGCGCGTCCACGCGGACGAGCGGATCGTCGTACCGGGGACGTCGTACGTCGATCCGGTTGCCTGGTCGCCGCTGATCTACAACTTTCGCCACTACTTCGGTCTCGGCCAGGAACTCGGCGAGTCCTTCCGCACCGAGACACCGCGAGGCGATGACCTTCATCTGTCGGCAACAGCGAGGCAATAACCAGCCGTCATGCTGGCGGCATGGACTCACTGCGTACGGCGCTCGTCGGCGGGGAAGCCTGTGAGGTCTGCGGCCGCCTCCCGCATCCACGCCGACTGCGATTGACGGTAGCCAAGCTCCTCGCGGTCTTCCCGGTCGAGCTCGCACTCCATGCGGTCGTGCTCGCGATCCACCCGCCGTACGTCGTCGCTGTGGCGCTGCTCGTCGTGACGACGACCGTGCTGGTGATCTGGGTCGTCGAACCGTCCGCGATGCGATTCCTGCGGACGTGGCTGCATGCACCCCACACCCCGCAGGGGACCGGCGTAGACGGCCTGTGGCGAATCCGAGTCACGCTGCCGGACAGCGTCGGCTCCCTCGAGCGACTCGCCCACGGCCTGGCCGCGGTCGACGCGAACATCCTCGGCCTGCACGTCCACACGGTCGAGGACGGCGTACGCGATGAGCTGGTCGTGTCGGCGCCGGACTCCATCCGCTCCGGCGCCTTGTCCGCGGTCGTCGAGGCAGCGGGCGGCGGCGATGTCCAGGTCTGGCCGACAACTGCTCTCGCCCTGATCGACGGCCAGACCAAAGCCCTCAGCCTCGCCGCCCGCGTAGTAGGCGACCCGACCGAACTACCGCACGCCGTCGCCGAACTCCTCGGCGCTCAATTGGTCACCGACCGCGCGCTGCTGGCCAGCCCGCTGCCGGCGGACAGATCCATCCTGAAGATCCCCTCACCCTGGGCCGGCTTCTTCGCCTTCACCCGCCCTGCGGAACCCTTCACCCCCGCCGAATCCGCCCGAGCCCACCGCCTCGCCCAACTAGCCGAACTGGCAACCCACACCCGAGTCGCCTAGCGCACCCATCAATCACTTCCGCGGTCATCGCTTCGTCGCCGCTTCGGGAGCTTGTTCGGCTTCTTGGGGTTGAAGGTCACGTCGATTCGTTCCGCGGCTTTGTGGCGTTGGGCTTTGGCGTACATGGCATAGGCGCGGTGGTCGGCCGGCGTGAGGTCGGTGGCGGAGTCGGTGAAGAGGGCGAGCAGGGAGCGCGGGTAGAGCTGGTGGGCGATCACCGAGTTGAGTTCGGCGCCGATGACGGCGATCACGGAGGCGGCGTAGATGAGGCCGATCAGGCCCAGGGTGAGGGCGAAGATGCCGTTGACCTCGCTGGCCTTGGCCAGTACGTCGTTGACGTAGATGCCGCCGAGGCGTTCGAGCACGTGCCAGCCGAGGGCGGTGAAGAACGCGCCGGGGACGATCTTGCGGAACGGCGGGCGGGGCCGGGTGCCCGGGCGGAGGCAAAGGGTGAGCATCGCGGTGAGGACGAGGATCGAGCCGATCGAAACGAGCCAGCCGAGGTTGTCGGCCACTACACCGGACAGTGACGCCTGGCTGCCGGCGAGCACGGTCAGGGTCGCGAAGCTGAGGACGGTGAGACCGGCCAGCGAGAGCAGGGCGCCGGAGCGCAGCCGGCCGCGGAACGGGTTGGGGCGGCCGTTCCGCGGCACGCCCCAGGTCACGTTGACCGCGTTCTGCACCGCCTGGCCGAGGCCGATCACGCCGTACACGGCGGCGAGCGAGCCGACGATCACGGCCGCCGTACTGCCCTGGAGGCCCTGCGGTGTGGCCAGCTGGGTCCCGACGATCGGGAACTCCTTGAGCGCGGACTGCAGGACGGCCTTCTGCAAGTCTTCGTTGCCTTGGAGAACGAACCCGAGGACCGACGAGGAGATCAGCAGCATCGGGAAGATCGCCGCGAAGGCGTAGTACGTGACGATCACGGCGAGGTAGCTGCCCTGGTCGTCGAAGAACTTGTAGATGACGGCGAGCGGGAAGCCGAGCCGTCGGCGCCGCCGTTGCGCAGCATCCAGCCGCCCCAAAGTACTCACAACCCAACGGTACGGTCCCCGGCCGAGCAGGGGTGACACGGGCCGTCCGTGTCACCCCTGCGGATCAGGCTGCGGTGAGTTGGCCGGCGAGCGTGCTGCGGGCCCGGGCGACGCGGGAGCGGATGGTGCCGGTCGGGCATCCGAGGTGGGTGGCTGCTTCTGCGTACGGGAGGCCGACCAGTTGAGTGAGCACGAAGACCTCCCGGCGGTCGGGTGGGAGGCTGTCGAGCAGGTCGGTGAGCGCGATGGCGTCGTCGAAGCCGGGCAGGTTGCGCGGTTGGGCCTGTTCGGCGGCCTGCTGCCAGTCGTGGTCGGAGATGCGCGGGCGGGACGCCTTGCGGCGAAGGTCGTCGGCGACGGTACGGCGGGCGATCGACAGCAGCCAGGTTCGGGCGGACGAGCGGCCCTCGAAGCGGTGCAGGCTCTTCAGCGCCCGCAGGAAGGTCTCCTGGGTGAGATCGTCGGCCGACTGCGGGTCCGCGCTCAGGTGCGCGACATAGCGCCGTACGTCGAGCTGGAGCGCGCGAACGAAGTTGTCGAGGGCAACGAGATCGCCGGCGCGGGCGGCGAGCGCGAGGCGGGTTGAGGTTTCGTGGTTCCAGGCGGAAGGCATCACATGAGTCCTTGAAGTCCAGGATCCGGCGGTGGTCGCCGGCGAGCGGGCCCTGCCGGAGGGCAGGGTTGGGTCGGCCGTCAGGTGACGGGGACTCCGCGCGGTGGACCTCGCGAGACGATGGCGTGCACGAGCAGGAAGAGCCGCAGCGGCCGGGGGGAGTGGTGTGGCCGGATCCGGAGCCGCACCGGAGTGAAGCCTGGACCAGTGGCCAGCCGCAGCACGAGCAGCAGCCGGGTGGCGAGGGAACGCAGCACAGTGAAGGCAGCGCGCTCACCAGCGGCCAGCCACAGACCGCTCACCAGCGCGGCCAGGAGGTGGGCCGCAAGCATCCCGTACGACGCATGTCCGCTCATGTCATGACCAGCGGGCATCGGATGCGCCTGGGCGGTGGAGAACACGGTGTGCAACATCGCCTGCGCCGTCACCGCCGAGACGACCACGAAGGGGATACCGCGCTCGCAGTCGGTCACGAACCACGCGGCCGTGCCCACCACGGCGACGGCCAGGACGATCGCCCAGCCGGGAATCGGCAGCCCGGACATCAGCACGTGGCCGGACGCCGCGAGCAGCACACAGATGGCCGCGAACATCGCGGCCCGCGCTGCTCGGAATCCCCAGGCCGGTCGCATGACCGCACCATGGTCGCATTTTCCGCGCGGAACCGCGCCCTGTGCCCCAGGTCACATGAACGCGCTGGAACTGATCGCCCCCGCCATCCGACTACTGCGGAGGAACTGCGAACAGGGAGTGGACGTGGGCGAAGTAGCGACGGCACCGGTCGAGGTGGAGAAGACCGGCCCGCGCGGCAAGGGGTCGGGGTTGTTCCGGGCGTTCTGGCGGTGGCATTTCTACGCCAGCTTCCTGGTGATCCCGGTACTGCTGGTGCTGGCGGTCACCGGGCTGATCTACCTGTTCCGGTTCCAGATCGAGCCAGTGCTGCACGCGGACCTGATGAAGGTTCAGCAGCCCGCCGGTCTGGTCGCGCAGCCCTACTCGACTCAGCTCGAGGAGGTGCGGCAGGCGTTCCCGGACGCGACCGTGGTCTCGATGACCGAGCCGTCGGCGCCGAACCGGTCCACCGTCTTCTCCGTCGACACGGAGGCCGGCCCGCGGGACGTTTTCGTCGACCCGTACGAAGGCAAGGTCCTGGGCGCGCTCAACCCGGACACCACCCTGTCCGGCGGCGCGATCCTGCTGCACGGCGAGCTCATGGCCGGTCGTTGGGGTGACTACGTGATCGAGATCGCCGCCTGCTGGGCGATCGTGATGGCGATGACCGGCTACTACCTCTTCTTCCGTGGCCGGGTCGCCCGCGCCCGACGCAGGGCGGCCGGTGCGGCAGGCGCCGTACTGCGATCGCGGCACGGCCGCACCGGCGCGATCCTCGGCGTCGGGCTGTTGTTCCTGATCGTCTCCGGCTTGCCGTGGACGGGATTCTGGGGCGCCAAGACCCAGCAGTTCGCAACCAGCCAAGGTACGTCGTTCTGGGCCGAGGACCCGGGCGCGTTGTCGAACCCGACCTCGACGCTGGACGAGTCGCTCCCGCACAGCCACTCAGTGCCGTGGGGCCTGGGGAAGACCGACGTACCGCGATCGGACCCCGCCGACAAGAAGCGCTCGGTCGCCACCGTCGACACCGCGATCGCGGTCGGCGAGCGCAACGGCCTGCGCCGCCCGATGACGATCGCACTTCCGGCCGACGACGAGGGCGTCTATTCGGCCATCGGCTACGCCTTCAACGATCCCGGCAAGGAACGCTCCTTGCACGTCGACCAGTACGGCGGCCGCGTCGTCTCGACGTACGGGTACGGCGACTACCCGGCGCTGGCGAAAGTAGTTGCCCAAGGCATCGCTCTGCACGAGGGCCGCCGGTTCGGCACGCTGAACCTGTGGGTGACCACGGTCTTCTGCCTCGGCGTCGTCTTCATGTGTGTGACCGGCCCGCTGATGTGGTGGCGGCGCCGGCCGAAGGGCAACGCGCTCGGCGCACCACGCGGCCGGCTTCCGCTGCGCGCCACGCCGGCTCTGGCCGTCCTGGTGGTGGCGCTCGCGCTGTTCCTGCCGTTGTTCGGTATCACGCTGGCCGTCGTACTGCTGCTCGACCAGTTCGTCCTCCGGCGGGTGGCCGGACTCCGAGCCTGGTTCAACGTCGTCCGGTCCTGAGACCGGACCGACCGAGCAGCAGTACGAAAAGCGCGAGTTTCAGTCGCAGGTGTCGCAGATACCGCTGGCCGGCGTCTGCAGGTTGCACTTCGGGCAGGCCTTGATCGGGCGCTCGGCGATCGCGGCCTTGCGGGCGCGGGCCCGGGCGGCGCCCAGCTTGCCGGGGATCATCGCGCTGCCGCCGTCGGCGGGCAGGTTCGGGGCCTCGAAGTGCCGGTAGGCGGCGAGGCGCTCGTGCGCGGCGTGCGCATCCGGGTCGGCGGGCGTCTCACCGGTGGCGGCGCCGACGATCGCGGCGTACCCCTCGAAGACGCTCTCGTCGGGGTTGACGCACAGCGCCGGCAGCATCGGCTCACCGCGGCGCAGGTTCTCCGCGTAGACCTCGGCCAGCGTGCCGCCGATCCACAGCTTCGGCAGCTGCTTGGTGCGGATACCGGTCAGCTCCTGCACGCCGACGGCGAGATCCTTGAGCTGCACCAGCGACTGGTACTTCCGGGCCGCGACGAGCAGCATCTCGCGGGCGGCTCCGGCCCACTCGACCCGAGCGGCGGCAACTCCGATATCGGACACCTCACGCCAAGCGCGCTCTTCTACTTCCGGTAGTTCCTGGTCTGATGTGGCGACATCGTAGCTAGACACTTGCCAAACCCTACGGGCCTGCGGCCGATCGGCGAAACCGTCGCGGGCCGGATCACTCCTGGCGGGGCAGTAATTGTGCCTTAAGCGAGACCCTGGCCCGGCTGATTCGCGACTTGACGGTGCCGACCGGGATGCCGACCTGCTCGGCGATCTCGTCGTAGCTCAGCTCGTAGATGTCGCGAAGGACCACCGAAGTGACAGTTTCCGGCAGATCGACCTCGAGGTGCTCCAAGGCGTCGAGCAGATCCAGCCGGGTGCCGGCGACCACGCTCGTCGTCCGCGGATCGGGACGGTCGTAGCGCGCGGGCTGGTCGTCGTGGTGCCAGGCGGACGGGTTCTCGACCGCGCGCCGTTTCAGCCGCCTGTAGGTCTCGCGGGCGGCGTTCGACGCGACCACGTGCACCCAGGTGCTGAACCGGCTGCGTCCGGAGAAGGTACCGATCTTGGTGGCGATCGCCAGCAACGCGTCCTGGCAGGCGTCCTCGGCATCGGCCCGGTGCGGCAGCACGCGCTGGCAGATCCGGATCACCTGCGGCTGTACCTGCCGGATCAGTTCGTCCAGCAGGGCCGGGTCCTGCGCAGCGCGCCGGGCCAGGTCATCGAGCGCGTCCGCATCGTTCGCCATGGCATGAGGATAATGATGGCCATGGTTCAGCCCACTCACTTCGGCCGCTACTCCGTGATCCGGCGGCTGGGCAACGGTGGTTTCGCTGCCGTGTGGCTGGCCCGCGACGAAGAGCTCGACGCCGAGGTGGCCGTCAAGGTGCTGGCCGAGCACTGGGTCGACGATCTCGACGTACGGCGTCGCTTCGTCGAAGAAGGCCGCTTCCTGCGCAAGGTCGAGTCGCCGTACGTGATCGGCGTGCACGACAGCGGGACCACCGACGACGAGCGGCCGTTCCTTGTCCTGACCTACGCCGATCGCGGCACGCTCGCCGATCGGATCAAGGACGGGCCGCTGCCGCTGGCCGAAGCGCTCGAGGTGATCGAGAACGTCAGCTCAGGTCTGCAGGAACTGCACGACCGCGGCGTTCTGCATCGTGACGTCAAACCCGAGAACGTGCTCTTCCGCAGTACGCCGACCGGCGAGCGCGCCATGCTCGGCGATCTCGGCCTCGGCAAGTCGCTCGACAAGGTGTCGCGGGTGACGATGCCAGGCGGTACGCCGGCCTACGTCGCGCCCGAGCAGGTGCGGGGTGACGTCCTCGACCCGCGCGCCGACCTGTACGCCCTGGCCGCCGTCACGTACGCCGCTCTGTCCGGGCGGCCGCCGTACAGTGCGACCACGCTCGCCGCGGTGCTGGCCGTCGACGGTCCGCCGGCTCCGCTGGAGACGGTTCCGGCCGCGGTCAACGAGGTGATCCGGCGCGGTCTCAGCAAGGATCGTGACCAGCGCTGGCCCGACGTCCGATCCTTCGCCGAGGCGCTGCACGCTGCGGCGGAGGCCCCGGCGAAGACTCGCCGGTTGACGCTCAACCCGTGGGTGGCGGCCACAGTGGCAGCAGCCCTGCTGGGTGGTGCCGGTGGTTATCTGGGCTGGCAGTACGGCGTCCAGCATCAGACCGTGCGCGTCATGGACAAGAGCCAGGCGCTGTCGGTCGAGCTGCCGCGCGAGTGGGCGCGCACTCGCGCCGGTGACGGCTGGCAGCCGCAGGGCGCGACGAGTCAGCTGCCCGGACTGCTGGTGAGTCGCGACAACAACCGTTGGACCGGGTCGGACGCCGACGTCCCCGGTATCTTCATCGGCGTCCTTCCCACGGGCCAGCTCCCCAGCGCCGCCACTCTCCTTGTGCCCGCGACCTGTGCGGCATCGGCCGACCAGACCGACACGCCGTCCACCGCCACGGTCAAGTACGCCGGTTGCCCGGCCGGCATGACGACGTACGAGCGGGTCAAGCAGTTCGGCGAGAAGCTGGTCCGGATCGAGGTCCGGGCCGAGGACGCTGCTCAGGCTGAGCAGGTCCTCGACTCGGTGGAGTACAAGCCCCGCAGCTGAGGTCAGTGGCCGAGTTGGTACGGCCGGTTGTTCGTGTCGCCGATGCCGTTCTTGAGCGGCGCGGCGAGCTCGCAGGCGCCGGCCTTCGGAGCGCAGCGGGCGATCGCGGTCTTGCCGCTCTGCTCGGCCAGGACCAGGACGTGGTCGGCGTCCTCCATCGTGGTGGAGATGATCGCCACCTTGTGGCCACCGGACCACTCGCGGATGGCCTTGCCGTTCTTCAGGTCCACCGCGGCGAACAGGCCGTCGCCGTACCCGTCGCGGTACGCCGGTCCGCCGAGCGCAAAGGTGCTCTTGGCAAACATCTCGTCGATCGCGTAGTCGCAGGTCGCCCACCGCTTGCTGCCCGAGGCGATGTCGACGAGGGCGGTGCAGCTGCCGTCATTGGTCGTCGAAACGATCGACGCACCGAGCTGAAGGTTCGACGAGACCGCGGACGGCGTCGGTACGGCGCTGACCGGCTTGACGGTGTCGTCGCCGGCGGTCCACTTGTAGAGGGTCTGCTTCTCGCTCTTGTTCAGCGCGCTGAAGTAGACCTCGCTGCCTTGGACGGCGTGCACGATCGGCCCGTGCTCGCCGGTGCGCTGCAACGAGTACTTCTCGCCGCTGGGGTTGTCGCGCCAGGTCAGCGTGAACTTCGGCAGCTCGGTGCCGTCCGCGGCGGTCGGCTGAACGGCGTACGCGCTGCTCGCAAGGTTGTCACCGGACAGCACGGTCGAGACGTCCTTGACCGATTCGCCGCGCGTGCCGCCGTTCCAGGCGGTGAGGACGGCGTTGCCGTTCTCGTTCGGCCGGTGCAGCACGAGTGCGCCGCCGTTGCCCGTCCGCGCGACCTCCCAGACCTCGCCGTCCGACGCCGGCAGGGTGAACTTGGTCCCGCCGACGTGCACGGTCCGGCCCTCGACGTACGACGTGCTCGGCGCCGCGCCCTGCTTGAGCTTGGTGAGGTCGAGGGTCTGCTTGACCGCGCCGCCGGCCGTCGTGGTCGAGGCCGGCTTGCTCGTGGTCGCGGAGGGCTTCGGCGTCGAGCTCTGAACCGGCTGGCTGACGCTGTCGATCGGCTTGACGTTGCCGTCCGACGCCGCGGCGAGCGTGGGCGTCTGCTGGGCGGCGACGAGCGCCCCCGCGACGACCGCGGCCAGCGAAACCCCTGTGACCAGCCCTGCCAGCTTGACGTTGCGATTCATGGTGCCCTCCGAGTGAATGGTCAGTTTGTCGTACTGGGGGGCTTTGATGGTCGGCCGACACGTTCGGTTCACGAGATCTGGATTTGACGCTTGGTGACCACGCCGACCTGTTGCGTGACGCGGGCGGAGATGTCAGTTTTGCGGTCATGATGCGCAAGGCACTCGCCCTGGTGACCGTCTGCACCCTCCTGGCCGCGGGCAGCGGCACCGCGTCCGCCGCGCCGACCGGCGCGCGGGACGTGATCGTCCAGCTGTTCGAGTGGAACTGGAAGTCGGTCGGCCGCGAGTGCGGTGCCTTCCTCGGACCACGCGGGTACGGCGCTGTCCAGGTCTCGCCGCCGCAGGAGCACGTCGTACTGCCTGGGCAGGGGTATCCGTGGTGGCAGGACTACCAACCGGTGAGCTACAAGATCGACAACACCCGCCGGGGGACGCGCGCGGACTTCGCGGCGATGGTGAACAGCTGCCACGCGGCCGGAGTGAAGGTGTACGTCGATTCGGTCGTCAACCACATGACCGGTGGTTCGTCCGGCGGCGCGGGGAGCGCGGGGTCGACGTACACGCACTATGACTATCCGGGCCTGTTCCAGACGCAGGACTTCCATCACTGCGGCCGCAACGGGAACGACGACATCGTCAACTACGGCGATCGCTACGAGGTGCAGAACTGTGAGCTGGTCGATCTCGCGGATCTCGCCACCGGTTCGGACTACGTGCGCGGCCGGATCGCGGCGTACCTGAACGACCTGTTGTCGATCGGGGTCGACGGCTTCCGGCTGGATGCCTCGAAGCACATGCCGGCCGCGGACATCGCCGCGATCAAGGCTCGGTTGTCGCGACCGGCGTACGTGTATCAAGAGGTGATCTACGGTGCGGGCGAGCCGGTCACCCCGGACGAGTACGTCGGGAACGGCGACGTACTGGAGTTCCGCTACGGCAAGGACCTGGCGAAGATCTTCAATACCGAGCGGCTCGCGTACCTCAAGACCTTCGCTTCACCACTGGCCTCGGATCGGGCGGTCGTCTTCACCGACAACCACGACACCCAGCGGGGGAGTGGCGTCCTGACCTTCCGCGACAACGGCCGCTACGCGATGGCGAACGCCTTCATGCTGGCCTGGACGTACGGCACGCCGAAGGTGATGTCGAGCTACGAGTACAGCTCGAACGACCAGGGTCCGCCCGCGGCGAGCGACGGCCGCACGACGGACACCATCTGCTTCAGCAACGGCTGGCGATGTGAGCACGAGTGGCGGGTGATCGCGAACATGGTTGCCTTCCACAACATCACCCGCGGGACCGCGGTCACCGAGTGGTGGGACAACGGCAACGACGCGATCGCGTTCGGCCGCGGCGACAAGGGCTATCTGGTCCTGAACGACGAGGGCTCGGCACTGACCGGTCGCAGCTTCCACACCAACCTGGCGCCCGGCCGGTACTGTGACGTCTTCCATGGCGACTACACCTCTGGCAACTGCACCGGTCCGGTCTACACCGTGGACAGCGCCGGCTGGTTCCGCGCCGACATCGCGGCCCAGGACGGTCTCGCGCTGCACGCCGCGGCCAAGGTCGGCTGAACCGGCATACATGACGGCTCCCACGATGGGTACTGGGCCGCGGTGAGGCGCGCAGGAGAGGTGATCGGCGGCCGCTACCGAATCGTCGCGGCGATCGGTCGCGGTGGGATGGGTGACGTCTACCGCGCCGTCGACGAGAAGCTGCACCGCGAGGTCGCACTGAAGCTCGTCCGTCCGGAGCCGAAGACGCTGCTGGCGTCGGAACGTTTCCAGCGGGAGGCACGGGCGATCGCGCAGATCCGCGATCCCCACGTCGTCGCGGCGTACGACTTCGGCGACGAGGGCGAGTGCTCGTACCTCACCATGGAGCTGAGCACGGGCTGCTCGGTCGGGGAGGAGCTCCGCGAGAGCGGGCCCTTCACAGCGGCCAGAGCGCAGTACGTCGTCCGTCAGGCCGCCGCCGGATTGGCGGCGGCACACCGGGTCGGTGTCGTGCATCGCGACGTCAAGCCGGACAACCTGCTGCTGGGTGACGACGGCTCGGTCAAGGTGGCCGACTTCGGCATCGCCAGGTTCCTGCACGACGCGACCACGACCATGACGTCGAGTGGTGAGGTCGTCGGCACCAGCTACTACCTCTCGCCCGAAGCGGCTCTTGGTCGCCGAGTCGGGCCGGCGGCCGACATCTACGCGCTCGGCTGTGTCCTGTACCAGCTGGTCACCGGGCATCCGCCGTTCATGGCCGAGGAACCGGCCGCGATCATGTACCAGCATGTGGAGCGCGAGCCGGTGCCGCCGAGCGACCTCCGCCCGGAGCTGGCCGGAGAGCTCGAAGACCTCATCTTCTGGATGCTCGCCAAGGATCCTGACAGCCGTCCGACCGCCGAGCAGGTCGCGACCGGCGCCCGGCCACCGCGTCGCGTGGATCAGAACACCGTCGTGACCACGGTTTTGCCTGCGCGCAGGTCGCGGCGCAAGGTGCTGCTTCCGGCCGGCTTGGCAACCTTCGCACTGGCGGCCTCGCTGGGTGTCGGCCTCGCCCTGCACAACGGTGGCGGGCAGGCTCCGGCGACCACCAATTTCGCGCCGCAGGAGACCGTGTCGACGCCGAAGGTCCTGGCGACCACGACGACCCCGCCGCCGTCGCGGCGGCCGACCACGCCGCCGACCGCGGCCGTCGTCCGCAAGCCCGACCGGACCAAGGCCGCCACCTCGACCTCGGCCGCGACCAAGTCGGCGAAGCCGGACAAACCCGAGCAGACCAAGACCAAGAAACCGAAGAAGACCAAGGAGCCGAAGCACCCCAAGCCCTGAGCCGCTACTCGCGCCACCCGGCCAGGTCGACCGACTTGGCGCTCTCGACCCGGAAGCCCAAGGTGACTCCTGCCTTGTCGCCCGCCGGGATCTCGAGCTTCCAGGTGATGACGCCGAGTTCGGTGGTCTCGGCTGGCTCCGGACTGGCGGTGATCGGCTTGACGGTGATCTCGTGGTCGCGGGCGACCGGCAGCTGATCGAGGACGGTGATGCGGGCCGGGCGAGGGGTGTGGTTCTCGATCGTGGTCCGGTACTCGACCTCACGACGCCGGGTCGATCCGAGCGTCGCCTTGGTCGCCGTACGGCGGGTCAGCTCGCGCTCGACGCGGATCCGGTCGTCGAGACCGAGTGCGAGCTCGACCTCTTCACCCGGCGCCCAGACCGGCAGCGCGGCGGAACCGACGAAGTCAGCCTCGTGGAAGACGGCCGCCCGGCCGGCGGGGAGCGTGTGCGTGCCGGAGTTCACCACGGTGGCGCGCAGGTGGACGTCGGTCGAGCGGACGGGTGCGGTGATGTAGTCGAGCTGGGTCTCGAGCTCGACCGCCGCGATCGTTGCCCGGTGCGCTGATCCGTCGGCCGGTACGGCGACCGGCCGCGGCGGGGTGTAGGTGGCAGCGGTGAGCCCCTGCTCGACGACTGCGGACTGCTCGCGGAACTCGGGTCCGGAGAGTTCCTGAGGGGCCCCGCCGAAGGCTGACTCGGCGCGCCCTCGAGTCAGCGCGAAGCTGGCTGGAGCGGCCGCGGGGACAGGCATCGGCGGATGACGTCGGTCGAGGTACCACGGGTCGAGCTCGGGCACCTTGGCATCGACCGCGGGTCGCGCCGTCGACAGCGTGAGCTCGCACTCCGGCCAGTCCTCGCCGGTGCGCTGGGTGATCAGACCGAACCAGTTCAGGGTCAATCGGTCGCCGGCGACGCGAACGTCGTACGCGCTCGTCCAGCCGGCGCCGAGGACGACGTACGAGAGTTCGATCTCGACCTCCGCCTCGGCCTCGAGGTTGACCTCGACTGCCACCGACCGGCGATCCGGGACGCGCTGCTGGGAGACCTCGGCCAGCCGGCGATCGATCGCTGCGAGCCGCTCCTCGGCCTCCTCCTGCTGGGCGGCGAGCTCGCGCCGCTTCGACCGTACGGCGGTCAGCCGGGTGGCCAGCGATTCGGTGAACTCGCCGAGATCGGCACCGGTCTCACCGGCCGCGAGCGTGCGGGCGAAACTACCGCCGGCCCGCCGGCCCAACTGCGTGAGGAACAGATCGAGCTGGCTCTGCACCTCATCGGCATCCGCGAGACTCGCGACCTCCGCGGCCGCCTGCCGGCGTTGCCGCTCCAGCTCCGCGACGGTCTCGTCCGGTGCCTGCGGATGACGCCGTACGCCGACGTCGACGCCGAGCACGGTTGCCGGCCCACGACCGGAGACGCGGACCGAGTCCTCCTGCAAGCCCAACGGGAGCGAGTCGACGGACACGGTCTGGTCCCCGGCCGGCAGCGTGATCCGGCCGCGTCGGGTCACGCGGGCGCGGTCGGGGTAGACGGCGACGGCGACGATCGGAGCCTCGAGTTCGGTCATGCTCCGACAGTAGTCCGGGCCGGATCCACAGGGACCCGGCCCGGAGCCTATCGATCGGCTAGAGCCTCAGTTGACGATGATCTTGTCGACCTCGATGGTGATGCCCTTGACGAGTGGCGTCGAGGTCCCGGTCGTCACCGAGCCGGTTCCCTTCTGCACACCCTTGATGTTCATCGAGTACGTCATCGAGCCGCCGGGAGCGCCCGGCGTACTCTGCACGCGGTAGTCCTCGACCGGCGGACCGGTGATCTGGCTGCCCGCCGTACCGTCGGCGTTCTCGGCGCCGACCGTCAGCCCGTACGCCGCTCCCGGGTCACCGGGCAGGTTCGCCGGATCGTAGGCGTAGGTGATGTCCTCGACGCCGTCGAGGCCGATCCACTGCTGGAACACCTTCAGGCTGTTGGTGCCGTACAGGTTCACTCGCCACTCCAGCACCAGCCAGGTGCTGACACCGTCGGTGAGAGTGCCGACATAGACGCCCGGCGTCCCCGCTCCGTTGAGGTCGGTCCAGTACGGCGCAAGGACGTTGTTCGGCTTGGCGATGTCGGGCAGGTTCTGCGGCGCGAACTGGACGTCGTCCCCGCCCGCACTGCCGCCGGCGATCGAGTACCCGTTGGAGACCACACCGATCTGGGTGTAGGTCTGCCCGGCGAACACGTACGGCGGCACAGTGAAGTTCAGCGCCTGTTCGTCGCCGATCGGGGTCGGCGGGATGCCGAATGCGTCCAGCGGAAGGTAGCCGAACAGGGCCCCCGGCGCGATCACCGGCTGATCGGGCTGGCGTGCGGCCAGCGTCTGGGTCTTGGTCGCGATCTGCGGGCCGACCTGGTTCGCACCGGTCACGCTATTGAGTCGCAGTTGCGAGCTCAGCGTGCTGACCGCCGTCACGTTCGCGGCCTGCAGGCTGTTGTTCTGCACGGTGGCCGTGCAGGTCGACTGACCGGTGTTGCGAGCGATCGTGCTCGGCGTACAGGTCTGGTCGATCGGCACGATGCCTTCCTGCCGGAAGAACGCCACCGGCAGATGCAGTGCTCGGCTGCCACCGATCTGCTTCAGGTTGACCTGACCGAAGTACTGGCCGTCGGCTACGGCGGGTGCGGTGATCGCGATGGTCAGCTTCTGCGTCTTGCCCGGCTTCACCGCGAACACCGGCGGCAGCACCGAGATGTTGGCGCCGCTGACGGTCGTCCCGGAGGCCGAGAAGGTGAGCGTCTGGTTGGTGACGTTCTTGACGACGCGCTCGGCCGTGATCAGACCCGGCATGGTGGTCGCGTTGACCGACGGCAGGTTGAGGTCGATCCGGTTCAGTGTGTCGGTTGCCGCGGCCGCGTAATTCGCTGCCGACTCGTCCATGGTCAGACCGGGGTCACCGGCCTTGGTCAGGTCGATCCGGCCGCCGCCGACGTCGAACGGGTCGGCCGGCGTGACCCGGTCGGGCTTCTTGACCGCGGTCTTGGCCGTCGTCTCCAGGGCAGACTTGACCTGGCCCGGCGTCCACGACGGGTGCAGCGCGAACACCAGTGCGGCCGCGCCGGCCACATGCGGCGACGACATCGACGTACCGGCGATCACCTGGTAGAGGTTCCCGGGCGGTCCTTCGGACGGGGCCTCCGGCGTCGGCGTCTGGCCGGCGAGGATGTGCAGGCCGGGTGCGGTGACGTCCGGTTTGAGGAAGTCGCCGCCAGGTCCACGCGACGAGAACGACGTGACGACATCGCCCTGCCAGGTGGTCTTGGTGCCCTGCGTCATCGTTGCCGTGGTCCCCGGATGCGCCGCGAGGAACGCGAGCAGTACGTCGGCGTCCGGCTTCTCGAGCTGTGCCGCCGGCAACCAGTGGTTGTCGGTGAAGACGTCCGACGGGAAGGTCGCGTTGTACATCAGCATGCCGACAGCGCCGCCCTGCAGGATGTTGAAGCCCTTCATCACGCGGCCCGGCGTGAACCGGCAGGCCACGACCTTGCCCGCGAACACGCCGGCTGGCGCCGGGGTGTTACAGGTTGCGTCGGAGTAGCCAGGCGTCGACCCGGCCAGTACGACGGCAGTCGGCGTACTGATGCCCGCCGTGATCGAGGCGCCGGTGACCGTGGCGGTCGCGCCGCCGCCGGCCAACGTGATCGTCGAGCGGAAGGTCCGGCTCTGGGTGGAGGCTGCAACCGTGGTCACCCACGGGCTGCGGTGGTCGGTCGTGTTCGCACCCGGACCGGAGTTGCCGGCCGACGCGGCCACGAAGACACCCGCGGCGTACGCGTCGAGGAAGGCGAGCTCGACCGGGTCGCTGTACGGGTCGCTGCCGCCGGAGATCGAGAAATTGATCACCCGGACGCCGTCGAGGATGGCGCGCGCGACCGCCGCGGCCGAGTCGGACGGGTAGCAGCCTGCGGCGCCACAGACCTTGTAGACCGAGACCGCCGCGGCCGGTGCGATACCGCGGATCGCGCCGCGGTTGATCCCCAACGGATTCGCGTTGGCGACCGGGCCGCCGGCAGAGGTGGTCGACGTGTGCGTGCCGTGCCCGTTCGAGTCCCGGGCGGTGGTGTAGATCTCCCCGCCGACGACCGCGTTGTAGGTGTCCAGGAACGGCCGGCCGCCGATCAGCTTGTTGTTGCAGACGAACACGTCGGTCGCCGGGGTCAGCGGGTTGTCGCCGAAGTTGCAGACCCGCGGCGTCCCGTCCGCGGTCGCCGGCGGCGCGGGCAGCGTCCCGGGATCGGCGTACGACGGGTGCTCGGGCCAGGCGCCGGTGTCGAGGATGCCGACGATCACGCCCTTGCCGGACGAGGCCGCACCGCCGAGCTGGTTGTAGATCGTCGGCGCACCGATGAACTCACCGCTCGAGTCGGTCAGCAGCTGCTGCGGATTGTCCTGCTGGACCGCGGCGACGCCGGGCAGCTTGAGCAGTTCGCGGGCCTGGTTCGCCGGCACGCTGAGCGCGATCCCGCCGTACACGGTGCGCAGCTTCTGCCCGGCCCGGGCGCTCGGAACCTTGCTCTGCAGGGCGGCCAGGAAGTTGTTCTCCAGCGCGCTCACATGCTTGAGGTACTTGGTCGCGTTCACGCCCTTGGGGTCGAGACGCTTTCCGGTGACCGCCGGGCTGGTCCCCGGCAGCCCCTTCAGCCCACCGCGGTACGCGGCGAGCGAGTCGTAGTCCAGCTTGACGACCACGCGCACCTGCTTGGCCGACGTACTGTTGATGAGCGCGGTATCGCTCTTCGCGAGCTGCCCACTGGGCGACTTCGCCCCGTTGACCGTACTGGCGACCTGCAATGGCTTCGCAGTCCACTTCCGGCCGCCGGGCGGCGGATCGGCAGCCGCCGACCCCGTCGGAACCAGCATCGCGGCGAACAGCAGACCGGCGGACACAACGGCCGTGGTGGTGCGTCTGGTGGTGCGTCGATGAATCGCAGACCTCATGCGGTGGCCTCCCGTGAAGGCAGCTGACGCCGTCACCGCGGTCAGGGCAAAGCGTGACCCCCCAGATCGCCGCGCCCCCGAGCCCCCCTCGGAACGGCGTACCGGCCGGCACCCCCACGGCACCGACCTGCCCCGAATCTAAGCCCAAACCCCCGAGCGGGCCAGAGCTCGCACCTGTTACGGGATGCTGATGCCGAAGTCCCGGTTGGCGGTGGCGAAGTCCTGGAAGCCGATGCGGGCGCCTGCGGTGCGGGTGACGGTGCCGTTGGCAATCAGGCCGGCGTCGCCGCGGGAGTAGACCGGGCCGCCGGAGTCGCCGCCGCGGGCGGCGGGCTGGCCGTCCATCTGCTCGCCTTCGACGAGGTCCTCGCGGTCGTTGTAGAAGAACAGGACCTTGATGTTGCAGACCGGTCCGCCGATTTCGCCGGCGCTGGTCTGGCCGCTCTGGCAGAGGTACTGGCCGACGTAGACGTGACCCCAGTAGGGGACGTTCTGGATCAGGTTGTCGTTGCTGTTGCCGACGTAGAGCTGGAAGTCGACGGCGTTGGTGGGGATCAGCGCGACGTCGTGGTCGGCGTGCTTGGCGCCCATGTTTCCGATGTACTCACCTTGGCCGTCGGCGAACTGCTGACCCGGCTGGCCGCAGTGTCCGGCGGTCAGGATGTACGGCCGGCCTTGCGCGTCCTTGACGCCGAAGCCCGTCGTACAGATGGCACCCGCGGACTGGTTCCACAGCCGGGCGCCACCGATCCACGGCGACCAGTCATCAGCACGCGACGCCGGCTGCAGCGGCTCCTCCGCGACAACCCGAACCGGTACGCCGGTCCGCCGTTGCAGCGTCGACCCGAGCTCATTCGCGGCCCGGCGGGTCGGTCGGACACCGAGCACCAGGCCGCTGCCGTCACCCGGGTTTTTGACAACGTCGATCCCATGGTCGGGGTGCTGTTGCTGCCAGGCCGCGATCGATCGGGCGGCGCGGTCGAGCTCAGCCTTGGAATGCACCGCGCTGGCGATCCGCACCGGCGCACGTTTGGCGGTCGTGGCGACCACCTGCCGGATCTGCGCGGGCGGCGTACCCTTCCACCACAGTACGACGGCATCCTCGGCGAGCGTGATGCCCGCAAACCCTTGCAGGCTTGGCGATTCGGCAACCTTGGCGAGTTGATCGGCAGCCTCGACGAGCGGTCGCTGCGCCAGCATCTGCCGGTCAGCAGCAGTGAGCTGGGTTGTGGTGGTCCTCGTGATCTCCAACGCCTCGGACGGTACGGCGGTGCAGGTGGCCAGCAGAGCGGCAGCGGCAATGGCGACAGGTGTTCTACGCATGAGCAAGTCCTCACACTGGGGGCGGTGTGCGCCCCACTGTGATGACCCGATTACACCGTGTCAATACATCGTTGTCATCTCCGGCGGATTGCCTATGATGACGGTGATCTGCTGATGAGAATCCTGCTGCGCGTCAAACCCGGCGCATCCCGGACCGCCGTCGGCGGCCGCTACGACGGCACCGCCGACCCCGCCCTGGTGGTCGCTGTGGCGGCCCGCGCGGTCGAAGGCCAAGCAACGAAGGCCGTGCTGGCGGCGGTCGCGCAAGCCTTCGACGTCCGCCGATCCGCGGTGACCTTGGTCCGCGGCGCCACCAGTCGCGACAAACTTGTCGAGATCACGGGCGACGACCCGGCCCTGGCAGAGCGGCTCGCCGAACTCCTCGGCTGACCCGCGCACTTGGCCTTCCGAGCTGACATCCTGCACCGGGACGAAGGGGGAGTGAGTGCAGGACTATCTGCTGCGGGCGCCGACGTGGGTGATCGGTGTCATCACTGGCGGGCTGTTCGCGATCAGCATGCTCGTCGTCTCGTGGTTCCAAGGCATCAGCATGGCTGTTGCGGCGATCGTGGCGGTGGCGGGTGGGCTGATCTTCGGTCTCACGCTCGCGTTGGCAACCCGCGCACCCCGGCGGGAGCAGCTGAGAGCGCTCGAGCGCTTGCCCGTCGCGGACTGGAAGCGAGTACGGAGCGCAGTGTGGCGCGGACCCGTACCAGTCGAAGAGCGGATCCGCGATGCGGCGCTGGACCTGGCAACCCGCATGTTCACCAGAACACATCGCTTCCGCAAGCCGCTCTACTTCCTCGCAGGCCTGAATCTGGTGCTCGCGATCGTGCAACTGGTGAGCACCGGCCGGCTCTGGTACATCGTCTCGGCCGTTTTCTGGACCTTCCTCCCGGTCGCCCACTGGTACAACCTGCGCCGGCTCGAACGCCGGATCGAGCTCCTGCAGGCCGGTACCTCTACCTGAAGGCGGGCGGTGCGCCGTGCAGGCCGCGGTGGACGGTTTCCGGGTCGGTGACGAAGCTCGGGCCGGCGTTGGCGTCGTCGTAGTACCGGTGGAAGACGGGCGTCTGGGACCCGGACAGGGGCGGCACGATCCAGGTCCAGTCGGCGGGGCAGGTGCGGCCGGCGCGTTCTTCGCGTTCCAGGTGGATGAGGAAGCGGCGGGACTCGGTGTGGTGGTCGGTGATGCTGACGCCGCTCGATCGGTACGAGTGCAATACGGCGCGGTTGAGCTCGACGAGAGCGCGGTCGCGCCACAGGGTGGCTTCGTCGGAGGTGTCGAGACCCATGCGTACGGCGATCTCCGGGACGAGAGCGTAGCGGTCGTTGTCGCCGAGGTTGCGGGCGCCGATCTCGGTGCCCATGTACCAGCCGTTGAAGGGCGCGGCGGGATAGGAGATGCCACCGATCACCAGGGTGTTGTTGCTGATCACCGGGACGGCGTGCCAGCGCAGGCCGAGGCCGGCGAACCACGGAAGCTCGGGGTGCTCGAGCTCGACCTCCTGCACCGCCGAGCTGGGGAGCTCGAACAGCCGCGGTCCCTCGGCGAGAGTCTCGACCACGAGGGGCAGTACGTCGAAGGCTCCCGGCGACACCGGCGGTCGCCAGCCGCGCTGGATCAGTTGCGTGGTGAAACTCCGGTAGCGGGGGTCGCCGATGGCCTTGCCTTCCGGCAGGTCGTAGCCGGCGTACCGGATCAGTTGCTCGTTCCAGATCCGGGGCGCGGCGGTGGTCGGCGTCTCGGGCGCGAAGACGCTGATCATCGGCCGGATCTTGCCGCCGTTGTAGGCCTCGCGCAGATGGTCGAAGCAGTGCGCGGCGACGTCGCCGGCGGTGGAGACGTCGCGCAGATCGCGCACCTGCAGGCTGCGCCAGTACAGCCGGCCGATACAGCGCTCGTTGTTGCGCCAGGCAACACGAGCGCCGAAGACCAGCTCGTCCGGGGTGTGCCAGTACGTCCCGGTGAGGTCGATCTCGCGGCGCACCGCGGCGATCCGGAGCTCGGCGGACCCGGCCGCGGGATTCTCGGTGTGGAAGAGCTGCAGGAACTCCTCGGCCGCGGCTTGCAGTGCTTCGAGGTCGACATCCGGCGCCGACTGGGGTCTGCTCACCGGCTCGGGTCGAGCCCGCACCCGGCTGGGACTCGGCGCTGCCAGCCGGCCCGCCCGCGGTGCGCGACGCCGGCCCGACCAGAGCCGAACCACGCTCATCGGTCCGTGGCGCCCGGCGTACCGGGCGGCGGGGTCGCGATGTGGTCGACCTGGTTGGCGAACGACTCGACGATCGACTGCATCTGCGCCTGGGCCGTCTGCGCGTAGGTCCGCACCTGCTCCCCGGCGGTGTCCATCGCCCGAGCGACGATCTGACGCTCGTGCTCGCGCGCCTGGCCGATCCGCTCGCGGGTGTCCCGGCTGACGTCCTGCACCATCTCCTCCACCACCAGCTGCGCCTGGCTGAACATCTGGACGACCTGTTCGTTCACCCGGTTCCCGGCCTCTTCGTAGTGGTCGAGCTCCGCCTGCACCCGCTGCAGCTCGGCGCGCCCACGCTGCAGCTCGGCCAGCAAGCGCTCGTTGCGGGCCCTGGTCTCGTTGAGCTCCTGTTCGGTGGTCGAGACCTGGTCAGCCAGCAGATCGAGGTATCCGTAGACCATGGCTGCGTCGAGACCGCGCATCCGGCGCGGGAAGGCCTCGGCCCGAATCGAGCGCGGACTCTGGTACGGCGATTCGTGGCGGTGCTTGCTGATCGTCACTGGGTGTCTCCTGACCTGGCGGTAGGGCCGGACCGACCGCGTGCTCACCCGCGGCCGCATAGTAGAAGTGTTCGTACTTGACGTACTCGGGCGGCAGACCGGCCGCGGCCAGCTGTTCCAGCGTGTGCGCGACCATCTGCGGGCCACCGCACACCATGGCCGTCCGGCCGCTCAGCGTCTGGCGCGCTGCCACGGTCCCGACCTTCCCGCGAGTACCGGGATAGGACGAGTCGTCCGACACGACCTCGGTGTACTCGAACCAGGGCCGGGTCTGCGCCAGCTGCCGTAGCCGCGGACGGTCGTACAGATGCCAGGGCATCCGCACACCGTGCAGCAGGTGGACCAGCGGGCCGATGCCCGTGCGTTGCCACTCGTTGTCGATCTGCTCCAGTACGGCGAGAAGCGGAGCGAGCCCGGTGCCGCCGGCGACCAGCAGGAGGTCCCGCGGATCGCCTTCGCGCCGGGTCAGCCGCTCACCGACCGGCGCCCCGAGCTTCACGGTGTCGCCCGCCTTCAACGACCGCACCACCGCGGGACTGACCTGACCGCCGTCGATCTGCTGGACATGCAGATCGATCGAGCCGTCCGAGCGCGGCGCGTTGGCCGGACTGAAGTACCGCCATTGCCGTGGGCGCTGCGGAATCTCCATCGACACCGACTGCCCGGGCCGGAACTGGAACGGGCTGTGCGGGCGGACGGTCAGCAGCGTCAGGTCCATCGTGCGGCGCTCGGCCGAAATCACCTCCGCCTCCCACCAGTCCGGGCTGGCCTCCGAGGACATCTCCGCCGCCTCGACCATGATCCGCGCGACGACCTGGTACGCCGCCGTCCAGTGCGCGGCGAGTTCCTCGTCCCACTCGGGGCCGAGGAAGTGCATCAGCGTCGCGCAGAGCGAGGCGCCCACGACGTCGTAGTGCTCCGCGATCACCGCGTACTTGCGATGGTCACGGCCGAGGTGCTGCAGGAAGGTGGCATCCCTCTCGATCTGGTCGGCATGGCTGACGATCCGGCCCAGGGCGCCGACGAACTTGTCGCGCTGGTTCGACATCGACAACGGGAACATCGTCCGTACCTCGGGATGAGAAACGAACAGGTGTGAGTAGAAGTACAGCGGTACCTGGTCCCCGAAGGTCGTGACCTGGTCCCAGCTGCGTTGCAAGGCGTACGCGTCCATCAGGTTTCGCTATCCGGCTCGGAACGGCAGCTCCTCGAGAGCGACGGACGGCCCGGACAAGTGCTGTGGTGACAAGGGTTCCCTCCCAATCCAGTCCCCGAGTCGGTCATCGACTTCTCCGACCTACCCCTGGTGCGGAGGGCCGAAACCGCCGAAACGGACTCAATAGTCTCGAAAATCGGACCGGAGCAAAACCCCTTGTACACAATCAAAACGCTTGATGCAGCGCGGTGGACAGCGCTGCGGCGGCCCGATCGTAGACCCGTCCGGCCGGGCTGGCTACCCCTTGAGCTGACCGTTGCTAGAAGCAACTTGTTTGGCAGTGGGTACCAGCTGGAGCGATGGACAAGTTCGTGGGAGCTCAGGAATGGGTGCCGGCGCGTGGCGGCCTGCCCAAGCTCGAGGCCGCGCTGCCGGAATGCCGCGGGTGCGATCTGTGGGAAGACGCTCTCCAGGTCGTGCCCGGCGACGGACCGCGGCAGGCGCGGATGATGCTGGTCGGCGAACAGCCCGGTGACGTCGAGGACAAGGAGGGCCGGGTCTTCGTCGGCCCGGCCGGCCGGTTGCTCGACAAGGCCCTCGCGGAAGCCGGTATCGATCGTGACGCCGTCTATGTCACCAACGCGGTGAAGCATTTCCGCTTCGAGCCGCGCGGCAAGCGCCGCATCCACAAAACGCCGGCCGTCAGCCACATCCTTGCCTGCAACCCGTGGCTGACGCGCGAGCTCGAGATCGTCAAGCCCGAACTGGTCGTCGTCCTCGGCGCTGTCGCCGCGCGCGCCTTGCTCGGTACGACGTTCAAGGTCACCGAACACCGAGGCCAGCCGGTGCAGCTCCCGAACGGAACCGCCGCGGTCGCCACGGTCCACCCGTCCTCGGTGGTCCGCTCCGAGGAGTACCGCCGAGATTTCGGCCTCTTCGTCGACGACCTCCGCGCCGCCGCCGCGCTACTCGCCGGCTGACTTGGGTGTCACCAGATCTGCCGCGGCCCCAGGCCAGTCGGGGTAAGTGAACCTGAAGCCCGCTTGAGTGAGCCGACCCGGAACGACTCGGCGACTCTTGAGCAGCAGTTCGGTGTCCGAGCGCAGGACGAAGGCGCCGAGCTCGGCCATCCACCGGGTGGCGGGCAGGCCGATGGGAGCGCCAACCGCGGCGCGCAGTGCGCGGACGAAGTCGCGCTGGGGGAGTGGATTGGGCGCGGCGAGGTTGACCGGTCCGGTGAGGTCGCTTTCCAGCAGGAAGGTCAGCGCGCGGGCGAAGTCGGTCTCATGAATCCAGGACATGTACTGCCGGCCGCCGGCGATCGGGCCGCCCAGTCCGAGCTTCGCCATCCGGCGCAGGATGTCGAACGCGCCGCCGCGATCCGGCGACATCACGATCGCCGTCCGCAGCGCGACCTTGCGCGTCCGCGGTGCGTGCGCCTGCTCCTGTTCCGCTTCCCACGCGGTGGCGATGTCCACGCTGTACTTCCAGTACGCCGGTACGCCGGGCTCGTAGCCGCCGACCACCCCCTGCTCGTCGTGCGGAGGTCCGAACGTGTGCGCGTAGATCGTCGCCGTACTCATCTGCAGCCACACCCGCGGCGGCGTACCGGCTGCTGCAATCGCCTCGCCGACGACCCGCGCCGGTGTTCTACGCTTCGGCGGTGCCGGATATCGCGCTGCAGATGTGGTCGTTGCACGACGAGGCGGGGTCGGACTTGCTGGGTGTGCTCGAGCGGGCTGCCGCGATCGGGTACGCCGGAGTTGAGACCTACGACTTGTACGGCCATGCGCCGAAGGTGGTCAGGGCTCGGCTGGACGAGCTCGGCCTCGAGCTGTGCAGTTCGCACGCGCCGTTCCCGGCAGGGGATGCTGCGACCGCGATCCTCGACGCGTACGCCGAGTTGGGCGCCGGCACGCTCGTGTGGAGTCTGGAGCCGGACGAGTTCAGCGCGATCGACGGCATCCGGCGTGGTGCTGAGCGGATCAACGAGGCGGTGGCGAACGCTGCGTCGTACGGGATCCGGATCGGGTATCACAACCACTTCGCAGAGTTCCGGAACTCCTTCGCCGGGCGGTCGGCGTACCAGGTCCTGCTGGACGAGCTTGATCCCGCAGTGGTGCTCGAACTGGACGTGTACTGGGCGCAGACCGGCGGCGTCGATCCGGTCGAGCTTGCGGCGTCACTGGGGGAGCGACTGGAGTACCTCCACCTCAAGGACGGCCCGGCGCGGGGGATGGACGACCTGCTCGTCCCGTACGGCGAGGGTGTGGTCGACATCGACGGGGTGGTGCGCGCCAACCCGTCGGTTCGGTGGAACCTCGTCGAGCTGGATCGGTCGGCGTACGACAAGTGGTGGCTGCTGCGACGCTGTTACGAGCACCTCGCAGGCTAGGAGACGCGCTGCGCGACGACTACCGCGTTGCTGAGGTAGACCTTTCCGTTCCAGTCTTCACAGGTGATCAGCACCAGGCGACCTGGAACGGACTGGTCGAAGATGCGCGCGGCGTTCTTCGCCAGGGTTTGTTTGCGGTACGTCGTGACTCCGGTGACCCGATAGCCGAGTTCCCCACGAGCCGTGGTCACGCCGACCGCGTCGCCTGCTTGCAGGTGCTCGAGGTCGTCGAACGCACCGCCGCCGGTGTGGACGGTGTGGCCGGTGATGACCGCCGATCCGAGTCGGGCACCGGGCAGGGCACCATCGGACCACCAGCCCACGGTGCGTGGGTTCGGAGGTGGGGTGAGTGCGCCGTCTTCGGTGTCGATCGCCAGTACGGCGGCCGAGACGTGCAGGCGTGGAATCGTTAGTAGCAAGGGTCTTCCGGGCCGGGCGGCTGGTGACGTACGGGCTGTCGTTGCCCCAGGCACCGCTCGCTGCGGGACCGGCGCCTCGGGCGTGACGGCGACTGGAGGCGAGGCGTCGTACCCGATCGGGTCGGGGCGGGCGGCACCGGCTTGGTCGCCGAGCTGCAGGTAGCCGCCGCCGACGGCGAGCGCGATCCCGGCCAGGACGATCGACCCGCCCCACCGAAGTGGAGCGGGTCGACCGCGGTGCTGGGCTTTCGGCACGTCAGCTACTGTGCCGGCCCCGCCGCCGGAGCACGATTGCGGCGCCCGCGGCCAGCATCAGCCCACCGGCCACCAGCAGGCCGCCGCCGAGCAGAGTGAACGGGCTGCTGTCCGCCGCGCCGGCATTCGGATCACTACCGAGACCCGCGTCGACCGCCGTCGGTACGACGGTCGTCGGCTCGTCGGAGCTCGTCACCACCGGTGTGGTGGTGTGCCGGCTCGTCGGATGGGTGGTCGGAGCCGTGGTGGGCGGCCTCGTGGTCGGCGGAGCGGTCGTCGGGGGCTTGGTCGTGGGCGGCTTGGTGGTCGTCGGCGGCGTCGTGGTGGGCGGCGTCGTGGTCGGGGGCTCGGTCGTCGGCGGCGTGGTCGTCGGCGGTTCGGTGGTCGGAGGCGTGGTGGTGGGCGGGGTGGTCGGCGGGGTGCAGCCCTCGACCCAGAAGGTCTTGTGCTTCACGTCCGCGCCCTTCGAGCCGTCGGCGTGGATGGTGATCTTCACGTGGTAGCCCTGCTGGGGATGCGGCTGCCCGGTGAACGAGAGCGTGTAGGTCTCCTTGGCGTCCAGGTCGTTGCCGCCGCCGGCCGGATCGCCGCCGATGAACGGGGTCAGGTCACCGGATTCCACCTTGAGGCCGACGTTGTTGGTCGGCGGCCGGTCGTCGAACTCGACGCTCGCGCTCAGGTTGCCCTGGTCGTAGTTGTAGAACTCGACCACGAACGAGCAGCCCTGGTGCGGGTTGTTGTCCGGCGGCCCGCTCTGGATGTCGACGCCCTCGATCTTGATCGTGCCGTTGTTCCCCGGAGCTTGGGGGCCGGTGGCAACGAGCGGTGGGGCGACGGTAGCGGCCGCGGGAGCGGCCAGGGCGGCGGCGCCGCCCAGCAACGACAGGGTTCCGGCGGCAGCGACGAGGCTGCCCAGCCGAGACCTGCTGACTGACAGTACGGCCATACTGGGCCTCGATTCGGCTCGGCATCGCTACGGAACTCTCAGTAGCAGTATGCGCGCATTGTTGCCCCAGACAACAACTGACGGTAACGATTGAGGGGTCGAATCGATGCCGGAATCACTCCCCGTAAATGCCAGCAGCCGCTCCGTCACTGCCGGAGCGGCTGCTGAGCGGGGTGGATCAGGCGCGGTACGCGGTCCACATCGAGCTGATCCGGGAGCTCTGACCCGGGGTGAACTGGTTGTAGCAGGAGTCGTAGGAGTAGTCCATGTAGTTGTGAATCGGGTCCAGGCCCGGCAGCGAGCAGGAGTCCCGGCCCTCGGGGCAGCCGTTGGTCGAGCTGCTCTGCGCCGGCGTGTCCGAGACCTCGTCGTTCGTGCTCGTGCAGCCACCCTGGAACGTGTGGTAGAGCCCGAACCAGTGGCCGGCCTCGTGGGTCGCGGTCTCACCGAGGTTGTAGTTGGTCGCCGAACCGCCCGGCAGGGAGGTGTACTGGACGCGGATCCCGTCGATGCCCGGGTTGCGGGCGTAGTCCCACGGGAACGTGGCGATGCCGAGGTAGGCGAAGTCGACCAGCCAGATGTTCAGCGCGTTCTTGCCGCCCTTGCGGGTCTGCTTGCGGTAGGTCGAGCTCTGCTTGTCCTTGTGCCAGTTGCTGTTGTTGTAGCGGTAGGTGCCGGCCAGCGTGAAGGTGAAGCCGGTGTTGGCCGCGGCCGACGACTCCTGACCACCGAACGTCTTGTTCAGTACGGCGATCTGCTGCGCGATCTGAGTGTCGGTCACATCGCCGTTGCCAGCAGCGTCCCGCATCACGTTGATGTAGACGGGAACCGTCGCGGCGGCGAGCGCGCCCTTCGGCACGGCCACGCCGCGGGCGGCCTTGGCCTTCAGCAGTTGGGCGGTCCGGGCCTCGATGGCCTTCTGCTCGGCCACGCTGATGTCGCGGGTGTCCGCGCCACGGCCACCCTTCGCGGCCGCGCTGGCCGGTGGGACGAAGCAGTCGTTCACGGCGTCGGCGGGGAGCTTGGCTGCCGCCTGGCCGGTGACCGGACTGAAGGCGAGCGCCGCGCCGGCCAGGACGAGGGCCAGCGCACGGGGACTTGGCGTGAAAGATCGCATGGGGGTGCGCTCCTCCGGTTTCTGGGCCGCTTCGGGCGGGCGGCCTGATGACCGGAATACTGCGAGTCCGATCCCTGATCCGGAAGCGATCAGGCGGAAAAATCGGGAAACTCAGGGAAATCCTTCGGTGGCCGAGGGGTCGGCGGGCTCAGTCCAGCGCTGGGGTGAATTCGGGGCGTGAAAAAAGTGCTGAAAGTCCGGGGAAAACCTGCGCAGCAAGGCATTCCGGGGGTGCGTGTCCGGCTGTACGGTCGCTCGATGACGGAGACGACGGCACCGCGGAGCCTGATCGACGAGGTATCTGAGCGCTTCTTGGTGGCGCATGCGGAGTTGTCGCCGGCGGCGGCGACGATTATGGGAGTGCAGGGGTACGACGACGCGTTGCCGGATCGGTCGCCGGGTGGGTTCGCGGCGCTGCTCGAACTGCATCGGGCGACGATCGCCGAGGCCAAGGCGGTCGAGGTCGGGTCGTTTCGGGAGGAAACGGCGAAGGACGCGTTGCTGGAGCGCATCGAGCTGGAGGCTGAGCGGTACGAGGCTTGTGTGCCGCAGTACGAGCTGAACGGGATCTCTTGTGTGCCGGTCGAGCTCCGGGCGGTCTTCGACTTGATGCCGACCGCGACCGAACAGGACTGGGAGAAGCTCGGGACCCGGTTGAACCAGGTCGGTACGACGCTCGACGGGTATCGCGAGACGTTGCTGGAGCAGGCTGCGGCGGGGCGGGTGTCGGCGGCCCGGCAGGTGCGGGTGCTGGCGCAGCGGATCGCCGAGTGGACAGGTGCTGAGGGCAACGACTACTTCGTCGGGCTGACCGCGACGGCGCCGGAGTCGGCAGTCAAGGCGCGGGTCGAGGCGGCGGCGATCGCGGCCAGTAAGGCGTTCGGGGAGTTCGGGCAGTGGCTGATCAGCGACTTGTTGCCGCAGGCGCCGAGTCGGGACGCGGTCGGCCGCGAGGTGTATCAGCTGGCTTCTCGGTATCACCTCGGCGCGACGCTCGATCTCGAGGAGGCATATGCCTGGGGCTGGCAGGAGCTGGCCCGGATCGAGCAGGAGATGCAGACGATCGCCGCCGCGCTGAACGGCGGCGACCGCAGTATTCCGGCGCTGGCCGCCGTACTGGATGCGGATCCGGCGCGAAAGATCCACGGCAAGGAAGCGTTTCGGGACTGGATGCAGGAGCTCGCCGACGGCGCCGTCCGGGAGCTGGGTGGTAAGCACTTCGACATCCCGGAGGCGATCCGGCGGATCGAGTGCATGATCGCGCCGACGTCGGAAGGCGTCATCTACTACACGCCGCCGAGTGAGGACCTGACCACGCGGCCGGGCCAGATGTGGTGGGCGGTGCCGGCCGGGATCGAGGACTTCGCGACCTGGCGTGAGGTCACGACCGTCTACCACGAAGGCGTTCCGGGGCATCACCTCCAGGTCGGTCAGACGATGGTGCGCGCGGACCTGCTGAACCGCTGGCAGCGCGTCGGTTGCTGGGTCTCCGGCCACGGCGAAGGCTGGGGCCTGTACGCCGAGCGGTTGATGGAAGAACTGGGCTATCTCGACGAGCCGGGCGCGCGGTTCGGCATGCTGGACGCGCAGGGCTTCCGGGCGGCGCGGGTGATCGTCGACATCGGCATGCACCTCGAGCTGGAGATTCCGCGGGACAACCCGTTCGGGTGGCGGCCGGGGGAGACCTGGAACGCGGACCTCGGCTTCGAGTTCCTCCGGGCGCATTCGCGGATGGAGACGGCGTTCCTGCAGGCGGAGCTCAATCGCTACCTCGGCTGGCCGGGCCAGGCGCCGTCGTACAAGCTGGGTGAGCGTAGCTGGCTGCAGGCCCGGGACGAGGCCAAACAACGCCAGGGTGCCGACTTCGACCTGCGGAGCTTCCACCGCGACGCGCTCAACCTCGGCTCACTCGGGCTCGATCCGCTCCGCCGTGCCCTGGCTCGCCTTTGATCTGCCGAGGAAGGTCAGCACGGTCGCGAGGAGTGCGAGCCAGGTGAGGGCCAGCGTCCAGCCGGCCAGTACGTCGGTCGCCCAGTGATAGCCGAGGTAGATGCGACTGAGGCCGACCGCGAGGCTGAGCAGTACGGCCGCGGCGATGACGGCGAACTTGGTGACGCGACGAGCGTTCGAGTGCCAGAACAGAGCGGCGAGCAGGATGAAGAACACGGTCGCGCTCAGGCTGTGGCCGGAGGGGAACGAGAAGCCGGTGCTGACGGTTCCGATCACGATCGAGACGTCGGGGCGCTGGCGGGCGATCAGGACCTTCAGGCCGAAGGTGAGCGCGGCCGCACCGAGCATGCCGACGGCGAGGATGATCGCCGGGCGCCAGCGCCGGGTGCGCGTCCGGATCAGCAGCGCGACGACGATGGTCAGCCCGGTCAGCACCGGGATGTCGCCGAGGAACGTGATGGCTCGGGCCAGCGGGGTGAGCAGGGCGATCCGGTGGTCCACGAACGTCGCGGTCAGCTGCGGGTCGAAGGCGGCCAGGTCGTCACCCTCGGTCGCGGAATCGGCCAGGCCGGCGAAGGTCGCCGTACCGAGGCTGACCGCGGCCAGACCGGCGGCCACTCGTGCGGTCGTCACCGTCGAACAGTACCCAGTCAGAAGATGAAGAAGCCGGTGACGACGGTCGGCAGGATGCCGAGCAGCAGCCAGAACGACAGGATCGAGCGCCGGAAGATGGCGAGGATCCCGGCGGCGGTCAGCAGGCCGATCACGCCGGACATGATCCAGAGGCCGACACCGCGGCCGAAGTCGTCGGCGGCCACGCCGATGCTGTAGACGGCCAGCGTGATCGCGGGAACGCTGCCGACGTGGAACAGGATGGCGGAGGCGACCCACCGCTGAACGGTCTCGATGTTCATCGGGCGGGGAGTGCGCCGGCGACGGATCACGCGGCGCTCCTGGGTCTGCTCCATCATCGCTCCTAATGCTTAGGGTACTAAGTATTAGTGTACAGATCATTGGTACACTCAGTACATGGCAGAGACCGAGATCACGCCGGCCGCGGAGAACCCGCTGGCGCTCGAGCATCAGGTCTGTTTCGCGCTCGCGGTCGCGGCCCGGACGGTGATCGCGCTGTACCGTCCGGTGCTCGAACCGATGGGCCTGACCCACCCGCAGTACTTGGTGATGCTGGCGCTGTGGGAGCACGAGCCGGTGTCGGTGAAGGACCTGTCCCGCATGCTGCAGCTCGAGCCGGCCACGCTGTCGCCGTTGCTCAAGCGCCTCGAAGCGGCCGGTCTGCTGCGGCGTGACCGCTCGGCGACCGACGAGCGTGCACTGGCCGTCGCCCTCACTCCGGCAGGCCGCAAGCTGCGCGAGAAGGCGCTCGAGGTTCCGCCGGCGATCGTGGAGCGGCTGGGGATGGACGTCGACGAGCTGATGGACCTGCACGGCCGCCTCACCACAGTCATCGCCGCGGCGACCGGCGTGGAAAAATCGAAGGCATGACGAGGAACGGCCAATACTCGCCCGGTGAGGCGGCAGAGCTGACCGGACTCAGCCTGGACACTCTGCGGTACTACGAACGCGAGGCGCTGATCGGTCCGATCGAGCGGCTGCCCGGCGGCCGGCGGGTCTTCACCGAAGGCGATCTCGCCTGGATCGGTGTCGTGACCTGTCTGCGCGACGCCGGGCTGGGCATCTCGGACATCCAGCGCTTCACCGAACTACTCCGTACGACGGGCGACCCGGCGTCCCGCGTGGAGTTCCTGCGGGAACGCCGGGCCGCGCTGGTCGAACACATGGCCCGGATGGACGCTGCGTTGGGCGTGCTGGACGACAAGATCGCGTACTACGGCGCCCGGCAGGCCGAGGAGTCCGCCACAGCCTGACGACCTACCAGGCCTCGTCGAGCTGCGCGCGCTGTTCGGCGCTCAGCTCCAAACGAGCGCCGGCGATCGCGGCGGTGAGCTGCTCCGGCCGGCTCGCGCCGATGATCGGGCGGACTGGGGGAGTCTCGCCACACAGCCAGGCCACCACGACGCTGCTCCGGCTGACGCCGAGCTCCGCGGCCACCTTCCCGAGTGCTTCCAGCCGCCGGGTCGTCCCCGGGTGGTCGAAGGCCTCGTTGATCGGCCGATCGTCCCGCTCGTACGCACCGGTCATCAGCGGGCTGTAGGCCCACAGCTCCCACTGCTGCTGGTTCTCGACGAAATCGAGGACCTCGTCAGTGACCCACCCGAAGCGGTGATCGTGGATTCGGCCACGGACGAAGGGTCGCGGCTGGAGGTACGAGTACCGCAGCTGCAACGCAGTCGGCTCGACCACACCGAGCTGTGCCGCCAGGCCCCGGGCACGCTCGACCCGCCAGATCGCCCAGTTCGACAGGCCGACCTGGCCGATCGTGCCGGCCGCGTGATGCCGGCCGAATGCGGCGATCGTCTCCTCCATCGGCGTGTTCCGGTCGTCGCGGTGCGCCCAGTAGAGATCCAGGTGCTCGACCCCCATCCGGCGCAGCGAGGTCTCCACCGCCGCGTCGATAGCCGCCGATCCGAGCCCTTCGGTCTGCTCCGGGAATCCACCGACCACCTTCGGCTCCCAGCCGACCTTCGTCGCGATCCGCACCTTCTCGCGGACACCCGGCCGACGCGCCAGCCACCGCCCCAGCAGCTCCTCACTCTGCCCGCCGAATCCACTCTCCGACTGCCAGAACGCATAACAGTTCGCCGTATCGATCCACACGCCACCCTCAGCGACGTACTGGTCGAGCAACGCGAACGAGGTCTTCTCGTCGATCCTGGTCCCGAACTCCATCGCGCCCAGCGCAAGGTCAAGTGTGCTCATGCCGGCAGCGTTCCTCCTGGAGCGCGCTCCAGGTCAAGCGATCGCGGCCAGGATGGCCGCCTCGACAGGGTGTGCTGTGCTCCGGTCTGTCAGCGGGAAGGGTTCCAGCAGGGCGACGCCTGGCTGCGCGATGATCCGAGGAGTCGTACCGCGATGCGGCCACGAGGCGGCGTGAACCAGAAACGGATGGCACAAGTAGACGTCACCTGCGGCGCCCGTGGCCTCGACGACGGGGCGATCGGCGCTCGCCTCGACGATCGGCGGCCCCGATTCAGCCATCGTCAACCCGTTGACGCCTGCTGGCGCCAAGACGCGCGCAGCATCCGCGTGCGAGCCCACTCGGATGCGTGTTGGGGCATCGTCGGCGCTGACGTCGGTGAGGAGGAAGAGCGAGAGCAAACCGCGCTCGCGACTCCGGACATTCGCTCGCCAGCTGCCGCCGTCCAGGTAGCTGGTCTCGATGTGCCAGCCGGCGTCTCCAGGATCAGCCGGATGCGGGAACCGAACCGGAATGGTGCCGCCCACACCTTCACGCCTCCACCACTTGTCCGGCCCGATCAACTGGTCGTACGCCTCCCACAGCGCACCGGCCGTGCCCGCAGCCGCGAACGGCTGCCCCTGGCGCCCTTCCCAGGGGCACTCGATCCGCTCAACCGGCTTCGTCCAGGATGCAGCGTCAGCTCGGCTGATGCCGCGCATCTCCAGCTCCTCCCAGATCACGTCTACACAGGCGTCCACCACAGGTCGCGGTACAGCACCGCGCACGACCACGAACCCGTCCCGCACGAACGACGCAATCTCGTCGGCTGTCAGCATGTCCAGCACCCTTCGCCATTGCTGCGACCGGGTCAACCGAGTTTCTGGGAGGCTTCGATGTGGTGCATGGCTTGGGAAAACGAAGGGACGCGCTTGAGGTCGGCGGTGCCGCTGCTGTAGTCGGTGAGCTGGTGCCACTCGTTCTCGGTGACGTAGTAGAGGTGGGGACTGACGGGGCCGGGCGATTCAGAGTAGAAGCGGTTCGCCATCCTGACCATTGCCGTGCAGGCGTAGACGACGGCGGGATCTCGCATCACGTGGACGAGCAGAAGGTCACGGGCGGGCAGGGCGACGAGGCAGCCGAAGGGGGGATTCTCGACGTGCAGTGATTCGCGCAGGACGGTGTCGAGGACGAGGGCCCGGGATGCTGTGAACATGCTGCCGGTCAGTACGGCGACATCCCCGCCCTGGACCTCGACGTACTCGACGGTGTCTTTGAGGCGGCGGAGGTTGGCCAGGCCGATGCGGGTGATGTCGTGCCAGGGGATCCCGAGGCTGTCGAGGTCGAAGTGCATCGCGACCGCCCGCCCGGTGTAGGTGGCGGGCGCGGTCACGACGCCGGGCACGAACTCGGGGACGCGGTCGAGCCAGTCGGTCTGGATGCCGGCGGCATCGACCAGGCGAAGATAGAGCTCGTTGTCCAGATTCTCTGGAACCGTCGGCAGGCTGCCGTCGCCCATCTGATCGAAGTGCGCAGCCACCGCCGCGCGCCAGCGCTGTCGCGGCAACCCGCCGACGGTGCGAGCGAGGTTCACCAGGCCGGCGACCATGCCGTCGTCCACCGCAGCTCCGTCGGCTCCGATCGGTACCAGCGCACTCGAGCCGTCGAACCGCATCGGGAATCCCCGCGCGGAGGTGGCGTCCTCCGCCAGCCGCACCAGGCGGTCCACCTGAGTCATTGTCAAGGGCAACAAAACCGGGTGTAGCTGCTCCACTGCCTGCCGGCCGCCCACGCGGCCGGTGATCTTCCTGCGAGCGCTCATCGAGCACCTCCTTTACCCAAGAACATATGGGCGTCGGAGCGCCGAAAACCGACGACTTCGCAATCTGTGGATAACTCCCTCTCCCGCTCCCCATGCAGGTGGTGCGCCGTACTTGCCGGGCACAGTGGGTTCACTCGCACCCCGTCGGTGCACGGTGGATTCACTCGACGTGCCATAACAAGCAGTCCGACTCGACTGTGCGGACTGTGTCGTCGGCAACCGATTGCCAGCAACCCGGAGGTCACAGTCGGGGCGCACTTGTCGCACTCGTCACGGTGGCTTCGGTCGCGCGTGCTGTGGCGGTCCGCCGCCCCGATCCCGGGATGGACCTGCACGGTGGGTTCACTCGACGCGCCGTGACAAGCAGCCCGATCGGCGACTGTGCGGACTGTGTCGTCGGCAACCGATTGCCGGCGGCACGGAGGTCACAGTCGGCGGCGTACTTGTCGCACTCGCCACGATGGCTTCAGTCGCGGAGTCAGGTTCGGCGGTCAGGTGCGGCGGGTCCACTGTTCGAGGACGACCAGGGTTTTGGTGCTGGCGATGGCTTCGGCGGAGCGCAGTGAGCTGACTACGCGGCGGAGGTCTTCGACGCCTTCGACCTGGATGCGGACGAGGGCGTCGGGGTCGCCGGCGAGGGTGAGGACTTCTTTGACCTCGGGGATCTGGGCGACGAACTCCATGATCTGGGCGAGGTCGAGGTCGTCGGCGAAGTGGAGCTCGGTCATCGCCTCGATGCCGGTGGCGATGCGGCCGTGGTTGATCTGGACCGTGTAGCGCTCGATGACGCCGAGCTTTTCGAGGCGGGCGATGCGGCGCTGGACCGGGGCGACGGTGAGGCCGACGGCGGTGGCGATCTCGCGCAGGGGGCGACGGGCGTTCTCGCGGAGAAGATCGAGGATCGTGTGGTCGGTGGAGTCCAGCGTCGCCTGCTCAGCCATGCAACAAACAGTACCTCGAACACCGCCTTTGTTGCGTGTGAGCGCCTCCAGGCTTCGTGAGAGTTGCGGATCGTCGCCAAACTCGACGACGTCTCTTGTGACCGTGGCCACCAGCCCTCACGCTGAGCGGAACCCGCCGCGCACCCTGGAGAGCCGATGACTGCCATCGCCCCCGCCGAGATCACAGTGGAGCGGCTCGCCGCCCTGCCGTACGACCTCGACGATCGTTTCCGGCCGTCCGGACCGCCGACGCTGCTGACCGGCGTCCAGGCGATCGCGCGGCTGCTCGTCGAGCATCGGGCGCTCGATCGGCGGCGTGGTCTGCGGACCGCCTCGTTCGTCTCCGGCTACCAGGGCAGTCCGCTCGGCGGGCTCGACAAGTTGCTGGCCGACTTGCGCGACGTCATGGACGAGAACGATGTCCGGTTCGTCCCCGGCCTCAACGAGGAGCTCGCCGCGACCTCCGTGTGGGGGAGCCAGATCGAGCTGCCGCTCGGCCAGCGCACGCATGACGGCATCACCGGTTTCTGGTACGGCAAGGGCCCGGGCGTGGACCGCGCCACCGACGCCCTCCGCCACGCCAACATGTACGGCGTCAACCCGCGCGGCGGCGCCGTACTGCTGGTCGGAGACGATCCGGCGTCGAAGTCGTCGACCGTCCCGGCAGTGAGCGAGCGATCCCTTGCGGCGCTGGGGATTCCGGTCCTGTTCCCGCGCAACGCGGCCGAGATCGTGACGCTCGGCCTGCACGCGATCGAGCTGTCCCGGACGACGGGCTGCGTGGTCGCGCTCAAGATCGTCGCGGACGTCGCCGATGGCGCCTGGGCGGTTGGTGCGGCCGCCGGTGACGTGATGCCGGTCGTGCCGGCGATCCAGTGGGAAGGCAAGCCCTACACCTACGAACAGCGCCCGATGGTGCTTCGCCCGGACGCGATCGTGCGCGCCGAGGCCGACCTGGTGGGTCCGCGCACCGAGCTCGTTCGCGCGTACGCCGTCGCCAACAACCTCGACGTACTCGACATCGACCCGGTCCACGCGACCGTCGGTTTCGTTGCCTCCGGCAGCTGCTACGACTCGATGCGCCAGGCCATGACCGATCTCGGCGTCACCGACGACGCCCTCGTCCAGGCCGGCATCCGGGTCCTGCGGCTCGGCCTGATGAGCCCGGTTGCCCACGGCACCATCCACGAGTTCGCCAAGGGACTCGGCCGGATCGTCGTCATCGAGGACAAGACCTCGTTCGTCGAAACGCAGATCCGCGAGCTTCTCTACGGCACGCCGAACGCGCCGCAGATCGTCGGCAAGCGCGACATCGACGGCCGGACGCTGATCCCCGCCGACGGTGAGCTGACCTCGGGCCGGCTGCTCGCCCCGATGCGGCACCTGCTCGCCGGCCTGGTCGCGATCACGCCGCCGGCGCCGAAGCGGATTCCGCTCCCGATGCTCTCGACGAGCCGATCGGCGTACTTCTGCAGCGGCTGTCCGCACAACCGCTCCACCGGGCTGCCGGAAGGCTCGATGGGCGGCGGCGGGATCGGCTGCCACGCCATGGTCACGATCTCCGACCGCGAGGACAGCGCGGTCACCGGTGTCACTCAGATGGGTGGCGAGGGCGCGCAGTGGATCGGTCAGGCCTGGTTCACCGATGCCGGTCACATCTTCCAGAACGTCGGCGACGGTACCTTCTTCCACTCCGGACAGCTAGCGGTACAGGCCTGTATCGCCGCCGGGGTGAACATCACCTACAAGGTGCTCTACAACGACGTCGTCGCCATGACCGGCGCCCAGGACGCCGAAGGTGCGCTGACGGTGCCGCAGTTGAGCCACAAGCTGCACACCGAAGGTGTGAAGAAGATCGTCGTCTGTGCTGACGAGCCGGACCGGTACCGCCGGCGTGACCTTGCACCCGGCACCTTGCTTTGGAGCCGCGACCGGCTCGACGAGGCGCAGCGGATGTTGCGCGAGGTTCCGGGTGTGACAGTGCTGATCTACGACCAGCACTGCGCCGCCGACGCGCGCCGCCAGCGCAAGCGTGGCACCCTGCCGGCCCGGACGCAGCGGGTCGTCATCAATGAGGCGGTCTGCGAGGGCTGCGGCGACTGTGGTGTGAAGAGCAACTGCCTGTCGGTCCAGCCGGTCGAGACCGAGTACGGCCGCAAGACGCGCATCGAGCAGACCTCCTGCAACACCGACTACAGCTGCCTCGACGGCGACTGCCCGTCGTTCGTGACCGTGGAGACGGCGCCTCGCCGTACCCGCACGAAGGCTCGCAAGCGTGCGGCCTTCCCGACTCCGCCGTCGGTAGCGCCGAGCAGCGCCGAGGAACGAATCACCAGCACCCAGAACGTCTTCATGGCCGGTATCGGCGGCACCGGCATCGTCACGGTCAACCAGGTGCTCGCCACGGCCGCACTGCGTGCCGGGTACGCCGCTGAGTCGCTCGACCAGACGGGGTTGAGTCAGAAGGCCGGCCCGGTCACCGGCCACCTGCGGTTCGCCGCCGGTGACCTCGAACCGGCTAACCGCCTGACGCCTGGTTCCGCGGACTGCTTCCTCGGCTTCGACCTGCTCACGCTGGCCGAGGACCGGAACCTTGCCTACGGCAACAATGCGTCGACCCGGACAGTCGTCTCGACCAGCCGCACCGCGACCGGGGCGATGGTCTACGACCCGGCCGTGCAGCACCCGGACGAGGCGGGCCTGCTGGAGCGGGTCCGCACCGCCACTGCCGAGCTGTTCGACTTCGATGCGCTCGAAGCCGCCGCACGGATCTTCGGCAACACGATCGCCGCGAACTTCCTGCTCGTCGGCGCGGCGTACCAGACTGGCGCTCTCCGGATCCCCGCCGCGGCGATCGAGGAAGCGATCGAGATCAACGGCACCGCGGTCGCGGCCAACATCGCCGCGTTCCGGTGGGGCCGGGTGGCGGTCACCGACCCGGCAGCGTTCCGGGCGGCCGGATCGACGCCCGCACGGACATTCAAGCGCGAGATGCCAGCCGCGGTCGCGACCTCTGGCCTGCAGGGCGAACTGCTGCGCATCGTCACCCAGCGCGCCACGGACCTCGTCGGCTACCAGAGCGAGAAGCTCGCCACGTCGTACGTCGAGTTCGTCACCGGGATCGCGAAAGCCGAACAAGCAGTCACCGCCGAGACCCGCTTCAGCGAGGCGGTTGCTCGCAACCTGTTCAAGCTGACGGCGTACAAGGACGAGTACGAGGTCGCGCGGCTGCTCACCGACCCGGAGTTCCTCGACGCCACCGGCGAGTCGTTCCCCGGCGGTGTGGTCTCCTTCAAGCTGCACCCGCCGGTACTGCGGGCGATGGGCCGCACGAAGAAGATGTCGTTCGGCCCGAAGTCGCACGGCACGCTCCGGGTCCTGGCCCGGCTGAAGCCGCTGCGCGGGACCCGCGCGGACCTCTTCGGCTACGCGCATCTGCGCAAGGTCGAGCGGACGCTGCGCGACCACTACCGCGCCATGGTGACCGAGCTGGCCGCCGAGCTCGACCCGACGTCGTACGACCGTGCCGTGCAGCTCGCCGAGCTGCCTGACCTGGTCCGGGGTTACGAGACCGTCAAGCTTCGCAATGTGGACCAGTACGTCGAGACCCTCCGCACACTGGGAGTCGAACCGCCCCGGCTCTGAGTCACCCATTGGTCTGCAATGATCGTCTGCTGTGACTCGGTTTCGGGGATGGCAACGAACAGCTCTCGTCGCGCTGGCGACTGTGGCGGCGGTGATCGCCGCCATGGTGGCCATCGCGGCCACCCAATCGCCCTGGCGAACGGCGAAGGTCGGCTCGGACCACCTCTGGCTGGCGGTGACGCTGGCCGTGCTGGCGGTCGTCGCTGTGCCGCTGTTGTTCCGCTACTCGCGGCGGCGCGGGCGGACCTCGCGGCTGGTGGGCGGCGGCGTGATCGCCGTCGGACTTCTCGGCGTGGTTGCTGTGCTGGTCCTGGCTCCGGACACGAATCCGGCCATCGGAGTCGGATGGCGAGTGCCTCTGGTCTTCGCCTCGGCGGTGCTGCTGATCGTCGCCGGTGCCGCGGCGCTGGCCGCATCGCTCAGCGCGGAGCCCGCCGGTGCGCAGTGGCTTCCGGCCATAGCAGTCCCGGTCGTCCTCGTGCTGCTGATGGTCTTCGCCGTGGAGCCGGGCGGGCGTGCGTACCTGCTGGACACCAATGAGAGCCTCAGTGGTCCCCGCGGCCCGGTCGAGTCGAATCCGCGCTCGGAGCTGACCGGCGAAACAGCTTGGTCCAGCCGGTCCTTCGGCTACACCTCGGACGGCTTCCGCAACGCCATCAGTACGCCGTCCGGCATCGCGACCGCGCGGACGACCGGAGCCGTCGAGATGCTCGACCCGGTGACCGGCGTACTGCGTTGGCGCTACTCGCGCTCGGACGCCACCGGCGTACCGGATCTCTCGCTGATCGACGGCGGTCGCCTCCTGCTCGCCGAGTTCGACGGCGTCGGGTACCTCGTGCTCGACGCTGCCACCGGCGCCCGCAAAAGCGCCTGGCCGTACGGCACTCGGGACCACGACATCCAGAACGCGGATCCGCTGCTCACCGGCGAGACCGTCGGTAAGGGGTCCGACAAGCTGCGCGGGGTCGATGCCGACGGCAATGATCGGTGGACCTTCGAGCCCGGACGCTGCACCACCATCAGTGCGACGGCCACGGCGGACACCGCGCTCGTCTTCCTCAACCGCAGTTGTGGCAAGGCCAATGAAGTGCTGGCGCTGGACGTTCACAGCGGCCGGAAGCTTTGGGATCACGGCAGTGAATGGCTGCGCGACTCGCTGGTGAGCGGAGGACTGTTCGTCGGTCTGCGGTCGAGCAAGGAACTGGCCGCGGTGGAAGCCCGTACCGGCGACGTCAAGTGGCACCGGGATCTCCCGTCCGGCCTGGGCTGCGACACGCAGATCGAGCAGGCGGGCGCCCAGATCGTGGTGCTCAACTGTCCTGCGGGCAAGGACAAGATCCAGACCGTGGTGACGGTGATCAATGCTGCGGACGGCAGCGTCGCGTGGCAACAGACGGGTTCGCTCAATCGGGAGCGCCCTGCGGTCACGGCTGACGCCCGGGTGGCGTCGCTGATGCGGGCGACCAATGGAAGCTGCGAGCTGCACGTCATCGAGCAGTCGGGTTACCGCAAGGCCGTCGTACCGGAGGATGTTCGGTGCAACCTAGGTGTCCGGGCCGTGGGGAACACGGTCATCGCCCGCGGTGAGGACACGATCATCGGCCTGCGCTAGTGTCCGCAAGCATGTTCGATGTGCGAGGCAGAACCGGTGAGCTGGCGTGGTACCGAACCGATGAGGCGCCGGTCGAAGTCGCCTTCCTGCACGGCTTCTCCGACTCGGCACAGTGCTGGGAGCCGCTGATCGGAGCGCTGCCCGGCGTGCGGGCGCTGGCCGTCGACGCACGTGGGCATGGGGAGTCCGGCCTCCCGGACGAGCCCATCCGGTACGACGCCCTCTGCGCCGACGCTGCGCTGGTGCTGTCCGACCAGCCTCGCGATGGGGGAGTGGTCGTGGTCGGGCACTCGATGGGTGCGATGACGGCCGCCTACCTGGCTGCGGCGCGGCCGGACCTCGTCCGTGCGTTGGTCATCGAGGACCCGCCGACCGGTCAGGCAGGCGAGCGGCCGGACGTGGCCTGGTCATTGCCGACCTGGCTGGAGTCGTTGCGGGCACTCGACCTGCCCGCACGGATCGCGCAGGGCCGGTCAGACGAGCCCGGCTGGGCGGCTGACGAGTTGGAGCCCTGGGCCGTGTCGAAGGCACAGGTCAACCCGCGACTGTTCGAGCAGACGTACCAAGACGGAGCCGCGCTGACGGACCTGCTGGCGAAGATCACCTGCCCGGTGCTGCTGATTCACGGCGACACCGAGCGCGGCTCGCTGATCTCCACCGAGTACGCCGACCAGTGCGCGCAGGCGGCCGGCGGCGAGTTCCGAGCGGCCCACCTCGCCGGTGCCGGTCACTCGGTGCGCCGCGACAACCGCCCGCAGTACCTCGAAGAGCTTTCGGCCTTCCTCAGGAGGTTCGCTCGAACGAGGTCTTGATCGCGCTCAGCGTACGCTCGAGTTCGTCGTTGATCACCGGATCGGCATCGTGCTCGGTGTCCAGCCGTACGGCGAGGCGCGACGTACCGTCCGCGACGAACTCGACCTCGAGCTCGCCGTGGTAGTCGTGATCACCGGGAACACCCCAGCGGATCGTGCGACTCTCCTCGACCACGTCGATCCAGGCCTCGCTCCGAACGGTCTGACCGGAAGGCTCGTCCGCGGTCACCTCGACCTCGTGATGTGCGGGCTCGAACGGCCGCCGCGCTTCGAGGCCTTGAGTCTCCGCGGGCGGCGGCGTGGTCGAGCGCAGCCCAGTCAGCCGGGGCAGGTAGTGCGGGAGCTGACCAAGATCGGACAGCGCGTCGAACAGGATGTTCGGCGCTACGTCCACGGTCGTCGCCGCTTCGTAGTGGGCCATCAGTCCGGCGGCTCGATCGGCTGACCTTGGTCGCCGGTGGTGACGTCCTCGTCGCTCGGTGTCCGCCGCGGCGTGTTGGGCTGCGGACCGGGCGAAGGGCGGCCGTCGTCGTGATCGACTTTGTCGAAGTCGTGGTCGCCCTGTTCGAGCTTGCCGCTCTCCAGTGCGTCGTTCACCTCGGTGTCACTCGCGGTCCTGCGGTCGTCGTCCGGACTCGGTCGGTCGAAGCTCATGGCTGCTCTCCAGTGGGTTGCGTGCCGTTGCCGCTCCGGTATCCACGGAGATTCAGGGTGTGAGCACGATCCGGCCGAAGACCTCGCCCGCGTCCATCCGCTGGTGCGCGTCGGCGGCCCGATCCAAGGGCATGACGTCATGCACCACCGGGTCCAGCTCACCGCGCGCCGCGGCGGCGAACTGATCGCGGCGTACCGGTCGCCGGGCGGACACCGGAATCGTGTCGAGGCTGAAGGTTGCCACCGACAGCGACCTTCGGAAGTGCCGGACCAAGTGCTCGGTGAAGTCGTCCGGCGGTGGCCCGGCCACGACGCCGAGCAGGACCAGCCGGCCGTTCGGCGACAGCTTCGGCAGGAACGCCGGGAGCTCCGGTCCCGCCACCACATCGAGGATGACGTCGTACGTCGCGGGTCCGTCGCCCTCGCCGGAGCGATCGAGCACGTGGGTCGCGCCGAGGTCGCGGAGGCGCCGGCCGCGGTCGGGCGACGAGGTCGTCACGGCAACCGCCGAAGCTTCGGCGGCGAGCTGGACGGCCAGCAGACCGATGCTGCCGGCGGCACCCCGGACGAGCACGGACTCACCGGGCGCGAAGTGCGCGTGCTGTAAGGCGAAATGCGCGACGGAGCCGGAACTGCCGAGCGCCACGGCCGCCTCGTTCGTCAGTTCCGCGGGGATCCGTTCGAGGTGTTCGACCGCGGCGACGGCCTGTTCGACGTACCCGCCGCCAGTGCCGGTGAAGGCCCAGACCCGCTCACCGATCCACGAGCGATCGACGTCGGGACCCACCTCCGTCACCGTCCCGGCGACCTCCGAGCCCAGGATGATCCCGCTGCTGAAGCCGAGGCCGCCGAGTGTTCCGCGGCGGATCACGGCGTCGACACCGCCCACGCCGATCGCCTCGACCGCGATGCTCACCTGGCCCGGGCCGGGGGCCGGAGCCGGCACCTCGACGACTGCCATCCCGTCCGGGGCGCCGAATGTCTGGACTGCTACTGCCTTCACCGGGGTCTCTCCTTCGTCTGTTTCGACCGACCTTTCGGACGTTAACGGACGCCTGCGTCCGGTTAGGTAGAGTGAGAGAAATGAGCGTCGAACTCTCTCACTCGCTGCGCGCCGACGCCGCGGACAATCGCGAGCGGATCGTCACAGCGGCGTACGAGCTGTTCGCGACCGAGGGCCTGACGGTGACGATGCGCGAGATCGCCCGGCGGGCCGGTGTCGGTCCGGCGACGCTCTACCGGCACTTCCCGACCAAGCAGGAGCTGGCGGCGGTGGCGTTCGCCGAGCAGGTGCGGACCTGTCACCTGGTCGTCGAGGACGGCCTGGCCGAGCCGGATCCGTGGGTCGGGTTCTGTCAGGTGATCGAACGGATCTGTGAGCAGAACTCGCGCAACCGGGGGTTTACCGAGGCGTTTCTCGCGACCTTCCCCGAGATGGCCGATCTGCGGACGCATCGGGAAGCGACACTGGGCGCTGTCGCCGAGCTCGCGCGGCGCGCGCAGCGGAGTGGTCAGCTGCGCGCGGACTTCACGCTGGACGACTTGGTCCTGATGCTGTCGGCACACCGCGGCATCCCCGGCAGATCACCGCAGAGCCGCCGCCAGGCGTCGCGCCGGTTCGCTGCCCTCACGATCGAGGCCTTTCGCGCGCGCGACTGAGTTCGTGGCGAGTTGGTCGCTTCTAGTAGCCTCGTGGGTTGGCGCTCGGATGAACGGGTTGCTGTGTCGATGGGTGGGTACGAGGAACGGATGTTGATCGCAGGGCGGTACCGGCTGGGCGCGTCACTCGGACGCGGCGGCATGGGGGAGGTGCATCGCGCCACCGACGAGGCATTGGGCCGTGTGGTCGCGGTGAAGACGATGCTCCGGTCGAGCACGGACCCGTCGGCGGCCGAGCGCTTCCGGCGGGAGGCGCGCGCAGCAGCCCGGCTGAGCGACCCGCACATCGTGGCGGTCTACGACTTCGGGCAGTACGAGGAATCGTTCTACCTGGTGATGGAGCTGGTCGAGGGCCGATCGGTGGCTGCCGAGCTGGCCGCGAGCGGCCCGCTGCCGTGGGAGCGGGCGGTCACGATCGTCGAGCAGGCCGCGGCCGGGCTCACCGCCGCGCACGCCGAGAACGTGATCCACCGCGACATCAAGCCGAGCAACCTGATGGTCGCGACCGACGGGACGGTCAAGGTCGCCGACTTCGGCATTGCGCAGCTGCCCGGCGGTGAGACCAGCGAGCTGACCATGACCGGTCAGATCCTCGGCAGTCCGTACTACCTGGCCCCGGAGCGCGCGCAGGGCCTGGCCTCCGGGCCGGAAGCAGACGTCTACGCGCTGGGTTGCGTCCTGTACGAGCTCGTCACCGGCCGGCCGCCGTTCATGGGTGACCATCCGACCGCTGTGCTGTACCAGCACGTGGACACCGAGCCGGTTCCGCCCAGCCAACTGCGCCCTGAGCTGGCCGGTCCGTTGGAGGGCATGCTGCTGCAGATGCTCGCCAAGGATCCGGCGCAGCGTCCGACAGCCGCCGAGCTCGCCGCAGGCAACTGGTCGCCGACCGTGCCGGTCGTGGCGCCCACCGAGCCGCTGGCACCCACGCCGGTTGAGCCGGTCCCGCCGGTGGTTCCGGCGTCGACGGCACCGCGATCGCGGACGACGTGGCTGATCGCCGCCGCGAGCGTGCTCGTCATCGTCGGCGCCATCACGACCGCGATCCTGCTGCAGAACCGCGGCGACGACCTGCCGCCGACCGTCGACATCGGCCCGCGGCCGAGCACGAGCGTTACCACGTCGAACACGCCGTACCCGACCGGCCAGACGCAGTCCGGCGCGACCAGTCGACCGACGCAGACTCAGTCGACCACGCCGTCGGCCACCCCGACGCCGACGCCTACGCCGACCCCCACGCCGACGCCGACTCCGACCCCCACTCCCACCCCGACGCCGACGAAGTCGGACACCCCGACGCCCACGCCGACGCCGACCCCAACACCCACTCCGACGCCGAAGCCGACGAAGTCGGACACGCCGACCCCGACCGGCACTCCCCAGCCTTAGTCTCCGGCGGCTGCTTCGGCGATGTTGCGTTGCATGCCGCCGAACACGATGCCGTGGAACGGTTTGATCGCCCACCAGTACAGGTGGCCCGGCAGGCCTTGAGGGTGGAAGAGGGCGCGTTGCCGGAAGACCGTGAGACCGGCGTCGTCCTGATCGATGACGAGCTCTAGCCAGGCCAGCCCCGGGAGCCGCATCTCGGCACGGAGCCGGAGCAACCGGAGCTCTTCGACCTCCTCGACGCGCCACCAGTCGAGCGGATCGCCGACCGACAGGTCGTGCGGATTGCGGCGACCGCGGCGCAGGCCGGGACCGCCGAACAGGCGGTCGAGCAGCCCACGGGCCCACCAGCCCAGCCGCCACGAGTACCAGCCGTTGCCGCCGCCGATGCCTTCGATCACGGTCCAGAGCCGCTCGGGAGTAGCCCGTACGACGCTCGCCCGCTCATCGACGTACAGCGAACCACCGGACCAGCGCGGATCGCTCGGCAGCGGGTCGCTCGGTGCGCCGGGGGTCGCGGCCGACGCCCAGGTGGTGGAGACATCGAGCTCCTGGACCTTCTTCAGCGCGAGCTCGACCGCGCGGTCGAAGCCGATCAGGCCGGGCTCGGGATCGGCGACGTACTTCGCGATGTCGTGCTCCTTGCAGACGACCTCGTGGATCAGACTGTCGACCAGCGGGCGCGCGATACTGCTCGGCACCGGCGTGACGAGCCCGACCCAGTGACTCGACAGCGAAACGGTGAGCAGCGGGAGCGTGATGATGCGCCGGTGCTTGAGCCCGGCGACCTTCGCGTACCGCTGCATCATCTCGCGATAGGTGAGGACGTCGGGGCCGCCGATATCGAAACCCCGGCTCACGGCCGGCGGCATCGCCGCGCTGCCGACCAGATAGTGCAGCACGTCGCGGACGGCGATCGGCTGGATCCTCGTGCTCAGCCAGCGCGGCGTCACCATCACCGGCAGCCGATCGGTGAGGTGCCGCAGCATCTCGAACGACGCGGACCCTGACCCGAGGATGACGGCCGCCCGCAACACCGTGACCGGTACGCCGGACGCCAGCAGGATTTCGCCGACTTCGCGCCGCGAGTCCAGGTGCGGCGACAGCTCCTCGCCCTCCGGATAGAGGCCGCCGAGATAGACGATCCGTCGTACGCCGGCCTCCCGGGCGGCGGTCGCGAACGTCAACGCGTTGTGCCGGTCCCGAGCCTCGAAGCGACGGCCGGTGCCCAGCGAGTGGACGAGGTAGTAGGCGACATCGACATTGGCCATGGCGGCCCGCAGCTGCTCGGCATCACCCGCGTCGGCCTCGGCGATCTCGACGTCGCCGTACCAGGGGCGGTCGCGGAGCCGTTCAGGATTGCGGGCCATCGCGCGGACGGCGAATCCGGCCCGCAGGAGCTCCGGCACCAGCCTTCCGCCGATATAGCCGGTCACGCCGGTCACCAGAGCTCGTTGCCGCATGCGCGGTCAGTACCCAGGGTACGGAGGAGCCATGAATCGAAGCGAAGGCGTGCTGCCGCAGGGCCCGAGGATGCCGGCATCGATCGTCGCGCTGGCCGCGTTCGGCCTGGCGGTGGCCGCGGCGGCGCTGATCGGCGTACTGGCTGTCACTGACACCTCGGGCGAGTACGCCGCTCTGGAGCAGCCGGGGTGGGCGCCGCCCAGCTGGTTGTTCGGGCCGGTCTGGACCGCGCTCTACGTGATGATCGCAATCAGCGGGTGGCTGGTCTGGCGCAGTACCGGCTGGACGTCCCGCCTGATTCCGTACGGCGTTCAGTTGGTGCTCAACGCCATCTGGACGCCGCTGTTCTTCGGGGCCGGTCTCCGTGGGCCGGCGTTGATCGAGATCGTGCTGCTGTGGCTCGCGATCGGATGGACGGTCGCGACCTTCCGCAAGGTCAGCACGACGGCGGCCTGGCTGCTGGCGCCGTACTGGCTGTGGACGACCTTCGCGACCGCGCTCAACGCGGCGGTGTGGACGCTGAACCGCTGACGGTTTCGTCGCCGGGTACTTGCCCGGACATGAGTGATGAGTTGCCTGCTGAGCACCAGCGTCCCGACGGTGTTGACCATGCGACCGTGGAGGCCGTCGGAGCCTTCACCCTGGCCATGGAGACCGCGATCCGGGCCCGGGGCGCGCTGTACGAGTTCCACCAGCTGACCGGCAAGAGCGACAACGAGGTGATCCGCGCTGCCAAGATGCTGCGCGAGGCCGGCCACGAGTCGGTGGCCGACGAACTCGAGCGCGAGATGGTCGGCCGCAACCTCAACGACCGTCGTTGGACGTTCCAGATCGTCGAGGACTACGAGTCGACGTACTACGAACCGTTCGTCGAGCGGCATCGCCGGGTCGTCGACAAGTTGGTTGCCGGTCGCAAGCATCAGCGCGAGGCCGAGATGAAGGCGGACGAAACCACGCCAGGCGCGCCGGACCAGGGTTTCTGAGCAGCCGGATTCCTTTTCGAACGGAGCTGGTGGGGAACCGGGGGCTGGAAGAAGCCACCCCGAAAGGAGCTCAGCATCATGGGCAACACCACCGAGTCCGTGGACGTCGAGGCGCCGATCCGCGCCGTCTACAACCAATGGACGCAGTTCGAGTCGTTCCCGCAGTTCATGACCGGGGTCGACGAGGTCCGGCAGCTCGACGACACGCACACGCACTGGGTGACGAGCATCGCCGGGGTCAAGCGGGAGTTCGACGCGACGATCACCGAGCAGCACCCGGACGAGCGGGTCGCCTGGAAGTCCGACACCGAGCCGCGGCACGCCGGCGTGATCACCTTCCACCGCCTGGACGACACCACGACCCGGGTGACGGCGCAGCTGGACCTCGATCCGGAGGGGATCGCCGAGCACGTGGCCGACAAGGCCGGGATGATCACCGGCCGGATCAAGGGCGACCTGGCGAAGTTCAAGGAGTTCATCGAGGCCCGCGGCGCGGAGACCGGCGGCTGGCGCGGCGACATCGACCGGCCGGGCGCCTGATCGGAGGGTGGCGCGGTCAGGGAAGACCCAGCGCGCCGTTCTCGCCGCACTTCAACTGCGCCGCGCCACCAAGCTGCCCACCGGTCTCCAGGTCTAAACCCAGATTCGCCGACGCAGGGCCAGGCGGCAAGAGCCCCGGGTCGGCCCGACGTTGTCAGGCGGGGCTGGTGTGTGGTGTTCGGCTGTGGGAGGCTGGACAGGCCTGTTGAACCCAGCAGACGTGACTGCGACGCGTCGTGGCCTGGAGCGGCGGATGGCTGTTGGCGACCTCGAATTCTCTGCGGCGGCTCAGCCGGTGGACGGCGGGCAGGCCGAACTGTTCGCGCGTCTCGCGGTGGAGCTGCACGAGTCGGGTGGTGTGACGGAGACGGTGCAGGCCGTCGTCGAGTTCGCCCTGTCGGCGCTGAGTTGCTCGCACGCGGGAGTCGCGCTGTGCGTCCACGGCAAGCCCGAGGTCCCGGCCTCGACCGACCCGCTGGTCGCGGAGATCTACGAGTGGCAGACGGAACGGCGGATCGGGCCGCTGATCGAGGCGATGGGTGAGCATCGCGCGCTCCTGATTCGCGACACCGCGACGGCCGGGCGCTGGCCGGAGTGGTCGGCGAAGGTGCTGTCGCTCGGGGTCCGCAGCGTCCTCGACATGCCACTGACGACGGCGACCGGCACCGTGGGCGTGCTCTGCCTGTACCACGTGCAGCCCGACGCGTTCGGCCTTGATGACGAAGCTGTGGCGGCGATCCTGGCCAGGCACACTTCGGTGGCGGTCGCGACTGCCCGCAGGGAACAGGGCATGACGGCGGCCGTCGACGCCCGCAAGCTGGTGGGGCAGGCCATGGGAATTCTCATGGAGCGCTATGACGTGGATGCCGATCGGGGCTTCGCCATCCTCAAGCGCTATTCCCAGGACTCCAACACCAAGCTGCGCGACGTCGCACAGCGGCTCATCACCACCCGGAGCCTCCCAGGCTGGCGAGCGTGATCGCTCGCGAGGCGTGCGTCGCCAGCAGCTGCACCGACGACTCCCAGCTCGAGACCAGACCAGACCGCGCCTCGGAGTAGATCGTCAGTACGCCGAGGGTCGCGCCGGCCGCGGAGAGCCGGGCGGCGGCGTACCGGCGGAAGCCGAGAACCGCGACGTGGGAATGCCAGTTCGGCCAGCGCGCGGCGGACTCGAGATCGCCCACCAGGAACGGCAGCGTGCCGGTGAGGCAGGGCCACGACGGTCCCTCGCCGAGAACGACCTGCAGGTGGTCGGCCTCGGCGACGGCGAGATCGGTACTCCCGGCCTCGACCGGGCGATCGGCGCCGGTCCGCAGGATCAGCCCGAGGTGCTCCGACCGCACGCAGAGGGCGGCCAAGGCCGCTAGCGTGGACACGATGTCCTTCACCTCGACCTGATCGGTCAGGGCGGCAGCGATCCGCGCGAACTCCCGAGCCTCTTGCCCGTGCATCGCGAGCCGGTGCCCGGTCAGCCGTAGAATAAACGCCTCACAATCGAGAGAGTGAATCATGGATTCACGGACGCTGGTGGCGGCGATCGACGAGGTCGCCGCGTCGTTGGCGCAGCCGATGGATCTGGATGCGACGCTGGTCCGGATCACGCACGGTGCGGTCGAGGCGATTCCGGGGATCGACTCCGCCAGCATTTCGATCACCGCCAAGCACGGCGAGATCAGGACGCTCGCGCCGACCGACCGGCGCGCGACCGAGGCCGATGAGCTGCAGTACAAGCTGCGGGAGGGCCCGTGCTACTCGGCCGCGAAGGGCGTGCCGGTCGTCCAGGTCGACGACCTGGCCACCGATCCGCGCTGGCCGGAGTACGGGCCGCGAGCGGTGGCGGCGTTCGGGGTGCGGTCCCAGCTGGCCTTCCAGTTCAACGCCGAGCCGGACGCCCGCGGTGCGCTGAATCTGTACGCGAACCGTTGCGATGGTTTCGATCCCGAGACCCGGCATCTGGCGGCGATGTTCGCGCGGCTGGTCGCGATCGCGCTGGGCTGGGCGCAGCACGACGACAACCTGAACCAGGCGTTGCTGACCCGGCAGCGGATCGGTCAGGCGATCGGGATCGTGATGGAGCGTTACCACCTGGATTCGGACCGGGCGTTCGCGTTCCTGGTCCGGGTCTCGCAGGCCGGGAACGTCAAGCTCCGGGACGTTGCGGACGGCATCATCGAGGACACGATCGGCAGAGCGGAACCGGAGCGGTAGAGCGTTCGCGCTGGGCACCGCCGGGCGGACGCGGGTGCGTCCGCCCGGCACCGGTCTCAGCTCTCGCCCGCTGCTTCGACCTTCTTCTTCAGCTGGTCCTTGGACAGGCCCGACGTACCGGAGATGTCCGCGTTCGTGGCCTGCTGCGCCAGCTGCTCACGGGTCATGTCGCCCGGCTGCTCGCCGAGGTGCTCCTTGCGGCTGGCGGCGAAGGCCTCGCCCAGCTGTGCCCGGCGTTCGTCGGACAGGTTCGAGCGCATGCCCGGCAGGACCTTGGTCTCTTCCTCCTCGACGTGGTGCGAGACCGCGTCGATCAGGTTCTGCAGGGCGGTGTCGAAGTCCGGCGAGGTGGGGTCGGTCGCGGCGAGCTTGGCCAGCAGCTGGTCGGCCTCGATGTGCTCCTGCTGGCTGTGCGACACCTCTTCCTTCTCGCCGGCCTCTTCGGCGGCGACCGGGTAGACCTCGGCCTCCTCGGCGCGGCTGTGGGCGGTCAGCAGCGTCGTCAGCACCGGTAGCAGGTTGGGGCGCTTCTCCGGGCTGTCCTTGAGTTCGTCGAACAGGCGCTCGACCTCACGGTGGTCCTGCATGATCAGGTCCACGACGTCTGCGGACATCACAGTCTCCTTCGTTCGATGGGATGACGGCGCCCCGGTACCCACCGGGAATCACCCGTTGCGCGGCGGATTTCTGGGTACCGCATGCTCATGAAGGCATTGACGTGGCAGGGCAAACGGAAGATCGAGTACGGCGAGGTGCCGGATCCGCGAATCGAGCAGCCGACCGACGCGGTGATCAAGGTGACCTCGACCGGCATCTGCGGGTCGGACCTGCACCTGTACGAGGTGATGGGTCCGTTCCTGGACGCGGGTGACGTGCTCGGGCACGAGGCGATGGGCATCGTGGAGGAGGTCGGGCCGGACGTTCCGGACCTGCAGGTCGGCGACCGCGTCGTCGTACCGTTCCAGATCGCCTGCGGCTCGTGCTACATGTGCGGCGACGGGCTGCAGACGCAGTGCGAGACGACGCAGGTTCGCGAGCAGGGGATGGGCGCCGCGCTGTTCGGCTACACGAAGTTGTACGGCCAGGTGCCGGGTGGTCAGGCGCAGTATCTTCGGGTGCCGCAGGCACACTACGGCCCGATCAAGGTGCCGCACGGTCCGTCCGACGACCGGTTCGTCTACCTGTCCGACGTACTGCCGACGGCGTGGCAGGCAGTCGAGTACGCCGCGATCCCCAAGGGCGGCACGGTCGTCGTACTGGGGTTGGGCCCGATCGGTGACATGGCCTGCCGGATCGCCTTGCACCGTGGCCATCGCGTGATCGGGGTCGACCTGGTCGCCGAGCGGCTCGAGCGGAGCCGTGTCCGCGGCGTCGAGACCCTCGAGTACGGCGACGACGTCGCGGACGTGATCCGGGAACTGACCGACGGTCGCGGCCCGGACGCCGTGATCGACGCCGTGGGCATGGAAGCGCATGGCTCGCCGGGCGCGAAGGTCGCGCAGCAGGCAGCCGGTCTGCTCCCGGACAAGATTCAGGGCGCGTTCATGCAGAAGGCCGGCGTCGACCGGCTGGCGGCCCTGCTGCTCGCGGTCGATGCGGTACGCCGCGGCGGCACCATCTCGCTGGTCGGCGTGTACGGCGGGATGGCGGATCCGCTGCCGATGCTGACGATCTTCGACAAGCAGATCCAGCTGCGGATGGGCCAGGCCAACGTCCGGCGCTGGAGCGACCAGATCGTGCCGCTGCTCACCGACGAGGACCCCTTGGGCGTCGACGGTTTCGCGACCCATCACCTGCCGCTGTCCGAGGGACCGGCGGCGTACCAGATGTTCCAGGAGAAGACGGACGGCGCCATCAAGGTGCTGCTGAAGCCGTAGGGGAGGCGACGCGTCGTGTCAGTCGATCGGGTGGCGGATATCTGGGGCGAACGGACCCCGCATGCCCGGGATACGGCCTGGCCGGTGCGGGTGGATCAGGAACTCGCGGTCGATCCCGGCGAGGTGGACACCTGGGTGCAGTCGGCGTGTGTGCTGTGCAGCAACGGATGCGCGTGCGACATCGCGGTCAAGGACGGCCGGATGGTCGGCGTCCGCGGTCGCGCGGACGACCGCATCAACCGCGGCCGGCTCGGCCCGAAGGGCATGTACGCGTCGTGGCAGTGGAGCGATCAGGATCGTCTCACCGCGCCGTTGATCCGCCGGGACGGCGTACTGGTGGAGACCGACTGGGACACGGCGATGGAGCGGATCGTCGCGGAGTCCCGGCGGCGTCATCCGCTGCAGCACGGCTTCTACACCAGCGGTCAGCTGTTCCTGGAGGAGTACTACACGCTCGCGGTGATCGGCAAGGCCGGCCTGGGCACCCCGCACATGGACGGCAACACCCGCCTCTGTACGGCGACCGCGGCGGCCGCGCTCAAGGAGTCGTTCGGATCGGACGGGCAGCCGGGAAGCTACGACGACATCGAGAGCTGTGACGCGATCTTCCTCTTCGGGCACAACATGGCCGCGACCCAGACGGTCCTGTGGTCGCGGGTGCTCGACCGCGTGGCCGGCCCCGACGCACCGATCCTGGTCGCAATCGATCCTCGGGAGACCCCGGTCGCCCAGGTGGCCGAGCGAACTGGGGGAGTGCACCTCGCGCCCTTGCCCGGCACGAACCTGGCCTTGATGAACGCGCTGGTCCACGAGCTCGTCGAGGGCGGCTGGATAGCGCAGGACTACGTCGACGCTCACACCCTCGGGTACGACGAGCTGGTGACGACCGTGGCGTCGTACCCGGCCGAGCGTGCTGCGGAGATCTGCCAGGTCCCGGCCGCGGACATTCGCCGCGCAGCGGAGATCTTCGGCACCTCGGAGCGAGTGCTGTCGACCGTTCTGCAAGGCTTCTACCAGTCGCAGCACGCGACCGCGGCCTCCTGCCAGGTGAACAACCTGCACCTGCTGCGCGGCATGCTCGGGCGGCCCGGCTGCGGATTGCTGCAGATGAACGGCCAGCCCACCGCCCAGAACACCCGGGAGTGCGGCGCCGACGGCGATCTGCCCGGCTTCCGCAACTGGGCCAACCCCGCGCACATCGACCAGCTGGCCGAACTGTGGAACGTCGACCGGCTGGTGATCCCGCACTGGGCCCCGCCGACGCATGCGATGCAGCTGTGGCGGTACGCCGAACAAGGGTCGATCGACTTCCTCTGGATTTCCGCGACCAACCCCGCTGTCTCGCTGCCGGAGCTGCCCCGGATCCGCGAGATCCTCAGCCGCGACGAGTTGTTCGTTGTGGTGCAGGACGGTTTCCTGACCGAGACCGCGCAGTACGCCGGTGTCGTGCTGCCGGCTGCGTTGTGGGGTGAGAAGCAGGGCACGTTCACGAACGCGAGCCGGACGGTGCACCTGTCCGAGCAGGCGGTCGCTCCGCCCGGTGTGGCGCGCAGCGACCTGGAGATCTTCCTCGACTACGCGCGCCGGATGGATTTCCGTGATCGCGACGGCCGTCCACTGATCAGCTGGGCGACGCCGGAGGAGGCCTTCGAGGCTTGGAAGGAGTGCAGCCGCGGGCGGCTGTGTGACTATTCCGGTCTGACCTACGACCTGCTTCGCGGCGGGAGCGGTATCCCGTGGCCGTGCACCTCCGACACGCCCGCAGGCACCACCCGCCTGTACGGCGATGCGCGGTTCCCGACCGATCCGGACGAGTGCGAGGACTTCGGGCACGACCTGTTGACCGGCGGCAGCACGTCACCCGACAAGTACAAGGCGAAACAACCAGGCGGCCGTGCCTTCCTCCGGTCGGCCGAGTACTCGCAGCCGCCCGAGTGGGTTTCAGCGGAGTACCCGCTGCTCGCGACGACCGGGCGGTCGCCGTACCACTTCCACACCCGGACCAAGACGGGCCGTTCGCGCCGGCTCCAAGCCGCCGAACCGGCAATGTGGGTCGAGCTGTCCACCCCAGATGCCAAGCAGCTGGGAATTGAGCCCGGTGACCGGGTCCGGGTCGAGTCCGCGCGGGGAGCCGTCGAGGCGGACGTCCGGGTCGGCGCTCCGCGAGCGGGCGTGGTCTTCCTGCCGTTCCACTTCGGCTACTGGGACAACCCGGACGGACCACCGACGGCCGCCAACGAGCTCACGGCCACCAGCTGGGACCCGGTGTCGAAACAGCCGATGTTCAAGCTGGCCGCCGTACGGATCCGGAAGGTGGACTGAGATGTTTCTCGCGCAGTATCTCGGGCTCCTCGAGCAGAGTTCGCAGGTGCTCGCGGACGCCTTCGACCAGGTCGGTGCGGCGCACGCCGACGAGCCGGACGTCGAGCACACCTGCAAGATCCTGGCCGGGCACGCCCGCGACCACGTGCGGACGCTCCGCCCGATCATCGACCGGTACGGCGAACAGGGCGACCCCGAACCGGATCGCCTCGCGGCGGCGGAGTTCGGCGGTACCCGCTCGGGCGGGGTCGGCCTGCTCCGCGACCTGCAGGATCTCTACGCGCTCGCGTCGTTCGTCGACATCACCTGGACGGTCGTCGAACAGGCGGGCCAGGGACTGCGCGACCAGGAGCTGGTCGAGCTCGCCGCGGAGCGCGAGGCGGACACCGCCCGCCAGCTCACCTGGCTGCAGACCCGGATGAAGCAGGCCGCACCGCAGGCCCTGATCGTCGGCTGACGACGTCAGTGCGGCAGTTTGCGGGTGTCGATCAGATCCTGGGCGACGTCGCGCAGTTTGCGGTTGGTGTCCTGGGAGTAGCGGCGCAGGACCTCGAAGGCGCGGTCGCCGTCGAGGTCGTAGCGCTCCATCAGGATCCCCATCGCCTGGCCGACCAGCTTGCGCGCGTCGACGGCCTGCGCCAGCGTCTGCTCGCTGCGGGCGGTGGCGACGGCGACCGAGGCGTGCCGGGCCAGGATGTGGGCGATCGCCACGTCGTCGGGCCCGAAGGCGTCCGGGCGCACGCTGTAGAGCCCGAGGACGCCGACCGTCCCGGTCGCGGTCGCCAGCGGTACGTCGACGACGCTGCGGACACCGAGGCCGAGTACCTTCTCCGCCCACTCCGGCCAGCGGCCGTCGGTCGCGACATCGCTGACGATGATCGTCGACCGGTCCCGCATCGAGTCCGCGAGCGGCCCCTTGCCGCCGTTCATCTGCAGTTCGTAGATCTCGGCCACCACCGGGTCGGTGACGGCCGGGATCTCCAGTTTGCGGCCGCTCACGGACAGTGCCACTCCGGCGTGTGAGCAGTCGAGCGCCTGCAGTGCGAAATCGACGACCGCTTGAACGGTCTCGTCGACACCGCCGGTGCTGTGCAGCTCGACAGCGAGCTGGGCGAACCGTTCAGCCGCGGCGCCCGCGGCGAACTGGGGGTCTGGCATGGCGGGCTCCTCTGGGCTGGTGAACCCGGAAGCCGTCAGCCGGCTGTCGTGATTCATGCGGCAATCTTCCCCTACTGCCGGACAGGTCAGAATCCGGGCAGGAACAGGCAGATGACGTGGCCGTGCGGGTCCCGAATCACCCGTACGCCGTCCGGTTGCGGCTGATGCTCCTCGACGGTCGCACCGAGGCCGACAGCCCGGGCGGTGTCGGCCTCGAGGTCGTCGACCTGCACGTCGAGGTGAGCCTGCATCTGCTGCGAGCCGGGCCGCTGCGGCCAGACCGGCCGCTCGTGATCGGTCTCAAGCTGGAAGCTCAGACTGGGACGATCGTCGTCGGGGTGGCGCAGGCGGGCCCAGGTCGGGTCGCTCTCTGTGATCTTCCAGCCCAGGAGGTCGCGGTAGAAGGCTGCCAGCGCCGGCGGATCCGGCGTACCGAGGACGGTGGCGACGAGTCTGGCCGGCAACTCAGGCCCCCTTGTTCTTCGCGCGGCCTTCGGCCAGCAGGGCGAGACGCTGCAGGGTCTCGGCGTTGCGCACGTGCAACAGCGGATCAGCGACCTGCGGCGGCAGCAGCGTCGCCGGGCCCTTCGTCATCCGCTCCCGCATCACGACGTGACAGACACCGTCCGCCTCGGACGCCTCCAGCTCGACAGTTCCCTCACCCGTCGGCCAGGCGCGCACCTTCAATTCGAGCAGCCGCAACGGTTCGTACCTGATCACCGTGGTCGTGTCGTTGATCAGCAGCGGCCAGGCTCCCACCGAGTGATGGATGCTGCTGCCGGGCAGTGGCCAGTCGGGCTCGACGTCCCGGATCCGCGATGCTCCGACCACCCAGGCGGCGTAGCTCCACCCGTCGGCCAGGACCGCGAACACATCGGCGGCGGAGGCGTTGATCAGACGTTCGGTCTCACTCATGCGGCACCAGTACCCGGCCCAAACCTCGTGCCGCCCGCGTGGAAGAGCGCGGCGCGGGCCGCGTTGGACCCGCAGGCGCCGTGCACGCCACCGCCGGGGTGCGCGGACGCGGACGCGAGGTAGAGCGCCTTGACCGCCGTTTCGGCTCGCCCCAGGCCCGGCATCGGGCGGAGGAACAGCTCCTGGCGCAGACGCGACGTACCGCCGTTGACCGCGCCGCCGACCAGGTTGGCATCGCGGCGTTCGAGTTCGCGCGGGCCGAGCACGCGGCGCGCGATGATCCGCTCGGTGAAGCCGGGCGCGTGCTGCTCGACGCGAGCCTGCATCCGGTCGGCCATCGCCTCGGCCTCGGCGTCGTCCCACCGCCCGGACAGGCCGCCGCCGGCGTCACCGCGGGTGTGCTGCGGGACGTGGGTGTAGGCCCAGGCCGATTCGGTCCCGGCGGGGGAGCGGGAGGGATCGGCGGTCGTCATCTGACCCATCAGCAGGAACGGCCGATCCGGGATGTATCCGGCGGAGATCTGCGCGGCCCAGCGCTTGAGATCCGGCACCGAGTCCGCCAGATGAGCCGTGCCCGGCGCCAGGTCGGGTTTGTCGTGCCAGGGAATCGGCGAGTCCAGCGCCCAGTCGACCTTGACCGTGCCGGGATCCCAGCGGAACAGCTTCAACCGCTGCAGCACGTGTCCCGGCAGATCTTCCGGCTGGAGCAGGTGCTGGTACAGCGCCGGCGCCGAGACATCCGCGAGCACTGCGCGGCGAGCGCCGTACTCGGTGCCGTCGGCAGTCCGTACGGCGACGGCGCGGCCGTTGCGAACGACGATCCGATCGACCCGGGCCTGGCAGACGACCCGGCCACCCCGATCGGTGAAGCGGTCGACCAGTGCCTGCGCCAACCGGCCGGCCCCGCCACGCGGTACCGGATAGCCGTACTGCTGCGCGATCATCACCAGCAGCCAGCCCATCAGCCCCGAACCGGGCGTGGACGGCCCGATATCGGCGTGCTGCGAATTGGTTGCCAGCAGCATCTTTGCGGCCTCGCCCGCGAACCGGCGGTTGCCGACCCAGCGGACCGGCCCGAGGAGCAGCTCGAGTCGCTTCAGCCCGCGCGGCCCCAGCAACTCCTTCAGTACGCCGATCCCCGCCCGAACCGGCGGAAACGGACTGAGCAGCGCGTCGATCACGGCCGGTCCGACGCGCTCCCAATCGGCGTACAGGTCGAGCCAGGCCTGGCCGTCACCCGGGTGCAGCGCGTCCAGTGCGGCCGCGGTGTCGGCCGGGTCGGGATGCACGATCGCCCACCCGCCGGAGGACAACGGATTGCCGACCGGCGACGGAGCGTTCGACCACTCGAGCCCGTACTCGTCGAGGTTCAGCCCCTTGATCGTCGGCGAGACCGCGGCCAGCGGGTAGAACGAGCTGAAGGTGTCGTGTACGAACGCCGGGTCCAGGTCGGTCGAACTTCGGACCGCACCGCCGACCTCGTCGTTGGCTTCCAGCAGTACGACGTCCCAGCCGGCATCGACCAGAAGGTTCGCCGCGACCAGCCCGTTCGGACCGGCGCCGACGACGACAGCATCACTCACGACTGCTCCAATTCACTTGTCGGGGACGGTCAGTGGCTTCGTGGCCGGACCGTCGAGGACCGCGCCGTCGGGATCGAAACGCGAGCCGTGGCAGTTGCAGTCCCACGTGGCGTCGCCTTGGTTCCAGCGCAGCGGACAGCCGAGATGCGTACAGACCGGTACGACGGTGTGCAGCTTGCCGTCGTGGTCGCAGTAGGCGCCGACGGTGGTCCCGTCGATCTCGAACAGCCCGCCTTCGCCGACCTCGACATGGTCCAGTCCACCGCCGAGCAGCCGGCGCAGGTGACCGGCGGCGAACTCCTTGCCCACCTTCAGGTTGTCCTTGACCAGACTCGCGACCGCGTGCGCGTCGCCGATCCGGCCCGCGTCGTACAGGGTCGCCCAGGAGTTGTCGCGGCCCAGGACCAGGTCGCGCAGGATGCCGGCGGCAACGGTTCCGTTGCTCAGGCCCCATTTGTGCATGCCGGTGGCAACGAAGACCGGCGTACCGGGTGCCTTCCCGATGTACGGGAGCTGGTCCGGCGTGCTGTAGTCGTGGGCCGACCATCGGTACTCCGGTTCGAAGCGGTCGTCCCACAGTGCGCCGACCCAGTCGATCAGACTGCGGTACGCCGCGTCGGTGTCGGTTTGATCGCCGACCTCGTGGTCGCTGCCGACGACGATGAGCCCGTTCGGGCCGCCGCCTGGCCAGGGCCGCGTCGACCGCGTCGGACCGTCGACCGAGATCGCCATCCCGACCGGCGCCGGTACCGGCAGCCGTACGGCGATGCCGTGTGACTGCTGCGGGCGCGTTCGGGCGAAGTACCCGCCGGTGATTCCGAACGGCAGGAGCGTCGCTGCGATCCCGTGCTCGGCCCGGACGACCGGACCGGCCTGGGTCTTGGCCTCGACGCCGGTGTCGGCCGAATCGAGATCGGTCACCCGGGTGCGCTCGAAGATCCGGCCGCCGGCCGCGGTGAACGCTGCCGCGAGCCCGGCGAGATAGCGCGTCGGATGGAGCTGCAGTTGGTTGTCGAAGCGGACCACGCCGGTCGCCTTGACCGGCAGACCCAGCTCGGCCGGATCGGCGTAGTGCGCCGGAAGTCCGACTTCTGCCGCGACCTCGGCCTCGCGGCGGAGGTCCGTATCACCGGTGGCGTAGACGAAGGCCGGCGTACGGGTGAGTTCGCAGTCGATACCGAACCGGTCGACCAGCTCGGCGACACGTTCCACGCCGGCTTGGTTCGCGGTCGCGTACTGGCGAGCCGTCTCGAGCCCGTGCCGGTCGGCCAGGTCGGCGTAGATCGCGCCGTGCTGCGAGGTGACCTTGCCGGTGGTGTTTCCGCTCGTTCGGCCACCGATCCGGTCGGCTTCGAGCAGGACGACGTCGGCTCCTTCCAGCTGCAACTCCAGTGCGGTCGTCAACCCGATCAACCCACCACCGACCACCACGACCTCGGCGCGCAGGTCGGCGCGGAGCTCGTCGTACTGCGGTAGGTCGGCAGTGGCCAGCCAGACGGAACCGGCCTTCTGGGCGCTCGTCATGCCCCACGCCCGGACTGCAGGACGGAGTGGGTGCCGTCACACAGTGGCGCCAGCGCGGAGCGGCCACAGCGACAGAGCGCGATCGTCCGGCGATTCGTCGTGATCGCCTGACCCTGTTCGTCGAGCAGTTCGAAGTCACCGCGGACCAGAATCGGGCCGTCGGGATAGGCGCGGATCGAGGTGGCCGGGTCGTCGGCGTTCGTCGTCATAGGTGTGCGGTACCCACTCGTCGGCCGGTTTCTCCTCCGGGTACCGGGGCGGAGCCTGACAACGAGGAGACGCACATGCAGTTGCCACCCGCACGGGGACCGCTCAGTGGCTGGCTGATCAGCCGGCTCGCGGGCCGCCGTACCGATGAGGTCGAGGTCCGCACCCAGCAACCGGTGTGGGCGGACGAAGACCTCCAGCTCGCGCTGTGGATCGCGTACGAGCTGCACTACCGGGGTTTCGAGGACGCCGCGGTCGACGGCCAGTGGGACACCGACGTGATCGCCTTCCGCACGCGGCTGGAGCAGCCCTGGATCGAGTGGCTGGAGACGAACTGCCGGACCATGCCGTCCGACCGCCCGATCGCTGAGCAATTGCGTGCGCTGGTCGAGGCCGACGACGGTCCCAAGTTGTCGGCGTACCTGCGGCGGCACGCGACCCTTGACCAGTTCCGGGAGTTCGTCGCGAACCGGTCGGTCTACCAGCTGAAGGAGGCCGATCCGCACAGCTTCGGCATCCCGCGCTTGGAGGGCGCCGCCAAGGCTGCCCTGGTCGAGATCCAGAGCGACGAGTACGGCGGCGGCCGGCCCGAACGCATGCACTCCGAACTGTTCCGCACCACAATGCGCTGGCTCGGTCTCAACGATTCCTATGGTCACTATGTGGCGAGTGCGTCCGGGGTGACGCTCGCGCTGTCGAACGTGATGTCGCTGTTCGCGATGCACCAGCGGTGGACTCCCGCGCTGCTCGGGCATCTGGCCGCTCTCGAGATGACCTCGACCCTGCCCAACCGCCAGTACGCCGCCGGCGCAGCCCGCCTCGGTGCGACCGACGCGGAGGCTCGCTACTTCACCGAACATGTCGAGGCGGACGCCGTCCACGAGCAGATCGCGGCGCACGACCTCTGCGGCAGCTATGTCAGCGACCATCCGGCTGCCGTCGGCGACGTTCTGTTCGGCGCGGCCTGCTCACTGGCCCTCGACCGCCTCTTCGCCGAATACCTGCTGACGTCGTGGAAGGCACCTGCGCGCAGCCTCCGCGCAGGCTGAGCCCGGGTGCATGGACGGTACCGACACGGGCACCGGCCGAAGAACGGGACCCGAACGAGGAGGATCGATGAGCAAGGTCGCATTCCTGGTAGCCGCCGAGGGTATTGAGCGAGTGGAGCTGACAGAGCCCTGGAAGGCGGTCAAGGACGCTGGGCACGAGCCGGTACTGGTGAGTCCGGCCGACGGCGAGGTCCAGACCTTCGACCACCTGACGGCTGCCGAGAAGTTGCCGGTCGACCAAGCGGTTGCCGACGTCGCGGTCGAGGACTTCGACGCACTCGTCCTGCCGGGTGGGGTGGCGAATCCGGACGCCCTGCGGACGGACGAGAAGGCGGTGGCGTTCGTGAAGGACTTCGTCGCCTCCGGCAAACCGGTCGCCGCGATCTGTCACGCTCCGTGGACCCTGATCGAGGCCGACGTCGTACGGGGTCGCACGCTGACGTCCTGGCCGAGTCTGCAGACTGACCTGCGGAACGCGGGCGGGACGTGGGTCGATCAGGAAGTGGTGGTCGACGAGAACTTGATCACGAGCCGTAACCCCGATGACATCGGGGCGTTCTCCGAGACTCTCCTCAAGGCAATCGGTTGAGGTGTAATCTGGCAACCAACCTGTTGAAAAGTCAGCAGTCGAAGCGGTAACACGGTTTGGCTGGAGTCGAGATGACTGTCGGTGGGGTCGACACCTATTACGACTACGACGAGAAGCAGTGGAAGAGCCGCCGGTTGGGCGGTGGCCCGATCCGACGAGGTCCGGTCTGTCCGGCGCCCAAGCGCCCGGCGGCGACCGACCAGAAGGTCCGGCCGGTGCGTTCGGCGCCGGTTGTGCATGAGATCGGGAAAGCTGGGTAACTGAGTCCCATTCTTTGACCGCGGTCCAGACGTGCGCCGCGCCGTGACGTGAATGTCGCGAGGTCAAAATGACTGTTTCTGTGATGAGTGGTTGTCAGCAGCAAGTACCGACGCAGTGTTCGTCGGTGTCCGACCGGGCCGCTCGGGAGGCGGCCACGGTCGAGTTGTTCGAGCTTCGGGCCCGGGCAACGGATCCGGTGGAGCAGCAGATGCTGCTGGAGCGGATCGTGGAGCTGAATCTGGAGATCGCCCGGGGAATCGCGCAGCGGTTCCGTGGCCGGGGCGTGGAACTGGAAGATCTGGAGCAGGTCGCCTGCGTCGGCCTGATGAAGGCGGCGACGAACTACCGCCTCGATGCAGACACGCCCTTCATCGGGTACGCCGTACCGACCATCCGCGGTGAGGTCCGGCGCTACTTCCGGGACTCGGCGTGGACGGTGCGGATCCCGCGTCGGTTGCAGGAACTGCAGGGTCTGGTGTCGGCGAAACTGCCGGAACTCGAGCAGGAGCTCGGCCGGGAGCCGTCGACCGAGGAGCTGGCCTCCTATCTCGACGTGGACGAGGCCGAGATCGAGCAGGCGATGGCGGCCAGGGGCTGTTTCAACGTGCTGTCCCTGGACCGGCCGGCCGACGACGACGGGCTGAGTCTGGCCGAGGTGGTGCCGGACGAGGACGATGTCGCGGTCAGCCGGCTGGAAGCGGTGGACATGCTGCAGCCGATCCTGGACGACCTCGGGTCGCGCGAGCGCCGGATCCTCGAACTGCGGTTCGTCGAAGGCTGGACGCAGGCCGATATCGGCGCCGAGGTCGGCGTCAGCCAGATGCAGGTGTCGCGGCTGCTGCGCCGCACGCTGACCGAGCTGCGCGAACGCCTGGCTCCGATGGCGGCGGCTGCCTGACAGATTCTCACTATGTGTAGCAGTGGGGTACCGGAGTGGCGTCGGAGAACGTCACGGGAGGCCTCATGAGTATCGGTGTCGGAATCTTCTTGATCACGGTGGGTGCGATCCTCGCCTTCGGGGTGCGCGATCGCAGTAGCGCGGTCGACCTCTCCGTGGTCGGGGTGATCATCATGCTCGCCGGGGCCTGCGGGATCTGGCTGTCGTACAGCATCACGAACAAGCGGCGCCGGGTCGAGACACAGGCCATCGACCCGGCCGTCGAAGAGGAGTACCGCACGATCGAGGAGACCGTGCACGCGGAGCCGGTCGCCGAACCGGCTCCGGTCACGCGTGCCCGGCTGGTCGACCCCGCCCCTGTGAAGCCGGCGGGGTTCGCGAAGCCGGCGCCTGCCCAGGAGACAGCGCCTGCTCCGGAGACGGCACCTGTTCCGGAGACGGCGGAGCCCGTCGAGACCCAACCGATCGAGCGGCACATTGACCTCGATCCGGCGGCGAGTGGGTTGCAGGTCGAGGTTCCCGAGCGCCGGGTGCCGGTGCGGCCGCGGACGCAACCGGTCAAGCCGGCCGAGTCACTGCGGTCGCGACTGATGAATCAGTTCCGCACGCGGCGGTGAAGCTCGGCGGCCCGGTCGTAGTCCGCGTGCCAGTCGCCGGTCGGCAGCAGGATGACGCGCTCGACGCCGGCCTCGTCGTACGCCGCGACCTGGTCGGCTGCGCGGGCCGGATCGTCGTCCAGCGCCGGAGCAACCACAGTGGCGCGGAGTGCCGGCCGGCCGAGCTCGGCGGCGAGTTCGTTGATCGCGGCAAGGTTCGCCCGGATCTCCTCCGGCGACTGCGCGATCGTGGCCCAGCCATCGCCGTACCGCGCGGCACGCTTGTGGCCCCGGGGTCCGCCACCGGCGACGAAGATCGGCGGGACGGCCGAGCCGGGCGCCAGCGTCGCTTCGGCGCCGTCGGCAAGTTTCGCCGGCCGGCCGGCGATCAGATCGGGCAGTACGGCGAGCGCCTCGTCGGTCAGCCGGCCGCGCTCCGTGTAGTCGATGCCGGCGGCACGCCACCCGATGTCGCCGTGGGCCGGGTTGCCCGTCCCGACACCGAGGACGACGCGATTGCCGGAGAGCAGCTGGAGCGTGTTCACCTGCTTGGCCGCCCAGGCCGCCGACCGCAGCGCCAGCAGCATCACGTTGAAGCCGATCGTGATCCGCTCGGTCACCGCCGCCGCGGTCGCCAGCACCACGGTGCTGTCGAGCATCGGGCCGCTGGCGATCAGGTGGTCGGTGGACCAGACGGAGTCCAGCCCGAGCTCCTCGGCGTACCGGGCGCTGGCCCGGACATCGCCGAGGATCGGCCGGCTCGGATCGGGAGTGGACGTCGGCAGGATGACACCGATCTCAACAGTCATACTTGCGCCAACCCGGCCCGATCCGTCCACATTCCCTTGCCTTGCTCAGTCTTTCAGCCCGGCCCCGATGTCGGCGCTCATCACGTACTTCTGGAACACCAGGTAGAGCGCGACCAGCGGGATCATCGAGAGCACCGATGCGCCCAGCAGGACCGACCAGTTCACGTTCTCCGCGCCGACGATGGTCGCGACGCCGATCTGCAGCGTGTATTTGCTCGGCTCGTTCAGCACGACCAGCGGCCAGATGTAGTCGTTCCACCGCCACTGGAACGAGAAGATCGCCAGGGTCAGCATGATCGGCTTCGACAGCGGCAGCATGATCCGCCACAGCGTCTGCAGTTCGCCCGCTCCGTCGATCCGGGCCGCCTCGAGCAGGTCGTTCGGCACCGTCAGGAAGAACTGCCGGAACATGAACGTCCCGGTCGCCGTGATCACCGACGGGACGACGACGGCCGCGAGGCTGTTGTAGAGGCCGAGGTTGCGCACCACCAGGAACAGCGGCGCGAGGATGACCTCGCCGGGCAGCATCGTGGTCGCCAGGATGCAGACGGCGAAGACCTTGATCCACCAGTTCTTGTACTTCGCCAGCGCGTACCCGCAGGCGGCGCTGGCCACGATCGTCAGCGCGGTCGCCGAGACGGCCACGATCATCGTGTTGACGAAGTACTTGGCGACGTCGAAGCTCGTCCAGGCCTGAGTGAACCCCTTGATCGTCGGATGCTTGGGGAACAACGTCAGCGGATACGAGAACAGCTCACCCGCGGGCTTGAACGAGCTGAGCAGGAACCAGAGCACCGGGACGCCGTAGACGGCGACCAGGAGCCACATGAGCGCGGTCGCCCAGATCTTCTTCGGGAGTTCGCCCGTCGTGGAGGTGGCGGCCATGTCAGGATTCCTTCCGCCGGTTCAGGGCCAGCTGGACGAGCGCGATCACCATCAGGATCAGCATCAGTACGAACGACGCCGCACTCGCGTAGCCGATCTGCGCCCGCTGGAAACCCTTGGTGTAGATGTACTGGACGAGCAAGTTGTTCGCCGTGCCCGGGCCACCGCCGTTGATGGCCTGGACCAGCGCGTACTCCTTCATCGAGCCGAGCACGCTGAGCAGCACCACGATGAACGTCGTCGGCGCGATCGCCGGCAGCGTGATGTGCCGGAACTTCGCCCACCCGCCGGCGCCGTCGAGCGACGCCGCCTCGTAGTACGCCGTCGGCACGTTCTTCAGCGCAGCCACGAACAGCAGCATGTTGAACGCCGTACCGCCCCAGGCGGCCGCCACGATGACGACCAGCATCGACAGGTTCGCGTTCGACTGCCAGGGCACCTCGCTGCCGCCGAGCGAGGTGATCAGGTAGTTGACGAGGCCGAAGTTCTCGCCGAACATCCAGCGCCAGATGACGCCCGCGATGATCGGCGAGATCAGCCAGGGCAGGAAGAAGATGATCCGCGCGACGGCCTTGCCCTTGGTGTAGTTCGTGACGAGCAGCACCGCCGTGCTCAGCGAGAGCACGAGCGTCAGCGGTACGACGCCCGCCGTGAACACCAGCGTCCGGACCAGCGCCGAGTAGAACGCGTCGTCCTGCAGCAACCGCTGGTAGTTGTCCAGGCCGACGTACGGCGCGGTGCCGATCCCGGTGTAGCTCGTGAACGAGTACAGCAGGCCGGTCACCGCCGGCCACACGAAGAATGTGACCAGCAGCAACAGGTTGATCGAGATGAGCGCCAGCGGTGCCGCGGTGTAGTGGTTCAGCCGGCGCTGTGGCAGGAGTCGTCGCACCGGCGTCAGCCCAGCGAGGCGTTGAGGCCGTTGACGATGTTCTCGACCGTCTTCTGGACGTCCTGCTGACCGTTGACGAACTTCGCCAGCTCACCCTTCGTCGGGTCTTCGCCGGCTTCCTTGCCTGCGAGCAGCAGCTTGGTGCCATTGGCCTGGCCCGACGACGAGATCGGGTCCGCGAGCTCGATCTCCTTGGTGTAGAGCGTGAACGCGTCCAGGGCGGCCTTCGACTTGAACGGGTACTTCAGGGTCAGACCGGACTCGACCGGCAGGTAGCCGTTGGCCTGTGCCAGCTTGGTGTAGTTGTCGCGCTGGAACAGGAAGTCGACCCACTTCTTGGCCGCGGCGGCGGTGTCCTTGTTGTTGAAGGCAACGACCTTGCCGCCGAGGTTGATGTCGGTGGCGTGCACCGGGCCGGGGGTCGGCGCGCCGGCCCACTCGAAGTTCGTGATGCCGTCGGCGAAGTCGGGCACCTGCCAGACGCCGGAGAAGTACGCGACCACCTGGCCGCTCTTGAACAGCGCGTTCGGGTCGCCGCCCGAGGTCCAGACCGACTTCGGCATCACCTTGTCGTCGTTCATCGCCTTGAACTTGGAGAGCGCGGCCACGGTCGCGGCGTCCGGCATCTGGTACTTGTTGTCGGCGCCGAGCTGGAAGCCCTTGCCGCCGTTGTTGTAGATGAAGGCCCGGATCCGGGCGGCCGAGTTGTCGTAGACCAGGTCGTACTTCGCCCCGGTCGCGGTCCGCACCTTGGTCGCGGCGGCCAGGAACTCGTCCCAGGTCCAGGTCTTGCTCGGATCGGTCGGTACGGCGACGCCTGCCTTGGCGAAGAGGGTCTTGTTGACGAACAGGCCGGCCGCGGTCAGGTCGGACGGGATCGCCAGCACCTTGCCGTCCTGCTCGGTGACCAGGTCCTTGCGGATCTGGTTGGTCCCGTTGTTCGCGGTCGCGCTCAGGTCCTGGAGCTGGTTGATCCACAGGGTGTCGAGCGAGGGGACGCTGGCGACGTCGGGCAGCGAGTTGGCCTGGGCGGACTGGCGCAGCTTGTCCTGGTAGCCGTCGTACGGCTGGTTCACCACCTCGACGGTGATGCCTTCCTTCGCCTGGAACTCCTTGGCGAGGTCGGTGTAACCCTGGATCTGGGCGGCGGTCGAGAGCCAGAAGGTGATCTTCTTGGCCCCGTCCCCGCTCGAGTCGCCGGAGCCGGAGCCGGAACCGCAGGCGGTCAGCGCTGTCGCGATCACCACACCTGCTGCCAGCCACCGCCACCGCTGAAGGGAACCGGTCATGTTGTTTCTCCTCGTGTTTCTCGCTGCCCGGGTAGGCGACGCTCGGACGCTAGGAGGCAAGCGCTTACCGCGTCAAGGGCAAATGGTGTATCGATATACATTTAAGTCCTGACATAAGGGTTCGAGCGGAGGACGTCCGGTGGACAAACGATTTCTCGGGGTTCTGATTGCGGGCGGTGAGCAACAGATCACTGAGCTGTTGCAGGCCGAGCAGCCATCCGGAGGTGATCCGCGACAGGTCGGACGCGAGCTCCGGCGGCTGGTCGCGGGCTATGTGGGGGAGACGTCGTACCGGCATGATCCGGCGGTTCTGGAGCTCATGCGGCTGCTCTCCGACGAGCTCGGCGCGCGCCAGCATGAGGACGGGACCTACGACATCGGCAACCTGCACTCGCCGCCGGACACGGCGTTCCTGATCCAGGATCTGTGTCAGGTCTGGGAATTGCTCGAGGCCGATGGTGAGGCGGCGACGACATCGATCCGTTCGGTGCTGCACAGGATCCTGCAGAAGGCCGGCCCGGCGCTCGCCGAAGGCGGTGTGCACACGCCGAACCATCGCTGGGAGGTGTCGGCGGCGCTTGCCCGGGTCAACCACATCCTTCCGGACCAGCGGTACGTCGACCGGATCGACGAGTGGCTGGCCGAGGGGATCGACGCGGCGCCGGACGGCATCTACAGCGAGCGGAGTGCGATCTACGCGGCCGCGGTGAGCAATCCGTCGCTGCTGACGATCGCGTGGTTGCTGGACCGGCCCGAGCTGATCGAGTTCGTACGGCGCAACCTGGAGGCGACGCTGCATCTCCTGGAGCCGAACGGTGAAGTGGACGTGGTCGCGTCGCGTCGGCAGGACCAGTTCCAGATCGGCGCCGTCTGGGGGTATCTCCTCCAGTATCGCGAGCTGGCGCTGCTGGACGGTGACGGCCGGTTCGCTGCTGTTGCCCAGGGCATCGAACGCCGCGATGCCCTTGTTCTGGGCGACTTTTTGGCCGAAGTGCTCGAACGACCGGAGCTGGCGGCCGAACTGCCACCGGCGACCGAACCGCCGACCGACTTCGTCCACGAGTTCCCGTCCCAGGCGTCGGTGCGGATCCGGCGGGGGAGCCGTACGGCGACCGTCTTCGGTGGCACGGACTTCCACGCCGTACCGGTGATCGCTTCGGGTCTCTCGGTGAATCCGACGTTCTTCAAGCTGCGCCAGGGGGACGCGATTCTGGACTCGGTCCGGCTCGCGCCGCAGTTCTTCGGCACCGGTCACTTCCACAGCGAGTACCTGCGTCGGCTGTCGCCCGAGGTGGTCGAGCTCGGGGCCGAGGTCGCCGTTCCGTACTACCAGCCGTTGCCGCCGGAGCTCAGATCGGCTGACGGCCAGTACGCGCTGACGCCCGACGGCCGGTTCTACTCCGCCATGGACTTCGGTCAGCGGCCGCGCGACTACCGGCGACTGCGGACCGTGATCACTGTGGCCGAGGTGGCGGACGGGTTCGACCTGACCTTCGAGCTGGACGGATCGGAGGCGCCGTACGCGATCGAGCTCTGCTTCCGGCCTGGTGGGGAGTTGTCGGGCACCGAGGCGATCGATGAGTCCGGCAACCACCAGCTCGTGACAGGGACCGGTGTCTATGCGGTCGGCGAGGATCGGATCGAGTTCGGTCCTGGCTCGGGGACAGCGCGAGTCGCCATGGATGCGGGGGAGCGTTATCGGATGCTCAACGGGTCGCTGGTTCCGGCCGGCGTACGCGTCTATCTGACCGGCCGCGCGCCCGGCGTACAGACGCTGCAGCTCAGGACGGAGTCCCGCGCTGGCGAGGGTTCTTGACCGCGGGGTTGTTACCGCCAACACTGGCCTCCGTAGACACAGCGCGGCAACCAGGGAGTTTCTGAGTGACCAACGGCGGCGTTCCGGCGCGGCAGGCGAGCTTGACCGATGTTGCGGACCTCGCGGGCGTGTCGCACATGACGGTGTCCCGGGTGGTCAACAAAACCGGCCCGGTGAGCGCCGCGACCCGCGCTCGGGTGCTGGCCGCCGTCGAGAAGCTGAGCTACCGGCCCAACTCGGCGGCGCGTGCCCTGGTCACCGGCAAGACCGGCATCCTGGGCGTGGTCACGCTGGACTCGACCCTGTACGGCCCGGCCAGCACGCTCTACGGCATTGAGCACGCGGCGCGCGAGGCCGGCTACTCGGTCACCATCACCAGCCTCGGTACGCCGAACAGCGCGGCGATCGGGGACGCGATCGAGACCCTGCGTCGGCAGGCGGTCGAGGGCATCGTGGTGATCGCGCCGCACGCGGCGGCGAGCCAGTCGCTCGAAGGCGCGCCGCGCGACATCCCGCTGGTCGCCGTCGGAGGCGGTCAGAAGGTGCCGGTTCCGATGATCGCGGTCGACCAGTCCGACGGCGCTCGCCGCGCCACCGAGCACCTGCTCGCCCTCGGGCACGAGACGGTCTGGCACGTGGCCGGACCCGTCGACTGGCTCGAGGCCCAGGATCGCGAACGCGCTTGGCGGCAGACCCTGAAGCGGCACCACGCCAAGGCGCCGCGGATCGTGCGCGGGGACTGGAGCGCTCGTTCCGGGTACGCCGCCGGCCAGGGACTGGCTCGCGAGAAGGACCTGACCGCGGTGTTCGTCGCCAACGACCAGATGGCGCTCGGGCTGCTGCGAGCCTTCAGCGAAGTAGGCATCTCGGTGCCCAAGGACGTGCACGTCGTGGGCTTCGACGACGTCCCGGAGTCCGCCTACTTCAGCCCGCCGCTGACCACGGTCCGGCAGGACTTCATCGAGGTCGGCCGGCGGACCTTCCACCAGCTGGCCGAGCAGATCGCCGGCCGCGAGCCGGCTGCTCGCGACCTCGTCCCGGCCGAGCTGATCGTCCGGGAGAGCACCGGACCTCGATAGCGTCATCGGCCGCGGACGTCGACGAAGATCGGGTTCGCGTAGAACCAGAGATCTTCCCAGGGGTTGGAGTTCGCGAGCACGTCCATGACCGGTCCGGCCGGATCGACAGCAGCGCCGTACGGGCCGGGGGCGTTGCGTTTGCCGTCCGTGCCGCGGAGCCGGAAGTAGCACGGGCCGTCGATGGTCAGGTTGTGGTACAGCGTCAGCGTGCCGGCGGTCTGCTTGACGTCCCACGACTTGATGACTCGAGTGCTCGGCGCGGTGATCGTGTCGGGATCGGCCGCGGGACCGGTGACGTCGCCCATGATCAGGTCGACGCGGGCCAGCTCGGGATGCAGCTGGGCGTAGTTCCCGCCCTCGGTCAGCTCGATCTCGATCGACAGCCGCACCGAGGTCCCGCGCTTGACGCTGAGCCGGCCGCCGAGCGGGGCCACCTCACCGGTGCTGGAGCGAACCCGGACATCGAGACCCGAGATGAGGTCACCGTGGCAGGCCCAGATCCGGCCGGCCCGGATGCCGTCCATCACCTGGCGGTGGCCACGACCGCTCGCGCCGACCCACGTCTTCGAGTAGGCGCCCGCCGGGAAGCCGCTGTACGTCGTGACCGGCCGCCCCGCGTCGACCGGGTCCGGGAACTTGCCCGTGGTCATGAACGTGCGGCCGCTCTCGTCGTACGGCGTCGTGTCGTACGAACTCTGATCGAGCGGGTCCACCGGGTTCCGGACCCAGTCGCCACAGGCCTGATGGCCGTCGGAGCTGACGGTGATCCAGAACGGTTTGCCCTCCGCGAGCAGGCTGTCCCACACGCCGCCGACGGTCGCAGTCATCCAGTCGAAGCCGCCGTGCGTGCGGTACGCCTCCGGCGGGAGGCCGGGGAACGAATACTTGCTCGGTGCGCTGTCGTACAGGCCGCGGCCCCTGGCCATCCCCGGCGCGGGCAGACCGGCGGCCTGGTGCCCGGGCGCGCCTTCCATTCCGAGCACGATGCCCGGGGCTGCATCGCGCCAGGCGCGCAGTTCGTGCGGTGAGTCGATGCCCAGCCGGCACGGGTGGTTCGCCAGGACGAGTGCGTCCGGGATCCGGCCGTCCCGTACGCCGCGGCCGAGGTACTTGATCGCCTCGATCGCCAGTGCCTCGTTCGCCGGCGTACCGTCCCGGCTGTTGGTGACGCGGGCGTCGTACTTGCTGACGAACTCGTTGAGAAATTCCGCCTCGTCCTTGCCCGGCGCCAGCATCAAGGTCGCGTGCTCCGCGCCCGGCATGTTCCACTCCATCCCGAGGAACACCAGGATCTCGTCGAGCTTCGCCTTTCGCGCCGCCCGGACGTCTGCCGCGAGCATCGGCACGCTGTACGACGAGAACGCCGTGTTGCCGTGGTCGGTGATCACCATCCAGTCGAGACCGTGATTGATCGCGCGCTGGACGTGGTCGTCGACCCGGAACATGGCGTCGTTGCTGTACTGGCTGTGCAGGTGGTGATCACCGGCCAGCCAGAGGTAGCCACCACGGCGTGGTCGATCGGCTCCGCGCGCTGGCGACGCCGCGGCCGCGGGTTGCGCGCCCAGCACGGTCGCGGCGGCGACTCCGGCGCCGGTCAGTCCTGCGTCGCGCAGGAAGCTCCGCCGCGGACTGCCGGTCGCCGTCGAGGGCGGCTGCGGTGCTGAAGGGGGTGGGGCGTCGGTCATCGGATTTCCTCTCACCACGGGGGCGACACGGTCAGGGCTGGTAGATCACGCCGAGCTTGTCCACGCCGTCACCGGCGCGACCGGTGAATCCGGTGATCTGCCAACCGGTAGGGGCGGTGTAGGTGACCGCATCGCTGGTAGGAGTTCCGGCGGACAGCGTGCGACCGGTGCTGGTGACGATGCCGGCCGAGAAGAGCCTGGTGCGGCCGTTGTACTGGCCCCGGGTCAAGGTGACGCGGACGATGCGTTCACCGGCGCCGAGGACAAGTTCGTTGAGCGTCCCACCGGTCCCGCCGTGCGCGAGCGTCGTACCGGTCGTCAAGGTCAGGCCAACCGAGTCGAGCCGCTCGGCGCCGCGCAGCCGGACCGATCGCACACCGTTGCCGTTGGCAAGCTTGGCCACGTCGGTGAACGGGTCGCCGTGCGGTCCGCCGAACTGGTCACTCATCCGGAACTGGTCGTTGAGCGACCAGTTGAAGCGGACCAGGTGCGGATAGTGGTCCGACAACGGCTTGCCGGCACTGTCGAGGAGCTTGGAGTTCTCGTTGTTGTACTGGGTCGCGGTGAGGTTGATGAACTTGTTGCCGCGGTACAAGACCTTGTCGACGACCTCGCACGTGTTGCTGACCGCGTTCGGGTCGCAGACCAGCGCCGGGCTGCCGAGCGGCGGCGCTTGACCGCCACGGATCAGCTGCACCCAGGCATCGGTCAGACCGGCGCCCGTGACGAGCTCGCGGATGTTGTCCTCGGTCCTGGTGTAGCGCGTGTTGGTGTCGCCCATGACGATCACGGCGTTCCCGGCGGAGTGCGCGGTGATGTACTGCGTGAGCTGGGTGATGTTGGCCCGGCGGGCGGCCAGGTCGGCGGTCTCGGTGCCCGCGTTCGGGTGCAGGTTGTAGAGATCGACGTACACGCCCTCGGCGAGCCGGATCCGGTTCAGGCTGAATCCCTTGGGGGTAAGGCAGTCCGTGCCGTTGCAGTTCGACCACTTGGTCCGGTCGAAATCGTCGAACGGGTAGCGGGACAAGGTGTTGAGACCGTCCCCGAAGGGAACGCCGCCGCTCGTGGCGGTTCGGTAGGGATGGTTGTCACCGGCATAGAGCGCCGCGTGGTAGTTGAAGTCCTCTTGCACGGTGACCACGTCGTACTCGGCCAGCCGTGGACTGATCAGCGGGGTGTTGACGGCGGGATCGCCCGACGAGATTCCGTCGGGCAGTCCGGCCACGTTGTAGGTCAGGACGGAGAAGGAGTTCACCGCCGCCACGGCCGGAACAGCCGTGGCGGTGAGGGTGCTTGCAGTCAGGGCGATGGCCGTCAGGGCGGACAGGATCGATCTGCGCATGGGGGCGGGTTCCTTCGGGCTCAGTGTTCGAGTGGGCCTAACTCGGGGGCGGTGGTGAAGCGGGCGGTGCGGTCGGCGAGCGTGTCCAGTTCGAGGACGACGAGTTCGTTCGCGCCAGGCCGAAGTACCGGCGCAGGCACGTAGAGCGTCTGCTGCGGACCTCGGCGCCAGTAGCGTCCGAGGCAGAACCCGTTGATCCAGGCGAAGCCCTTGCCCCAGGTTTCGGTCCGCAGGAAGAGGTCGATGGGGTCGTCAAGGTCGAAGGTGGTCCGGTAGGCGGTGGGGCCGACGCCAGCCGTGGACGGCAGGGTCGCCTGCCACAGAGCCGGTACGGCGTCGAGGTCGATCGCGAGCGTCTGCCAGCTACGGGGCGTGCTGCCGCCGATCTGCAGCGGACCGATCAGACCCTTCGGCTCGCCGATACGCGGCCCGTAGTTGACCCGGCCCTGGTCCTCGACGACCAGATCGAGCCGGCCGGTTCCGCGGGGCAGGGTGATGGCGCGGTCATGATCCTCGCGGCTGAGGATGCCGACCGGATCGCCGTCGAGGAAGACGTGCGCACGGTCGCGGACCTCGGCGAGCTGGAGGACCGCCGGCCCGTCGAGCTCGAGTTGTGTGCGGTACAGGGCGAACTGGGAATCCAGATCGTCCAGCGTCGGGAGCTCGTCGTGCGCGCGCCAGGTACCCCAGCTGTCCGGCCGGTCGAGCAGCCGGATCGGTTCGCCGAGGGTCGCCTCGACGTCGTCCAGAGACGGCGTGGGCTCGGGGTCAGGCAGCGGCGGGACGGGAGCGTGTTTGGCGATCACGTCGCGGAAGGCGTGGAACTTCGCCGTCAGTCGACCGGCTTCGTCGACCGGAGCGTCGTAGTCGTAGGACGTGACAGTCGGCCGGTAGACGCCCTTGTCGTTGGCGCCGTTGGTCAACCCGAAGTTCGTCCCACCGTGCACCATGTAGATGTTCACCGAGGCGCCGGCCGCCAGGAGCGCGTCCAGCTCAGCAGCCGCGTCTTCGGCGGAGGTGGTGTGGTGCGGTCCGCCCCAGTTGTCGAACCAGCCGTCCCAGAACTCCATACACATCAGCGGGCCGGTCGGCTGATGGGCTCGCAGCGTCGCCAGGCGCTCGACACTCCGCGACCCGAACGACCCGGTCTTCAGTACGCCGTCGATGCCGCCGGCCGCGAGCATCGCGTCCTCCGGCTGGTCGACGGTGACCAGGGGCACCGTGATGCCCTCGGCGCGGAACAGCTCGACGAGCCACTTCAGGTACGTCGAGTCGTTGCCGAAGGCACCGTATTCGTTCTCGACCTGCAGGAGCAGGACCGGTCCGCCCTGGTCGACCTGCAGGGGGCGGACGATCCGCAGTACCTCGCTCAGGTACTCGCCGACCGCGGCGAGGTACTGCGGTTCGTGCCGGCGAACCCCCACTCCTGGCTGCCGGTACAGCCAGGCGGGGAGGCCGCCGTTGTCCCACTCGGCACAGATGTACGGGCCGGGCCGGACGATCGCGTGCAGACCCGCTTCGGCCACCCGGCGCAGGAACAGCTCGAGATCGAGCATCCCGCTGGTGTCGAACACACCGCGCCGGGGTGAGTGCGCGTTCCACGGCACATAGGTCTCGATGGTGTTGAGACCCATCAGCCGTGCCTTCTCGATCCGGTCGGCCCACTGGTCCGGATGGATCCGGAAGTAGTGCAGCGCGCCGGACAGGATCCGGAACGGCTTCCCGTCGAGCAGGAACTCGGACTCACCGATTGCGAAGTCTGGCATATCTCCCTCTTGTAGTTAGCGCTGTCAGCCGTTGACCTGGAAGCCTTGCTGGTTGCCATAGGCCACCAGCGCGTCCTGCCAGGACTTCAGACCGTCGTCGAGATTGCTCTTGGCCTGGTAGGACTTACCCACTGTGTCGCCGAAGATGCTGTTCGCGTACAACTGGTACGGCAGGTAGCTCCAGCCCGGAGCGACCGTGCCCGCTGCGCCGGTCAGCACCTCGTTGATCGCCTGGCCGCCGAAGTACGCGCTCTTCTTGCCGACGAACTCGGGCGCCTTCAGGTCGGCCGTGGTGGCCGGGAAGCCGCCGCTGGCCAGGAACGTCTTCACGCCGTCGCCGTTGTTCAGCCAGCGGACGAAACCGGCCGCGAGGGCAGGGTTCGCGCTCTGCTTGAGCACGGCCTGCGTGCTGCCGCCGTTCTCCGCGGTTACCGGCTGCCCGTCGTACGTCGGCATCGGCGCGACCCGCCACTTGCCGGCACCGGCCTTGACCGAGGACTCCATCACACCGGGCATCCAGGCGCCGGTCGGAAGCGTGGCGATCGTGCCGTCGCCGAGCGCCTTGAACCATGCGTCGGACCAGCCGGGGATGGTAGAGACGAGGCCGCCCTGGACGAGCTGGTTCCACTCGGCGGTCCACTTCTTGGCGCCGTCGTCGGCCAGGTTGATCGTGACGCTCTTGCCGTTGGTGCTGAACGGCTTGCCACCGGCCTGCCAGATCATGCTGGTCGTGAAACCGGCGTCACCGCTGTCGTTCGTGATGAACTTCTTCGGGTCGGCCGCGTGCAGCTTCTTGCCGGCCGCGACGTACTCGTCCCAGGTCTTCGGCACGGTCAGGCCGTACTTGTCGAAGACCTCCTTGTTGTAGAACAAGGCCATCGGGCCCGAGTCCTGCGGGAGGCCGAACAGCCCCTCGCCCGCGTGCACCGCGGCCCAGGTCGACGGCGTGTACGCCGACTGGAACTGGTCGAAACCGTACTGGCGCAGGTCGACCAGCGAGCCGGGCAGGGCGAACTGCGGCAGCGCCTGGTACTCGACCTGAGCCACGTCGGGCGCGCCCGAACCGGCCTTGATCGTGTTCTGCAGCTTGGTGTAGTGGTCGTTGCCGGTTCCGGCGTTGACGTAGTTCACCTTGACGTTCGGGTAGGCCTTCTCGAACGCCGCGACCTGCGCCTGAGCGGACGGAGTCCAGCTCCAGTAGGTGATCGTGCCGCCCTTCTGCAGCGCCTCGTCCACCGCGGCGGGGGAGCCCTGCTGCTTGCTGTCGCCGCCGGTGGCAGAGTCCTTGCTCGAGCCGCAGGCGGCCAGGGCGAGCGACAGCGCCGCGATCGTCGCGCCGGCGACCAAAAGCCGACGTCGTTGGGTTGCCTTCATTCTGTTCCCTTTCACTGTTACGCCCGCACCCACTGCTGGTTCGGCTGCCCGTTGCAGGCCTGGAGCTGAACCTGAGTGCCGTTCGCTGTTCCGGCGGCCTGCAGGCAGAGCGCCGAGTTGTTGATGCTGGAGATCGACTTGTCGTCGTTGAGCTGCCAGGTCTGATTGATCGCGCCGGTGCAGTCGGTGATGATCACCGAACTGTCGGCACCCGGCGTCACACACTTGTTCGCGTAGATGGTGAGCTGCTTGCTGGCGGTCAGGTTGAAGCTCTGGTTGCCGCCGCCGTTGCAGTCCCACAGGTCGAGCGCCGTACCGTTGGTGGTCGAGAAGCCCGGTACGTCGACGCAGCGGTTGCTCTCGACGCCACGGATCGGCTGGCCGGGCGGTGCGGGCGGTAGATCGTTCACCGGCTCGGTCTTCAGCAGACCCCAGCCCCACTGCAGCTGGGCGAGACCGCTGGCGCTGTTGACCTTCAGGTCGCGCTCGCCGACCTGAGTGGTCATCGAGTACGAGTCACCGGTGCGCAGACCGGGCCAGTAGACGATGCCCATCTTCTGCGCGCGGGCCGTCTCGGTCAGGGCCCCGAGGTACGCCGTGGAGGTGTTGCCCTCGTGGTTGCCGTAGTTGAGACCGATCGTCATCGGCGATCCGGCCTCGTCGATGATCGTGCGCCAGCCGTACTCGCCGATCCGCGGCTTCAGGTTCGCCAGCCACGCGGCCTCGGTGGTGTCGGACGCCCAGAAGCCGTAGAAGTGCAGGGACAGCAGCGTGCCCTTCAGCTCCGGTGCGGCGCCGACGCCGGTGACGTTGTCGTTGTAGCCGCTCCCGGAGATGACCAGCCGGCCACGCGGAACGTCCGAGTGCCGATCGGCCCAGGACGAGGCGACCGACACCCAGTCAGGCAGCGCGTAGCCGAACGGCTCGTTCATCGGCTCGAAGTAGACCTTCGGGTTCTTCCGGTAGGCCTTGAAGACCGTGTCCCACATGGTGTTGAACGCGGCGGTGTCGTCGATCCGGCCGTCCTTGGCGTTGTCGGCCTCCCAATAGCTGAGGATGACCTTGAAGCCCTGGTCGGTCGCGGCGTCGATCGCCGCTCGGTAGGACGACCACCAGTTCGTCCCGACGCTGGACGGGTTGATCGGCAGCCGGACGGTGTTCGCGCGCAGTTCGGTGCGGAACTCGCTGAGGATGCCGGTCGACTTCCGGTACGTCGTCCAGTAGCTGTCCGCCGTACTGAGACCGGACGGGACGACCTCGTCATCGGCGTAGTTGTCGCGCGGGTCCGCCCAGTTCACACCGCGGAAGTCGGCGGTGTTGGGCTGGTGCGGCGTGGCCGCCGCGGGAACCGTGAGGGTGGCGGCGACGGTGGCGAGGGCCACGGCGGCTCGCCAGAGGGTGGATCTCATCCGAACTCCTTACTTGACGCTGCCGGCGGAGAGGCCGGACTGCCAGAAACGCTGAAGCAACAGGAAGGCCACGACGAGTGGCACGATGGTCAGCAGCGAGCCGGTGATCACCAGGTTGTAGATCGGGTTCGCGCCGACGCCGGTCGCCTGGTTGTTCCACTGGGTGAGGCCGACCGTGAGCGGGTAGAGACTCGGTTTGCTGAGCATGATCAGCGGCAGGAAGTAGTTGTTCCAGGTCGCCACCACCGCGAACAGCAGGACCGTCACGACACCGGGTGCGAGCAGCCGCAGCGACACCGTGAAGAAGGTGCGGACCTCGCCGGCGCCGTCGATGCGCGCTGCTTCCAGCAACTCGTACGGGATGGCCTCGGTGGCGTAGACCCACATCAGATACAAGCCGAACGGGCTGATCAGCGACGGGATGATGATCGCCCAGACGGTGTTCGTGAGGCCGAGTTTGGAGAACAGCAGGAACGTCGGTACGGCGAGCGCCGTACCGGGGATCGCGATCGCGCCGAGCAGGACCGCGAAGACCGCACGGCGGCCGGCGAACTTGTACTTCGCCAGTCCGTAGCCGGCCGCGGTCGCGAGCAACGTCGCCCCGCCGGCGCCGACGACGACGTACAGGAGGGTGTTGCCGAGCCAGCGCAGGAAGATGCCGTTGTTGTAGGTCAGCGTCTGCTTGATGTTGCTGAACAGCGCGAAGCTGTCGCCGAACCACAGGCCTGGCGTGGAGAGCAGGTCGTCCTGGGTCTTGGTCGCGCTGATCACCAGCCAGACGAGTGGGACCAGGGTGTAGATCAGGTACAGGACCATCAGTCCCGTGAGTACGCGTGACGGCCTTTTGCTGATCACAATGCCTCCCGGGATCCGCGGAGCTGCACGACGTACGCGATGATCGCGGTCAGCACACCCATCACGATCGCGACGGTGGCGGAGTAGTTGAACTGCTGGCCGGCGAACGAGAGGTTGTAGGCGTACATGTTGGGCGTGTAGTACGTCGTGATCACGTTCGGCGCGAGCGTGCGCAGGATGTTGGGCTCGTTGAAGAGCTGGAAACTGCCGATGATCGAGAAGATCGTCGCGATCACGATCGCGCCGCGCAGGGCGGGCAGCTTGATCGCGCGGATCGTCCGGATCGCGCCGGCGCCGTCGATCGCGGCCGCCTCGTACAGCTCACCGGGCACGGTGCGCAGCGCCGAGTAGAAGATCAGCATGTTGTAGCCGACGAACTCCCAGGTGACGATGTTGGCGATCGACGGCAGCATCCACGACCCGCTGAGCGGCTTGACGACGGTGGTGCCGAACAGGTTGTTCAGGTCCGCGGCCAGGCCGAAGGTGTCGCCGTACAGGAAGCCCCACATCAGGACGGCGACCACGCCGGGGACGGCGTACGGGAGGAAGATCACGATCCGGAAGAAGCCCGCGCCGCGGAGCCGGGCGCTGTCGATCGCGAGCGCCGCGAGCAGCGCCAGGATCAGCATCACCGGCACCTGGACGACCAGGAAGACCAGCACCCGGCCCGCCGCCTCCCAGAACTTCGCGTCCCGCAGCACCTCGGCGTAGTTGTCGAGGCCGACGAAGACCGTGCCACCGAAGAACGCCTGGTCCCGGAACAGGCTCAGGTAGATCGCATACCCGATCGGGGCGAGAAAAGTGAGTGCGAAGACGGTGAGGAACGGGCCGACGAAGACCCACCCTTTCGTCTCCTGACGCCACGCCATGCCGTCTGACTCCTAACCCCCGTGCGGGGCGTTGTTGACGTTAACACCGACGGCCCGGACGCTAGCTTGTTAACGTCAACATGTCTAGACTTCGGCGGACGGAGGTGCTGAATGCGCAGGCGAGGACCCTCGATAGCCGACGTGGCGCGGCTGGCCGGCGTCTCGGGACAGACCGTGTCCCGGGTCGCCAACGACCGGCCGAACGTCGACACCGCCACCCGCGACCGGGTGCTGGCCGCCATGCGCGAGGTCGGCTACCGGCCGAACAGCGCGGCCCGCGCGCTGCGCAACGGCCAGTTCCGCAACATCGGGGTGATCGTCTTCGAGCTTTCCAGCTTCGGGAACACCCGCACCTTCAACGCGGTCGGCCAGGCCGCGACGGCGGCCGGCTACGCGATCACGCTGATCCCGCTGCTCGACGCCGACCAGGGCAAGGTGACCGGCGCCTTCACCCGGCTCCAGGAGCAGGCGGTCGACGGCATCATCATCCTGATCGAGGCGCACCAGCTCGACGAGGCCGAGATCCACCTGCCGGAGGGACTACCCGTCGTGGTCGTCGACTCCAGCGCGCACTACGACTACCCGATCGTCGACACCGACCAGGCCCAGGGCGCCCGGATCGCCACCGAACACCTCCTGGACCTCGGCCACGAAACCGTCTGGCACCTCGGCGGCCCCCCGACCTCCTTCGCCGCGACCCGCCGCCGCCGTTCCTGGGAGGAGACCCTGATCGCGCGCGGCCGCCGGGTCCCGCCCCTCCTGGTCGGCGACTGGTCCGCCGCCTCCGGCTACACCGTCGGCCGCCAACTCGCCGCCGACCCCGACGTCACCGCGGTCTTCGCCGCCAACGACGAGATGGCCCTCGGCCTCCTCCGCGCCCTCCACGAACAGAACCGCAAAGTCCCCACCGACGTCAGCGTCGTCGGCTTCGACGACCAGGAGTCAGCCGCCCAGTTCTGGCCACCCCTCACCACCGTCCGCCAGTTCTTCTCCGACGTCGGCAACCACGCCGTCGAAGCCCTCATCGCCGAACTGGCCACCGGCGAACACCACCACCGCCCCGTCAGCGTCCCCACCCAACTCATCACCCGAGCCAGCACCGCCCCACCCCCCAATTTCGCTGGCTAGGCTCCGCCCGCGCACCAGCGGGTACGGCGGGAAGCGGTCTCGGCCGGAGGTGTTGCGCGGTGGCTGAGCTTGTGCGGCGGCCGATCAACTGCGGGGCGGCTGGTCGGGGCGCGTGGCTGAGGGGGATGGCGAGCCCGCGATCGCGTTTCCGTTGCCTGAGCTTCCGGGCTTTGGTTGCGGTTCGGGAGGGGGCGCACCTCTGGTTGACGGGTGGCGGTTCGTTAGCCGGTACTTTTTCGTCACCTGGACCCGAAAAGTTCACGGCTAGCGCAACAGCGCACGACCACCAGGCCCGCGCCACCTCAACCACCCGCCGGCCAACCCCCCACCTGGGTGGGTATCCACTGAGCGCGGGGGTTGCCCATCGAGATTCTCAGGGGGCAACCCCTCAACTCGGTGGTTATCGCTTGAGATGGGGGGTTGGGGGCGGGCTGGGTTAGGGGTTGGTGATGTGGGTGCCTACTAGGGCTAGGGACTGGATGGCGGCTAGGCCGTAGAGGGCGGTGGCGTTGGTGCTGATCCAGGGGGCGACCTGGGTGGGGTTGAGGGTGGTGCCGACCGGGTCGGCTTTCCAGGGGAGGGTGGGGGCGTAGCCGTCGCCGGTGTAGAACTCTTTCCAGGCTCGGGTGGCGAGGTCGTCGCGCTTGAGCCGTACGGCGGCGTACGCCGTGAGGCGGGCGTGGCCTTGGCGGAGGATGAGGTTGCCGAAGTAGGCGCCGCATTCGTCGGTTTGTTCGGCGCGGGTGCCGTTGAACAGGCGGCAGTACTGGAGCCAGGCGGACTCGAACGAGGGCATGTCGATCAGGTCGATGAGTTCGGCGCAGATCTCGACCTGACCGAACATCGCGCTCAGGTGCGAGACGTTGACCGTCTTCTCGGTGACTGGCGCGAAGCGGCCGGTGTCCAGGTCGTACAGGCCGCCGCCGGTGACGAAGCCGTTCGGCATCGCGGCGATGGTCTCCATCGTGCCGAGGAGTTTCGCCTTGGCTGTAGCGGCTTTCGGGCCTTGGCGTTCCCACTCGGTCAGCCAAGCAGCGGCCAGTCCGCTCCAGTCGGTCCCGAGGCCGATCGCCAGCGCGTGCGGGTCTGGCGTGTACGGCTCGGTGCGGATCTTGCGGAGCGGGTCCAGCACCAGGAAGGTCCGGTCGGAGTCGACCAGCTCGGACAGCAGATCGCCGGTGCGCTCATCAGCGGTCAGGTAGTAGTAGAACCGGCGGTAGATCGCCGTACTGATGCGTTGCTGCTTCGCACTGTCGGCCCAATGCTGTACGCCGTGCCGCGTGCCGAGGCCGGCCCATTTGCCGAGGTGGTAGACGTCGACCTCTCCAGTGTGCCGCGTCATCGCCTCGGCGAACCGGAAGATGTCGGCGCGACCGGAGCGCAGGAACGAGTACCAGAGCCACAGATCCGGCGAGAGTTCGGAGTTGTCCCAGGCATACCCGCCGACGTCGTACCGCCAGACCGCGCGGTCCTCGTCGAACGAGTGCATGATGTCGCCGTAGTCCCAGAAGCCGTACCAGTGCCGCGACTCGACCTGGCCACGATAGAAGTCGAAGAGGAAGTCCAGGTGGTCCTCGATCGTCTTCTTCGCCGGGACCGAGCGGTCGACCGGACTGATCAACCCGCCGAAGACCCGGGTCGAGATCAGTTGGTCCACAGGATTGATCAGCTGCGGGGGAGTCCGGAGCTGGTCGGCCATGTCACCCAGCCGGGCCGCGCTCGGTGTCGCGGCCACTGCCCACAGCGTGAGCTCGGACGTCCGCGCGATCCCGTACGGCGTACCGAATCCAGGCTCGTAGTCCTCGTACGTGATGTTGAGGCCCTCGAGCTGTTCCGGATACGTGTCCTGTCCCATGCCGTCGTGGTAGAACCGCGTATCCATCGGCCCGGCCTCCGGCGACCACAGCCACACCGTGACCTCGGCCTCGTCGGTCGCCGCGCCGCGGATGTCCAGCTGGGTGGGATGCCGCTGCCAGAAATCGCGCAGCCCGAACGCCAGTCCGCCGCTGACACCACCGACGTACCCGAGGCCGGACGCGCGACCACCTTGGTCGACAGGGATCCAGCCGTAGCCCTTGGCCGTGCGCTTCTTCACCGTGAAGCCGTCGGCGGTGAGCTGACTCAGCGAGTAGTCGCCCCACTCGGGGATGTACTGCAGCCGTGTCGTCACCCGCTGGTCCCACGTTGACGGATCCGGCAGCTTGGTTCCGGCCACCTGCGCAGCGCGCACCGCGGCGCCCGGGTCGCGACGCAAGCCGGTGATTCCCTTGACCGCTTCGGCAACCATGCCGTGGCCCTCACCGACGAACCGCACATGCCGGTCGTACGCCGGATCGCGCAGCGGAACCCGGAACCGCACACCCAGCCCGGCGATGTGGTCCTTCTGACCGTCGCTGTCGTAGACGAACGTGTGCACGATCCGCACGTTCTCAGCGCCGGCCGCGAAGTACAGCCGGAGCGAGAACGGCAGCCAGGTCTTGCCCTTGCGGGACTTGTGCCTGCCTTCGACTCGGACAACCGCGCGGACCGGTCCGCTCTGCTCGACGGTCACCCGGGTGATGTCGCTCTCGTACCGCTCGCGGTCGCTGCCACGCTCCTCGTCCTCGGGAATCCGGTCCTGCCGCAGATTCACGAGCTTGCCCTGCTTGGCGATCAGTACGTCGCCACGCCAGATCTGACTGATCACCTCGGAGCCGTGCTTGCGGATCCGCGCCTTGATCACGCCGGTGTCGACATCGACGTACTGGCGTTCTTCCTTGACCGTAACGGGTTTCGCCGGTGCGACCGGCGTACCGGGGCCAAGCGTGTAGGAGTCGGCGGGCTGCTCCACCGCGATGGCATGCGCGCTCCACTTGAGTGAACCGTCGGGCCAATACGCCAACGGCCGGCTCTGCATCGGTACGGCGGTGCCATCGGGTGCCTTCAGCGCGAACGACTGATCAGCCGGTACGGCGCCCTTCGGCCACGGCGTACCCCAATTGGTCACGGCAGCCGTGGCCGGCTTGCCCTCGAGCCAGGTCAGTTTCACCTCGGCGGCGCCGGCCATCGCAGTGGCGGCCGGGGTGTCCAGCAGCGACACCACGGGGACGGCGGCCATTCCTGCTAGGACTGTGCGTCGGGAGATCTCCATGCCGGTCCACCTCTGTCAGGTCGGTGTTCGGGGATCAGGGTCAGGTTCTGAATCGCGGCGAGCGCGTACTGCGACGCGTCGTTGGTGCTGACGAAGGGCGCCTCGTCGACCGGCATCAGTCCGCCGGTCACCGGGGTGGTGCGCCACTCGGCCTCGCGCTGCAAGGCGTTGCGATTGAGTTGGTCGCCTTCGTCGATGAAGAACGTGCGCCAGGCCCGGCGGGCCAGCTCGACGTCGCCGGTGCGGGCGGCGGCGTACGCGGCCAGCCGGCTGTGCGCCTGGACGAGCGAGATGCCTTCCAGCGGGGCGCCGACCTCGGCCGCCTGCTGTTCCGGCGGCAACAGATAAAGCCGGCAGTAGTCGAGCCAAGCCTTCTCGAACCCCGGTACGTCGAGGCCCAGGTCGATGAGTTCGGCGCAGATCTCGGGAAGCCCGAACACCGCCGACAGGTGCGAGACCGAGACGCTCCGGCGACTCGTGTCGAAGCGACCGGTCGACAGATCGAACAACGCGTTCCCGGTCAGAAATCCGTACCGCAGTGCCGCGATATCGGCCATGGTTCCGAGCAACCGGGATCGCGCGCGCTCGTCGCCGTACCGCTCCCAGCGCGTCAGCCAGCCGGCCGCGAGCGCACCCCAGTCGACGCCGAGCCCGACCGAGAGCGCGTGCGGATCGGGGGAGTAGATGTCGGTGCGCACCTTGCGGAGCGGATCCACGGCCAGGAAGGTCTCCTCGGCGGTGGCGAGTTCGTCCAGCAGGTCACCGGTCCGCTCGTCGGCCGTGAGGTAGTAGTAGAACCGGCGATAGATCGCGCTGGAGATGCGGAGCTGCTTGCAGCTGCAACCCCAGTGCTGCACGTTGTGCCGCGATCCGAGTCCCTTCCAGCGGCCCAGATGATGGACGTCAACCTCGCCGGTGTGCCGGGTCATCGACTCCGCGAACCGGAACACGTCGGCCCGGCCGGTCCGCAGATACTGGTACCAGAGCCACAGATCCGGCGAGAGCTCCGAGTTGTCCCACGCATAGCCGCCGACGTCGTACCGCCAGGTGTGCCGGTCGCTGTCGTAGGTGTGCATGACATCGCCGTAGTCCCAGAACCCGTACCACCGGCGCTGCTCGCGCTGGCCGACGTAGTACTGGAAGAGGAAGTTCAGCCTGGCTTCGATGTCCTGATGATCGGCGGTCGGCAGACTCCAGGTGCCGAAGACTCCGGCCTCCAGCATTCGGTTCGGTGAGACGGTCAGCAAACCGGGGGAGTCGAGCAGCGCGGCGTGCTGCGCGAGCTCTTCAGCCGTCGGCGTGCTGTCGTGAACGCGGAGGGTCAGCTCGTGCGTGCGAGCGACGCCGTGCGCGTTGCCGAAGCCAGGTTCGTAGTCCTCATAGGTGATCTCGAGTCCTTCGAGCTGTTCGGCGTAGCTGTCCTGGTCCATCCCGTCGTGCCAGAACCGGACGTCCATGGCCGGCGCACTGGGCGACCACATCCATACCGTGGCAGTGGCGAGGGCAGTGGCGGCGTTGCGGATGTCGAGCCGGGTCGGATGCAGCTTCCAGAAGTCGCGGAGTCCGAAGCCCAGTCCACCGGCTGCGCCACCGACGTACCCGTAGCCCGGTGCGCGCGTCCCGGACGGAACAGTCACCCAGGCGTGATCGGGCCCGGTGCGCTTGCGCAGGGTGAAGCCGTCGGCGCTGCTCTGGTCGAGCGTGTAGTCATTCCACTGCGGGATGAGGTGCAGGCGCTCCGACACCTCAGGGTTGCCGATCTCGTCAACCGATCGACCCTCGATCTGCGCACGGCGGGCCTCCGAACCAGGATCGCGGCGCAGCCCGGTGAGACCGCGAACAGCCTCCGACAGGAACCCGCCCGGACCGGCCAGGCGGATGTGCCGGTTGTGCGGCTCGTCCCGCATCACCACATCCGCGCTCAGTCCCAGACCGGCCAGGAAGTCCCGGTCCGGATCACCGTCCCAGACAAAGCTGTGCACCACACGTACGTCGGTCGCCCCGGCATAGAAGTAGAGCCGGACCGAGAACGGAAGCCAGTCGCCGTGTCTGCCGTCGAGCTTGACGACCGCCCGAACCGGCCCGGTCTGCTCGACGGTGATCGTCTCCACGGTCGCCGTCGTCCGCGTGCGGTTCCGGCTTTCGTCCTCGTCCGGCGCGTCCTGCCGCAGGCTGACGAGGCGGACGTCACGCACGATCTCCCGGTCGTCGATGCCGATCGACGCGATCAGCATCGGTGCCCTCAGCACCCAACTGACCGCACCGGTCGTCACCCGGAGTTCGCCGTCCAGCTCCTGCACCCGCACCGGATCCGCGGGTTCCGCCGGCGAGCCGGGCACCACGTCGTACGACGATGGTGGGTGCTCGGCCGGTCCGATCGCATGCGCGGACCACTTGATCGAGCCGTCCGGCCAGGCCGCGGTCGTCCAGCTCTGCACCGGCGTACCGTCCGCCAAGGTGAACTGAGTGCCGTCGGCAACCGTTCCGCGGGGCCAAGGAACACCCCACGTCACGCCCTGGGCGGCGGGTGTCTCGAGCCAGTGGACCGTCGTCATTCCTTCACCGATCCGATCAGCACGCCCTTCGCGAAGTGCTTCTGCAGGAACGGGTAGAACAGCAGGATCGGCAGCGTCGCGACGACCACGACGGCGAACTTCAGGCCCTGCTCGGGGAACGTCACGGTCTCCAGTTGCTGCAGCACGTTCGCCGAGTCCGCGTTGGTCGCGGTCAGCTGGCGGACGATCATCTGCAGCGTCCACTTCTTGCTGTCGTCGATGTAGAGCAGCGTCGACATGTAGTCGTTCCAGATCCCGACCGCGTAGAACAGCGAGAACGTGGCGATGATCGGCTTCGACAGTGGCAGCACGATCCGCAGGAACACGTTGAGCTCGTTGCAGCCGTCGATCCGTGCGGCCTCCTCCAGCGCCTCGGGCAACTCCTGGAAGAAGCTCTTCACCACGATCAGGTAGAACGGGTTGATCGCCAGCGGCAGGATCAGCGCCCAGTAGCTGTCGAGCAGTCCCAGATCACGCACGACCAGGTAGGTCGGGATCATGCCACCGCTGAACACCAACGTGAAGATCACCAGGTTCAGCACGAGGGCACGTCCGGGCAGGAACTTCTTCGCCAGCGGATAGGCCATGGTCAGCGTCAGCGTCAGCTGGACGACGGTTCCGACCGCGGTCACGCAGATCGTGGTCAGCAACGCCCGGACGAACGTGTCGGTGGAGAAGATGTACCGGTAGGTGTCGGTGACGAACTTCTCCGGCCACAGGAAGAACGGCCGCGAGCTGATCTCGGACTCGGTCGCGAACGATCCCGCGAGCACGTAGAACAGCGGCAGCACGGTGACGAGCCCGAGCCCGCACAGCAGCACCACATTCAGTACGTCGAACGTCCGGCTGCCGAGTGAGTCGTAGTACCGGACGGACTTCTTCTTGTTCAGCATGTCCGTCTCCTCAGAACAATCCGCGCTGGCCGAGGCGCTTGGCCAGGAAGTTCGAGCCGAAGATCAGCACGACGCCGACCAGTCCCTTGAACAACCCGACCGCGGTCGCGTAGCTGAACGCGCCCTGCGTGATACCGATCGAGTAGACGAAGGTGTCGAAGACGTCGGCGACGTCCCGGTTCAGCGAGGTGGTCATCAGCCAGATCTGCTCGAAGCCCGAGTCGAGCAGGTTGCCCGAGGTCAGGATCGCCATGATCACGACGGTGGGCGCGATCGCCGGCAGCGTGATGTGCCAGAACTGCCGCCAGCGCCCGGCGCCGTCCACCCGGGCCGCCTCGTAGAGCTGCGAGTCGACGCCGGCCAGCGCGGCCAGGTAGATGATCGTGCCCCACCCGGTCTGCTTCCAGAGCAGCTGCGCCACGATCAGCGGCCGGAACCAGTCGGCCTGCGCCACGTAGTCGGTCTTCTGGCCGCCGACCAGGCCGTGGACCCAGTTCGCGATCACGCCGAAGTCCACCGAGAACAGCAGATAGGTGAGCGAGGCAACGATGGTCCAGGACAGGAAGTGCGGGATGTAGATCAGCGACTGCACGGACCGCTTCACCACGTTCATCCGCAGCTCGTTCAGCAGCAGCGCCACGACGACCGGGGCCGGGAAGACGAAGACGATCGTCAGCAGCGCCAGCAGCATCGTGTTGCCGAGCAGCCGGCCGAAGTCCGGTCCGGTGAACAGCTCCTCGAAGTGCTTCAGCCCCACCCACTCGCTACCGGAGTAGCCGAGGAACGGCACGTAGTCCTTGAAGGCGATCGTGAGCCCGTACATCGGCAGGTACTTGAAGACCAGGAAGTACACCAGCCCCGGCAGGAGCAGGAGGTACAGCCAGCGGTAGCGGAGCATGTCCCGCCACAACGGCCTGGTACGGCGTTTGCGCTTCGGGGCCGGCGCCCGCCGCGAGACCTCCGCGGCGGGCTGGGCCACCTCGGGCACCAGATCGGTGGCCACAGGTCAGCCGCCGACCTTGGCGGACAGGTCGTTGACCTCCTGGGCGATCTGCGTGCCGCCGGCGTCGTACCAGCGCTTGATCTGGGCCTTCAGTTCGTCCTCGCTGATCGCGCCGGACAGGTACTTGATCCGGGCGTCCGGAATGATCTTGTCCAGTGTCTGGCCCTTGGAGATCGAGGTCGGCGCGATCACCCCGAGCGCCGGGTTGAAGACCGCCGTCTTCAGGTCCTCGTTCATGAGGACGTCGAACTTGTCGCGCATCTTCCGGCTGGCCTCGTCGGCCGGCCGCAGCTTGTAGGCGCCGAGACCGACGCTGGCGCGGGTGCCGAGCTGGATGAAGGCCTTGTCCACGTCGTTCTGGATCGCCTTGATCTTCGGGTCGTCCTGATTGATCGGTACGGCGAACTCACCCTCGACCTTGAAGTTGCGGCCCTCGATCCCGTTGGTGAGCAGGATCGAGCCTTCCTTGGACTGCAGCTTGTCCAAGGTCTGCAGAACCTGGTCGAGCTGCTCCTCGGTCCGCACGTGCTGCTTGGAGACCGCCATCACCATGTTGTAGCCGGTGAACGGGTAGGAGAACTTCTTGCCGTCGGAGCGCTTCAGGTTGCCGACCAGGGTCACCTTGTCGGCGTCCTTCGGGTTCTTCTCCTTGAACAGGTCGAGCAGCTGGGTGGCGCGGACGTTGACGTCGATGATCATGCCGCCCTTGCCCTGCACGAACGGGTCGTTCCAGTTCGCGCTGTCCAGGGTGGCGAAGTCCGGGTTCACCAGGCCCTCGGAGACCCACCCGCGCAGCCACTTGTTGGCGGCCAGGAACTCGGGGGTGTCGAAGCCGGGCACCAGCTTGCCGTCCCGCTCACCCCAGCCGTTCGGCGCGCCGAACCAGGTCTCGATCACGTCGTACGGGCTGGCGCTGGCGTAGTTGCCGGGCCACTTCGGGATGATCAGGCCGTAGGTGTCCTTCTTGCCGTTGCCGTCCGGGTCCTGCTCGGTGAACGCTTTCGCGACCGCGCGCAGCTCGTCGACGGTCTGCGGCTCCTTCAGGCCGAGTTTGGCCAGCCAGTCCTTGCGGATCACGATGCCGGAGCGCAGCAGCGGCCGGACCCGGTAGATCCCGTAGGTCTTGCCGTTGGTCATCGTGTTCTTGGCGGTCTGCTCGTCGGCCGGCTTCAGGTTCGGGTACTTGTCGAGCTTGCCGGTCAGGTCCCAGAACGCCCCGGCCTCGGCGGCCTTGACGAACGACGGGCCCTTCTCGTTGACCACCATCACGTCCGGCAGCTTGTCCGAGGCCAGCGTCACGTTGGACTTGTCGCCGTACTCCGCGTTCGGCACCCAGGTGACCTTGAGTTTCTTGCCGATGAGTTTCTCGACCGCCTGCTGGAGCTCACCGCCCGGATCCGGTGCGGTGCCGAACAGCGGCGCCATCACCGTGAGTTCGTCGGTGGCCTGGCCCTTGTCGTCGCCGCCACCGGAGCAGCCGGCCACGGCGAGCAAGGTCAGCGACGCGGCGAGCGCGATCCGCCTCGAGGAGAAGATGGTCATGAGGTCCCTTTCAGATGCAGGCGCGCCTCGTTCTCGGCGAAGAAGCGCAGGCAGAGCCATGTGTTCAGCTGGATCCAGGCGCCGCCGGCCAGCAGGATCCCGAGTACCGGGAACTTCGCCGAGACGTAGCCGATGCAGACCGCGACGAACGCCAGCACCACCGAGGAGGCCGGGCGGGCCAGGGCGATCAACGATGCCTTGGGCAACAACGTGCGGATCCCGAGGTCGTAGTGGACGGCCATCGGGAGCAGGTAGGCGGTGATCACGCCGAGGGCGGCCAGGGCGGCGAGTACGACGAGGCGGGGGAGTGCGGCCTTCGCGCCGAGCGACGCGAAGTACAGGTAGTTGCCGATCAGGACGACCGCCGCCGCGACCACCGGAAGCACCACGAAGGTGCCGCGGCGGAACTCGCGACGGAACTCGGCCTGGAAGGCGGGCACTATATGAAACGATTCACCGAAAGACCTGCGTCGAGCCAGCGAATAGGCCGCGAGCGTAGCGGGGCCGATACCCAGTGCGACCCCGCCGAGCAGCGTGAAGGCGAGCCAGGTGCAGTTCAGCCGAACCGCCCAGATCACCTCGTCTGCAACGTCATACAGCTTGATCGACCAACCGGTGCCGCTCATCGTCACTCCTTGGCCGAGGCAGTCTGCGGGCGAAAAGTGATGTGACCGTATGGTTGAATCGTCTCAATGTCAAGGGCTCGGAAAGCGCTTGTCAGGGACCGGTCGGAGGTCATCGCCGGACTGTTCGCGGGTCGGCGTCAGGCGCGTGAAACGCGCAGATTCGCGTACTCGCCGATCAGCGGCGCCATCTGCCGCAGGCCGAGTTTGCCGCCGGTCAGCGGCTGCTCGTCGGACCACTCGAAGCTGACCAGGTCGTTGATCGCGAAGCTGATCAGACCGTTCCGAACCGACAACCTGAGCCGGTACGGGCCCTGTGCGTCCGGGACCGACGGCAGTGGATCGGGCCCCTGGGCGACGAGGTGGAAGCCGTGGCTCTTGCGCAGGTTGCAGGTGTGGAACGCACGCTCGTCCGGCCAGCGCCGCCGGAAGTACGAGACGTGATACGTGTCGAGATCGCCGTGGTGGTATTGCTCGTACGGGCCGCTCCGCGGCGCGAGCTCGAACAGATCCTCGCCGTTGCGGCCGGCCGCGTGAAAGAACAAAATGCACAGTCCTGGTTCGCGAATCGGCCAGAAATCCCACTCGACAACGATGTCCGACGGGAAGTTTTCCGGGCACCAGAGGACGATGTTCGCGTCCTGGCCGTCGCCTTCCGGCCTGGTGCTTTCGAGCCGGAGGCGCCCGAGCGGGAACGAGACGGCGCCGGCGCCTTCGAGCCGGAAACCGGCCAGATCGTCGGCCGTCGCGAGCGGGTTCTCGTAGAGGATCATCGGGAGAAGTTACTCGAGGCGCGGACGATCAGGTCGGGCTGGAAGATCACCTGACGATGCCGATGACTGTCGGCCGCCTCGACCTCTTCCTGGAGCAACTCCATCGCCGACCGGCCGAGCAGCTCCGCAGGTTGCCGCACCGACGACAGCGGTACGGCGGCGGCCCGCGCGAAGTCGATGTCGTCGTACCCGACGATCGCCATGTCCTCGGGAACGCGCAATCCAGCCGCGGCCATCGCCTGCAGAAAGCCCAGTGCCAGCAGGTCGTTGGCGAGAAATGCGGCGGTCGGTCGCGACGCGGCGGGCAGTGCGGCGAGCAGCTCGCCGATCACCCGGCCCTCCGTCACGCCCATCACGTCGACCTCGTAGTGCCGCAGCTTGACGGCTTTGGCCTGCTTGACGACGGCGGTGATCCCCGCCATCCGATCGGCCACCTGCTGCACGCTGAACGGGCCGCCGATGAAGGCGATCTGGCGGTGTCCCGTGTCGATCAAATGCTTTCCGGCGAGCCGCCCGCCGAGCTGGTCGTCGACGCTGACCGAGCACAGGCCGCTCTCCGCGGTGCGGTCGACGAGCACAACCGGCGTACCGCGCTCGACCAGTGCCGTCAGGCGGGGATCGTTGCTGTCGAACGGCGTGATCAGGATGCCCAGCACGCGTTGCTGCTCGAGCTGATCCAGGTGATGGCCTTCGCGGACCCGGTCGGTCTTGCTGTTGCAGAGCATCACCATCGTGTCGTGCGCGTAGGCGAGCGCCTCCGCACCCTCGGCGATCGCGGTGAAGAACGGGTTGGCGACGTCGAAGACGATCAGGCCGACCGTTCGGCTGCGGCCGGCGCGGAGATGCCGCGCCGCTTCGTTACGGACGAAACCGAGTGCCTGGATGCTGTCCTGCACGCGCTGTCTGGTGGTCGCGGCAACGATCCAGGGGCGGTTCAGAACGTTGCTGACGGTGCCCACCGAAACGCCGGCCCGCTGGGCGACTTCTTTGATGCTGGGCGTCGCCATGCAGGCAGTTTACAAGGGGTGTTTCGGAACCCGGCCGACGGAGCACGTAAACGATTCGCATCGACTGTTCACGTGCACAGTTTTGCGGATCAGGTCTTGTCAGCCTCGAAAACTTACGCTTTCATCATGGTGATTGCGCGATTCCGCAGAGTGTTCACGCTCCCAGTCGTGACCGCCGCGCTCCCTCTCCAACCCGCTGCTGGATCGCGCACGCCTGCTTTTCCTTCGCCCATAGAGGAAGAGGTATCGCCCCATGTCTCGACTGCCGCATCTGATACTCACGTCTGCTCTCGCGCTGTCGGCACTCAGTACCGTGCCGGTCGCCGCGGCGCCCTCGGCGCTGCCGGCCGGCTGCTCGGGGACCGCGCCGATCCAATGCCATTTCGACGTTGCCCCGGGCAACTACGACGTCACGGTCGACCTCGGCAGTACGAGCCGGGCCGCCACCACCGGCATGTCGGTGGAGACCCGCCGACAGGTGCTCCCGGCCGTCTCGACCAGCGCGGGTCAGGTGATCCGCAGTACCGCCACGGTCAACGTCCGCGTTCCCGAAGGACAGCCGACCGGCCAAGGCGGCACCGGTACGCCGGGCCTCAGCCTCACGTTCGACGGCAGCGCACCCGCGATCGGTGCGCTCAGCGTCAAGCCGGCCCCCGCGCCGCTGGTCGCCTATCTCGCCGGTGACTCGACCGTCTGCGATCAGCCGGGCGCGCCGTACGCCGGATGGGGCCAGTTGCTGCCCACCCGCGTGAAGAGCGGCGCTGTCGTCGCGAACTACGGCGACTCCGGTGAGAGCTCCGGCAGCTTCCTCAACAACGCCGCCTTGTTCCCGACTCTGAAGCCGTTGATCAAGAGCAAGGACCTGGTCTTCATCCAGTTCGGCCACAACGACAAGGACACCACCGCGACGGCCTTCCGGGACAACCTCACCAAGATGGTGAACGGCGTCCGCGAGCGTGGCGGGACTCCGGTCTTGATGACACCACCGGTACGCCGGTTGTTCAGCGGCAACTCGCTGACCCCGACGGCCCTGCACATCAACGGCCGGGGCGTGGACCTGCCCGCGGTGATCCGGGCCCTCGGTCAGAGCGCGAACGTTCCGGTGATCGACCTGACCGCCAAGAGCAAGACCCTGGTGGAGTCGCTCGGTCCGACAGCATCACAGCAGCTCTACCTCACGAAGGAAGCGAACGACAACACCCACTTCTCCGTGTACGGCGCCACCCAGATGGCCGGACTGGTCGTCCAGGGCATCCGTGAGCGCAACCTGTCCCTGGTGAACTTCCTGCGCCCGAGCCCCGCGGCGGCGAAGGCTCAGGCGGACACACTGAACCGCGGTGTGATCAGCGTGCACACGCCGAAGGGCAACCGGGTCAGCTGGCGGATGCTCGCGGACGACCCGCAGGATGTCACCTACAACGTCTACCGCGACGGCACGAAGGTGAACGCCGCGCCGGTCAGCGGTCCGACGAGCTTCGTCGACGCGGACGGAACGGCCGACGCGAAGTACGTCGTACAGGCGGTGACCGATGGAGTCGAGCAGCAGGCCAAGTTCGCGGCCGAGGACTCGCTGTCGCTCGACAGCGTCAACGGCGCCAACGCGAGCAGCCGCGATGTGCCGTTGCAGATCCCGCCCGGCGGTACGACGCCGTCCGGCGAGGCGTACACCTACACCGCCAACGACACCAGCGTCGGCGACCTGGACGGCGACGGCCAGTACGAGCTCATCGTGAAGTGGGATCCGACCAACGCGAAGGACAACTCGCAGGCGGGCTACACCGGCAACGTCTACCTGGACGCGTACAAGCTGAACGGGACGCGGTTGTGGCGGATCGATCTCGGTCGCAACATCCGAGCAGGCGCGCACTACACGCAGTTCCAGGTCTTCGACTACGACGGCGACGGTAAGGCCGAGGTCGCGGTGAAGACCGCGGACGGCACGCGATCCGGCACCGGCCAGGTGATCGGCAACGCGAGCGCCGACTACCGCAATTCGTCCGGCTACATCCTGACCGGCCCCGAGTTCCTGTCGGTCTTCCGCGGTACCGACGGCGCTGTGCTGGCGACGGCCAACTACCAGCCGCCGCGCGGAACCGTCTCCTCGTGGGGCGACAACTACGGCAACCGCGTCGACCGCTTCCTCGCCGGTACGGCGTACCTCGACGGCTCGCGCCCGAGCATCATCATGGCGCGCGGCTACTACACGCGATCCGTCATCACCGCGTGGGACTACCGCAACGGCGCACTGACCCAGCGCTGGATCTTCGACTCGAACAGCGCCGGAAGTCAGTGGACCGGTAAGGGCAACCACCAGCTGTCCATCGCCGATGTCGACGCCGATGGTCGCGACGAGGTGCTCTACGGCTCGATGGCCATCGACGACAACGGTCGCGGTCTGTGGCAGAACGGCACTCACCACGGCGACGCGTACCACGTCGGCGACTTCATCCCGACCCGGCCGGGCCTCGAGGTGTTCAAGCCGTCGGAGTCGACGAGCGAGGTCGCGCACTGGATGGGTGACGCGCGGACCGGACAGATCATCTGGAGCGCACCTTCGTGCGGCTGCGACAACGGGCGTGCCGTTGCCGAGGACATCTGGGCCGGCAACCCCGGGGCCGAGGCCTGGTCGGCTGCCGTCGACGGTCTCCGCAGCGGCACCAACGGAACGCAGGTCGCTGCTCGCAAACCGAGCTCGATCAACTTCGTGATCTGGTGGGACGGCGACGCGCAGCGTGAGCTGCTCGACGGCACCCACATCGACAAGTACGGCACGAGCGGCGACACCCGGCTACTGACCGGCTCGGGTGTCTCCTCGAACAACGGCACCAAGTCGACGCCCGCACTCCAGGCCGACATCCTCGGCGACTGGCGGGAAGAAGTCATCTGGCGAACCTCCGACAACAAGGCACTCCGGATCTACTCCACCACGGACAGTACGTCGATCAGCCGCCCGTCGCTGATGCAGGATCGCCAGTACCGGGTGGCCGTCGCGTGGCAGAACACCGGCTACAACCAGCCCCCGCACCCGAGCTTCGCGATCAGCAACGCGGCCGTCACGACCGAGGCAGCGACGCTGGCCGGTGGCGGTCAGCCGAGCGACACCAACCTCCAGTACTACGGCCGCTGGAACCGCTCGAACTCGTCGTACTACTGGATGGGGTGGGCCGGCGGGTACGTCGACGCCGCCTTCACCGGGAGCTCGATCGGGGTCAAGCAGCGCAACGCGATCGATCTGTACTACTCGGTCGACGGGAAGCCGCTGCAGTGGAAGCGCAACGTCTCCGGCAACGTCACGCTCGCGACCGGCTTGGCGAGTGGCACGCACAAGGTTCGGATCGGTTATCGGGAGCGTGCCGGTTCGTACACCGGTGATCCGGTCTTCGGCGGTCTGATCCTGGCCAGCGGTGGACAGACAACCTCGATCAGCCGACCGGGGAAGCTGATCGAGTTCATCGGTGACTCGATCACCGTCGGCCAGCCGAACGCCAACCGGCCGTTCACGTCGTACCCGTGGCTGACGGGGGAGAGGCTGGGCACGGCCCACACCCAGGTCGCTCAAGGGGGCGCCTGTCTGGTCAACAAGGACTGCTACGGCATGGTCGACTGGTTCCGCCGGTCGTCGAACACGGCGACCACCGACGACTGGAACTTCGCGACGTACCAGGCCGCGGCGGTCGTGATCAACCTCGGCACCAACGACGTCGGCCACAGTGTCTCGGGACCGACGTTCCAGCAGAACTACGTGACGATACTCGATCGGGTCCGGCGCGCCTATCCCTCGGCCCAGATCTTTGCCATGGGCACCTTCCGCGCTCGCTACCTCGCCGAGACCCGGAACGCGGTGGCGGCTCGCGCCGCAGCCGGCGACACCAAGGTCCGCTTCGTCGACACGGCCGGCTGGATCGATCCGGCCACGGACACCACCGACAACGTCCACCCGACCGACGCCGGTCACGTGAAGATCGCCAACCGGCTCACCGCCGTCCTCGACGACTATTTGTAAGGAGTGCACGATGAAGCTTCGATCAGCACTACTTCGTACGGCGCTCCTGACCGGCGCGGCGATGGTGTTCTCGACCGTCACCGTGAGCACGGCGACGCCGGCGGTTGCGAACCCCTGTGCGTCGACGCCGACCTCCGCAGCGGCCGCGCCGACGGCGCAGACTCCCATCACCGTCTGGCTGGCCGGCGACTCCACGATGGCCGCGCCGTCGAGCGGTGCCGTCTGCCCGGTCGGCTGGGGGCACCAGGCTGCTCCCTACTTCAACGCCAACGTCACCATCCGGAACAACGCAGTCGCCGGGCGAAGCATCCAGACCTGGCTGTACGAGCGCAATGTCACCGGCACGAAGAACTCGGCCGGTGAGTGCGTGATCAGCCCGAACACCTACGCCACGCGGTGGCAACAGATGCTCGATGCAACGACCGGCATGAAGGCCGGCGACTACCTGTTGATCCAGTTCGGGATCAACGACGGCGATCCGAACTGCCCACGCCACGTCGGCTCGGCCCGGTACCGGGAGCTGCTCGGCGTGATGGCGAGCGCGGCCAAGGCTCGTGGCGCGCACCCCGTCTTCCTGACCCCGGTCTCGGCCATCAGGTGTTCGGGCTCGACCGCGGTCGGCACCCGCGGCTTCATCAGCGAGACCAACGCCGCCGCGACCGCCAACCAGGTCCCGGTCATCGACCTGCACCGGTTGAGCTACACGCTCTACAACACCCTGCGGCTGTGCCCGAACAACGGCGACTACAGCTCGGGTGCGGTCGGTGCGTTCTTCTGCAACGACCACACCCATTTCGAAGCCGCCGGTGCTCGTCAGATCGCGGGCGTCGTCACCAAGGCCATCCGTGACCAGAACATCCCGCTCTCGGCATATCTGAGATAGGAAGGCTCAGCGGACGACGCCGTCGATCTGAAGGGTCTGTACGGCGCCGGCCGCGAACGGCACCTTGATCTGCTCCCCGCTGACCGTCAGGTCCTGTCGACGCGTGTACCGGTCGCCGGAGCCTGACGTCAGCGTGGACCAGCGGGTGGCCGTGCCGTTCGGCACCGTGCCGAACGGCGACAGGTCGAAGGTCAGGTTCTGGGCGGCTCCGTTGTTCGCGGCAACGATCACCAGGCGTTGCGCCGCTGCGTCATGAGCCGCCACGGCGTAATCCACGCCGGTGTTGATGATCCGCATCCCGGGGCGGATGTGTCGCGTGAACTGCGCCAGCACGTACAACTTGGTCTCGACCGCGCCGGGTTGGGCCGAGCTGCCGTCGTACCGGATCGTGCCCCAGCCGGCGGTCGGATCCATGACCTGCCAGTAGCACCAGGCCGTCGGTTTGAGCCAGCGGAAGTCCATCAGCAGACAGCGCGCCGTCATCATGCCGGTGCCGTCGGAGTCACCGTGCTCGGAGTTCCACAACACCTTGCCGGAGGCCCGTACGTCGTCGCCGAGCAGATCGCGACGGCCGCTCAGACCCTGGTAGCCGTGCACGTTGACCTGCCGCACCTTGCCCTTGGTGGTGGAGTCGAAGCTGTTCCAGGTGGTGCGGGCGAGGTCGTAGTTGGTCTCGTCGGACGCCGAGATGCCGACACCGGTGAGGCCGACCCGATCGAGTTCGGTGCGGAGGTTGCTGATGACGCTGCGCTGGGTCGTGGCGTCGATGTGGCAGCCCTCCTGCCCGCCATCGGCCTTCCACCAACCAGACGACGGCTCGTTGAACGGATCCACGGTCCGGAAGTTCACACCCCACTGATCGCGGGCCCGGCGAGCGGTCGTGGCCAGGTGCAGCGCGTGCTGACGGTGGTTCCATGACTGGAGATTGTTGCCGCCGTCCGCGGCGCCGGACGGGTTGTGGTTGGAGCACATCCACCACATCGGCGAGTTGGCGAACAGTTCGCTGATCGCGCCGCGCTGGGTCGCCTTGGTCAGCATCGCGCGCTGCTTCGCGTCGGCGTTCCAGTTCCAGGCTGCCGAGGCAGGGTCTTCGTTGCCCCAGTCCTGCCAGAAACCCTCGATCTGCTTGAAGCGCGGAATGTTGGGGGAGGCAACCATTCGTTCGCTGCCGACCGCGTTCCAGCTGGAGGCGCCGAGGTTGTAACGGGCGATGTTCAGTCCGAGGCCAGGCAGCGAGGCGCCGTTGTAGCTGACGGTCTTCGTCGTGAAGAACAGGTCGGCGAAGTCGTCGCGGTCGCCGAAGACGTTCGCCCACCAGGCGAGTGAAGTGCCCCAACCCTCCCAGGCTCCTTGGTCGGCGGCCGGATCGACGCGGATGGTCGCGTCGGCGTGCGCCGTACCGGTGCTGAGGACGGCGCTCGCGGCGGTGGCACCGGCTGCTGCGAGCAGGGTTCGGCGGTTCAAGGGTGAGTCCATGGGGCGGTCTCCTCGGTGAAGGTGGGCTCGTTAGAGATACCGGCTCAGCGCTTCGGGAGCAAGGCATTGCGCTCCCTTGATCGCAGGTTTATGTTAGCGCGAACATCTAGCTCCGACTCGTGCTCGCCCCAGCGCAACGGAAGGCTCCGCCATGCCGAAAAAGTCGTTGTTTTCCTACCGGACAGCCATCCCGGCTCTCCTCGCAGCCGCCACCATCGTCACCACCCTGGTGGCCGGAGGTGGCACCTCGCAGGCCGCAACCCAAGGGCCGTGTGACCTGTACGCCGCCGGCGGTACGCCCTGCGTCGCCGCGCACAGCACGACCAGAGCCTTGTACGGCGCGTACAACGGCGCGCTCTACCAGGTGAAGCGCGCGTCGGACAACGCCACCAGGGACATCGGTCCGCTGACCGCGGGTGGCATCGCGAACGCTGCCACCCAGGACTCGTTCTGCGCCGGAACCACCTGCCTGATCACGATCATCTACGACCAGTCCGGCCGCAACAACCGCCTCACGCAGGCGCCTCCCGGCGGCTTCAACGGCCCGGCCCCGGGCGGATACGACAACCTGGCCAACGCCACCGCGGCACCGATCACCGTCGGCGGACACAAGGCGTACGGCGTCTATGTGGCTCCCGGTACCGGGTATCGCAACAACAAGACCAACGGCATCGCGACCGGTGACCAGCCGGAGGGGATGTACGCCGTACTCGACGGCACGCACTACAACGGCGGCTGCTGCTTCGACTACGGCAACGCCGAGACCAACAGCCGGGACAACGGCAACGGCACGATGGAGGCCATCTACTTCGGCAACAGCAGGAGCTGGGGTTCGGGCGCCGGAAACGGTCCGTGGATCATGGCCGACCTCGAGAACGGCCTGTTCTCCGGGGTGAGCGCCGGCAACAACGCCAACGACCCGAGTATCAGCCACCGCTTCCTGACCGCGATCGTCAAGGGCGGACCCAACCACTGGGCGATCCGGGGCGGCAACGCCCAGTCCGGCGGCGTATCGACCTTCTACAACGGAGTCCGCCCCAACGTCGCGGGCTACAACCCGATGAAGAAGGAAGGCGCCATCATCCTCGGCATCGGCGGTGACAACAGCGTCGGTGCCCGCGGCACCTTCTACGAAGGAGTCATGACGTCCGGGTTCCCCACCGACGCCACCGAGAACGCCGTCCAGGCGAACATCACCGCGGCCGGCTACGCCACCAGCTCCGCCGGGACCGGCCTGACGCCGGGTGCGAGTGTCTCGCTGCGCGCCACCACCGCGTGCTGCACCGACCGTTACATCCACCACAACGGCGCGACCGTGGACAACGCGGTCATCGGCAACGGCAGCTCGAGCACCGAGAAGGGCAACGCGTCCTGGATCGTCCGGGCCGGCCTGGCCAACAGCTCCTGTGTGTCGTTCGAGTCCAAGAACACCGCCGGCCAGTACCTGCGGCACTACAACTACCAGCTCAGCCTGCAGGCCAACGACGGAAGCGCGCAGTTCGGCCAGGACGCGACCTTCTGCGCGGAGGGCGGCCACAACGGGCAGGGCGTCTCGCTCAGATCGCTCAACTTCTCCGACCGATTCGTCCGGCACTACAACAACCTGCTCTACATCGCCTCCAACGGTGGGTCCAACGCCTTCGACAGCAGCAACGTCTACGCCGATGACACCAGCTGGCTGGTCAGCGCGCCGTGGACGCCCTGATCGGAGCTTCGAGTCTGAACGGCCGTGATCGATCGTGTTCGGACTCTGGCCCGCGCACGACGTAACGGCAAAGGTGGGCGGATGTCGATTGCCCGGCGCTGGCACGCCCTGAGTCCGACGATCCGCAGTACGGCGCTCGACTCGGCGCGAGCTCGCACCGGCGTACCGGATCTTGGCCAGCGTGAGGTGTGGGAGTCGCGGTCCGCGGCGGCAGTTCTGGAACGTGCTGCCGCGGACCGCGCTCAGCCTTGGCCGCGGCTGCTGTTGTCGGACTACGCGCGGTACTGGCGGGACGGCGTACGGACGGCGTACGAGAATCCTGCGGGGGAGTTGCGGCAGCGCACCAGTACGGCGGTGCTCGCGGCCGCGCTGACCGGCTCAGAGGAGTACGTCGACGAAGCCGCCGACGGTCTGTTGCTGCTCTGCGAGCAGACGACCTGGTGCTGGGCTGCTCATGAATCGTTCGCGAGTGCGCGCGGTGAGGTCGTTCCGGATCTGCGGGAGCCTTATCTCGATCTGGGTGCTGCTGAGACGGTAGAGATCCTGGCGTGGGCGGACCTCGTGCTCGGGCCGGCGTTGGACAAGCGCGTGCCGGGCCTGCGCCGTCGGCTCCGGGCGGAGGCTTCGCAGCGCGTGCTGGAGCCGTTTCTGACTGACCGTCGCTGGCATTGGCTCGGTCTGGACGGACACCTGCACAACTGGAACCCGTGGATTCACGGGCACGTGCTGGTCGCGGCGCTGTTCCTGGAGACCGACCCGGTACGCCGATCCCGCGCGGTGGACCTGGTTGTCGATGGACTCGACCGCTACACCCGGGCGCTGCCGGCCGACGGCGGCTGTGATGAGGGCTACGCGTACTGGTGGAACGGTCCGGCACGGCTGGCGAGTGCGCTGGAGTTGCTCGATCGGATCACGCTGGGTGCGTTCGCTCCATGGCGCTGTGCGCCGTTGGAGGAGGTTGCCCGGTATCCGCAGCGGATGGCTCTGGGCGATGGCTGGTTCGTGAACGTGGGTGACGGGCCGGCGCGGCCGACGCCCAATCAGCCCTGGGATGTCTTGCACCGTTGGGGTCGTCGATTGGGTGACGCCGAGGTGATCGCTCAGGCGGCTGCCCATCGTGATCAGTCGGATGCCGTGATCGGGTTGGGGCGCAGGTTGTTCGCGCTGGTCGACGACGAGTGGCAGCAGGCTGCCGTCGTACCGGAGCCGTTGCCGCGGTCGAGTTGGCTGCCTGACGTGCAGCTGCTGGTCGCTCGGGAGGATTCCGGTTGGACGCTCGCCGTCAAGGGCGGGCACAACGACGAGAACCACAACCACAACGACATCGGATCCTTCATCGCCGCGCTGGATGGGACGCCGGTCCTCGTGGACCTTGGCCAGCCGACGTACACCGCGATCTCGTTCTCCGAACGCAGGTACGAGCAGTGGGTCGTCCGCAGCGAGTGGCACAACCTGCCGGTGGTGGACGGACAGGAGCAGGCCGCCGGTCGGGAGTGTCGAGCCACCTCTTTCACCATCCGCGGGGACGGTGCAGACGTCGATCTGTCGGACGCTTATCCCTCGGGAAATCTTCGCCGGTCGGTGAGCTTGGACGAAGGCGTCCGCGTGGTCGATACGTGGGCGGCGGGGTCGTCGGTGGTCGAGCACTTCGTGATCGCCGGTCGACCTGTCGAGCATGAGCCGGGTCGGTTGGTGGTCTCGTCACTGGGCGGCCGGCTGGCGGAATTGCGCTGGGACGACTCCCTCGGGGCCGGGAAGCTGGAGACGCGGGCTGTCGACGATGAGCTGCTCGAACAGGTTTGGGGTCCTGTCGTCCATCGCCTGATCATTGCTCCCTGCAACAATCGCTTCGAACTGACGCTGACCCGAGGAACATCTTGATGACCGACGCTCCCTTCACCGGCCTGACTCGCGACTCCTGGGCCGCGGTCGCCGACCAGTTGCTGCTCTCGGTGCGAGGCTGGGCCTCGCCCGACCACGCCCGGATCGACCTGCCCGGGCAGCAGAGCGCGTACGGACCCGACAGCGACTCCTTGGAAGCCTTCGCGCGGTCGTTCCTGCTCGCGGCGATCCGGTTGAAGGGGGAGGACGGCAAGGACCCGCACGATCTCGCCGAGTGGTACGCGGCGGGTCTGCGGGCCGGGACCGATCCCGCGTCGCCGCACGCCTGGCCGCGGCCGGACCAGCTGGGGCAGGCCAAGGTCGAGGCGTGTTCGATCGCGCTCGGACTGCATCTGAGCCGGCCGTGGTTGTGGGACCGGCTCGACGACCGGGACCGCTCGAACATCGTTGCCTGGCTGGCGACCGTCGTCGGCGAGCAGTACCCGCCGATCAACTGGGTCTGGTTCCAGATCGTCGTCGAGACGTTCCTCAAGTCGGTCGGCGGGCCGTGGTCTCCTGCGGATATCGAGAGCGGTCTCGCGGTCCACGAGTCGCTGTATCGCGCGGACGGCTGGTACGCCGACGGGCCGGAGCGCGCGTTCGACCACTACAACGGCTGGGCGCTGCACGTCTATCCGTTGCTCTGGGCATCAATGGATCCTTCGCTGAGTGGCGCTGCTGTGCAGGCGGCCTGGCGGGATCGGCTGTCGGCGTTCCTCGACTCGACGGTGCATCTGATCGGCGGGAACGGTTCGCCGCTGGTCCAAGGGCGGAGCCTGACCTACCGGTTCGCGGCCGCGGCGCCGCTGTGGATGGGCGCGATCACCGGTGCCACCTCGCAATCCCCGGGCGTCCTGCGCCGGGCGAGTTCGGGGATCCTCAAGCACTTCCTCGACCGCGGTGTGCCCGATCAGCGCGGTCTGCTCACGCTCGGCTGGTACGACGAATGGCCGGGGATCGCACAGTCGTACTCCGGTCCAGGATCGCCGTACTGGGCGGTGAAGGGCATGCTCGGCCTGATGCTTCCGGCGGATCATCCCGTGTGGGTCGCGGCCGAGGAACCCTTGCCTGTCGAGGAATCCGACTTCACGGTTGAGCTTTCGGTGCCGGGTTGGCAGGTCAGCGGGACGCGGTCGGACGGGATCGTGCGGGTCGTCAACCACGGGACGGACCATTCGGTTCCGGGTGACTCGCGAGCCGATTCGCCGCTCTACGCGCGGCTGGGCTACTCGACACATACGATGCCGCCGCTGAGTTCGCCGTATTGGGCGCAGCCGCTCGAGAACAGCGTCAGCCTCGTCCATCCTTCGCTGGGCCTCTCGCATCGCAACGGCTTCACCACGGTTGGCTCCGGCAGCTCGATCGCTAGTGTGCACTGGGTCCGTACCAGCGATGACCACGGACCCGAACACGGCTCAGGCCGCGGGGGAGCAGTCGTCGCGGGACCGCCGATCGCGATGGCGTCCGCCGTCCGCGGCAGCCACGAAGTCCGCCTCGCCCGCATCGACGGCCCGGTCGAACCCGGCTGGCTCCTAGAAATGTCCGGCTGGCCCCTCACCGCCACCACTCCGCCCACCGCGGTCGTGAACGAACGCGCCGCAGTCCAAATCCCCGGCCCCACCTCACCCAACCAACCCCACCCCGGCCCCACCTCACCCAGCGATCCTCACCCCGGTCTCACGTCGTCCATCCAGCCCCACCTGGGTTTCACCGCGGTCGACATCCGCCGTACCGACAATTCCGAGGCCCTCGGCAACCACACCGCCATCCCCATCACCCAAGCCCCCGCCGTACCGGCCCAGCTCTACGCCGCCGTCATCTCCCTCGCCACCACCCCCGAACCCCCACCCCACCTGACCCTCGACAACACCACCCTGCACATCACCTGGCCCGACACCACGCACTCCACCCTCACCCTCCCCGCACCCTGATCGGTCAGCGGGGGAGGGTTGAGTCTCGGATGATGAGTTCGGGGACGATGAGGACTCGTTGGGAGGGGCGGCGGCGGCCTTCGGTGAGGCGGGCGACCATTTGCTCGACGGCGGTGCGGCCGACGATCGGTTTCGGGGGACGTACGGCGGTGAGCGCCGGCTCGACGAGGTGGGCGATCTCGTCGTCGTAGCTGACCAGGGCGAGGTCGTCGGGGATGGCGAGGCCTTGTTCGGCGCAGTACTGGGCGACGGCCATCGCGTCGGGGTCGGAGTGGACGACGAGGGCGGTGGTGCCGGCGGTGCGGCAGCGGTCGAAGACGTGGGCGAGGATGTCGCGGTGCCGGGGCTGGTCCATGTTGACCGACTCGCGGATGACGAGGTCGGCGGCGATGCCGAGGTCGTGGCAGACGCTGGCCCAGCCGGCGGCGAGGTGGGCTGACGTGGGGCTGCCCTTCGACAGCAGGAGCGCGAGGTTGCGGTGGCCTTGCGCATACAGATGCCGTACGGCGAGTTCAACGCCGAGCGCGTGATCGCTGCGGACCCACTCGACCTGGTGCTGGGTCGGCGTCCAGCGCGGCGGTTGCCGCTCGACCAGGATCACCGGGACCGGCAGTTTCGCGATCCAGTCGATCATCTCGCCGACGTCGGCGCCTTCGAGGTTCGGCGCGAGCAGCAACCCTTGAACCTGCTGCGCCTCGATCAGCCGAAGGATCTGTCGCCGATCCTCTGCCCAGTCGTAGCTCGATCCGCGCAACTGGATCGCGACGCCCAGCGCGGCAGCGGCCGAGCGCGCACCGCCGACGATCGGCGGCCAGTAGTAGTCCAGTGACGGCACCACCATGCCGATGGTGAACCGAGGCGAAGCAGCAGTACGGCGACGTGGCGCGGGCGCGAGCTCGGTCGGCAGCGTCGCGCCGCCGTGGACCTTCGTCAGCAGGTTCTGCGCGGCGAGCGCGGAGATGTCGCGACGAATCGTCAGCTCGCTGACGGCGAGCAGTTCCGCCAGCTCCTTGACCCGAACCGAGCCATGCCGACGCAGCTCGTCGAGCACCCGTTCGTGGCGTTGAACGCCGAACAGCCGGTCGTCGGACACCCGCCTCACCTCGATGTTCGAGTCTGAATGTTTCCGATCAACTCTGCACGTGCCGTAGCGGAGCTGAACACTCTAGTCATCTCATGTTCACATGACAGCAACGGTAACCGCTTACCGCCGTGAGGCGCTGGTCGTCATGGATCGCGAGGTGTTCGCGGCGCATTTCGACCAGGCCCGGCTCGACCGGCTGGCGGACCTGGTCGCGCTGCCCGACCCGATCTGGACCGACGAGCTCGACTCGGCCGACGCGCGGACCCGGTTGGCGACGGCCGAACTTCTGATCACCTCGTGGGGAGCACCCCGGCTGACGGCGGAGCGGTTGGCGGCCGCGCCGAAGCTGCAGGCGGTCTTCCACGCCGCCGGAAGCATCCGGTCGGTCGCGGACAACAGCCTGTGGAGCCGCGATCTCGTGGTCACCAGCGCGGCGGACGCGAACGCCGTACCGGTTGCCGAGTACACGCTGGCCGCCATCATCTTCGCCGGCAAGAAGGCGCCGTTCCTCGCCGCGGATGCCAGTACGGCGTACCAGGGCTGGTCGCGGCCGCAAGGCTTCGGTGACCTGTCGAACTACCAGCGCACGATCGGGGTCGTCGGCTTCTCGCGGATCGGCCGCCGGGTCGTGGACCTGCTCCAGACACTCGAGGGCGCCACCGTCCTGGTCGCCGATCCGCACGCCGACCCAGCCGCCGTGACCGCGGCCGGTGCCGAACTGGTGGAGCTGGACGAACTGCTGTCCCGGGTCGACGTCCTGTCGCTGCACGCTCCTGAGCTGCCCAGCACTCGCCAGATGATCGGCGCCGCCGAACTCGCGCAGTTGCCGGATCACGCGACGGTGATCAACACGGCGCGGGGGAGTCTGGTCGACTCCGCCGCGCTCGCGGCCGAGTGCCGCACCGGCCGGCTGTTCGCGATCCTCGACGTCACCGACCCCGAGCCACTGCCCGCCGGCTCCCCGCTGCGGGAGGTCCCGAACGTGATGGTCACCCCGCACATCGCCGGTTCGCTCGGTACGGAGATCCATCGCCTCACCGATCACATGCTCGCCGAACTCACCCGCTGGGTGGCCGGCGAACCCGTGCGCGGCCGGATCACGGCCGACCTCTTTCCGCTGACGGCTTGAGTCCGCTGGCCGCTTGAAACCCCAGTTTCCGTAGTACCGAAGTCAAGGAGATCGTTGTGAGGCGACACCTCGTCACCACCCTGGCCGGCGCGGCAGCGCTGGCGCTGCTCACCGCCTGCGGCGGCGGCTCACCGGAGCCGGCCGCCGACGGGCCGCAGACCATCAAGGTCGCGCTCTGGAACTACGCCACGACGCCGGAGTTCAAGGCGATCATCGACGGGTTCCAGGCGGCCAATCCCGAGATCAAGGTCGAGCCGGTCGACATCCTCGCCGACGACTACGCCGAGAAGGTCACCACGATGCTCGCCGGTGGTGACACCACCGACGTCCTGACGATGAAGAACGTCATCGACTACTCGCGGTTCGGCACCCGCGGTCAGCTGCTGCCGCTCACCGACGAGGCCAAGAAGCTCGACCCGGCCAAGTACTCCGGACTGTCGGCGTACGACCTCGACGGCAAGTACTTCGCGTTGCCCTACCGGCAGGACTTCTGGGTGCTCTACTACAACAAGACCCTGCTGAAGCAGGCCGGTGTGCCCGAGTCCAAGCTGCAGAACCTGAGCTGGACCGACTACGCCACGCTGGCCAAGAGTCTGACCAAGGGCGACGGCAGCTCCAAGGTGTACGGCGCCTACCAGCACACCTGGCGCTCGATCGTCCAGGCGACCTCCGCGGCGCAGACCGGCGGCAACCTGCTGGGCGGCGACTACAACTTCATGAAGGACCAGTACGCGATGACGCTGGGCCTGCAGCAGAGCGGCGCGCTCTTGCCGTGGGCAACGGCCTCCAGCCAGAAGGTCACCTACGACACGATGTTCGCGACCGGCAAGGCCGTCCTGATGCCGATGGGGACCTGGTACGCCTCGCGACTGCTGGCCGACACGAAGTCCGGCAAGACCAAGGTCGACTGGGGGATGGCGCCGCTGCCGCAGCGGGCCGCCGACGGCAAGCTGACCACCTTCGGTTCGCCGACGGCGTTCGCGGTGAACAAGAAGTCCAAGCACTCCGAGGCAGCCAAGAAGTTCGTCGAGTGGGCATCGAGTGAAGCCGGCGCCACCGCGGTGGCCAAGGCCGGCGTGACGCCGTCGCTGCAGAGCCAGCAGATCCTCGACACCTACTTCGCGCTGGACGGCGTACCGAACGACGCCGTGGCCAAGAAGGCGTTCAAGCCCGACAACGTCGTGCTGGAGATGCCGGTGAGCGACAAGTCCTCCGACGTCGACCAGATCCTGACCGAGGAGCACGAGCTGATCATGACCGGTGAGAAGTCCCTGGACGCCGGTCTGGCCGAGATGTCCAAGCGGGTCAAGAACGAGGTCGGCTGAGTCGTGACCGCCACCCTGCCTGCCCCGGAGCAGGTCCGTCCCCAGGTCCGGCCGCGCCGGGCCTCGGGCCGGAGCCGGACCTGGATCGGCTGGACCTTCATCCTGCCGAACTTCCTCGGCTTCGCCGCGCTGACGCTGGTCCCGGTGATCGCCTCGCTCGCGTTGTCCTTCCTCGACTGGGACTCCTACAGCACCCCGCGCTGGGTCGGGCTGGACAACTTCGAGCGGATGATCCACAACGACAACTTCTGGACGGCACTGCGGAACACCGCGTACTACGCCGTCGGGCACGTGCCGCTGACCCTGGCGGCCGCGCTCGGCTTCGCCGTACTGCTGAACCAGAAGCTGAAGGGCGTGCAGTTCTTCCGGACCGCGTTGTTCTTCCCGTACATCACCTCGCTGGTCGCGGTGGCGGTGGTGTGGAACATGCTGCTCAGTCCGGAGATGGGCCCGGTCAACCAGTTCCTGCGGGCGATCGGGATCGACAACCCGCCGGGCTGGACGACCTCGACCACCTGGGCGATGCCCGCGGTGATCGTGGCGAGTGTGTGGCGGGACCTCGGCTACTACATGATCCTCTACCTGGCCGGCCTGCAGACGATCCCGGCCGAACTGTACGAAGCCGCCCGGGTCGACGGCGCGACCGGCTGGCAGCGGTTCCGGTTCATCACGTTGCCGTCGTTGCGGCCGACAACGTTCTTCGTGCTGATCATGCTGACCATCTCGAGTTTCAAGGTCTTCGACCTGATCCAGGTGATGACCGAGGGCGGTCCCGGCCGGGCCACGCTGGTGCTGTCCCAGGTGATCTACCGCGAAGGCATCGTGCAGGGCCGGTTCGGCTACTCGTCGGCGGTGTCGATGGTGCTGTTCGTCATCGTGCTGACGATCACGGTCGTCCAGTTCCGCTTGCAGAAGAGGAGCGAGTCATGAGGCGGGCGCTCGCCTACGTGCTGCTGGGTGTGCTCTCGGTGGCGGTCCTGGTGCCGTTCGCCTGGATGGTGTCGTCGTCGCTGAAGCTCGACGCGGAGGTCTTCACCGTCCCGGTGCGCTGGATCCCGGTCGAGTTCCACTGGAGCAACTTCGCGACGATCTGGGACCGGATCCCGCTGTTCACCTACCTGCGCAACTCGGTCTTCCTCAGCGTGACGATCACCGCGTTGCAGGTGCTGACCGGGAGCTTCGCGGCGTACGGGTTCGCCAAGGTGCGGTTCCCAGGCCGCGACGTCCTGTTCCTGGCCTACATCGCGACGATCGCCGTGCCGTGGCAGGCGTACATGGTTCCGCAGTACGTGATCATGGAGAAGGCCGGTCTGGTGAACACGCACCTGTCGCTGATCCTGCTGCAGGCGTTCAGCGCGTTCGGTGTCTTCCTGATGCGCCAGTACTACCTGACGATTCCCGACGAGCTGAGCGAGGCGGCCCGGCTCGACGGCCTCAGCGAGTACGGCATCTGGGCCCGCATCATCCTGCCGCTGTCGAAGCCCGCGCTGGCTAGTCTGGCGCTGCTCACCTTCGTCAACACCTGGAACGACTACATGGGCCCGTTCATCTACCTGACCGACAACAAGCTCTGGACGATCCAGCTCGGCCTGCGCTCGTTCGTCGGCCTGTACGACGCCGAGTACGCAATGATCATGACTGGCTCGGTGCTGTCGGTGCTGCCGATCCTGGTGATCTTCCTGCTCGGCCAGAAGTACTTCGTCCGGGGTATCGCGACGAGCGGGCTGAAGTGATGGCCTCGCCGTTGGCCCGGGTGAATGTCCGGGCGGATCTCTGGGACACGCTCTGGTCGTTCGCCCACCGCGTCCTCGCGGTCAACCTGCTGCTGGCGCTGGCCGGCGCTCCACTCATGCTGGCGCTCAGTCTGGTGGCCGAGCCGTGGCACTACCCGGTCTTCTTCGGCCTGCTGGCTTTACCACTCGCACCAGCCATGGCCGCCGCCTTCGCGTACTACGCCGACGATGACCCCCGTCCGCCGCTGAGGCTGCTGTTCCGCCTGGCCAAGGCGCGTGGCGGCCGCTCGCTGCTGATCGGAGTCGTCGCGGCTGCCCTGATCGGCATCCTGGCGGCGGACCTCCAGGTGGTGGCCGCGTCGTTCCCGGCCGCGGTGCCGCCGCTGGTGGTCCTGCTGCTGCTCGTCGCCGCCAGCGCGCTCAATGCCCTTGCCGGAGCGACCGTGCGACTCGCGATCTACAGCGGGGTGCGGGGGTGGGGGCTGAGCTTGCTGTCCTTGGCGGTGCTGGTGGCTGTAGTGGTGATTGTCAGTCAGGCGCCGTTGGTGGGGCTCGCCACGCTACCCGGCTGTGCGCTGTGGGTCGTGCACACGAATACTCAGGCCCAGCTCACTCGAATCACGAGGAGAATCGGATGAAGCTTTTCCGCCCCCTACTCGCGCTTGCGGTGCTGAGCACCGTGCTCAGCCCAACGGCGATGGCCGCTCCGGCCTACGACTCGTTCCGGCCCGGCGCCGAATGGCGTGACACCAACGGCCAGGTGATCCAGGCGCACGGCGGTCAGGTCGTGCCCGCGACCGACCACCGCGGCCGCCGCATCTGGTACTGGTACGGCGAGGACCGCAGCAAGGGCTATTACGACAGCCCCGGCGTGCACGTCTACTCGTCGTACGACCTGTACAACTGGACGGACCAGGGACTCGCGCTGCGGGCGATGAGCTCGCCGGACCAGTTCGAGAACGACAAGTACTTCAGCAAGCTGTACAAGAAGTACAGCCCCGCGCAGAAGGACGTCGTCTGGCGCGATCTGTCGACCAACAGCGTGCGGACGGACGGCTGGGCCAAGCCGTCGATCCTCGAGCGGCCGAAGGTCATCTACAACAAGGCCACCCGCAAGTGGATCATGTGGGTGCACTCCGACGGACCGTCCTCACCCACCAGTACGTCGACCTACGCGCGAGCCGAGGCCGGCGTCGCGATCGCGGACTCGCCGACCGGTCCGTTCCGCTGGATCGACTCGTACCGGCTGAACCGGGTGCCGACCGACTCGGTGCCCTGGTGCGGCACCGGGTCCGCGTTCGACCCGGCCGGCGGGATGGCACGGGACATGAATCTGTTCGTGGACGACGACGGCAAGGCGTACATCATCTACTCGTCCGAGGAGAACCGGACGATGTACATCTCGAAGCTCGACCGCGACTACACCTACCTGTCCGCGAAGCCGGAGAACGCCGTACAGGGGAAGGATTTCGTCCGCACGCTCGCCTGCAACCAGCGTGAGGCGCCGGCGATGTTCAAGTCGGAGGGTCGCTACTACCTGCTCACCTCAGGTGCGACCGGCTGGGACGCGAATCCGGCGCGGTACGCGACCTCCAGCACGGTGCTCGGTCAGTACGCCGACCAGGGCAACCCGATCACCGGCGCCGGCGCAGCCAACACCTACAGCTCGCAGAGCACCAACGTGATCACGGTGGATGCCAAGCGCAACAAGTTCCTCTTCATGGGCGACCGCTGGACGCCGAGCGATCTCGCCAACGCGCCGTACGTCTGGATGCCGATGTCGTTCGGCGAGGGTGGCAGCCTGTCGGTCGGTCCGGATCAGGAGTGGACGCTCGACGACCTGGCGCCGTACCGGCGATGGACGGTCGAGACGCCGCTGCCGGATCACGTCCTGCTCGGTGACACGAGCTCGCTGCCGGCCACGGTGCAGGTGCGCACCGGATCGCGGACGCAGACGTTGGCCGTCACGTGGGACGCGTCATCGGTCGCGAAGCCCGGTACCGCGAGTCTGCGCGGCACGCTGGCGGACGGCCGAACCTTCACCCGCACCATCGTGGTCGCCCCGCGCAACCTCCGGTACGCCGTCAACGCCGGCGGCATCGCCACCGCGGACTGGCAGGTGCTGACCAAGACCGCGTCACTGCTGAACTCGACCCCTGATCAGCCGCTGGGAGCCGACCCGGCGACCGGCAAAACCTGGGGCTTCACCGGTGCCAGCGCACCCGCCGGCCCCGCGAACGGCGACCTCTACAGCACCTTGCGCTACGCGAAGAACCACGAGTCGCTCGTCTACACCTTCAGCGGTCTCGAGCCCGGCACCTACACCGTCCACGCCGGCTACTTCGACCCGTGGCCGTGGGCCAACCGCGCCGCCCAGGTGTCGATCAACGGCACGATCGTCGACCAGCAGCGACTCTTCACCGGCACCAACGAAGCCGCGGCGTACGGCGGCATCGTGGTCGGCGCCGACGGCACCATCACCGTCACGGTGGCGCCGACCCGCTCACCCGACATCCAGATCAGCTGGCTGATGGTCAGCGCAGCCGACGCCGCAGCGTCGGCGCGCTAGCGGGACTCGGTACGCCGAGCCGGCCGAGGTACTGCTCCAAGGTGAACGCAGCCATGCCGAGCGCGACCGGGTTGCCCGGGACGGCGGAGGACTCCACGACGAGTCCGGCCATCGACCCGGGCAACACGTGGCTCGGTAGTTCGTCGCGCACCACCGGGATCAGCCACTGCCCGATCGCCGACGATGTCCAGCCGGTCAGGGTGAGGTGCGGAATGTTGAGCAGATTGACCAGATCGGCGAGCGCTGCCGCCAGGTAGTGCCCGGTACGGCGGGCCAGCTCGACCAGTACGGCGTCGTCGGCGGCCAGGCCTTGGGCGACGGCGTCGATGAAGCCGGGTTGTTGCAGTTGCTGGAGGGCCGGGTGCTCGGGGTCGATCTCGGCCAGCGTCATCTCCAGGCCGTGCACACCGAGATAGGCCTCGACGCAGCCGCGGCGTCCGCACCGGCAGGGCCGGCCGTCGAGCTGTAGCAGCGTGTGGCCCCACTCGCCGGCGTTGTTGGTCGCGCCACGAATCAGCGTGCCTTCGATGGCGAGGCCGGCGCCGACGCCGGTCCCGAGGTTGACCACGGCCATCGTGTCGGTGACCCGGCCGACGCCGAACCACATCTCGGCCAGCGTGATCGCTTTGAGCGGATTGTCGACGTACACGGAGATGCCGAGGCGGTTCTCCAGCAGTTCCTCGATCCGGACGTCGTGCCACTGCCAGTTCGGCGCGAACACCGACACCCCGGCGTCCGGGCGGACCTGGCCGGGCATGCTGACGCCGACACCGATCAGCCCGGTGAGGCCGGCGTCGACGGTCGCCAGCGCGTTCTCGGTCGCGGTCACGATGCCGTCCACGACGTACGCCGGATCGTTCTTGTGCTCGTCGAGTGTGACCGCGCTGTGCCCGAGCGGACCGAGCCCCAGGTCGAACACCGTCGCGTCGACATAGGTCTCGGCGACGTCGACCCCGACGATCCGCCCTCGATCGGGGTCGATGCTGAGTCGCTCGTACGGGCGTCCGACCGTACGGCGTTCCACCGTCGCGATCCGCAGTACGCCGGCCGCCAGGAACTCGTTGACGAGCGTCGCCACCGTGGCCGGGCTCAGCCCGGTGTGCCGAGTGAGCTCCTGCCGTGTCGACGGTCCAAGCGTGAACAAGGCATGGAGCACCTCGAACCGGTTCTCGTTGCGCAGGTCATGAGAGGTCTGCCGTGGCATCAGTTCTCCCCTCAGTCCGTCGGTGGCTCCAGCCGTAGCCTACGCAGTTCTGGATCGGCCGCACCGGCAACACCGCGCAGCAGCAAGGTCAGACCCGACCAGCCCGGTGGTATCCACAGCGCGTTGGGGTCGCCGCCGGAGAACGCCGGCCGATCGCCGAGCCAGACCCGGCCGATGCACTCGCCGTCGGACCAGCCCGTGACCCGCAGTTGAGTGCCGTCGAAGCGCAGTACGTGGCCGGTCTCCGAGGCGGGGAGATCGACGTCGAGCCAGGTCTCGTCGCCGGGCTTGACCTTGAGCGGGAGCTCGACCGTCCGGCCGGGGCCTGCGGAGACCGCGAAGGCGGTCAGGAGTTCATCGTCCTGAACGGAGCATGCCCACTCGGTGACCGGCTCCAGCGTCAGCAGTTCCGCGCCGAGACCCGAGCGGCTCGCGTCGTGGGGGAGCGTCACGGCGACCTGACTCGCACCGGCCGGGAGCAGCAGCCACGGGTTCTCCGCCGCGACGGTGACCGGGTCCGCCTTGTCGACGCGGACGAAGACCGGTTCCTGCAGACCGCGGAGCAGCAGCGCCGAGGTGGTGGGGGAGTCGACCACCCGGGTGTAGGTGACGCGTTCGCCACCGCGCGTGCTGCTCCAGCCATCGAGCCCGCGAACGGGTGCTGGTCGCCCGGCCCAATGCCCGGCAACTGTCCACAACGCCGAGATGTCGCGGACGGCGCGAACCTTCCAGACACTGCCGAGACCGCGCAGGGCGCCGAGTCGCAGTGCGGGCAACCTCGTGTCGTCGAAGTTGGCATGGCCCCAGATCTCGACGGTGGCCCGGATCGGCACCGGCCCGGTCAGCTCTCGGACGTCGATGCGTCGCTGCGCGCCGTACGTCACCATCGACGGCAGGACCTCGCCATCGATCACCAGGTCGACGATGTCCGCCGCTCCGGCGATCAGCAGTTCCTCGACGCCGGTGAGATCTGTCGTCGTGTTGTACGTGCCGCGGCCGCGAAAGACGCCGAGCGATTCGAGCGTCGGCGGCAGTTCGTACGCACCGGCCAGGACGGTCGGCGCCTGCCCCGACCGACGGCGTACCGAGGTGATCTCATGTCCTTCGCCAACCTCGTGCACCGGCTCGGAGGGTCCCACGACAACCAGTTCCAGGTCGGCGACCGCCGTTCGCCCGCCGACCGGCACGACAACCGTCTCGTCGTCGATCACCACGGTCACCGGTACAGCCGACGAGAACTCCAGCATGCCGTCGGTCGCACTGACCAGATCTGCCGAGGCGAGGGTCAGCGTGTGGCCGGCCAACGGTCGCCCGACCGGCATCAGCGGACACGAACCCGCCGCGACCTGCACTCGCACTCCGGCAACAGTCGCATACCCGTCAACCGTCCCGAGATTCGGTACGGCGATCACCTGACCACCATCGGAGAGCGCCAACGCACCGATCGCCGAGCTGGTCGGGAAGTCCGTCACCACCTCAACGGCCGGTGCCGCCACGACCGGCCGCGGACCCAGTACGTCGATCACCCGCGCGAGCACCTGCGCTTCGGCGTACTCGGGTCGCTCCTGGCCGGTCGGCGAGACATACCCACCGAAGTCGTACCAGTGACTCATGAAGTTGCCCGGGTCACCCCAGTTCCCGGTCGACGGGGTGAAGCCGAAGTTCCAGCCCGACGACTGCAGGTACGGCGCGATCAGCGTCGCACCGGAGACGAGCAGCCGGCGCAGTGTCCGATGCCGCCGGTTCGTCTCGGTCACCAGCAGCGGGAGGTCCCGGGCAGCGAGCACATCGTGATACCGCCGGACTTCCTCCTCAATAAAGGGGGAGTCGTCGTCGGGATAGAAGTTGCACGCCGGTACGACGCCCGCCACGTCCCCCGTCGCGCCGAACAGGTCACCCTGTCCGGCGCAGGCGATCAACGGCACCGTGATGCCGTGCGCGAGCACGAGATCCCGCAAGGCGGTCAGATACCCCGGCCGATCGGTGCAGTCGAAGAAGTCGAGCTCGTTCTCCAGCTGGACCATGATCACCGGGCCGCCGGCCGAATGCTGCCGGGCGGCCAGGATCGGCAGCACCTGGTCGAACCAGGCCGCCACCTGCGCCAGGAAGCGCGGCTCGTTCTGCCGGACCTGGAGTTCAGGGTCGAGTCCCAGCCAGGCCGGCAGCGCGCCGCCGTCCCATTCCGAACAGATGTACGGACCAGGCCGCGCGATGACCGACAGCCCGGCCTCCTGGGCCAGATCGAGGAATGCCGCGACATCGCGACGCCCCTGGAAGTCCCAGCGACCGGGCGCGAGCTCGTGGAAGTTCCACGGCAGGTAGACGTCCACGCAGGTGTAGCCGGACGCCCGGACCTGCGCGAGCCGGGCGCGCCACTGTTCCCGCGGCAGGCGGAAGTAGAACAGCGACGCACACAGCACGACCTGCGGCCGGCCGTCGATCTCGATGCCCTGGGCATCCAATCGGATGGTGTTGTTCACTTGACCCCCGCACTCCCGCCGCTGATGTCCATCTCGTACAGGTACTTCTGGCCCAGGTAGTACACGACGATCATCGGCAGCGTGAGCAGGATCGAGCCGACCATCACCAGGTTCCACGGCGGGGCCTGCAACGCTTGCGACGTACTGGTGATGTACTGCACGCCGAGCGCGAGCGGCATCTTGGACTCGTCGTTGAGGTAGATCAACGGGCCCATGAAGTCGCCCCAGGTCGCGGTCAGCGTGAAGATGCCGATCGCGATCAGCACCGGGGCCAGCATCGGCAGCATGATCCGGCGGTAGATGCCGAAGAAGCCGAGCCCGTCGACCATCGCCGCCTCGTCGATCTCACTGGGCAGCCGGGAGACGAACTGCCGGACCAGGAAGACGTTGAAGGCGTTCGAGAAGAAGTTCGGCACGATCAGCGGCAGGAACGTGTTCACCCAGCCGAGCTCCTTGAACAGGATGAACTGCGGGATCATCGTGATCTGCGCCGGGATCATCATCGTCGCGATGACGATCAGGAACAGCGCGTTCTTGCCCGGCGCCCGGAGCCGGGCGAACGCATATCCCACCAGCCCGCTGGACAGCACCTGGCCGGCCACCGCGCCGACCGAGATGATCACCGAGTTCAGCAGGAACCGCTGCATCGGCAACTCGGTCGAGAACACCCGGGTGAAGTTCTCCCAGTGGAACTCGCGCGGGATGATCGTGAAGCCGTTCGCGTTGACGGTCTGGTCACTGGACAGCGCGATCGAGACCACGAAGACCAGCGGCACCGAGAGTACGGCGGCGACGATGATCAGCGTGGCGTAACTGAACGGCGTGGCGCGGAACGCACGCACGGACATCTACCGCACCTCCGTTTCGTAGAAGACCCAGCGGCGGGCGCTGCGGAACGCGATCAGCGTGAAGACCATGATCACGGCGAACAGCAGCCAGGACAGCGCGGACGCGTAGCCCAGGTGGTAGAAGGAGAACGCCTGGTCGAACAGCAGCGGGACCATCGTCTGGCTGGCGTTGTTCGGGCCGCCCTTGGTCAGGATGTAGACCTGGGAGAACACCTGGAACGCGCCGATCAGGCCCATGATCAGGTTGAAGAAGATGATCGGCGTCAACTGCGGGACGGTGATGCTCCAGAACTGCCGGATCGAACTGGCGCCGTCCACCTCGGCCGCCTCGTAGAGCTCGCGCGGAATACCCTTCATTGCCGCGAGCAACAAGACGGTCGCGCCACCGGCGCCCCAGACCGACAGCAGGATCAGCGCCGGTTTCACCCACGCCGCCTCCAGCAGCCAGGACGGCCCGGGGATGCCGGCCAGGCCGAGCAGGTCGTTCAGCGGTCCGGACGGTGCGAGCACCATCTTGAAGATCATCGCGGTCGCCACCAGCGGAACCAGCGTCGGCAGGTAGATCAGCGTCCGGAACAGCTTGCGCATCCGGACCCCCTTGTTCAGCAGGTTCGCCAGCCACAGGCCGAGGACCAGACCGAGCGGTACCGAGATGGCCGCGTAGTAGAACGTGTTCCACAAAGCCTTCCAGAACACCGGGTCGTCGGTGAGCAGGCGCCGGTAGTTGTCCAGGCCCACCCACTTCGGCGGGGTGAAGGAGTCCCAGTCGGTCAGCGAGAAGTAGATCGACGCGACCATCGGCCCGAGCAGGAACACCACGAAACCGATGATCCACGGGGACGCGAACAGGTAGAACCAGAGCGCCTCCCGGCGCCGCAGCCTCGACATCAGGCCGGCTTGACGACCGACTCGAGCTTCGCCTGGACCGCGGTCAGCGCGCTCCGGGCGTCGGTCTTGCCGAGCCAGAAGTCGGCCAGCCCGTCGTCGAACGCCTTCTGCATCTCGTTCCAGGCCGGGATGAACGGCGCCCGGTAGATGAACTCGCTGGACTCACCGAAGACCTTCATGTTCACCGGCTTGGTCATCCAGGCGGGCTTCAGGAACGCGTCGCTCTTCTGTACCTCCATGGCGGCCGGCACGTCCTCGCCGGTGGCGATGATCTGCTGCTGGGCCGGCGGCGAGGTGAGGAACTCGATCGCCTTGAACGCGGCGTCGGGGTTCTTGGTCGTCCGGGAGATCGACAGCCCGCTGCCGAACGCCGTGACCGCCTGCTGCTTGCCCCGCCACATCGGCGCGATGTCCCAGTCGATCGTGGCCTTCGACAGGCCGTTGATCGCCCAGAAACCGGTGGTGTTGACGGCGACCTTGCCACTGGCGAAGGCCGCGTCCCCGCCGACGTCGGCGCCGAGGTCGGCGTACTGCTTCTGAGTCGGTACGACACCGTGCTTGGTGACCAGGTCACCGGCCCACTGCAGCGCCTCGATCACCTCGTCGGTGGCGACGGCGGGCTTGCCGGCGTCGTCGATGATCTTGCCGCCGTTCTGGTAGACGAAGCTCCACCACTGCGCCCACCAGCCGGCACCGGAGTAGCCCCACTGCTTACCAGGCACAGTGAGCTCCTTGAACGCCGACAGAGCGTCGTCCCAGGTCCAGTCGGCGGTCGGCGGCTTGATGCCCTTGGCCGCGAACAGTGACTTGTTGTAGTACACGATCATCGCGCCGGAGCGGTCCGGGATCGCGTAGACCTTGTCCTGGTAGCTGTAAATCTTGCCGATCGAGCCGAATCGCTGGGTGAGGTCGAGGTTCGCCTTCGCCGCCAGGTCGTCGAGCGGCAACAGCTGGTTCTTGCTGGAGTAGACGTTGACGTTCTCGGCCACCTGCATGATGTCCGGGCCCTTGCCGCCCGCGATCATCGTCTGCACCTTCTGCGCGTAGCCGTCGCTCGGGATCAGCTGCAGCTTGACCTTCAGCTCCGGGTACTTCGCGACCAGCAGATCGATCCGCTTCTGGTACGTCGTCTTGTCGTTCTCGCCGCCCCAGACCGTCATCACCAGCTCGGCGGGCTTGTCGCCGCCGCCGCTCGCCGGCTTGTCGCTGTCGGCACCGCAAGCGGTCAGCGTGATCACACCCGCGGAGATGCCCAGCCCGAGGAAGCCCCGGCGCGAGAGACCTCCGTTCGACGTCGATGCCATCGCCGTACTCCTTCTGCTCAGGGGGTTGAGGTGGGGGTTAACCTAACCATCAGAAAAACCCTTGCCAAGACCTCAGCTGAGATCCGGCTGAATCGTGACCCGATTCTTGTTAGCGTGAACAACCCACCACTCCAAGGAGTTTTCATGCCGATCGACGCATCAGTCCCGGGCCAGGCGCGATGGACCACCGGGACGGTGGCACTCGACCTGCTGACCGGCCCCGACGCGCCGGTGCGGGTCCGTTCGTTGCGTCCCGCCGCGGTGCCGCCGCCGGACGAGGAACTGGCGGTCAACCTGGTCGAGCTGAATCTGGCCGGTCACGGGCGGAGGCACGAGCCGCCCGGAACCCGGCACCGTACCTATGCGGCCGCCGACGGCCTTCGGCTGGTCGAGGTCGCCGAGCAGACGAATGCCGCGGGCAACGAAGTGCTGGTGGTCCGGCAGGCCGCGGACAACCTCGAGGTGGTGACCCGGCTCGAAGCCTGGACCGGTACGCCGGTGCTGCGGGCAACGACCGAGGTGATCAACCGGAGCGACGGCGACCTGACCCTGACCTACGTCTCGTCGCTCGCGCTGGCCGGCTTCGGAGGGGGACTACGGTCCGGCACCCGGATCCACCAGGCCCGCAACTCGTGGTGCGCGGAGCTGCGCTGGCAGGTGCTGAGCCCGGAGCAGGCGGGGCTGGTCAGCATCATCGGCTCGGGGATCTCGAAGGATCGATTCGCCGCAACCAGCCTCGGTAGCTGGTCGAGCTCCGAGCTGCTGCCGATGGGCGCAGTCGAGAACGTCACTGACGAGCTGACCTGGACCTGGCAGATCGAGCATCAGGGCGCCTGGCATTGGGAGCTCGGCGGACTCAAGGAAGACCTGTATCTGCAGGTCTCCGGACCGACCGATGTCGAACACCAGTGGCGGCAAGGCCTAGTGCCGGGGGAGTCGTTCACCACAGTCCCGGTCGCGGTGGCGGCAACTCGTGGTGGACTCGACGACGGGTTGCGCGCGCTCACGGCGTACCGGCGGGCGATGCGTCGTCCGCAGGCGGACCACAGTTCGCTGCCGGTGATCTTCAACGACTACATGAACTGCCTGTGGGGCGACCCGAGCGCGGCCAAGCTCAGTCCGCTGATCAAGGCGGCGGCCGAGACCGGCGCGGAGTACTTCGTCATCGACGCGGGCTGGTACGCCGATGATTCGGGCTGGTGGGACACGGTCGGGGCCTGGGAACCGTCGCAGGTCCGCTTCCCCGACGGATTGGGCAAGACGATCCAGGAGATCCACGACGCCGGCCTGGTGCCGGGGCTGTGGCTGGAGCCCGAGGTGGTCGGCGTGCGGAGCGAGATCGCCGAACAGTTGCCGCCGGACGCCTTCTTCTGGCGGGACGGGCAACGAATCGCCGAGACCGGCCGCTATCACCTCGACTTCCGGTCGGCCGCCGTCCGGGAGCGCATGGACGCGGTCGTCGACGGCCTGATCACGCAATACGGCGTCGGCTACTTCAAGCTCGACTACAACATCAACCTGCCGGGCACCGACGCTCTCGGCGAGGCGCCCGGAGCCGGACTGCTCGGCCACAACCGCGCCTACCTGTCGTGGCTCGACCAGGTCCTCGATCGTCATCCGGGGCTGGTCCTCGAGAGCTGCGCCTCCGGCGGCATGCGAGCCGACTACGCGATGCTCGCCCGCATGACGCTGCACTCGACCAGCGATCAGGTCGATCTGTTCGCCTACGCGCCGATCGCCGCCGCCGCACCGAGTGCGGTCACTCCGGAACAAGGTGCTGTCTGGGCCTATCCGCGGTCCGTGCACACGCCGGAAGAGGCGTCGTTCGCGCTGGTCAACGCGCTGCTCGGCCGGATCCACCTCTCGGGACGGCCCGACGAAATGGACGCCGATCAGCTCGCCCGAGTCGCGGCCGCGGTAGCGACGTACAAGGACTATCGCCCGCTGATCGCCCGCGCCGAGCCGTACTGGCCGCTCGGACTCCCCGGCTGGTACGACGACAAGCTGGCACTGGCTCTGGTCGACGGTGACACCGCGCTGCTGGCGGTGTGGCATCGCGGCGAAGACAGCGCTGTCATCGAGGCGCCGCTGCCGGGGAGCTGGCGAACGGCCGAGGTCTTGTTCCCGTCCGATCTGCCGACCGAGCTCGAGCTGACCGATAACCGGCTCCGGATCGGTCTGCCGAACCGTCCGTCCGCGCGACTCGTCCGCTTGGCGCGTTGACCGCCCCGAAGTCTTGACCAATACGGATGTGAGCGCCAACATGTGAGCGCTAACACTCCTGCGGGGTTCTGGAAGGTAGAAGCTGTGAAGAAGAGGTTTGTGGCCACCGTGAGTGGCGCCCTGCTGGTGCTCGGCCTGGCCGCCTGTGGTGGCTCCGGCGCCGGTGGCAGTACCGACACCGCGAGTCAGAAGCCTGGTGATCTGACCATCGGAGTGGCGATGCCGACGCAGACGTCGGAGCGCTGGATCGCCGACGGCAAGGCGGTCAAGGAGAAGCTCGAGGCGAAGGGCTACAAGGTCGATCTGCAGTACGCGAACGACGACATCCCGACGCAGTCGCAGCAGGTCGACCAGATGATCACCCAGGGCGCCGACGTGCTGGTGATCGCGGCGATCGACGGCACCGCGCTGAGCGGTCAGCTGCAGGCAGCCGCCGACAAGAAGATCCCGGTGATCTCCTACGACCGGCTGATCCGCGGCAGCCAGAACGTCGACTTCTACGTGAGTTTCGACAATTACAAGGTCGGGGTCGCCCAGGGCAAGTCCTTGCTGCGCGGGCTCGGCCTGGAGAACGCCGACGGCTCGAAGGGCAGCAAGACCGGCCCGTTCAACATCGAGCTGTTCGCCGGTTCGCTGGACGACAACAACACGCACTTCTTCTTCCAGGGCGCGATGGACACCCTGAAGCCGTACCTCGACAGCGGCGCGCTGGTGGTCAAGTCCAAGCAGACCAAGATGGAGCAGGTGGCGACCCTGCGCTGGCAGCAGGAGGCCGCGCAGAAGCGGATGGAGGACCTGCTGACCTCCAGCTACAACGACGGCGCCAAGGTCGCGGGCGTGCTCTCGCCGTACGACGGCATCTCGCGCGGCATCATCACCGCCCTGCAGAACGCCGGCTACGGTACGGCGGCCAAGCCGCTGCCGGCGGTCACCGGCCAGGACGCGGAGATCGCGTCGGTCAAGCTGATCAAGGACGGCGTCCAGAGCTCGACGATCTTCAAGGACACCCGCAAGCTCGCCGAGCAGGCCGTCAGCACGGCTGAGTCGTTCCTGCAGAAGAAGACGCCCGAAGCCAACGACACCACGACGTACAACAACGGCGTCAAGGTGGTTCCGGCGTACCTGCTGCCGATTCACGCTGTCTTCAAGGAGGACATCACCAAGGAGCTGGTCGACTCCGGGTACTACACGGCCGCGCAGGTGGCCGCCGGTAAGACCAAGTGACCGACGTACTGCTGGAGATGCGGGGAATCACCAAGCGATTCCCCGGGGTGACCGCGCTGCAGGACGTCTCACTGGCCGTCCGGCAGGGCGAGATCCACGCGATCTGCGGCGAGAACGGGGCCGGCAAGTCGACCCTGATGAAGGTGCTGTCCGGCGTCTATCCGAGCGGGAGCTACGACGGTGAGATCCGGCTCGGTGGCGAGCCGGTGCACTTCGCGAGCATCCGCGACAGCGAGGCCGCCGGGATCGGCATCATCCATCAGGAACTCGCGCTGGTCCCGTACCTGTCGATCGCCGAGAACATCTTTCTGGGCAACGAACGGCGTGGTCGCGGCGGGCTGATCGACTGGAACCGGACGAATGCCGAGGCCGGCGAACTGCTGGCCTCGGTCGGGCTGGACGAGGTTCCGGTCACGCCGGTGATCCAGCTCGGCGTCGGCAAGCAGCAGCTGGTGGAGATCGCCAAGGCGCTGTCCAAGGACGTCCGGCTGCTGATCCTCGACGAGCCGACCGCCGCGCTCAACGACGTGGACTCGGCGCATCTGCTGGACCTGCTCCGGCGGCTGCGGGACCGCGGTATCACCTGCATCATGATCTCGCACAAGCTGAGCGAGATCACCGCGATCGCGGACTCGACCACGGTGATCCGGGACGGCCGCACGGTGGAGACACTGTCCATGGCGTCCGGCCAGGTCACCCAGGAACGGATCATCCGCGGCATGGTCGGCCGCGACCTGGAGAGCTTCTACCCCGTGCGCGACTCCGCGCCCGGGGCGGAGGTGCTCCGGATCGAGGACTGGACGGTCTGGCACCCCGTCCAGCAACGCAAGGTGGTCGACGGTGCGGCCCTGAACGTGCGCGCCGGCGAGGTGGTCGGCATCGCCGGCCTGATGGGCGCCGGCCGCACGGAGCTGGCGATGAGCGTCTTCGGGCGGTCGTACGGGCGCAACATCAGCGGCCGGCTGTTCATGCACGGCCGGCAGGTCCGGGCGCGCACGGTGGCGGAGGCGATCGACAACGGCATCGCCTACGCCACCGAGGATCGCAAGCGGTACGGCCTGAACCTGATCGCCGACGTCCGCACCAACGTCTCGGCCGCGGGGCTCGACAAGCTCGCGCGGGGCGGCTGGGTGGACGGCAACGAGGAGATCAAGGTGGCCGAGGCCGGCCGCCGCGATCTGAACATCAAGACCCGCACGGTCCTCGATGTCGTCGGCACCCTGTCCGGCGGCAACCAGCAGAAGGTCGTGCTGTCGAAGTGGCTGTTCACCGATCCCGACGTCCTGATCCTCGACGAGCCGACCCGCGGGATCGACGTCGGCGCCAAGTTCGAGATCTACACGATCATCAACCGGCTCGTCGCCCAGGGAAAGGCAGTGATCGTCATCTCCTCGGAGCTGCCCGAGCTGCTCGGGACGTGCGACCGGATCTACACGCTGTCGGCCGGCCGGATCACCGGTGAACTGCCGGTCGCGCAGGCGACCCAGGAAGACCTGATGGCGCTCATGACGATGGAGAAGGAGCTCGCAGGATGACCAGGACCGAACCGGAGCCCGCGGTGGCCGAGAGCGCCCCGGCCGCGGCGTTGCACGCCGGTACCAGTGATCCGCGCACGCTGATCATGCGCAACCTGCGGCAGAGCGGCATCTACATCGCCTTCGTCGTGATCGTCGCGCTGTTCGCCGTCCTGACCGACGGCGTGCTGCTCAGCCCGGGCAACATCACCAACATCGTGCTGCAGTACTCCTACATCCTGGTGCTCGCGATCGGCATGGTGATCCTGATCATCGCCGGTCACATCGACCTGTCGGTCGGTTCGATCGTCGCGCTGACCGGCGCGGTCTCCGCCGTACTGGTGATTCAGCACGGACAACCGTGGGCGATCGGGGCGCTGGTGGCCGTGGCCGTCGGGATCGCGGTCGGCGCCTGGCACGGCTTCTGGGTCGCGTACGTCGGCATGCCCGCGTTCATCGTGACGCTGGCGGGCATGCTGCTCTTCCGCGGACTGACCCTGCAGGTGCTCGACAACGTCTCGCTGTCGCCGTTCCCGCCGGACTACCAGAAGGTGGCGGGCGGCTTCCTCAACGGCCTGATCGGCGGGAACGGCTACGACGCGTTCACCCTGCTGATCGCCGCGATCGCAGTCGCCGGTTACACGGTCAGCGTCTTCCGCACCCGGCTGGCCCGGATCAGGTACGAGCAGCCCGTCGAGTCGTTCCCGCTGTTCGTCGCCCGCGTGCTGCTGGTCGCGGCGGTCGTCCTGTACTTCGCCTGGCAGCTCGCCCATGCCCGGGGACTGCCGATCGTTCTGATCATCCTGGCCGTCCTGGTGCTCGCCTACGGACTGATCACCAAGAACAGCGTCTTCGGCCGTCAGGTCTACGCGATCGGCGGGAACCTGTCCGCCGCGATGCTGTCCGGCGTCAAGGTCCGCAAGGTCAACTTCTGGATCTTCGTCAACATGGGCTTCCTGGCCGGTGTCGCCGGTGTCATCTACTCGTCGCGCTCGAACGGCGCGCAGCCCGCGGCCGGCAACATGTTCGAGCTCGACGCGATCGCGGCGGCGTTCATCGGCGGCGCGGCGGTCGCGGGTGGTGTCGGTACCGTGGTCGGCGCGGTGGTCGGTGGTCTGATCATGGCGGTGATGAGCAACGGCATGCAGCTGATGGGTGTCGAGCAGTCCACGCAGTCGATCGTGAAGGGCCTGGTCCTGTTGCTGGCCGTCGCCTTCGACATCTACAACAAGCGGCGGGCGGGAGCTGCTCGGTGATCGTCTCCGGACCGGCCGTACCTCGACGGGCGCCGTACGTCGCTCCGTTGCCGCTGAGCGCCGTACGGCTCGATCCGGCGTCGTTGCTGGGCCGCTGGCAGGAGCTGAACGCGGCAGCGACGATTCCGCACTGCCTGGAGAACATCCGGCGTACGGGAGTGATCGACAACTTCAGCCGGCTCACCGAGAAGCCGCCGCCGGGCAAGTTCCGGGGGTTCTGGTTCGCGGACTCCGATCTCTACAAGACGCTCGAGGCGATCGGCTGGGAGATCGGCCGCAGCGGCACCGATCAGTGGGCAGACGTGCTGTCCGAGGTCGCCGATCTCCTGGAGCGTGTGCAGGAGTCCGACGGCTACCTCAACAGCTACGTGCAGGGCAGCCCGGACAAGGAACGCTTCGGCGACCTCATCCACAGCCACGAGCTGTACTGCGCCGGACACCTCATGCAGGCCGCCGTGGCGCTGCATCGGGGTGGCGGCGACGAGCGCATCCTCGCGATCGCGCGCCGCGTGGCCGACCTGATCGTCAAGACCGATCAGCCGCTGCTCGACGGGCACCCCGAGGTGGAGACCGCGCTGGTCGAGCTCTATCGGGAAACCGGCGAGGAGTCCTATCTGCGCTCGGCCGAGGCGCAGATTGAGCGCCGGGGGCAACGAACTCTGGCCGGCGGCTTCGGTCCGCAGTACTTCCAGGACCATCTGCCGGTCCGCGAGGCGATCGAGGCCATCGGGCACTCGGTGCGGCAGCTGTATCTGGCCGCGGGTGTTACCGACCTCTACCTGGAGAACGGCGACGAGTCGCTGCTGGCCGCGATGGAACAACTCTGGGACAGCGCCTTCGGCAGCAAGCTGTACCTGACCGGCGGTCACGGATCCCGGCACCGCGACGAGGCGTACGGCGATCCCTACGAGCTGCCGCCGGACCGTGCGTACGCCGAGACCTGCGCCTCGATCGCCGCCCTGCAATGGTGTTGGCGCATGCTGCTGGCGACCGGCCAAGCCCGGTACGCCGAGGAGATGGAACGCGCGCTCCTCAACGCCATCGCCGCCTCGATGACGACCGACGGTACCGCCTTCTTCTACTCGAACCCGCTCCAGCTCCGCACCGGTCATGACGGTTCGAGCGAGGACGCGCCCAGCGAGCGACTGCCGTGGTACGACTGCGCTTGCTGTCCGCCGAACCTGGCCCGCCTGCTCGCGTCGCTGCACGGATACGCGGCGACCACGAATGCTTCGGGACTCCAACTGCACCTGCTCAGCGCGGGCACGTTCACCGCGGAGACTTTGACCGCTGTCGTTGAGACCGGCTATCCGTTCGACGGCGAGGTCGTCGTGACCGTCAGCGGTCACGGCGAGCTGGCGATTCGCGTACCTGGCTGGGCAGTTGGAGCTAGTGTCGCGGTGACCGGCGGGAAGGTGCTTGCCGAGCCGGTGCCGGGTGACTACGTGCGGGTGGCTTGCGAAGACGGCGCGACGGTACGGCTCAGCCTGCCGATGGTTCCGCGGCTGACCCGCGCCGACGAGCGCGTCGACGCCGTGCGCGGTTGCCTGGCGGTCGAACGCGGACCACTCGTGTACTGCGTCGAGCAGGCCGACCTGCCGGCCGGCGTACTGGTCGAGCAACTGCGGCTCGACGCGGCTGCACCGATCACGGAAGAGCGAGTGCCCGACGATCTGACGCCGGTAAGGCTTCGCCTCACCGGGATCGCCAGGCCGCTCGAAACCGAGCTGTACAAGGCTTATCAGCCGGATGCCCAGGCCGGTACGCCGATCACGGTCACCGCGATCCCGTACCACGCCTGGGCCAACCGTGGACCCGGCGCGATGCGGGTCTGGCTGCCGACCGCTTAGGCGCGGGCGCGACCGACGTACACGTTGCGGGCGCGGTAGTAGGTGTCGCCGGAGGGACCGGGCGACCCCGACGCGCCCTCCATCTGCAGGTTGATGATCAGGTTCATCGGCTTGCCCACGAAGTTGCTCCCGCGGTGCTGGCCGACCCAGTTGCCGTCGAGGTAGTAGTGGATCTCGACGTCGGTCGCGCTGACCTTGTTGATCCAGGCCCGGTAACCGTGCCAGCCGCCGGGGTTCGACACCCCGACGATCGTGTTCTCCCAGGCGCCGTCGTACGTGTTGAACCAGTTGCGGGCGTCACCCTTGAACTCGAGGATGTCGCTCTCCGGCGGCCAACTGTTGGTGCCGGTCAGCCAGAACGCCGGCCAGGTGCCGCGTGCGGAGGGCGCCTGGAACTCGCCCTTCACCTCCCACTGCGGGCACTGGTCGTTCACCACCACCTGCAGCTTCGAGTGGATCGCGCCCGCGTGGTAGTGGATCGGCAGATACGGATCCTTGCTGCTCTTGCCCTCGTCCCACGTGATCCGTGACCCCTTGAGCACCAGCACACCGCCGGACTCGAGGTAGACGTGGTTGTGGTCGGTCTTGCTCGCGTACATCCGGGCCGTGCCGTTGTGGTCGGAACCCCAGGGATACAAGTAGTTCCAGCTCGACTCCAGCGCTGAGTAGCTGGCGAAGCTGTTGGCCGGGAGTGCTGTTTCCCAGGCGAGTTCCCGGGCCTGCGCGGGTACGGCGACTGCCGCACCCGCGATCGTGGTTCCGGTGGCGAGTAGGAAGGTTCGTCGGTTGAGGGCCATGGGGCGATGTCTCCTCACTAGGTTGGTGCAGAGTTGATGCCGGGGGTCAGAACCCTTGGGCGAGGCGGTAGTACGCCTGCGACCAACGCAGCTCCTGGGTGAAGCGGCGCGTCGTGGTGTCGGCGTCGATGACCGCGAGTTCGGTGCGGGTCATCTCGGCCAGGTCGGCCAGCTCCTCGATGCCGATCGCCGTACTGAGCACCGTGTGGTGCGGACCGCCGGCGGTCAGCCAGGCTTCGGCCGACGTACGGAGGTTCGGGCGGGGCTTCCAGACCGCCCGGGCGACCGGGAGCTGGGGGAGCGGGTGGTCGGGGGCGACGACGTCGATCTCGTTGGCCACCAGGCGGAACCGGTCGCCGAGGTCGGCCATCCCGACCACCACGGCCGGGCCGGGCGCCGCGTCGAAGACGAGCCGGACCGGGTCTTCGCGGCCGCCGATGCCGAGCGGGTGGATCTCGCAGGCGGGAGTGCCGGCGGCGATCGACGGGCAGACCTCGAGCATGTGGGCGCCGAGAATGCGCTCCTCGCCCGGAGTCAGGTCGTAGGTGTAGTCCTCCATGAACGACGTGCCGCCGGGAAGGTCGCCCGCGGCAACCTTCAGCGTGCGGAGCAGGACCGAGGTCTTCCAGTCGCCCTCGCCGCCGAACCCGTAGCCGTCGGCCATCAGCCGCTGCACCGCCAGGCCGGGCAGCTGACGCAGCCCGCCGAGGTCCTCGAAGTTCGTCGTGAAGGCGGTGAACCCGCCGTCGGTGAGGAAAGCGCGCAGACCGGCCTCGATCCGCGCGGCGTAGCGCAGCGACTCGTGCCGCTCGCCACCCGGACGCAGCTCCGGTACGACGTCGTACTGGTACTCCTTGAGCAGCGCGTCGACGGCGCTGTCGGAGATCTCGTCGACCACCGCGACCAGGTCGTTGACGCCGTACGTGTTCACCGAGACGCCGAAGTGCAGCTGTGCCTCGACCTTGTCGCCCTCGGTCACCGCGACGTCGCGCATGTTGTCACCGAAGCGGGCGACCCGCATGGTGCGCATCGCCGCGAACCCGGCGGCCGCGCGCGCCCAGACCGCGATCCGCGCCCGGACCTTCGGGTCCGCGACATGGCCCGCGACCGTGGTCCGGGCGACGCCGAGCCGGGTCTGCAGGTAGCCGAACTCACGGTCGCCGTGGGCGGCCTGGTTCAGGTTCATGAAGTCCATGTCGATCGTTGCCCACGGCAACCCGATGTTGGCCTGCGTGTGCAGGTGCAGCAGCGGCGTGCGCAGCGCGTCGAGGCCGGCGATCCACATCTTGGCGGGGGAGAACGTGTGCATCCACGCGATCACGCCGATACAGGCGTCGTCCGCGTTGGCCTCGAGACAGATCCGGCGGATCGAGTCCGCGTCGGTCAGCACCTCCTTCCAGACGATCCGTGGCGCGAGGTCTCCGGACGCTTCCAGCTGCTCGGCCAGGTCGCGCGACTGATCGGCGACCTGGCGCAGCGTGTCCGCGCCGTACAGTCCCTGACTGCCGGTCAGGAACCAAACTTCTGTCGATGTCATAGGTGTCTCCGTCACCGTTGGCCGTACACGTTCTGGTAGCGGTCGTAGAGCCGGTCGATGTCGTCCTGGGCGATCGGCACCAGGTCACCGGCCGAGCGGGCCAGGTGCACGGTGCGCGCGACGTCCTCGCACATCACCGCCGCCTTGACGGCGGACTTGGCGTCCTTGCCGATCGTGAAGACGCCGTGATTCTGCATCAGCACCGCGGGGGAGCGGTGCCCGGACAGCGTCGCCACGATGCCCCGGCCGATGTCGTCGTTGCCGATCAGCGCGAACGGCCCGACCGGGATCTCGCCGCCGAACTCGTCGGCCATCGCGGTCAGGACGCACGGGATGGGTTCGGCCCGGGCCGCCCAGGCGGTCGCGTACGTCGAGTGCGTGTGCACGACGCCGCCGACCTCGGGCATCGCGCGGTACACGTAGGCGTGCGCGGCGGTGTCGCTGGACGGATCCAGGTCGCCCTCGACCACCTTGCCGTCCAGGTCGCAGACGACGATCGTTTCGGGCGACAGGTCGTCGTACGAGATGCCGCTGGGCTTGATGACGAACAGGTCCTCGCCGGGGACCCGGCCGGAGACGTTGCCGGCTGTCCAGGCGACCAGGCCGTTGCGGACCAGTTCGTTGTGCAGCGCGCAGACCTCTTCGCGGAGCCGGCTGATAGGGGTGCTCACTTGGCTGCCTCGTTCTTCAGTGCGCGGAGCCGATGGAGTACGCCGCTGCCGCCGTGCCGCTCGCCGGCGAAATAGTCGTGCAGCTCGCGGTATTCGGCGTACAGGCGGTCGTAGACCTCGGCACGGTCAGGGTCGGGGACGAACGCGGCCTCGGTGCGGCCACCCATCTCGGCCGCCGCGCTCGGGACGTCGGGATAGGCGCCCGCGGCAACGGCCGCGTGGATCGCCGAACCGAGCGCGGGACCCTGGGCGGAGCGAATCACCGACAGCGGGCGGCGCAGCACGTCGGCGTAGATCTGCATCAGGAACTGGTTCTTCAGCAGGCCGCCGGCGACGATGAACTCCTCCACCGGTACGCCGGACTTCTCGAACGCGTCGAGGATCGTCCGGGTTCCGTACGCCGTGGCCTCGATCAGCGCCCGGTAGGTGTCCTCGGGCCGCGTCTCGAGCGTCTGCCCGATCACCACGGCCGACAGGTCGTGGTCGACGAGCACCGACCGGTTGCCGTTGTGCCAGTCGAGGGCGATCAGGCCGTGCCGGCCGACTGCCTGCTGCTCGGCGAGCGAGGCCAGGTAGTCGTGCACGGACTGGCCGCGCCGCTCGGCCTCGGCGTGGTATTCGGGCGGCACGCAAGTGTCGACGAACCAGCCGAAGATGTCACCGACGGCCGACTGCCCGGCTTCGTAGCCCCACAGTCCGTCGACGATGCCGTCCTGGACGACACCGCACATCCCCGGCACCTCGGCCAGCTGCTCGGACGACATCACGTGGCAGGTCGACGTACCCATGATCGCGACCAGCTGGCCGGGCCGGACCGCGTCGGCCGCGGCCGCGGTGACATGCGCGTCGACGTTGCCGACCGCGACGGCGATACCGGCCGGAAGCCCGGTCAGGGCGGCCGCCTCGGTGGTCAGGCGGCCGGCGAGTCCGCCGAGCGGGGAGAGCGGGTGCTCCAGCTTGGCGGTGAAGTCACCGAACTCCGGGTTGAGCGCCTCGAGGTACTCCCGGGACGGATAGCCGTCCTCGGTGTGGATGCCCTTGTAGCCGGCCGTGCACACGTTGCGGGTCTCGACGCCGGTCAGCTGCCAGATGATCCAGTCGGCCGCCTCGATCCAGCGATCGGCGCGACGGTACGTCTCGGGGTCCTCCTCGAGTACCTGCAGCGCCTTGGCGAACTGCCACTCCGACGAGATGCGGCCGCCGTACCGGGGAAGCCAGGACTCGCCGCGCTCCTCCGCCACGGCGTTGATCCGGTCCGCCTGCGGCTGCGCGGCGTGGTGCTTCCAGAGCTTCGGCCAGGCGTGCGGGCGGAACCACATGCCGCGGACCTCGCACAGCGGCGTACCGTCGGCGAGCGTCGGCAGCACGGTACAGGCGGTGAAGTCGGTGCCGATGCCGATCACGTCGGTCACCGCCACACCCGCCGCCGCGACCGCCTCCGGTACGGCGTTCCGCAGGACGTCACGCCAGTTGCTGGGGGCCTGGAGCGCCCAGGCCGGTCCGAGGGTGACGTCGGACCCGGGCAGCCTGTTCTCGATCACGCCGTGCTTGTACTCGTACACCGCCGTACCGAGCTCGGCCCCGTCCGCGACGCGGACCACCACGGCCCGGCCGGACAGGGTCCCGAAATCGACCCCGACGACGTACTGATTGTGAGCGTTAACATTCTCGGTCATGGCGTGCCCTCTGTGATGATGGCCAAGGTTCAGTGCGAGTTAGTTAACGCTAACAGCCGAAGTGCCGCAGTGTCATCCGCCGGTCTGTCTGGTGGTTCAGCGGGTTCCGAGCAGTTGGGTGGTCGCGGCCCGGTAGTTGACCAGGAGCGCCTCGCCCGGACCGGTGGCGGCGCCGCGCGTCGCATCCCCGTCGCGGATCAGTCGCGTGCCCGTCCGCTCGCCCGTAGCGGCAACCCAGGAACTCGCCTGGATCGCCCCGTCCTCGCCGGAGAAGAGCGGGTTGTGCAGGCGGGGGCGGCTGAAGACGAGCAGGCCGCCGTTGTCGACGTACACCTCGACAACCTTGCCCGGCGCGGTCTTGGACCACAGTGGTTTGCCGCTGGCGGCGTCCACGGCGGACAGCTTGCTGCCGTTGCGGTAGATGATCACGTCGGAGCCGGCGACCGCCGGTTCGTCGCCGGTGGAGAAGGTCAGGCCGGTGACAGAGCGCCAACTGCCGTCCTTGAGCGACACCGTCCGGGCATTGCCGCTGTCCTCGAGGTAGGCGCGGTCCGGCGTGAGCCGGAGAAATCCGGGCAGCTTGCCGTCCGGGCCTTCGACGCACGGCATCCCCTGCGTCGCCAGAACTTGCTTCCCGGCCCGGAGCCCGACGAGCCGACAGTCGTCCCCGACCCGCTCGGCGATCACCACGAGGTCACCCTGCAGGCCGAGACTGGTCAGCGGCTGCGCTGGGCGCCGTCCCAGCTCGCGGCCGTCCGCTGCCGCGCGGACGACGTACGCGCCGAACTCGCCCGTCTTGTCGAGGCCGAGCAGCACCGACGGCAGCGGCGCGATCGTACGGTTGAACATGAAGGTGCGCGCGGGGGTGTACACCGCGGCCCGGTCGTCCTGCTGCTCCCACACCGTCCGTCCGGACCTGTCGAGCCCGGTCCACCGGCACGGTTTGGCCGGTAGCTGGACCGTGCAGTCCGCGAGCACGACCACACCGTCCGCAGCCGCCACGACCGGCGTGTACATGTTCAGCGAGCCGATCGCGCCGCGGCCGCGGAACGGCTTCGTCCAGAGCTTGCCGCCGTCGGCCGCGTAGTACGTGACCTCGTCGTCATGGGACCAGCCGACGACCGAGCCGTCCGCGGCCACAGCGGTCGCCTTGTACCGGGCGTCCGGGTAGTCGGCGAGGAGTCGCCCGCTGGTCTTGTCGAAGGCGCGGAGCGGTTGCTCGGCGCTCAGCAGGTAGATCCGTTCCCCGATCGTCCAGACGTTGATCGGCGTACTCATCGAGACCTGGTCCTTCAACGCTGCCGACCACCGCACGTCGCCGCGCGTCTGAGCGACGAGTGCGATCTTCGGTACGGCGATCGCCGCGACCAGCACGATGACCGCGGCGAGCACACCAACCACCCGTCGGGGTATCACTGCGACAACCAACGGCAGGCACAGCAGCACTCCGACGACGTACAGAACAGGCCGCGGTACGGCGATCGCCCAGACCACGCCGGCCAGCCCGACCAGCGCCAGTACTGCCCACCGGATGTTCCGACCGCGTGACCTCAACCCGTTCTGCACGAGTCGACTGTAGTTAGGTGAGGGTCAGGGAGACGGTCACGTAGGAGTGTGGCGGGATGGTGAGTTCGAGGCCGCGCTGGTGGGCACTGACTCCGGTGAAGGGTTGCGGCGCCACGGCGTCCGGCGCGTCCGGGGTGTTATGAGCCTGCGGTGCGGCCGCGGACAGGATGCGGGCGGTGTGACCGGAGAACTCCCGGCCACGCAGATCGAGCACCACCGGCCGGGCCTCCTCGGCGTCCAGGTTGGACAACGAGATCAGCGCGGTGCCGTCCTTGGTGGAGGCCGAGGCGGAAAGCAGGCTGAGGTTGTCCCGAGTCGGAGCGTCGACGAGGTGCACGGCGAGGCTGTCGGCGTCGTGGTGCCCGGTGTTCATCTCGAAGACGTGGTACGTCGGGGTCCGTACCAGCGCGCCGGTGTCGGGGTCGGTGAGGATCATCGCCTGCAGCACGTTGACGGTCTGCGCGATGTTGGCCATCGTCAGCCGCTTGGCATGCCGGTGGAAGGTGTCGAAGTGCAGGCTGGCGACCAGGGCGTCGCGGATCGTGTTCTGCTGGTAGAGGAAGCCGGGATTGGTGCCCTCGGCAACATTCCACCAGGTGCCCCACTCGTCGAGGACGAGACCGACCTTGCCGCACGGGTCGAACATGTCCATCACGGTCGAGTGCCGGCGCAGCAGCTCGTCGATCTTGGTCGCCTTGGTCAGCGTCGTGTAGTACTCGTCGAGATCGAAGTCGGTGGCGTGGCCCTTGTCGTTCCAGTCGCCGGCGATCGTGTAGTAGTGCAGCGAGATCGCCTGCAGGGGGCCGTTGCCGCAGCCGCCGATGGTGCGCATCAGCGTCTCGGTCCACGCGTAGTCGTCGGAGTTCGCGCCGGTGGCCACCCGGTAGAGCTTGTTGTCGCCGTGGTCGCGGCAATACGTCGCGTACTGCCGCGCCAGGTCGGCGTACGCCTCCGCTCGCATGTTGCCGCCGCAACCCCAGGACTCGTTGCCGATACCCCAGAACGGGACCCGCCACGGCTCCTCGCGGCCGTTCGCGCGCCGCAGGTTCGTCATCGGCGAGGCGCCGACGCCGGTCAGATAGTCGACCCACTCGCGCATCTCGCGCACGGTTCCGGAACCGACGTTGCCGCTGATGTACGGGTCGGCGCCGAGCAGCTCGCAGAGATCGAGGAACTCGTGGGTGCCGAAGCTGTTGTCCTCGACGACGTTGCCCCAGTGCGTGTTGACCATCGTCGGCCGCTCGTCGCGCGGGCCGACGCCGTCCCGCCAGTGGTACTCGTCGGCGAAGCAGCCGCCGGGCCAGCGCAGGTTCGGGATCCGCAGCGCGCGCAGCGCCTCGACCACGTCCGTGCGGATGCCGCGGACGTTCGGGATCGGGGAGTCCTCGCCGACCCAGAAGCCGCCGTAGATACAGCGGCCGAGGTGCTCGGCGAAGTGTCCGTAGAGATGGCGGCTGATCCGGGATCCGGGGAGATCGAGGTCGATGACCGCGCGGCTAGGAGTCACAGCACTCACAGGTTCAGCCTTTCATCGGTGATCGGGCGGCGATCAGTGTATCGATAAACCTGCCCGCCGGTGGGCCCGCCCTTGACCGTACCGAGGGCCGCACCTAGATTCGTCGAAGCGCTTCGACAATTCCGCCTGGCACCGAAAGGCCGCAGATGAAATTCACCGATGGTTACTGGCAGTTGCGGCCCGGGGTCAGTCGGCTGTCACCCGCCGGGGTCGAGAGCGTGGAGGCGGGGGAGCGGTCCCTGACCGCCTTCGCGCCGGCCCAGCGGATCGACAAACGCGGTGACACGCTGAACCAGCCGCTGTTCACCGTCACGCTCGATGCGCCCGCCGAAGGCGTCATCGGGGTCCGGATCGTGCACCACGCCGGCGGCCTGCCCGCGCGTCCGGCCTTCGAGCTGCAGACCGACGACGTTCACCCGGTCAAGGTCGAGGTCGACGACACGACAGCACGGTTGACCAGCGGCGATCTGACCGCCGTACTGAGTCTCGACGGGCCGTGGGATCTGCGGTTCGAGGACAGCCGTGGTGAACTGACCGGCTCCGGCGCCCGCAGCGTCGGACTGATCACCGATGCCGAGGGCAAGCAGTACCTGCACGAGCAGTTGGCGCTGGGCGTCGGCGAGAGCATCTACGGCCTCGGCGAGCGGTTCGGTCCGCTGGTGAAGAACGGCCAGGTCGTCGACATCTGGAACGCCGACGGGGGTACGTCGAGCGAGCAGGCCTACAAGAACGTCCCGTTCTACTCCAGCAGCCGCGGGTACGGCGTCTTCGTCGACACCCCGGCGCACGTCTCGTTCGAGGTCGGCTCCGAGGTCGTGTCCCGTAATCAGTTCAGTGTCGAGGGGCAGGAGCTGCGGTACCTGGTCTTCGCTGGCCCGACGCCGAAGGACGTCCTGCGTCGCTACACCGGAGTGACCGGGCGGCCCGCCCGGGTGCCGGCGTGGTCGATGGGGTTGTGGCTGTCGACGTCGTTCACCACCGACTACAACGAGCCGACCGTGGCGTCGTTCGTCGACGGGATGGCCGCCCGGGATCTCCCGTTGAGCGTCTTCCACTTCGACTGCTTCTGGATGCGGCAGTTCCACTGGTGCGACTTCGTCTGGGACCCGATCGCCTTCCCGGACCCCGGTGGCATGGTTCAGCGGCTGAAGGAACGCGGCCTGCGGGTGAGCCTGTGGATCAACCCGTACATCGCGCAGCGCTCGATCCTGTTCGAGGAAGGCCGCGCGCACGGCTACCTGCTCAAGCGTCCCGACGGCTCGGTCTGGCAGTGGGACAAGTGGCAGGCCGGGATGGCGATCGTCGACTTCACCAACCCGGCGGCGACCGCGTGGTACCGCAGCAAGCTGCAGGCTCTGATCGATCTGGGCGTCGACTGCTTCAAGACCGACTTCGGCGAGCGGATCCCGACCGACGTCAGCTGGTACGACGGTTCCGATCCCGAGCGGATGCACAACTACTACCCGCACCTCTACAACGAGGCTGTCTTCGACCTGCTGCGGGAGAACCGCGGTGACGGCGACGCGGTCCTGTTCGCCCGGTCGGCGACCGCGGGTGGACAGCAGTTCCCGGTGCACTGGGGCGGCGACTGCGAGTCGACGTTCGAGGCAATGGCGGAGTCGCTCCGCGGTGGTCTGTCCTTGGCGTCATCCGGTTTCGGCTACTGGAGCCACGACATCGGTGGGTTCGAGGGCACGCCGGACGCAGCGGTGTTCAAGCGCTGGGTGCCGTTCGGGCTGCTGTCGTCGCACTCGCGGCTGCACGGCTCCGGGTCGTACCGGGTGCCGTGGGCGTTCGACGAGGAAGCGGTGACAGTGCTGCGCCGGTTCACCAAGCTCAAGCTGTCGCTGATGCCTTACCTCGCCGAGGTCGCCGAACAAGCGCACCTCTCCGGTACGCCGATGATGCGGCCGATGGCCCTCGAGTTCCCCGACGACCCCGCGGTCAGCCACCTGGACCGGCAGTACATGCTCGGCTCGGACATCGTGGTAGCGCCCGTACTGAGCGCTGACGGCACGGTGACCTTCTACCTGCCGGCCGGCCGGTGGACCAGCCTGCTGACCGGTGAGCAGCTCGACGGCGCTCGCTGGTTCACCGAGCAGCACGGCTTCGAGACCTTGCCGGTCTACGTTCGCGAAGGTGCGGTCCTGCCCGTCGGTGCGGTCGACGACCGCCCGGAGTACGACTGGGCCGACGGCGTCGAACTGCGGTGGTTCCAGCCCGCGGAAGGCGACGTACGCCGGATCCGGCTGCCCCGCCCCGGTGGCGGTACGGCCGCTGTTGTCGAGCTGACCCTGACCGATGGCCGGCCGGTGGCCGCAGTTGTCGAAGGCAACTGCGACCACTTCACGGTCACCGTCAGCTGAACGTCAGCTCCCGCACGAACAACCCGGCTTCGGCGAACACCACGTACAACGTGTGGACGCCGGAGCCGGGCGCGAGCTCGGTGCTGAGCTGCGTCCAGCTGTGCCGGTGTCCGGTCGGCTGAATCTCGACAGTGGCCAGCGTCTGGCCGTGATATGGATCGTCCAGCCGGAGCTCGACGTTGACCGGCTTGGACAGCTCGCTCGCCACTGTGATCAGGCACTTGGTCAGACCCGTGCCCAGATCCGTGTCCGCGAAGGCGAGCCAGGCTCCCGGGTGCTCCGACCGTACGGCGTCGCCGTCGTCCGGCTGCGCATCGGACAGCGTGATGCCGCAGTACTCGTCGAACGCGGCGGCCGGCAGGGGAGCAGCCGCCAGTGCGCGGTCGGGGATCGGATCACCCAGTACGTCGACCGGTGCGCTGAGCCGGATGTCGGTGCACGACCGTCCGATCAGGATGCTGTGCCGTGCCGGCTCGACGCAGTACTGGTCCCGGGTCACGTCCCAGATCGCGAGGTCGGCCGCCTTCACCGTCAGCTCGACCTGAGCCGTCTCACCTGGGGCGAGATCCACATGCTGAACGGCGCGCAGGCGGCGTAACGGCTGCTTGACCCGCGAGTTCTGCTGGTGCGTGTAGAGCTGAACGACCTCGTGGCCCGGCCGGGTGCCGGTGTTGGTCACCGTGCAGGTGACCTGCAGCTCGCCGTCCTTGGCGATCGAGGGTGCGCTGAGCTCGAGATCGCCGTACCCGAAGCTGGTGTAGCTGAGCCCGTGACCGAACGGATAGAGCGGGCTGCCCCGGAAGTACTGGTACGTGGCGTCGCTGGTGATGATGTCGTAGTCGAGGAGATCGGGCAGATCCGCCGCGGACCGGTACCACGTCTGCGGCAGCCGGCCGGCCGGGTCGACCACACCGAACAGGACGTCGGCGAGGGCATGGCCGTACTCCTGGCCGCCGTGCGCGGACCAGACCACGGCCGGCAGATCGCGATCCGCCCAGCCGACAGAGAACGGGTAGCTGCTCGACATCACCAGCACGGTCCGGGCGTTCCCGCCCTGCACCGCACGGACGAGGCGCTCCTGCCCGGCCGGCAGGTCGAGCTCGACCCGGTCCTCGGTCTCGCGGCCGTTCACCAGCGGGTGGTTGCCGACGACAACGACTGCGACCTCGGCGCGAGCCGCCGCCGCGGCGGCCAGGACGGCGCCGTCGATGATCCGGGTGAAGTCGAAGACCGTGGCCGTCAACCCGTCGGCAGCGGTCACGGCGATGGTGCCGTCATCCTGGCGAGTGACGTAGCGGCCGGTGGTGCGGTGCCGCAGCAGGCACTTGCCGTCTTCGGCCCGGATCACTTCGAAGGTCTCGTTGACCACCCAGCTGTTCGGGCCGGGGTGATCGGCACGCAGCGTGCCGTCGTCCGTGACGGTCAGGTAGCGACCGGTCCGGACCGAACGCAGCGTGCAGGCGCCGCCGCCCCAGTCGAACAGGTCGAATCCGGCACTGGCTTTGGTCAGTCCGACCACGGCGTCGTCGTCGGCCTCCAGGGCCGCTCCCGCCGTACCGAACTGCACTCGATCGACGCCTTCGCAGTACTCGACAGCGTCCGGACCGAGTCGCTCGGTCAGCGCCTTCACCGCCGTCACCTGGTACGGAAGCGTGCCGGAGTACCAGTCCTCCTGGAGGGTGTCGGCCAAGGGGCCGAGGACCGCGATCCGTTTCACGTCGGTCGGCAACGGCAGTAGGTCTTCGTTCTTCAGCAGCACAAAGGCCTGCTGTGCCGCTTCCCTGGCCAGATCCCGGTGCGCTTGGCAGCCGACAATGTCCGGTGCCGTCGTCGACTCCGCGGCGGGATCGAACTCGCCCAGCCGGACGCGCAGGGTCAGGGCGCGGGCAGCCGCGCGATCGACGTCCTCCTGGGTGATCAGACCGCGCTCCAGGGCCGCTTCGAGGAACCGGATGGTTCCCGTCGCGTCGCTGTCGTCCTGGGTGAAGCTGTCGACTCCGGCCCGCAGCGCTGCCGCGTAAGCAGTGACGCCGTCGGGGAAGTACTCCTGCAAGCCGTAGAGGTTCGCGGGCGCGCCGGCATCGCTGACGACCAGCAACTCCTGATCGGACCAGCCGCGCATGACATCGTTGATCAGCGGGCTCAGATGCGCCGGGCGGCCGTTCACCAGGTTGTACGACGGCATCACGGCGACCGCGGCCCCGGCGCGCAGCGGCGCCTCGAAGGCGGGCAACTCGTACTCGCGCAGGACGCGCGCGGGCATACCGCTCGAGGTCGCGCAGCGGTCCGTTTCGTTGTTGTAGGCAAGGAAATGCTTCAGCGTTGGCGCGGTCTGCAGCGGCCCGGTGCCGTCGCCGGCCAGTCCGGACCCGAATGCGATCGCGAGCTCGCCGGTCAGCCAGGGATCCTCGCTGTAGCCCTCTTCATTGCGGCCCCAGCGCGGATCGCGCAGCGGGTTGACGACCGGCGCCCAGACGTTCAGCCCGACCGCGGCCGGATCCTTGTCGTGAAAGGCCCGCACCTCGGAACCGACCGCGACGCCGACGGCGTGCAGCAGGTCCAGGTTCCAGCTGGTCGCGAGCCCGACCGCCTGCGGGAAGACGGTGGCGGGACCGAGCCAGGCGACCCCGTGCAGGGCTTCCGTGCCGGTCCGGAACGGCCCGACCCCGAGCCGGGGGACAGGGGCCTGGTGCTGATGGAGAAGACCGAGCTTCTCGGCCGGCTCCAGCCGATCCATCAGATCGGCGACCCGCTCGGCCACTGGGCGCTGCGGGTCGCGGAACACGTCGTGTGTCTGGCTCATCGGTTGTCGTCTCCGGGCGTTCGGTGGCTACCGACGGCGACCGAAAGTCTACAGCGGGCTTTCGCGGCGGCGTCGAAGCGCTTCGACAGTTCTGGAAGGGTCGCACTCCACAGCGACCCGGTCAAGATCGGGCAGCGGTCGAGACGAAAGTTTTCGGCGAACGGTGCCGTCGGGGGTCAGCCGGGGATGCGCCCGGCGTCGAGCTGGTCCAACGAACGCGCGACGGCGCCGATGGCGGTGATGTCGTGACCCAGGGTCGACAGGGTGACGCTGCACCCACCGGCCCGTGGTGCGAGTGCTTGTTCGAGCAGCTCCTTCTCCACTCCCGGCAGCAGCCACTCGCCGAGCGTCGCGTAGTAGCCGCCGAGCACGATCAAGGCCGGATTGAGGACGTTGGCCAGCATCGCCACGCCCTGGCCGAGCCAGCTACCGGCCTCGAACAGCGCCTTCACCGTCTCACTGTCACCGGCTCCGGCTCGCGCGACGACCTGCTCGACTGCGAGCTGGAGATCATCGAGATCGGATTCGTCGTGCAACCGGCGTACCAGGGCGGGGATGCCGGCCAGGGCCTCGAGACAGCCGCGGCGGCCGCAACCGCACAGCGGTCCGTCCGGCGCGACCCGCAGGTGGCCGACCTCACCGACGTACCCGAGGTGGCCTTGCAAGGGGCGACCGTCGGAGATGATGCCCGCCCCAAGACCGGTGTCGCCGGAGATCTGGATCAGGTTGTTCGTGCCCGCGAAGGGGCCGTAGCGGTACTCGGCCAACGCGCTCAGGTTGGCGTCGTTGTCCACGCTCACCGGGAAGTCCGGGTTGCTCAGGGCGTCGAGCAGGCGCGACTTCAGCGGGAAGTCACGCCAGCCAAGACCGGCCGCCAGTACGACGGTGCCATCGCGGTCGACGAGACCGGGAACTCCGACGGTCAGGCCGAGGATCTGCCGGCCGGTGGCCGCGACGGTGCTCATCGCTCGCCGAGCCAATGCGCTCGTCGCGGTCAGCGTCTTGTCCGGACCGGCGCCCTGGCCGGGACCGGCACGATGCCAACGCAGGATCTGTCCGCCGGCGGCGTCGTACGCGATCGCGGTCAGGCCGCGGGCGCTGATCTCCATCCCGATCGCCGCGTACGCCGATCCGTCGAGCTCCAGCAGTGTTGCCGGACGACCGACCCGGTGCTGGGTCTGCTCGGTCTCCCGGACCAGCCGGCGCTCGATCAGGTCGCCGACGATGCTGGTGATGGTGGCCTTGTTCAGGCCGGTGCCACCGGCGATCGCGGCGCGTGAGCAGGGAGCGTTCGCCCGGAGGAATCCCAGCACCGCGGACAGATTGGTGGCCCGGACATCGCTGTAGTCGGCGGTGAGTGTGCTCAACGTGTGTCCGTTCGGGATCGAGGGGCTCGGTGTCGGTTCGGAGGGTGTTCAGTCTGGCATCTTGTCGAGGCCCGGCGCATCAACTACTTTGTTTGGCGTCAAGCCAAACTAACTCTAGCTCGGAACGTCCGTCGTTCCCAGTGGAAGGACTTACTGTGACCGGAACTGGAAGCAGCGGACCGAACCGCAGGAGTTTTCTCGCCCTCGTCGGGGCCGGTACCGCGGCGGTCGCCGCGGGCTCGTCACTGACTGCTTGTTCGGACGGCGGCGGTGGCGGATCGACCGCCGCCGGGCACGCCGAGGCGACCGGCAAGCTGTCCGGACTGCTGCCGAAGTACACCGCCTACGAAGGGGTGAAGCCCGATCTGCCTGGTGAGAACGGCGCCGACCCCGGATTCACCAAGTACCCGACGGACCTCCAGCGGGTGGTCCCGGAGCCGCCGGTCAAGAGCGGCCGCGAGGTGACCGCGATGACGCCGTTGTGGGCGCCGAGCCCGCCCGGTCTGGGCAGCAACTCCTACTACGCCGCCAACAACGAGCGGATCGGCGCTCCGGTTCGGTTCAACATCGTCAACGGGATCGACTACGGCGACAAGCTCGGCCCGCTGCTGGCGGCCGGCAACGTTCCGGAGCTGCTCTGCATCCCGGGCTGGAACATCGGCGGGCTGGCCCGCTTCGGCCAGGCCGTGGACAAGCTCTTCGAGGACCTGACCCCGCATCTGGCCGGTGACAAGGTCTCGCCGTACCCGATGCTCGCGAACCTGCCGACCGCGGCGTGGTCGTTCTCGGTCTGGAACGGACAGCTGAAGGCGGTCCCGTTCCCCGGCGGTGGCGCGCCCTGGGTGCTGTACTACCGCAAGGACCTGATGGACAAGGCCGGCGCGCAGCCGCCGAAGACGATCGCGGAGCTCGAGGCCCTCGGCAAGCAGCTGACCGATGCCAAGCGCAAGCAGTGGGCGTTCGGCGGGATCTCGGACGAGGTGATGCGGGCGTACGGCGTGCCGGCGAGCTGGCGGAAGGACTCGTCCGGCAAGCTGGTCAACCGGATCGAGACGCCGGAGTTCGAGGAGGCCGTCGCCTTCGTCCGCAAGACCTTCCAGTCCGGCTGGGTGCACCCGGAGGTGGTCGCGAACAACAGCGCCGACCAGAAGCCGCTGTTCGAAGGTGGTCAGGTCGTGATCCGCATGGACGGCACCGGCACCTGGGCCGAGACGCTGCAGCGGCAGGCCAACAACCCGTCGTTCAAGATGGCGGCGGTCGCGCCGTTCGCGCACGACGGCGGTACGCCGATCGTGTGGGGAGGTGACCCGGCCGGCATCTACACCTTCATGAAGAAGGGTCTGGCGCCGGACCGCATCGCCGAGTTGCTGGGAGTGCTCAACTACACGGCCTCGCCGTTCGGGACCCAGGAGAACCAGCTCTACAACTACGGTGTCGAGGGCAAGCACTACACCCGGCTGCCGTCCGGTGCGCCCAAGCTGACCCCGCTGGGCCAGAAGGAGATCGCGCCGACGTACCTGTTCCTCGGCGGCCGGCCGAACGCCATCACGCAGAGCGAGTACCCGGGCTACGTGGAGGCGATGAGCACCTGGGCGAACCTGGCCGCGAAGTACCGGGAGAAGAACCTGTTCGAGGGCATCCGGGTCGAGCAGCCGGCCAAGTACGCCGCGCTGGCCCAGCCGTTCGACGACAAGCTTCAGGACATCTACCGGGGCCGCCGCCCGATGAGCGACCTGAAGGTCGCGATCAAGGAGTGGCAGACCAAGGGTGGCGACGCCGGTCGCGACTTCTATGCGAAGGTGCTCAGTGACAACGGTCGCTGAGGCTCGCCGCCGGACCCGCCGCAGCAGCAAGTCGGGCGCCAACTGGCGGCAGCGGTTCCGCAAGGACTGGCCGCTGCTGCTGATGGTGTCGCCGGTGATCGTGCTGCTCGGGGTCTTCCACTACTTCCCGACCCTGGGCAACGTGATCGCGTTCCAGGACTACTCGCCGTACGCCGGGATCCGCGGCAGCGAGTGGATCGGGTTCGGCAACTTCGCCCGGCTGTTCGCCGAGCCGGAGTTCTGGTCGGCGATGGCCAACACGCTGACGATCACCGGCTTCCAGCTGGTGTTCTTCTTCCCGATCCCGATCTTCCTGGCGCTGCTGCTGAACAGCGTGCTCTCGGTGCGGGTGCGGACGCTCATCCAGGGCGTCGCTTACCTGCCGCACTTCTTCTCCTGGGTGCTGGTGGTCTCGCTGTTCCAGCAGATGCTGGGCGGCTCGGGCCTGCTCGCGCAGGCCCTGCGCACCCACGGGCACGGGGCGATCGACCTCATGACGAACCCGGACACCTTCCTGCTGCTGGTCACCTCGCAGGCGGTCTGGAAGGACGCCGGCTGGGGCATGATCGTGTTCCTCGCGGCGCTCAGCACGATCAACCCGGCGCTCTACGAGGCAGCGGCCGCCGACGGCGCCAACCGCTGGCGACGGCTGTGGCACATCACGCTGCCCGGCCTGCGCCCGGTCATCGTGCTCCTGCTGATCCTGCGGCTGGGCGACGCCCTGAGCGTCGGCTTCGAGCAGTTCATCCTGCAGCGATCCGCCGTCGGCGCCGAGGTGTCGGAGGTGCTGGACACGTTCGTGTACTACCAGGGCCTGCTGGTCGGCGACTTCGGGTACGGCGCTGCCGCCGGACTGTTCAAGGGAGTCGTCGGACTCGTGCTGATCCTGGTCGCCAATCGATTCGCTCACATGATGGGTGAGCAGGGGGTGTACTCCAAGTCATGACGTCGCAGAATCTGACGTTGCCCAGCCGGCTGACCCGCCGTCGCCGGGCCATCGTGGAGAAGAACGAGCGTCCGGCCTGGGAAGAGCCGCCGTCGGTTCCGGGCCGGATCAGCAAGGGCCTGATCCTCGGGCTCGTCGTACTGGCCGTGACCTTCCCCCTGTACGTCGTGGTCGTCACCAGCCTGTCGAGTACCGAAGCGGTCACCCGGGCCGGCGGTCTGGTGGTCGTTCCCCGCGAGCTGACCTTGTCGGCGTACGTGCAACTGCTGTCCGGGGGAGTGGTCACCAAGGCTCTCGTGGTCAGCATGGGCGTGACGGTGATCGGGACGGTGTTCAGTCTGGCGATCACGGTGCTGGCGGCGTACGGGCTGTCGCGGCCGGGGTCGTTGCTGCACCGGCCGCTGCTGTTCGTGGTGCTGCTGACCTTCCTGTTCGGGCCGGGCATCATCCCCAGCTACCTGCTGGTGAGCTCGTTCGGCCTGATCGACAGCTACGCCTCGCTGATCCTTCCGACGGCGATCTCGGCGTTCAACCTGATCGTGATGCGGTCGTTCTTCATGGGCATCCCGGGTGAGCTGATCGACAGCGCCCGGGTGGACGGCGCCGGTGAGTTCGGCATCCTGACCCGGATCGTGATGCCGCTGTCCAAGGCAGTGGTGGCGGTGGTCGGGCTGTTCTACGCCGTCAGCTACTGGAACGCGTTCTTCAACGCCTTGCTCTACCTCAACGACAACAACAAGTGGCCGCTGCAGCTCGTGCTGCGGACCTACATCGTGCAGGCGCAGCAGCTGCCGTCCGGTGCCGGCGGGATCGCGGCATCGCCCGGGATGAACCTGGCGCCCGCGCCGACACTGGCGATCAAGATGGCGATCGTCGTGATCGCGGTCCTGCCGGTGCTGCTCGCCTATCCGTTCATCCAGCGCCACTTCACCAAGGGCGTCATCATCGGCGCAGTCAAGGGGTAACCGGAACCATGGATCTGAAGCGAAGGAACTTCCTGGCGCTGAGCGCCGGAGCCGCCACCGTCGCTGCCGCCTCGACCCAGACCGCCGCCGCGACAACGGCCCATCGGGGCAACCGCTATCGCTGGCGCAACGTCGAGATCGTCGGCGGCGGGTTCGTCACCGGCATCATCCATCACCCGGCCCAGCGTGGTCTGGTCTACCTGCGGACCGACATCGGCGGTGCCGCTCGGCTGAACCAGCGCACGCAGCGCTGGGAGCAGTTGCTGAACTGGGTCGGGCTCGAGGAGTGGAGCCTGACCGGCGTCGAGAGTCTGGCGCTCGATCCCGCGGACCCGCGGCGGCTGTACCTTGCCGTCGGGACCTACACGAACGAGTGGTCCCCCATCAACGGGGCGATCCTGCGTTCGAGCGATCAGGGCCGAACGTTCGAACGTACGGATCTGCCCTTCAAACTCGGCGGCAACGAGCCCGGCCGGTCGATGGGCGAGCGCCTGGCCGTCGACCCGCGGGACGGCCGCGTGCTCTACTTCGGCACCCGCAACCAGGGCCTGTGGCGCAGCACCGATCGCGGCGTCACCTGGGCCCGGGTGGAGAGTTTCCCCGCCACCGGTACGGCGGGGATCGGGCTCGGCTTCGTGTTCTTCGATTCGCGCGGTGCGCGGCGCGGCCGCCCGACGCCGACGATCTATGTCGGTGTCGCGGACGGCACCGCGCCGCTGTACCGCAGTGACGACGCGGGTAAGACCTGGCAGCCGTTGGCGGGTCAGCCGACCGGTCTGCTGCCGCATCACGGCGAGCTCGGTCCGGACGGCAATCTTTATGTCACCTACGGCGACCGCCCCGGGCCGTACGAGATGTACGACGGCGCCGTGCACAAGCTGGACACCCGCACCGGAGTGTGGACCGACATCACGCCGCTGCGTCCGAACACCGGCGGTGAAGCCGGTTTCGGGTACGCCGGCCTGGCGATCGACCCGCGCAAGCCCGGGACCGTGATGGTCTCGACGATGAGCCGCTGGGGGCCGGTCGACGACATCTTCCGCTCGGTCGACGGCGGTACGACGTGGCACTCGATCGCCGAGCACATCGAGCTCGACGTCTCGGGAGCGCCGTACCTGACGTTCCATGAGGAGAAGGCCAAGCTGGGCTGGATGATCGGCGACATCTCGATCGATCCGTTCGACTCGGACAAGGTCATGTACGTCACGGGTGCGACAGTCTTCGGCACCGACGACGTGCGGAACGCCGAGCGGGGGCGCAGCACGCATTGGTCCGTCCGGGCGCAAGGGCTCGAAGAGACCGCGGTGCTGGACCTGATCAGCCCGCCGTGGGGACCGCCGTTGATCAGCGCGCTCGGCGACATCGGCGTCTACCGGCATGACCGGCTGGACGTCGTACCGGCTGATGGTCAGGCCGCCAACCCGGTCAGCGGTACGTCACCGAGCCTTGACTACGCCGCCCGTACGCCGGGCTTCGTCGTCCGGCTGGCGAATGACCAGGCGGGGAAGCGTGGCGCGATCTCGGTCGACGCCGGCAAGACGTGGGCGCCGTTCCCGGGGGAGCCCGCCGGGCTGACGCAGACCGGGAAGGTTGCCGTCAGCACCGATGCGCGGACGCTGCTGTGGGTTCCGGGCGATATCGTGCCGCACTTCTCGCGGGACCGGGGTGCGACCTGGGCACCGGTTGACGGGCTGCCGAAGGACGTCAGTGTGGTCGCGGACCGCGTGGACCCGTCGCTGTTCATCGCGGTTGCCGCGGCGACCGGGACGGCGTACCGGAGTGTCGACGGTGGGCGGACCTTCGGGCCGACGGCGACCGGCCTGGTGGTTTCGCAGGCCAAGCTGGAGACCGTGCTGGATCGCGCGGGTCATTGCTGGCTCGCCGGTGGGACGGGTGGGTTGTTCCGCTCGACCGACGGTGGCGTGACCTTCGAGCGGCTGCCGGGTGTCGCCGAGGCGCTGACGATCGGGTTCGGCAAGGCGCGTCCCGGGTGCTCGCACATGGCGGCGTACGCGTCGGCGAAGGTGGGCGGCCAGGCGGGCATCTACCGGTCCGACGACGCCGGCAGCACGTGGATCCGGATCAACGACGACCAGCACCAGTACGCCTCGACCAACGACGCGATCACTGGTGATCCGCGCGTCTTCGGCCGGGTGTTCGTCTCCACGAACGGACTGGGTATCCCTTACGGAGAGCCGTGGTGACCAAGCCCTTGTACTTCGGCGGCGACTACAACCCCGATCAGTGGTCGCCGTCGATCTGGAAGGAGGACGCCGAGCTGATGCAGTGGGCCGGGGTGAACCTGGCCACGGTCGGCGTCTTCTCCTGGTCCCAGCTCGAGCCCCGGCCCGGCCAGTACGAGTTCGGCTGGCTGGACACGGTGCTGGACCAGCTCGCCGATCACGGCGTCGGCGTGGACCTGGCGACGCCGACCGCGTCGCCGCCACCGTGGTTCAGCTTGCAGCACCCGGAGGCCCTCCCTGTCCGGGCCGACGGCACCAGGCTGACCCACGGCAGCCGGGACACGTACTGCGTCTGCTCCCCGGCTTACCGGGAGGCTGCGAAGCGGATCTGCGGCGTACTGGCTGATCGGTACGTCGACCATCCGGCGCTGACGATGTGGCATGTCCACAACGAATACGGGACCGTCTGTTACTGCGACCAGGCCGCAGCTTCCTTCCGGACCTGGCTCCAGCACCGGTACGGCGATCTGGACGCGCTCAATGCGGCGTGGACGACGGCGTTCTGGAGTCAGCGCTATTCGGACTGGGCCGAGGTGATGCCGCCGCGCGCGACGCAGTACCTGGTGAATCCGGCGCAGTTCGTCGACTACCGGCGGTTCTGGTCGGACGAGCTGCTCGCGGCGTTCAAGGAGCAGCAGTCGATCCTGCGAGCAGCCACGCCGGACATTCCGATCACGACCAACTTCGTCTTCGGCAACTGGGTGCCGGTCGACCACCACCGCTGGTCCGACGCGGTTGATCTTGTTGCCATCGACAACTATCCGTCCGGGACCGGGCTGGCGCCCGAGGAGCAGACGGCGTTCGCGGCCGACCAGGCCCGGGGCTGGGCCCGGCGCGGTGAGTGGCTGCTGATGGAACAGGCTCCGGGCGCGATCATCGACGGAGCGCGGCTGCGGACCAAGGAGCCGGGCCGGATGACCCGGATGAGCCTGTCCCACGTCGCCCGCGGATCGCGTGGTGCGCTGTTCTTCCAGTGGCGGGCCTCGGCGGGTGGATCCGAGCAGTTCCATCCCGGGATGGTGCCGCACGCCGGCCAGGAGTCCCGGCGCTTCCTGGAGATCTGCGAGCTCGGCGGACTCCTGGGGCGGCTGGGCGAGATCAGCGGCAGCCAGGTCGAGGCCGAGGTCGCGGTGCTCTGGGACGCCGAGGCGTGGTGGGCGATGCAGGGGACGCACCTGCCGTCGTCGGACCTCGACTACCTGGAAGCGGTTCAGTCCGCGCATCGCCAGTTGTGGCGGGCAGGGATCGGGGCCGACGTCATTCATCCGTCGGCCGACCTGACGCCGTACCGGGTGGTCGTCGTACCGTCGCTGTATTTGGTCGACCCGGCGCACGCGGCCGCGCTACGGGAATACGTGGCGTCCGGTGGACACGTGCTGGTGACGTATTTCAGCGGAATTGTGGACCCGAACTGCCGGGTGTTTCTCGGCGGCTATCCGGGCGCATTTCGCGAGCTGCTCGGAATCCGCGTCGAGGAGTTCTATCCGGTCGCCGAGACCGAGCTGGCCGACGCCGGGAGAGCCCGCTGGTGGAGCGAGCAGGTGGATCCGGAGGGCGCCGAAGTGGTGGATGTGTACGCCGCCGGGCCGCTGGCCGGTGCGCCGGCGATCACGCGGCACACCTTCGGCGGCGGTGAGGCCTGGTACGTCTCGACGCAGCTCGAGGATGCCGGCTACCAGCGACTCGTCGAGACGATCTGCCGACGGGCCGGGGTGCTGGTGCCCGAGTTGCCGGAGAGTGTCGAGGTGGTTCGCCGGCGGCAGGGCGACACCACCTGGACGTTCTTGCTGAACCACGGCATCGCCGAGGCCACGATCGAGATCGACGGGCACGACCTGGTCAGCGGACAGTCCGTCGAAGGTTCGCTGACCTTGAAGCCAGGGGATCAGGCGGTGGTGGAACGAACCGGCTGAGGTGCCGGACCGCTGCTCTCCCGAGCGGTCAGCTCCGCGGGGACCAAGGTCCCCGCGGGCGGCGCCAGTCCGTCCAGCTTCCCGATCAGCAGCTCAACCGCCTGCTGGCCGATCTGCTCGGCCGGGATCGCGACCGACGACAGTCGCGGACGCTGTCCTTCCGCGACGTCGTCGGCGCAGATCGCCAGCACGGACATGTCTTCGGGCACCCGGCGGCCGAGCTGGCGTAGTACGTCGAGCAACGGGCCGATGATCGGTTCGTTCTGAACCACCAGCCCGGTCAGCTCCGGCTCGTCGGCCAGGAGCTGCTCGACCGTCTCCAGAACCGCTTCGTGGGCTGCCTCGCACGGCGTTTCCAGACCGTGCACGCCGCGGCGGTCGACGCCGGCCCGGAAGCCTTCGCGCGTGCGCTGCGCGAATCCGGTCTGCCGTTCGTAGACGGCCGACGGCGTACCGAGCAGGGCGATCCGCTTGTGACCGAGGTCGGCGAGGTGGTCCACGCAGAGCTCGGCGGCGCCGACGAAGTCGAGGTCGATACAGGTCAGTCCTTCGGCGTCCAGCGGGAACCCGATCAAGATCGACGGGAGGTCGAGCGCTCGCAGCAGCGGCACCCGCTCGTCGTACAGCTCGATGTCCATCACCACGACGGCATCGACGAGCGCGCTCTGCTGTACCCGCTCCAGACCGGTCGCGCCCTCGTCGGCGGTGAGCAGCAGGACGTCGTGGTCGTACCGGCGGGCCGTCGTCACGACCGCGGTCGCGAACTGCATCATCACCGGCACGTGCATGCCGGCGCGGAGCGGGATCACCAATGCCAGTACGTTGGACCGGCTGGAGGCCAGGGCGCGGGCGCTCGCGTTCGGCCGGTAGCCGAGGGCGTCGACGCTGGCGTGAACCCGCTGGCGTGTCTCGGCGGAGATCGACCGCTTCCCACTGAGAACATAGGAGACGGTACTGGCCGCGACCCCGGCATGCCGAGCGACGTCGCCGATGGTGACCATGGGGCCCTACCTCCGGGTCGGAGTTGACAGTCGAAGCGCTTCGACAGTACCACTCTGGTGACTTCCGCCGCCGCCGTCAAGATCTCAACCAATCCAGACATTGACCCGGCGGTGTTCGCATTGCATAGTGATGGCGTTCCGCAGTAATGGTTCAAGTACTCTCAGTCGAATTCGAATCGAATTCGACGCGATTGATCCCTGGAGTCGGCGGCGGGTTGTCCCGCCCTTTTTTCACCCCTTTATCGAAGCGCTTCGATTTCGCCGCTGACGCCCACTCCGAGAAGGGAACACCCTCATGAAGACTCTCAAACCGGTCGTGGCGCTGGTGACGCTGCTGGCCGCTCTGTTCGGCGCCGCGCTGCCGGCCCACGCGGCCACCTGGTCGTCGAGTGACAAGTGGGGCGAGTGGTCGAGCGGCGGCTACACGGTCCGCAACGACGTCTGGGGCAGTGGTGCCGGCCCGCAGACGATCTGGGCCAACTCCGGCAGCAACTTCGGCGTCTGGGCCAATCACCCGAACACCGGCGGCGTGAAGGCCTACCCGCACTCCGCTCGCGTCGTCAACAAGCGGATCAGCTCGCTCGGCAGCCTGACCAGCAACTTCAACGTGTCCCGGCCCGGCAGTGGCGCGTACTGCACCTGCTACGACATCTGGGCCGACGGCCACAACTTCGAAATCATGATCTGGATGAACAAGACGGGTGCGGTCGGCCCGATCGGCAGCAAGCAGACCAACGCGTCCGTCGGCGGCCACAACTTCGACGTCCACAAGGGTTCGAACGGTTCGAACCAGGTCTTCTCGTTCGTCCGGACCAGCAACACCAACTCCGGCTCGGTCGACGTCAAGGCCATCCTGAACTGGATCCGGTCGAAGGGCTGGATGGGCGACGTCACCGTGACCGACGTCCAGTTCGGCTACGAGATCACCTCGTCCAGCGGTGGCCTCAACTTCACCACGAACAGCTACTCGGTCAGCTTCTCCTGACCGCCTGACCCGACGGGGTGCTGCCGATGGCAGCGCCCCGTCGACCTGTTTCTCCTGTTCAGAGCGTGGCGCTGCCGCGGATCCAGTGCGCGCGCAACGCGTCGCGGGCGGCCTGCACCTGCTTGCGGGCGGCAACATCCGGGACCTCGAAGTCCTCGATCAACCGGGTCAGCGCCAGCTCCAATGCGGCCACCATCGCGTCTTCCTCGGACAACTCGGTCTCGGCGACCGAGCGCAGACCGGCCGCGAGCGCGGTCAGGCCGAGTCGCTCGTGCTCGCTGAGCCCGAGCGTGATCTCGGTGCGGTTGTCCATGGCGCTCCTCGGTTCGCTTGGTACAGTCATGGTGCCGTGCAACGACCGTGTTGCACAAGATGCGCAACTGGGAGGACCGGTCCGATGGCGGCGGTGGTGGACGAGGCGGTGCGGTCGGCGACCATCGACGTACTGGCCGAGCATGGGTGGTCCGGTGTCACGCTGGAGCGGGTCGCTGAGAAGGCCGGTCGCTCCCGGGTCACGCTCTGGCGGCAGGGACTCACCGTCGAACTGCTGCTGAACTCGCTGCTGGACGCCCTGGCCGAGGACTACCGCGAAACGATGTGGCCGGTGCTGGCCGGATCGGGGACCGGCCGTGAAGGCCTGGTCCGGACGCTGGAGGCCTTGTTCGACGTGATCGACCGGCATCTGCCGTTGATGCTCTCGTCGGATCTGGTCTTCCACCAGGAGCAGGCCCGCAATGGGTCGGTGTCGTTTCTCGACCCGTTCGAGCGGTTCCTTCGCGAGGGTGAGGCCGACGGGACGCTGCACCCGCACGGCCGGATCAGCGATGTCGCCGAGGTGCTGATGGTCTCGGCGGCGTTTACCTACGTGCACATGCGCGGGCGTCACCACTGGTCCCGTGCGCGGGTCCGCCGGCTGACCCTGGATCTGGTGCTCCGCGGAGTGGTCCAGCTCTGATGCAACATGACCGTTGCAATTCCTGCAACGGTCATGTTTCACTGGCGGAGATCAGATCCCAGGAGGCACCGCCATGACCCTTCCGTACGCCGAACCGCTGGTCCGCCGCGATCCGCAGCAGCGAGTGATCCCTGAGCCACCGCGGGTCGGTGAGCCCGGCGGCGATCCGTGCGGCCTGTGCGACTGGCTGAAGAACTACGAGCAGTCGGAGCACCGGCCGCCGCTGTGGGTCAACGACGACTGGGCCCTGATCCGGGGCACCGGAATCACCATTCCCGGCATCGTCTGGCTGGCTGCCCGTGACCACTACGATTCGTTCGCCGATCTGCCCGACCGGCTGGCGATGAGCTATGGGCCGGTGGTCGCGCGGGTCGAGCGTGCGATCCTCGGGCTCGGGGACATCGCCCGCGTGCACGTCTACCGCTGGGGCGACGGCAACGCGCACTTCCACGTGTGGTTCTACCCCAGGCCGCTGGGCATGCTCGAAGCCCGGCGCGAGATGCTTCCGTTGTGGGCAGAGTTGCTGCCCGAAGCGCCCGAGGAGGCAGTGATCGATGCCGAGCGGAAGATCGCCGCGGCGATGGCGGCGGGCGACTGAGGTGCCCACCTCGCAACCGGGGCTGGCCCGCCGGCTCGGCCTGACCGACGCCGTCGCGATCGGCATCGGTTCGATGGTCGGCGCCGGCGTGTTCGCGGTCTGGCAGCCTGCCGCGCAGGCGGCCGGATCGGGCCTGCTGATCGGGCTGCTGATCGCCGCGATCGTTGCCTACTGCAACGCCGCGTCCTCGGCCCAGCTCGCGGCGGTCTACCCGGTTGCCGGCGGCACCTATGTCTACGGCCGCGAACGGCTGGGCGAGTGGTGGGGATTCGCCGCCGGCTGGTGCTTCGTCATCGGCAAGACCGCCTCCTGCGCCGCGATGGCGCTGACCTTCGCGACGTACGCCGTACCCGTGGACGGGTGGGCGCGGAAGCTCGTCGCGCTGCTGGCCGTCGTCGCCCTCGCGGCGGTCAATTACCGCGGGGTGACTCGGACCGCCCGATTGACGAAGATCCTCGTCGCTTGTTCGTTGCTGGTGCTGACGGTCGTGGTCGTCGTGCTCGGTACCGGGGACGCGTCACGCGACGTACCGGCTGTCACGGATACGTCGGTGCACGGCGTCCTGCAGGCGGCCGGGTTGTTGTTCTTCGCGTTCGCCGGGTACGCGCGGATCGCGACGATGGGGGAGGAGGTGCGCGAGCCCGAGCGCACCATCCCGCGCGCCATCACGCTCGCACTCGGCATCGCCATCGTCATCTACCTGCTCGTCGCCCTGACACTCCTGCGCGTCGTCGACCCGGCAGCCAGTGCCGCGCCCCTCGCTGCCGCAGTCGACGCCGCCGGCTCCCCCTGGGCGGCTCCCGTAGTCCGCGTCGGCGCAACTCTCGCCAGTCTCGGCGCCCTCCTGGCGCTCATCACCGGCATCGGCCGCACGACGCTGGCGATGGCCCGCAACCGCGATCTCCCGAGCTGGCTCGCCGCCGTCCACCCGCGCTACCAAGTCCCGCACCGCGCCGAAGTCGTCCTCGCCATCGTCGTCGGTGCCCTAGTCATCACCACCGACCTCCGCGGCGTCATCGGCTTCTCCTCGTTCGGCGTGCTCCTCTACTACGCCATCGCCAACGCCTCGGCGTTCACCCAACCCACCAACCACCGCCGCTGGCCCCGAGCAGTCAACGTCATCGGCCTCTTGGGTTGCCTCACCCTCGCCTTCACCCTCCCCTGGCGCTCCGCCGCCGCAGCCGCCGTACTGCTCGCCTTGGCGCTCCTAGCCCGCAAACTCAAACCCGCGACGTAGCCCGCCAAGCCACTTTGAGCACCCCTCGACCATCCGCCCGGCCGCACGGCGGTCGATCCGTGCTCAAGGTGCAGCGGCCACGCCGCGTTGAGCACCCATCAACCACCGCCGCGGACGCCGTACGACTGATCGGTGCTCAAGGTGAGTGGCGGCTGCCTGTGAAGGGCTCGCGCGGCGAGGAGCCCGCCGATGCCGGGGACGAGGGAGAGCAGCCAGATCCGGTGCCGGCCGTTCATGGCCAGTACGGCGATGATCACGGTGCTGGTGTAGGCGAGCCCGTGGATCGGGCCGAGGGTGGCGGAGATCGTCGGGTGATGGACGGTCGCCAGGTTCGCGAGCATGGGGATCAGCGTGGCCAGCTCGAGGGTGCCGAGGAGGTGCAGGAGGCGGCGGAGGTTCACAGTCCGACTCCGGTGGTCGAGCCGGGACGGTAGATCATCAGTACGACGACGATCGCCCAGAGCAGGTTGAAGATTCCGGTCTGCATGCCCAGCCGCCGGGTGGCCGAGGTGGTGTCGTGCTGCTGGTCGAGCTCGGCGAGCAGGAGGCGTTGGCCGGGCAGGATCAATCCGATCAGTACGGCGGCGGCACCCGCGGTGAGGATCATCGACACGATCAGCCAGATGTCGCCGAGGACCCCGAGACGGGCGCCGGTGGCGAGCCCGAAGACCGGGACGAAGATCGCGATCACGCTGTAGACGCGGGTGATGCGGTGCAGCACGTGGACGGTTGCGGTTTTGCGGGCGTCCCCAGGGTTCTCCCGCGCGGCGCGGGCTGCGGGTGGATACATGCTGGCCGCGATCGCCACCGGGCCGACGGCAAGGATCGCGGCGAGGACATGGACCGAGAGGAGAAAGGCCGTCATGCGCTGAGGAGTCCTTTGTGCGGAGATGGTTGCCTGGACATCTTCGACCGCACTCCGCCTGGACGCCATTGGCAATCACGACATAAAACGCCTGGATCTGGCCATATATCCTGACACGGCAGCAGCGTCTATTCTGGGTCGATGCAGCTGGTGGCCGTGCTTGCGCTGGAAGATGTGATCGCCTTCGATCTGGCCACGCCCGTGGAGCTGTTCGGGCGCGTGCGGTTGCCGGACGGGCGCCCGGGATACCGCGTGGTCGTCGCCGGTGAAGAGTCGGTGGGCGCCGGCCCGCTGCGGATCACGCCCGGCGCCGGCCTCGACGTCCTCGAGCGCGCCGACCTGATCGTCGTACCGGGTCGTCACGATCCGACGGCGCCGACCGCACCGGAGGTGTTGACCGCCCTGCGCGCCGCGGCCGAGCGCGGGACGCGGATCGCTTCGATCTGCGTGGGTGCGTTCACCTTGGCCGAGGCCGGCCTGCTCGACGGCAAGACCGCGACCACGCACTGGCTCGGCACCGACCAGCTCGCGCGGGACTATCCGGCGGTGCGGGTCGATCCCGATGTGCTGTACATCGACAGCGGCTCGATCCTGACCTCGGCCGGTGCCTCCGCGGGACTCGACCTCTGCCTGCATGTGATCGAGGGCGACTACGGCGTCGCGGTCGCGGCGGCTTCCGCTCGGATCGCCGTCGCGCCATTGCATCGCACCGGCGGCCAAGCGCAGTACATCCTCCGCAACCGCCCAACTCACCAGACTGCGAACCTCGAACGCGTTCTGGAGTGGATCGAGGAGAACGCCCATCGTCGGCTGACCCTCGCCGACATCGGTGCAGCGGCGGGCATGAGCGTCCGGACCCTCGCGCGGCGGTTCACCGAAGAGACCGGGCAGAGCCCGATCCAGTGGCTGACCGGCGTCCGCATCCGGCACGCGCAGGAGCTGCTCGAGACCACCGACCACACTGTCGACCGGATCGCCGACCAGGTCGGCTTCCCGACCACCAGCAACTTCCGCACCCTGTTCGCGCAGACGGTCGGCGTCACGCCGGGCGCCTACCGCCGTACCTTCCGTCCAGTCAGTTGACTCGTAGCCGGCGAATCGCTTCGGTCACTGCGGTGACCAGCAACGCCACCCCAATGCCGACCGCGATCGCGAGCAGGGTGTTGTCGCGGAAGACCACGCCGCCGAGGTAGCCGGTGAGGGCGGTGTACGCGCTCCAGCTGCTGGTCGCCAGCGCGACGAAGACGACGTACTTGGCCAGCGGATAACGCACGAGGCCGGTGGACAGAGTGGCCAGGTAGCGGCCGACGGGGATGAAGCGCGTGGTGACGAGGATGAAGCCGCCGCGAGCATCGAGCTCACGCGCGAACCAATCGTGAGCCTTTCGGCGTTTGCTTCCCGGTGGAAGTCGTTGGAGCACTCGCTCGCCGACCAGGCGTCCGATCGTGTACGGGACCAGGTCGCCGAGAAAGGCGCCGAGCGTCGTGGCCGCGATCACGAGCACGATGTCGGTCTGCCCGGTGGCGGCGTACACACCGGCGACGATCACGACGGCTTCGCTCGGGATCAGCGGCAGGAACGAGTCGAGGAACGACACTGCCACCAGTACGGCGTACAGCCAGGGCGAGGTGATGAGTGACTCGGCCAGCTCGACCCAGTCGATCATGCGCGTTCCCGGCGGACTGCGTCGTGGGGGAGTACGGCGTGCACGCCCCAGGTCTCGCAGACCACCTGAGTGATGCGGAGGTCGACGACCGAGCTGGCCAGCGCGAGTGCAGTGGTCTTGTCGAGGCCGAACAGCGACTGCATCCAGACCAGCATGGCGTCCAGCGCGTTCGCCATCGCCACATTCAGGTCCTCGTCGAAGCCGAAGGTGATCCGCCCTTCCGGCGTTTCCGCGTGGATTCCGGCGACCGGGGCATCCGGGAGGAGCGTCAGCGTCACCTCGGTCGTCGTCGGACACTCGATCGCCGTACTCGCCACTTCGCCGTTGCCCTGGGCTGCATGGCCGTCACCCAGATGCAGCATCGCGCCGGGCACGGTCACCGGTAGGTAGAGCGTCGAACCGGCGACCAGGTCGCGACAGTCCATGTTCCCGCCGCTGTCGGCCCGTGGCGGCATCGTGGGATACGCGCCCGGTTCAGCCGGCGGTACGCCGATGACGCCGAGAAAGGGAGCCGTGTCGACAGTGTGGCCGAGCTGATTGGTTGCGGTCTGGTCGCCGATCTCCCACAGCAGCCAGGCGGCCGGGCCGGTGGCGACGCCGAGACGCTGCATGAGTGGCGTGTCCTTCACCCCGGCGAGTGTCCAGCCCCAGTTGCCGACTTCGATCGACTCGAAGTGCACTGCGAGCACCATGCCCGGCTCAGCGCCACGGACCGCGATCGGGCCGGTCAAGCAATGGCCCGGTCGACCTTCGAACATCCGCGGTGCTGCCTCGCCAGGCACGCGTTGCGGCTGCAGATAGCCGGCAGCGTCCAGCGCGCCGACCACCACCGAGTCGCCGGGGTCCACGGTCAGAACCGCCGCCGTACGTCGATCGAACACGTTGATCACGGTCTCCGGCGTGGCGTGCAGTTCGTGCCTGCTCATCGGAATCCCGCGGTGGGTTGCAACCGCAGTGTGGCGGCCGGCCCGTCGGACAGCGCGGCGACGGTCGTGATCATGGCGTCGCAGCGCGGATCCCGATGGACGGCCTCGAGGATGTGTTCACGATCGGCCGCGTCCTCGAAGCGCCGGATCCAGACGAAGGTGTCAGGGTCATCGATCGCGGTGAATGCGCCGACGACCTGCATCCCTAGCTCCTGATGCAGCGGGATGACGGTCTCGTCGAGATAGCGGGCCAGTTCGGTCCCTGCGCCGGTGCGCGCGTGCTCGGTGCGGATTTCGTAGAACATCGTCATTTCTCCTTGGCAGACTGAAGTTCGGCCGCGAGCTGGTAGACGTCCGGCGAGCCTTCCCAGGGCGCGCTGCGGATCACCGCCCACCGATGGATCAGCCAGCGCCCGGCGACCCGCTGAAGCGTGAGCCGCCAGTAGCCGCGCATCGTGCAGTGGTCGATGACGCCGGGGTCGGCCGGAACGTGGTGGTAGGCAACCATGTGCGTGCGGCACTCGGCGGTGTCGCCGACCAGATGCACGGCCAGGTTGGTGGCGGCGTGATGGGTGCAGTCGAAGCCTGCGAGCGTTGAGCGGGCGAGCCGCACCAACTCGTCGGCCGGCGTGGTCCGCGGTGGTTGGCCGAAGTGATGGGTGGACAGGTCGAGCTCCACGGAGTCGGCGAAGAGTTGCCGCAGAGCGGCCCAGTCCTGGTCGTCCTGGGCGTGTGCGAGGGCGGCAACCACGTCGGCAATGGCTATGCGGTCGGTCAGATCGCTCATGCGCGCTCGATCAACGGCAGGTCCAGGCGGCTCGGATGCGCCGGTCCGTGGTGGACCTGAATGACGGCACTGGTGGGACTGCGGTCGTAACGCGGGAAGCAACTCGACGAGACCTCGAGCCGGATGCGATGTCCGGGCCGGAAGACATTTGCGGTCACGCCCACGTCGATGGTCAGCTGATAGACCTCACCCGGTTCGCGGTGGCGAGTGCGTTGGATGCCCTCGCACAACACGATGGCCTTGCCGTCCGGATGTACGTCGACCAGCTTGCCGGTGAAGTCAGTGTCCGACGCAGATGAGGAGACGTGCAGCACGAGTGTGACCTCGCCAGTCACCTCAACCGGGTGCTCCAGAACGTCGGTGCTGAAGCAGAGCACGTCATCACGCGCCTCGACGGCCGACTGATCGGCCGGACCGGCGGATGCGCCGAGCACTGTTCCTCCGGCACTGGGCACCGGCTGCTCCGGATCGTAGCGATAGGTGCTCACGGCATCGACCTCTGCCGCTTCCCGCGTCAGCACGCCGTTGCCTGCCAGGAAGAACCCGGTACGGCGGGTATCCGGCAACGGCCAGTCCAGCTCGTCGCGCCACTCGTCGATCCCCATCACGAAGATCCGGACGCGGTGCGGTTCCTCCGGACGATCGGTCCGGCCGCGCACCCAACGGTCGAAGAACCGCAGGTGCTCGTCGGTGATACCGGCGGCCTTGATACTGCTCGCCGGTCCGAACGATCGATCGGCGAAGGTGCCCAGATCCATACCGTCCGCGTGGGCCCAGGGGCCGATCAGCAGTCGCTGGCCATCACGGGCCGCGGCGCTTCCACCGTGCTGTCGCATCATCGCGTACGACCGCACAGTCTCGCGGATGAAGACGTCGTACCAGCCGCCGACCTGCAAGGCCGGGACGGTGATGCGGTCGTAGTCATCGCTCGCGGAGATCGCCTGCCAGAAGCTGTCGCGTTCTGGGTGCGCTCCGACGGTGTCGACCCAACCGGGGAAGCGCGCACCCCACGTCAGTACGGCGTCCTCCGACAGCGCACCGCTGGGGGACCGCCACGGAGCGGCGTACGGATCGGCGGAGCTCATCGTCGGTGCGATCGCGCGCAATGCGACGGGGGCGTGCGGAGCAGCCAGCCACTGGCTGAAGCCCATGTACGAGCCGCCCCACATGCCGACCGAGCCGTCGCACCACGGCTGCGCGGTCAGCCAGGCGAGTGTGTCGAGCGTGTCCGCGGCTTCATGGACATGCGGTTCAAAGAGACCCGATGACCGCGAGGTCCCGCGAACGTCCTGCGCGACGACGACGTAGCCGGCGGCCACGAGCTCGAACACGTCCGGCAGTTTCGGGTTCCCGTACAGCTCAGCGTCGTCCTTCCCATAGGGAGTGCGCAGCAGCAGCGCCGGGAACGGCCCAGGTCCGTCCGGTCGCCACAGATTGGTGGCGAGCGCGATGCCGTCCCGCATCGGCACCAGTACGTCGACCTCCACGCTGAAAGTCACTGGGTGATCATCCAATGCGTGAATGCGGCGTAGGTGCGCGCGAACTCCTCCGGCGTGGGTGCGTGTTCGACGGCCGCGGACAGTCGCGCCACGTCGGCGTACCGGGGGAGTTGGCTCGCCTCATAAGCAGCGAGGGCTTCGGGTACGTCGCCGCCCGGCACGAGCAGCCGACCGAGCAGCGCGGCGTCCTCGATGCCGAGCGTGGCGCCGGCCGTGATGTGCGGCGACATCGCGTGCGCCGAATCCCCAGCCAGTACGACGCGCTCGGAGACCCAGCGCGGCAGCGGCGGAACGAGCATGATCTGGTTGTGCAGGATGAGCTCGTCGGGCGTCGCGGCGATCAGGTCGGTGAGGATTCCCTTGTCCAGGAAGGCCGCTCGGTCCAGAGCTTGTTGCTTACGGCTACCAGTGAGCGGCGGCGAGTTGAACTGGTTCACCAGCCAATAGACGGCACCGTCGTAGTTCAGCAGGTAGCCGCCCCGGGTGCCGTGGGTGCCCAGCAGCAACCGGTTCTCGGACAGCTCGATGCCGGAAGGCGGTATGACCGCCCGCCAGGCGTGGTGACCGGCATGTTCCTGCGCAGCGCTGCCTGGCACCAACTGAGCACGCACCGCGGAATAGGTGCCGTCGGCGCCAATCAGTACGTCGGCCGCCGCGCTGCTGCCGTCAGTGAGCCGCACGGTGACGTGGTCCGGGTGTTCGTCGTACCCGGCGAAGCCGGTGCCGAGCCGGATGTTCTCCCGGCCGACCGCATCGGCCAGCAGATCGTTGAGCTCCGACCGCGGCACGAGCACGAACTGGTGGTCCTCGACACCGAACTCCGGCGGATCGAGGCGCTTCCCGGCCGGGTCGTGGAAGTACATCGCGCTGGGTTTGCCGATGGCCCGGATCCGGTCCCCGATGCCGAGTTCGTCGAACACGGCCAGCGCGTTCGCCCACAAGCCGAGCGAGGCGCCGGCGGCCCGGATCTCCGGCGCGTGCTCATAGATCGTCACCTCCACGCCGGCCCGGCGAAGCGCCAGCCCGGTGGTCAAACCCACGATTCCGGCCCCGATCACAACAGCCTGCATGTCGTCCTCCTGCTTCACGGTCAGTGATTTCGAGGCTAGGAAGCGGGCCGGGTTAACACCAGTGCAATGTCGGTAGCCCAGGATTTCGAATGTGATAATCGGGGGATGGACTACGTCGATCTGAACCTGATCGAGGCGCTGGACGCGTTGCTGGCCGAGAACAGCGTGACCAAGGCGGCCGAGCGGCTGCACACCTCACCGCCGGCGATGAGCCGCGCGCTGGCCCGGTTACGGCGTACGTTCGACGACCCGTTGCTGGTCCGGGCCGGGCGTGATCTGGTGCCGACCCCGCGGGCGCTCGAGTTGCGGAGTGAGGTGCATGCCATCGCCGATCGGGCGCGGGCCTTGTTCGCGCCGTCGAACGCTGCCGATCCGCGGACCGCCGTACGGATGTTCGACCTGCAGGTCAGCGACATGCTGTCCACGACGTTCGTCCCGGCTCTGCTGGACGACCTGCGCGTTCAGGCGCCGGGGATCTCGCTGCGGCTCCGGCCCGAGAGCCTCAAGGACACCAAGCCGCTGCGCGAAGGACTGGTGGACCTGGAGATCGGGACCATCCGGTCCGGCGATCCGGAGATCCACTCGGAAACGCTGGCCACGGAAACGCTGGTCGGCGTGGTCCGGCCCGAGCATCCGCTGGCGAAACTCAAGACCGTCACCGCTCGGCGGTTCGCGGCCGCCGACCACATCGTCATGTCCCGGCGCGGCGAGGCGCACGGACCGATCGACGACCAGCTCGCCGGCCTCGGTCTGCGGCGGCGGATCGTCGCCGTCGTCCCGAGCTTCGGTACGGCGCTCTTCCTGGCCCGGGAAACCGATGCCGTCTGTGTCGCGCCGGCCAGGCTCGGCCGGCACATGCTCGAGACCCTCGGCCTGCGCACCTTCACGATTCCGCTCGTGCTGCCGACGGTCACGCTCGGCTGCGCCTGGCACCCGCGCAACCATCACGACCGCACCCACCGCCTGCTCAGGGACCGCACCCGCCACATCATGGCCACCCTGACCGCCGGTCCCTGAGGTGACTGATGCACAACTTCCGAATACATTTCGGACTTGTCATGATAGGGGTATGGATCGTCACAACCTTCCGGAGCTCGAGGTCTCGCGGTTGGTCTGGCCGGTAGGCCGGGTCTCCGAGATGCTCGGCATCCCGGCCGTGACGTTGCGCAGCTGGGAGCGCCGGTACGGCGTGGGCCCGTCCGAGCGCAGCGCCGGTCAGCACCGGCGCTACTCGCAGGACGACGTCGATCGGCTGCGCCGGATGCAGCTGCTGATCGGGCAGGGTACGTCGGCGGTGGACGCCGCGCGGTTGAGCCGGTCCAGACGTTCCGGCACCGGCGCCGAACCGACGGTCGATGCGCTGCTGACGGCGGCCGAGTCCTTCCGCTTGGCGGAGGTCGAGGAGCTGCTCGACAAGTCGTTCGCGAGCGGAGGCGCGAGTGGCACCTGGAACGAGCTGGTGAGTCCGGCCTATCGGCGGCTGGGCCGCCGATTCGACGAGTTCGCCGACTGCACGGATCTCGAGATCATGCTCGCCGGCGCGGTCGAGAAGGCGGTCGAGCGCTATGTGAGCGGCCGGGAGTTGCGCAGGGAAGGCAACGATCCCGTCCTGCTGGTGTGCTGTCCGGGGGAGCGGCACACGCTGCCGATGACCATGTTGCAGGCGGTCCTGCTCGAGCGCTCACAACCTGCGTTGCTGCTCGGGCCGGACGCGAACCAACCGGCGGTTGTCGCGGCCGCTGAGCGGGCCGCGCCCAGCACGGTCGTGTTGTGGGCGCTGCGCCGGCAACCTGGGCAGGCCGACCTTCGCCGCCAACTGCTGAGGCTCGGCTACGAGGTCGAAGCGGCCGGCCCCGGCTGGACGCGATCGCTGCGGACGTTGTCGGAGTTCTCGGAGGCAGCCGAGGTGCTGACCACTCGTCGTCCCGTGGCCCAAGCCCGCAGCTGACGGTTCAGCGACCCTGGCTGCGCAGGGCGTACCGGCGCTCGGCGTACGCGAGGTCGTCACGCCACAGCCGCTTGGCCGACCACTGCACGGCAGGCCGGAGCAGCGGCGCGGCTCTCCGCGCCAGCTGGAATCCCGGTCGCTCCGAAGCCGCGACGGTCGCCTCGATGACCGCCGTACGGGGGAGGCCGTCTGGTCCTGCTCCCAATGGCGTCGCATGGGTCTCGACGACGCTGCCTTCGCCTTCACCTTCCAGGATTCGCATCACCACGGTCCGCGGCCCAGGACAGGTGAACTCCGCCCGCACCGGTACGCCGAGCGGCCCGCCGAGGCGGAACGTGACATCGACGATGAACCGGTCATCGGCGGGATCGCCGGTGTCCTCGGGAACCTGCAGCACCTCGAGATCGGAGAACGAGTACGGGTGGAACCACGCGCCGTGCCAGGGATCGAGGCGGTTGGCGATGATGTCGATCGGTTCACAGCGCCCGATCATCGTGGCGACCGCGTCGAGACGGTGCGCATCGGGGCGCACCGGCACCGGCGGCAACTCGGTGGGATTTTCGCGGCCGACCCGGTCGAGCCGCACCCAGCACAGGACACCGTCGTCGTGGCTCGGATAGGTCAGCCAGCCGTTGCGATCATCGTCCGCGCCGACGGCCAGGCCGTGCCAGCGACAGACCAGCCGATCACCCTCGATCGCGCCCAGCGCCAGCGGTGCGCCCAGATGCGGGCACGCACCCGGGCCGATGCAGAGGCTGCCGTCGGACCGGCGCCAGGCGACCAGTTCGACTCCGGCGACCTCGAGCCCGATCGGTTTGCGCGTGCTGATCTCACGGCTCGCGGCGATCGCGAACCAGTTCCCCGACGGGCGGCTGCCGGCTCGCTTGACGGCCGCCTCGATCAGCGCGGGCGATGCGTCCCGGTACGTCGGTTCCTGCCGCGACCACGGTGGTTTCGGCACCCACTGCACCGGCCACGAGGCCGGCCACCGCCGGCCGAGCAGACTGTCGGACTTGGTCATGATCAACTCCTTGTGGCGAAGCGGTCCAGCACACGGATGCGGCTGCGGTTGGGCACGCTCAACACCTCGTGCCCGCGCAGGCCGAAGCTACTCAGCAGGGCGTTGGCCGCCACCAGTCCGGTCGTCGCGGCACGTTCCATCAGTGCCACCGGAAGGTCGACCCGAATCCCGTCCCCGGCCAGCACGATCCCGTCGTCCGGCGTCGTGACACGCGGCCGCGACGTGAAGCTGCCGGGTGCGAAGAGCGGACAGTCGTCCCGCCACAACGAGACCGAATCGACCACGGTGGCTCTCGCTGTTTCGGGATAGATCGTTCGCAGCATCGACAGCAGGTCGTCCGCGAGGTCGGGGTAGTCGCGCGTGCCCGATGGCGCGGCAGCGTAGGCGTGCAGCTCGACGACCGAGCCTCCGTGCTGCCGCGCCCAGCGCTGGGCTTCGCCTTCGTAGCGGTCGAGGACGGAGATGTTGTCGAGCTGGCCCCACCCGCCGGTTCCCAGAAACGCCGGCCGATGCGCATCGACCGGTCGGTCCAGCCAAAGCCGATGGACGAAGAACGGTGGCGCGGTCCGCAGACCGGCGATCGTGTCCCGCCAGGTCGTCGTACCGAGTTGGGGTGAGGAGGCAACGAGTTGGCGGAGGCCGCCCAGGTCGGTGGCGAGCACGACGGCGTCGGCGTCGATGCTGCCGGTGGCCAGGTGAACGCGGTACCGGCGATCGCCGCCGCGCTCGACGCTCTGCACCGGCGTACCGGTTCGTACGTCGGCGCCAAGGCTCACAAGGTAGTCACGTAACGGTTCCCAGAGCGCGGTGGCGAACGTGTCGTTGGGGACGTCGAAGAGCAAGCCTTCGGAGGACCCCAGAAAATACAGATGGAACATGACGGCCAGCTCGGCGGCCGACAGGTCACCAGGCCGGGCGAAGAAGCTGCGGGAGAACACCTCAAAGGCCAGATGCCGTGCCGGTTCGGGGAAGTTGATTGCGTCGAGCAACTGCTCGGCGCTGAGGTCGTCGAGCCGCTCGTAGATGTCGGGAACCCTGACCGTGGCGAGGGGGAGTGCGGCGCGGCCGTTGAGTCGCAGCAGATCGGTCAGCTTGAACGTCGGGCTCCGCAGCGCGAAGGCGATCGCGTTCCACGGGGGCTTGCGCGGCAGTCCGCGGAACTGGTCGACGCGTCCGGCGCGGTCGATCAGCGGATAGTCCTCGACCGGCGTCAACCTGCTGAGGCTCGCATCGGTGCGCGCCAGCAGTGCACGCAGGTTGTAGTACTGGCGGAAGAACGCGTGGAAGCCGCGGCTCATGGTGATCTCGGTGCCGTCGTTCAACCGGTGTGGCCAAGCGCCGACGCGACCGCCGAGGTAGTCCTCCCGCTCGAGGACGTGGACCTCGACATCGCGCTCGGCCAACGCCACGGCCGCGGTCAGCCCGGCGATACCCGCTCCGACCACAACCACGACCGGCGAACTCGGTGCGCCGATCGGCGGTGGTGGAGCGAGACGTTCCTGCCGCGGATCGGTCGGCGTACGGGGTGATCGGTTCATCGGACCCCGGTGAAGGTGTGGACGACGCCGCGTTGCCAGCCGGGCATGGTGTGCTCGGTGACGTCCCCGAACCCCGCAGCTTGGAGGCGTTGGGTGAACGCCCTGGCGCCGTCGAACTGCTGGACGCTCCGCCACAGATGCCGGTACAGGCTGCCGTCGCCGGTGGCGAGCCGCCCCGCGGGGATGATGATGCTCCAGCAGACGGCATCCCAGACCGCGCGAGCCCGCCGCGAATCGGCGACCGAGTACTCGTGAGCGGCGAGCCGGCCTCCAGGGCGTAGGAGGCCGTGCAGCTTCCGCAGGCCGGCATCGGGATCCGGCAGGTTGCGCACCAGATAGGCGGCCAGGCACGCATCGAACTGGCCGTCGGCGTCAAACTCGTCCAGCGTCGCGTGCACGAAGCGCACCGACGACGGGAAGTCTTTCGCGCGGGCCTGGTCGAGCATTTGCGCGGACGCGTCGAAGGCGACGATCTCCGCAGCCGGCGCGACGGTCAGCAAGGCCGCGGTCGACGCCCCGGTGCCGCAGCCGGCGTCGAGCAGCCGAAGACCGGCGCCGCCGCCGGGCAGGCCGAGCCGCTGCGCCGACAAGCGCAGGTGGTGGTGATAGCCCGGGTTCGCGCCGACCAGCCGGTCGTAGGCCCGCGCGCCGGCATCGAACGCGGCCGGCACCTCGGTGCGCGGAAGTCCATCGGAGCGCGGCATCAATCCTCTTCTCTGGTTGGGGTCCGGTGGCGTTCCCACAGACTCAGTACGGCGGTGACGAGCGCGAACCCGAAGGCGAAGTCCTCCACCGGAATGTCCCATGGGAAGCGCCACCCGGACACGTGGTCAGGGTTGTAGAGCACGATCGGCGCGGACAGTTTCGTGAGCCAGCCGTCCACCGGGATCTGGAAGCCGAACACGATCACCATGCTGATCCAGTACGCCGGGCGCCGGAACAAGCCGGTCCGCCAGACAGCGAGCTCCAAGGCGATCACCACGAGCACGGCCGCGATCGCTGGGACGGTGTAGCCGATGCCGGTCATGACTTGAACCGCCCGAGAATCAGCGTGACGGCCTCATAGGTCAGCAGCCCGCAGGTCGGTACGACGACGAAGAACACCAGCTCCTCGACCGGGATCGCGAAGGGCAACCGCCAGCCGGTGACGTACGCCGGGTTGTAGCTCCACACCCCGGCAGCGATCGCGATCGCGTCCCAGATCAGGAAGACGATCAGCACCGGCAACAGCGCACGCAACCAACGGCGTGGCCGGCGGTAGACGCGCGCGCCGATCAGCTCCAGCGGCACGGTGACCGCGACGCAGGCAGCCATCACGAGCAGGTACTGCGCGTGCCCGCTCATCCGGCGGCCACCCGGTAGCGCCGCCGTACCCACATCGCTTCGAGCAGCGCGCTGCCGCCGACCGCCAGCTTGCGCCGGCTCCCGACGGACGCTCGGCGGGAGAACACGTCGTACGCCGAAGCTTCGATGCGCTCGAGAATTTCGGAGTAGAGGACGTAGGCGGTGCGGACGCACGGGCGCGAAACCTCGGCCAGCTGATCGATGCCCGGAACCGCCTTCGCATAGACTGCTCGCGTGGCAGCGATCTGTTCCTTCAGTGCGCGGGTGACGCGGTCGTCGACGCGACGATTCCGCACACACCACCCGATCCGGTCCTCGTCGACGCCGCAGGCGGCGAGCTCGTCCAGCGGGAGGTAGATCCGGCCGCGCTCGTAGTCCTCGGCGACATCCCGCAGGAAGTTGGTGAGCTGGAAGGCGAGGCCCAGCGCGGCCGCGGCCGGTGCTGCCTCATCCGCCGGTACGACGGTGCCGAGCACGGGCAGAACCTGGAGACCGATGACCTCGGCCGAGCCGCGGGTGTAGCGGTAGAGATCCGCCCTGGTCGGATAGCGCTCGACGGTGAGATCCATCCGCATCGAGGTCATGAAGTCGTCGAACAGACTCTGCTCGATCTCGAACCGGTCGATGGTGTCGGCGACCGCGCGCAGGACGGGATCGGGTCCGGTTCGGCCGTGGGCCAGTGCCGCCGATACGTCCGCAAGTGCCTCGGCGAGATCATCGGTCGTGGCTCCCGCCGGCGGCAGGTCGACGAGATCGTCGACGTACCGGGCGAAGCCGTACAGCGCGTGGATCGCCGGCCGCTGGGCCGGCGTGAGCATCCGGGTGGCGAGGTAGTAGGTCTTGCCGTGCTGGGAGTTGAGTTGCCGGCAGCGTTGGTAGGCGTGCCGGAGATCGGGATCGGTGATTCGCGCCGCGTCGAGTTCCGAGGTCATCGCGTCCGTCCTGTCGGTCGTCCGGTGATGCGGTCCGCGGCCAGCCGCCCGGACAGCAACGCGGTCGGTACCCCGACGCCGGGCGCCGTACCGCCACCGGCCAGTACGACGTTGTCGGTACCGCGCGGGAAGTTGCCCGGCCGGAACGGTCCGGTCTGCGCGAACGAGTGCGACCACGAGAACGGCGTACCCGCGACCATGTCCTGGCGGGCCCAGTCGGCCGGAGTGATCACGTGCCGCACGGTGACCGCCTCGCGGAGCCCGGGAGCCATCCGGTCCTCGACCAGGCTGATCAGGCCGTCGGCGTACTGGTCGCCGTCGCGATCCCAGTCCGGCACGGTCGGGTGATCGAGGTTCGGCACCGGCGCGAGGATCGACAACGTGTCGCGACCGGGCGGGCCGAGGGTGGGGTCGGTCGCGGTCGGTCGGGTGATCAGCAGTGAGGGATCGCGCATCCGCTCACCGGTCGCAATCAGCTCGCGGAACGTCGACTCCCAGGCGGCACCGAAGGACAGCGTGTGGTGGGCGATGTCCGGCAGCGGACGATCAAGACCAGCGTGGACGACGAACGCCGAGGGCGCCGGTCGGAGGCGCAGAGGCCGTTTCGGCGTGCGGCCGAGCAGGCGATAGGAGACGGGAAGTTCGGTGGTCAGCACAACCGCGTCACACGGATAACTGCGACCGTCACTAGTCCGTACGGCGGTGACCCGCGAACCGCGTCGCTCGAGCGCGGCCACGGTCGCGCCGTACTCGATCGTCGCGCCCGCGGTCTTGGCGGCGTGTGCGAGCGCGTCGGGGATCGCGCTCACTCCGCCGGCCGGGAAGAACACTCCGCCGATCGTGTCCATGTAGGTGATGAGCCCGTACAGGGCGAGGGCGGTCTGCGGCGACTCACCGACGTACAGGGACTGGAAGGTGAAGACCCGGCGCAGTTGTTCGTCGGAGATGAAGCGGGCGATCGCCGCGTCGAGTCGCCGGAAGCCGCCGAGCGCGATCAGCTGGGCCAGCTGCGGTGTCAGCATCGACAGGGGCGAATCGAAGTTCGAGGCGACGAAACGGTCGAACTCGACGCGGTACAAGGTCTGCAGCCAGTCGCGGAGTTCGCGGTAGCCCGCGGCGTCGCGCGCACCGGCGAACTCACGGACGGCATCCGTCATCGCGTCGGCGTCGCGGTGGACGCGGAGGCTGCGGCCGTCCGCGAACCGGGTGTCGTAGATCGGGTCGAGTTCGGTCAATGGCACGAGGTCCTGGCGGTCGACGCCGGCAGCGGCGAACGTGTCGTCGAGGATGCCGGGCATCGTCAGGACGCTGGGACCGGTGTCGAAGTGATGGCCGTCGATGTTGTGCCGGCCGGCGCGTCCGCCGGGGACCGCCGCGCGTTCCAGCACCGTCACTGTCCTGCCGCGACCGCACAGATGCAACGCTGCTGCCAGGCCGGAGAGACCGGCCCCGACCACGACGACCCGATCGGTGCGCCCGTTGATGGTTCGCATCAGTGTTGCCTGCGTGTGCACTGATCGGCGACCCGCAAGAGAACCTCCCGCGGCAGCTCCGCGATCGAATCGACAGCAGTCTGGGCTTCGTCGACCAACGCGTCGATCCGGTCCTCGGCCCAGCCGATCGCTCCGCAGGAGCTGATCAGGTTCTGCCAGTCGGCGATCCACACCTGCTCGTCGTAGCTCGAGGCCGGCTGAGTCTTGGCCAGCACACGCATCTGTTGGACCTGCGCGTCGTCCGCCAAGTTGCGGGCGGCGACGATGATGGTGCTCGCTTTGTGCTGGCGCAGGTCGTCCCCGAGCGGCTTGCCGGTGGTGGCGGGATCGCCGAACACGCCGAGCAGATCGTCGCGGAGCTGGAACGCTTCCCCGATCGCCGATCCGTAGCGCTGGAGCGCGGTCATCACGTGCGGCGTGCACCCGGCCAACGACGCGCCGAGCTCGAGGGGCCGCCGTACGGAGTAGTTGCCGGACTTGCGGCGGGCGACGTCGAGAACGGCGTCCAGCTCGGCGGTCAGCGGGTTCTCGTTCAGGAGATCGCTGAACTGGCCGACCGCGAGTTCGTTCCGCAGCAGGTCGAAGATCGGCCAGGCCCGCCGGAGCGCCTCGTCGGGCAGGCCACACTCGCGCAGCATGCGTTCGGACCAGACCAGGAACAGGTCGGCCAGCAGCACCGCCGCCGACTCGCCGAACTTGGCTGGGTGCTCCACCTTGCCTGTGGTGCGCGCCCAGGCGGCGAGCTGCTCGTGCACCGAGGCCGCGCCACGTCGCGACGTCGAGTCGTCCATCACGTCGTCCTGAACCAGCGCGAACGCGTGCAGCAGCTCCAGACTGGCGGTCGCACTCACAGCCGCGGGGGACTCCGGTTGCCCGCAGAGCCAGCCGAGATAGCCGAGCGTCGACCGCAGATACTTCCCGCGGCCGACGAAGTTCTTCGTCATCTCGCCGAGCAGTTCGGTGTCCGGGGCGGTGAAGTACTCCGCGCTCCGCGCCGCCGCGAACTCCTGCACCAGCCCGCGCGAGCACCGCACCTGTCTTTCCAGCCAAGCATCAACCGATACCAACGCTGACCTCCACCCGGGTGCATCGATTCTGCCTAAGTTTAACGTCAGGTCCGCACTGTACCCGGCCGGGAAACGTGCGGGGATGTCGAGGTCGTCGCGGTGGCTCCGACGTTGCAGCTGACCGGACCCCCTGGAGGAGGAGCTGTGATGAGGGCTGATCAGCTGTTGCGGACCTACGTCGTACTGTCGGCGGTGTCGACCGGCGCCTCGTCGATGATCTGGGGGATCAACACCCTCTTCCTGCTGGACGCCGGCTTGAGCGTCGGTGCGGCGTTCGCGGCGAACGCGTTCTTCACGGTCGGGATGGTGCTCTTCGAGGTGCCGACCGGGGTCATCGCGGACTCGGTCGGCCGGCGTACGTCGTACTTGCTGGGCACGGCGACGCTGTTCGGATCGACGCTGCTCTACCTGTTGCTGTGGAAGGTCGGCGCGCCGTTCGCGGCCTGGGCGGTGGTGTCGATGCTGCTCGGACTCGGGTTCACGTTCTTCAGCGGCGCGACCGAGGCGTGGTTGGTCGACGGTCTGCAGGCGACCGGCTACACGGGTTCGCTGGAGGCCGCCTTCGGCAAGGGCCAGATGGCGAGCGGACTCGCGATGCTGGGCGGCACCATCGCCGGTGGCGTACTGGCGCAGGTCACGAACCTCGGCGTCCCGTACGTCGCTCGCGCCCTGCTGCTCGCGGTCGCGTTCGTGGTGGCGTGGCGCCAGATGCGCGATGTCGGATTCACGCCGAAGCCACGCCAGTCGGTCGTCGCCGGGATGAGCGACATCCTGCGGGAGTCGCTGGACCACGGACTGCGCAAACCGCAGGTCCGTTGGGTGATGCTCGCCGCACCGTTCGCCGCCGGAGTCATGGGCTACGGCTTCTACGCCGCCCAGCCGTACCTGTTGCAGCTGTACGGCGACAGCGGTTCCTACGTGGTCGCCGGACTATCGGCCGCGCTGGTCGCGGGAGCGCAGATCATCGGCGGCGCGTCGGCATCGCTGATCGGAAAGACGTTCAAGCGCCGTACGTCGGTATTGCTGATCGGTTCGGTCGGTACCGTGATCGTCCTGGTGGGGATGGGCCTGGCGCACAGCTTCTGGACCGTGCTGATCCTGCTGACCGTCTGGGCGATCTTGTCCGCAGCGACCAGCCCGATCCGGCAGGCCTACCTGAATGCGCGGATCCCCACGGCACAGCGAGCCACCGTGTTGTCGTCGGACAACCTGCTGTCCTCGACCGGCGGCGTCGTCATCCAGCCGGTCCTCGGCCGGGCCGCCGACGTGTGGGGCTACGGACCGTCGTACCTGCTCGGCGCTGCCATCCAGCTGCTCGCCGTACCGGTGCTATTGCTGACTCTTCGAGCTGCCGACGCGACTCGCCGCGATCGACACGCGACGCCAGAGCCCGTTGCGTGACGGGATCAGCCGAAGACGCGGCGCTGGATCTCGCGGCGGTAGTCGTCGAGGGTCTTGTCGAGGTGGACGGCGGTGGCCTGCGCCGCCGCCTCCGGGTCGCCGTCGCGGATCGCTTGGTAGATGGCAGCGTGCTCCTCGATGGCTTCGGCGGCGTGGCCGCCGACGGTGCCGTGCAGGCCGATGACGGTGGACTGGCGTTGCAGGCGGCGGGCCTCGCGCACCGAGGCGACCAGGAAGTGGTTGTGCGACGCGGTGGCGATGCCGAGGTGGAAGTCGTCGTCGCCGCGGTCGAACAGTGTGGCCTGCCCGCTCAGGTAGCCCTGCCGGCAGGTTTCGGCGGCGGTTTCGATGGAGCGTAGTTCGCCGGGGGTCGCGTGGGTCGCTGCCAGCCGGCTGGCAGCGGTCTCCTGGACGCGGCGGAACTCGAACAGCATGTAGACGTGGTCGAGATCGGTCGGGTGGAAGAACCCGCCCCAGCGGCCGGAGCCCAGCATCCCGTCGTCGTCCGCGACGTAGAGCCCGCGGCCCTTGTGGGCCCGGACCCGTCCGATCGCGGACAGAATCTTGACTGCCTCCCGCACCATGGTGCGGGAGGAACCCAGCTGAGCGGCCAGCTCGTTCTCGGTCGGCATCCGGTCACCGGGCCGCAGCTCGAGTTCCGCGATGAGCTGCAGGATCTGCTCGGCCACCAGCTCATAACCCGGCCGGTACGAGCCGGCTGGAACAGACACGCTCTCCACCTGCTTGAGAATACAGCGCACCCGATCAGTCAGTCTCATCTACTTGACTCAGCCTCGTCTGCAGGCTGTCATGGCTCGAATGAGTACGACACATTCGGGAGGGCGTCGGATGTACCCGGTCATCACTGCGTCGGTGCCGCTCCTCGAGCCACCGCCCTGGGCGATCGCCCAACGAGGGCTGTTCGACCTGCTGGACCAGGCCTGGCGTCGCTTCGAGCGTGACTTCACCGGTCCCGACGGGCGGCTGAACTACGGCGACCGGCTCACTTCGCGCGACGGCGTCGACGACTTCTACGAGACGTTCTTCAACTGGCCGCAGCTCTACCTGCTGGGCGGGGCCGACGATCTGCTGCCCGCCTCCGAGCGGCACTGGGCGGGCGTGACCAACCAGCTCACCGAACTCGGTTTGCTGCACGACGAGTACGAGCGCGGCTACGACTGGTTCCACCAGGGCGAGAGCCTGCTGCTCTTCTACTTCCTGTGCATGGCGGCGCCGGATCGCTGGGCCGACCGGGCGCTGCGGTTCGCGGAGCTCTACGTCGATCCGGCCCACGGCAACTACGACGCCGAGCACCGGATCATCCGTCGACCTCACAACGGCAGCGACCCACAGCGGGAAGGCCTGTTCGACGATAAGTCCTACCCCTGGCTGCCCCAGGAAGCGCAGATGTACGGCTTCCCGCTGGAGTGGCTGCTACCGCCCGGCGCGGGTGAACCGGACCGCGACCAGGATCCGCGACTCGGTGTCGAGATGCGGCGCCGGATGGCAGTGGGGGACACCGCGGTCAACCTGGCCGCCTCCGGTCTCGTGCACAACGCCTTGCTGCTCACCGGCGATCAGCGCTACCGCACCTGGATCGCCGAGTACGTCGGCGCGTGGCGTGAGCGAGCCGCCGCGAACGGCGGCATCGTCCCCGACAACGTCTCTCCGGACGGAGTCGTCGGCGGGCTGCTGGACGGCCGCTGGTACGGCGGCCACTACGGCTGGTCCTGGCCGCACGGCTGGTACAGCGTCGGCCAGGCTGCGACCGTCGCGGCGCTGGCCGCGGTCGCGGCAACCGGTGACGAGTCCTTCCTCGACCTGGTCCGGCCGGCGCTGGACGAGGTGATGCGCCGCGGGAAGACGATCGCGTTCACCGAAGCCGACTCCAGTCTTCAGTCGCGCTGGACCGTCCAGCTGGCCGAGGACGTCGACACTCCCACCTGGCACGTGCCGTTCCGGTACGACGACCGCGGCTGGTTCGACTACAACCCGATGATGATGGCGGTTCCGGCCGCCCTCTGGCATCACTCCGCCGCTGCCGTCGACCGAGAACGTCTCGAGACGCTGCGAACCTCCAGTGGTCACGACTGGCGCGTCGTACGTCCGTTCCGTGCCAAGGAAGAGGCCGCCCACGAAGAACCGTGGCTCGCATTCCTCGCCGGCGACAATCCGGCGTACCCGGAGCAGATCCTCGCCGCCGCGCAGGCCCAGGTGCGACACCGCCTGGCCCGGATGGAGCGTTATCGCCACGAGGACGTCGTCGAGGCCGACATCCACCTGTGGCAGCAGTCGAATCCCGTGGTCACCGAGGCGCTGGTGCAGCTCACCTGGGGCGGCCCGCAGGTCATCTACAACGGTGGTCTGCAGCAAGCGCGAGTCCGGTACTACGACGCTCACGCCCAACGGCCCGGATTGCCGCCCTCGGTCGCGGCGCTGGTCTCCTCGATCGACCCCGACGCGACCACGGTGGAACTGGTCAACCTCGATCCCGAAGCGGCGCGATCGGTCGTCGTACAGGCCGGAGCGTTCGCCGAGCACGCCATCCGGTCGGTGCAGTACACCGCCTGTACGGATTCGAGCTGGCTTGGTGATCTCTACGACTACGGACATCAACAGCCCGCAGTGACCTCGCAGCTCAGCCAGGGTGACGGCCCCTGGCTAGGCGTCGAGCTCCCTCCGTCGACCAGGGTTCGCCTCACCTTGCGACTCGACCTGCGCTCCCAACCGCCGTCGTACCGGATGCCTTTCTGACACCTGACAACCGCCCCCTCTGGAAAGGTGAAACCTCCATGCATCCACGCATCAGTCTGTTGATAGCGGCGCTCATCGCGCCAACCGCCATCGCCATACCGCACGCACAAGCCGCCGAGGTCGTTCGGATCGTCGTTGCCCCCAACGGCAGCGACTTCAATCCGGGGACCGCGCGCAGTCCCATCGGTTCACTCGCCAAGGCACAGGAACTCGCTCGGGCTCAGGCCGGTCAGGCCGACGTGGTCGTGGAGCTCGCAGGCGGAGTCCACCGGCTGTCCGAACCGTTGAAGTTCACCAGCGCCGACTCGGGACGCAACGGCCACACCGTCACGTGGCAGGCCAGTCCCGGCGCGACCGCAACGGTGTCCGGCGGGCTGCCGGTGACCGGCTGGACGCAGCAGGACGCAGGCCAGAATATCTGGGTCGCGTCGGTCCCACAGGGCATCGACTCCCGGCAGCTGTACGTGGACGGGACGCTGGCGCCACGGGCGTCGATCTCCATCTCCCGCAACGATGTCCGGATCACCAGCACCGGCATGACGATCCTGAACTCCGCATTGAACTACCTCGCCACGCTGCCGCAGCAGAACCGGATCGAGCTGGAAAGCCTCAACTCGTTCACCGACCGGTACTCGCCGGTGCAGAGCATCAGCGGTACGACGATCACCATGCAGCAGCCCGCCTGGAACAACAACAACTGGGGCTACGACACCCTCGCCAGGCCCTTCGCAGGCGGCAGTCTGACACTGCACAACGCGTACTCGTTCCTGCGGACCGCAGGGCAGTGGTACCTGGACCCGCAGGCCGGAAAGCTGTTCTACCGAACGGCTCCTGGCCAATCGCCGGTAGGACGCGACATCGTGCTGCCGCGCTTGACCTCGTTGGTGCAGGTGAGCGGCACCCTGGCGAACCCGGTCCGCGACATCACCATGCGCGACATGATCTTCGAGCACACCACCTGGCTGCAGCCGGGCACCTCGATCGGGTACGCGAACCAGCAGAGCGGTGCCTTCATCCCGGCCGGCTACCAGATGCCCGGTGACTTCCTGACCTCGTGTCAGTCCGGCTGCCGGCAGTTCGAGGCGACGCGTAACGGGTGGGGTCAGGTCCCGGCCGCAGTACAGGTCTCGGCGGCGACGGGGATCACCTTCACCAACAACACGTTCCGCCATCTCGGTCAGGTCGGTCTCGGGATCGGCAACGACGCGAACGCGAACCAGTCGGGTGTCGGCCTCGGCGCCTCGAACATCACTGTCACGCAGAACACCTTTACGGACTTGTCCGGTGGCGGCATCCTGATCGGCGGTGTCCGGCCGGACGCGCACCACCCGTCCAATCCCGCGATGATCAACCGCGACATCCTGGTCAAGAACAACCTGGTGACGGATGTCGCGAAGGACTACAAGGACATGGCCGGCATCCTGTCGACCTACGCGACCCGCGCCGTCATCGAGCACAACGAGGTCTCCAACCTCGCGTACGACGGGATCGACATCGGCTGGGGCTGGGGCGCCAACGACCCCGGTGGCAGCCAGGACTACCGCAACCGCGGTCTGTACGACTACCAGCCGGTCTACACGACTCCGACGACGCTGCGCGAGACCATCGTTCGGTACAACGTCGTCCACGGCACCAAGAAGTCACTGCACGACGGCGGCAGTCTCTACAACCTGTCCGCCAACCCCGGCGGCTCGTTCGACCACAACCTCGTGTACGACAACCGCAGTACGGTCGGCCTCTACCTGGACGAGGGCTCGCGGTACGTGTCGGTGGCGAACAACGTGGTGATCGACAGCGGCGTACTGGCCTTCACGAACGCCAGCTCCACCAACAACACCAACGACAACGTCTTCGCCGGCAACTGGTACAACACCGGCGCGATCAACGTGGCCACCGGATCGCCGCACAACAACGTGCTCCGGGACAACGTGCAGGTGAGCGGTTCCTGGCCCACTGCGGCACAGCAGGTGATGGCGCAGGCCGGGATCGAACCCGCCCTGCGTCCGAACACCGGTGAGCTCTTCGCGCTGGCCGCCGGCAAGTGCCTCGACGTACCGGGCAACACCACCACGCCAGGGACGCAGGTGCAGATCTGGTCGTGCGACGGTGGCGCGAACAAGGTCTGGACCCGTACGCCGACCGGCCAGCTGACTGTCTACAGCGGTGGCAACCTGAGGTGCGCGACCGCGCTGAACAGCCAGACCACCAACGGAACCGCGGTCGTGATCTCGCAGTGCACCGGCGGCGCCAACCAGCAGTGGCAGTTCAACACCAACGGAACCATCACCGGTGTGCAGTCCAGGCTCTGCCTGGACGTGAGCGGTGCGGGCACCGGCAACGGGTCGAAGGTGCACCTGTGGACGTGCCACGGTGGCGGCAACCAGCAATGGACGCTGTCATGAAAGGCGGGCGCGCGATCCTGAGCTGCCTCGCTGCCGTCGTTCTCCTGCTCGGAGCTCTCGTCCACCAGGCCACGCCCGCCGCGGCCGCGTCCTTGGTCGAGGTGACGAACTTCGGAGCCAATCCGAGCAACCTGCGGATGCACATCTACGTGCCGGACCAGCGGCCGGCCAAGCCCGCGATCCTGATGGCCGTTCACTACTGCGGCGGCTCTGGCCCGGCCTTTTACAGCGGGAGCGAGTTCGCCCGCCTGGCCGACCAGTACGGGTTCATCGTGATCTACCCGAGCGCCACCCGCAGCGGCAACTGCTTCGACGTCTACTCGCAGCAGGCACTGCACCGCGACGGCGGCAGTGATCCGGTGGGCATCAAGTCGATGATCGACTGGGTGGTGGCCAACCGCTCGGGCGACCGCGACCGGGTGTTCGTCACCGGGGCATCCTCCGGCGCCATGATGACCAACGTCCTGCTGGCCAACTATCCCGATGTCTTCAAGGCCGGCGCGGCGTTCAGCGGCGTACCGGACACGTGCTTTGCCACCACGCCGCCCAACACGTGGAACGGTGACTGTGCCGGCGGCAACGTCATCAAGACCGCACAGCAGTGGGGTGACTTGGCCCGCGGTGCGTACCCGGGGTACACCGGACCACGTCCGCGCGTGCAGCTGTGGCACGGCACCACGGACGACGTACTGCGCTATCCCAACTTCGGGGAGGCGATCAAGCAGTGGACCAATGTGCACGGCCTGTCCCAGACCCCGACTTATACCGACAGCCCACAAGCCAACTGGACCCGCACCCGGTACGGCGGAACCGGGAGCACCGCGCCGGTCGAAGGCATCAGCCTGCAAGGCGTGGGGCACAGCCTGCCGATGCCCGGCATGGCCGCCAAGGCGGTCGCCTTCTTCGGCCTGAGCCCTGATATACCGTCACAGCCGACAGGCCCGGTACGCGCGGTCTCCGCGGGCAGGTGCCTGGACGTCAACGGCGCCAGCACGACGCCGGGGACGCAACTGCAGATCTGGGACTGTAACGGCGGGCCCAACCAGACCTGGACCCGTACGTCGTCCGGCCAGCTGACCGTCTACAGCGGCGGCAACCTGAGGTGCGCGACCGCTCTCAACAACCAGACCGCCAACGGCACAGCGGTCGTGATCTCGCAGTGCACCGGTGGAACCAGCCAGCAGTGGCAGTTCAACACCAACGGAACCATCACCGGTGTGCAGTCCGGGAGCTGCCTGGATGTCAGCGGTGCCGGCGCCGCCAACGGCACCAAGATCCAGCTGTGGACCTGCCACGGTGGCGGTAACCAGCAGTGGACGCTGTCCTGACGCGGAAACGCTAGGAGGGCAGATCGGCGATCGCCGATCTGCCCTCGGTTCGACGGCTACAGTCCCCAGCCGTACCTGATGCGGTCGCGGCCGGAGGTGTTGCGGACGGTCAGGTTGAGGTTGGTGCCGCTGCCGCTCAGGGCGAACATCGAGTACCAGTCGAAGCCGCCGCCGTCGGTGCGCTTGCCGCCGAGTGCGGGCCAGTAGGTACCGCCCATCTGGTTGTCCCGCATGACTTGAGTGGCGGCGCGGAGGTAGCGAACGAAGTTGTCGGTGCTGGAGGCGTTGGCGTAGTTGAGGCCGTTGGACATCGGCGAGCCGTACTCGGTCATCACCGCCCGCGAGGCGCAGTTGCCCAGCCGGGTCTGGATGTAGCTGCGCCAGGCGTCGTACGTCATCGATCCGGCGAAGAACGTGTAGGTGTGGAACGACATCAGAGTGCCGTTGAAGCGGCTGTCGTTGCAGATGTCGCGCAAGTCCTGGCTGAAGCCGGTACCGCCGATGAGCACCCGGCTGGGCACGGCCGAGTAGTGGTACCGGAGCCATTCGGCGGCGACGTTGCGCCACTCCGTCGAGCTGTAGCCGTGCGGCTCGTTCATCGGCTCGAAGTACACGTTGGTGTTGGAGCCGTAGGTGCTGGTCACTCGCGACCACATGGTGTTCCAGGCGGCGTAGTTCGTCACCTTGCCGCCTGAAGCCGCGGCGTCCTCCCAGTAGGCCAGGATGACCTTGAAGCCGCGTGCGGTCGCCGCGTCGATCGCACCCCGGTAGGCCTCCCACCAGGCGGTACCTACGGTGTGCGTGTTGATCGGCAGCCGGACGGTGTTGACCCCGACCGCCGCCATGTCGTCGTACAGGGCGTTGGCCTTGGCGCGGACGGTCGCGTTGCTGTCGGTCTGGCTGAGGCCCGAGACGACGAGCGGGTTCTTGTTGAAGTTGTCACCCAGGACAGCCCAGTTCATCCCCCGGAACTGGTTGGTGGTGGCACTGGCCGGTGGGGAAGTGGCGACCACACTGCCGAGGGCGAGGGCGGTCGTCATCAGCAGGGTCGTCAGTCGGCGGCGGCGGGTGGTGGTCGGTGTTCGGGGCGGTTTGTTCTTCATGTTCAGGAATATCGAGCCCTGTACTGCGTGTGTCCATCCGTCGATCAGAGGCATGCACGAACGTTCAGACCCGAACATCCGGCTCAATGAGACTGAATCATTTAAGTAGCTTGCCGGATGAGACTGAAGCATTGCGCGGTCCGTGATACGTCCCGTACGGTCTGCAACTGACCGATCGGATCGACACCCACCGCCCCGGGAGTCCCCATGGTTCAACCGCCCATCGCCGCTACCGGCGCGCTCGTCGCCGGTGCCCCGCGCTCGTTCGCAGCGCCGGACTGATCACGCCCATCGCTGACGCCCTGGCTGTGCCGCGCCGGCGATGGGAGCGCTCCCGTTCAGCACCGTACGCCCCGCAGTGACCAAGGAGGAAGTATGAAACCGCAGATCCCCCGGATCGATGTGACGGCCGCCCGATGGTGGCGCCGTCCGCTGCTCGGCCTCGCGGTCGGCACACTCGCGGCCACCACCACGCTGGCACTCGTCCCGAACGCGTCCGCGACCACCGAAGCCGCCGGCACGCTCGGCGCCGCGGCCGCGCAGTCCGGCCGGTACTTCGGCGCCGCGGTGTCCAACGGCAAGCTGGGCGACTCGCAGTACACGACGATCCTGAACCGCGAGTTCGGCTCGATCACCCCCGAGAACGAGATGAAGTGGGACGCCACCGAGCCGTCCCGCAACAACTTCACCTTCGGTGGGGCCGACCGGATCGCCAACCACGCACGCAGCCAGGGCAAGCAGTTGCGTGGCCACACGCTGGTCTGGCACTCGCAGCTGCCTGACTGGGTCAAGGCCATCCGGGACGCGAACACCCTGCGCAGCGTGATGAACAACCACATCAACCAGGTGGCCGGCCGGTACCGCGGCCAGATCTACGCCTGGGACGTGGTGAATGAGGCCTTCGAGGACGGCGGCAGCGGCCAGCAGCGCAGCTCGGTGTTCCACGACGTCCTCGGCACCGGGTTCATCGAGGAGGCGTTCCGGACCGCCCGTACGGCGGATCCCGCCGCCAAGCTCTGCTACAACGACTACAACATCGAGGACTGGAACGCGGCCAAGACCCAAGGGGTCTACCGGATGGTCCGCGACTTCAAGGCTCGCGGCGTCCCGATCGACTGCGTCGGGCTGCAGTCCCACTTCGGCAGCGGCGGCGCGCCCAGCAACTTCCAGACCACGCTGTCGAGCTTCGCGGCTCTCGGCGTCGACGTACAGCTCACCGAACTGGACATCGCCCAGGCATCGCCGACCGCCTACGCCAACACCGTCCGGGCGTGCATGAACGTCGCGCGCTGCACCGGCATCACCACGTGGGGCGTCCGCGACAGCGACTCCTGGCGTGGCGGCGAGAACCCGTTGCTGTTCGACCGCAACGGCAACAAGAAGTCGGCGTACGACGCCGTCCTCACGGTGCTGAACGGCACGCCCACCGGCAGTCCGGTCCAGGTCGGCGTCAACTACCGGCTGGTGGCTCAGCACAGCGGCAAGGCAGCCGACATCGCGGGCGCTTCCACCGCGGCCGGCGCCCTGCTGCAGCAGTGGTCGTCGTCCGGCGGCACCAACCAGCAGTTCGACTTCCTCGACTCCGGCAGCGGCTACTACCGGATCCGCGCTCGGCACAGCGGACTGGTGCTGCAGGCGGCGAGCTCCAGCACCGGTGCTGACGTTTCGCAGCAGCCCGACACGAATGCCACCGCCCAGCAGTGGCAGGTCTCCGATCACGGAAATGGCGTGGTGAGCCTGATCAACCGCCAGAGCGGCCTGGCCCTCGACGTGTGGGCCGCGTCCACCGCCGACGGCGCACGAATCTCGCAGTGGACGGTCAACGGCAACGCCAACCAGAGCTTCCAGCTGCAGCGCCTCTAGAAGGAGACGGACATGCATCGAATGAAAGCGATGATCCTGGCGGTGGTGCTTGCACTGGTGGCCGGCCTGGTGGCAGCCGTCAGTGCGATCCCCGCTCACGCGGCCACCGTCGATCCGAACGCCTGGTACGTCCTGGTCAACCGGGCCAGTGGCAAGGCCTTGGACATCTCGGGAGCGAGCACTGCCGACGGCGCCGCGGCTCAGCAGTGGGCGCGGCACGACGGCACCAATCAGCAGTTCCAGTTCGTCGATTCCGGTAGCGGCTACTACCGGCTGCGCGCACGGCACTCCGGCAAAGCCCTCGACGTCTCCAACGCCTCGACTGCCGACGGCGCCGAGGTCGTGCAGTGGAGCGACCACAACGGCACGAACCAGCAGTTCCGGTTGGCGGACTCGGCCGACGGCAACGTGCGGCTGATCAACCGCAACAGCAACAAGGCGCTCGAGATCGCCAGTGGATCCACCGCGGACGGAGCGAGAGTCGTCCAGCGCACCGACGCCGGCGGTACCAACCAGCAGTGGTCGCTGGTCGCCATCGGCGGCGGCAACCCCGGCGGTCAACTGCCGTCCACCTTCCGGTGGTCGTCCAGTGGAGCGCTGGCCGGTCCCAAGGCTGACGCGCAACACCCGAACCGTTACTCGATCAAGGACTTCTCGGTCGTCCGGTACAACAACCAATGGCTGATCTACGCAACGACGGCCGGGTCGAACGGTTGGGGTCTGGTGAACTTCAACTTCGGCGACTGGTCCCAGGCGGCAGCTGCTCCGCACACCTACCTGGACACGGCCTCGGCGATCGGGCCGGGTTACCGAGCCGCGCCGCAGCTGTTCCACTTCGCGCCGCAGAACCTCTGGTACCTGGTGTACCAGACCGCGCCGCCGACGTACTCGACCAGCACCAACCCGGCCGACCCGCGGTCGTGGTCGGCGCCGCGCACGTTCATCGCGCAGGAGCCCGACATCGTGCGGCAGAACAAGGGCGACGGCACCTGGATCGACTTCTGGGTCATCTGTGACGCCGCGAACTGCTTCCTGTTCTTCAGCGACGACAACGGCCACATCTACCGCGCCCAGACCACGCTGGCCAACTTCCCCAACGGGTTCGGCAACACCCAGATCGTCCTGTCGGACTCGAAGTTCTCCCTGTTCGAAGCGACCAACGTGTACAAGGTGGCGGGATCCAATCAGTTCTTGCTGATGCAGGAGGCGATCGGTGGCACCGGACGGCGGTACTTCCGGTCCTTCACGTCCACCAGCCTGACCGGCAGCTGGACGCCGTTGGCCGCAACGGAAAGCCAGCCCTTCGCCGGCCGCAACAATGTGACGTTCCCGAACGGCGCGTGGACCCAGGACATCAGTCATGGCGAGCTGGTCCGGGCGAGCAACGATCAGACGCTGACGATCAATCCCTGCCAGCTGCAGTTCGTCTACCAGGGCCAGGACCCCGGTGCCAGTGGCGACTATCTCAAGCTGCCCTGGCGGATGGGCTTGCTCACCCAGACCAACTCCTGCTGAAGGGACGTGACCAGCAATGCGGATCAAACTTTTCGCGGCGATCTCCGCCGCGCTTCTGATAGCCACCGGTACGACGGTCGTCACCTCGGCACCTGAGGCTGCCGCGCATCCGGTGAACGCCGCCGATTTCCAGCAGGTCGAGCTGGCGCGCGGGGTGGCCGAAATGGGCGAGCCGATGTCGCTGGCGGTGCTGCCGGACCGCTCTGTCCTGCACACCGCCCGCAACGGAACACTGCGCCGTACGACGGCCAGTGGGACGACCAGCGTGATCGGCACTCTGCAGGTCTACTCGCACGACGAGGAAGGCCTGCAGGGGATCGCCGCCGACCCGAACTTCGCCACCAACCGATTTATCTACGTGTACTACGCGCCACCGCTGTCCACACCGGGCGGTGACGCACCGGAGAACGGGACGGACTTCTCGGCCTGGAACGGCGTGAACCGCCTGTCGCGGTTCACGCTGAACGCCGACTTCACCCTGAACATGGCCAGCCAGGTCACCGTCCTGGACGTGGCGACCAGCCGGGGGATGTGCTGCCACGTCGGCGGCGACATCGATTTCGATGCCGCAGGCAACCTCTATCTCTCCACCGGTGACGACTCGAACCCGTTCGCCTCGGACGGCTACGCGCCGCTCGACGAGCGCACCAACCGCAACCCCGCGTTCGACTCCCAGCGCAGCGCGGGCAACACCAACGACCTGCGCGGGAAAGTCCTGCGAATCAAGGTGAACGCCAACGGGACGTACTCGATCCCGGCCGGCAACCTGTTCCCGCCCGGCACCGCACGGACCCGCCCGGAGATCTACGCGATGGGCTTCCGCAACCCGTTCCGGATGAACGTCGACAAGGCCACCGGCGTCGTCTATCTCGGCGACTACGGACCCGACGCCGGTACGACGAGTTCCAGCCGGGGCCCGGGCGGTCAGGTCGAGTTCAACCGGATCACGTCGGCCGGGAACTACGGCTGGCCCTACTGCACCGGCACCAACACCACCAACGAAACCTATGTGGACTACACGTTCCCGTCCGGGCCGTCGGGTGCGCGGTTCAATTGCGCCGCACCGGTCAACAACTCACCGCACAACACCGGGTTGACCAACCTGCCCGCGGCGCGCCCGGCCTGGATCAAGTACGACAACTGTTCGCTGGCCGCCTTCGGCTGCGGGTCCGAGTCCCCGATGAGCGCGCCGGTCTACCGGTACGACGCGGCCAACCCCTCGTCGGTCAAGTTCCCGCAGGCCCTGGACGGTCACGTCTTCGCCGGTGAGTTCGGCCGCCGCTGGATCAAAGTCATCGACGTGAACTCCGACGGTTCGGCCGGGCAGATCAACCCGTTCCCCTGGCGGGGTACGCAGGTGATGGACTCGGCCTTCGGTCCGGACGGTGCGCTGTACGTCCTCGACTACGGCACCGGCTGGGGGAGCGGCGACGCGAGCTCGGCGCTGTATCGCATCGAGTACAACCCGGCCGGGAACCAGGCGCCGGTCGCGCGAGCCGCTGCCAACCGCACGTCGGGTTCCGCGCCGCTGGCCGTGACGTTCTCGTCGGCCGGCTCCAGCGATCCCGAGGGCGGTGCGCTGAGCTACGCCTGGAACTTCGGTGACGGAGGCACCTCGACGGCAGCGAACCCTAGCCACACCTACACCGCGAACGGCCAGTACACCGCCACGCTGACCGTGACGGACCCGGCGGGTCGCTCCGGCAACGCCAGTGTGATCATCTCGGTCGGCAACACCGCGCCGACGGTCACGCTGAACACCCCTGCGAACGGCAGCCTGTTCGCCTTCGGCGACACGAAGCCGTACACGATCACCGTCTCCGATCCCGAGGACGGCACGATCGACTGCAGCCAGGTCAAGCTGAGCTACCTGCTCGGGCACGACAGCCATGCCCATCTCATCACGTCCCAGAACGGCTGCTCGGGCAACCTGCAGATTCCTCCGGACGGTGAGCACGACACAGCAGCGAACCTGTACGCCGTGTTCGACGCCGAATACACCGACAAGGGCGCGAACGGGCAGCCGGCGGTCACCACGCACACCCAGCACGTGCTGCAGCCGCGTCATCGCCAGGCCGAGCATTTCAGCAGTCAGTCCGGTACGGCCCTGTACGACAAGGCAGCCGCGGAGGGCGGCAAGACGGTCGGCGACATCCACAACGGTGACTGGATCGCCTTCCAGCCCTACGCACTCGCGGGCGAGACCCGGTTCACGGCCCGGGTTTCTTCCGGCGGCTCGGGCGGCACGCTGTCCGTGCGGACCGGTTCGCCGACGGGCGCCGTACTGGGGACGGCGACGGTTCCCAACACCGGTGGGTGGGAGACCTTTACTGACGTCTCCGCCACGTTGTCCAACATCCCGGCCGGAACCGGCACGCTCTATCTGACCTTCGCCGGCAGTGGTACCGGCTATCTGTTCGACCTCGACGCCTTTTCCTTCGGTACGTCGACAGGTGGCGGAGCCGGCCAGATCACCGGGATTGGCGGCAAGTGCATCGACGTCAACGGAGCCACCTCCACCGACGGAGCCAAACTCCAGCTGTGGACCTGCCACGGCGGTGCCAACCAGCAGTGGACCCGCACTGGCAACACCGTCCAGTCACTGGGCAAGTGCATGGACGTCACCGGCGGCGCGACCGCCGACGGCACTGCGGTGCAGCTGCTCACCTGCAACGGATCTGCTGCACAGAACTGGTCGGTGCAGGCCGACGGCACGATCCGCAACGGCACCAAGTGCCTCGATGCCAACGGAGCCAGCTCCGCCGACGGCACCCAGCTGATCATCTGGACGTGCAGCGGTGGCACCAACCAGCGCTGGACCACCAGTTCGTCGGCCATCAAGGCCAAGGCAGCTGATACGCCGTACGACGTACTGGTGTTCTCCAAGACCGCCGGCTTCCGGCACGACTCCATCCCGCAAGGCATCCAGCTGATCCGCGAGCTCGGTGCGGCCAACGGCTTCACTGTCACAGCGACCGAGGACGCGAACGCCTTCAGTACGTCGAACCTGGCGCAGTACGAGGCGGTGGTCTTCCTCAACACCACCGGCGACGTGCTCAACACCACCCAGCAAACCGCATTCGAGTCCTACATCCGGGGCGGCGGTGGGTACGTCGGTATCCATTCGGCCGCCGACACCGAGCACGACTGGCCGTTCTACGGCGAGCTGGTCGGCGCGTACTTCGTCTCGCATCCGGCGATCCAGCAGGCGACCGAGCGCATCGAGAACCGGGCACACGCGGCCACTGCGCATCTCGGCCAGACGTGGGCCCGCACCGACGAGTGGTACAACTTCGGCACCAACCCCCGCTCGTCGGCCAGGGTGCTCGCCACGCTGGACGAATCGACGTACTCCGGTGGGTCCATGGGCGGCGACCATCCGATCACCTGGTGCAAGAACGTCCAAGCCGGTCGGTCCTTCTACACCGGCAACGGCCACAACCAATCCAGCTACGCCGAACCAGGCTTCCGGTCGCAGGTCCTCGGCGGCATCCGGTACGCCGCCAACCGGACGAAGGCCGATTGCCGGCCGGAGACCGGCTACACGACGCTGTACAACGGATCCACCACCGGCTGGTCGCAGTCCGGACCCGGTGGCTTCGCGAACAGTGACGCCACGCTGACCTCCTCCGGCGGCATGGGCATGCTCTGGTACGGCGCCAAGGAGTTCCGCTCGTACTCGCTCAAACTCGACTGGCGGATGCCTGGGGACGACAACTCCGGTGTGGTCATCGGCTTCCCGGCCGGCAGCGATCCGAACAGTGCCCTGACTCAGGGGTACGAGGTGCAGATCGATGCCACCGACACCCCGGACAAGACGACCGGGGCGATCTATGGGGTCAAGGGCGCCGATCTCGCCGCGCGTGATGCCGCACTGAACCCGCCGGGGGAGTGGAACACCTACGAACTGCTCGTCGAAGGTGAGCGGCTGCAGGTGTTCCTGAACGGTGTGAAGATCAACGACTTCACCAACACCGATCCGGTGCGATCGCTGACGTCGGGCTACATCGCCCTTCAGAATCACGGCACCGGCGACGACGTGTCGTTCCGCAACGTCCGGATCAAGGAGCTCGGCGGCTCGGTCCCACGCACCGGGCCGATCACCGGGCCTGCGGGCAAGTGCGTGGATGTCGCGGGCAATAGTTCGGCCGACGGCACGAAGGTCCAGCTCTGGACCTGCACCAACGGAACCAACCAGCAGTGGACGGTCAGCGGCGACACGTTGCGTGCCCTCGGCAAGTGCATGACCGTCGCCGGTGGCAGTACGGCCAACGGCGCGCAGGTGCAACTGTCCACCTGCAACGGCAGCGGTGCGCAGAACTGGACGGCCGGCGCGAACGGCGCGCTGGTCAACCCCCAGGCGAGCAAGTGCCTCGACGCCAATGGCGGCAGCACCGCCGACGGCACGCAGTTGATCATCTGGACCTGCCGCGGCGGCACCAACCAACGCTGGACCCGGCCATGAGGAGCCCAGATATGACCCGATGGTGGACACCGATCATTGCTGCAGCGCTGATCTTCGCCGGTACTGGGGCTGCCCAGGCGCAAGCCCAGCCGGCACCCGCGGCGGCCACTCCGCTCGCCGCATCAGCGGGCTGCGGCAAGGCGCCGACCCTGACCAGTGGCACGCACACGATTCAGAGCAGCGGCAAGAGCCGCACCTTCATCCTCAGACTCCCCGACAACTACAACCCCAGCACGCAGTACCGGTTGATCTTCGGCTATCACTGGCGCGGCGGTACGGCCGCCGACGTCGATTCGGGCGGGACCGATGGGTTCAACTGGTCCTACTACGGACAGCGGAGGCTGGCGAACAACACCGCGATCTTCGTTGCGCCCCAGGGCATCGGCAACGGCTGGGCCAACTCCGGCGGCGAGGACGTGACGCTGACCGACGACATCATGCGCCAGGTCGAGAGCGCCCTCTGCGTCGACACGGCCCAGCGCTTCGCGCTCGGCTTCAGCTACGGCGGTGGCATGAGTTACGCGATCGCCTGCGCCCGGGCGACGGCCTTCCGTGCGGTCGCGGTCTACTCCGGCGCACAACTGAGTGGCTGTAGCGGCGGCACCCAACCCATTGCGTACATGGGAATTCACGGCCTCAGCGACTCGGTGCTGAACATCTCCAACGGGCGGGCCTTGCGCGACACGTTCGTCCGGAACAACGGCTGTACGCCGCAGAGTCCGCGCGAACCCGCGGCGGGCAGCCGGACGCACATCACCACGACCTACTCGAGATGCCGTGCCGGATATCCGGTGGTCTGGGCCGCCTTCGACGGCGGTCACGGGCCCGGTCCCATCGACGGTGGCGGCGAGGGCTGGCGAACCTGGACCTCCGGAGAGGTGTGGAACTTCTTCACCGGCAACACCACACCGACTCCGACCGCGTTCCGGCTGCGCAACGAGGCGGCCGGGCGGTGCCTGGATGTCACCGGCGCGAACTCCGCGAACGGTACCGCGACAGTGGTCTGGGACTGCCACACCAACAGCAACCAGCAGTTCACCCGCACCGGCCAAGCCCTGCAGGTGCTGGGCAAATGCCTCGAGGTGCCCACGAACGCCGTACCGGGGACCCGGTCGCGGATCTGGGACTGCAACGGCGGCGCCAATCAGCAGTGGAACGTGAACGACAACGGCACCGTCACGAATCCGCAGACCGGTCTGTGCCTGACCGCGGACGGCACCGCCAACGGCTCGGCCGCGACCGTCGCGAGCTGCGGCAACGTCGCGAGCCAACGCTGGACGCGGGCATGAATCCAGCAGAGAACAGGAGCAACTCATGAACCAACGACATCTTCTCCGCCGCTGGCTGGCACCGTTCGCCGTCGCCGCGCTGGTTCTCACCGGCGCGGGGGTGGCCGAAGCCAAGCCGGCGCCCGCGGACGCCGTACCGCAGGCTGCATCTCCTGGCTGTGGCAAGGCGCCGACGCTGCGGAGCGGTACCTACACGATTCAGAGCAGCGGCAAGAACCGCAGCTTCATCCTCAGCGTCCCGGACAACTACAACAACAACACCCAGTACCGGCTGGTCTTCGGCTTCCACTGGCTGGGCGGCACCATGCAGCAGGTCGCCGGCGGCGGCAGCGACGGTGAAATCTACGCCCACTACGGCCTGAAGGCACTGGCGAACAACACCGCGATCTTCGTCGCGCCGCAGGGCCTCAACAACGGGTGGGGCAACTCGAACGGCGAGGATGTCACGTTCACCGACGACATGATCCGGCGGATCGAGAGCGACCTCTGCGTCGACTCGACCCAGCGCTTCGCGCTCGGCTTCAGCTACGGCGGCGCGATGAGCTACGCCCTTGCCTGTGCGCGAGCGACGACCTTCCGCGCGGTCGCCGCCATCGCCGCACCCGGCGGGATCAGCGGGTGCAGCGGCGGTACTCAACCGTTTGCCTACATGGGAATCCACGGCGTCTCGGACAACATCGGCGCGGGCCGAGGACTCCGGGACCGGTTCGTCCGGAACAACGGATGCACCCCGCAGAACGCGCCCGAACCGGCAGCAGGTAGCCGCACGCACATCACCACCTACTACTCAGGCTGCCGCGCGGGGTACCCGGTGGTCTGGGCCGCCTTCGACGGTGGGCACCAGCAGGGTCCGGTCGACGGCTGCGCCGGGTGTGAGAGCGGCGCCAGGAGCTGGGTCAAGAACGAGGTGTGGAAGTTCTTCACCGGTGACACCACTCCGACGCCGACCAGCTTCCGCCTGCGCAGCGAGTCCGCCGGCCGCTGCCTCGACGTCAACGGCGCGAACTCCGCCAACGGCACCGCGACCATCGTCTGGGACTGCCACACCAACGCCAACCAGCAGTTCACCCGCAGCGGCCAAGCTCTGCAGGTACTGGGCAAATGCCTCGAAGTGCCTGCCAACGCGAGCAGTGGGACCGCGTCCCGGATCTGGGACTGCAACGGCGGCGCCAACCAGCAGTGGAACGTCAACGACAACGGCACCATCACCAGTGCTCAAGGCGGCCTGTGCCTGACCGCGAGCAACACCACCAACGGCTCACCCGCCACCGTCACAACCTGCACCAGCGCTCCCAACCAACGCTGGTCCAAGGCCTGACCAGCTACCAGGGCACAGTCTCGCCCTGGTAATCGAGGAACTGGAGTCCAGGCTTGCCGGCTTGGGCGTTGATGGTCGCAACGACACCGGGGATGCTTTCATCGATGGTGAGCGGTGCGCCCGGACCGCCCAGGTCGGTCTGGACCCAGCCTGGGTTGACGAGAAGGAGCGTGTGCGAGTCGTCGGCGTACCGGGCGGCGTAGCAGCGCATCAGCTGGTTGAGGGCGGATTTGCTGGCTCGGTAGGCGTCCTGGCCGCCGTTGGTGTTGAGGCTGAGGCTGCCCTGGCGCGAGGACATGATGCCGATCGTGCCGTTGGCCGGGACGAGCGGGCGCAGGGTTTCGATCACGCGCAGGGGACTGAGGGCGTTGGTGATCAGGACTTCGGCGAAGGTGTCGGTCGCGACGTCGGCGATCGGCACGTTCCCGCGGGTGATGCCTGCGTTCACGAACAGCAGGTCGATCGTTCGATCGCCCAGCCGGTCGCGCAATGCGGCGATCTGGTCGGGCTGGGTGATGTCGACCGTCTCGACGAGGAGACGTCCCTCGGACTTGTCGGCCAGGTCGTGCAGTTCGGTGCGGTCGGCGCCGCGGACGGTGCCAATGACGTTCCAGCCAAGGCGGAGGTACTCGGCGGCCAGGGCCAGGCCGAGAGTGCGCGAGGCGCCGACGATGAGGGCGGTGCTGGTCATGGTTCTCCGTTGAGTCAGGCGAGGACGGCGGGCTTGAGCACTTGCTCGCACCATTGCCGGAAGGTGGTCGGGGTCGCGGTCTCGTCGGTACGCCGGATGCCGGCGTCGAGCCCGTCGTCCTTGGCGCGCATCATGTCGACCATGCCGCCGACGAAGGCATCGCCGAGGCCGTAGCCCTTCAACCGGGCCGCGAGGGCGTCGAGTGACTCGCGTTCGTACCGAATCGGCCGACCCAGTACGTCGGACATGATGCGCGCGAGGTCGTTGGCCGACAGATCCTCCGGCCCGAGGACCGGCACCTCGTCCGTTCCGGTCCACGAGCGGTCACGCAGGAGGCGGGCAGCGACGCCGGCGATGTCGCGGGTGGCCGCGAACGGTGTGCGACGGTCGGGGTCGCCGTTGTAGGTGAAGACGCCGTGGTCGCGGATCGAGACGACCTGCCGCAGCAGGTTGTCCATGAACGACGGGTTGGCGAGCGCCCGGTAAGCGACGCCGGTGTTCGCGATCAAGTCGTCCATCGCGAGTGTGGCGGTGACCAGGCCGGCCCGCCCGGCGTACGGCGTACTGCGGCCGAGTGCTGAGACGCCGACCACGTGACTCACGCCGTACGTCGTGAGCGCTTCAGCGGCGGGTCGGGTGAAACCGGCGTACGCGGCCTCGAGGCTCGGTGCGTGCTGGTTCGGCGGGGCGAGCCAGAAGGCGGCGTCGGCGCCGGCGAAGGCTTTGCCGACGACCTCGGGATCGCCGTGGGAGCCGGTCACGATGTCGACGCGGTCGCGGACGGCGGCGGGAAGTTTGCCGGGGTCGCGGACGATGACGCGGAGCTGCTCGCCGTCGGGGTCCTGGAGCAGGAGGTTGAGGAGTTGGCTGCCGATATCGCCGGTGGGCGTGGTGATGACGATCATGACTTCAACTCTGCGTGACGGCCTCGCGCGGGTCCAATACCTCTCCGTGACTATTGATACGGTTGAGGTATGGATCTGGATCTGCGCAAGCTCCGGTACTTCGCGGCCGTCGCCGAGCACCGGCACTTCGGCAAAGCGGCCGAGGAGCTGTACATCGCGCAGCCCGTGCTGAGCCGGCAGATCCGTGCCCTGGAACGCGACCTGGGCTGTGAGCTGTTCGTTCGCACCACTCGGAGCGTGCAACTCACGCCGGCCGGTGAGCAGCTACGCCAAGAGGCGGCCGGGGTGCTCGCTCTCGTGGACTCTGCTGTCCGGCGCGTCCACGAAGTGGATCGCGGCGTTCAGCGACTGGTCGTCGCGTTCGCCTCCGGCCTGCGAGTCTCTGAGGTCGTGGTCGCCTTCACCGCCAAGTATCCGGACGTCGAGATCGACTTGCGGCGCCTCAACTGGTGGGAGCAGGACGGCCCGCTCCGCGACGGACGCGCCGACATCGGCTACCTTCGCGGCAGCTTCGATCGCACCGGACTGCGCGTCGTACCGATCGGCACCGAGCGGCGGGTCGCCTGCCTGCCACTGGGCCATCGGCTGGCCGAGCGGGAGTCGCTGGTGCGGGCCGACCTCGACGGCGAGCCGGTGATGAACGCTCAGGGGCGGCGGACCGCGTCGATCGAGGAGAAGTTCGAACTGGTTGCCTCCGGCCACGGTATCGCGCTGGTCCCCGAGTCGGTCGCCCAGATCTACCCGCGCACCGACCTCGTCTACCTCCCGATCACCGACAACGAACCGGACGGCACCTACCTGGTCGTGCCGACCGACCGGCGCAACGAGCTCGCCCTGGACTTCCTCGACCTCGCAACGACCGCCCTGCGTCCGTAGCTCAAGCGTGGTCGCCGTCGAGCGGAGTCCGCAGGCAAACCCTGCGGACTCCGTGCAACCGATTGCACGAAATGGTTCCGAGCTAACCCGTGATGGCGACCTGGTAGATGGCGTTCACCAGGGACGTGCTGTCGGTGGTGTCCTGTGCCAGCTGCCAGTACATGACGCCGCCGGCGTTGGCCATCGCCCACTTGGTCTTCTTCCGGATGGTGGGAATGCCGTTGTAGCACTCCCAGGTGCCGCTAACCTGCACGCAGTCCTCCCACGCGTACGCCGGATCGATCGCGATCAGCTCGGCGTAGCTCTTCTGGCCCGGGCGGCTGTAGAACGGCACTCCCAGCACGGTCTTGCCGGCCGGTAGGCCGCGCGCCTTCCACATGTTGGCCGCGTCGATCGACCACTGGTAGTTGGCGTGCGGCGTACCCGAGTCGTAGGCCATGATGTTGAGGAAGTCCACGTAGCCGAAGACAGCGGTCGGAACACCTTCGGCGGTGGTGGCCCGGGCCGTCACGGCCGCGGTCAGCAGCTTGCCCTTCGAGTGGAGCGCGCTGCTCAACTGCTGCATCAGCGTCGCGAAGTTCGAGGCCGACGTTCCGGGGTCGGGGTACTCCCAGTCCATGTCGATCCCGTCCAGGCCGTACTGGTTGACGAGGCCGACCAAGGCGTTGACGAACGTGGTCCGCCGGGAACTGCTGGCGGCGAGCGCCTCGAAGGCGGAGTCATCGCCGTTGTTCCAGCCGCCGGCGGCGAGCAGAACCTTGACGCCCTTGCTGTGGCCGCTGCTGACCAGTGACGAGAGCTTCGAGGGGTTCGGCACGGCCTGCAAGGTGCCGTCGGCGTTCGGGTGGACGAACGCGTAGTTGACGTGGGTGAGCTTGCTGAACTGGATGCTGCTCACGGTGCCGGCGCCGGACGTCAGGTAGCCGACACTGCGGAACCCGTTCGGCAGTGAGGGGTAGTAGGTGGCGTCGGCGGTGGCGGAGGGCGCGGGTGCCACGGTGGCGATGAGCCCGGTGGCGAGAGTCGCGAGAGCAAGGGCTGCACAGGCCCAATGGCGTCGAATCTGCATGACACTCCTAGCGGGGAGGGACGGAGTCGTTGTCGGGAGCTAAGCGTGCAACCGGTTGCACGTCAAGACCGCCGAGTTCTCTTTCGCGAGAAAGTAAGGGGTCAGCGGCGCTTGCGCGGCGCGGGCCCGGTGGTGGCGCGCACCACCAGCGAGGTGTCCAGCAGCAGCCGGTCGTTCGAGCTCGTACCGTCGTTGCCGAGCCGGCCAGCCAGCAGATCGATGGCTGCGGCGCCGGCCTCGGCCGACCGCGAGGAGACCGTGGTGAGCGGGGGATAGGTCTGCGCCGCCAGGACGTCGTCGCAACCGATCACACTGAAATCACGCGGTACGACGAGTCCGCGCTCGGTCAGCCCGGTGAGGATGCCGTGGGCCAGCAGATCGTCGAACGCGATCACCGCGGTCGCGCTGGTCGCCAGCAGATCCGCCACCGCGTGACGCCCCAGCTCGTACGACGACAGCCGGCCGGGCAGCATCGTCACGGTCAGTCCGGCCCGCTCGCCGACTCGCTTGACCGTCCGCTTGCGCTGACTGTTCGACCACGAGCGATGCGGTCCGCCGAGATACGCGATCTCGCGATGCCCGAGCCCGGCAAGGTGCTCCACGGCCTGCGTGACCCCGGCAGTGGTGTCGATCAGCACCCGTGCGATGTCGGCGACCTCGCGATTGACCAGTACGACGGGATGCCGCTCGGCGTGCGCCTTGATCGCGTTCTCGGTCATCCGGCTCGACGCGATCACGAAACCGTCCACCTGCATGGCCAGCCGAGTCAGCAGCAGGTCCTCCCGGGCCGGATCCTCGTTGGTGTTCGCGAGAAAAACGGCGTACCCGGCCTGGTCGGCGCGTTGCTCGATCGCCCGGATCATCGGCGGGAAGAACGGGTTCGCGATATCGGGAACCACCAGCGCGAGATTGCCCGACCGGCCGGTCGACAACGCCTTGGCCATCGGGTTCATCGAGTATCCGAGGCGCTGAGCGACCGCGAGCACGCGCTCGACCGTTTCGGCCTTGAGCCGGTGCGGCTGACTGAACGCCCGCGACACCGTCGCCCGGGACACGCCAGCCTCAGCGGCGACCGTACCGATGGTGGGCTTGCCATCACCTGGCGCGCGCGTGGGCATATCCGCAGCCTAGCCTTCGGCGGCTCTTCCAGTGGTTTGTCCCCCGCGAGAGCTACCGCGAAGTGCCCGCTCCACGGTGACGTTTCGCGGGCGGCGAATCCCTAGCGTTGGGGACATGAGACTGATCAAGCAACTCGCCGTCGTCCTGTTGATCTCGTTGATCGGCGGCCAGCTGATGGCCGCCGCGGACTGGAACACCCCGCTCGCACTGGTCATCGGTTTCGGGACAGCCGTCGCCGCGCTGTTCGGATACCGCTGGGTAGTCGGGCGGACCGAGCGCCGTGAGGTGACCGAGGTTGGGCGGCCGGGTGCCGCCGCTGCGGTCGGGCGCGGGTTGCTGATCGGTCTCGGGATGTTCGCGGCCGTCATCGGAAACATCGCTCTGCTGGGGGACTACCACGTGGCCGGTTGGGGTTCGGTGAGCGGCGCCCTCGCGCTCTTCGGATTCACTGCGGCGGCGGCGGTGACCGAGGAGTTGATGTACCGCGGAGTGCTGTTCCGGATCATCGAGGGCCGGCTCGGCACCTGGGCGGCATTGGGGCTGACGGCGTTGCTGTTCGGACTGTCCCACCTGCTCAATCCGAACGCGACACTGTGGGGTGCGCTGGCGATCGCGGTCGAGGCCGGCGGAATGCTGGGCGCCGCATATGTCGCCACGCGCAGTCTCTGGCTGCCGATCGGCATTCACTTCGCCTGGAACTTCGCCGAGGGCGGCATCTTCGGTACGGATGTCTCCGGGACCAACACCCCGCAGGGCCTGCTGGACGGCGTACTGTCCGGGCCGTCGATGGTGACCGGCGGCGCGTTCGGACCCGAGGGCAGCGTGTACTCCGTGACCGCAGGCCTGATCGCGACCATGGCCTTCCTCTGGCTGGCCCGGCGGCGCGGCACGATCGTGGCGCCCCGCCGTCGCCGTACGGCGGCCGCTACCCTCGTCCCGTGATGCGGATCCCCGAGCTGTGGCGTCGTTCCAGCGTGATGGTTCGGGATCTGCCGCTGCCTCTGGCTCTCGCGCTCGTCTCGCTCATCCCGGCCATGGACGGTCATGGCACGCAGATCGGCAATCTGCCCACGCGACCACAGGACGCGTTGGCTCTCGCGGTGATCGCGCTCGAGTGCATCCCGTTGATCGGCCGCCGCCGCTGGCCGCTCGCCTCTTTCGCGCTGGTGGCGATCGGCTTCGCGGTCGACCAACTGCTGGGCTATCACACGGCGTCCGGGACAGCGTTGCCGATCGCAATCATCAGTACCGCGCTCCACCTCGACCATCACCGGCGTACGACGATGGTCGCCGGAACTGGCGCGTTCGTACTCTTCGCGGCGGCGCTGGATCGGCAAGGTTCGACCGAGGGCACTGCCGGGAACGTGCTCTTCTACCTCGCACTGGTGGTTGCCTGGGGCATCGGTTCGTGGCTCCGGCTGAACCGGGCCGCCGAGGCCGAGCGGCGCCGGCACGTCGCGGAGATCACCCGCAGTACCGAACGCAGCCTGATCGCCCGCGACCTGCACGACATCGTCACCCATCACGTCACCGCGATGGTGGTTCAGGCCGAGGCAGCGCGTTATCTGACCGCCGCGCCGGAGCGCCTCGACGACACCTTGACCGCGATCAGCGATACCGGCCGCCGAGCGATCTCCGACCTCCGGCATCTGCTCGACGTGCTCAACCCGGACCACGGGAGCGAACCGCGGTCGCCGTCGATCGGTGAGTTGAGTGCGCTGGTCGAGCAGGCCCGGCAAGCCGGTCAGCCGGTCGAGTTCAGCGAAGAGGGCGAGCAGGTGGCGACCGCCGGTAGTGCGGAAGTGACGACGTACCGGGTGGTGCAGGAGGCTCTGACCAACGCACTCAAGCACGCGCACGGCGCCCGTACGGCGGTCCAGGTGCGGCATGGTGAACGGGAGATCGCAGTGGAGATCCGGACCGAGCGCACGACCGCGCAGCCGGCGTCGTTGGGTGGAAGCGGTCGCGGGCTGGCCGGTCTGCGAGAGCGCGTCGAGGTGCTCGGCGGTGACTTCACCGCAGGGGATCGGGACGGCGATTTCGTCGTACAGGCTCGGATTCCGGCCGGGGGAGCGGCGTGACGGCGCCGATCCGCGTGCTGGTCTGCGACGACCAGGCGCTGATCCGGACCGGGTTCGCGACGATCATCGATGCCCAGCCCGACCTCGAGATCGTCGGCGAGTGCGGTGACGGTCGCGCCGCGGTCGAGCTCGCCGCGCAACTGCGTCCCGACGTCGTCGTGATGGACGTGCGGATGCCGGTCCTCGACGGCATCGAAGCGACGCGGCTGCTGGCCGGCGACGGCGTCGAGCATCCCGTGAAGGTCCTCGTGGTGACGACGTTCAACCTCGACGAGTACGTGTACGAGGCGCTCCGCGCCGGGGCCAGCGGCTTCCTCTTGAAGGACGCCCCGCCGGCCCAGCTCCTCAACGGCATCCGCACCGTCGCGACCGGCGCCGCACTGCTCGCTCCCGAAGTCACCCGCCAGCTCGTCGGGCGCTACGCCGCCCGGATCCGTCCCGCCCAGCAGACCCCCGAAGACTCCCCGCTGACCGCGCGCGAGCTGGAAGTCCTCCGCCTCATCGCCGAAGGCCTGTCGAACAGCGAGATCGCCGCCGCGCTCGTGATCAGTCCCGAGACCGTCAAGACCTACGTCTCCCGCATCCTCACCAAACTCGACCTCCGCGACCGCGTGCAGGCCGTCGTCCACGCCTACCGGCACGGCCTGGTCAGCTAGCCGGTCAGGAGGCCGAGACCAGAGGCGACGAGCAGTCCTGCCGCTACCAGTAGCAGGGCGGTCGGCGTACCGACCAAGGGCACGAGGAGCCCACCGGCGGCTTGGCCGAGCGCGGATGCGCCAACCCGGAGGCTCGCAGCCGTCGTACTCACTCGTCCTTGCAGCGCGAGCGGGCTGTACTGCTGGCGAGCGGCGAACATCGCCGGAATCATCGGTCCTTCGAAGAGCCCCGAGACGACGGCCAGGACGAGCAGCGCGGCCAGACTTCCGGCCAGCGGCCAGCTGGCGATCGCCAGCCCGTAGGCAGCGACGGCGACGATCACCACCAGTTCGGGCCGCCACCGGTTCTGCCAGCGCGCGACCAGGATCGCGGCCGCGACGCTGCCCACCTCGAGTGCGGTCCAGAGATAACCGGCTGCGGCTTTAGGTGCTCCCAGCAACGGCATGTGGAGCGGCAGGGTGATCAGGAGGAAGCCGGTCGCGCCCATCAGCGCTGTGCTGGTGACCGTGGATGCGCGAAGTCGCGGCGTCCCGAGAAGGTGGGCGATTCCGCCGGAAACTGTTGCCAGGAAGGGTTCTGGGGTGGTGCTCGCCGGTGGTAGGGCGGGGAGCCGGGTGATCGCGACGATGCTGAGGACGGCCGTCACCGCGATCACCGCCGCAGCAGCGTCGACCGAGACGGTGGCCGAGATCGTCGCCGCGGCCGCCGGTCCGATCATGCTCGCGGCGCCGAAGCTAGCGGCCTCCAGTGAGTTCGCCCGGGCGAGCTTTGGCTGCGGTACCAGGCTGGGGAGCATGCTGGTGAAACCGCCGCTCACCATCGGCAACGTCGTACCGGCTACTGCGGCCAGGACCGGCGTGATCCAGTGCGGCGTGTGTCCGACGACGACCACCAGCACCAGCATCACCACTGCGAGGATCGCCTGGTTCGCGCAGAGTGCTGCCCGACGGTAGGCGGTGCGGTCCAGCCAGGCGCCGAGCAGCGGCCCGGTAGCGATCGCAGGCAATGCGTACGCCGCTCCGGTCAGCCCGGCGAGGCCCGGACTGTCCGTGCGTTCCAGAACGAGCAGGACGATCGTGAACGCGACCATCTCGTCACTGAGCCGGGCGAGTGTCGCCGCTCCGTAGTACGACCGCAGGCCGAGCATCGATCCTCCTCGTAACGCGATAGCTGCCGTTACGCGTTACGTTAACAAATGCGTTACGCTGGGTCGAGTGGAGAGCCTGACCGCACCGGATCGCTTCCTCCGGATGGCCGTGGACCTGGTGAACACCCGGACGCTGGAGCCCGAGAAGCTGGTCTCGCCCGCGGCCTTGGCCGAGTTCCTGATCGACCACGGCGAGCCGACGGCAGACGTGACCGACGACGACCTCGCCGCCGTACAGGCCGTCCGCGAGCGGATCCGCCCGGTCTTCCACGCCGAAGCACGGGACGCGGTGCAGATTCTGAACGGCCTGCTCGCCGACTACGCCGTACAGCCGTATCTCTCCGACCACGACGGCGCACCGTGGCACCTCCACGTCGCCAAACCCGACGCGACCTGGGCCGAATGGCTCGCCGCCAACGCCGCCCTCGCCCTCTCCGGTTTCGCCGCCACCCACGGCTTCACTGCACTCGACACCTGCGCCGCCCCCGACTGCGAGCGAGTCTTCGTCAACCCCGCCGCCAACCGCCCCCGCCGCTTCTGCACCCCCACCTGCTCCACCCGCACCCGCGTAGCCACCCACCGAGCCCGCCGCGCCGGCGGCTAGGACGCGACCAGGTTGAAGACCGTGTGCTGGTCTCGGCCGCCGAACAGGAGCGAGATCACGATTGCGGCCATCGCTTCCAGGTGGAGGGCGTGGCGGAGGTCGCCGACCAGTAGTGGTTCGGCGCCGAGGTCGGTGATCAGTCGACTTGCTGCTTCCAGCGCGTCGGAGTGATCGCCGCAGTACGGTACGACGAGTGCGCGGCCGTCGAAGACCGGCGGCTGCAGCTCCCAGACCTTGGCGTGGCATTGGTTGAACGCCTTGACGACCTTGCCGCCGGTCACCTCCTGGATCTGTTGTGCGGTCGACCTGCCCGGCGGAGTGACCAAGGTGAAGTGGTCGATCTCGACCGCGTTGTTGCAGTCGAGGATGGGCTTGCCGCGGAGTGCGTCGCCGATCTCGGCCAGCGTGGATTCCAGGCCTTGGTACAGGACTGCGATCAGTGCGACGTCGCAGAAGTCCGCGACTTCCTGGAAGGTGCCGGCGCCTGCGTCCCACTTGTCGGCGAGCGCCTTCGCTTTGCCGGGCGTCCGGCCGGTGATCATGATGTCGTGCCCTGCGGCGGCCCAGCGCGTACCGAGTGCGTCGGCCATCGCGCCGGCCCCGAAGATTCCAATTCTCATGCCGGAAACGCTAGGAGGCCGTGAGGAACCAACTGGTGCCCTGCGGTGGAATCAGGCGAGCTCGTCGGCGTGGTCCTCGGCCCAGCGGGCCAGCACGGAGACCGGTTCGAGCAGGCTCTGGCCGAGGCCGGTCAGCCGGTACTCGGTCCCCGGTGGCGCGGTTGCCAGCTCGCGTCGCTCCACCAGGTTGCTGCGCTCGAGCTTCCGCAGCGTCTGCGTGAGCATCTTGTCGCTGATGCCGCCGATCCGCTCGCGCAGGTCGCTGTAGCGCATCGGCCCGCGCCCCAGCCCGAAGACCACGACAACCGACCAGGTGTCCGCGACCAGGTCGAGCGTCGTGCGGGCCGGGCAGTCCGCGAGAAACACGTCGTTGGCAGCCATCCCGCACATCCTAAGCGGCGCTGAAGGGCGGCATCACCGGCGCCCTCAGGGAGTGACGGGGATGTTGGTCAGGCCGGTTTGGGCGTTCTGGACGGTGTTGGAGGAGTAGACGACGTTGGGGTCGGCGGAGCACTTGGACGCTGAGCTGATGTTGATGGCGTACTGACCGGCGCCGCCGAGGTTGGAGGCGTTGTTGCGCCAGATGTTGCCGCAGCCGTTCGGGAACGACGGAGTGGTGGACGGGTTGTGAGTCTCGTAGCCGTTTGCGAAAACGCCGGGGGAGGAGAAGGTGCCGGTGTTGTTCTCGATCAGGTAGCCGATGCCTTTGACGTCGACCCAGGAGTCGGCCGAGTTCTCGCCGGAGATTCCGGTGCCGTTGAAGGTGTTGCCGCGGATGATGCCGCCGGTCGTGCCTTCCTTCACGTCGATGGGCTCGGCGGCGATGTTCGGGCCCAGTTGGTTGTCGAGTACCTGGACGCGGTCGGACTTGTCGACGCCGCCGGAGTTGCCGTGACAGCCCCAGTTCGAGCCCGCCGAGCCGATGTAGACGCCCTCGCCGTACCCCTTCTGGACGAGTCCGGCATCGGTGACCTTGGAGTTCTTGATCACGCCGTCGGCCGACGACCGGCGGAAGTGCACACCCTCTTCGTCGGTTTGGTGGACCGAGACACCGTCGATGGTCACGTGGTGCGAGTTGTCCAGTACGATGCCTTTCTTCGAGTCCTGCACGGTGAAGCCGGTCAACTTCCAGTACGGCGCCCCGAACAGCCAGAGCCCGTAGCCGGAGTCCCAGCCGGCCGTCGGCGCCGGGCACGACGGTGCGTCTCCGGTCGGCCCGTCATTGATCAGTACGGCGGACGCCGGGCCCGTCAGCGTGATCGGCGCCGACGCGGAACCGGCGCGCTGGGTGACGAACGAACCGTGGTACTGCCCGGCCGCGAGCCGGATGGTCTGACCGGGTTGCGCGTTCGTCAGCGCAGCCTGCAGCTGGGCAGCCGTCGAGACGTCAACCGCGGTCCCGCCGCCGCCTCCACTGCCGCCACCGCTCGTCCCGTACACCTCGAACTCGAACAGTGAGTACCCGTACGCCGTCCCGCGCGCGGTCCCGTTGATCCGCACGTACCGCGCTGTTCCGGTGACCGGGATCTCGTCGACGCCGCCGTCCGCGGTGGTCGTGGAGTAGGCGGTCGACCAGGTGGAGCCATCTGTGGAGAGCTGGACCTGATAGGCCTTGCCGTAGGCGGCCTCCCAGTTCAGCTTCACTCGAGTCAGGTTCGCCGCAGCGCCGAGGTCGACCCGGATCCACTGGGGATCGACGCCCTCCTTCGAGGCCCAGCGAGTCGTCGCGTTGCCGTCGACTGCTTTGCCGGCCTCGAAACCAGCGCCCTCGGTCGACGACGCGGTCGCGGTCTTCCCGCGGGACAGGAGCGTCTCTGATCCACCGCCGCCGGGCTGCGTGGTGGCGCTCGCGGTGTTGCTCGCCGCCGACTGGTTGCCTGCGGCATCAACTGCGCGGACTGTGTACGTGTACGTCGTGGCAGCGGTCAGGCCGGTGTCGGTGTACGTGGTGCCCGTGCTGGTTCCGGCCACGGCGCCGTTGCGGAGTACGTCGTACCGGGTCACGCCGACGTTGTCCGTCGATGCGTTCCAGGCCAGCGTCGCGCTGCTCGACGTCGTCGCGGTGACGCGCAGGCTGGACGGCGTGCTGGGTGCGGTGGTGTCGTTGCTCCCGCTGTCCGGGGTTCGCAGGAACAGTGAGCCGGAAGCGTCGGTGCGAGATGCGTTGACGCCGCCGTTCGGCAGGGTGTAGTCGGCCGTCTCCCGGCTCGCCCAGTCGGGAATCGGCACTCCGTTGACGGCCAGGTGCTGGAACTTGGTCGCGTCGGCCGAGCTGCTGCCGAACTGGTACAGCCGCTGCCGGTCTGGGTAGAAGCTCTGGTAGGCGCCACCCGCGGTCGTTTGCTTGCTGAGATCGTTGTTGTAGACAACGTTCTGCGGACCGCTCGAGCCCGACCACTTGACCGCCTTCGGGCCGGCGGCCCACCAGATCGGCCACCAGGTCGAGTCGTCCGGTACGTCGCCGCCCTCGTCACCGCAGTTGCTCCGGCAGTTCTTCGACGAGTGCTCGAACGGGACCTTGACCTTGTTGTTCTCGAACAGGTTGCGGCGCTCCCACCCGCCGTGCACATTCAGGTCGGAGTCGAAGTCGTTGCCGATGGCCACGTTGTCCGACGCGGACCACTGGAAGGTGAAGTGCCGCAGGTTCCGCGTGGTGTTGTAGGCGTAGAGCGAGTCCCAGACCCGGGATCCGCGCAGGTAGCCGTTGCCGCCCTTGCCCTTGTTCCACGAGCCGTCCAGGTGCGACTCCTGGACCTGGATGTTCTTCGCGCTCTCGGTGACGATCGGGTGCGAGCCGGTCATCTCTGTACCGACCCGACGGACCCAGCTGTTCACCGCCCACTTCAGAACGATGCCGTGCATCTGGTACTCCGGCGCCATGTTGCCGTAGTTGTGCACGGCGTCGGCCTTGTCGAGATTGTAGGTTCCGCCGGCCAGCTTCGGCATGTTGGTCATGTCCTGGGTGATGCTGAGGTCCTCGATCCCGACCCCGACGATCGGCTTCAGCGGCGTCACCCGGCTCGGGTAGACGGTGCCGCCGATCGCTGCTGAACCGTCCGACGTCGAGTTCAGCGGCAGGTCGTACTCGAGCGGCTTGTCGATCGTCAGGTTGCGCCCGGCGGCATCGACCGCGGTGATCTGGAAGATCTGCTGCCGCATGTGCAGGTTCTGGTACTTCGACGTGTCGGTGACGGTCTGCTGCTGGTAGAACTTCGCGGTGTTCGCCGCCCCGACCCACAGATAACTGCCGGGCTGGAAGAGCGTCATGTTCGCGTTGGTCGCCAGCTTGATCTGCGTCGTACCGATCGCCGATCCCTCGCGCAGCGGGATGCCGCTGGCCCAGTGCTGGTTGATGCTGCCCTCGAAGATGTCCTTGCGATTCAGCGGTGCCGCGGCGTAGTCGGCGGCGTACCGAGGGGCGACCTCACGCGTCTGGACCCGCAGCAACCCACGCCCGGGCCACATCCATCCGCCCTTGCCGGACGAGCCGTACGTCATCCCGTCCTCATCCCAATCACCACCATCGGTGGTGAGCTTGTCGTAGCGCGTGTTGACGTCCGGGCGAAACACCAGCACGGTCCGGCCTTCACCTGCACCCTTGAGCAGCAGGTAGCTGGCGTCGAGCCCGAGCTGCCGAGTGACGGTGATTCGTCCCTCCGGCAAGGCGATCTGCGAGAGCTTGTTGTACCCGGCTGACGGTGTGCACTGGGTGCGGACCGCGTCGATCGCCGCTTGCAGTCCGGCGGTCGCGTCGCTGCCGTCCGCGCGTACGCCGTACTGGGTCGCAAGCTCAGACGCGGTGACCTGACAGGTGGCGTCCGGGTTGATGTCTGCCGGGCCGGGCAGCGGCGCGCCACCTCGATAGCCCGCCTTGCTCCAGTCCGGCAGGCCCGCGATGGGTGCCCGCCGATTAGCACTGCTCAGATCAGGGATGCCGGCCGCTACGGCAGCCGGCGATGCCTGGATCTGCAGGGTGACGACCGCGGTACTCAGCAGGCCGCAGACCACTGCGGCCGCACCGAATCGACGTCGCCTTCGGTAGTTGGTGGATGACATGCGGAGACCTCCTGAAGGGGCGATGGGAGGACAACTATTAGGAAACTTTCTTAACGATTGAAAGGAGCGTAGACCGCGCCGCAAGGCTCGGCAAGGGCTTACCGAGGGGGAATCTCCACATCATCGACTGATGCCTGAAGCCCTTGCTGACAACGAGGTGGTGCAGATTTCGGGACTTTCGGCCCTGCTGGTCGGGGTGGATCCGGGGGCAACATGGTGGGGCAGGGGAGGCACCGGCTCGTCGGAAGAGGGGTTGGGGCAGGGACCAGGTCAGGGGTCGCTGTCACCTAGGGACACCTCCGACGAGTCGGTCCCCTGCAACCAGGCGGCGCGATCACCGTGGTTGTCCTGGCGCTCGTTGCTGCGGGCAACGTCGGGGGTCTCGGCCGCTGGTGGAGCGGACTCAAGTTGCTCCGCCGGTGATCGCGGGCATCCGAAGGTCCCGGATGACCAGGGACCTAGGCCCCTGGCGCACTCGCACCAGGGGCGCGATGATGCGTGCATGACGATCAAGGTGTTCCTGCTCGACGACCACGAGGTGGTTCGGCTGGGGCTGCGCCAGCTGCTCGAGTCCGAGCCCGACATCGTGGTCGTCGGTGACGGCGCGACCGCCGCGGAGGGGATCGCGCGGATTCCCGCTGTCCGGCCGGATGTCGCCGTACTGGATGTTCGTCTTCCGGACGGGGACGGGATCTCGGTCTGCCGCGAGGTCCGGTCCATCATGGACGAGCCGCCGGCGTGCTTGATGCTGACGTCGTTCTCCGACGACGAGGCGTTGTTCACCGCGATCATGGCCGGCGCCTCGGGCTATTTGCTGAAGCAGGTGAACGGCGGCGACCTGGTCGGTGCCGTCCGGAGGCTCGCGGCCGGTGAGTCGCTGCTCGATCCCGCGATGACGGCCAAGGTGCTGGAGAGGCTGCGGCACCCGGTCGCCGAGGAGGACCCGCGGTACTCGACGCTGACCGATCAGGAACGCAAGATCCTCGCGGAGATCGCCGAGGGCAAGACCAACCGGCAGATCGCCCAGTCGCTGTTCCTGGCCGAGAAGACGGTCAAGAACTACGTCTCCTCGCTGCTGCGCAAGCTCAACCTCGAACGCCGTACCGAGGCTGCCGTCTTCGCGATCGAGCACGCGAAGAAGCAGGGACCGATCAGGTCCTGACGACGGCGAGCGCCTCGCGAGCGATCTGCCACTCCTCATTCGTCGGTACGACGAGTACGGCGACCCGGCTGCCGTCGGGCGAGATCCGCCGAGCGTCTGTCGACGAGGAGCTGTTGAGGTCGTCATCGACGGTGATCCCGAGCTGCTCGAGCCCACTGAGCGCAGCCGCCCGAACCACTGCGGAATGCTCGCCGACCCCCGCTGTGAAGACGATCGCGTCGACCGTTCCGAGTACGGCGTAGTAGGCGCCGACGTACTTGCGGATGCGGTGACAGTAGACATCGAATGCCAGCACGGCACCCGGATCACCGGCGTCGCGGCGCCGGGTGACCTCGCGGAAGTCGTTCGCACCCGCCAGGCCCTTCAGGCCGGAGGCGGAATTGAGCTGCTTGTCGACCTCGGTCGCGGTCAGCCCGAGCTCGCGCTCCAGATAAGCCGGTACGGCGGGATCGAGGTCGCCGGAGCGCGTACCCATCACGAGACCTTCGAGCGGCGTCAGCCCCATCGACGTCTCGACCGACTGCCCACCCCGGACGGCTGACACCGAGCACCCGTTGCCGAGGTGCAGAACGATCACGTTCACCTCGGCCGGCTCCCGGCCGAGCAGCCGCGCCGCCTCTGCGGAGACGAACGCGTGCGACGTGCCGTGGAACCCGTACCGCCGAACCCCGTGCTCGTCACGCCAAGCAAGCGGTACGGCGTAGGTATACGCATGCTCGGGGAGTGTCTGGTGGAAGGCAGTGTCGAACACGGCAACTTGCGGCAGGTCCGGGAACAGTCGGCGAGCGACCTCGATGCCCTCAAGGTTCGCGGGGTTGTGCAGCGGAGCCAGCGGTACCAGGTCGGTCACCGCTGCGATCAGCTTGTCGTCGATCAGCGCCGGTGCGCCGAACAACGAGCCGCCGTGGACAACCCGGTGTCCGACTGCCGCGAGCTCGAGTCCGTCGAGCGAGGGTCCGTGGGATTCGAAGGCGTCGAGCGCACCGCGCAGGGCGTCCTCGTGGTCGGCGATCGGGCGGGTGGTCTCGGCGTCTCCGTCCGGACCGTGGTGGACGTGCCGGCTCTCGTCCTCGCCGATCCGCTCGACGAGGCCGGAGGCGGCCGCCGTACCGGACTTGGCGTCGATCAGGCTGTACTTCAACGACGAAGAGCCGGCGTTGATCACCAGCACGTGGTCAGTCATTGCGTGCCTCCTGCTCGGCCTGGACGGCGGTGATCGCGACCGTGTTGACGATGTCGCGGACGGTCGCGCCGCGGGAGAGGTCGTTGACCGGGCGGCGCAGTCCCTGGAGGACCGGGCCGACCGCGACGGCGTTCGCGGATCGCTGGACGGCCTTGTACGTGTTGTTGCCGGTGTTCAGGTCGGGGAAGATGAACACGGTCGCGCGGCCGGCGACCGGTGAGTCCGGCAGCTTGGTCCGGGCGACGGCGGCGTCGATCGCGGCGTCGTACTGGATCGGGCCTTCGACCAGCAGCTCCGGCGCCCGCTCCCGGACGATACCGGTTGCCTTGAGCACCTTCTCGACCTCGTCGCCGGCCCCGGAGGCGCCGGTCGAGTAGGACAGCATCGCCACTCGCGGCTCGATGCCGAAGGCAACTGCTGTCTTCGCCGACGAGAGCGCGATGTCCGCGAGCTGCTCGGCGGTCGGATCCGGGTTGACCGCACAATCGCCGTACACGAGGACCTGGTTCTGCAGGCACATGAAGAACACCGACGAGACGACCGAGACGCCGGGCACGGTCTTGACGATCTCGAGCGCCGGCCGGATGGTGTGCGCGGTGGTGTGGACCGCGCCGGAGACCATGCCGTCGGCGAGGCCGAGCTGGACCATCATGGTCCCGAAGTAGGAGACGTCGCGGACGAGCTCGCGAGCCCGATCGAGGTCGACGCCCCGATGCTGCCGCAGTCGATGCAGCTCCGCGGCGAACTGCTCGGCGAGCTCGTCGTGCTCGGGGTCGATCACCCGCGCGGCGGTCACGTCGACGCCGAGCGCGGCGGCCTTCGCACTGATCGCCACCGGATCGCCGAGCAGCGTCAGATCGGCGACGCCGCGGCGGAGCAGGATGTCGGCGGCACGCAGGATCCGTTCCTCGTCGCCTTCGGGCAGGACGATGTTCTTGCGGTGGGCAACGGCATCGTCGATCAGCTGGTGCTCGAACATCAGCGGCGTGACCGCGCTGCTCCGTGCGACCTCGAGCTGGTCGAGCAGAGCATCGCTGTCCACGTTCTTCTCGAACAGGGCCAGCGCGGCGTCGATCTTGCGCGGCGAGTCCTTGGCCAGCCGGCCGCGGACAGCGGTCAGGGCGGCCGAGGCGGCCTGCGTGTCGAGGGTCGTGTCGACGATCGGCAGCGTGACACCGAGCCCGTCGATGAGCCGCTGAACCTGATCGGGCAGGGTGAAGCCGCCGTTCAGGACGACTGCGGAGATTTGCGGGAAGTTCCGGGAGGCATGCGCCATCAGTACGCCGAGGACGACCTCGGGCCGATCGCCGGCGGTCACGACTGCAGCACCGTCGAACAGCCGGTCGAGCACGTTCGGCATCGTCATCCCCGCGACCACCAGACCGGTCGTCTCGCGGGTGAGCAGGGCGGGATCGCCGCTGAGCAGCCGGCCGTCGACAGCCGGCAACAGGTCGGCCACGGTCGGTTGCGACAGCAGCGGATCCTCCGGCAGCGCGAACGCCGGTACGCCGATGCCGGCCAGCGCGTCCACCGCATCGGAAAGGCGGCCCGGCGTCACGCGGTTGACGACCACGGCCGCCAGCGTGCCGTGGTGGACGCGCAGCTCACCGGCCGCCATGTCGGCGATCGCCCGGAGGTCCGGTGCGCTGCGCCGGAACCCGTTCAGTACCAGCAGGACCGGCGTACCGAGGTTCGCGGCGATCTTGGCGTTGAACGAGAACTCGGTCGGTGTCCCGACATCGGTGTAGTCGCTGCCGAGCACGAGCACGGCGTCGGCCTGCTCGGCGACCTCGTGATAGCGCTGCACGATCGCTGCGAGCGCGGCGTCGGGATCCGCGTGCACCTCGGCGTACGTAACGCCGACGCACTCCTCGTAGCTCAGTTCGACGGCGTCGTGAGCGGTCAGCAGGTCCAGGACGTAGTCGCGGCCGCCGCGGCCGGTCGGGTCGGGGCGAACGATCGGCCGGAAGACGGCGACCCGCTCCACACGGCGCGACAACTGCTGCAGAACCCCGAGAGCCACGGTCGATTTGCCGGTCGACCCCTCCACCGATGCGACATAGACGCTGTTGGCCATACCTGAACCCTAACCAGTACGCCGGCGGCCGCGAGCAGGACTTCCGCCGGGACCGGACGGGACCTCGGGCCCTGGGCGATCCCGCTCCGCGCGGACGAGGCTGTGTGCATGACGGCCTTGGCGCTTACCGACGACGATCACGAGCATCTGCTCCGAGCCGCGGTGGCGGCGCCGTCGATGCACAACACACAGCCCTGGCGGTTCCGGTTCGCCGGTACGACGGTCGAGGTGTACCGCGACCGCGCCCGCGAACTGCCGGCCGAGGATCCGGAGCGGCGGATGCTGTTCGTCTCCCTCGGGGCCGCGATCTTCAACCTGCGGGTCGGCGCCGCCGCGCGGGGTTACGGTACGCGCGTTCGGCAGCTGGCCGACGAGCTACGGCCGGACCTGGTCGCGCTCGTCGAGCTCGGGGGACCGGCCGACGCACGGCTGGCCGAGCTCGGTCCGTACCTGGTCCTTCGCCGGACGAACCGGCGGCCGTTCCGGAACGACAGAGTGCCTGCCGAGGTGCGGACCGGGCTGGCCTTCGCCGCCCGCAGCGAGCGGTCCGATCTGCAGTGGCTCGACAGACTGAGCCGGCGCTGGTGGTTGCGGATGGCAACGAGTGACGCGATGGCCGCCGACGACGAGAACCCGGCCCGGACCGCCGAACGCCGGAAGTGGGTCGGCGGCAGCCGGTCGGTCGACGGCGTCCCGACGAGTGCGCTGGGGCCGCGCGATGCGCACAACAGAGCGGTGGTTCGCGACCTGGCCGCGACAGCAACCGACCTCGAGCGTCCGCCCGGCGCCTTCGAGCTCGAACCGCAGCTGGCCGTGCTGGCGACCCGGTTCGACGGTCCCGGCGAGTGGCTGCGGGCCGGTCAAGCGATGGAGCGCGTGCTGCTCGAGGCCACCCGGCACGGAGTGGCGACCTCACTGCTCAACCAGGTGATCGAACACTCGGACCTGCGCTGGCTGATCCACGACCCGCTCGGTCCGTGGCAGCATCCCCAAGCCGTCATCCGCTTCGGCTACGGACCACCCGTGCCGCCGACACCGCGGCGCCCGATCGCGGACGTCGTCGTACCGGGCTAGCCGAGGAACTCGCCGATCGGGCGGCGGCCGGTGGTCGTCGGCGGCCGGGAATGGCTGAAGCGGATGATCATGTGGGCGAAGCCGGGCAGGCCGGACAATCGCTGGACGCGCCGGCGCAGGTCCTCGAACTCGAGTGGCTGATTGAGGAAGGACGCGCTGACGCCCTCACCGGTGGCTGTGAGCAGGACTCGCTCCAGTGCGATACCGGCGACGACCTGGTCGGCTGGATCGTCGTGCTCGGTCGACAGGACCGCGATCTCGGCGTGGTCCTCGAAGACGGTCTCGGGGCGCATCCGGTCGGTCGGGCTGCTGGCCATGTCGCGAACGACGGCAGGGTAGGTGCTCGAGCGAGGCCCCAGCGCAGCGCTCGGGATGCCGTCGGCCGCGCGCGTGCCGCCGACCCAGTGGGCCCGTTCGGTGCGTCGGTGCCAGTCGTGGATCTCGAGGAGGTCGGCCTCCCGGATCAGGTCGCGGACGGCCTCGACGTCCTCGCCGGTGAGCCAGTTGAGCTGGGCTCCCTCGGCGTGGGCTGCCAGCGTCAGCCCGACGCGTAGGCCGTGGGCCAGGGGAGTGGCGTCGGACGGGTGCCGATCGGTGTGCCGGTACTGGACCTGGCGGGCGAGCCGGCTGAGCTCCTCGTTCGACGTTCCGGTGGGTTCGACGACGATCCGCGCGAGCAGGTCCGGCTCCTCGGCGTACGGGGCGAGACCGAACCAGGTGCTGTAGCCGAGCGACTCGGCCGTGCAGCGCAGGTTGAAGGTCGCGGCGCCGGCGGCGATCCGCATCGCGCGGCCGGTCGGGTCCTCGGCCGGCAGCATCCGGGAGCCGTCGAGGTAGACGTCGATGACGTGGCCCTCGACCTCGAACCGCCACGGTTGCGTGTTGTGCATGCTGGGTGCCGCGATGGCGGCCTCCAGCAGGGCCCGGATATGTGCTTCCGGCAGCTGATAGGTCATCGGGCGCTCCTCCCACGGGGTCTCTCACCTCAGCCTCGCCGGTGGCGGTGGATCGCGCTGCGGGCAAGAGTCCCGACTGTGGGGGGCCGTTGGTCAGTCGGTCGGCGCGGTGAGCTCGATGATGGTTCCGTGCGGCTGGTTGTCGGCGATGCGCACGGTGCCGCCCAGCATCTGGGCGCGGTCGGTCAGGTTCTGCAGGCCGCTGCGCCGGGCGGTCTCGCCGATGCCGACACCGTCGTCGGTAATCCGGGTCGTCACCTGGCTGCCATCGACGATCACGTCGACGGTGACCTGTGACGCCTGTGCATGCCGTACGACGTTCGACAGCGACTCGCGGATCGTGGCCAGGATCTGCGGCCGGACCGCCGCCGGCACCACCGTGTCGATCGGGCCGACGCCGTTCAGGGTCGGCCGGAAGCCGAGCGGCTCGGTGTACTCCGCGATCAGCGCCGACAGGTCTCCGCGCAGCGAGCTCGCCTCCGGGGTCTGCTGCAGCTCGAAGATGGCCGCGCGCAGATCGCGGATCGTCGAGTCGATGTCCTCGACCGCCCGGCTGAGCCGTTGCTGGTGCTCGGGCCGGACGAGCCGGTGCATCCCCTGCAGCTGCAGGCCGGTGGCGAACAGCCGCTGGATGACCAGATCGTGCAGGTCGCGGGCGATCCGGTCGCGGTCCTCGAGGACCGCGAGCATGCCACGGTCGCGTTGCGCCTGGGCTCGCTCCAGGGCCAGCGTGGCCTGGCCGGCGAACATCCGCACCAGATCGGCGCCGTCACTGCCTCGCGTGTCCGAGCCCTGCAGGCCGGCGACGACGAGCAGTCCACCGGTGCCGATCGTGCCGCTGGGCAGCGGCGCGATCGTCGTCCGCCGGAGGCCGGCGCCTTCCGGAAAAGCAGTCAGCCCGCCGGCATCCTTGAGGAGCTCGGCCAGATCCTCGATCACCACCTGTTCACTGCTGCCGGCGATCCGGCCGACCACCGGCAGATCCGCGGGCACCCGGTGCCCGAGGTACTGCCGGAAGCCGGCCGGCCCGTCGACCGCGCGAACGACCAGGTGATCGTCCTCGGCCAACAGGACCGCGGCGGCCTCCGCACCGGAGACCTCGCGGGATCGCCCGGCGATCAGTTGCAGCACTTGTTCGGGGTCGAACTCGCCGAGCATCAGCTGGGTGATCTCGGCGGTGACCTCGTGCCAGCGCCGGCGGCGCTCCGTGTCGGCGTACAGCCGGGCGTTGTCGATCACCACGCCGGCGGCCGCGGCGAGCGCGGTCACGTTGCGCTCGTCGTCCTCGGTGAAGTCGGCGCCGCCGGTCTTCTCGGTCAGATAAAGGTTGCCGTAGGCATGTTCTCTGGTGCGGATCGGGACGCCGAGGAAGCTCTGCATCGGCGGGTGGTTCGGCGGGAAGCCGTACGACCGCGGATGCTCGGCCAGGTCGTGCATGCGGATCGGTTCGGGGTGCTCGATGAGCAGGCCGAGCAGGCCGTGTCCTTCGGGATACGGGCCGATCGCAGCGATCTCGTCGGCGGAGACGCCGTGGGTGATGAACCTGGCCAGCCGTTTGCCGTCGCGACCGACAACACCGAGGGCGCCGTACCGGGCGCCGGCGAGCTCACAGGCCGCCCGGACGATGCGGTCCAGGGTGCTGTTCAGGTCGAGGTCGGCGCCGATCCCGACCACCGCGTCGAGGAGGGCGCGCAGGCGCTCCTGGTAGTCCATGATCTCGTTGACCCGGCCGAGCAGTTCCTGCAACAGCGCATCGAGACGCACCCGCGACAAGCCGGCGTACTCGAGCGCCCCTTCGTCCCAGGTACCGCGTCCTGCAGGTGAACCGTCAACCACCGATCCAGCCTACGGAAGGTCACCGGGGGTTGGGAACGGGCGGCGAGTCGCCGCTGTCCCCGGTGCGGCGGGTACGCTCCCGCAATGGCCGGTCTTGGGCTCCTTCGCCGGTACGAACGCGGGTGGTTGCGGGCCGACGTACTGGCCGGCGTCACCGTGGCCGCGTACTTCGTGCCGCAGGTGATGGCGTACGCACAGCTTGCAGGGCTGCCTGCCGTGACTGGACTGTGGGCCGCGCTTGCTCCGTTGGTGCTGTACTTCCTGCTGGGATCGTCGCGGCTGCTTTCGCTCGGGCCGGAGTCGACGACCGCGCTGCTGACCGCGACTGCGATCGGCCCGCTCGCTGCGGGAGACCCGGTTCGGTACGCCGGATTGGCCGCCGTACTGGCGTTGATCGTGGGAGCGATCTGCATCGTCGGATGGCTTGCCCGGCTGGGGTTCTTGGCCAACCTGTTGTCGCGGCCGGTGCTGGTCGGCTACCTGGCTGGTATCGCGGTCATCATGATCACCGGTCAGCTCGGGCGGATGACTGGCGCGCCGGTGCACGGGGATACGCCACTGGCCGAGATCTTGTCGGCTGGCCGTCTTGTTCCTGACTGGCGCGTTGCTCCGCTGACGTTGTCCTTGGCCGTGCTGGGGTTGCTGTTCGTGATGGCGCGTTGGGCAAGGCGGTGGCCGGGGCCGTTGATCGTCGTGGGTCTGGCGGCCGTGGTGACGTGGGCCGCGAATCTGACCGACCGGGGCGTGACGCTGGTCGGCGACGTACCGCGCGGGCTGCCCGTGCCGCACCTGCCCGCTCTGTCGGTGAGCGACCTCGGCCTGCTCGCGTTGCCGGCGTTGGGCGTCGCGTTGGTCGGCTACACCGACACGGTTCTTACTGGACGAGCGTTCGCGACCCGAGGTCAGGAGGCCGTGGATCCGGATCGCGAGCTTCTGGTGCTCGGGCTGGCCAACGTGTCGGCCGGGCTCGTCCGCGGCTTTCCGATCAGCAGCAGCGGCAGCCGGACGGCTTTGGCCGAGGTCTCTGGCGCGAAAAGCCAGGTCTACTCGCTGGTGGCCGCACTCGTCATCGTGGCGACGCTTCTGTTTGCCGGCCCGCTGCTCGCGACCTTCCCGATTCCCGCGCTCGGCGCCTTGGTCGTGTACGCCGCGATCCGGCTGATCGAGTTGCCGGAGTTCCGCCGGATCGCGGCGTTCCGGCGGAGCGAGTTCGTGCTCGCGATCGCGACCACGATCGGCGTGGTCGCCCTCGACGTACTGAACGGCGTACTGATCGCGGTTGCGTTGTCGGTGCTCGACGTACTGCGTCGGGTGGCTCGCCCGCACGACGGCATCCTCGGCTACGTCCCCGGTATCGCCGGCATGCACGACGTCGACGACTACCCGGACGCGCGGCCCGTGCCCGGTCTCGTCGTCTACCGCTACGACGCGCCGCTGTTCTTCGCCAACGCCGAAGACTTCCGCCGCCGCGCCCTCGCCGCCGTCGACGACGCCAAGACCCCGGTCCGTTGGTTGCTCCTCAACACCGAAGCCAACGTCGAGATCGACATCACCGCCGTCGACGCCCTCGACACGCTGCGCGAAGAACTCGCCGACCGCGGCATCGTCCTCGCCCTGGCTCGCGTCAAACAGGACCTCCGCACGGTCCTCGACGCCACCGGCTTCCTGGACCGTGTCGGCGCCGACCACGTCTTCTACACCCTGCCCACGGCAGTCGAAGCCTTCCACCGTTCCGGCGATGGACACCAGCCCAACCAGCCGCCACGATAAGGGCAGGAGGCCGGCGATGAACCAGCACAATTGCGATCCGCGGCTGGCCGCGGCCCCCGACATCGCCGCGGCCCCCGACATCGCCGCGGTCGCCGACATCATCCGCGTCGCCGCCCGCCGCCTCACCGGCGCCCAGGGCGCGACCTTCGTCGTCCGTGAAGCAAACAACTGCTTCTACGTCGACGAAGACGCCATCGCCCCCCTCTGGAAGGGCCAGCGCTTTCCCCTCACCGCCTGCATCAGCGGCTGGGCCATGCTCCACAACGAAACCGCCGTCGTCCCCGACATCACCATCGACCCGAGAATCCCCCAAGCCGCCTACCGCCCCACCTTCGTCCGCAGCCTCGCCATGGTCCCCGTAGGCTCCCCAACCCCGGTAGCCGCCATCGGCGCCTACTGGTCCACCACCCGCCAACCCTCGCGCGCCGCCCTGACCGTCCTCCACTCCCTAGCCACCCAAGCCGCCGAAGCCATCACCCGAGTAGGCCTCACCAACGCCCCCTGGGCCCCCAACTTCAACCCGACGAAGTAAGACTCCGGGGACTTCCGCCGGGCTACAGACGAACGGCTCCGGCGCAAGCATCATGTCTTGGATGACAGACTCACCAGAAGCCGATGGCGCCGAGCCAGACGGATCTCCCCACAAGCCGTCAGCAACTCCCGTCGAGCGAGCACTGATCGGGATCGCCGGGCTGGCGACGACAGCTGCCGGCACCCTGGCCGTCTTCAGAACTGAGAACGAAGTTGGAACAGGGGCTTTGCTCGTCGCCGGCGCGGCCTTCCTGGCCATGGCCATCTTCGGATTGGTACCGGTGCGCTTCAAGGTGGGCGGCAATGAGATCTGGGTTGCCAGAGCCGCCCTGGAAGCGATCCGCGAGGTTGCTGCGGCAACCGATTCGGCTGCTCGCGAGGAGATCGCTGAGACGTTCGAGGACACCTTGGAGGCGCATGGCATCGGCCGCGATAGCACTGAGGCGGTGGAGTCGATGCTGAGCCGCTTCGAGCGGTACTCCGGCTCGTCCGACGCTCGTGTCGTCCATGATGCCCTGAAGGGAATGGGATGGCGGCCGTCGGTACCGCGGAAGAGCACCTACATCCGATGGGTCTACACAGGCGCGAAGACCGTCAGCCTCTTCCAGCGCAGTGGCTCGCTGGCAGTGGCGACCGTTCAGGTTCGCGATTATGCGGCGACGCTTCCCGGCGCTGCTGCCGGCCCCAAGGACGTCGTGTTCGACTATTCGGGCGATCCCAACGTTGCGATCGATGCTGTGGCTGCCATCCAGCGGTACGCCGAAGCCTGAACGCCTAGGGTGTTCGGGGCTACACCTTCGACTGCGACTCTGGGGGACCATCAGGTGGACGAGCGGGTGCTGGAGTTGTTGCGGGAGGCGGGGGAGCGGTTTGTTCGGCCGCGGTTTCGGGCGCTGGCCGACGGTGAGGTGACGGAGAAGTCGCCGGGGGAGGTGGTGACCGTCGCCGATCGGGAGGCTGAGGTGTTCTTGGCGGCGGGGTTGGGGTTGTTGCGGCCCGGGTTGCCGGTGGTGGGGGAGGAGGCGGTCGCGGCTGATCCTTCGGTGCTGGACGTGCTGTATCCCGAGGGGTCGTGCTGGTTGGTCGATCCGGTGGACGGGACGAACAACTTCGTCAGCGGGGATCCGTCGTACGGGATGGCTGTTGCGCTGGTTGAGGGTGGGCGGGCGGTGGCCAGCTGGATCTGGCAGCCCGAGTTCGGGGTTGCTTGGGAGGCGGAGCTCAAGGCGGGGACGTTTCGCAACGGGGAGCGGATGACGGTGTCGGCGCGCGCGACGACGCTGCCGGAGTTGCGCGGGGTGTTTCACACGCGCTTCTTTCCGCCGGAGCAACGGGAGGCGGTGGAAGGGCAGCCGGTCGAGTACGTGCGGACGCCGGGCGCTCTGACGTCGGCGTGTGACTACCCGGCGTTGATCGAGGGAGCGGTGGACTTCATTTGCTGGGGCCGGATTCTGCCGTGGGACCACGCGCCGGGAACGCTGCTGCTCACCGAGGCCGGTGGCGTGAACCGCCGTCTCGACGGATCGGCGTACGAAGCGAACGCCGTCGGCGATGGCACGCTTGCCGCGGCAAGCTCGGAGGTGTGGGAGTTGGCCCGCGGCACTTGGCCGTTCTAGTTGCCGAGCTCTCGGTCGAGGGTGGCGACGATCACGACCTAGGCCTTCAGGCGAGGCGTTGGCGGAGGCCGGTGGCTCGGAGGGCGCGGCGGCTCAGGGCGGAGCGGATGGCGGACTCGGTGCCTACGACTCGGACTCGGTCCTGGGCTCGGGTGATCGCGGTGTAGAAGAGTTCGCGGGTGAGGAGGCGGGACTCTTCGCCGGGCATCAGGACGGTGACCTCTCCTGCTTGGCTGCCTTGGGCTTTGTGGATGGTCATGGCGTGCAGGGTTTCGATGTTGCCGAGCCGGCTGGGGGCGAGGTCGAGGCGACCGCGGGAGCTGTCGATGCAGACTCGGAGGGTGCCGTCGGGGCGGCGGATGGTGACGCCGACGTCGCCGTTGTAGATGCCGAGGGCGTAGTCGTTGGCGGTGACGAGCACCGGCCGGCCGACGTACCAGGTGTCCCAGAGCGGGTCTTCGGTTTCTTCGGTGATCCAGCGTTCGACGGTCCGGTTCCAGTGGCTGACGCCCCAGGGGCCTTCGCGGTGGGCACACAGAAGGCGGTGGCGATCCAGCGCAGCCAGCGCAGCGTCGGTGTCGCCGGCTTCAGCAGCCGCCCGAATTGCCAGTACGTCGGGCAGTACGGCGGACCGCAGCGTGTCGAGCGGATCGTCCTCATCGACGAACTGCACCCGGTCGCCGCCCTGACGCAGTACGTCGAGAACGGACTCCGGCTCACCGTCCCGAACGGCCAACGCCAGCGTGCCGATCTCACCGCCGAACCGGTGCGACGTGCGAAGCTCAGCTGCCCGAATGTGGCCCCCGGCAACCAACCCCTCAACGAGATCAGCCAGTACGGCGCCTGCCTCGATCGACGCGAGCTGGTCAGGGTCGCCCACCAGGACCAGGCGGGTCTCCGGGCGGACCGCCTCGAGGAGTCGCGCCATCATCGTCAGCGAGACCATCGAGGTTTCGTCGACCACGATGATGTCGTGCGGCAGCCGGTTGTCCCGGTCGTGGCGGAAGCGGGTCGACGAATCGGGCCGCCGACCGAGCAGCATGTGCAGGGTTCGGGCGTGGAACTCGCCGAGCCGGTCCCGGTCGACTGGGGTGAGGCGCTCGGCCAGCTCTCGCCGTACGGCCTCTTCGAGGCGGCCGGCTGCCTTGCCGGTCGGTGCGGTGAGCGCGATCCGGGGGAGGCGGTCGCCGGCCAGTTCGGCTTGTTCCGCGAGGAGGGCTAGGAGACCTGCGACTGTGGTGGTCTTGCCGGTGCCCGGGCCGCCTGTCAGCACGGTCGTCCACTGGCGGGCCGCTGTTTCGGCGGCTGTCCGCTGCTCGACGTACGACGTACCGGGGAAGAGGCGGTCGAGTCCCGCGGTCAGCGCCTGCTCGTTGGCGATAGACGGCGCGGGACGAGAAGCCCGACGGCGGAGGTCCTGATCGACCTGTTCCTCCTCACGCCAGTAGCGATCGAAGTACAGGCGAGTGTCCTCGAGCCGGAGGGGAAAGGGGGCGGCAAGCAACGGACTCGCCTTGACCGCGGTGACCCATTCGGTCACCGAAGGCCAGGTCAGATCGTTGCCGTCTTCACCGACCTCGTCCTGGACCGCGGCGAGGTCAAGACAGACCGAACCGGCTCGAACAGCTCGCGCCACCAGGGCGCACGCGAGCGCCACCGATTCGTTGCGCTCAGCAAGCATCGCCGTGAGCCGGGAGGCCACGTGGACGTCCGCCGCCACGAGCACGCCCGCCGCGTTGAAGTCGCGCAGGATCCCGGTGGCGCCCAGCGCGAGGGTCGAGTCGAACTCGTCGATGAGCGCGGTCATGAGGTGCTCCCGTCGAGCAGTTCGGAGAGGGCGAGCACGAGGGTCGCCGGCATCGGCCAGCTGAACACCCCGGCCGGATGCCCATCGACGACCGGCGTCTCCGGTCCGCACATCCCGCGCAGATACAGGTAAACCACCCCACCAAGATGTACGGCGGGATCGTAGTCCGGCAGCCGCCAGCGAAGGTACCGATGCAGCACCACCGAGTAAAGCATTGCCTGCAACGGATAGTCGGAGTGCAGCATCGCGGCACCCAGTTGGTCCGGGAGGTAGTCCGACGACGTCGCGGGCTGATCAGGATCGCCGAGCCGGTTCGTCTTGTAGTCGACCACGACAAAGCGGTTCCCCGGCACCCGCAGTACGACGTCGATCGAGCCCGTGAGGTAGCCGCGCAGACTCTGTTGCCCGAGCAACGGTTGTTCGAGCCGATCGGCGTACGGAAGCAGTGGATCGTCGGCCGGCAAATGGGCACGCAGCAGCGGTGCCAACTGATGCAGCCGAACATCCGTCGCAACAGCGTCGTCGCCACCGGCGAGCGGGATCTCGAAGTCGAGCTCGCGAAGCCGATCGGCCCGACCCAGGTCAGCGAGCGTCAGCCCGGGAACCAGCGGACCAAGTGGCGTCGCGTGCATCGGCAGCATCGCGGTAGCCAGCACCTCAGCCGTCACATCGACTCGCCAGAATCGCAACTGCTCGCGCACCTGAAGAGTGAGCTCAGCCTGCAGATCGGGCGCCTGCGGATCCGCCTCTTCCAGCACCGCATGCACCAGCGACCCGAACGTCGCCCCCGCTGGCAGCCCGTCCATCGGTGACGGCAGCGCGTCGGCCGGCGCCACGTCCGGCGTCGGTACCGAATCGACGGACTCGTCCTCGAGTTGACTCTCCTCGTGCTCGCTGGCGACACCGCCCACCTGCTGGTCGGCCGCCCGGATCAGCCCCGAGTACGACGTACGCCGCCATGCGAGGTCGACCTCGCGGGTGAAGACGCCGGCCGCAAGTCCGCCGGGGAGTTCGGCCGGGACAGGCTCGGCGTGCTCCGCGATGACCGAGTCCTCGATCATCGGCCCACCGGCCTGCTGCCAGCGCCGCAGCCAGTTCAGTACGTCGTCGTCGGACGCGGACCGCGGCAAGGTGTCGGGCACGATCGCGTCGCCCTGTTTGCGGCCGCGCAGCAGCCGCGAGATCCCGCCGTTGACCTCGTCCCACGAGGGGGCCCACCACGCCACGACCTGTGACTGCGCCCGAGTCAACGCGACATAGGTGAGACGGATGTCGTCACCGGCCTCTTCGGCGCGCCAGAGCTTCTGGTTGGCGCGGTGCCCGCGGTGCCTCTTACCGCCGAGGTCCAGGCACCGCTCGCCGTCCTGGTGAAAGACCAGCAGCTCGGTCTCCTCGACCACATGCCGAGTGAAGGCGAACGGCAAGTACACAACGGGATACTGCAAGCCCTTGCTGACCCACACCGTCATGATCTGTACGGCGGCCGCGTCGCTGTCGAGCCGCCGAGTTCGTTCAGCCGCTCGTCCGCGGCCGGTGCACTCGGCACGTAACCAGTCGAGCAAGGCGGGCAGTTTGTAACCCTCACGGTGAGCGGTCTCGTGCAGCAACTCGGCCAGATGCGCGAGGTCGGTCATGTCGCGCTCGCCGCCCCGCCAGCCGAGCACCCGCTGCGTCGTACCGTGTGCCTGCGCGGCTTCGAAGACCGCCGCGACACCACTGGTGCGCAGCCGGTCCGCCCAGGCCCGCACTGTCTGACCGATTCGGTCGGTCAGTTCCTCGCCACCGGCCCGCAGGCTCGCCGCGGTCTCGCCGAAGAACATCGTCGTCGCCGCTGCACGGACCAGGCCGGAGCGATGCGGTTGGTCGAACGCCTCCAGCAGACAAAGCCAGTCCTGCGCCGCCTGGGACGCGAAGATGTCGAGGTCACCCGAGTACACGGCCGGGATGCCGGCCCGGGCCAGCTCCTCCCGGCAGACCCGCGCGTCCTTGTGCGTCTCGACGATCACCGCGACATCACCCGCGCGCACCGGTTGCCCGTCGTACGTCGCACCGGAGGCCAGCAGGCGACCGATGTCGGCCGCGAGATCGCGGGCGATGTGATCGCGGAGCAGGTCCATCGGGATGTTCTTGCGCCGAGCCGAGCCGAACTGCTCCCGGCGCGCGACCCGCAGCCGGAAGGGCGCGTCGGACGGCGCCCCGGCGAGCCGGCCACCCTGGTGATGAGCGGCGACTGGATGGACGACGATGTCGGGGTGGCCGAGCTGCGCGCCACCGAGGACGACCTGGAGACAGTCGACCAGCGGTTGGTCGCTGCGCCAGTTCGTGTCGAGCGTACGCCGCTGCCCGGCGGTGGCCGCGGCCTTGAGGTACGTCGCGATGTCGCCGCCGCGGAAGGCGTAGATGGCCTGCTTGGGGTCGCCGATCAGGACCAGCGTGCTGGGCCCGTTGAAGGCCGCGTCGATGACCTTCCACTGCACCGGGTCGGTGTCCTGGAATTCGTCGACCATCACGACCGACCACCGGCGCTGCAACTGCTTGCGGGCCGGCGCATTCGGATCTAAGAGCGCGGCCGCGAGCCTGGTCAGCAGATCGTCGTACCCAAGGATGCCGAGGCGCCGCTTCCGCCGCTCCATCTCGTCCAGTACGGCGTGCGCGAACTCGATCCGGACGCCCTCCGGCGACGCCTCGGCGTACTTGTCGGGAACGAGCTTGGTGTGCGGATTGCTGACCGCCTTGAGTGCGATCTCGAGCGCGGTGGCTCGACTGATCGGCGGTTGGTCCGCCGAGCTGCCGAAGCGATTGAGGTAGAGGTCGTCCACCACCTCGGTGACGAGGTCGCTCAAGTCGTCGACCAAGGTGACGCCGGTGTCGGTGTCACCCGCTACGCCGAGCGAACGCAGTACGAGCTGGCAGAACTGATGCGTGGTGGCGATGGTCGCCGCGTCGAAGTTGGCCAGTGCATCCCGAAGCCGCAGATGCCGCTCCGCGATCTCTTCGGGGTCGGCCTTGACGAGATGACCGAGCAGGCCGCCGTCGGTCTCCCAGCGAGCGGGGTCGGCGAGGGCGAGCTCGGCTTCGAGCAACTGCGCGCGCACCCGCTCACGCAGTTCCTGGCTGGCCGCGCGGCCGAAGGTGATCAGCAGCATCTCGTCGAGCTTGGCGCGGCCCTCGGCCACGAACCGCGTGACCAACCCCGCCAGCGCGTAGGTCTTGCCCGTGCCGGCGCTCGCCTCCAGTACGACGGTTCCGGTCGGGAGCTCACCGAGCAGGTCGAACGGTTCCATCACGATGCTCCCTGCTCGTAGCGGAGCATCGGTTCCCAGAGCCGGGCGGCGTACGCGCCGAGCCGGGTCGGCTCACCGGGGTGCTCCTCACCGGGCCGCGTCGGCACCAGCAGCTCGTCCAACCGGCTATAGGGGCCCCAGACCTTTGCGTGTGCCTTGTCGGCGTTCTCGCCGTCATACGTGGCTGGCCGCCAGCGCCGTTCGGCCGCGACCGCCGGATCATCGCCCGTACGGCGGGCCTGGTGCCAGGCGAACGAAGTCTTGAGCGGAAGCGGAATTGGTTCCCGCCTTCCGCTGTCATAGATCGCGGCCAAGTCAGCAAGGAGATCCCGCGCTTCGTGGCCGACCGGGCCGAAGAGCCGGCTTACCGGGCCGGTGCGGGAGCGGCCGATGGCCACCGCAGTCCAGTTGTGGTCGTCGTCGTTGGCGGAGAGCGCGAGCAGTTGGATCCAGCACTCCAGCAACTGTTTGGCGTCGAGCCGGGAGAATCCGACCGAGACCAGCCGATAGCCGTGCACGCTCGGCACCGTGCCGGTGAGACGCCGGCCGCCGCCGAGATCGATGTCCAGATCGAAGGCCCGTGGTGTCGCCTGCCGGTGCGGATGCGCGGTGATCGCGAGCTGCTTCGCCTCGTCCCGTACGTCGGTCGCCGTCCGCCAGCCGAGTCGGCCCGGTGGCAACGTGCCTCGACGCCACTCAGCCTGCAATGCGTCGTTCGGATGCACGCCAGCCAGCATGTCGCGGAGCAGCCGGTCGCCGACCGACCACTTCTGCAGGTTGTCGATCTCGACCGGCATCTCGTCCGAAACCCCGTCGACCTCCCAGGGCAGCGTCAGATCGAGCGCCCGGAAGTAGCCCCGCACGGGATGCCGAAAGAACGTCAGCAGGTCGGCCAGCGCGATGTCCTCGTTGACGGGGACTGTCAGCTGCCCGTCCAGGAACTCCGGGCGGGACGGCCGGGAGCCCGCGGCGGCGCGCGCCGCAACGAGAGCGGTCGGGTCGTAGGTGAACGGTCCCGAGGTGCCGAGGCGGCCGGCTTCGAGGTTCTTCCGGTCGAAGGGCTGGAGCGGATGCTTGATCAGGATGGCGTCCCGGACGCTCGCCTCGGTGGTGCGATCCAGGACATCGAGGAGTTCGCCCAGGGGTACAGCGGGCGGTCGCCGCTGTCCGGAGTACTCGTTGGCGCCGGTGTAGGTGATCACGAGACTCTCGGTCGCGGCCAGAATCGCATCCAGCAGGAGTTGCCGGTCCTCGCTCCGCACATCACGCTCACCGGTCAGCGGGTTCCGGGCCAGCAAGTCGTCCCCGTCGGCCAGGCCGAACCGCGGGAAGACCCCGTCGTCGAGTCCCAGCAAACAGACGACCCGATGCGGAACCGAGCGCATCGGCACCATCGTGCAGACGGTCAGCGTGCCGGTCCGGAAGCTGGCCCGGCTCGGGCGTCCGGCCAGATGACTCGACAGCAGCGCGCGAACATCGGGCAGCTTCAGAGCGATCTCCGCCAGCGGCCCGGCATCGGCGGTGACCGCGGCGAACTCACGATGCACCTGGCTGAGCTGCCAGTTGTCATCCGGAACGACCTTCGTCAGCTGATCGATCCCCGTCCGCAACGCATCGAGCCACTCGGTCAGCGGACGCGTGCCGTCCAGCCGTTCCGTTGCCTTCTGCAACCGATCGACGTACTCCGCGAATCGCCCGGCCAGCTCGATCCGGGTGCTGCCGACGTCGTCGAGCGGCAGCGTCGTGTCGATCCAAGCATGGGCGTCGGCGGACATCGAGACGCCGGCCAGAACGCGGTCGAGGCCGAAGCGCCAGGTGTTCTGCGGGTACGCCGCCAGCCCGTACGGCGCTCGGTGGTCCTGATCGAACGCCCACCGCACTCCCGATTCGCGGACCCAGCCGGTGATCGTGTCCAGGTCGTCGTCGGTGAAGCGGAAGCGCCGCCGTACCGGCTCGGTCTGGGCGAGATCGAGCAACTGGCTGGCGGTGGCCCGGCTCCCGGCGACACCGAGCAGTTGGGTGGCGACGCCCAGCAGGGGATTGGTCTGCACGAGTGACCGGTCAGCCAGCTGGACCCGCAACCGATGGGCCGGATGACCGTCGGTACGGAGGTCACCGAGGCCGAAGCGCGCACTGATCAACGGCGCGTACGTCTCGATGTCGGGGCACATCACCAGGATGTCGCGAGGTTCGAGCGTCGGGTCGGCATCGAGCATCCCGAGTAGCACGTCACGCAGAACGTCGACCTGCCGTGCCGCACCGTGGCAGGCGTGCACCCGCACGCTGCGGTCGTGGGTGGCGAGCCGTCGGCCTTGGGACGCGATGGCGTTGCTCCGCAGATCGTCCTGCAGCCAGCCGAGCAGCGTCTCCGGCAGCGGAGGCGATGGAAGATGCCGATCGGTAGCCGGCGCGGCTGCGAGAGCCAGTTGCAGCTCACGACTGTCCCGTCCGAGCGTGGCCAGGAGGGGATGGTCCGCTTCTTGGTGGCTGAAGTCGGACGCACGGTCGCCCATGCCGATGCGGGCTGCGGCGAGGCGTTCCCACAGCGCGTTGCTGGGGTGGGGGAGCCAGAGGTGTACGTCGCGGTGCTCGGCCAGCGCGGACAGCAGCTCGATCTCGGTGACCGGGAGCCGCGTGTGCCCGAACAGCGAGAGTCGCGCAGGCAGGTCGAGCGAGGTCGGCCGATCACGCAACTGGGCAAGCGTTTCGGCGTGGCGCACGTTCGGAGTCGGCGCGTCGATCCGGGCGGCGAGGCGCCGCCAGAGCTCCGGCTGCCAGCTCAGGTCGTCGTCGACCCGCGCTCCGCGACCGTCGCTGTCGTCACCCCGGCTCCAGTCGGCCAGCACGGTGGGCCGCTGGACGGCGTACGCCGCGAAAAGCCTCGACAGCCGCGCTGCGACGGCGTACCGGCGTCCTTGCCTGAGCTCCGCCTCGGCACCGGTGTCGAAGTGACCGAGGTGCCGCGCGACCGGCTCGCACCAAGGCTCGTCCAGCGAGGCGTCGAGTACGGCGAGCAGCGGCCACACCATCGCGTCGGCCGCCCAGGGGTCGTCATCTGCGAGCCCAAGGATCGTGGCGACCAGCGAGCGCGGCGTCGAGAACCGAACGCCGGCACACACGCCGTCGCTTTTGCCCGGCGCGGCGCCCAACCGATGCGCGAGGCGTTGGGACAACCACCGCTCGACGCCCTTCGCAGGCACCACGACAAGCTCTTCGGCGAACGGATCGGCAAGCGGTACGGCGAGCACGTCGCCCATCGCGTCGGCGAGCAGATCGGTTCGCTCGGCGCGATGCAGGTACAGGGCCACCGAGGCAGCATGCCATGGGACGCCGCCCGAGTCTGACCCGAGCGGCGCTACGGCTGGATTGGGGCGGTCAGCTGGCGCGGCTCGACGTGGTGGCCAGTGCCCGTTGGGCCTCGCTGCGTGGCGGGTGCGTGAGGTCTTGGCGGACACGGGTGTTCAGTGTCAGAAGATCGTGGCTGGGTGCGATGCCCAGGTCGTGCGTGAGGTCGTCGAGGAAGGTACTGATCCGGTGCCGCGCGTGGGCGACGCGGCCGTGCGCCAGATCGGCCTCGACGATGGTGATGACGGCCAGCTCGTTGTACGGGTCGTCGATCAGCATCTGATGGGCGTACTCGAGCGACTCGTCGATCTGGCCACGTTCACCGTGAATCTGGACGAGCCGGAGCAACGCCTCACGGTGCAGCGCCTGATAGCGACGCCGGTACGGCGCGAGCCACTGCTCGTCGGTGTTGTCGTCCTCGAGGAGCCGTCTGTTCATATGGCCGACGACCTGGCCGTAATAGAAGCAAGCCCGTTGAGCGTCGCCCCGGCTGTCGCTCATCCGGCCCTGATCGAAGAGGCGGTCGACCTCGGCGGTGTCGGTCCACCACTGGTCGTCGGCCTCGAAACGGTAGAAGTTGTTGCTGCTCCGCCGGATGTACGACGACTCCTCGCCGGGACGGAGGTCCGGCTCGAGCATCCGGCGCAGGCAGTGCATCGCGACGTGGAAACTGCTCGTGGCCTTGTCCGGCGCGGCAGCCGGGAACGCCAGGTCGATCAGTTCGTCGATCGACCGCGGCTGACCCGGATTGAGCAGGAACCACTTCAGCAACAGTTGAGCCTTCTCACGGCGCTGGCTGCGCTGACCCAGCGCCTCCCCGCCCCGGAACACCCGGAACGGGCCGAACAAGTACGCGCGGTACACCGCCTTGTGCTCGCGCTCCCTGGGATGAACCCAGCCCAGCGGTTCGAGGAGCGTTCCCACCCTAGAGTTAACACTATTCACTCTTGTTCCCCTCCGTAACCCCAGTCTATAGGTGTACGGCTTGTTAACCCTGTTTAGGGTGAATCTTGTTCACTGTAGTTGTCAAGCGTTACTGTTGGTCTCGTGGGCTGCGCCTCCCTGTCGCAGCCGCCTGGCCGGAGGTTGGCAATGACACAGCGTGAATCCAGGGGAGAGGGGCCTGACCGACCCGTTCTCACCCGCCGGGAACGGCAACGGCTCGCGACCTTCGACGAGATCGTCGAGATCGGCCGGTCGATGTTGCGCGACGGCCGGGAGGTGACGCTGCGGGCCCTGGCGACCGAGATGGGCCTGACGCCGCCGGCGCTCTACCGCTACGTCAAGAACCCGGCAGCCCTCAACGAACTGCTGTCCGACGCGATCTTTGCCGACGTCGTCCGCGAGATGGTCGAAGCCGGCGAGGTCTACGGCGACGAGGACCCCGCCGCCCAGATCGTGGCGGCCGCGACGGCGTTCCGGGACTGGGCGCTCGACAACAAGTCAGAGTTCCAGCTCGTCTTCGTCACCAACTCACTGTCCGGCGAGCGGACCATCCGGGCCGACGCGGAGAGCGCCACACACCCGCTCTCGCGCGGAGTCAGCGGTACCGGCAACACCCACGGCGTCGAACTGTTCGCCGACCACTTCGGCGGCGCCCTGGCGAGGCTGTCGAAGCAGCGCCCCTTCCCGGTTCCCGCGCCCGAAGACCTCGATCCGGACTTCATCGCCGTACACAGCCACGCCTCCGGCGCCCAGTCCGAGCTGGCCTCCCTGCTCGGCAAGAACGCCCTGGGCATGGTCTGGCTGTTCGAGTTCGCCTGGGCGCAGTTGTTCGCGATCGTGACGCTGGAGGTCTACGGCCACATCCGCCCGCAGCTGATCAAGTCCGGCGTCCTGTTCCGCGCCCAGATGCGCGAGATCGGCAGCCGCGTCGGCATGGCCGACGACTGGGACCGCCTGATCGGCGTCAGCCAAGCAGTCGCCGAGCGCCGCGCACGCCAGCGAGCCGGCATCGAATAGCCGATCGGCGGTTTCTGCGAATCGGCACGGGTTGGTTCACCCTGGGAGGACCCAGGGACTTGGCTTGGCGTTGAAGAAGCGGGTGATGACCGGGACGACAGCCTCCGGGTCGGCGACGTGTGCCTGGTTGGAAATGATCGCGCGCTCGGCCCCGGGGATGGCGGCCGTGACCGCGTCCGCAGCCGTGTCGAAGAATCCGGTGCCCAGCCCGGCCATCGTGTCGTCGGTGGTGCCGCCGGTGGCCACCAGTACCGGCTGCGTGATGGTCGACAGCCGCTCGGTCGGCGGGGTGCCGTCGCCGAGACAGACCGCGTCGTAGGCCAGGGTGTGCGCGACGGTGATCGAACCGGCCCACATCGGCGAGTTGTGCGCCTGCGCGACGGCCTCCTCAGGCGCGCCGGCCAACCGCATGAACAACCGCATGGCGTCGTCCCGGCGGTCGTCGGCCAGCAGCGACTGCACCTTCTCGGTGTACTCGAGGTGCCGCTGCTTGGCACCCTCGGACACGTCGTAGGGCACCTCGTAGGCGGCGACCTTGGCGATCGGCAGGCCTGCAGCCGCGGCCTCCAGAGCCAGCGCCGCGCCCGAGGATACGCCGTAGAGGTACGCCGTGCCGCCGGCTTCGTCGATCAGGGCCGCGATGTCCTCGAACTCGCGTTCCAGGGCGTAGGGCGTTGTGTCTGTGCTGTCGCCGCGGCCCCGACGGTCGTAGTTGTACACAGTGAAATGCTCGGCCAGCACCGGAGCCAGCGGGGCATTCTCCGACCGGTCGACGATGCCGCCGCCCACCAGGATCACTGCCGGACCTTCCCCGAACCGGTCATACGCGATCGACGTGCCGTCTTTCGACGTAACCCGATGCATCCCATCCTCCTTATCGCATGGCAGGCCTGCAGCGGTGTCTGGTTCAGCTCATCAGGGAGATGGCGAGTTCCTCGAGCAGGTTCAGCTGCTCTTGCATGCCGATCTCCATACCGGACTGCATGATCGTGTCGCGCAGTTGCTTGGTACCGCACTGCATCAGCAGGGTGAGCGTGGTGCGCCCGTTGTGTTCGCTGAATGTGGCGGTGGTGACCGGCGCGCCGGCGTCGGACGCGGGGGCGTCCGGCGTTTCGAACACTTCGGTGTTGACGATCCGTTCGTTGGGCACGATCTCCAGGAACTCGCCGTGGAAGGCGATCTCGCCGTGGCCGGCGGTCATCACATACCGCCACCTGCCGCCGACCCGCAGGTCGATCTCGACACTGCGCATGGTGCCGCGCTGACCGCTCCAGAACTGTGCGACCAGCTCCGGCGTGGTCCACGCCCGGTACACCAGATGCTTGGGCGCGTTGAACTCCCGGGTGATCAGGATCTGATCGTCCGCCGGCAGGCTCACTACCGCGGTCCCCTTGCTGCTTGTGGTGCTGGCCATCTCACATCTCCTCGTCTTTGAGTTCTTCCAGTACGGCGTCCAACCGCTCGAACCGCTCCGACCAGGTGCGTTCGTATCGCGTGACCCAGTCATGGATCGGTTTCAGCGCATGCCCGTTGAGCCGGTACAGCCGCTGCCGCCCGTCATCGCGCACCTCCACCACCCCCACCTCGCGCAGAACCCGCAAATGCTTGGACACCTGCGGCTGGGCCAGCCCCAGTGCACGCACCAAGTCGTTGACCGGCCGTTCCCCCTCGATGAGGACATCGAGGATCTGCCGACGCCTCGGTTCGGCCACCGCGTTGAACGCGTCCGTTGTCGTTGCCGCTCGTGCCACACCAGGATCGTATACCCATATGGGAATGTGTCAAGGCTGGAGCGTGCGTTGTTCCCCTACAGCCTGGTGACTGGCCAAGCTGCGACCGGCACGCGCAGACGAGTTCGGGCATCCGTGCAGCCGACTCCGGAAGTCGGCGCGAACATCCCACCGGAGCACAAGCTCCCGATCTCGGATGTCCGTCACAACAGGTCGCTCGCACTGCCTGGGCCGCCGCAGTGGCTGCGGCTACGCAGACTGGCCCAAGCCCCCTGCCGGCCGGATGGTTGGCTGGTGCGGTGGGGTTGGTGCAGTGAACGGGTACTACGGTCCGGCTGCTGAGGTGAGGTCGGCGCCCCAGGGGTCAGAGTGGTTGGGGACCAGTGCGGTCAGCCGGGTTCGGAGGGCTTCGCGGGTAGCGGCCAGTGTCGGGTTGGGGATGGTGCTGGCTGCGGGGAGGCGCGTCGACTGTTCGTGAGTTGGGTTGCTGCCGACACCCGCCCAGCCGGCCCCCGACCTGCCCGCCGACCTCGATACCGCGCTGCCCTCACTGGCGCTGGCACTGGCACTGGCGGTGGCGATGGCACTGGGCGTGGCGCTGGGCGTGGCGCTGGCGCTGCAGTTGCGGGCGGCGGTGGTGCTGTTGCTGGTGCTGCCGGTGCGGCTGACAGCGGTGTTGTGGGCAGGGGTGTCCCATGCGACAAGGCTGGCCAAAGCGGCGGGGGTGGTGCGCGGTGGGTCTGCCCAGGTGGGGCGGGTGACGTGGACGATGCCGTCGGTGATGGTGATGGTCCATTGGCCGGTGTGGGCGGCGCGGTGGTGGAGGGCGCAGAGGAGGGCGAGGTTGTTCAGGCTGGTGGGTCCTCCGTCGGCCCAGTGGGTGAGGTGGTGGGCGTGGCACATCCAGGGTGGTGCGTTGCAGACGACGCAGCCTTTGTCTCGTTTGTTGAGGGCTCGGCGGAGGTAGCGGTTGACGAAGCGTTGTTCGGTGCCGATGTCGAGGGGTTGGGAGTCGCCGCCGAGCACGATCGGCAGGACGGCTGCGTCGCAGGCCATTAGGCGCACCGCCGAGGCGGACAGGTTGCCGCCGAACACCAACTCACCCACCGCACCAGAACCAAGACCAGCGCCTGCGCGTGGGTCAGCATCGAGACCAGCACCGTGGTGAGCGCCACCGGCGCGCGGGTCAGCGCCAAGACCAGGGCCAGGGCCAGGAGCAGGGTGCGGGCCAGTGCCGGGACCAGGGCCCGGGTTCCCGGTGGCGGGTAGGCCGGTGGCGGCGTCGAGGGCGGTTTTGAGGTCGTTGAAGTCGATGGTGACCGTCAGGTGCGGGACGCCGGGGTGGTCGGGGTTGCCGGCAGCGGCGTCGAGGATCGTCCTGAGTGCGTCGGCTTGGCGCTTGTCGCGGGGACGGGGATCCAGCTCGCCGTCGATGGTTTTGTGGGGCTTGGAGAGCTTGTGGATCTGGGTCTCGAGCAGTTCGGCGCTGTCGCCGGCCAGGAACCCGGTGAACTTCACGCCGCCGTCGGTTCGGCGCAGTCGGAGGGATTCTTTGGCGCGGGCTTCGTCTTCGGCGGGTTCGGGGCCGTCGGTGTCCAGCGTGGCGAGGACTTTGTGGGCGAAGCGGGTGAGCTCGCGGGGGTTGGCGACGCGGGAGGCTTCGACCATTTGTTCTTCGGCGACGGTCAGCACCTCGACCGGGACGCTCGCGGGGGCTTTCTCCAAGGCTGTGACGATGACCTTGGCCTGCTCGGGAGACAGGACCGCCGGGCGGGAAGGGTCGGCGGGGTCGGGCAGGGCGGCGGTGATGGCGGGGTACTTGTGCAGGCACCCTGCGAAGGTGAGGTCTTTACGGACCTCGGCCGGGTCGAGGCGGTAGCGCAACGAGACCAGCTCGACAGTGTCGCGGGCACCGAGTTCTTGGGCGGTGCCCATTTCGTCGAGCCGGCCGATGAGCTGGAGTTCGTAGGTTTTGAGCAGTGCCTGGGCGGCCTTGAGGGTGTCGAGAGTCGACAGCAGTTCGCTGCCGCTCTGCGACCACACCGGGGGCATCGCCACGATCTCCATACCCAATAGCCTAGACACGGCCACCGACAGTTTCCGAGCCAGGAAGCCCTTATCTGCAAAGGACTTGTGGGCAATTCCGTGGGCTGATTGCACACTCAACTTGCCGACACTCGCGCGTCACCCGGGCCACCGTGTGGTCGACTCGCTGATCAATGCTGCCGACGTTGTTGAGTCCCGGGGCGATCGGCTGCGCGCCGCAGGCCTGGTCGTTCCTATCAGCGGTTGTCTGCGGCTGCCCGGGCCCACTTACGGCGGTGATAGGCGGGCGGTAAGTCGCCGGGCGGATGGTTGGACGGGACAGTCCGTCGTGAGGAGGCCACGTGCTCAGGTGCCTCGTGATCGTGGGGCGGGGAGCACCCGCCCTGCAGGCGATCCATGCCGTCCGCGATCTGGCAGCAGACGTGCGCCTCGCGGTGCTGCATCTCAGCGAGGACCGGTCTACACGGTTTGTCCGCGATGCTGACGTCGCGGTTGAGTTGGGCAGCGTCAAGAACCACCTGTACGGCGATGCTTCCGTTCTGGAGCGAGTGTTGACGGAGTTGGGCGCGGATGCGGTCTGGACCGGCGGCTGGCCCGAGGCGCACGACAGTGTGCGGCAGGTGTGCCGAACTCTCGACCTCCCGCTGCTCGGTGCTATCCGCGGGCCCGACTGCTGGGTCGGGCCTGGCACGGAAGTTGCCGGTGGCATCGATCGTCTGGTGGCGGACCTCAGGAGCGCTTTGAACCTGCAGGCGGCAGTCCCAACCGCAACAGCGCCGTTCGCGGCCGCGGCGCAGTTGCGGATGGTTGATCTCGACAACGGTTCGGAAGCCGGCCGTCGGATCCGGTTGCTGGAGTTGCCTGCCGGTACGGGGATTCAGGTGGACGCCGGTGTGTCCCAAGGCGATGTCATCTGTGCTGTGGGCAGCCCGGTACTGGCGCGGATTACGGCGTACGGGGTGACCGAGCGGGAGGCGGTGACTCGCTTGGAGCGCGCGCTGATGGCTACGACTGTGATTGTGGACGGGGCAACGGCCAGCAAAGGCGAGCTGCTGGCGGAGCTCACCGGCCGACGTCCGGAGCCGGCCGGTCGGGTCGCCCTGATCGTCGCGGCGGTTGAGGCGTATACCCGTGCGCTCGCGGACGATGTCATGACGTTCGTGGATACGGCGGCGCGCGGGCTGCCCGCGCTTGGGCCGGATGACGGACGGACCTTTCATCTCGGGCTGGACGGGATGACGTACCGGGCGAAGGTGCTTCAGCGTGGTGACGAGATCTACCAATTGAGCCTGCGCAGCGAAGCCGGTGCTACGGCTGAGCTGGAGGTCTGCGTCGAGAAGGTGGACGAGGACCGGCGGCGGCTCACTATCGACGGCCCGGCGATGACCGTCATCACGTCGGGGCATGCCGGCTTCGAGCTTGTGGAGGTCGGTGGTCGTTCGCACCGGATCGAGCATCGGGACGGGTCGATCCTGCGCTCGCCGATCCCGGCGATCGTGGTTCAGCAGTCCGTTGCTGAGGGCAAGCGTGCTGTCGCCGGTACGCCGCTCGCCGTGCTCGAGTCGATGAAGCTCGAGTCGGTGGTTCGGGCGCCGTTCGACTGTGAGGTGGGGGAGTGGCTGGTGCGGCCGGGCGCGCAGGTCGCGTACGGCGCTCCGTTGGTGCGGGTCGGGTCGGTGCTGCTGGAGGCTCGGCAGCCGACGACTGACGATGTGCTGCGTGGAGAGTTGCGTCCGAGTCGGCGGCTCGACCGGTACGGCGAGATGCTGGCGCTGATCCTCGGGTTCGATGCTGATGAGGCGATTGCGAGAGCCGAGCTCGCGGCGTACCGGATGACGTCGGGTGGGGCGCCTTGTTCCGGCGAGGTGGAGCTGCTGACCGCGTACGTCGATCTGGACGATCTGTTTCGGCGTGAGGCCGCGGAGTGTGGACGGGCGCCGTACGACTTGTTTCAGCGCTACCTGCGAGCCCGCAGTCTGGATGACGGGCTTCGGCGCCGGCTGAAGCGCGCGTCGGCGTGGTACCAGCTGCCGCCGGACGATGCGCTGCTGCGGATCTGCAGGGCGCAGCGTCGGCATGATTCGACGGCGCAGGAGGTGGTAGTGGCGGTGTTGCAGCGATGGCTCCGCGAGCGACCGTCGACTGCGAGCGACGCGCAGGCAGTCCTGGAACGGCTGTCCGAGCGAGGCCGGTCGCGGGAGCTGCGCGATCTCGCACTAGCAGTGCGCCACCTCTGGTGCGAGCGGCCAGCGCGCGAACCAGACGTTGTTCGGCTGACGGACACGGCGCGGCTGAGCTTGTTTCAGATCAAGCGCGTGCCGTCCGATGTTCTGCTGTACGAATGCCAGGCGGTCGCCAATCCGTCGGATCGCCGGCTCGTCGCGATCGGCGAGGCTACCGATCCGCGCGCCGTCGTCCGAGTTGTCACCGAGTGCATGGCCGCGGTCCGGGTCGCCCGGGCCTCAGCACAAGCCCGGCCTGGCCGGGTCCACCTGTGGATCCACGGCGTCGACCACAATCCGGTCCCGGTTGAGGAGTTGGCTGCGCTTATTGACGATCCAGACTTGGAGGAGCTCGTCCTGTACGGGCGGCCGGGCCGGCGGCTGACCCTCGATCCGCTGAGTCGGGAGCCGGTGGTGTCTGAGCCGCCGGCTCCGGACCAGCGGCTGCAGCCGTTCACCGCCGACGAGCTGAAGGTTCTCCAGGCGAGTGCGCGTGGTTATCCCAGTCCGCGCCACCTTGGATCCTTCCTAGCGAAAGCAGGCGGCTCGTACGTGGAGCTCGAGCTTGATGGGGAAGGGCGCCTCGGGCCTGTCGAGAACGGCTCTCCGCGTCGCGGTGCGGGGATCGTCGTCGGGATGGTCACGACGGTCACCGCGGCCTACCCCGAGGGGATGCGGCGGGTGTTGCTGTGTGGGGATCCGACGCGGGCGCTCGGAGCGGTGGCCGAGCCGGAGTGCCGTCGGATCATTGCGGCGATCGACTTGGCCGAACAGCTGCGGATTCCGGTGGAGTGGTTTGCGTTGTCGTCCGGGGCGCGGATCTCGATGGACTCCGGCACCGAGAACATGGACTGGGTCGCTGCCGCCTTGCGTCGGATCATCGAGTTCACGCAGGCCGGTGGCGAGATCAACGTCGTGGCCGCGGGGATCAACGTTGGCGCGCAGCCGTACTGGAACGCCGAGGCGACGATGCTGATGCACACCAAAGGCGTGCTGATCATGACGCCGGCGAGTGCGATGGTGCTGACCGGCAAGCGGTCGCTCGACTTCTCCGGGGCGGTGTCGGCGGACAACGAGCTCGGCATCGGCGGGTACGAGCGCGTCATGGGTCCGAACGGCCAAGGTCAGTACTGGGCCCCGGATCTGGCCGCCGCGGCGCGTCTGCTGATGCGGCACTACGAGCACACGTACGTCGCTCCTGGCGAGAACACTCCGCGACGGCTACCCACGGCCGACCCGGTAGACCGCGAGATCAGCGACTACCCGCATGTCGTGGACGGATGCGACTTCCGGACGGTCGGCGAGATCTTCTCCGTCGACCACAATCCTGAGCGCAAGAAGGCTTTCGACATCCGGACCGTCATGCGAGCGGTGATCGACCAGGACCGCCCGCCGCTCGAGCGGTGGGCCGACATGGCCGACGCGCAGAACGCGGTCGTCTTCGACGCGCGCCTGGGCGGGCATGCGGTGTGCTTGCTCGGCGTCGAGTCGCGGCCGACTCGTCGCCACGGCGTCGCGCCGGCGGACGGTCCGCCGATGTACAGCGCGGCGACGTTGTTCCCGCAGGCGTCGAAGAAGCTCGCCCGCGCCATCAACTCCGCGTCCGGCAACCGTCCGCTGGTGGTGCTCGCCAATCTGGCCGGCTTCGACGGTTCACCGGAGTCGCTGCGCAATCTGCAGCTCGAGTACGGCGCTGAGATCGGCCGCGCGGTCGTGAACTTCCAGGGGCCGATCGTGTTCTGCGTGGTCGGCCGGTACCACGGTGGTGCGTTCGTGGTGTTCTCCAAACGGCTGAACCCGGACCTCACCGTACTCGCGGTTGCCGGGGCGCGGGCATCCGTGATCGGCGGCGCTCCGGCGGCCAATGTGGTGCTGTCCGGCGAAGCCAGACGGCGGGCCCGAACCGATGGCCGGGTCGCGGCGCTGGAGGCGGATCTGCAGTCGATCAGCGGGCCTGAGCGGTTGCGGATCGGGTTGGACCTCGCGGATGTCCGGGACGCCGTGCAGGCGCAGAAGCTGGAGGAGCTGGCGCACGAGTTCGACCGGGTCCACGATGTCGATCGCGCGGTGGCAGTGGGGTCCGTCGACGCGGTGATCCCGCCGCACGAGCTCCGGCCCGCCGTCATCGCGGCTGTCGAAGGAGCTTTGGCCCGCTTCGCCGGATGGCGACGCGGTGGTTGAGACGGGCCGGTCCCGCTCAGCCGGATGAGGACAACCGCCGGCGCAGCGCCACGACGCGGGGGCTCGGCGCGGTACCGAGGTCGTCGTTGAGCGTGCGCACGAAGCGGTCGAGCTCCGACATCGCGGTCGACAGGTTGCCCTGAGCCAGGTGCACCTCGGCGAGCGCCATGACCGCGCACTCGGAGTACGGATCGCGGTCCAGGATGCGCTGCGCGAACGCCAGCACCTCGTAGCGGCGGCCGAGATCGCCGTACAGCTTGAGGAGGGCGTGGAGCGCTTCGTCGTGCTTGCGCTCGTGCAGGTCGCGGAACTGCGCGAAGGCGTCCTCGTACAGCTCCTCGGGGAGGAAACCGCGCTGGTAGTGGTCGACGAGCTGCAGCAGGGTCGCGATCGCGGCGTCGTGGTCGTCGCGCTCGGCGCTGGCCTGGACCGATCGCCACAGCCACTCGACCTCGCCGACGTCGGTCCACCAGTCGCGCTCGTCGAACCAGTAGCGCCCGCCGTCGTCGCTGCGGACGAACCGGGACGGACTTCGGCTGGGTGAATCCGGGTCGAGGACGCGACGCAAATAGTGCAGCGTCACGTGCAGATTCTTGGTGTTCGACTTTCCGTTTCCGTTCGGCCACAGAACGTCACACAGTTCGGCGGCGGAGAACGGCTGACCGGGATTGAGCAGAAACCATTTCAAAAGGGTTCGGGCGCTTTTCCGGGTCCACGCCTGATCGGCGATCTCGGTGCTGCCACGCACGACGCGGAAAGGGCCGAAAAGCCAAGCCCGGAAGGGCTCCTGCGGCACGAACGTTTGATTCTCGGACCGGGCACTCACCGTGGCCTCCTTATGACAAGGGGTGACGAAGTATTCGCGCCCGGTCGAACGAGTTACTCCCGGCGACGAGCCTACTACGGTCCCGGGGTCATTTTCGTGGCCTTCCTCCGAATACCTTCCAAATCAGGTAAGTCATGCGTAATCACCGGTCGTCAGCCTGTTACCAGGATGACGACAAGGGGGATGCGATGACGCAACAGACCCGAGTCCGGATTGCCGATCTGCCGGCCGCGAAACGGGCCCAGCTCCTCGAGGCGCTGAAGGCCAGGCCCGCCGCCGAGAGCGCCGGCCCGAACCACTACGACGTGGTGATCATGGGCGGCGGCGTGGCCGGCCTGACGCTGGCGCTCCAGTTGCGCAGGGAGCGTCCGGCGGCCCGCCTGCTCGTGGTGGAGCGGCTGGAGCATCCGGTGCCCGAGACCACGCACAAGGTGGGTGAGTCGACGGTCGAGATCGCCGCGCACTACCTCCGGGACGTCCTCGGGCTGGGTGAACACCTGGAGACCCGGCAGATCCGCAAGTTCGGCCTCCGGATGTTCTTCTCGAACCACGACAACACCGACATCACCAAGCGCGTGGAGCTCGGCAGTTCGGTCTTCCCGCCGCACGCGACGTACCAGCTCGACCGCGGCCGGCTGGAGAACGAGCTCGGCCGCCGCTGTGCGGACGAGGGCGTCGAGCTGGTCACCGGAAGCAGAGTCCAGCAGGTCGATCTCGACGGTGAGCGGACGCATCACCACCTGCGGGTGGCGACCGGTGACAGCGAGCGGGACGTCACGGCGAGCTGGGTGGTCGATGCGACCGGCCGCAACCACCTGCTGCAGCGCAAGCTCGGTCTGCAGAAGGAGGTCGGGCACGCGGCGAACGCGGCCTGGTTCCGGGTCGCGCACCCGATCGACGTCAGTACCTGGACCGACGACGCGGACTGGCAGCAGCGGGTCGAGGGCAAGCGTGAGCTGTCGACCAACCACCTGATGGGTCCGGGGTACTGGGTCTGGCTGATCCGGCTGGCCTCTGGGTCGATCAGCATCGGCATCGTCGCCGACGCGAAGCGGCACAGCTTCGACGGCTTCAACACCTTGGATCGCGCGCTCAGCTGGCTGGCCGAGCACGAACCGCAGTGTCACGCAGAGATCAAGCAGCACCTCGACAAGGTGCAGGACTTCCGCGTCATGAAGGACTACTCGTACAGCTGCGACAAGGTGTTCGACGGCAACGCCCGGTGGTGCCTGACCGGCGAGTCGGGGATCTTCCTCGACCCGTTGTACTCGCCCGGACTGGACCTGATCGCGATCGGCAACAGTCTGGTCGCCGACCTGGTCGGACGGTCGCTGGACGGCGAGGACGTCACCGCCGCGGCCGCGATTCACGACTCGCTGTTCCGGCGGGTGACCGAGATCTGGCTGGCGATCTACGAGAACCAGTACGCCCTGATGGGCAACGCCCGGGTGATGAGCTCGAAGGTGATCTGGGACACCGCCTTCTACTGGGGTGTGTTCGGGCTGCTGTTCTTCCAGGACCAGTTCCGCCAGGTCGCGACCAGTCCGTCGGTCGCGAACGACCTGGCCCGGCTCACCGAGGTCAGCAACCGGGTCCAGGCCTTCTTCCGGGAGTGGGCCGGGATCGACGACCGCGAGCTCGAACCGCGGTTCGTGGACCTGTACTCCCCGCTGAACTTCATGGTGAAGCTGCACGCCGGGATGGCCGACGAGCTGTCCACCGCGCAGTTCGCCGAGCGGTTCGCCGCCAACACCCGGCTGTTCGAGCAGCTGGCCGGCCAGCTGATCAGCTCCGTCATCGACACCCATGGCGACCGCTACGCCGACGACCACGTGGTCGCCCAGATCCAGGCCTGGCAACGCGATCCGCTGATCGGCGAGCTGGTCGCCGTGTACCGCCGCGAACGGCACCGCAACCCGACCAGCGAGGGCTGGCTGGTGCTCGGCGCCGGCGGCGTGAACAACCCTGACCCGAAGATCGAAGAGGTGACCTATGCCTGACATCGCCGGCCACTACGACGTCGCCATCCTCGGTGGCGGGATCACCGGCCTGACGCTGGCACTGCAGCTCAAGCGGACCGATCCCGGCCTCGAGGTCACCGTGATCGAGCGCAAGCAGCATCCCGTTCCCGAGGCCGCGCACAAGGTCGGTGAGTCCAGCGTCGAGGTGCAGGCGCACTACCTGCGCGACGTCCTCGGACTCGAGGAGCACCTGACCCACGACCAGCTGCACAAGTTCGGTCTGCGGATGTTCTTCAGTCATGGCGACAACACCGACATCGCGCGCCGGGTCGAGTACGGGCAGGTCGAGGCCGCTCCGCTGCCGTCGTACCAGCTGGACCGCGGGCGGCTGGAGAACCACCTCGGCGAGCTGATCGCCGAGCACGGGGTGACCTTTGCCCACGGCAAGGTTCTCGGCGCCGAGCTCGCCGAGGACGGGTCCGATCACGTCGTCGAGGTCCAGGACGACGACGGCGTACGCCGGATCGCGGCGCGCTGGGTCGTGGACGCGACCGGCCGGGCCGGGCTGCTGAAACGCAAGCTGGACCTGGCGAAACCGGTCGGCCACCGGGCGAACTCGGTCTGGTTCCGGATCGCTCATCCCGTGGACGTTCAGGCCTGGTCGGCCGATGAGGCCTGGCAGGAGCGGGTGTGCGACGGCCAGCGGCGGCTGTCCACGAACCACCTGATGGGTCCCGGCTACTGGGTTTGGCTGATTCCGCTCGCGTCCGGATCGACCAGCGTCGGGATCGTGGCCGAGGACAGCGCGCACTCGTTCCAGGACTTCAACAAGCTCGAACGAGCCCTGGAATGGCTCGATGCCCACGAGCCGCAGGTCGCCGCGGAGGTCCGGCGGAACAGCGACAAGATCCAGGACTTCCGGGTGATGAAGGACTACGCCTACAGCTGCCAGCAGGTGTATTCGGAGAACCGCTGGTGCCTGACCGGCGAGGCGGGAGTCTCGATCGACCCGTTGTACTCCTCGGGCGGCGATCTGATGGCGATCAGCAACGGGCTGATCACCGATCTGGTCGTCCGGGATCGCCGCGGTGAGGAGATCGAGGACATCGCTGCCGCGCACAACCAGGTGTATCTCGTGCTGAGCGACATCTGGCTGGTCGCGTACGAGAACCAGTACCCGCTGATGGGCAACCCGAAGGTGATGGTCGCCAAGGTCATCTGGGACACGATCATCTACTGGGCGGTCCCCGGACTGCTGTTCTTCCACGACAAGCTCCGCCGGCTCGGCGAGAGCCCGCGCGCGTTCGGGAACCTGCAGCGGACCTGGGAGCTGCACACCAGGGTTCAGCAGTTCCTGCGCGAGTGGCATGCCGTCGACTGTGAGCCGGCCTCGGATACCTTCGCCGACCCGTACAGCCTGCTGGACTGGATCGTCGACCTGCACAACGGGATGGCGGCCGGCCTGCCCGACGAGGAGCTCGAGGACCAGTTCACAAAGAACGTGATCCTGCTCGAACAGCTCGCCGGTCAGCTGGTCACGACGGTCATCGACCAACTCTCGGCGCGCGGTGTCGCGCAGGAGCAGATCGAGAAGTGGCGCAGCGACGAGTTGCTCCAGGAGGTCGTCGAGCGGTTCCGGGAGTACGACCCGATCAACCCGATCGACAGCGCCTGGATCACGCTGGGCAGCGAGCCCGCGGCGGTGGCGTCGTGACGGCCCTGCCAACCGAGGTCGACATCGCGATCCTCGGCGGAGGCGTGGCCGGACTGACCCTGGCACTGCAGCTGCATCGGCAACGGCCGGGCACGCGGATCGCCGTACTGGAGCGACAGCAGCACCCGGTACCGGAGACGACGCACAAGGTGGGGGAGTCCACCGTCGAGATCGCCGGGTACTACCTGCGCCAGGTGCTGGGGTTGCAGGAGCACCTGAAGACCGAGCAGCTGGACAAGTTCGGGCTCCGGGTCTTCTTCTCGCACGAGGGCAACGACGACATCACCCGCCGGGTCGAGCTCGGCCACTCCGTGCGGCCGCCCGGTGCGGTCGGCACCTACCAGCTCGACCGCGGCCGGCTGGAGAACGCGCTCGGCCGGATGCTCGTGGCGGACGGCGTTCAGTTCCTGTCCGGGGTCAAGGTCGAGGCGGTGGACCTCGAGCCGGAGTCCGAGCACCACCGGGTGACGGTTCGCGACGCCGACAACGTGACCGGCGAGATCCAGGCGAAGTGGGTCGTGGACGGCACCGGGCGGAGTGCGCTGCTGAAGCGCAAGCTCGGCCTGGCGAAGAAGGTCGGGCACCGGGCGAACGCGGTCTGGTTCCGGATCGCGCACCCGATCGACATCGACCGGTGGTCCGACGACCCGGAGTGGCGCGGCCGGGTTGTCGAAGGTCGCCGCGAGCTGTCGACCAATCACCTGATGGGGCCCGGCTACTGGGTCTGGCTGATCCGGCTCGGCTCCGGCGGAATCAGCATCGGCATCGTCACCGACGCCGAGGCGCACGCCTTCGGCGAGATGAACACGTTCGACCGTGCGATGGAGTGGCTGACGGAGCACGAGCCGCAGTGCGCCCGGATGATCGAGGAGCACCGCGACAAGCTGCAGGACTTCCGGATCATGCGGGACTACGCCTACAGCAGCGAACAGGTGTTCTCCGGTGACCGCTGGTGCCTCGCGGGCGAGGCCGGCGTCTTCCTGGACCCGTTCTACTCGCCCGGCCTGGACCTGATTGCCATCAGCAACGGTCTGATCGTGGACCTGGTCGGCCGGGCGCTCGACGGCGAGGACGTCGAGGAGCTGGCCGCGATCCACAACACGGTGTTCTTCCTGCTCACCGACGGCTGGCTGACCATCTACGAGAACCAGTACCCGCTGATGGGCAACGCGCGGGTGATGACGTGCAAGGTGGTCTGGGACACGGCCGTCTACTGGGCTGTCCCTGGTTTGCTCTACTTCCAGGACAAGTGGCGGGTGCTGGCAGATCGGCCCGGGCTGCTGGAGGGGCTGGCCCGGTTCGGCACCACCAGCAAGGAAGTCCAGCGCTTCTTCCGTGAGTGGGGTGCGGTCGACGAGCAGTCGCCGGACCAGGCGCCGTTCACGCGCTTCTACGACTTCGACTTCATGCCCCGGCTGCACATCGGCATGACCGCCGATCTGGGTGAGACCGATCTGCAGGAGCGGTTCGACGCGAATGTCCGGTTCATCGATCAGCTGTCCGGTCAGCTGATCGCGACCGTACTCGCGGAGTTCGAAGCCGACGCCGGCAACGCTGCGAAGCAGGAACAGGCGAAGCGCTGGCGCGCGGACGAGCTGCTGATGTCCCTGGTCCAGGTCTACACCGAGGAACAACCGGCGAACCCGGTCGACGACCACTGGATCACCCTCAGGCCGACCGTCGACACCAGTATCGGAGACGGTAGATGACCGCCAACACGACAATCCCCGAGAGCACCCAGCTGCAGGAGCGGATCACCCGCCTGACTGCCGACAAGCGCGCACAGCTCCTCACCCGGCTGCGGGCCGAACCTGCCCGTCCGGAGTCGCCATGGCTCGTCCGGTTCTCGCGCAGCGACGCAGCGACGGTTCGGCTGTTCTGCTTCTCGTACGCCGGGAGCGGCGCCTCGATCTTTCGCGGCTGGACCGATGGGCTGCCGGCCGATGTCGACGTGTGGGCGGCACAGCTGCCTGGCCGCGAGACGCGCGTGGGAGAGCAGCCGGTACGCCGGATGACTCCGGTCATCGACGCACTCGAAGCCGCGATCCGGCCGCAGCTGGACCTGCCGTACGTCTTCTTCGGACACAGCATGGGCGCGCTGGTCGCGTTCGAGCTCGCCCGGCGGTTGCGGGCGGCCGGCCTACCGGAGCCTGCGCACCTGTTCCTGGCGGCGTTCCGGGCACCGCAGCTGGCCAACCCGAACATCAAGATCTACCACCTGCCGGACGAGGTGCTGAAGACCGTCCTGCTCAAGGAGGGGACACCGCAACAGGTTCTCGAGAACGACGAGCTGATGCGGGCGTTGCTGCCCACCCTGCGCGCCGACTTCGAGCTCTGCGACACCTACCAGTACGCCGCCGAGCCGCCACTGCGGATGCCGGTGTCTGTCTTCGGCGGTCACCAGGACGTGCGGGTCGGCCGCAGCGATCTGGAGCCGTGGCGCGACCAGGCCGCCGGTCCGTTCCGGCTCGCGATGATCCCCGGCTCGCACTTCTTCCTGCACAGCGCCCAGGACCTGCTGCTCACCGAACTCGTCAGCGACCTCGGGGCCGCGTCGCTCATCACAGAAGGGACAGAGGTTCATGACTGACCGATCCCGCGAACCGGTCGCGATCGTAGGCATCGGCTGCCATTTTCCCGGCGGCGCGACCAGCCCGGGTGCCTTCTGGGACCTGCTGTGCAACGAGGTCGACGCGACCCGGGACCTGCCGGCCGACCGGTGGGAGACCGGCAAGTTCTACGACCCGGCCGGCGGCAAGCTCGGCAAGATGAGCACGTTCCACGGCGGATTCCTCGACCGCATCGACGAGTTCGACGCCCAGTTCTTCGGCATCTCACCACGGGAAGCCATCTGGCTCGATCCGCAGCAGCGCTTGCTGTTGCAGGTCGCCTGGGAGGCCATGGAGGACGGCGGCCAGGTCCCGGACCAGCTGGCCGGAACCGACGTCGGCGTCTTCATGGGCGGCTTCACCCTCGACTACCAGCTGCTCCAGAACTACGGCGTCTACAGCCGTTACGAGCTTCAGACCCACTCGGCCACCGGCATGATGATGACGATGCTGGCCAACCGGCTGTCGTACTCGTTCGACTTCCGGGGCCCGAGCCTCGCCGTGGACACCGCCTGCTCCGGTTCGCTGGTCGCCGTCCACCTGGCGGCGCAGGCGATCGCGAACGGCGAGTGCTCGATGGCACTGGCCGGCGGGGTGAACGTCATGATCGCGCCGAACATGACGATCGCCGAGTCCAAGGGCGGATTCCTCGCGCCCGACGGGCGCTCGAAGGCGTTCAGTGCCTCCGCGAACGGCTACGCCCGGGGCGAGGGCGCCGGTGTGGTGGTCCTCAAGCCGCTGAGCGACGCGCAGCGCGACGGCGACCCGATCTACGCGCTGATCCGCGGAAGCGCGGTCTCGCAAGACGGGCACACCAACGGCATCACCGTCCCGAACGGCGATGCGCAAGCCGCCGCCATGCGCGCGGCGTACCTGCGCGCTGGTGTCGCACCGCGCGAAGTCCAGTACGTCGAAGCCCACGGAACCGGGACGCCCGTCGGCGACCCGATCGAGGCAGGCGCGATCGGACGCGTGCTCAGTGAGGGCCGGGCCGACACCGACCGCGTCGTCATCGGATCGGTCAAGACGAACATCGGCCACCTCGAGGCCGCCGCCGGTGTGGCCGGGCTGATCAAGACCGCCCTCTCCCTGAAGCACGGCCAGATCCCTGGCCAGCTGCACTTCGACGATCCCAACCCGGCGATCGACTTCGACCGGCTCGGGGTCCGGGTGCAGACCGGGCTCGGCGACTGGCCGGCCGTGTCGGGGCCTCGGTTGGCGGGCGTGAACTCGTTCGGGTTCGGCGGTACCAACGCTCACGTTGTTCTCGAAGGACCGCCTGAGCAGGAGCACCCGGTACGGCGCCCGCACGACCGGCGGTACGTCGTACCACTGTCGGCTCGATCGCCCGAGGCACTCACCGCCGCAGCCGCTTCGACGGCCGAGCATCTGTCCGAGAACGCCTTGCACCTGGTGGATGTCGGGTACACGACCGGCCTCCGACGCAGTCATCACGAGCACCGGCTCGCCGTCGTCGCATCGACGCCGGCCGACGTCACGAAGTATCTGCGTGACTTCAGTGCGGGTCGTGCCACCAAGGCGGTCACCTCCGGTCGGGCGCCGGCCGGCGGCCGGCCCAAGCTCGCGTTCGTCTTCTCCGGCATGGGCCCGCAGTGGTGGGCGATGGCGCGGCAGCTGCTGACCACGGAACCGGTCTTCCGGGCGGCGGTCGAGCGGTGCGACGAAGAGCTGCGCAAGTACACCGGCTGGTCGTTGCTCGAGGAGATGCTCGCCACTGAGGACGCGTCGCAGATGGCGGAGACCAGGATCGCGCAGACGGCGAACTTCGCCGTCCAGGTCGGCCTGGCCGAACTGTGGCGCACCTGGGGCATCGAGCCCGACGGCATCGTCGGTCACAGCACCGGCGAGGTCGCGGCGCAGTACCTGTCCGGGGTCCTGTCGTTCGAGGACGCCGTGAAGGTGAACTACTACCGCAGCAGCCTGCAGCAGCGCGCGACCGGCACCGGCCGGATGCTCGCGGTCGGGCTCACTCCGGAGACGCTCGACAAGGCCGTCGCGGACGCGGGCCCACTGGTATCGGTTGCCGCGGTCAACAGTCCGTCCGCGGTCACGCTGTCCGGCGACGCCGCCATCTTGGAGAGCATGGCCGCGCAACTGGAGACCTTCGGTGTCTTCCACAAGTTCTTGACCGTGAAGGTGCCGTACCACAGCCACTGCATGGATCCGCTGCGCGACGATCTGCTGGCCGGGCTCGCCGACCTGAAGGGTGAGTCGGCCACCGTTCCGCTGTACTCGACGGTGACCGGGACCCGGATCGACGGCGCCGGGGTGAACGGACACTACTGGTGGCAGAACGTCCGGGCGACGGTGCTTTTCGCCTCTGCCTTCCGGGAGATGCTTGCCGACGGCTACACCCACTTCGTCGAGGTCGGTCCGCACCCGGTGCTGGCCGGTTCGATGCGGGAGCTCGCCGCCGAGCAGCAGGCCGACGTACTGGTGGTGCCGTCACTACGCCGCGACGAGGCCGACGACGCGGTCCTGCTCGGATCGCTCGGCTCGCTCTACGCGCACGGGCAGGTTGTGCGGTGGGAGGCCTTCTACGGCGACGGCCGGCATGTCCAGCTGCCGACGTACCCGTGGCAGAAGAAGCGGTACTGGAACGAGTCGGTCGAAGCGCGCGAGGACCGTCACTACACGCAGGTCCACCCGCTGCTCGGTCAGCGGATCAGCGGCAGCCAGCCGGCCTGGGAACGTGAGCTCGGCGTCGGCGTCCTGCCGTATCTCGCCGATCACCGGATCCAGGGCACCACGCTCGTCCCGGGCGCCGCGATGATCGAGATGGCGATGGCGGCCGCCCACGAGGTGTACGGCGACGACTGCTACACGGTTGAGGACCTCGAGTTCCGCAAGGCCGTCGTACTGCCGGAGACGGCTGACCCGAGGTTGCGGACGACTCTGCACCAGGAGTCGGGGCGGGTCGAGATCGCCGGCTACACGGCCACGCCCGCGGGCGATCGGACCTGGACGATCCACGCCACCGCCCAGCTCGGGCGGCGGACGACCGGGCCTGCTCGGCGGGATCTGGAGGCCGCCCGGGCGAGCTGCGAGCAGAGTGTGTCCCGCGACGACTTCTACGATCGATCTCGCCAGATGGGGTTCGAGTACGGGCCGGTGTTTCAGGCGGTGCAGGACATCGTCAGTGGGCCGGGCTCGGCGGTCGGCCGGGTCACCGTTCCGGAGGAGATTCGCGGCGACCTCGCGTCGTACCGGTTCCACCCGGCGTTGATCGACGCGGCGTTCCAGGTCCTGCTGACCGCTGCCACGCCGCAGACCGGCAACGGCTTCGGTACGCCGTACCTTCCGGTCGGCGTGGACAGCATCACGGTCCACGAGTCGCCGCGCGACGAGATGTTCGTCGTCGCCGAGGTGGTGCAGGCCGACGCCCGCGTGGTCGTCAGTGATCTCGCGCTGTGTGCCGCGGACGGGACGGTGCTGGCCGAGATCCGTGGCTTCCGCGCCCAGTCCCTCCAGGCGGCGTCGAACCAGAGCCTCGACCGCATCGACCGGAACCTGCACGAGCTGTTCTGGCGCGAGCAGCCGCTCGACGCCGTCGAGGCCGCGGAGCCGGACGATGCCGCCTGGGTCGTCTTCACCGACTCCTCCGGCGACGCCGTACGGCGCTTGCGCGGCGCAGGCCGGCAGGTGATCAGGGTCGGGCACGGCGATGTGTCGAAGCTGGTCGAGACCGGGCCTGGTGACTACATCGTGAATCCCGCGGATGCCGAGCAGTACAAGGAGCTGTTCCGCAAGCTGGGTCAGGAACTGTCCGTCGGCAAGGTACTCCACCTCTGGAGCCTGGACGCGCCTTCGCAAGCTGACATCTCGGCGGACGAGCTGGAGCGCAGCCAGCTGCTCGGCGCGGTCTCGGTGCTCAACCTCATGCAGGCCCTGGCGTCCGAGCTCAATCATCAACTCGCGCAGGTCTGGCTGGTCACCCGCGAGGCGCAGGCGATCGACGGGGGACCGGTGGCCGTCTCGCGGGCGCCGCTGTGGGGGATCGGCCGGCTCGTCGGCCACCAGGAGTTCCCGAGCCTGTGGGGCGGGCTCGTGGACCTCGGACCGGACGACGACGCCGGGCGAGTGATCGACGAGATCGACGCGGGCACCGGTGAAGACCAAGTTGCCTACCGCAACGACCGGCGATTCGTGGCCCGGCTCGCGCCGAGTACCAACCTGACCCCGCCGTTCCCGGTCCGGCTGCGTCCGCACGGCGCCTACGTGATCACCGGCGGGCTCGGGACGCTCGGACTTCTGGTCGCCCGCTTCCTGGTCGATCGCGGCGCACGGTACCTGGTCCTGATGGCACGGACCGCCGTACCGGCGCGCGACACCTGGCGCGATCTGCCGGCCGACCACCCGCAGCGCGGGCTGATCGATCAGTTGCTGTCGCTCGAGACGAGCGGCGCCACGGTGACATGCGCCGCGGTCGATTCGGCCGACGAGGAACAGCTGCAAGCCTGGTACGACGACCATCGCCGCAACCACAGACCGCCGATCAGCGGCCTCGTGCACACCGCGGGTGTGGTCGAGGACGAGCTGATGGTCCGGATGACGCGCGAGTCGTTCGACCGGGTCATGCGGCCGAAACTGCGCGCCGGGTGGCTGCTGCACCAGCTGCTGGCCGACGTACCGCTGGACTTCTTCGTGCTGTTCGGCTCCACCGGCTCCGTGATCGCGTCGGCGGGCCAGGCGAACTATGCCGCCGCGAACGCGTTCCTCGACGCCTTGGCCGCGCACCGGCGTGCGCAAGGCCTGCCAGGACTGACGATCGGTTGGGGACCGTGGTCGGTCGGCATGGTGGAGAAGCTCGGCCTCGAGCAGATGTACGCGCGGCGAGGCATCGAGCTGATCACGCCGGAGTCGGGCACCCAGATCCTGGCCCGGGTTCTCAGCCAACGGCCGGCGCACTTGGTGGCGATCACGGTCGACTGGCCGGCCGCCCGGGCAGCGTCGGTCGCCGGACAGCTCCCGCCGATGTTCGCCGAGCTCGGAGTCAGCAGTGGTGCGGAACAGCCGTCGGAGTCGGCCGTCGATGCGGACTCGATCCTGGACGGCATCCGCCAAGCCCCTGACGGCGAACGAGCCGGCCTGGTCCGGGACCTGTTGCGCGACATCGCCGCCACCGTGCTGAATCTCGACGCCGCCGAGCTCGGCGACGAGGAGAACCTCAGCACCCTCGGCATCGACTCGATGATGGCCGTCGAGGTGAAGGCCCGGATCGACCTCATGCTCCGCGTCGACATCCCGGTCCTCGATCTCCTCCAGGGCGTCAGCGTCGTCGACCTGGCGGCCCGGATCCTGCCGCGGCTCGATCTCGCGGCGACCCCGGACGAGCAGCCGGACGCCCCCGACGCTACTGCCGCCCCGGCGGCACCGAGCGACGACGAGCTCGAGCAGCTTCTCGCCAACGCCTCACCCGAGGAGCTCGACGCGTTGCTCGCCGAGCTCGAGCGCGAAGAAGGGATGGATCATGAGCCAGCTTCTTAGCCGGTTGCGCCGGGCGGTGATGGGCGTACCGGACCGCGAGGCCACCGGGTTCTGCCGCGGTGACACGCCGAACTGGAACCACCTCAAGACCGTTGTCCGGTCGGCCGTCGGCGGGTACCACGCGGTGCTCGACGGCCATCGGCTGGACGACCTGATCCCGCGGCTGGACCAGACTCCGCTCGAGTTCCGCGGCTACGCCTACGAGGGCGCGGCGATGGGGCTGACCGGGATGGACCTGTTCCTGCCGGGCGCTCGCTTCCAGCGGTACGTCGACGGCCCCGGCAGCCCGCACATCTACATGGTGCACATCGGTGCCGGCGAGGCTCTGGGCCGGTTGAAGCGCAAGCCTGAACCGTTCCTGGCCAAGCTGCCCGATCCGGCGCTGCGCTGGCTGGTGATGGACGGCTACGGCTTCCACGAAGGCTTCTTCAAGCCGGCCAAGTTCGTTCAGGCACAGCGCGTTCCGTCCCACTTGTCGCCGTTCGGACGACGCGTCTTCGACCAGGGCGTCGGGCGCAGTATCTGGTTCGCGTCCGGTGCGGACATCGGTGAGATCGCACGACAGATCGCGGCCTTCCCGGCCCACCGGCATCCCGACCTGTGGCTCGGCGTCGGGGTCGCCTGCGGGTACGTCGGCGGTGTCGACCGGGCCACTGTCGAGGAACTGCGGGAGACCGCGGGCCGGCATCTGCCCCGCGTCGCCGTCGGTACGGCGTTCGTCGCCAAAGGCCGGATCCGCGCCGGCAACCCGATCCCCGGCACAGAGCTCGCCTGCGAGGTGCTGTGCGGCATGACGAGCCGGCAGGCGGCCGCACACGTCGACGAGGCGTTCCGGGAGTTGCCGGACAGTCCCGCGCGCCCGGCGTACGGCGTACTGCAGGAGCGGCTGGAAGCCGTGTTCAGTCCGGCCAAGCAGAGCCTGGGGGAGTCGGCATGAGCGTCGTGGGAACACTGCTGCGACCGGTCTTCGAGGTGACACCGACCGATGTGCCGGTGCTGACCAGCGGCGACGGTCCGACCACCGAGCGGCTGAGCAAGGTCGTGTTCACGGTCACCGAGTGCTGCGAGCTGACGCTGATGACCCGGCGCGCCAAGCTGGTCGCCAAGCTCGACGCCTACCCCGAGGAGCTGCTCGGGTTCGCCTACGAAGGCGCGGGGGTCGCGCTGGCCGCGCTCGACGACCTGTTGCGATGGAAGCAGCGCACTCGAGCATTCGTCGACGGGCCTGCGCGCGACTACATCTTCGCGGTCTACCTCGGCGCCGGCATGGGCCTGGCCCGGTTGCGCCGCAATCCCGAACCGTTCCGCCGCCGGCTCGACGATCCCGTCCTCGGGTGGGCTGTGCTCGACGGGTACGGGTTCCACGAAGCGTTCTTCGCTTACCGCAAGCACGTGCAGGAGCGAGCCACTCCGCGGCACCTGAGCGGCTACGCGCTCCGGGCCTTCGACCACGGGCTCGGGCGTGGTCTCTGGTTCGCGACCGGCGCCGATCCCAAGCGGGTCCACGCCACGATCGACGCCTTCCCGCCGTACCGGCAGGGGGATCTGTGGGCCGGGATCGGGCTGGGCTGCGGGTATACCGGCGGCGTCGACGAGCAGGCGCTCGACACGCTGCGCACGCTGGCCGGCCGGCACCTGCCGCGGCTGGCCGAAGGAGTCGTCGTCGCCGCCCGGGCGCGCCACCAGGTCGGCAACGCGGGCGACACCGTCGAGCTCGCGTCGCGAGTGATCTGCGAACTCAGCAGTGCCGAAGCCGCCGAGATCGCGCGGGGTGCCCTCGACGACCTACCGACCGACGACATCGAGCCTGCCTACGAACTTTGGCGGCAGCGCATCCGCTCCCAGTTCCCGAATCCGTCCTAGGGGATCCGACATGACGCAATCAGAGTTGGCCATTCACTTCTTCCTACAGCTCGCGATCATCCTGGCCGTCTGCCGGCTGGTCGGTCTGCTGGCCCGCAAGATCGGCCAGCCACAAGTCGTCGGCGAGATGATCGCCGGCGTCCTGCTCGGACCGTCGCTGTTCGGGCTGCTCGCGCCGCACTGGCAACAGGAACTGTTTCCCAAAGGGCCGTCGATGGCGATCATCTACGCGGCCAGCCAGATCGGGCTGGTGCTGTACATGTTCCTGATCGGTCTGGAGTTCGACACCAACCTGATCAAGCACCGGGTGCCGAGCGCGATCTCGATCTCGCTCGCGGGAGTCACCACGCCGTTGGTCCTCGGCTGCCTGGTCGCGCTGCTGCTGGTCCGGGACGAGGGCAAGTTCTTCGCCGGTGGGGTGCAGACCTGGCAGGCGATGCTGTTCATGGGAGCCGCGATCGCGATCACCGCGTTCCCGATGCTGGCCCGGATCATCTTCGAACGGAAGCTGTCCGGTACGTCGCTCGGCACCCTGGCACTGGCCGCGGGAGCGACCGACGACGCGATCTCGTGGTGCCTGTTCGCCATCGTCCTCGCCGTGTTCAAGCACGACCCGATGATCGCGGTCCTGGCCATCGGTGGCGGGGTGTTCTACGTCCTCACCGTCCTCACCGTGGGCCGGCGCCTGCTGGCGCGCCACGTCGGGCAGCGGGCCGAGCGGCAGGGCGGCGTCAGCTCGCCGATGCTGGCCGTGATCCTGATGCTGCTGATGTGCGCGGCCTGGTTCACCGACTTCGTCGGGATCTACGCGATCTTCGGGGCGTTCGTGCTCGGGGTGGCGATGCCGCGCGGTGTGGTCGCGACCGATGTACGCCGCTCGCTGGAACCGCTCGTCACGAACTTCCTGCTGCCGTTGTTCTTCGTCTTCTCCGGTCTCAACACGCAGATCGGGCTGGTCAACAGCGTCGGCCTGCTCGTGATCGGCCTGGTCGTCCTGGCCGCCTCCGTCCTCGGCAAGGGCGGTGCGTGCTACATCGCGGCGCGGCTGAACAAGGAACCGCAGCGCGAAGCGCTCGCGATCGGGAGCCTGATGAACGCGCGCGGCCTGATGGAGCTGATCCTGCTCAACATCGGGCTGCAGGCCGGCCTGATCACGCCGACGCTGTTCACGATCCTGGTGATGATGGCGATCATCACGACCCTGATGGCGACGCCGCTGTTCCAGCAGTTCTACGGCCGCTTCCGCCCCGCGTCCGAGACCGCCGACGCTCCGTCGGTGGTTGCCGACAGCAACGTACCGGCGGTGCTCGCGCCGGCGACCAGGGGAGCGGAACGATGAGACTGCCACTCGGAAAGCTGCTCAAGCCCGTCTTCCCGCTGTCCGCGGAGGCGTTCCCGAAGATGGCCGCCGAGCGGTTCGGCGCCCAGGAGGACATGGACAAGACCTGGCTCACCTTCGAGCCGGTCGCCCGGACGCTGGTCGACACCTTCTACACGACCCTCGACGACCCGCGGCACAGCGTGCTGGTGCCGCACCTGGAGTCGATCGAGCCCGAGCTGCGCGGGATCGCCTACGAAGGCGCGGGCATGGGGCTGATGTTGCTGGACAGCTTGTTCCCGTTCAAGAAGCGGCTGCCGGAGTTCATCCACGGCCCGGGAGCGCCGTACCGGTGCTTGATCTACATCGGCGCGGGGCTCGTGCTCCCGCGGGTCCCGATCAGCCCGAAGCGGTTCCTCGCCCAGCAGGATCCGCTGCTGCGCTGGCTGGTGATGGACGGCTACGGCTTCTACCAGAGCTTCTTCGCCTGGCAGGAGACCGTCGAGAAGCACCAGGTACCGAGGTCGGTCCGCGGCTACGCGAAGCGCGGGTTCGATCAAGGTGTCGGCCGCAGTCTGTGGTTCTCGACCGGTGCGAACGTCGAGCGGATCATTGCCACGATCAACGGCTTCCCGGCCGACCGGCAGGGTGACATCTGGAGCGGTATCGGCCTGGCCTGCGCGTACGCCGCCGGCGTGCTGGACCGGGGTGCCATCGAGACCCTGTTCACCGCCTCCGGCCGCCACCAGAGCAGTTTCGCCATCGGTTCCGCGATCGCGTCGATCTTCCGCGAGCAGTCCGGCCAGCACGCCCCGCACACCGACCTGGCCTGCGACGTGATCTGGGGCCAGGACGCGAACGCGGTCGCTGCGATCGCCCACCAGGCCGGTCTGGGGCTTGTCCACGACGGCCCGGAGCCGGCGTACGAGCTGTGGCGACGGCAGATCGGCGCTGTCTGGAGCCGTACGCCGGTTGTCCGGCCGGCTGCGACGGAGGTGGGGGCGTGAGCGCGGTGGGGCGGGTTCGGCGGCGGATGTTCGGGATTCCGTCGGCCAAGGCGGTGTTCTCCCGTCCAGGGTTCGCGCCGGCGGCGTGGGACCGCTTCGCGCCGGTGGCGATCAACCTGATGGAGGGCTATCACGCGACGCTGGAGGATCCGCGGCTGTCGTCGTTGGAGCGGCGGCTGGAGGCAGTCGAGCCGGAGTTCCGGGGCTTCGCGTACGAGGGCGCCGGGATGGGGCTGGCCGCGCTCGACGCGGTGGCTCCGTGGAAGAACCGGCTGAACGAGTTTGTCGAGGGACCTGGGGCCGCTCACATCTACCCGGTCTATGTCGGCGTCGGGCTCGCCTACGCGCGACTTCGCCGTACGCCGGAAGCCAAGCTGGCCGGCCTGGATCCGTTGCTGGGCTGGGTTACGGCTGATGGCTACGGCTTCCACGAGGCGTTCTTCCGGCGCAGCAAGTACGTCGACCAGCACGCGGTACCGACGCGGTTGTCGCACTACGGCCGCCGGTTCTTCGACCAGGGCGTCGGCCGGGCGCTGTGGTTCTCCAGCGGGGCCTCGGTAGATCGCGTGGTCCAGCAGATCGCGGGCTTCCAGGTGGCGCGGCACGCCGACCTGTGGAGTGGTGTCGGCCTCGCGTCGGCGTACGGCGGCGGTGCCGAACCGGACGAACTGCGGTCGCTGCTGGACCGGATGCGGTTGTTCCAGCCGCAGCTGGCCCGGGGCGCCGCGACCGCGGCGTGGGGCCGCGAGCACGCCGGCAACCAGGCCGCGCACACCGACCTCGCGTGCCAGATCTACTGCGGCCGCGACGGCCGTGAGGCGGCCGTCGCACTCGAGGAGGCCGCGCACGACCTGCCAGTCATCAGTGTCGAGCCGGTCTACGAGATCTGGCGCCGGCGTACCGAGTGCAAGCTCGCCGCCTAATCGAAAGGAACCGCCATGTACGACGCGATCGTGATCGGCGCCCGGGTCGCCGGCGCTCCGACCGCCATGCTGCTGGCCAAGAAGGGGTACCGGGTCCTGTTGCTGGATCGCGCCACCTTCCCCAGCGACACCGTCTCGACCCACATGATCACCGTGGACGGCAGCGCCTACCTGAAGCGCTGGGGCATGCTCGGCCAGCTCGAGGCGTCCGGCTGCCCGCCGGTGCGCAACATCGTGCTCGATCTGGACTTCCCGCGGTACGGGCACTTCACGCTCACCGGGTTCCCGTACCCGGACGAGGACGGGTTCGGCGCGATCTACGCGCCGAAGCGGACCGTGCTCGACAAGATGCTGGTCGACGCAGCCGCCGCGGCCGGCGCCGTCGTCCGGGAGGGCTTCTCGGTGCGCGAGGTCCTGATGGACGGCGACCGCGTGGTCGGCATCCGCGGTAAGGGGTCCAGCGGGATCATGGTGACCGAGCACGCGAAGATCGTGATCGGCGCCGACGGCCTGCGCTCGGTCGTCGCCGAGACGGTCGATGCGCCCGAGTACTTCGTCGTACCGCCGAAGGCTTTCGGGTACTACACCTATTGGGAGAACGTCGAGCTCGCCGGGCTGGAGTTCTTCACCCGGCCGGGATCCACTGTGATCGCGTTCCCGACCCACCACCACGAGGCCGCGATCTTCATCGAGCGGCCCGAGCGGGACTTCGCCGACTTCAAGACCGACGCGCACGCTGGGTACGTTCGGACGGTCAACGAGATCGCTCCGGATCTGGGCGCCCGGATGGCCGGCGGCCGGCTGGTGCAGAAGCTGAAGGGCGCGGGCAACCGGCCGAACTTCTTCCGGCGGCCGTACGGTCCCGGCTGGGCACTGGTCGGTGACGCGGGGGTGCACAAGGACCCGATCACCGCCCAGGGCATCACCGACGCGTTCCGCGACGCGGAGCTGCTCGCCGACGCGATCGACGCCGGCTTCTCCGGACGCAAGCCGATCGAGACCGCGCTCCGGACCTACGAGTACAAGCGCAACCAGGCGCTCAAACCGCTGTACGACTTCATCGTCGACCACGCGGCGATGGAGCCCTTCGACGACGGATTCCAGGACGTCCTGGCGGCGATGCGCGGCAACCAGGACGCGATCAACCAGTTCTTCGGCGTCATCCAGAACACCGTTCCCTGGGACGAGTTCTTCGCGCCGGCCAACCTGTCGGCGCTGATGGGCCTGACGGCGGAGTTCGAGCTGGCGGAGGCAGTCTGATGACCTACGTGATCACGCAAGCCTGCGTCGGCAGCAAGGACACCGCGTGCTGGGACGCCTGCCCGGCCGACGCGATCCACCCGAGCCCGAACAGGGCCGAGTTCGCCGACCACGAGCAGATGTACATCGACCCGACCGAGTGCATCGACTGCGGCGCCTGCGAGCCGGCCTGCCCGGTCGAGGCGATCTACCCCGAGGACGAAGTACCGGACGAGTGGGCGGACGCGCTCGCGGTGAACCGCGAGTACTTCGCCGGCCCGGCCTGTAACACCTGAGTCGAACCGACTAACACGTCGAGTAAGCCAGCCGGAAGTTACCGGTCCTACCGTCATCCTTGAGGCGCGCCGTGTGCGCTCGAGGTCGTGACGACCTGGAGGAAGGAAGCAAGGCCATGACCATGACCGTCGGAGAACTCTTCGAAGCCCTCTCGACCCGGTTCGACAGCGCTGCCGCTGCCGGTCTGAACCGGACCCTGCAATGGAAGATCACCGATGAGGACCCGGGTGTGTGGGCCTTCGAGATCACCGACGGCCAGGGCCGCCTCATCCCGGGCGGCGTCGACGCGCCCGACACGACCTTCACCACCACCGGCGACACCTGGATGGCGATCGCCGAGGGCCGGCAGGACGCCATGCGCGCGTTCATGACCGGGAAGCTGAAGGTCAAGGGCGACATGATGCTCGCGATGAAGGTGCCGAAGCTCTTCCGGACCGGTTTCTGACGGCGAACAACCCACCAGAGGAGTTGAGCATCGTGCCGCAGCTGACCGAAGCCACCACAGACCCCGAGAAGACCCGCCTGGAGCGGATCGCCGCCCTGACCGACCCGGCCACCATCCGCTACCTGGAAGAGATCGGCGTGCGGGAGGGCTGGATCTGCGCCGAGGTCGGCGCGGGCGCCGGCTCGATCGCCCAGTGGCTCTCGAACCGGGTGGGCCACTTCGGCAAGGTCCACGCCATCGACATCGACCCGGCCTTCATGGACGGGATCAGCGCACCCAACCTGGAGATCCGCGAACAGGACATCTCCACCACTCCGCTGGAGGAGGGCGCCTACGACCTCGTGCACTGCAAGATCCTGCTGATGCACCTCGCGGACCGCGAGCGGGTCATCGGCGAGTTCGCCCGCGCGCTCAAACCCGGCGGCTACCTCCTGGTGGAGGAGGCCGACATTCGCAGCATCCAGCGCGTCTATCCGCCGTCGCCGCTGCTCACCCGGGCCGCGGCCGCACTGGAGACGTTCTTCTACTTCGGCGGTGCCGATCCCGGCTACGGGATGAACCTGCTGCCGGCGGTACGCCGTACCGGGCTGAAGGTGCTGGGCACCGACTGCCAGCTGACCGCCGTCCAGGCCGGTACGCCGGAGGTCGCCACGATCTCGATGAGCCTGGCGAAGCTGGCGCCGATGATCGTCACCGCCGGCCTGATGGGCCAGAAGGAGATCGAGGCCGCGTTCGACCAGCTCGAGCAGCCCTCGGACACCGTCATCTACACACCGACCACCGTGTCGGTGTGGGCACAGCGCACCGGCGAGTAGAAGGAGACCGAACCATGCTCTACGTAGTGATCGCGTACGACGGCACCGAGCCGGGCACCTTCGAGCGCCGGATGCTGGTGCGCCCGGCGCACATGGCCAACGGCGAAAAGATGATGCAGGACGGCTCGTTCCTGTTCGGCGGCGGCATTCTCGACGGCGCCGGGAAGATGGCCGGCGGTGTCCTGATCGTCGACTTCGAGAGCCGTGCCGAGATCGACGAGTGGCTCGCGAACGAGCCCTACATCCTCAACAAGGTCTGGAACCGGGTGGAGGTCCACCCGTTCCTGGTTCCACCGCAGTTCCTCAGCCTTTTCCCCAAGTACCGGCCCGAACCTGTCGCCGGTTAGCCCCCATCGAAAGCTCAGGGAAATGAACACCACCTCACGCCGTACCGGATTACTGACCTTGCTGGTCACCAGTCTGGGATCCTTCATGGTTCTCCTGGACGGGTCGATCATCTTCGTGGCCCTGCACGAGATCCAGAAGGATCTCGGCGGTGAGCTGTCCCAGCTGCAGTGGACGGTGGACGCGTACACGCTGCCGTTCGCGGCGCTGATGCTGACCGCCGGAACCCTCGGCGACCGGCTGGGCCGGAAGAAGGTCTTCCTCACCGGCCTCGTCCTGTTCGTGCTCGGATCGGCCCTGTGCGGCTTTGCGCCGTCGGTCGGGCTGCTCATCCTCGGACGGGTCGTGCAGGGACTTGGCGCCGGTGCGATCAGCACCGGCAGCCTGTCGCTGCTGGTGTCGACCTTCACCGATCCGCCCGGACGGGCCAAGGCGATCGGGATCTGGACCGCGGTGTCCGGTGTCTCGATCGCGCTCGGCCCGCTGCTCGGCGGCATCCTGATCGAGTCCTTCAACTGGCAGGCGATCTTCCTGCTGAACGTGCCGATCGGCATCATCGCGCTGCTGCTCGGCGTACCGCGGCTGATCGACTCCAAGAACCCGGCCGCCCGCAACGTCGACCTGCCCGGTCAGGTCCTGGCGGCGGGCGGGTTGTTCTGCCTGGTGCTCGGTCTGATCGAGGCCGGGCGTGACGGCTGGACCTCGCCGACCATCCTTGCCCTGCTGGGCGGAGCCGTCGTCCTGCTGGGCGGGTTCCTGGCGGTGGAGCTGCGCAGCAAGGAGCCGCTGCTGCCGCTGGAGCTGTTCCGCAATCGCACCTTCGCGACGGCCTGCCTGATCGCGTCCCTGCTCGGGTTCGTGATCGTCGGTGTCATGTTCTTCATGGCGCAGTACTTCCAGGCCGTGCAGCAGCACGACGCCCTCGCCACCGGTCTGCGCCTGCTGCCGCTGACCCTGGGCATCTTCTTCCTGTCGCCGCCGGCCAGCCGGATCGCGGGCAAGGCCGGTCCGCGGATCCCGATCATGGTCGGCGCGCTGCTGTCCACGCTCGGCTTCTTCCTGCTGTCGACCATCGAGCCCACCTCGGGCTTCGGCAGCGTCTGGTGGAAGCTTGCGCTGGTCGGAATCGGCATCGGCTGCATGTTCGCACCGCTGACCCTGGCGGTGATGGCCTCGACTCCTCCGCAGCGGGCCGGCCTCGGCTCGTCGATGATCAACACCACGCGGATCACCGGCTTCACCGCGGGCGCCGCCGTACTGGGGACGATCGTGGTCAGCCGGACCGACGACTCCACCGCGCGCGGACCGGCCGCGATGGTGGACGCCTTCCACACCGTCTTCTACATCTGTGCGGGTGCGACGATCCTCGCCTTCGTCGTCGCGGCCGCCACCATGGTGCGCGGCCGGCTGCCCGGACCGGTCCCCGGTACGGCGCCGGCCGCGCCCGGAACGAACCACGCCGCGGCGACCGGAACTCCGTAGCATCCTGCTCCTGACCACCAGGGCAGAACGAAAGGATTGTGCAATGGCGTACGACCGGGATCTGGCCGACCGTATTCGCGATGTCTTCGCGGGACTGGCGGTGCGCGAGGTGAAGATGTTCGGCGGTCTGACCTTCATGGTCAACGACAAGATGACCGCCACCGCGAACACCCACGGCGACCTGATGATCCGGTGCGACCCGTCCCGCGTCGAGGAACTGCTGACGCGGGACGGCGCGGACTGGCCGGTGATGCGCGGCCGCAAGATGAGCAAGGGCTGGGTCGTCGTCGAGGCCGAGAAGGTCGAGTCCGACAAGGCCCTGGCGTCGTGGCTCGAGGAAGCACTCGACTACAACGAGAAGGTGACCGGAAGTGGCGACTAGCAGGACAACCCGGTTCGGCGGGTTCCCGCGGGCGATGTTCACGTTCCTGGAAGGGCTGGAGAAGGACAACTCCAAGTCCTACTGGGACGCCAACAAGGCGACCTGGGAGTCCGAGGTTCGGGAGCCCGTCGAGGCGCTGATGGCCGACCTGGAATCCGAGTTCGGTCCGCTGCGGACGTTCCGGCCGAACCGCGACGTACGGTTCTCGAAGGACAAGTCGCCGTACAAGACCTGGGTCGGGGTCACCACCAGCGAGCGCGCGGTCGGGGGGATCGGGTACTTCCTGCGGATCGAGTCCGGCGCGATCCGGCTGGCCTGCGGCTCGATGGTGATGGCGAGCGACCAGCTGGAGCGGTTCCGGGCCGCCATCGACAACGCGGCGAGTGGAGCCGAGTTCGACGAGCTGCGCGAACGCCTTGCCCGCAAGGGATTGACCGTCGGACCTGGCCGCGAGGATCCGTTCAAGCGGATCCCGGCCGGCTATCCGAAGGATCACCCGCGGGAGGACGTCCTGCGGTGGAAAGGCGCCGTCGTCGTGAAGGAGTTCGAGCAGGCGGCGTGGATGTACAAGGCCGGTGCGGCCGGCAAGGTCCGGGAGGTGTGGAGCGGGGCCGCCCCGCTGACCGACTGGATCACCACCTACGTGGGGGAGAGCACGACACCGGCGCGCCGCCCCCGATGACCCTTAGCTGATTGGCGGAAAGCTGTTATGTCCCATCTGGATCTGGTCACCCTGCTGACCTACGACATGGAACGTACCAAGGCCTTCTACTGCGAACTGCTCGGCTTCGAGGAAGTGGCCGAGTTCTCCCGGGGTGAACACTTCTCCTGGCTGCGCTCCAAGAAGCGCAGCTCCAGCATCGCCCTGTTCAACGCCCGCGAGAAGGCGGACCGGCCGACGGTCGCCCACATCCCCGACCAGAGCGGCGGCGTGATGATCGGCTTCGAGGTCGACAGCGCGGCGGAGTACTACGAGACCTGGAAGGCGCGCGGGGACGTCCCGCTGCGGACCGAGGTGTTCGACATGGGCAAGGGGTTCACCTTCGGCGCGGAGGACCCGGAAGGCAACTTCATCCAGTGCTTCGACGTGCACCCGCACTTCCGTGAGATCCAGCAGCGTCTCGGGATGGACTGAGGTCGTCCACCCGTTCAGCCAGGCTTACTCCAAAGCGCTGACGAGCCCGGGGAACTACTCACCCGTGCTGGACGCGTGGGGCCGCGATCTCTTCGACGCTGTCGACCCGGGCCTGCGCCGCGCCGTCCTCCAGCTGGCGACCGCCGCCGCCTGTGACCGCTCCAAGGAAGACGCGTTCTTCCGCTTGGCAGACTGGCTCGGCCGGGTCGAGCCAGTCGTCTGGTACGCCGCGACCGGCTTCCTGCAGGCCGCCTGGCTCCTGCAGGACCGGCCGGTCATCAAGGACTGCGTGAGCTTCCAGCACGGGTGGCCGACGGGTGCGCACTCGGTCGAATGGCGCGACCGGATCGACCAGGTCGTCGATGAAGACGCCGGCCAGGATCCAGGTGCGGACGATGCCGGGCCGGCCGTGGAAGCTCTCGTCGAGTCCGGACTCTTCGCCCTCGACCACGCCACCTTTGCCTGGCGTCGCGAATCCCTGCGCAACGTCGTCGACAGGCTGTCGTGCGGGCGAGGCCCGGATCGCGGCGACCTGTGGGATCTCGAAGAGCTGCTCAACGAACCCCTGCAGGCCACCGTGCGGTCGTTCGCCCGGACCTCCGCGCGAACGCTCTGCGCCCAGTTCGGCATCGCTCCCGATGCGCCGGCCCCGGACGACCACCCGGTCTACGAGGCCGGCGTAGGCCTCTGCAACGCCGCCGTCAGAGCCGCGATCACACCGCTGCTCCACGCCGCTCACCTTCGTGAACTGGAAGCCTTCAGACTGATCGCGCTAGGCCGGCCGTTCCCGGAACCGCCGACCTGGCTACGGCCGATCAGCTGAGCGTCGTCGCGCCGGTCATGATGGCGACGCCGTCGCTCATGCTGTGCGACTGGGGAGTGATGACGCCGGCGCACCGGCCGAGGCGCTGGATATGGATGCGGTCGGCAACTTCCCAGACGTGCGGCATGTTGTGGCTGATCAGGATGACCGGCAGCCCGCGTTCGCGCAGGCCCTTGATCAGCTCGAGGACCTGGTTCGATTCCTTGACACCGAGTGCGGCCGTCGGCTCGTCCAGTACGACGACCTTGCTGCCGAAGGCCGCTGCGCGAGCGACGGCGACGGCTTGCCGTTGACCACCGGACAGGGTCTCGACTGTCTGCTGCATGTTCTGGATTGTCTGAATGCCCAGATCACGCACGGCCGCCGTGGCTCGCTCGCGCATACCGCGGTGGTCGAGCATCCGGAAGATCGACCCGAGGGGACCGCGCCGGCGTTCCTCGCGACCGAGGTACAGGTTGCTGGCGATGTCGAGGGCGGGCGCGACCGCGAGGGTTTGGTAGACGGTCTCGATGCCCGCGGCCCGGGCGTCCTGTGGACCGCGGAACGAGACCGGATTCCCTTGCAGGGTTAGCTGCCCGGCGTCCGGGATGTGCGCGCCGGTGAGGCACTTGATCAGGGTGGACTTGCCGGCGCCGTTGTCGCCGATGACCGCGAGCACCTCCCCGGCGTACAGGTCGAGGTCGACGCCGTCGAGCCCGACCACCCGGCCGAAGGTCTTGACCAGGCCACGGGCGGAGAGGATCGGCACGCGGAGGTTGGTTGCTTCGGCACTGTCGACTGTAGCGGTCATGAGGCCCCCTTTCTGGACTGAGGAACGGAGGGAGCGCAGCGACTGGAGAGACGAGGGAAGAAAGGGAACCAGGCCTCAGGACCCGCCGCGCGGAGCGTGGCAAATCGTAGAGTCATGAGCGCACCTTTCGGATCCATTGGTCGACCGAGACCGCGACGATGACCAGTACGCCGACCGCCAGGAGCCGGTACTGCGCGTCAACGCCGGCGAGCGACAGTCCGACGGTGAATGCCTGGACGATCAGGGCACCGAGCAGCGTGCCCAGCAGACCGCCGCGACCACCGAAGAGGCTGGTGCCGCCGATGACGACCGCGGTGATGCTGTCCAGGTTGGCATCGACGATGGCGTTCGGGCTGGCCGCACCGGCGCGGCCGATCAGGGCCCAACCGGCGATTCCGTAGATGAGCCCGGCCACGGCGTACACGCTGAACAGGACTCGTCTGGACCGGACACCGCTGAGTCGTGCGGCCTCCGGGTCGTCGCCGACGGCGTACACGTGCCGGCCCCAGGAGGTCTGGCTGAGCGCGAACCCGACCACGACGTACAGGGCGATGACGATCAGTACGCCGGTCGTGACCCGGAACCGCCCGATCGCGAAACCCTCGCCGGTCCAGTTGAGCAGGTCGGGCAGGCGGTTGTTCTGAATGCTCTGACCGCCCGAGTAGAGCAGGGCGATCGCGGTGAAGATGCTGAGCGTGCCGAGCGTGACGATGAACGGCGGTAGGCCGATCCGCGTCACGAGGAGCCCGTTCAGTACGCCGGCGGCGAGCCCGAGGACGACGCCCGCGATCAGTGCGAGGCCGGCCGGCCAGCCGTTCTCGGCGGCCAGGGTCGCCATCACCATCGTGGACAGGATCGTGATCGCACCGACCGACAGGTCGATGCCGGCGGTCAGGATGATCAACGTCTGGCCGACCGCGAGGGCCGCGATGACAGCGGTTTGCTGAACCAGCAGCGACAGCGCCGCCGGGTTGGAGAAGCGGCTGTTCACGATGGTGAAGCACACCACGGTGAGCAGCAGGATGATGGCTGGACTGAGCGCGGGATGCTGGTGCAGCAGATGCTGGATCCGCTGGCTCAGGGTGTGTTCGCGGCGCGCCAGCTCCTTGGCGGCCGCGCCTGGACTGGTGGTTTGTGCGGTCATCTCATCCCCAGCACAGTGAAGTGGCTTTGGTGGTGTCGATGCTGGTGACTCCCTCAGCGGCCTTGTCGGTGACGAGGGCGACGCCGGTGTTGAAGAAGTCGAGGCCGTCGCTGTTCTTCGGCTTCTCGCCGCCACGGGCGATCTTGGCGATCGACTCGACGCCGAGTGCCGCCATCTTCAACGGGTACTGCTGCGAGGTCGCGCCGATGACGCCGTCCTTGACCGACTTCACCCCGGCGCAGCCGCCGTCGACGGAGACCACCAGGACCCCATCGGTCTTGCCGGCCGCCTTGAGTGCGTTGTAGGCGCCGACCGCGGCCGGCTCGTTGATCGTGTAGACGACGTTGATGTTGGAGTTCTTGGTCAGGCAGTTCTCCATCGCGGAGCGGCCGCCGTCTTCCGCGCCCTGGGTCGGCTCGTTGCAGACGATCGTGTACGAGCCGCCGCCGTACGAGCCGGTCTTCTCCTCGTCACCGTTCTTCTTGGCGTCCTTGGTGTCGACGCCGAGGCCGGTGAGGAAGCCCTGGTCGCGGTTGTAGTCCACCGAGACGACCTTGTCGTTGAACAGGTCGAGCAGCGCGATCGTGGCCGGCTTGCCGCCCAGCTGCTTCGCGGTCCACTGACCGATCAGCTTGCCCGCCTCGAAGTTGTCGGTGGCGTAGGTGATGTCGACGGTGTCGGCCGGGTCCGGCGGCGTGTCGAGGGCGATCACGAACATGCCGGCGTCGCGCGCCTTCTTGATCGCGCTGTTGACGCCCGGGCCGTTCGGGGTGATCAGGATGCCCTTCTGGCCCTGCGCGATCGCGTTCTCGATCGCCTGGACCTGCCCCTGCTCGTCACCGTCCGCCTTGCCGGACGCGACGGTGAGGTCGACGTTGTTCTTGGCGGCCTCCTCCTTGGCGCCCTTCTGCATCGCGACGAAGAAGGGGTTGCTGGAGTCCTTGGTGATCAGCGAGACGCCGATCTTGTCGGTCGACGAGGCAGTGCCGCCGTCGGAGCCACCGCAGGCCGCGAGGGCCAGCAGTCCGGTCAGTGCGGCGCAGGCGACGCCGAGGCGTGCCGCGCGAGTGCTGAAACGCATGAGTGCCCTCCCGGGGCAGCGGAGAAAATATCCTTACGTCAACGTTGACGTAGAACAGAGGATCACTGTGCGGGCCTTGTGGTCAAGAGGTCGATCGGAAATACTGCGATCGTGACGACAACGTTGACGCAGCCCGGCTCCGGGGACCGTGAGCGGCCGGCCAGGGCCACCATGAAGGACGTGGCGCTGCTGGCCGGGGTCAGCGCGAAAACGGTGTCGAGGGTGGTGAACGGGGAGCCGGGCGCCTCGACCGAAGTGCGCGAGCGTGTCCTGCAGGCCGCGCAGCGGCTCGACTACCGGCACAACCTCGGCGCCAGCACGTTGCGCCGCAAAGACTCTCGCTCTGGCATCGTCGGTGCGCTGCTCCAGGATGTCGGCAACAGTTTCTCGGCCGGCTTGTTGCGGGCTCTGGAGGACTCGCTGCGCTCGGCGGGTCTGTCCGTACTCGCGGCAAGTCTCGACGAAGAGCCGGATCGCGAGCGTGGCATCGTCGCCGACCTGGTTGCCCGCCGCGCCGACGGGCTGGTGCTGATGCCGGCCTCGAACCGCCATGAATATCTCGTCAGCGAGCAGCGCGCCGGCCTGCCGATCGTCTTCGTCGACCGTCGCCCGCATGGTGTCGACTGCGACTCGGTGACCGTCGACAACCGCCGCGGCGCCGGGCTTGCCACCGAGCACCTGATCTCCGGTGGGCATCGCCGGATCGCCATGCTCAGTGACCTCGAAGAGATCGAGACCGCTCATGAACGCATCGCCGGGTATCGGGCGGCTCTCCATGCTGCGGGGCTTCCCGGCGACCCGGCACTCCTCGTTCCCAGCGTCCGCGGCGAGCTCGAGGCGACTCAGGTCGTCACCCGGCTCCTGGCCCTGCCCGATCCGCCCACCGCCTTCGTGACCGGACGCAACATCCTGACGATCGGCGCCGTACGGGCGCTCCGGTCGGCAGGTCTCTCGCATCAGGTCGCGCTGGTCGGCTTCGACGACTTCCCGATGGCGGACCTGGTGGAGCCTGCCCTGACGGTCATCAGGCAGGACGTCCAGCGCATCGGCGCCGAGGTGGGTCGGCTCCTGCTCACTCGTCTCGCCGGCGACACCGCGCCGCCGAAGCACGTCGTACTCGAGCCGACGCTGGTGCAGCGGGGGAGTGGTGAGATCCGCCGGCGGCCTGTTTAATGAACAGCGTTGGTTTTATTCGCTCTCCCCGCCCCTGAGAGGTGAAACCCGATGGCACGGTCGTGGATCAGACGGTTAGGACTCGCTCTCGCCCTGCTTCTCTGGCTGCCGCTCGCTCCGGCAACCGCCACCACCGAGTACGCCGTACCGGTTGCGCAGGCGGTGTCCGGCCGTGCCGAGGTTGTCGGGGTCACCGCGGTGGGGGAGCGGCTGACGGATCTCTCGGTCCGGTCGCCCGCACTGGGCAATCGCGTGGTCAAGGTGCGGCTGCTGACACCGGACGGGTGGAACCCGGCGGACCGCCGTCAGCACTGGCCGACCTTCTGGCTGCTCGCCGGTTGCTGCGGCGACTACACGGCTTGGTCGGGCACGGACATCGCGAAGATCGAGAGCCTTCGCAAGGTGCTCGTCGTGATGCCCGAGGCCGGTTGGAACGGCTGGTACAGCAACTGGTGGAACCACGGCGCGGGCGGCGATCCCGCCTGGGAAACCTTCCACACCGTCGAACTACGCCAACTGCTCGAGCGCGGCTGGGGTGCCAGCAGCAACCGCGTTGTAGCCGGCCTGTCGATGGGCGGCCAAGGCGCACTCCTGTACGCCGCCCGCCACCCCGGCATGTTCCGCGCAGCGGCGGCGTACTCCGGATCGGCCCACCCGCTACTGAACAGCGAGTCGGTCAACCGCATCATGGGCTTCTTCGGCGGCCAGGGAGGCGACCCGCTCCGCGTCTGGGGTGACCCCGTGGCGCAGCGAGACATCTGGGAAGCGCACGACCCCTACTACCTGGCGCACAGACTCAAGTCGCTCCCCGTCTACCTCGCCTGCGGCGACGGCACCGCCGGCCCCTTCGACTCACCCGGCAAGACCGACGCCCTCGAAGCCGACTTCAACCGCCAGAACCACGCGCTGGCCGCAGCCCTCACCCAAGCCGGCGCCAAACACCTCACCACCAACTTCTACGGCCCCGGCACCCACGCCTGGCCCTACTGGCAACGCGAACTCCACACCTCGCTCCCCATGCTGCTGAAAGCACTGAACGTCGTCTGAAGACCTCAGCCCCTCGTCTCAGAGGTGGGCGGTACCTACTGTTGCAAGGTGGGGTCGCCGGCGGTGGGGCTGGAATTTCGTACTCGGGCCGAGCTGCGCGCTGTGCCGGGATTGCTGCAGGCTCTGCGGTTGGTGCCGCTCGGCCACGAGGCCCTCACCAGTGCCGTCGAGCGCGCGCTCATCGACAATCCGATGCTGGAGCGATCGCCGGCGTCGCCCTGCCCGAGCTGCGGTTGCTATCGCAGCACGAGCAGGTGTCCGCGGTGCGCAGGCCTGCTCCGGTACGACGTTCCTGATCCAGCGGTCATGCCGTTCGACACGTTGGAGGCGGCAGCCGCCTGCGAGGTCAGGTCGGACTGCCGCACTGCGTTGCCGATCGTCATCGCGCACCTGACCGGCCGTGGCCTGCTCGATGCCGAGCCAGAACGCCTTGCGGTGCTGCACAATCTCGCTCCCAGCCTGGTGGCCGAGGCGATTCGGGCGATCAAGGTGGCCGGTCCGGTTGGAGTCGCGGAAACCTCGGTTGGCGACCTGTTGCTCGTGCAGGCTCGCGAACTCGTGGCGACTGGCGACGCCGAGTCATGGTTCGTCGAGTTGGTCAGGAATCATCTGCAGGCCGTCGCCGGCGATGACGTGGCGGCCGTCGTACAGGCTTTGCGGATCTCACCGGAGGCGGTGCGCGCAGGGTTTCGGCTGGTGCGCACTCGATTGCGGCCGATGGTCGGTGTCGAGGTTGCCGAGCGATCGCCCGAGCCGGCTGGATTCCCGGACGTATTCGTCGATCGCACGCTGGCGGGCGGTCTCGCGGTCGAGGTTCCGGACAGCGCCTGGTTCGGTTTGCGCGTGGCCGATGTGCAGCCCGCGGTGCGCGCAGATGCGGCCGCGTCGGATTGGCTTGCCGACCACGAACGAGCCGCTCAGGGTCTGCTGCGCCAGATCGATATCCGAAGCGGCGTGCTCCGGCGGGTGGCGACGTACCTGGTCAATCGTCAGACCGGCTATTTCGAGCGAGGTGTGGCGGCGCATGTCCCGCTCACCCGGACTGCCGTCGCGCACGAGCTGGGGCTGCATCCGTCGACGGTCAGCCGCTGCGTTACCGGCAAGACGGTACGGCGTCCCGACGGCAAGCTGATCGCACTCGCGGATCTGCTCGGTGGTGCCGTGGCGATCAAGGCCCGGCTCGTGGAGTTGGCAACCACTGGCCGGTTCAGCGATGCCCAGCTGTGTCGAGCACTCGCAGACGGCGGGCACGTCGTCGCTCGCCGGACGGTTGCGAAGTACCGGGCCGAGCTGGGCATCGCCGCTGGTGGACTGCGCCGAAGCTGACTTCGCCCGCGCGGAGTTGGCCGGGCGCCGGAACGAAGGGCGCTTCGGTTGCTCCCGCCTGCCTGCGCTCCACGGAGTTGGCACGAATTGTGCAGTAGGTGAGGTGAGTCCACGCGGAGAAGGAGACCTCCATGCACGACATCGACCGGGCGCTGTTCGAGTCCGAAGCCTTCGGCGAAGGCGAGCACGACGAGTACCAGGAGTTCGGGCAGCCACCGGAACGTGAACTGGCGCTGGCCTCGGAACTGCTGGAGATCACGACCGAGGCGGAGCTCGACCGGTTCCTCGGCAAGTTGCTCAGCGGCGCACTCACCGCGGCCCGCGGCTTCGCCGGATCCGATGCCGGCAAGGCGGTTGGCGGCGTACTGAAATCGGTCGCGAAGCAGGCTCTGCCGCACCTGGGACAGGCGGTCGGCAAGCTCGGGCTGCAGACGGAAGGTCTGTCCGCGGAGGACGAGGAGTACGAGGTCGCTCGGGCCTTCGTCCGATTCGCCGACGAGACCGCCGACCGGGTAGCCGAAGCGGCCCCTGGTCAGCCGCTCGGTCAGGTCGCCCAGCAGGCCGCCGCCGCGGCCGCGCAGCGACACCTTCCCGGGCTGATCCGGCCCCCGGGACCAGCGGGCCACGGCCACGGCAGGGAGGGCCGCTGGGTCCGGCGTGGCAATCGAATCATCGTGTTCGACGCATGAGACAGCCGACAACGGAAGGAAACCGGCATGTACGAGACGGCGTTTGAGATCCCGGGGGAGAGCTACGAGTACTCCGGCGAGGCCGAGTCCGAGTGGGAAGCGGGCGAGAGCCAGGAGAGCGAAGCCGAGGCGATGGAGGCGGAGCTCGTCCAGGAACTGATGGAGATCACCACCGAGGCGGAGCTCGACCAGTTCCTCGGCAAGCTGGCCAGCAGTGTGATGAAAGGGGCGTCGGCGTTCATCAAGTCGCCGATCGGCAAGGCGCTCGGCGGCGTACTGAAGAATGTCGCCAAGACCGCCTTGCCCGCTGTCGGTGGCGCCCTCGGTTCGCTGGTCCTGCCCGGTGCGGGCACCGCGATCGGCGCCAAGCTGGGCTCGATGGCGGGTGGCCTGCTCGAGGCGCAGGAAGCCGAAGCGATGGGCGAGGTCGAGGCCGAGTGGGAGGCGGCGAGCCGCTATGTCCGCTTCGCGCGCGGCGCGTACGCCAATGCCTCGCGGGCACCGCGCAACGTGCCGACCAGGGCAGTTGTCCGGGCCGCCGGCATCAGCGCCGCGAGGCGCTATGCCCCCAGCCTGCTCACGTCCGATCAGGGCATGTCGCCCTGGCGGTCGCGGCGCCGGTCGAGTGGCCGGTCCCGGCGTCCGTTCCAGTACGCCGAGCCCGTGCCCTGGTACGGCGGTGGCGACTACTCGGGAGGCGACTACGGCGACGAACCCGACCAATGGTGGCACGGAGACGACTACGAATCCGGCGAGTCGGAAGCGGGCGGAATGCAGACCCGGCAGCCCAGCAGTGCTTCCGGCAGCTCACGGGCGACGTCCGGCCGGTGGGTCCGGCGCGGTAACCGCATTGTCCTGCTGGGTGCCTGAGAGCATCTGATGGCCGCCCCCGGAGAACTGGCGACCCGCCTGCTCGAACACGAGGCGCGCGGGCTACTGGCCCGTCTGGACCAGGTACGGCCGTTCGCTCTGCACGAGACGATGGTGCTCGCCGCCGCCCTGCCGTACGAGGCGCAGCTGGCGATCGAGCGCTTCCTGCACGCCGGCCGCACCCGGCTGCGGGAGAAGGTTCGGGCCTATCTCGACTGGCTCCACGGGCGGGGGAGCGGTGCGGGTGCGGCGGAGCAGCAGCGCCGCTTCGTCCTGATCCGGCTGGGCTTCAACGACGTGCTGTCCCAGTTCGACCTGTTCACCGAGGTGATCACCCAACGCAGCGAGCACGAGACGGGTGTCTGGCTCTCGGGTCTCGACACGCTGGCCCGCGACGCGCTGCGACTCGACCTGGACGGCTACGAGCCGGACCCGGCCGTCTGCTATCTCGCGAGAGGTCCGGGTGCGGCGATCCGACGGGCCCGCACGCGGTTGCCCGGCGGTGCGTCGAACCCGGTCGCGATCATCCGCGTACCCCGGGAACGAATGGTCGGCAGCGGTATCGCCAGCTCGCTCGTCCACGAGGTGGGGCATCAGGGCGCCGCCCAACTGAAGTTGGTGGAGTCGCTCCGGGCCGACCTGGTCCGGGCGGCGCGTCAGGACCCGAAGGGGTGCTGGCCGACCTGGAACCACTGGATCAGCGAGATCGTCGCGGACTGCTGGTCGGTCGGGAAGCTCGGAATCACCTCGACCGTCGGCCTGCTCGCGGTCGTCAGCCTGCCGTCCTTCTTCGTCTTCCGTCCGTCCGGCGGTGATCCGCATCCGGTTCCCTATCTACGGGTTCTGCTCAGTGCGGCCATCGGCGAGGCCATCTATCCCGCCCCGCAGTGGGCAGCGATGCGGCAGACCTGGAAGCAGCTCTATCCGACCGGCGAGTTGCCGGCTGAGCGGCGTACCGAACTGGAGCGGCTCGAGGCCTCGATCCCGGACTTCGTCCAGCTTCTGCTGACCCACCGCTCGCCGGCCCTGCAAGGTCAGCGGCTCGGTGACATCTGGCCGGATCAGGAACGCCGGCCGGCCCGGCTGCTCCGGCTGCACCACGACTGGCGCGGTGATCTCGCGGTGATGGCGCGGCAACCGCCGACGCTGGTCTTCGCGGTCATCGGCCAGGCGAAGATCGCCGACCTGATCAGCCCGGAAGCCGAGAGCCGCGTGCTGTCGGCCCTGCTCAAGGCGTGGGCGGTCCGCAGCAGTCTCGACGTCGTCCAGCGCTCTCACCCCAACCACGCAGCGTCCGTACGGCGGGCGTCGTAGGACCAATCGAAAGGACACGACCGTGCAAGTTTCGTGGACACCGGATCCGATCCGGGCCGGCCAGGTGGCCGTGCTGAGGATCTTGCTCGACGACATCGACCCGACCGGCAGGTACCGGTTCACGTTCACCGGCCTGTCGTCCGGCGAGGAGCCGTTCGGCGGCACCAGTCATGAGATCGAGCAGAAGATGGAGCTGGGCAACGACTTCGAGCCTGAGATCCGCTTCCTGACCGAGGGCGCCAAGACGCTCACCGCCGTCAAGACGGCCACCCCCAAACTCCATCAGACCGATGTGGAGGTCGCGACCGTTTCCATCGGCGTACTGGCTGCTGCGGTGCCGCAGGTGCCGACCCAGACCGTCGCGCTGGTGGCCGGGGATCCGCCGCAGAGCGAGGACGAGGTGCTCTGGAGCTTCATCCGCGAACTCACTCAGCAGTTGCGGTTCGAGGAGTTCCACGAGTTCGTCCAGCCCAAGCTCACCGGTCTGTCCGGGCCGGAGTGGTTCGGGACCGATGCGTACCGCCGGCTGTTCCGGGCCGCCGAGACCTTCGTCGAGGCCGCCGCCGATCCGCTGCGCGCGATCGAGCGGAAGCGGCTGCTGAAGCACGAGATCTCGGAGAGCACCGTCACCGGCGGTCTCGCGCGTTCTTACGTCAGCAGCGAGCGCGACGATCTGGCTCAGCCGTTCCTGCGCTTCGCAGCCGACGTACCGGTCCGCAGCGGTCCTGTGATCGGCCGCGCCGGTACCGCCGCGACGGCGGCACAGTTCCCGCTGCCGAACGTCCCGTTCGTCGAGCTGATCTGGAACTACTGGCACGAGGAGGGCGGCCTCGTGCAGACGATGAACCACATCCTGGCCCGGTTCCAGAACCGCCGGATCGGTCCCCGGTACGACGCCTTGGCGCGCTTCGACCTGAATCCGTTGTTGCCGCTGCGCAACCTGCTGTGGGGCTTCACCGAGGACGAGCAGAGTCGGCTGACGGTGCGCCGGCGCGCGGCGGAGTACATGGTGCAGTACGGGCTGCCGCTGGTCGGCCGGGCAGTACCGCCGTCGCACACGATGGTGGATCGGCGAACGCAGTTCCTCGAGGGCTTCCACGCGCTGCTGCACGCGGCTCACGAGTTCTTCAAGGAACGTGACGACAAGACCGTCGACGCCGACGCGTTCCCGTTGCTGAGCAGCTTGCGCGAGGTCCATCTCGTCCTCGCCCATGGCGCGCACAACCAGTTCGCGGACCTTCCGCTGGTGGCCCGCGCGGAGATGCTGACCATGCAGTGGATCCTCGCGCAGCCGGAGATGCGGGAGTTCCTCGGCGGGCCGACGATGGTCCCGTACGAGGAGGACTGGATGGATCGGGTCGACACGATGAAGAACATCCAGGGCTGGCCCGAGGCGAGCATCACGCACTTCTTCGAGCTGGCCGTCCACGGTGAGCAGATCCTGTTGTCCATCCGGCACGGCCGCTGGAACGAGTCGAGCCGCACCCGTGAGGACGCGTCCAACTGGGCGTTGACGTGGCGCAACGAGATCCAGCGCTACATCCACGCCTACCGCACGGTCACCGGAGTCGATCTGGCGACGACGGTCGACGCGACCATGCCCTCGGTACTGCTGGCTCGCCGCGGCCGCCAGGTCCGTCGGGCGTGACCGGTCATGCCGTCGACTTCACGTCGTCGCTGTTCCTGGGCCTGCATCACGGCAGCGACTCGCTGCCGTCCTGGGGCTCGCTCACGACCGGCGTCCCCGCAGTCCTCGGTACGACGACCTCCGCGCACCGCATCGCGGAGACCGTCGCAGCCGCGCAGGGTGCGCAAGCCGGTGTGGTCGGCCGCTCGGCCATGCACGCACTGATGGATGTGATGGGGATGTTTCCGCAACGCCGAGACGTCGTCGCGATCGACGCCTCGGCCTATCCGATCGCGCGGTGGGCCGCGCTGCGGGCAGCAGCCAACGGAGCGGTGCTTCGCAGCTATCCGCACCACCGCCCGGACTCGATCGCAGCCGAGCCGGGTCGTCGGTTGTTCGTGCTGACCGACGGGTGGTGTCCGGGCTGCAATCGGCCGGCTCCGCTACCGCAGTTGCAACGACTTGCCGCCGAGACGGGCGGTGCGCTGATCGTCGACGACTCGCTGGCGTACGGCGTACTGGGGAACAGGATGGAGGGCGACCCGTTCGGTGATGGGGCCGGGACATCGGCGTGGTTCGGGCTGGATCCCGCAGGGATTGTCTGGGTCGCTTCGCTGGCCAAGGCGTACGGCGCACCGCTGGCCATGACGACGGGGGACCGGACGCCGATCGGGCGGCTCGCGGTGGAGGGCGGGCACCGCGTGCACAGCAGCCCACCGTCAGCGGCGGATCTCGCGGCCGCGACCATGGCTCTGCGCGATCCGGCCGGCAACCGTGCCCGACGTTCCCGGCTGCGGGCGAACGTACTCCGGTTGCGCGATCACTTGGCCGAGCTCGATCTGGCCGTGAACGGTCTGCCGTTTCCGGTCGTCAGCATCAGGGTGCCGGCACCGACCGCGACCAGGTGGTGGACCCACCTTCGGTCTCACGGCATCCACGCCGTACTGCAGCCGTCGCGGTGCCGTGGTGGCCTGATGCTGACTGTTCTCGTGCGCACCGATCACTCGTACGGCGATCTCGATCGGCTCACCGCGGCGTTGCGAGGGCTCGCCGGCCGGCGGGGTGCGGCATGAGACGCCCGCTGATCATCGACGCGCACTGTCACGCCGGTCTGGGCGACGGGCTCACCGGGCCCTGGGACACCAACGCCTCGCTCGACAGCTATCGCAAGCGAGCGCGGGAGGCCGGGATCGACCGGACAGTGTTGCTGGCGCCGCTCACCTCGGACTACTCGCTGGCGAACCGTGCGGTCGGCCGGATGGTGCAGGCCGAACCATCGCGGTACTTCGGCTTCGCCTTCGTCAACCCGGTCGCCGATCGGGGCCGGATCGCCGACCTCGTCGACGAGGCGCGAGGGTGGGGCGCTTGCGGTATCAAGGTGCACTGGCGGGACGGGCGGATCACCCGGGAGATCGCCGAGACCGCACGTCGCCGGAACCTCCCGATCCTGTACGACCCCGCCGGAGACACGGCGACGGTGGAGATGGCCGCGACCGCCTATCCGGAGGTCGCGTGGATCATTCCGCACCTGTCGTCGTTCGCGGACGACTGGAAGGCGCAGATCGCGTTCGTCGATCAGCTTGTCCGGTTGCCGAATCTCTTCACGGACACGGCCGGCGTGCGGTACTTCGACGTACTGGCCGATGCCGTTGCCCGCGCCGGACCGGGCAAGGTGCTGTTCGGATCCGACGGCCCGTTCCTGCATCCGGCGGTCGAGCTGAGCAAGATCAAGGCCCTGCACCTCGCGGTCCCGGACGCCGCTCTGATTCTCGGCGGGAATCTGCTCCGCCTGACCCGGACCGCTCGCCGCGCGTTTCGTTCACTGCCAAGCCGAACCCGGAGGTCATCACGATGAGTATCGCGACAGCGGAATCCGAGGCACGGAACTGGGCGACGGATCTCGTCCCAGCTGCGCCGCCTCGCGGGCAGGCCCATGCCAAGCTGGTGCTGGACAAGCCAGGCTTCGTGGAGATCAAGCCACACACCCGAAGCGGGATCCGGTCCGGCCTGACGCAGCTCGCGCGCCGGCTGAAGAAGGCCAACCTCACCTGTGGTGTGCTGGCGACCTACCTCGGCGTCGGTCCCGGGGCCGCGCCGGTCAAGAAGGGCAAGGCGCGGTTCGTGCGGATCTACGCCGTACTCGTGGATCTGACGGTCACGCCGACTCCCACCGTGCTGCAGTACAGCCGCCCGGCCCAGTGGCACTACCTCGGTCTGGCGCCGCTGCCGGACAAGCTCGAGCACCCTCCGGTCGACCATGCGCCGGCGTTCGGCTGGGCCGTCGAGCCGGTCGTGCAGCGGCAGGTCATGAACATCGTGACGCTGAAGACGCCGAAGAAGACCTGGACGCCGCTGGGCGGACCCGGACACGCTCCCGACCTCATGTACACCGAACTCGCCGACTTCTATCGCGAGCTGGCCAACGAACTTCGCGACCCCTTGTACGCCGAACTGGCCGCCGAGCTGGAGGCGATGGCTGCTTAGGAATCGTCCGCGGTGGTGCGGCCCTTGGCCCGCCGAAGCTGCAACGCGCGATCGGTGACGCCCAGCCGTTGCGCCGCGGCGCGGATGCTACCGCCGGAATCCTCGACTGCCGCGGTCACGGCGAGATCGGCCACGAGGTCGCGCACTTCCCGGAGCGTCCTGCCTTGCCGCAGCTCGTGCCTGATCGCGTCCATCAGCGTCGGCGCCGAGTCATCGGTTGTACCGTCCGCCGGCAGCAGCGGCCGGTCGTCGGGCGGGAGATCTCCGGGAGTGACCGGGCCCGGACCGACGTGCCGGGATGCCACTCGATGTGCGAGCTGCCGGAGATCACGCAGATTGCCGGGGTAGGTGCGACGCCGCAGAGCCGCCTCCACTTCGGGAGTGACCTCGGCCGGCTCGGCATCTCCTTGCGCCTCGGACAGGAAGCTGCGGAACAACGGGATCAGGTCGCCGGGCCGGTCCCGCAGCGGCGGCAGCCGTACGACGTACGCGGCGATCCGGTAGTAGAGGTCGGCCCGGAACCGGCCGGCCGTGACGTCGTCCTCGAGGACGCGGTTCGTCGCGCAGATCAACCGGAATCTGGTGCGCTGCCAGGTGTCGGCGCCGACGCGTTTGTACATGCCTTCCTGGACGACCCGCAGCAGTTCGGGTTGCAGTTCCAGGGGCAGCTCGCCGACTTCGTCGAGCATGAGCGTTCCGCCGTTGGCAGCGGCGCAGGCCCCGGTCCGCACGCTCACAGCGCCCGTGAACGCGCCACGCTCGTGGCCGAACAGTTCCGACCCCGACAGGTTCGGGACAATCGTCGTACAGTCGACGACCACGAGGTGACCCGATCGGCCGGCGGCACTGACAGCATGCGCGACTCTCGCGGCGAGTTCCTTCCCGGTGCCGGTCTCACCGGTGATCAGGATCGGACCCGTGCCGAATCTGGCGGCCGTGACGAGGTCTCGCAGCGCCCGCCGCAGCGCCGGGCTGGTGCCCCGGATCATGTCGGCGACAGGTGCCGACTCGACGACGTTCTCCACCTCGACGAGTCGTGCGAGACGAGCCATGATCGGTCGCGGGTCGTCGTGCCAGATCATCAGATCCGTCGCACCGTGCGCCAGCAGCGACCAGGCTTCGAGGCGATGGTCTGCTTCGGACACGACGATCACATGCGCGTTGGCCGACGCCGCCGCGACCAGCGTCTGCTCGAGTGCCGACGAGGAGGCCGAGCACACGATGACGCCGGTGAGCTCGGGCTGCGGCGCCGTGACGAGTCGCATGTCGGCGCGCGCCCGGCAGATCGCACGCGCGATGGCCTTGGTCCGTGTACCAACGCCCAGGTCGAGCACCCATGTCATCAGATCCCCCGGGAGAACCCCGTTAGGACACGGAACCATCCTCCCCACCGGCGAACGCCGGCAACCCGCCCCCTGCTTCGAGAATAGGCGGGAGAAGGCCGTCGTACTAGGGACGAAAGACCCTGGTGGACGCTGCGAACGAGCGTCGAGACTGAGTTCCCCACGCATCCGACGACGTAGCAGCGTCACCAGGGGGTCTCCATGACCGGTTTGTCAGCTCTCGAACGAATCCGCCTCGAAGACCTGCTCGGCGAGCCGTTGCTCGCTCCCGACCCGCTGATCGACATCAGGCAAGCAGCCACGGTCCTCGGTCTCACGGCGGCCGCCGTACGCGGGCTGATGCGGTCCGGCGCCCTGCCCCGCAACGACCGCCCCGACGGCCAGCTGTCCACTCGGCTGTTGCGGCTGTCGGATGTCCTGGCCTGGGCGAAGTCCCCGTCGCGAATCACCGTGGCCGAGGCCGCCACGATCCTCGGCGAGTCGACCACCGCGGTCCACCGCTTCACGGCCTGCCACCTGCTCACCTGGTACGGCGGTTCGCTCCCGCTCCGCCGCAGCGACGTCGAGACCCTCAAGGCCCGCCGCGACAACTGGCTCACCCTGGCCCAGGCCTCCGACGCCCTCCGGGTAACCCCAGAAGAAGTCCACAGCCTGCTGGCCACCCGAGCCCTCGTCCACACCACCGACGTCAGCCGCCCAGTAGACCGCGCCCAACTGCCGGCACACCGTGATGCATCCGTGTCCTAGGTCGCTGGGCCCATGGCAGCAGGCGTCGGCCGTGCAGCGATTCGACGCCGAGCCGGACGAGACTGGGCTCGTCCATCGGCAGCCACGAATGAATCGGCACGGTACGGCGGAGATCCGTGGCCTCGTCGGCGCTGACGACGGACAGATGCCCGATCGCCGTCACGGTCCAGCCGGTGTGCAGTTCGCTGTCGACGTCGTCGGCCTCGAAGGCCACCACGTCACCGCGCTCAGCAGCGGAGAACTTTTCGCCTCGGCCGGTACTGAAGACGATGGTGTCGTCGGCGAGTGCGAAGTTGACCAGCCGCACCGCCGGCAGTCCGCCGAGGGTGTAGACGAGCCGCCCGAGCGCGACCGACCGAAGCAATCGCAAGCACTCCGCCGGGCTGAGGATCTCCAGCCGGGAGTGGTCGAACTGCGGCGCCGCGGTCATCACGGTCTCCGTTCTCGTGGACTTCCAGCTACGATCGCGCGCTGAACCAGGCCCGCAGTAGGGCCGAAAGTCCCTGACTTCGAGGACGCTGCACACCGTCACAGTTTGACGACGGCGTGGCGTTGCCGACTGCTACTGAAGGACGTCGTTGTCGCGGAGGATGCCGCGCTGGTGGAGGTGCGCGCGTGCCGACTCGATGGCTTCGGGCGTGCTGGGAAAGACGCGGCCCTCGGCGCGCAGGTGCTTGATCACATCGAGGGCGTCGAGGGGCCGGTGGTGGCCGGGTCGGATGCCGGAGACGAGGACGGTAATGCCGCGGTGCTGGAGCTTCTCGATGGCGTCCTTGAGGACGAGAGCACCACTGGCATCGATCGCGCTGACCGCTGACATCCGAAGGATGATGACGGAGACGTGGGCGACCTCGGACAGCTCCAGCAGGAACCGATGGGCGGCGAACAGCAACGGTCCTTCGATGCGGTAGGCAACGATGTGCTCGTCCAGGAGCGACCGTTCCTCCTCGGTGTGGTCACCCGGCAGATCGTGGTCGAGCGGCACCTGCTGCAAGCGCGCACTGCGGGCGACGGCGCGCAGCGCGAGCGCGCCCGCGACGACGAGTCCCAGGATCACGGCCTTGACCAGGTCGAGCGCGAGGGTTGCGATGGCAGTGAGGGCGAGCACGATCGCATCCGATCGGGTGGCTCGCGCCATCGCCCGGATCGAGCCCACCTCGATCATCCGTACGGCGGTGGCCAGCAGAACACCCGCCAACGCACACAACGGGATCCGCCCGACCAGAGGTGCGGCCGTGTAGACGATCGCCGCGAGCAGAGCGGCGTGGACGAGCGCTGCCAGCCGCGAGCCGGCTCCGGACCGGACGTTGACGGCGGTCCGGGCGATCGCGCCCGTGGCTGGCACGCCTCCGAACAAAGGCGTGACCAGATTGGCGAGGCCCTGGCCGAACAGTTCGCGGTCGGGGTCGTGCTTATGGTTGACGCCCATCCCGTCGGCGACCGCTGCGGACAGCAGGGATTCCAGCGCAGCCAGTACGGCGACGGCGACGGCCGGACCGGCCAGTGTCCACAGCGTCGACAGGTCGAGGAACGCCAGCGACGGAGCCGCGAGGCCGGACGGCAGCTCGCCGATCTGCTGCACGTCGAGTCCCGCGGCGTCGGCGAGAACGGTGGCCGCGACGACAGCCAGAATCGAGAACGGTACGGTCGGCCGGATCCTGGCGCCGACAAGGATGAGCGCGGCCACCCCGGCTGTGATCGCGGCCGCGGTCCAATGCGGGTGCGCGGCGAACGAGGCAACAGCGCGGGCGGCGACCACGGCAACCTGGTCGCTGTCGGCCGGGGCGACGCCGAGTGCGGAGGGCAACTGCTGCAGCCCGATCACGCACGCGATGCCGAGCGTGAATCCCTCCACGACCGACGCGGGGACGTAGGCCATGTACCGGCCGGCGCGAGCGATCGCCAGACCGACGAGGATCAGACCGGCCAGCAAACCAACAGCCAGTACGCCGTCCGCGCCGTGGGCATGCACGATCGGTACCAGCACCACCGTCATGGCGCCCGTCGGTCCCGACACCTGCAGGCCCGATCCGCCGAAGACGGCAGCCAACGCACCAGCGATGACCGCGGTGGTCAGCCCGGCCGCAGCGCCGAGCCCGGACGAGATGCCGAAACCCAGCGCGAGGGGAAGCGCGACGATCGCGACCGTGAGTCCGGCCACCAGATCTCGTCTCGGCCGACGCAGCATCGCCGCAAGATCGTCGCGGGCGGGGAGCAGGGCGAGCGCCCGCTGCCGGACGTCAGAGGCCGTGCTCATCGGTTGACGGCCTCGGCCTCTCGCAACTCGGCCAGCAGTTCATTCTGACCGACCAGCAACTCGGTCAGGATGCGGCGCGCGGTCCGCATCAGCTCCGCGATGTCACCACCGGCGATCTCGTAGACCACGCTCGACGCCTCGCGCCGCGACACCACGATCCCGTAGCGGCGCAGTACGGCGAGTTGCTGCGACAGGCTCGAGGCTTCGATGCCGATCTCGGCCAGCAGATCACGCACCGGCCGGGGACCGTCCTGGAGAAGTTCGAGCACCCGGATCCGGACCGGATGCCCGAGCACCCGGAAGAACTCCGCCTTCGCCTGATACAGCGGAACCGGGGCCGTCACCGCTCGAGCACCCGGTCGGCATCGTCACCGAGCTCGATCCCGTGCTCCATCGCCAGCCGCAGCATGCTGTCGAGCTCGCCGAGCCGCACGTCGGCGGCGTACAGGTCGTCGTCGGCCTTGGCCTCGGCCAGCGCCTGCCGGGCCTCGAACACCCGGCGTCGCAGATCGGTGGCGAATTCTCCGCTGTCCATCAGGCCTCCGCCCAGCCAAGGTTCCGCCGTCCAGAACCTGGTGACTTCATCATTTAGCGAATTGAAGAAATATGCAAGTCGTCATCAGCCCGGAGCGCGCAGGCCGAAAGGCCCGGCCGGAAGCGCCACTCGGCCCTGTACGCGTCGGGCTCGCGCAGGCACCCTTGGCAGATGAGTACGACGACGCACACGGGGCAGGCTGCGGTCGTGCGGGAGCCCTGGTTCCGTGGGCACCGGACCGGAACGGTCGTGGTGATCGGCGTGCTCTTCGCAGCCATCCTCTTGGTGCGGCTGCTGATGCGGCCGGTAGCCGACGCGTCCAGCATGCTCTACGTGCTCCCGGTTGCGTTGGCGGCACTCGCCTTCGGATGGCGGGCCGGTGTGCTCGCCGGGGTGACCGGGATCGCGCTGATCGGAGTGTGGGCAGTCGTGACCAGCGCGTCGCTGAGTCCTGTTGGCTGGATTTCGAGGGCAGCGCCGCTCCTGCTGCTCGGGTACCTGCTGGGTGACGCTTCGGACCGTCTGCGCCGAGCTGAGGACGACAGGCTGCGGGCAGAGGCCGCAGCACTGCTCTACCGGCAGGCGATCGAGATCAACGACTCGATCGTGCAAGGAATGGCGGCGGCGCGGTGGGCTCTGGAGAGCGGCCGGGCTGAGGCCGGGATGAAGATCCTCGACACCACGATGGGTCAGGCGCAGGAGTTGGTCTCCGAGCTCATCCGGCAAGCAGGGCTTGGCGTTCCGGCGCCGACGCCGGTCGAATAGCCCCGGCCAACGGCTGACAAGCTTCGGTGGCCTGCGCCTGTGCGAAGCTTCTGCCCGTGCGCCGGCCGCAACGGGTGAGCGGGCGACGATCTTTGGAGGGGCACATGATCAGGACCATGGGCAGGTCAGCAGGGGCGATGACGCTCGCAGGAGCCGTCGCGCTCGGGACCGCAGTCCTGGCACCGACCTCGGCTCAGGCCGCCGAGCTGATCGCCAACCGGTCGACGACCAAGGCACCCAGCGACGACAACGACGGCGCCGCCCGGATGACCACCTACCTGCGCTACACCGGCGCCTCCACCATCACGCTGCGGGACACGAACGTCATCGACTACTGCCGCGCCACCTCCAGCGGCCCGAAGGGCGACGGCGAAGGCGCCTACGTCTTCCTTCGCATCCAGTTCCGCGACGGAACCCGCACCGACCGTGCGGTAGTTGCCGACACCAACGGCTGCGACAACGGCGTCATCCACCGTGCCTCCTTCTCCGCCACCACCACCAAGCGCATCGACCGCGTCTGGGTGATGCTCCAGGAGCGCGACGGCGCCGGCGGCTCCGTCGACGGCATCACCGCCGGCGAGCTCGCCGGCGGCGGCACCGCCTACTTCGACAACCCCTACACCTGATCGTCGCGGTGTAACCGACCGGTTGACCCAGGTATGACCTGGTGCCAACCGGATCGGGCTGAGGTCTGGCCGGGTGGCCGTTCGAGGGGCAGACTCGGTCACGGGGGTGCTCTCGGCTGTGCCGAAGCCGGGGCCGTAGGGACGTGGGGGATGGCATGGCGGGACGAGTGCGTGTCGACGAAGGTGGAGTTCTCGCTCATTACGCCGACTGGCGGAGCCGCACGGTGGGGAGATCGGTCGCGGCGCTCGGCCCGGCGGATCTGACGGCGATGCCGTACGTCGCGAACGAGGTGATCGTCGACGAGGAGGACCGTGAGCTGATCGACGAACTCGTCGGCCGGTACGGCGCGGAGCCGATCGACGACCGGGAGCTGCCCGAGCCGCCGGAAGGCATCCAGGTGCGCGAAGAAGGATTGCGCGGCCCGGTCGCTGTACGGCTGAAGTTTCGCGAGGTACCCGCGGTCGACGATCAGGACGGGCTGCTGGAACAGGCGGTCGGCGACCGGCCCGGCGAGGTCTTCGTGAGTTCGGAGATGGGCGCGGCGGTCGCGGCGATGACGGCCCGGTTCGCCTTCGACGGAAGGCCGATCGGGCTCAACCTGTACGGCGAACCGTTCGCCATGCCGTTGTCCACGGCAACCGAAAGTGCGATACCGGGCGCCGGCGCGAATCCGTTCGCGTACGCCGCGTTCGCCGGCCGGACCCGGATGGTCGAGGCCTGGCAGTTGATGGACTCGGTCCAGCGGATGCGCAGCAACCCGTTCGTCGTCCTTGCGGTGCTGGACAACGGCTTCTGGCTCGACGGCAACGGCGCACCGATCGTCGCCGGCGGGCAGACCGCGTCGGACCTCGGCGCCGGGGTGATGCAGCTCAACCTGATGGCCGAAGGTACGCCCGCGGGTGGAATGTCGCCGTCGAACGGCTGGCACGGCAACTCGGTGGCCAGCGCGGGCGCGGGCATCCTGAACAACGCGGCCGGGGCAGCGGGCAGCGGCGGCACGGTCGCCACGCCGATGCTGTTCCGGACCGACATCTCGGTCGACCAGCTGATGCGCGCCGCGCGGATCTGCGCGGCCTGGGGCCTCGACGTACTGAACATGTCGATCGGGACCTGGGGCGACGCCGAGATCTGGTTCCCGACCACTGCGTGGGACAAGGCGTTCCGGTTCGCGGCGGACAACGGCGTGGTGATGATCGCTGCCGCCGGCAACAGTTCCCTCGACCTTCCGAACGCCGACGATCACGTGCGGCCCGCGACCAGAACTCCCGGCGTGCTCACGGTCGGCGCACTCGACGCCTCCGACAACGCTGCAGGCTTCTCGAACTACGGCTCGTCGGTCAACCTCTGGGCGCCCGGTACGGCGATCCCGGTCGCGCCGGACGGAGCCGCTCCGCTCGGATCGACCAAGAACGGTACGTCGTTCGCCGCGCCGATCGTGGCCGGTGTCGCCGCGATGATGCGCAGCGCCAACCCGAGTTTGAGCGCTCACGACATCCGCCGCATCCTGGTCGAGACCGGCTGGCAGGGGACCGGCCGGGTGACCAAGGGACTTGACGCCTTCGCCGCAGTGTTCGCCGCCATCGGTGCGGCGCTCCCCGACAACAACGAGCCGAACAACACCCCGGCAACCGCTGGCCGGCTCATAGCGACTGGTCCAGGTGGGGCGCTGCAGCCCGGGCTCGGCCCGTTCACCACGCGGTCGAAGTCGGGAGACACCGACTACTGGAAGTTCCGGGTGGAGCGGTTCTCGACGGTGACCGTGGCCGTCGACTGGTACGAACGCCTCAGCACACTGGGCGTTCTCGTCGAGGGGGAAGATCCCGATGTCCGCGGTCCCGATGACCTGACCAGGACGAACACCGCCGGCGGCCTCACGCTGACCGGGTTGCTACCTCCCGGCGGTTACCGGATCCGCGTCACAGGCGGCGGCATCACGGCGTACAGCCTGCGGGTGACCCAACGGCCGGCGTCGTTGCCACGCGATATTTTCGAGAAGAACGACTCGTTCGAGTCGGCCGCGGTGATGCTGTTCGAGACGAACAAATGGACCCCGTTCTTCACGCGCACGTGGGGTCCGGGAACGTACGACGCGACGTTGCACCGCGACGTGCTGTACTCGCCGTACATCGGCGGTGGCACGAAGGGCTCGGTCAACGTCGACTACTTCCGCCTGGACGTGCCGGATCGCAAGATTTTCAGCCGTCCGGCGGTGGCCGTGTTCGACTCCGACCAAGTGGTCGACGTGACCTTGTACGACGAGCACCGCAACGTCATCGACGCCCGGACGAACCTCCGCCACGTGAAGCTCTACCCGCCACCGAAGTCGACCTGCTACCTGCGCGTGACCGGCAGCCAGGTCACCCGCTACCGCATCTCCACCCGAATGGAGACCGACAGCCACATCATCCCGGGACCATGGCAGGAGGAGCTGCACGTGTTCCCGAAGTGGTGGGGCGACCCGCCGCCGCTCCACCTGGAGGACCCGGTCACACACTACCTCCACGAACTCGGCGAAGACCGTGGCGAGGGCTCCGCACTGGCGTTCGCCGACCCCGGCGTGGACCTCCGAATCGGCCTCATCGACCGCACCGGCGAGGTCATCCGCGAAGCCCGCACGCTCGGCGACCGCCTCCTCCTCGACATCGAAGGCCTGGAGCCAGGTCCCTACATCGTCCAGATCACCCGCCCCGACGAGGCAACTGGCACCGAACTCCGAGTGGTCCCTCCGCTCCCGAACCGCGACCTCCACTAGGGCTCGGGGGTACCGCAACTTCTCTGGGGTTGTACCAGTATGTACCTGTTCCCGCGGGCTGGACGGACCGAGACTGATCCGGTCCACCACGCAGAAGAGACAGATGAACCGCAGAATTCTTGCCCTGTTGACGACCGCAGCCATCGTGGCCGGCTCGACGACGACCGCCGCGGCACCGGCTCAGGCCGCGACATCGAAGGACTTCGTTCCGCAGACGATCTTCGCGCCGCACATCGCGGAGAAGAACGAGCCGGCAGTGCCGCAGAACGTCGTACCGGTCGGCTCTGTCGACCTCGAGATGGCAGCCGGGCAGACGGCGTGGGTCCTGTCGGTGATGCACGCGAACGACGCGACACAGCGCTCGCTGTTCGACAACGAGATCGTCTGCAAGCTGCCTGACGGCACCAGCAAGAACGCGGTGATCGGCCAGAACGTCTACGAGCGGACCCACCCCGCGAAGGAGTGGACCGACGTCAACCTGGCCACCAGGTACCTGGTCCAGTCCCCGACGGCGGGCAAGGTCACCTGTACGGCGAACGTCCGGTCGCACTCGCTCATGGTCGGCGTCGACGCCACGTACCGTCTGGTCGGCGGGAGGATCTGGATCGCCGACCAGAACGTCGGCAACGCCACGGACGGCAAGCCGCTGCAGCAGAGCCCGGAAGTCGGCTCGCTGGCGAAGGTCGACTCGACCTCCATCGCGCGGGTGCCTGCGCTGGACACGTTCGACCTTCCGGCCGGATACAAGACGCTGAGCGTTTTCGGCGAGACGCAATACCAGATCTGCTTCTCCGTACCACCCTGCAGGAACGACCAATACGGCTCCTCCACGGCGCAGTTCACACTGATCATCAACCAGTGGAAGCTGGACGGCGGCCTGTGCCAGACCAGCCAGACCACCTCCAGGACGGAGACCTACCCGTACTACGTGCACCACGCCTACGTGCCGCTGAACAAGGGCGACTTCGCGATCAGCACCGCCCCGGGCTGTATCCCGCGGTTCAACGCGTACGTCCGGGTCGATTGGAAGGGTGGTGATACCGGCGGGGTCCAAGGCGGCGCCAGAGGCCTGAACGACACCTTCGAGGGAACCACCACGCACAGGGCCGACATGAGCCACGTGTTCGTCATACCGTTGCACTGACCCACCGGCAACCGATCAACCCGCGACGAAGGTCTTGATGCTGTACGCCGGTAGCTGGGTGTCGAAGGAGCCGTTCGTCATGGTGATGCTCGGATCCGCGGCGAGCGTGCGGCTCGCCGTGGTCACCCAGGTCGAGACCGTCGTAGCCGTGGTGTCCCGGATCGTGAACGGCTGGTCGACCGCCGACGAGTTCTTGTTGACGGCAACGATCACGATCCGGGATCCGCTCTTGAACGCGGTGATGAAGACGTTCGTCTCCGGTTTCGCGCTCGCGGTGATCCGGAGGTAGCCGGGCCGAACCCACTTGGCGAAGTGCGCCATGGTGGCGCCGCGCTTGCTGATCCGCCCGTCCTCGCGCATCGGTCCGTACGAGCGGCGGATGTACCACCACACGTATGCCTGGAACCGGCCGTCCACCAACGCGCGATGCATGTGCTCACCAACATCGATCGCCTGCGGCCAGAGGTCGCCCGAGTCGGCATCGCTGTTCGGGTAGTAGACCTCCGTCATCCACAGCTCCTTGCCGCCACCCTTCTCGCGGAACAGCGGGTAGGGGAGGTCGGCGGGCTTGGTGCCGTAGAGGTGAGCGCCGAGGATGTCCAGGTTCGCCAGCGCCGCCGAGTCCTGCAGGATCGGGTCCGAGGCGGCCTTGCGGTACTGGAACGACTCGGGCGCGATCACCCGGGTGTTGATCGCACCGGCGTTCTCCCGCAGAAACTTGACCATCTCGGCCGGCGTCCACGCGGTCCAGTCGTGCGCGTAGTCCGGCTCGTTCTGCACCGAGATGCCGTACAGGGCAGCTCCGTTGTCGCGCATGTAGGTGACGAAATCGTTGAGGTGTTGCGCATAGGCGCCGTACGAGTTGTAGCGGAGCCGCTTGCCTCCGGAGAAGGTCTCGGCCATCGACGCCGGCGGATTCCACGGCGACGCGAACACCTTGGCTCCAAGCTCACTGGCACGCCTCGCGGTGGCGACCTGGCGACTCCAGTCGTCACGGTTCTCCGGCACCGGAATACGCAGCACGCTGAACCCCAGCTGCCCCGCACCGGTCCCGAACGCCGTCTCCCGCTGCTCGGCCGTGAGATCACCGATCCAGCCCGGATGGTTCATCCCGCCGAACCCCTGGATCTTCTGCTGCACAATCGCCGGTTCGACAACCACCCGCGTCTGCGCCGCCGCTCGAGGCGCGGTCACCGCCAACACCGGCAACGCCGCACCCGCGGCCAGCAACGACCGGCGACGTACCGAAGGCAAGTTCAAGTCTTTGCGGTCCATGGCTTCTCCACAACGTCGGTCTGGGGCGGCGGCCGATGTCGAAGCGCTTCGACCGAACCATGATGACCCGCCCAAGCGCAGTTGAGAAGAGCAGAGCAGGGCCATGCCCTTCCGGCCGCTGGTTGGGCGCGCTTACTCTGCGGGCCACGGCCATCCAGATCCCGTTGACTATTTCGCGGCGCGGGACGTTCAAGGTGGCCGGTGGGGAGGAGTGCTTCTCGCGGCGGCGGCTGATCAGGGACCGAGGCCGAGCGAACTCCGCGCGGCGGCCGAGCCCCGGCTGGACAACACCGGATACGCCGGGCGCTGCCTGACCCGGTCAGCCGGAGACGCGGGCCGCGCCGAGCCGCTTCGGGCGGGCCGACCTGTACCGCGACGAGCACGGCTTCCGGCTGTTCACGATCGAAGATCTGTTGAAGCCCGGCGCGGGTGGAACTACTGGAGCCGGTACTGCGAGCCAGCGAGCGCGGGCACGTCGCGATCTTCACTCCACTCGACGCGGAGCTCTACGGCAGCAAGAGCGCACTGGCGATCCTTTCCGACGAAGCCAACCGCTCGCGCTTCCGCCCGGAGGAGCAAGCGGCGATCGACCGCCTGGTCCCGTGGACCCGGATGGTCCGCGGCGATCTTCTCGACTACGCCAAGGAGAACCAGACCGACCTGGTCCGCAAGCGGCCGCCCTCCACGGCGGCGAAGGTGTTCTGCTGGGCTGGCAGACCGACGCCGACACCTGGTCCGACCGCCTCACCGAGGCGGTCCACCAGCCATGGGTCCTGCAACGCCGCATCCAGCCTGTGCCCGAAGCATTCCCCACCGACGACGGTTCCGAGAACTGGCTCCTCACCTGGGGTCCGATCATGGTCCACGACGGCCTCGGCGGCTACTACGTCATCAATCTCACCATGGGTGCCACCGCCACCTGCTGCTTCTACCAGGATTAGACCTCGGCAGACTCGTACGGCGCCCAGGCGGGCTCCCGCAGCGCGGGGCAGTGTTCGGGAGTCGGGTGGTTCGCGATGGCGACCATGCGATCCAGCGCGTCCCGGGCGGCGGCGAGTTCCGCCATCGCGGTGGTGATGCGGTCGCGTTCGGCCGCGAGCAGCTCGAAGGACTCGGGTGAAGCGTCCCCGGTCTCGATGGAGGGCATCAGCCGCACGATGGTCCGGCTGGGCAAGCCGGCGGTGAACAACTGCTGGATCAGCCGGACCCGCTCGACAGCCGCCTCGGCGTAGACGCGCTGATCGCTGGCTGTGCGTTCGGAGGCGAGCAGCCCCTGCTCCTCGTAGTACCGCAGCGCCCTGGTGCTGACCCCGGCTCGCCGCGCGAGCTCGCCGATCCGCATGCGTCCTCCCTCGGAACTGGCCTCGACTTGACCTTCACGTCAACGTCAAGTTTTAGCGTAGCCGAATGAACGTCACCGATCAGATAGCCCTCGTCACCGGAGCCAACCGCGGCATCGGCCGTCAGTTCGTCCTCGAACTCCTCGAACGGGGAGCGCGCAAGGTGTACGCGAGCGCCCGCCGTACCGAGACCCTCGACTTCGACGACGCCCGCGTCGTACCGGTGCGACTCGACCTTCTCGATCACGAGTCCGTCGTCGCGGCAGCGGCCGCCGCGGGGGATGTCAGCCTGCTCGTGAACAACGCCGGCATCACCACCGGCGCCGGGCTCGTCACCGGCGACCTCGCCGAGGTCCGTCGTGAGCTGGACACACACTTCTGGGGAACGCTCGACGTGATCCGGGAGTTCAGCCCGATGCTCGCCGCGAACGGCGGAGGCGCCATCGTCAACGTCCTCTCGGCGCTGTCGTGGTTCTCCTTCCCGGGCGCCGGAGCGTACGCCGTCGCGAAGGCAGCCGAGTGGAACATGACCAACGGCGTACGCCTCGAGCTCGCGGCTCAAGGCACGTTCGTCGAAGGCGTCCTCCTCGGCGCCGCCGACACCGACATGATGGCCGGGTACGACGGCCCCAAGGTCGACCCGCGGGACGTCGTACGCCGCGCGCTCGACGGCCTGGCCGCCGGTTCGATCGAGGTGGTCGTCGACGACTGGACCGCGATGGTGAAGTCGTCCCTAGGCGGCGACCCGGCGCAGTTCTACGCCCAATTCGCCGGGGCCTGACCGTCAGCGGGTGCGATGCCGCGGAGAAAGACCGCGCGCTGCTCCGCGGCCGCACCCGGCCAGTCCGGCACGTTCGACATCGGCTGGGCGAGCATCGCACCGAACCGCACCACCACCCGTCCGGCGTCGCCTCTCCGCGAGGCAGCCCGACATCCTCAGGTTGCAGTACCCGAGAGCAGGCCGCGATTACAGCCGGAACGGGTTGGCGACGGTCGCAGCGAGTAGGTACCAAGCGGTCGCGCCGGTGTGCAGGGAGGCGTAGTACAGGTCGCCGAAGCCGGTGTCGAGGCCGTCACTGGAGGCCGCGACGATGCCCTTGCCGTCGTTGTTGGGTGCGCGCAGCTGGGCGTCACGCAGGCCGGCCAGGTACCTGTCGATCCGGGCGCGATCCCCGGCGGCCTGGCGAAGGTTGAGCGCGGCAACCAAGTGGGCGGTGCCTTCGAACCAGACCTTGCTGGTGTCGGTGTTGCTGAAGCTGATGCCGGTGAAACCGTTGTCGGATGCAGCGAGGTGGGCGATCGTCCAGTCGACGGCCTGGCTGTAGCGGGCGTCCTTGGTGGCCAGGTAGGCCCACGTCTGTACGTCGGCCGGGATCGGGGCGCGGTTGATCGTCACCCCGTCCGGGTTCGTGCCGGTCCAGATCATCCGGCCCGCGTTGTCCCACATCGCCCGGACGAACGCGAACGCCTGCTGAGACCGGGTCGACCAGATGCCGTCGCCGGTCAGTTGGTTCAGCATCGCGAAGAACGCGCCGATGTCGATGTTGTGCTCGGTCGCCTTGAAGGTCAGCGGTTGGTCGTCGGCGTTCCGCCCGCCGGTGTAGCCCGGGATGCCGGCGCTCGACCAGGTCTTGGACTGGATCCAGTTGGCGGCAGTGAGAGCGCCGGTCAGGTACTTGCTGAGACCGGTCCACTTGTAGAGGTGGCACAGCGCCATCCCGACCCAGGCCTGATTTCCGCTGTACGCCGCGGGCGAGCCGACGTACGGGCTCCCGTCGGCGGTGATCAGCGGGTTCGGCTGGTACGACGCTCTGGTCCGGCCGTCGCCGATGGGGTCGTGTGCCTGGACGTAGAGCAGCACGTCGCCGAGCATTTTCGCGCGCGCCATTTGAGCGGGTGAGCCGTCCTGGATGAGCGCGATGATCGTGAGGGCGTCGTCGTACAGGAACGAGGAGACGAAGTTGATGCCGGCGAAGTAGCCGCCGGTGTAGCTCTGCGGGACGCGCAACGTGGTGCCGCTGCCGTACTGGTCGATCTTCTCGGCCAGGAAGGCGAAGGCGTTCGCGACCGAGGCCTCGGCGATCCGTCGACCGCCTCGGCCGGCGTGAGCGGTGGCAGGTACGGCGAGTCCGGTGCTGAGGGCAACAAAACTCCCGAGCACGGTACGGCGGGACGCGATCATGACGGCTCCTTCGGCTGGGCGGGGGCACGACGCCGGCCGGGCTTCGGCGTACGGCGCGGATCGATCATTGCGGCGGTGGTCTTGAGCGCGGCCACGGTGCGGACGTGGGTGAGCTGGGCGATTCGGGCGTAGAGGACGTCCAGGACGAGCAGCTGTGAGTGGCGATCCGCCGGGGCGTCGGCCTGCGCCGTACCGGTTCGTGCGGTGGTGAGCACGAGATCGGCTGCCGCGGCCAGCGTCGAGGCGTGATCGTTGGTGACAGCAACGGTCCGGACACTGCGCGAGGCAGCGGCTTGCAGGACGTCGATCGTCTCGGTGACCTGGCCGGACTGGGAGATCCCGAACACGAGGTCGCGCTCGCCGGCCAGCGCGATGGAGATCAGCGCACTGTGGACATCGGTGCAGAGCCAGCACGAGAACCCGATGCGCTGCAGGCGGATTCGCAGCTCGTCGGCGGAGATGGCGCTGGTCCCGACCCCGAACAGGTAGATGTTGCGGGCGTCGGTGAGTGCGTGAGCCACCCGGTCGATCTCGGCGAGGTCGAGCTGGTCGGCGGTCTCGAAGACAGCTTGGGTGCTGGCGGCAACGATCACCTTGAGCACCTGATCGAGATCGTCGCCGGGCTGGATCGAGCGGCCGATGTCGGTGGTCCAGCGACTCGGCGCCGCCCGGCCGACCTCTTCGGCGAGAGCAACCTTCAGCCCGGCGAACCCCGGCAGGCCCACCTGGTGGCAGAACCTGGTCACGGTCCCGGCGGACGTGCCGGTCCGCTCGGCGAGCTCGCTGATGGTCAAGCGCATCGCCTCGGCCGGTTCGGCCAGCAGGTAGGCAGAGATCTGTTCCAGCGCGCCGGTCAACTGACCGGCGCGCAGCCGCTGAAGGAGTCCGGGAGCAACCATGATGGAAGCAATTTCCATCATTTGTCACCGGCCGTCAATGGATGGAAAGAATTTCCATGTCGTGAGGTCGTTGCGGCTGCTCTAGACAACTCATCCGCGGATAGGGAGTTGTCAATGAAGTGGCGTCCGGCTGGTGCGCTTGCGGAGGTGTATCACTCCGGCCACCAGGAGCGCCGGGAGCCAGCAGAGCAGCAGCCATGGCAGGGGCCACCACCAGGTGAGGCGGTGGACGGCGGGGGAGTCCGCGGTTGGTGATCCTGGGCTTCGGGCGGTGGTCGACCAGGCGAGGAACGCGTCGCCGGTGGGGAGAACGCCGAAGGCGTAGCGTTTGGTGGTCAGGCCGGTGATCGGGGCTCCGACGATCTCGCCTACGCGCAGCAGGGCTCCTTCGAGGGGGTCGCCTTGAAGGCGGGCTGCGCCGGCCGTCACTACCGTGGCGGACAAACTGATGCCCAGCACCAACGGTCCCGAGTCGACGTCGCCTGAACCGCTTTGTCCTTTCGGGAACTCGCGGACACCGGGCGCGTAGCCGATGACGAACTTGTCCCGGAACAGCTGGTACTGCGACTGTGCGAACTCGCGGTCGATCTCCGGCAGGAATCGCTGGATGATGCTTTGCGAGGTTGCCCGGGCACCGGTCGGTCCCGGCTCAGCCTGGTGTGGCATCAGCCCCGTGGCAGGGTCCAGGTGCTGGCGGACCAACTCGAGCCAGCGACTTCTGGTCTGCGTGAAGTGTGGCGTGGTGATGCGATCGTGCAACGCCAGCGAGGCGATCGCCACGGTGGAGTCGACCGGCCACGCCTGGCCAGGATACGCCGTCAAATAAGGGGAATCCGAGGCCTCGAAGGCTTTGGCGATCTCTGTCGAGGACCGGGTGTACTCCGCCATGGCGGTCGAGTCGAGGGTGGCGATCGCGCCGCGCAACCAGTTGGTCCAGCCGGCGTGGAAGATCCCGTACGGCGGATCGAGGTGGCGAGTGAAGGGCGCCGTACCGTCGGTCGATTGCAGGCGGTCGAGAGACCAGCGCGCCTCCCGGACGGCCTCTGCTTCGTATTCCGGGCGGGCTGTTGCCACCTGCACCCAAGTGAGTCCGTACAACACGTTCAGGAAGAAGTAGCCCTCCGGGAACAGGCCCTGTGCCTGATGGTCGGCGCCGTCCTCGATCGCGGCCCGCAGGAAATGCAGTTGCTTGACGGCTCCAACCTCCGCGTCCGGTCGCGGTCCGACGAGGCGCCAGGTTCCGGTGAGGCCCATCAGAACCGTCACGACGATCAGTCCCCAGCGCAACGCTTTCATCGCGCGAGTCTCCCATGGGCTTCCGGCGGTTGGCAGCTTCCGGTCTCTACCTAGTCCGGCTCGTCGAGGACCAGCCGCTGTCCGCCGTCGACCAACTCGCGACAGACGTCCAGGTGTCCGGCATGCGTGGCGGTCTCGACGATCACGTGCAACAAGACCTCCCGCAGCGACGAGTACGGCGGTACGCCGCTGTCCTCGAACCACCACCGCGGTTCCGCGTCCAGCCGCAAGTCGTCGACTGCCGCGCTTGCCAGCCTGCACTCCTCGGCGTACTGCTCGAGAAGCTCCTCGTCGCTTAGGAGCTCAGGCGCTGTCCAGCCCTCGTACCCGTTGGGCAGGTCAGGGCGCTCGCCTGCCATGACAGCCCGGAACCACACGCGCTCGACATCCAGCGTCAAGTGTCTGACGACACCTCGGGGTGTCCAGCCCGAGGGGACCTGAGAACGCCGCCGAGCCTCGGCCGGCATAGCTCTCACCTGTTCCACAACATGCGCCCGCTGCGAATCGAGCCACTTGAGCAGCTCGCGCTTCGTGATCTCGTCCGTGTCCATCTCCACGCCAGCAGTCAACCCCACTACGACTCGCACGAGCGAATCCCTGGCTGCTAAGCCACGCGATGTGACCTGGACACCAGCAGATAGTGCGCTCTGAATTCGCGCGGGCTCATGCCGTAGCGCTGGCGGAATGCGGCGCTCAGGACGCTGTTGGAGGAGAAGCCGCAGCTTTGGGCGAGGTCGCCGATGACGATGTGAACTGGGCTGCGGAGGCGTTCGTGGACGAGGGCGAGTCGTTCTTCGCGGATCAGTTCGCGGGGCGTCGTACCGGCCTGTTGCAGTGCCAGCTGGACCTGTCGTAGGGACCAGCCCAGGGCGCGTGCCATCGTGGCGCCGGTCAGTCCTGGATCGGGGGCGTGCTCGCGGACGTAGCGTCTGACCATCGCTTCGACCTCGACCAGGCCGCCCTCGATGTCCGGCCGGTCGTCGCCGACGGCGAGCATGCACAGGAGGTCGGCGAGCCGGTCGCAGACCGCGTCGAACTCGGCTGCTGACAGGTGCGCCCGTTGAGCGAACAGCTCGGCCAGCATGCCCGTCAGGACCCGGCCCAGGCCGCGGTTGAGGTCGAGAATCCGGGGTCCGGACCGGCGGGCCGCGGGGCGCAGGCGGTTGTCCATCTCCGCCCGGGGAATCGTCAGCAGCGCGATGTCGGCATGGTCGAGCTTCGCTTCGAACTGCGAGTTTGACGAGGCCAGGAATGCCGCGCCTGGGCCGGCGCGCAACTCCTGACCATCTTGGCTGACCAGCAGTTCACCGCGGATCGTCCAGATGAGTGTGCGGGTGTCGTGCGGATCCGCGGAGGCCATCGCGGCGGTTCGGTGTCCCTGCGCACAGTCGGCCGATGCCCGGCCGAGCGTGTAGGCGACTGTGCCGATGCGGAGCATCCGGCCCCGGAAGCTGCCCGGCGAACAGGTCGGATCCACCCGGTAGCGGGTCGCCGCGCTGACGACGCTCATCCAGTACTCGACACGTTCCGGTGGCCGGACGTCGTCCGTTGTCCACGAGTCGATCGAATAGGACGAAACCGGGGGCGCGGTTGTCATGGGGGGCCTCACCTTGGTCGGGCGGGAAGAGCCGGGGGCGGTCACTTCTAACAGCTTGACTGGTCAGCTAGGAAGGATTCTTTCGAAGAATCCTCAGTTCCCGCCAGTCCCACCGCCGCATCCTTACCGCGCCTTAAGCCCCGCGGGGGACCGGTGAGCAGGGCGACACCGCCGCGGCCGGAGAGAATCTCCTCCGGCTACGACGGTGCCGTCGCGGAACGCGTTCAGATGTTCAGCAGGTACTGAAGAGGCTGTGCCACGTGGCCCGCCACGCCCAGCCGCACTTCTTCTTCTCCCCGTCGAGCCGATGGGGAGAACGGGTGTCGCCGCTCAGCATCTCGTAGAGCATCCAGAGACCGACGCCTCGTCTGGTTGCCGTTCGATCGGCCTTGAGTTCGCCCTTGATCTTGCCGAGTTGCCCCCTCGAGGTGATGCCGCCCTTCCTCCAGATCTCGCCGGTTCGGTAGAGGGTCCAGGTGCCACGGGCGCCGACGTACCAGAAGGCGTAGTACCACCCGCCGCCACTGGTCTTCCCCTTCGCGAGGGCCGTGCCGAGGACGGCGCAGGTGTTGGCCGGGGTGCCCCTGATGAACCGGCAGATCGCGTATCCGGTGCCGGCGACCTTCACCAAGGTGTAGACCTCACCGCCGAGGACCGATGATCCACCTTTCTTCGGCCGCTTGCGGTGGTCCTTCTTCTTGGGCTTCTTGGCGTCTTTCTTGGCCTTCTTCTTCTTGAGCTTGGCCGCCTTCTCGCGCGCCTTCTTGGCCGCGGCCTTCTTGGCGGCCCGCTTGGCCGCCGCGATCTTCTCTTTCTTCTTCTTCGCGAGGTACCGCTGGTAGTCGCAGCTGTCGCAGTAGTAGTGGCTGGCCTTCGAGTGCTTCTTGGCCGCGGCCTTCTTCTTCTTTTTCTTGGGCGCGTGCTTGTAGCCGCCGCAGCCGTCGCAGTAGTGGCCGCCGGGCAGGACGCGCCATTCGCCGTCGGCGTCGCTGGCCGTGACCGGGGTGTTGTCGGCGTACGCGTAGCCGTTCAGCTGTTGCGGGTTGTCGAAGTCGGCGATCGGGTCGGTGGAGATGAAGCGTCCGCGGGCAGAGTCGTACTCGCGAGCGCCGAGGTGGGTGAGTCCGGTGGGATCGTCGACGCCGTCGACGTAGCCGTGTTTGTCGGGCCAGGTCGTGGGCTTGGCGCCGCGGGCAGCGCCGAAGGGAGTGAAGCGGCGCTGCTCCGAGCTGAGGTCGACGGCGTCGACCGAAAGGGTGTTGGTCCCGTGATGGTCGGCGACGGTGAAGGTGAGACCTGACTCGTTCCGTACGGCGTCGGCGGCGCCGAGGTCGTAGGAGCGGGTGGCCGTCACGATGTTGGTGGGGCTGAGGTGGAGCTCGGAGTTGTCGAGGTAGAGGGTGGTGCCGTCGGCGTCGCGGGCGATGAGCCGCTCACCGTCGGCGTCGTACAGGTAGCTGGTGGCCTGGCCGTTCTCGGTGAGGGAGGCCAGATTGCCTTCGGCGTCCCAGTCGAGAGTCTGGGCCTTCCCGGCGACGTTGCGCGCGAGGGTGTTGCCCACGGCGTCGTAGGTGAAGCTGTCCGTCCGGGTGCCGGTGGCCACGCTGGTCAGCGCGTGCGGCCGGGTTCCTCCGGCGGCTGGATAGGTGTAGTTGGAGGTGGTGGCCGCACCAGTGACCGGATCATGGTTGGTCTCGCTGAGCCGGTTGCCGGTCTTGTCGTAGCTCCAGCCCTGCCAGTACGGCGCGGCACCGGCCAGCGCGCCGGCGCTGGGCTGTGCGGCACAGTCGGCAGCAGGGGTCCAGGCCTCGGTGAGCCGCCGCAGGTAGTCGTAGCTGAAGCACTGGACATCACTCACACCGTCTTGCGGCGTGTCGGCGATCTTGGTGATGTTGCCGGTCGGGTCGTAGGTGTACTTCACGTCCGCCAGGTGTTCCGGGGCAGTGGAGCGGTCGACCAGCACCCGATCCAGGCTCCGGGTCGCGTCGTCGTAGAACGCGGAGTGGACGAGCTGCTTGCCGGCCGCGGCGGACAGGGTCGACTGGGAGACTTCGTCGTACGGCGTGTAGGTCGCCGCGGTGAGCATCGCGCCGAGACCACTGCTCGCGGTCTGCAACCGGCCGGCCGCGTCGTAGCCGTACCGCAGCGTCTCCGCCGCGAGCCCACCCGCTGCCGGGTAGGACATCAGCGACGGAAGCCCGGTGGCGGTGTAGCCGGAGTTGGTCTTGTACGACCCGGCCAAGGCGCCCTCGGACGTGGGAATCGTGACGGTCTTGGTCAGCGGCCGGTACCGGATGTCGTAAGCGTCGACCGACTTGGTGTAGGCCTTGCCGTTGACGAAGCGGGTCGACGTCGCGAGCTGACCGTTGACGGTTGTGCCCGAGACGAGCGTGTCGTAGGTCCACTGGGCGCGTTTGGTGCCGGAGGTGGACCCGTCGTACATGCCGGTACGGCGGCCCAGAGCGTCGTAGGTGTAGGCGAGCGTGGTGCCGCGTGCGTCGGTGCTGGTGAGCAGCTGGCCGGCGTTGTCGTAGGTGAACTTGCTCGTTCCGGTGTCAGGGTCTTCCCGTTGGGTGACACGGCCGCGCAGGTCGTAGACCGTGTTCCAGGTGTTGCCCGCCGGGTCGGTCGTGGCGACCATGTCGCCGCGGTTGTTGTAGGTGTAGGTGGTCGCGTCGTAGGAACCGGTCGGCGAGCCCCCGGTGTACTGACGCAGCTCCACCTCAGCATCGTCGGCATCGGTGATGGACGTGGTGGCGGTCTGGCCGTCCGGCGGGTCCACGCTGATGCGGTCGCCGCCGTACGTCGTGGTGGTGCGCCACTTCTCGATCGCGTGCGAACGGAAGATCTCCACCGTTTCGCGTTCGGCGCCGTCGTAGACGGTCAGGTCCTGGCCGGGTACGGCGGCGTCGGTCACCCCGGTCAGCAACGTCGTACCGGCGGTGCCGTTGTTCCAGTACGAGCCGTTGGACTTCACCTCCAGACCGCGTGAGTCGTAGAACTTGTCGGTCACGACCCGGCCGCCGTCCGGCGCGGGATCCTGGGTCTGCCGCTCGCGCAGCTGCCCGTCGAACAGGTCGTAGCCGGCCTCGTAGGTGCCGTCGTCGCGGACCTCCTCGGTGGTGATCACCGACGGCGCGTCCTGGCGGATCAGGTAGGAGTACTTGGTGTTCGGGGTCTTTCCGGCCGCCTTGGACCGGTCCGGCAGCCACACCGCGGTGAGCCGGCCGAGCGGGTCCCGCGTCAGGTCGGTACGCCGCTGGTTCTGGTCGACCTCGGCGATCGACTGACCGAATGCGGGCTCGACGGTCGTCGTGGTGACATGTCCGGCCGGGTTGGTCACGGTGATGGTGGTGACGGCCGCGCCACTGGCCGGGGCATAGACGGCCGACGACTTGCGGTCCAGCTGGTCGTAGGTCTCGATCGGCCGGCCGTAGGAGTCGTAGACCGTGCGTCCTTCCTGGGTGTAGACCGGCGTGGTGCCCGAGTAGGAGGCGAGTTCCTTGCTGAGGGTCTCGTCACCCTTGGTCGGCGCCGCACCCAGAGTGGTGGACCCGTCGTAGTAGGTCAGGTCGTCCGACACCGCGTCCGCCGGGTACGACGGTGTCGCGGTGCAGGCCACGGACACGGTCTGCTCGCGGGCCTCGAAATCGATCAGCCACAACGAGGTGTTGCGGGCGTACGTGGTGCGGGTGCATTCCTCGTCGCCGGTCTTGGCGGTGTCGCCGAGGTCGTTCTCCTCGATCTCGAGCCCGTAGTCGTCGTACTTGGTGCGGGTCTCTGTGTTACGCCAGCCACCGGCCGACAGCGCTTCGCGGGACCGTTCGGCGGCCTTGTCGACCCTGTAGGCCTTGAGTGTGCCGTTGCGGGTGACCTGGGTGGCGGTGGGGGAGGAGATCAACGGGTCCGTGATCTCGCCCTCCAGCACGCTGCCGCCCGCCTCGGTGTAGGTCAGGGACTCACGTTCGAACCCGGCCAGCGCGGGGTGATCGGCAATCGTGCCGCCGAGGGAGTCAGTGACGGTCACCGCGCGGGTGCCGCCGTTCGGGAGCTTGTCGCCGTCCATGCCGCGCAGGTAGAGGGTCTCCTCCTGCGAGCGGGTCTCCCCGGGGTTGCCGTGGAGCTCCCGGACCCGGGCGAAGCCGCGCCACTGTCCCCACGTGCGGTACTTCACCGGGGTCAGCTCGTTGTCGTCGTAGTGCCACGCACCGCCGCCGACGTACTCGTAGTCGGTGCGCTCGGTCCCGGCCACGCCGGCCTGGTCGTCTTCCAGCACCGTGACCGGCACGTACTTGTGGAACCAGTCCTGCGTCAACGACGTCGACTCGTCGGCCTGCCAGTACTGCGGGAAACACCGCTTGGTGTTCTGAGCAGGAGTCGGCAACGAATCCGCCGTACATTCCGTCGCCGAGTAGTTCACGTGGGTGTGTCCGCCGGCCTCGTCGTACACGTCGGTCAACCGCCACTTGTACATCGGCGGAATCCCTTCCGCGGCGTCCACCCGGTTGGCCAGCTGCACGCCCCGGAACGACACCGAAGGAAGCGACGCCGTGCCGCCGACCTTGCCGGTCGCAGTGATCGACGCGAGCCACAACGCCGGCGAGGTTCCGTCACCAGGGTCGCGGAACTCGTAGCCCAGCGCCCACGACATCACATCCCGGTACGTCGTCCCGGACACCCACAGCTGCGTTGTCACCGTCGTCAACCGCTTGCGCGTCCAGAACGTCGGCGAGTACAGCCCCGTGCACTTCGCACCCGCCGAACAGTTCTGGTCGTACGGCACGTCCGGCCAGTTCGCGGCATTGGCCGACGTGATGTCGCCGGTGCCGCAGGTCGCGCCGGCCGCGCAGCGCTCGTCCACTGTGAACGACACCCGCATCGGAGCCGGCGCCGAGTACATCGAGGTGGACCGCTGGCCGTAGTCGACCCGCTTCAGGTAGCCGCCGCGCACGTACTGGGTGCCGGCGGTCGCGGTCAGGTTCCGGCCGTAGTAGTTCGTCTCGCTGCCGTAGAAGTACGACATGGCGTTGCCGTTCGGATCGACCACGTAGTCCAGGTTCCAGCGCCACGCCTGCGTGCAGTACGACGTCGCGAACGTCGACCCGTGGCACGGCTCAGCCGTGTCGTTGCCGAACACCGGCGCGGTCCAGACCGAACCGGTCTCCTCGTTGCCCGCGGCCCAGCCGGGCAGCCGGTTCAGCCCGAAGTAGTACTGCGTGCCGTCGCGCGACGTCAGCCGCCAGTGCTCACCGTCGTTGTCGCCGTTCACTCCACCGGTCAGCCGTTCCAGCCTCGAACCGTCGTCCTCCCGCAGTTTCCAGGTACCGGTGGCGTCGTCATGGACCAGTTCGGAAGCGGTCCCGCCCAGCACCAGGTAGGCGTTGTCGGTCTCCCAGCAGAGGTCGTAGGGCTTCGGCGTCGTCGTCACCTCATCGGCGCACGACGTGTACCGCCGCTCGACGAACCCCTCGTCCAGGCCCCAGCCCTCACCGACCCACGACGACTGGTTGTTCGTCGACGCGACCCGGCCATCGATGTCACCCGACGAATAGCCCAGATCCAGGTCCGGCTCCGGGCCACCCAGACTCTCCGGGCTGTCCATCGGGTAACCCCACGTGAACGCGCCCGACGAGCCGCCCGCGTTCCACGACGCCGAGGCCGACAACGCGGTCGGCTTGTAGCTCCCGGCGCTGCCCGCCGGTGCCGACGACAATGCCAGCACCGTCTCCTGACTCGACGCGGCGATCTCGGTAGCGATCCGGTTGTCGCCGGTCGCACTGGACTTCAGCACCTGCCCGTCCGAGCATCCGGCTTTGTCGGGTGTGGTCAACGCACACGCCGGCAGTCGCACGAGCCGCAGCCGGCTCGCCCAGTCACCGCCGTACGCCGAACGGAACGCCGAGTAGTCCACCTCCACCTTCACCTGGCCGCTGCTCGCCACCGAATCGCTGCGGCCGACGGTGAACAGCATTCCCGAGGCGCCGACCTTGGCGGCAGCCTCACGGTCGTGTACCTGAACGCGCACCTGGTTCACGCGCGCCGACGCAACGCCCTGAACCCGGGCCGCGCCGACGCGAACCGGCAACCCGCCGGCCCGCGTCATGGTGCCGTCGCCAGGGAGCGACACCTCCGCCGCACCCGGCTCCGGTCGACTCACTTGTGGTGGTTGGCGCAGTACGGACGCGGCCTTCGGATCGGCCAGACGCGCCCTCGGCGCGTCATCGCGCCCAGGGACCGAGAACTCGGTCTGCGCCTTCGGCCGCCATGCGTCCGACGTACGGACATCGGCCTGCGCGGGTTGCACGGCGACCAGGCTGCCGGCAGCGAGCGCTATGGCCGTGACTATTCCGGTGAACGGCACCAGCATGGCGCCACTCCTCTCAATAAACGGTGCAGTATGGGGCGGTTGGGTCACAGCTGGGACGGCAAGTAGAGGTCGGCGATCTGCTGGTCCGTGAGCACACCGGAGTACAGCTGTACGTCGTCGATGGCGCCGGTGAAGAAGTCACGGAGGCCGGACGCCGATGTCCAGCCCGCTCCGAAACGAGTCGCCCCGGCCGCGTGCCATGCACTGCGGTGGTAGGTCTCGGCCACGAACTGGCCACCCACGTACAGCCGCAACGTCTGGTCCTTCGCGTCGTACACACCGGCGACGTGCGTCCACTCACCAGCGACTGGCTCGTCGAACGGGCCGACCGCCGTGTGCACCTCCGCCGACGCCGAGTCCGCGACCGGCATCGTCACCGACCAGCGATAGCCGCCGTACAGGTCGTCCCAGCCGTATCCCAGCCGGAAACCACTCACCTGCGAGCCGTCCTGACTGATCACTACTTCGTTCTTGCCGACCGCGGACGGCTTCACCCAGGCGGCGACCGTGAAGCTGCCGTCGGTGCGAACAGCCGGCCCCGACGCTGTCAGTACGCCGGTGGTGCCGTTCAGCTGCACCGCGTTGCCGGTCTTGCCGGTCACGCGTGACACGCCGGCCGACCACGTGGCCGGATGCGCCCCGGTGGCGTCGGCGGCCGTCGTACCGGAGCTCTCGTCCATCAGCCAATGACCGTCGCGCCGGGCCACCTGCTGGATCTCGCCCGGCAGCAGCACCCGGTTGTACACCTGCAGTTGGTCCAGATCACCCGGCCAGTACTCGCCGTAGGCGCCGTTGACCTTCGACCGCCCGATCTGGAACGAGCCGGTCGCGCTCCAGGGCGTGGTGTACGCCGTCGTCGCCTCGAGAACGCCGTTGACGTACAGCCGGATCTGGGCGTTCGGCGCGTCGTACACACCGGTCAGGTGCACCCACCTGCCGTCGGCCGCGGGCACCGTGGTGGAGATCGCCTTGGTGTACGTCGGCGAGGCGACGTCGGCCGAGGTGCGTTGGAAGATCCATCGCCGGGAGGAGCTCGAGTAGGACAACGTGAAGGCGCCGGCCTGGCTCCCGACCTGGGTGGCGACCACGGCGTTGTGCGAGATGTCGGTCAGCCGCACCCAGCCCGAGACGGACAACGAGTTCAGCGTGTCGGCCACCGGCCCGGTCGTGGCGGCGTACCCGGTGGTGCCGTTGAGTGTCAGGGCACCGCCTTGCCTGCCGTCGCCCCAGGACGTGCCGCCACCCAGGGTGGCGCTGTGTCTGCCCGGTGCGGAGTCGACCGCCACTGTGCCGTCACCGGTCTCGTCCAGCCCCCAGTCCGCGACCGGGCCCGGCGCGGGGCGGGCGTAGAACACCGCCGTCACCACGGCGGAACGGTTGCCTGCGGCATCGACCGAGCGGACGTGCACCCAGTTCACGTACCGGTCCGGCAGCACCGAAATCGTCACCTCGCCACCCGCCTGCGACGGCGTCGCGGTCAGGTCCAGTGCTGTCGAGGTCCCGTTCAGGGTGTACTCGTACCTGACCACGTCGGACTCGCCGTTCGCGCCGAACGTTACCGGCAGGCTCGTCCCCATCACCGCGTTGCCAGTCCCGTTGTCCGGGAAGCCCGACGACACCGCCGTGGGTGCCTCAGGCGCCGCGTCGTCCACGGCGAACTCACACCACGGACTCCATGCGCTGAAGTCGATACCGTCCTCGGCGCGCACCCGCCACTTGCCGACCACACCGTTGCCGAAGGCACCCGACGGAACAGAGGTCGCCACGATCGTCGGCGTCGCACCTGCGACGACCGGCGAGAGGTACTCCCCGGCAGGCGCCGTACCGTCGGCTGTCCACCACTCGAAGTGGGCCTGCACGGAGTTGTCCACATCGTGCAGAGTCGCTCGCAGCGTCGGCGTCACCGTGGACACGACCGGCCGATCGGAACCCGTCACACACGACGCCGATCCTTCGGTGGTGAGGTTCGCCGGGCTGTCGGGAATCGTGTTGTAGTCGATGGTGACGCTCGGGTTGTTGGCGAACTTCCGCCACGAGTTCGCATCGCTCTTGCTCTCCGCCGTCGTCGACGACCGAAGTCCCTGCGTGACGTTGGACCAGCCGTTGGCCGCGGCGTTGGTGATCTGGCTGGTCACGTTGAACTCCACGCCGCCGGCCGGACAACTCGACGACGAGAAGCCCTTCGCGAAGCTCTTCTTCTCCATCTGGTACGCCCAGGTCGGCTGGTTCTTCCACGTCGTCGCGGAGGAGATCGGGTTGGTCGCCCACACCTGCACTTCGCGTGCCGTGCAGGACCACGACCAGTTCGAGAAGGTCTGCAGGGTGGCCTTGAGGATGTGCTTGTACTTCACACCGCTGGTGTCGAACTGGAAGAACGAGCGGGTGCGCTTCTTGTCCTCGCCGTCATAGCCGACCCGGGCCACCTTCTCCGACGTACCGAGGTTCGCGCCGTTGAAGAACGATGTGGTCGGGTAGTTGCTCCACACCTGCGTCCAGGCCTGCTTGGCGCCGGACCACGACGGGTCGATATAGACGGGGAACCGCGTCGTCTTGGCGGTCAGCAACGTCCGATCAGGCACCAGCGACAACTGATCCCCGGCGACCCGGGCACCGACCGCGGTCACCCGGCCGCCAGGCTGTACGGCGGAGCCGCGCCCGGACGAATCCCACATGTACGGCGCGGGCCCACTGAACACGACCTCGCCGTCCGGGTCCGTCGCGGTCAAACCCGCCGCCGTGGAACGAACCGCCAAACCCTTGGTGGTAAGGCGATACGGCAGTTTGGTGAGCGCCGGATTCGTCGCCGCCACCGCATTCTTGACCACCAGGACCTGCGACAGGCCGGCAGTCGAGGCGGTCAGCACCAAGTCGACACCGGGAAAGACCTCCCGGTACGTCGCCGTGTCGCCGGACAACACCGGCTGGGGGAGTTTGCCCGGCCACCCGACAGCCAGTTCACGCCCGTCCCGGCGAAGCCGCACCAAAGGCGTCTCGCCGCCCCCGGAGAACGAGAGCTCAAGCGGACCGGCAGTCGGTTCCACTGTCCCGTCCGTACCGACCCGCAACGTCATGTCCACCGGCACCCACCCGGGCGACCGCCGTACCCGAACCGGCAACGCCGACTCGTGCCGCGTGAACGAACCATCCGGATTGGCAAACACCTGCCCGGTCTCGGTGGTCAGCGCGCCAACCTCAACCTGCCGCCCCGTCCTAGCGGCAACATCCCGAGCCTGTGCTTCGCCCAACACCGTCGACACGGTCGCGGAGGCAGCCGGCATCGGTGCGACGCCGACCAGCAACCCTCCAAGCAAAGCAAGCACACAGCCCACAACACGATCTCGAGACAACAAACTGGACCTGCCCGGCATGACGGCCTCCCGGCGACGAAGAAGATCTGAGTCCTCCATGCCAAAAGACACGCCTGAGCCCAGTCACGTCCACGACGCTTCCCGCGATCCTGCGCGTACCAGCAACACCCCTGCGCGTGCCAACCGGCACCGCTAAAGGGAGCCTCCTTAGCCGGAGGTGCGGACGAGGCCGGATTCGTAGGCGGCGATCACCAGTTGGGCCCGGTCGCGGGCGTCCAGCTTGGTCAGCAACCGGCTCACGTAGGTCTTCGCGGTGAGCGGACTGATCACCAGGTGTTCGGCGAGTTCGCTGTTGCTCAGGCCGCGGCCGATCAGCGTCAGTACCTCGCGTTCCCGCTTGGTCAGCGTGGCCAGTACGCCGGGTGCCGGGCCTGCCGGTTCGGGTTGTTTCAGCACTCTTTCGATCAGTGCCTGGGTTGCGCCCGGCGACAACAGCGCCTCGCCGGCGGCCACGGTGCGGATGGCGTTCAGCAGCTGCGCGGGTTTGGTGTCTTTGACAAGGAACCCGCTCGCTCCCGCACGCAACGCCGCCACCACGTTGTGATCGCTCTCGAACGTGGTCAGGATCAGCACCCGTACGCCGCTCAGATCCTCGTCGGCCGCGATCGTGCCGGTGGCGGTGATCCCGTCCGTCCCCGGCATCCGGATGTCCATCACCACGACGTCGGCGCGGGTCGACCGGACCAACTGGACCGCCTCGTCGCCGTCGGCAGCTTCACCGACGACGTCCATGTCCGGTGCGGAGCGAACGAGCATCGCGAAGGCGCTCCGGACCAGCTCCTGGTCGTCGGCCAGCACCACCCTGATCATCGGGCGCCCGAAGTAGGTACGGTCGCGGCGACCCGGAATCCGCCGTACCGGCCGTCGCCGGTGACCAGCTGACCGCCGACGGATTGCGCCCGTTCGTTCATCCCCGCGATGCCGTAGCCGGCTGTGCTGCCGCTGTCGGACCCGCCCAGCCCGTCATCGGTGACCTCGACGCGAACCTCGTCGGCGTCGTACTCGAGGTGCACCAGCGCCTGTCGAGCGTGCGCATGCTTCACCACGTTGGTCAGGGCCTCCTGAACGATCCGGTAGAGGGTGATCTCGACGGCTGCCGGCAGCGGCCGGCTGGTGCCAATGATTCGCAGCTCGACCTGTACTCCGAGTGCGGTGGTGACCGCTACGAGCCGGGCCAGGCCGGCGAGGTCCGGCGTCGGGTGCCGCTCCGCGTCGACCTCGTTGCCGCGGAGGACGTCAAGGGTGGTTCGCAGTTCGGCCAGTACGCCGCTGCTCGCGTCAGCCACTGTGTGCAGCGACTGCGAGATCGGCGCGAGCGTCGGATCGTCGGTGCGCTCGTCGAGCAGATGAGCGGCCACACCGGCATGCGAGTTGATCACGACGATGTGGTGCGCCAGCACGTCATGCAGGTCACGCGCGATCCGCAGCCGCTCCTCGGCGACCCGGCGCTCGCTCGTTTCCGTCAGCAGAGCGCGGTGCAGACGCATCGCCTGACCACCGACGGCAGCGACCGCGAACCAGCCGAGCGGGCTGATCATCTCCGCGCCGATCGATCCGTCCTGAGGAACGCTCGCGCTCACCAGCACTGCGGCGACGCTAATTCCGACCAGCGCCAGCGTTGAGGTGCGGGAGGTGGTCAGAGAGACCGTGTAGATGAGAACGACCGCGACCGGCAGCATGATGTCGTGGGTGTAGTTCAAGGCGTGGTAGACCATCTGGACGGCCACGCAGCAGAGCAGCGCCTGGATCGGGTAACGGCGCCGGACGAGAACCGGCAGGGTCGCCAGGACGATCAGGGCGAACCCGAGAGCGTCGAGGTGCTTGTCGGCGAGCCACTGCCGTGGCAGGAGAAGGACGGCAGCCGCCGGCAGCACCAGCAGCGCCGCGGTCAGCAGCAGGTCGACCCTGCCGATTCCCCACCGCCGCGCTCCCATCAAGGCCACCGCCCCCATCCCCAGCTCCGTCCCTCGCCGACGCTACCACCACACCCACCTCCACCCCGGCCAGTACGGCGAAGGTTGCCGCCAGCACCAATCCCGCAGCTTGGACCTCTAACCCTGGCCCAGTACGACAGCTGGTTCATCCGCCCACAGTGGACAATCCGCACTACTCCCATGGTTGACAGGCACCGCAGAGCGAGGCTCGGCTGATCGGTCTTGAGCTGGCGGTCACGTCTTCTGCGGAATGCCGAGAGTCCCGGCAGCAGACTTCACCATCCGGCCGACGCGTTGGGAGAAGGTCCCGGGCTCCAGATCCTTGCTGGAGGCAAGCCACGCGATGCCGAAGGCGAGGAAGGCGACTACCTCGCCGACATAGGTCGCGCCGAGGCGGAGATCCCGGAACGGCAGCGAAAGGTCGGGCCCGACCTTGGCCCAGGTGCCGGTCCTCCATTCATGATTCCTGGACGGTCCTCGCCGGCGGCCGAGGCTGCTCATCGGTCGTCTCTGGTGCGGAGGGTGGCTTGCTCGTAGGGGTCCTTTGATTGTCGAAGGCAATGGATTCGCCTGCCGGTGTCATCGAGTCGCTCAGCTGACGGTTGGTGTGCCGCAGGGTGCGCGGCCGCCGATCGGTCAGTATCTATGTCCGGCAAGAGGCCGTTGGTGTCGGCGCGTTCCAACGGATTATCCCGGTTCGGCGGCGAGTCTCAAACTAGTTGGCCCGTCCGGCCCGCTGCACCGCCTGGCCGGGGTGAAGATATTCTTCCCTCGGTTCCTGCCCGAGAAGCACTCGAAGGGCGGCGACCGCCGGCGCGATATCGCCAAGATGCTTGGCTTCGCCCACCTCGTTGCTTCCGATGCGCTGCGATCCCGGTCTACGTGCTCTCGCCCCGCTCGGCTACCCACGGTGCAGTCCACGGTCATCTACGCCGATTGGAAGAGCCGTGAACTGACAATCGTCGGGTCGCTGGCCTACAACCACGAGGACTTCGTCGACGCCATGCGACCTGTCGCTACAGATCGGTTGGACCTTGAGGTACTGCACACCCGCACCGTGGGACTCGGCTCACTGCGCGACACTCGCGAAGAGTTCGACTCCGGAGGCGGCCCGCACATCAACGTTCTCGTCAGCCCACGGATTGGACCTCGTGCTTTCGCCGCGCGGCTTCCCGTCCCGCGAGGTGGCCGAAAACGAGGCCCAGTGAGATCGTGCCGCCGGCGCCTCCGTAGAAACCCTTCGTAGGTGCACCACCCGCGTTGCCAGCGGCGTACAGGCCAGGAATGACGTTTCCGGTGGTGTCGAGGGCGCGCCCCAGCGCGTCGGTCTTCGGGCCGCCTACGGTGCCGAGCGCGCTGGCCTCGACCTTGAGCGCGTAGTACGGCGCAGTTTCCACGGGGCCAAGCACGCTCGACTTCGGGCTGTTCAGCACGGGCCGGATGATTCTCGCTAGCGGCCCGACCAGGATCGAACGCACGCGGTCGGGATCGTCCTTCGTCGCCACTCGTCCGGCGAGCTTGCTGACGATCGGTCCAATCGCCGCGGCGATGCGCGTCCGTACCTTCGCGGTGGCGGCGGGGAACCGCGCGTCGGGCGAGTACTTGCCCAGCCTGGGGTAGAAGGCACCGAAGTAGCGGTCGAACACCGTGTCACCGCGATTGAACTGCGGATCCCGAGCGTTTGCCGCCTCGGGGTTGAAGCGGTCGACGGTGCGAAGCAGCCCTGCCTCGTCGACGCCGATCTCGGCGGCGAGTTCCGAGAGGGTTCCGGCACGGTGGAGGTAGTCGGGCACGTCTCCGCCGGGTGGGACGCCGAAGATCCCGAATTTCGTCCAGTAGGTCTGGTCGAAGATCAGCCAGGCCGTGGCGTTCGGCATTGTGCCGGTCTCACTGTCGAGTTCACGCATGATCTTGCCGAGTTGGTCGTACGGAAGCGCTTCGTTCGCGAAGCGCTCACCCTTGCTGTTCACCATGATGCTGTGTGGCAGCGCGCGCTCACCCAGGAACACTCGACTGAGCGGGCGACCCTCCAGTTCCTCACCGGGTAGCTGGACGCCCGGCATCCACCACGCGTCCTCCACCCCGGTCAGGTCGGCGCCCACCTCCTGAGCCAACTGCATCGCGATGCCGTCGTGGCCTTCGGGCGAAACCTGCACGCCGAGGGGCGCGCCGAGGTAGGTCGTGGTGACTTCGGGCGAGCTCTCGAACCCACCGCTGGCCAGGATGACGCCCTTGGTGGCGCGCACAGTGTGTTCGACGCCGTCGGACCGGATCACGATCCCTTGCACGGCCGGCCCGTCCGTCATGAGCCGGACCGCGGGCGCCTCGACGCGAACGTCGACTCCATGACGCAGGCCGGCCTCGAGCAGAGCTCCGACCAGGGCTGGGCCTGCGAGCCAGACGTCCTCGATGCCGATGCCGCCCAGCAGCCAGAATGGGAGCGGGTTCTTCGCCATGCCCGTCGTGAGCGCCGGTCGCACGTACTTGGCGGCTCCACCGAGTCCGGCGGGGGAGTAGGGGCCGGGAAAGAGAGCTCGTCCGACGGACGCGCCGTCGATGTCGGAGCGGTAGTCGGGCCAGATCGTCGGGATCCATCCGAAGGCGGTGTGTTCTTCGATATACCGGGCAACCTCGGGGCCGGTGCGCAGGAACTGCTCCACCATGTCGTGGTCGAGGATCTTGTCCCGGCCCTCGCCATAGATGTAGCGCCGGGCCTGGTCCAGGTCGTCGGTCACCTTGAGGTCCGCGGTGGCGAAGCCATGGTTCGGGATCCAGGCCGCGCCCGCGGAGATACCGGTGGCGCCGCCAACGAGTTCCCGGGACTCCACGACGACGACCCGAGCTCCCTCTTTCGCAGCGGTGAGGGCCGCCATCAGCCCGGCCCCGCCCGTGCCGACGATTGCCACGTCCACCTCGTCCGGGACGCCGAGCTGGGTCACGCTGCCGATAGATCCGCGCTGCTGAGTCGAACTGTCAACCATCAGGTCCTCCACGATCCGTTGGGTCCTGCCCTCCTGTTCGGAAAGGCAGCTGTGCATCGGGCACCCTGGCTCCGAAGCTTTGCGATACAGTGACTGTAGCGAAAAACTTGTGGGATCTATTCCGGGCGTGCTGCGACCGGCGTAAAGTCGGTTGGATCGAGACGGGAGATGACCGTGGACCAGACCCGCATGCCCGTTGCCTTCCTCGGTCATGGCAATCCGATGAACGCGCTGCAGACGAACCGCTACACTCAGGCGTGGCGGGCATTCGGCGCCGCGGTGCCCCGGCCCCGCGCGATCCTGGTCGTCTCGGCGCACTGGTACACGAATGCGACCGCGGTCACTGCCATGCCCCGGCCGCGCACCATCCACGACTTCTACGGATTCCCACAGGAATTGTTCGATGTGCAGTACCCGGCGCCGGGAGCGCCGGAGGTCGCAGAACTGGTGGCGGACGTCTGCAAACCCAGATGGGTGGGACAGGACATCGACAGTTGGGGAATCGACCACGGCACCTGGTCAGTACTGCTCCATGCTTTCCCGGATGCGTCGATCCCGGTCGTCCAACTGTCCCTCAATGCGTTCAAGAACTTCGATCACCACCTCGAACTCGGCCGTAAACTGAGCCCGCTGCGCGACGAGGGCGTGCTGATCGTCGGCAGCGGCAACATCGTCCACAATCTGCGCGCCGTCGATTACCGCAAACCGGACTCGGGGTACGACTGGGCACTGCGGTTCGACGAGGCCGCCCGCGAACTGCTCGAGGGCTCGCCGGCGGAGGTGGCGGCCTTGGATGCCCACCCTGATTTCGGCCGCGCGGTGCCCACGCCGGACCATTTTCTGCCGCTGCTCTACGCTGCCGGGCTCGCCGACGGTGAGCCGTTCGATCTCTTGGTCGACGGGCACGCCGCCGGATCGATCTCGATGGCCGCCTACACCCTCGGGTTGAACTGTGATTCACCCGCCGGCGCAGATGCAGGGCCGGCCGCCCCATTGCCTGACGGCTTCCCTGCGACCGAGAGCAACCTCTGAACCAGGCCTGACCCGATCGTGCGGGAATAGATCCGCGATCATTTACGCTACACTGCATGTATCGAAAAATGCAGGGATCATACGAGAGAAAGGGATGTGGGTATGACGATCTCGAGCGCGACTGAAGCGGTGCTGCTGCTGCTCCTCGGTGCGAGCGTGGTGTTTGTGATGGTCCGGGTCGCTGCGCGCGCGTACCGGGACAAGCCCGAGGTCTGGCGCGGGCAGGCGTTCTTGAGTGGCAGGTCCCGTGGCTCAGTTGTTGACGACCGCTGGAGCCAGAAGCGCTACGGCGCGGTCCGTCCAGCCCGCGCGCGGCGAGCCGAATCTGAGAACCTCCGCGAGGTAGGCGCCGACCAGTACGCCGAGGACCGTGTCGGGATCGGTCGTCGGCTGCAGCAGCCCGGCCTTGATGTCGACGTTCATCAGGTCGGCGAGCGAGCTCAAGCGGCCGGCTAACCGTGACCGGACGGCCGCCGTGAACTCGGGGTCGCTGTCGGCGATGATCGCGGCGGTGGCGCCCGGTCCGAGCCGGTTCTCCAGAATCTCGCTGATCTGGTCCATGACCCATCGCAACTTCTCCTCGACCGGAAGGTCCGGCGCGAGCGGGCCCGGGTCGATGAGGTGCTCCAGGATGGCTTGCAGCAACTCGTCCCGGCTGCGGTGGCGGCGGTAGATCGTCGTCCGGGCGACGCCGGAGCGGGCTGCGACGGAATCGATGTTCACCGCGGCTGGTCCCTTCAGGCGGAGCAGTTCGCGCGCGGCCTGGAAGATGCGCTGGTCGGTCGACTCGAGCCGTGGGCGGCCGCGGTGGCTGGTGGTGTGGGGCATGGGGTCCAGTCTGCCGGGAACGGAAGTGTACAGATTTACGCTACATCAATTGTGTCGAAAGTGAGAAAGAGGAAGGGTGAACACGTTGTCGTTCAGCACCTTTGAGCTGGCTCTGCTGATCGCTGTCGCGGTGGTAGTGCCCGTGATCTGCGTCGGAGGTATCGGGCTTGCCTACCGGGCGCAGGAGCGCGCCTCGGCCAGGAAGCGCGTGGACCGCGCAGGAACAACTCCTGAGGAGGGATGAGATGGAGCGGATCGTTGTCGGGGTCGACGGAAGCGAGACTGCTCGGCAGGCCCTCGAATGGGCGGTCGCCGAGGCCAGGTTGCGCGGTGCCGGCCTGATCGTCGTCCACGCGTGGCAGCAACCCACGGCGGCCCTGATGTCGCCGTACGCGCCGGTCCTCGACGACCCGGCCGTGATCGAAGAGTCGGCCCGGCGGACGCTGACCGAAAGCCTTGCGGCGGTCGACGTCACCGGACTCGTGAGCGAACCCCAGCCCTGGCTTGTCCAAGGTGCCACCGCATCGACTCTGCTCGGAGTCGCACGGAACGGCTCCCTGCTCGTCGTCGGATCACGCGGCCGGGGCGGGGTCGCCGGCCTGCTGCTGGGGTCGGTCAGCCGGCGGGTCGCGCAGGAGGCCACTGTTCCGGTCGTCATCATCCCGCCGGTCCGGGCCACTCCTGAAGAGGAGTACTGAACATGACGGCACCGGGTGGAAGCGACATGGTGCTTTTGATGGTGCTCGGGGTGACGGTCGTCATCATGACGATCCGAGTCGCTGCACGCGAGTACCGCCTCAAGCAAGAAGCATTGGCCAAACAATCTCACGTCCCCGTCGGACGATCGACCACCGATCGGCGGCAGCCTTGATGTCTGTCGTGATGGAGAGAACCAAGGTCACCCGCGTCGTCGAGATTGCCGATACATGGCAACGATCAAGCGCGGCGTTCGCCGATCAGGTACCTGGTCCACCCCTGGACGAGTCGGCATCGTTGGAACTGACCGGATCTGAACGATCCGTGCTGACGAGGAGGTTTCGATGACCGACCTGGATCAGGCGGCACTGTACGACGCGGCTCCGGTCGACCTGCAGTGGTATCGCCAGGAGTTGGAGCAGCAGCGGCAATTCCGCCTTGATCAGCTGACTCAGCTCGCCTACGACGCGAAGGCCGGCTCCGGCGATGCTCTGGCCGAGGTGACAGCGACGCTGACGAGAGCGGCCAGAGTTGCGCTGGCGGACATCGATGCGGCTCTCTTCCGGCTCGCGATCGGTCGCTTCGGAGACTGCCAACAGTGCGGTCGCGCCATCCCCGAGGACCGGCTGCACGCTGTCCCGATGACCGGTCTCTGCCTACGTTGCCAGCTCCGCAAAGAGTCGGACCCCTCTCGGCAACCCTGGCGCACAGGCACCATCCCACCGATGTCGCCTCCGCGACCGCGGCGAGACATCGTCGACGTCTGGGGCGACGACTCGTTCCCCGCCAGCGACCCGCCGTCGAACTGGTGAGCCGGCGGGGGAGGTCTGGCGAAACGCGACGTGAGCCTTCGGGGGACGGCATTCGACGAGATTCTTGGCATGGAGGCGCAGGCGGCTGACGCGGCGGGATCGGCCGACTGGTGTTCTGGAGGCTGTGCTCGACGGAGGACAACCAGGACCCGGCGACGTCGAAGGCGAGGCAGTTGGGGCAGGCGACTCGATGTTGGTTCAGTAGTCAGCTCAGTCTGACTTGGCCGAAGTTCGATCGGTACGGCGTGTCCTCGTGGATACCCAGTCTCGACCCGTAGAACACAGTGCGCGGCATGGCGATGATGATCGGCACCGACGATCCGGGCGAAGATCTACGTCCACCAGGAGTTCCTGTTGCCCATCAAGTAGAACTCGACACCGGCGAGCGGAGCGGCCGGACCGGTTACGACCGCCTCGTCTTTCGCGGCGACGTTGACGGGCAGGCGTCCATGCGTTCTGGCTCGCTGATGGCCGAGTCGTCGCAGGGACGCACGTCAATCGCTGGGACGACGGCATCGCGCTCGTCGAAGAGTTGATCCGCAGCCGGCGCCCGGCGGATCCGGATCGCCTTGCAGACATCTCAGTTCCGCTGACCGAGCAGATCGCGCGGTCTAGCGGCGACGCGTCACCCCTCGACGAGAAGCGAGACTCCGAGCGCGGCCAACGCCACTACCTTGGCTGCCTCGAGACCAACGTAGTACAGGTGTGTGGTCGAGCGGGGTGACGGTTGACCGGCCAAGACGCGGTCGGTGCGCCGGTTGAGGCTTGGACGGACCGCGGCGAGTTGAACGGTCAAGATGACCAGGACTGTCGCGGTGAGAGCGACCACTGGACCGTTCGGCTGCCCCAGGACGACGGCCGTGAGCGTCACCAACGCCGCTGCGACTTCGATGCGGTTGAGTGCGCGGAAGACTATGCGGCCGATGCCCAGCCCAGTGGGAATGTCGACGCCGGGTGCGCGGAACTTGAGGGGCGTCTCCACGAAGGAGATCGCGAGCACCATGCCGAGCCAGATGAAGACCATGGCGGTCGCAACCGCAGCTGGTACGGCGTTCAAGATTGCTCCTTCTGATTCGTGGCGGGCATCGGTACTCAGAGGGCAGGGCCCGGCTAGGCAGTCGGCCAGCCGGCGATGCGTGCGACAAATTCCGGCGGCGAGGCGACGATCATCATGACGGCGGGTTCGTTCCCCGGGTTGGTCAGACTGACCCGTTCACCAGTGCCAATGTGCGCGACGGCTCCAGGGGCCAGACTGTGGTGCTGGTCTCCTTGCCGAAGGTCGATCGAACCGGACAGGTGGACCAGGACGATCTCGGACGGGCCGTGATCGTGCTCGGGCAGGCCGCCACCGGGCGGGATCCAGACCTGGACCATGGCGATCTTGCCGGAGGTCTCGGCGGCGACGAGTACTTCCATCGCAGGACCGCCAGGGACGGGCGCGCGCCTCCGTGGTGTGCTGCCGATCCTGGTGAGGAACATCAGGCATTCCTTTCGCGAGGGCGGTCCCCGCGGCTGTTGCCGCCGAGGCTTCGGACGGGTGCGAGATGAACCATGCACGCGTCGGGTTCGGCGAACGGCTCGAGACCGGTCGCCTCGACCGGTGCCCGAATCTCGGCGAGGGCGCCGCGCATCAGGCCCAGATGCAGCGGACACAGAGTCTCGGAGTATTCCTCCGCGAGCTCCAGGAAGGGGCAGTGCCGCAGTCTGATCCGGTCCGCTTGTCCGCCGTCGGGTTCCGGGGCAAATCCCAGATCGGTCATCATCGCGGTCAACCGCTGAGTCGATTCGGCGACGCCGGGCTGCCGGTGCGGAGGAACGGGGGCGATCAGGTAGCCGCCCCAGTTGCGGCCGGCTGTTTCGGCGGCAGTGCTCGCGTCGGGACTCGCGGACAGTTGGCCGAGCAGGATTTTGGCCAGCAGGTGGTACTGACGCCCGCCGCTCCGGTCCATTCCGGGGTGCGGTGTGTACACCGTCCGAGGCCGGCCACGCCCGGTTGGTTGCTCGAGCTGACGGTCGACGAGTCCTTGCGTCGCGAGTGCGTCGAGGTGGAAGCGGGCGGTGTTGGGGTGGATCCCCAGTTGCTCCGCGAGATCAGTGATGCCGAGCGGGGTGCCGGAGGCGCGGAGGAGATCCAGCAGTGCCTGCCGGCGCGGCTGGTCGCCTCTTGTCTGGTCGGTCCTGGTCATGGGGTCAGCTTGCCTGCTCCTGCGGTGGGAGCGCCGCAACAAGGGGATGGTCGTGTGTGAGGGCGCCGACTTTGAAGGCGCCGCCGGGAGACCCGAGATCGTCGAAGAACCCGGCGTTCGCGGCCTGATAGTCCTTCCACTGCTCGGGCAGGTCGTCCTCGTAGAAGATGGCCTCGACCGGGCACGCCGGTTCGCACGCGCCGCAGTCGATGCACTCCTCAGGATGGATGTAGAGCGACCGGCCGCCTTCGTAGATGCAATCAACCGGGCATTCGTCGACACAGGCGCGGTCCTTCAGATCCACGCACGGCAACGCGATCACGTAGGTCACAGTCGACTCCCTCACGAGCGCTTGTATTTACTACAAATATCACATGTAATAATCAGTGAAAACAGTCAGGAGGCGAGGCGACGATGGCGACTTCGGAGATCTTCATCCCGGCGACCGGTACCGACCCGGACGTGATGGCTGGCACCCGGAGAGGCGTTCGTCCTCGTCAACAGTCACGACCCCAGACCATTGCGGCGGGAGTTCGAAGCGATCCATGCAGGCGCGTTCAGCTGCGACTATCTGCAGGCCGGGCCCGAGGAATGGCGCGTCCGGATCGGGCGGGTCGCTGATGACGCCTGAGGAGCCGGTGGTGCGTGTGCTGGCCGAGATCAGCGTGCTCGTTGACGAACCGGCTGTACCGTCGGGTGCGCGATGGACGCTCGCCGAGCCGGGACGCCAGCTCGATGCGAACGTCATTCATCTACCGGCCGGGCAGCGCGTGGACACCCATATCGAGCCGGATCTCGACGTCCTGCTCGTCGTTGTCGCGGGTGGTGGCACCGTCGGTACGGCGAACGGCCGGCAGGCGCTTGCCGACGGCAACATCGTCTGGCTGCCCCACGGTTCGACCCGCAACATCACCGCCGGCGACAGCGGCCTGACCTACCTGACGGTTCATCGTCGCCGCCCCGGCCTGCAGATCAGCAAACGGCCTGGTCGCTAGCTCGGCTCCTGCAACAGCCGAGCCAGGACTGCCGCTTGGCTGCGGCCCACCTCCCTGGTCGCCGTCAGCAGGGTTACGGTGTCCCGCCTCGCCAACACACGCAGGTGGTTCACTGCAGTCCTTGCGGTCGGTGTTGCCAGTTCGTCGCGGTAGCGCGCCTCGAACTGTGCGAACTTCTCCGGGACGTGGCCGTACCACTTGCGGAGTTCCGTCGAGGGGGCAACGTCTTTGAGCCACTCGTCGATGGCGGCCGTTTCCTTTCGGATTCCACGTGGCCACACACGATCCACCAGGACGCGGATGCCGTCGTCGGCCGTGGCCGGATCGTAGATCCTGTGGACCCGGACACCGTGCTGTGTCATGCCGCACCTCCAGAGGCGTCGCTCCAGCCAGCAGCGTACAGAGCCGCAACGGTGTCCGTTCGCCGTGTGGTCCCGCGTCCTCACGGCTGCCACGCCGGGTCGGCACAACCGGTGGGGAGTCCGCCCCACTGTGGTTGTGCCGACCCGGCCGTTTCGGGGACAGTCGCGGTGGCTTGTTCGGCCGGCACCGCGGACGATGCCGTCAACGAATCGAGTGTGGCCTGTCCGTTTCGCTGGGATCGCTCGATCTCGCGAAGATGTGGGATGTCCGTGGTCGTTGCTCGAGTGGTGTCGGTTGCCTTCGCGGGCTCCGGCGGTGTCGATCGTTCCAGAAACCGGAGCAGCTCGACCGGGAAGGGCAGCACCAGGGTGGAGTTCTTCTCGGCGGCGACTTCGACGACGGTCTGGAGCAGCCGAAGTTGCAGCGCGGCTGGGTGTTCGGTCATCACTTCTGCGGCCTGGCCCAGCTTTTCTGATGCTTGCAGTTCGCCGTCCGCGGTGATGATGCGTGCGCGGCGTTCCCGTTCGGCCTCGGCCTGGCGTGACATCGACCGCTTCATCGTTTCCGGGAGTGCGACGTCCTTGATCTCGACCCGTTCGATGTGGACGCCCCAGTCGAGTGCAGGGCTGTCGATCATCAGCTCCATCCCCTGGTTGAGGCGTTCCCGGTTCGACAGCAGGTCGTCCAGCTCGCTCTTGCCGATGATCGAGCGCAGTGATGTCTGTGCGACCTGGCCGATGGCCGAGACGTAGTCCTCGACGTCGACGGCCGCCCGAACCGGGTCGATCACGTTGAAGTAGACGACTGCGTCGACGCGGACCGTGACGTTGTCACGGGTGATGCCGTCCTGCGCGGGGACCGGCATCGTGATGATCTGCATGTTGACCTTCTGCAACCGGTCGGCGATCGGGACCAGCAAGGCAAGACCTGGCTGCCGGATCGCGGGCCGCACCCGGCCGAACCGGAACACGACCCCGCGTTCGAACTGCTTGACCACACGGACGCACGTTGCCGATCCGATCAGGCCGACGACCGACGCTGCGAGTAGTAGGTAGAGGATGATCATTTCTTCTCCGCCGAGACGTCGCCCGTGGTGTGCCTTGCTGGTGCGTACTTGGTGGCGAGCCGGGCCAGCGCGAGAGCGGCGACCAGGAGGCCGAAGTCGCGCAGTGCGACGTCGTAGAAGCCTGAAAGGGTGAGCAGGTTGAGGATGATGCCGGCGAGCCAGGCCACGACGACCAGGGCGCCGTAGCGGGGGATCATGGCGACGGCGATGCCGGCGACGATCTCGATGACGCCGATGATGTACATGGCGTCTTGGCCGGAGCCGGGGACGATGTTGTTGATCCACGGGGCCAAATAGCCTGGCCAGTCGGTGAGCAAGTTGGCGAACTTGTCGAGGCCGAACAGGATCGGGGCCACCGTGAAGACGGTTCGCAGGACCAGGAATGCCTGGTAGGAAGGGTCGGACAGTGTCTCCCGGCTTGGTGTGCGGGCGGTGCGCCCCTCAGTGCTCATGATCTGCTCCTTCTCGAGCGTCGGTGTCCTTCTATGCTTGTCCGACGGCTCCGGACTGACACCGCGCGCGGTCGGCTGACTTGGACCCTTTCGGGTTGCCGATGATCGGCAAGCTCCGGATATCACCCAGCTGGGTAGGTCGTCCTGGTCGACCGCGGTACAGATTCGTCGAGCTCGCCGTTGTCGGCCAGCTGCTGCAACGTCCGTACGACGATCGATTGCGCGTCGACTCCGAAGTGGCGGCGCAGGGCGGTGCGGGTGTCGGAGCGGCCAAATCCATCGGTGCCCAGGGATGTCCATGGCCGGCGGACGAACGGAGCGATCTGGTCGGGTACCGCGCGCATCCAGTCCGAGACTGCCAGAACCGGCCCCGCGGTTGCTCCCAGCCGCCTTGCGACATAGGGAACGCGGGGAGCTTGGTCGGGGTGCGAATGGCTCCATTCGTCGGCGGCCAGCGCGTCACGCCGCAGTTCGGTCCAAGAGGTCACTGACCACACGTCTACCTGGACGCCCCAGTCGGTGTGCAGGCGGCGCTGCGCTTCCAACGCCCAAGGCATGGCGATGCCGGAGGCAAGGATCTGTGCCTTCGGACCATCACCGGTCGGTGCGGGCGAGTAGTGGTGCATCCCAGCCAGAATTCCTGCGATGTCGACGTCGTCGGGCTCGGCCGGCTGGCTGATCGGTTCGTTGTAGAGGGTCAGGTAATAGAAGACGTTCTGGTCCTCGCCAGGACGCGGTTCGCCGTACATGCGGCGTAGTGCGTCCGCGGTAATGTGGCCGAGCTCAAATGCGTACGCGGCGTCGTAGGCGATACAGGCGGGATTGGTGGATGCCAGCAGCAACGAATGGCCGTCCTGGTGCTGCAGCCCTTCACCGTTCAAAGTGGTACGGCCGGCCGTGGCGCCGAGCAGGAACCCTCTGGTCAGCTGGTCTGCCGCGGCCCAGAGCTGGTCGCCGGTGCGCTGGAACCCGAACATCGAGTAGAAGATGTACAGCGGGATCATCGGCTCGCCATGAGCGGCGTACGACGTACCGGCCGCAGTCCAGGACGCCGCTGAGCCGGCCTCAGTGATGCCCTCGTGCAGCAGAACACCCCGGGTGTCTTCTTGGTAGCTCAGCATCTGCTCGCGGTCCACCGACAAGTAGGTCTGTCCGTGCGGGGAGTAGATCTTCTTGGACGGGAACAGTGAATCCAGCCCGAAGGTGCGGGCCTCGTCGGGGATGATCGGCACGAAGCGGTGAGCCATCTGCGGGTCCTTCATCAGGTCTTTGAGAAGCCGCACGAATGCCATCGTGGTCGCCACTTCCTGCCGGCCCGAGCCTCGCCGCGCGACCTCGTACGCCGCCGCGCCGGGCAGCGTAAGAGGCGAGCTGTGGACTTTGCGCGCAGGCAGGTAGCCGCCCAGGGCGCTCCGCCGGTCGTGCAGGTACTCCAGTTCCGGTGAGTCCTCCGGCGGCCGGTAGTAGGGCGGCTTCACCGCATCCAACGCCGAGTCGGGGATGTCCAGGAACAGTCGGTCCCGGAATCCCTTGAGGTCGTCGAGGGTCAGCTTCTTCATCTGGTGGGTGGAGTTGCGGCCCTCGAAGTGCGAGCCGAGTGTCCAGCCCTTGATGGTCTTGGCCAGGATCACTGTCGGCTGCCCGGTGTGCTCGGTCGCGGTGCGATAGGCGGCGTACAGCTTGCGATAGTCGTGGCCGCCGCGCTTCAGGTTCCAGATCTCGGTGTCGGACAGATGCTCGACCATTGCGGCGGTGCGCGGGTCACGGCCGAAGAAGTGCTCGCGGACGAAGGCGCCGGATTCGGCCTTGTAGGTCTGGAAGTCGCCGTCGGGGGTGGTGTTCATCAGGTTGAGGAGTGCGCCGTCGGTGTCGGCGGCCAGCAGCGGGTCCCATTCGCGGCCCCAGATCACCTTGATGACGTTCCAGCCGGCACCGCGGAAGTACGACTCGAGTTCCTGGATGATCTTGCCGTTGCCACGGACCGGCCCGTCGAGGCGCTGCAGGTTGCAGTTGACGACGAAGGTCAGGTTGTCGAGCTCCTCGCGGGCGGCTACGCCGATCGCACCGAGCGACTCCACCTCGTCCATCTCGCCGTCGCCGAGGAACGCCCAGACCCGCTGCCGGCTGGTGTCCTTCAGGCCACGGTCGTGCAGGTACCGGTTGAAGCGGGCCTGGTAGATCGCGTTGAGCGGACCGAGCCCCATCGAGACTGTTGGGAACTCCCAGAAGTCCGGCATCAGTCGAGGGTGCGGGTATGACGGCAACCCACCGCCCTGGCCGGCGTGAGAGAACTCCTGGCGGAAACCGTCGAGCTGGTCGCTGGTGAGTCGGCCCTCCAGGAACGCGCGCGCGTAGATGCCAGGGGAGGCGTGGCCCTGGAAGTAGATCTGGTCGCCCCCGCCGGGTGCGTCATGGCCGCGAAAGAAGTGGTTGAACCCGACTTCGAAGAGCGCCGCGGCCGAGGCGTAGGTGGAGATGTGCCCGCCGACGCCGACACCGGGTCGCTGCGCGCGGTGGACCATGACCGCGGCGTTCCAGCGGTTGTAGGCCCGGATCCGCCGTTCGATGTGCTCGTCGCCGGGGAAGGCCGGCTCGGCCTCGGGCGCGATCGTGTTGAGATAGTCGGTACTGCGGAGATTCGCGACGCCGACGCGGCGATCACGGGCTCGCTGCAGGATGCTGAGCAGCAGGTAGCGGGCTCGGTTCTGACCGGCATGGTCGACGACCTGGTCAATCGATTCCAGCCACTCCTGAGTCTCGGACGGGTCCAGATCCAGAAGTTGGCTCTGCAGCCCAAGGCTTTCTGGCAAGCCTTGCGGTGTCGGTGTCATGACAGCTCCTTCAAGTCCGCGAGGCGGTTCCAGGCGGCGATCTGGAGCTTGGGCTGCTGCCCAGGCGCGGGATTCTTGGCCTTGGCCCGCTGGGGATGGACGACCGCTACCGGGCAGCAGCCGTGGTGCAGCACGGCCTGGCTGACCGATCCCAGCAGCATGCCGGTGAATCCACCGCGCCCGTGTGACCCGACCACGAGCAGCTCGGCCCCGTCGGCTTCGTCGAGGAGCGCCTGGACCGGGTGATTGTGGACGAGCTTGGTCTCCACGTCGATGCCAGGGACAAGGATCCGCTCACTGTCCATCGCTTCGGCGAACAGTTGCCGGTCGACCTGTTCGACGATGTCCGCGGGGACGCGCAGCGATGGATGCTGACGGGTCGGCATCGCGGCGTGCACGGCGGTGATCCCGACTCGTCGGTGCGCGGCCTCCTGGAACGCGAACCTGATCGCTGCAGCCGAGACGTCCGATCCGTCGACGCCGACGATGATCCGGCCGGTTGGGGAGGCGGGGAATGCGGTGCCTTCTCGGTGCGGGTGGACGACGACCACAGGGCACGGCGCGTGCACGGCCACCGTGGAGCTGACAGAGCCGACCAGCAGGCCGCGGAAACCGCCGATGCCCCGGCTACCCAGCACGACCAGATCGGCGTCCTGAGCCTGGCTCAGTAGCGTCGGTGCGGCGCCGGCGGCGAACAGCGCAGCCTCGATCTTGATGTCGGGAAAAGCGTGGTGCGCCTGGCTCTCCGCCTCACCAAGGACCCAGCGGGCCGCCGCCTTCAAGCCATCGTTCACGGGCTCGATGACGTTCAGGCCGAACGGGTCTGCGATCAGCGGCCAGGTGAAGGTGTGAACGATCCGCAGCGGACAACGCCTGAACGACGCCTCGGCAGCCGCCCACGCGAGCGCGGCTTGCGCGGACGCCGAGCCGTCCACACCGACAAGAACCGGCCGTCGACCAGTGTTGTCGACAGCAAGGGTGTTCGTCATCTCGCCGCTCCGCATCAGCTAGGGACAGGTCTGCGCAGTCGACTGTGCCGTTCCGGTAGCGAGACAGGTACTGCGGCGATCGGCGAACCTGTGACGGCGCTTATGGCCGACGTCCGGCAACGATGCTCTACTGAAACATGGTCCAGCACGTGCATCGACTCAGTGCGAGGAGAGTGGCATGAGTGAGTCCCGTTGGCCGGGATCGGGCGCCGCGAACAGCGCGGATGAAGCTTGGCTGACAGCGATCGCGCAGGCGGCCGCTGGAGACTCACAGGCGCCGCTGGAGCTACTCGTCGAGTACCTCACCCTCCTCGCCGACGCTGCCATCTCGGGGCGCCGGCCACGCGAGCACGAGCTGGCGATCGTGCGTGAACTCGGACGTCGTGCTGCCGAACAAGGCATCCCGGCCGGGCGGGTGGTAGATCTGTACCTGTCCGCAGCATGGCGGATGTGGCGCGACCTCCCGGATGTCGTGCCATACCGCGACCGCGACACGGTCCGGGCCTCCGCGCAGGCCGTGCTCCGGGCTGTCGGCGAAGCGATCGCCGTCCTCGTCGACAGCTATCAGGTCGCCACTCAGCAGTTGGTGAGGCAGGAGGAAGCGCTGCGGCGGGAACTGGTCGACGACCTGCTGCGCGGCGACCCGGATGTCGCCCGAATGGTCGAGCGCGCCGAGCCGTTCGGGCTCGACCTCGGCCGGCCGCACCAGGTGGTTCTGGCTCGTCCCGCCGATGGTCTCCCCGATGGCGACACCAGCGCGAACATGCTGGAACTGTTCATCCTTGACCGTTTCGGCGACCGCGAGGTGCTCGTCGCGACGAAAGAGGGTCTGCTCGTCGTGCTGATCCCCGCGGCCGCCCCGAGCACGGTCCCGCGGACCATCAACAAGAGTGTCGGGCACCTGATCCACGACGAGTTGATCCGGCACCGCTCGGGTCGCGAATGGCGCGTCACAACGGGCCGGCCCTACCCCGGCTCCTACGGCATCGCCCGCTCCTACGAGGAGGCCCGGGAAGCACTGACGCTTGCCGACCGGTTGCGGCTCGACGCTGCTGTCGTCGATGCAGAAGACATGCTCGTGTATCGGGTCCTGATCCGCGACCAAGCCGCCATCGTCGATCTCATCCATGCCGTCCTTGGCCCGCTGACCCAAGCTCGCGGCGGCGCAGACCCGTTGTTGCAGACCCTCGAGGCGTACTTCGCGACCGGGGAAGTCGCCACCGAGGCAGCGCGGCGCCTGAACATGTCGGTCAGGACCGTCACCTATCGGCTGGACAAGGTCAAGTCTCTCACCGGACACGACCCGGGCGACCCGGCGCAGCGGTTCACGCTGCACATCGCAGTGCTCGGTGCGCGACTTCTTGACTGGCCCGCCACCGACCTAGCCGTCGGCACGAAGGCCAACGCCTGACCGGCTCGCGGCCGTTCTTCAGGAGAACATCGTTGCCGGGCGTCGGCCAACACACCGGCCCCAGCTTCGCCGACCGTTGCCGTAGCCGTCCTCGCCGTCTCGCGGCAAAGTCGTAGCTGCACGAGCACGATCCTGGAGTTCGGCACACCTGAAACCGGCCCGCGCTGGACTGATGCTCGTGCAAACGGGCCGAGTCACGGGCCGCATCGATGCGCCCGACGGTGTGGGACGGGAGTTCGCACGATGAGAGCCTATCGATTCTGCTGGCTGCTGTTGTCTGGTTTCGTCGGCGCCGTGGGCGCCTTCACGGCCTTCACCTGGTCGCTCTCGGTTGTTCTCATGCTGCTTGTTCTCGGGGCCTTCACAGGTGCAGTCGTGGCCATGGTCGCTCTGACGGACCCGGCCAAGGGCACCAGATCTACCCGGGAACGACGACGGATCGTGATCCGCAGCACCGTTTTCACCGGTGCCGGAACGGTCTCTTTCATCGGGCTGGGCACCCTCCTGGGTGCTCCGACCGCCGTACTGTTGGTGGGGATTCTGGTCGGTGGATCGCCTTCCGTGATCCACTACTGCGTTCGCTGGCTCACCGAACACGGCCACCTCGCTGGTTCGTCCCCTGCGCCTGTCCAGCCGGTTCGCCTCGACCGCTCTATATCGCCTGCGCAGGCAACGACTCTGGATGCTGAACCGGAACAGGTGCCAAGGCATCACATCAGTCCCGAAGATCTGAGCGACGAATCCCTCTGCTTGGCATGGAGGTCGAGCTTCTCGGCTCTGCAGAACGCGAGGTCGTCGATGCAACGGTTACGGATCGTGGAGGAGCGCAGGGGGTATCTCGACGAGATCGAGCGCCGCACCGCTCACGGGATGGCTGCGTGGCTGGCATCCGGACCGAGAGCAGCCGGCGACCCCAGCAGGTACGTGCTAGGAGACAGCGCGGCGGGCCGTACCCCGATCGACTGGGACGAACTGCTCCACGACACCGGCAACTAAGCGACCACTGGTCGACAGCCGCAACTGGCGAATGCCAGAGAAACCGAGAGCATGATGACCAAGTTGGAACACCTCTATGGCTACTACGGTCAGAGTCCGTGGCTGGACAATCTCACCCGCGCCGCCCTGCGTGACGGCAGCCTGGAGCGTATGGTCGCAGATGGAGTTCGCGGCATCACGGCGAACCCGGCGACCTTTGCCAGAAGCATTCTCGGCTCCCATGATTACGACGAGGAGCTCTGGGCTCTGATCGCCGCCGGCAAGTCGGTGGACGACGCCTATTGGGAGCTGGTCATCACCGACACGGGCCAGGCGCTCGACGTACTGCGCCCAGTCTTCGACGGAGGGGACTGCATCGATGGATTCGTGTCGGTGGAGGTGTCTCCGGAACTTGCACACGACTCACTCGCGACGATCGCCGCCGCGCGGCTGCTGCGCGAGCGTCTCGCCAAGCCGAATTTGCTGGTAAAGATTCCGGCGACTGCCGAAGGCGTCACGGCCGTCGAAACACTGACGGCCGAGGGCGCCAGCATCAACGTCACGCTGCTGTTCTCCCTGTCCCGCTACGCCGAGATCATCGAGGCGTACCTGTCCGGGCTGGAGACCTTCACGGCACGTGGCGGCGATCCGTCCATGGTCAGTAGCGTTGCGTCGTTCTTCGTCAGCCGGGTCGACACTGAGGTCGACCAGCGACTCCAGGCGGTCGGTACAGACGCGGCGCTTGGCCTGCGCGGCCAAGCTGCAGTCGCGCAGGCCAAGCTGGCCTACCGAATGTTCACAGAACAGTTCGCTACCCAGCGCTGGCATCGGCTCGCCGCTTTGGGAGCGGATGTCCAGCGGCCGCTGTGGGCGTCGACATCGACCAAGAACCCCCGCGACCGCGACACTCGCTACGTCGAGGAGCTGATCGGTCCCGACACCGTCACGACCTTGCCCGAGGCAACCATTGCTGCCTTCGAGGATCACGGAACGATGGCCCGGACTCTCGACAACGGTGTGCCGGAGGCAGCCGACCTGATGCTCCGCCTGGCCGACATCGGCGTCGACATGACCGCCGTCGGCAGGACCCTCGAGGAGAGCGGCATCGCCAAGTTCGACCAGGCATACCGTGGGGTGCTCGCGGATCTGACGAAGCTCGCGGCAGCCGCGCCTGCTTCTGGCCGCACCCGCGAGGATCCTTCCCGGGATGGCTCCCGACGCCGGCACGCCCGACGCAGCTGAACCCGTATCGTCCTTCACGATCTCGACGCCGGCTGCGAGCTGTAGTGAGATCAGTCGGCGTCGGTGTCCAGCAGGTTGTCCGCCGACGCTTGGTTGGCCGGGTACTCGGCAAGCGCCAGCGCCGGGTGGTTCAGGTCGAAAGCGGGGCTCTCGGACCGGATCCGCGGCAGTTCGATGAAGTTGTGCCGCGGCGGCGGGCAGCTGGTAGCCCACTCCAGTGAGCGGCCCCAGCCCCACGGGTCCTCCACCTTCACCGGCGGCGACTTGCGGGACTTGTAGATGTTGTAGAGGAACGGCAACGTGGAGGCGCCGAGGATGAAGGCGCCGATACTGGAGACCTGGTTGAGAGTCGTAAAGCCCTCGTTCGCCCCGTACGACGCGTAGCGCCGCGGCATGCCCTCGACGCCCAGCCAGTGCTGGACCAAGAAGGTCATGTGGAAGCCGATGAACAACATCCAGAAGTGGAGCTTGCCGAGTCGCTCGTTCAGCATTCTCCCGGTCATCTTCGGCCACCAGAAGTAGAACCCGGCGAACATGGCGAAGACCACGGTGCCGAAGACGACGTAGTGGAAGTGCGCGACCACGAAGTATGTGTCGGTGACCTGGTAGTCCAGGACGGGCGAGGCCAGGATGACGCCGGTCAGGCCGCCGAAGAGAAAGGTCGTCAGAAAGCCGATCGACCACAGCATCGGAGTCTCGAAGGAGACCGCACCGCCCCACATGGTGCCGATCCAGTTGAAGAACTTCACCCCGGTCGGGACCGCGATCAAGAAGGACATGAACGAGAAGAACGGCAGGTTCACCGCTCCGGTGACGAACATGTGATGCGCCCAGACCGTGGCCGACAACATGGCGATCGCGAGAGTGGCCCCGACCAAGCCGATATAGCCGAAGATGGGTTTGCGGCTGAAGACCGGGAGGATCTCGGTGACGATGCCGAAGAACGGCAGCGCGATGATGTACACCTCGGGATGCCCGAAGAACCAGAACAGGTGCTGCCAGAGCAGTGGACCGCCATTGGCCGCGTCGAAGATGTGAGCCCCCAGAGCTCGATCCGCCTCCAGCATCAGCAGCGCGCCGGCCAGGATCGGGAATGCGATCAGCACCATCATGGACGTGATGAAGACGTTCCAGGTGAAGATCGGCATCCGGAACATCGTCATACCGGGGGCCCGCATGGTGATCACGGTGGTGATGAAGTTGACCGCGCCCAGGATGGTGCCGAGGCCGGCCAGCCACAGCCCCATGATCCACAGATCACCGCCGACACCCGGCGCGCGAACCGCGTTCGACAGTGGGGCATAACCGGTCCAGCCGAAGCTCGCCGCGCCGCCCGGCGTGAAGAAGCCACTGAAGGCGATGAGTCCGCCGAACAGGAACAGCCAGTAGCTGAACATGTTGAGGCGGGGGAACGCGACGTCGGGGGCGCCGATCTGGACCGGCATGATCACGTTCGCGAAGCCGACGAACAGCGGTGTTGCGAACAGCAACAACATGATCGTGCCGTGCATCGTGAACAGCTGGTTGTAGACCTCTTCGTTGACGATCTGCAGACCCGGCTTGGCCAGCTCGGCGCGGATCAGCAGCGCCATCAGGCCGCCGATCAGAAAGAACGCGAACGAGGTGATCAGGTACAGGTGACCGATCAGCTTGTGATCGGTTGTCGTCAACCACTTCACTGCGGCCCTGCCCAGTGGACGGCGGACTTCTCCAAGTGCCGCCCTCGGCTTGCCGCGGCTGGTCTGTGACCGTATCCGTTCCCTGTGGGCGGTGATGCCTGTCAGTTGTTCCGTGAGGGAATCAGCGTCGTCAGTGCCCTGTGCTCGGTTGACGCCGCGCTGCCGCCTCACCAGTTCGCCGGTGGGTCGCTAGCCGGGAACGAACCGTATCCCCACACCTCAACGATGTCGGCAGCGAGGACACGGCTGGCGTCCTCGAACGCCTTGAGTTGCTCGATCCGAGATCGCCGATCTTGTTCGAGCCTTCCGCGAAGCGCATCTCCTCCGCGGACTCGCTGCTCTTGATGGTCGTTCGGTGAGACAGCCTGTCTGCGTTGCGTCACAGCGACCTCCTTGCCAAGGGGCAGCACGGCAGTCTGTCTGGCGGCCATCGTTGCCCCATCCGAAACCACCCTGCCCGTGGAGTTCGTGGCTGGCTACGGTCCGCCCCGGCATGGGAAGGAGGTCAGGTTTGCCGGACATCGGCAACGGAACCAGCACATCGCCGCTTCGGACGATCACTGGGTCGGATCCGTCGTTTCGTCGGTCCGGTATCGGTCTGCCGGGAATAGATCACCATCCAAATACGCTCCACCTACTGTAGCGATAAATTGCCAGGCAATCCCCAAGGAGAACCAGATGGTCAGCATGGAAGCGTTGAACGGAAGCGGTGGCGTCCTTCTGATGGCGCTCGGAGTGGCGGTCTTCATCATCACTGTCCGGCTTGCGGCTCGGGCGCACCGGATCAAGAGACAAGCCTCAGCCAGACCACCGGCGACTGTCTCCCGTCGAAGATCCACAGCCGCCCCAACGGATCGGCTGGAGGCGAAATGAAGAAGGTCGTGGTTGGCATCGATGGCAGTGAATCTGCGCAGCGAGGACTCGAGTGGGCGGTGGCGGAAGCCTCAATGCGCGGCGCGGGTCTTGTCGTGGTTCATGCGTGGCAGCCGCCCGCCGCTGCGATGTCGCCGTACGGCGCTATGCTGGCCGACCCCGGCTCACTCGCGGAGACGGCGCGGATGATACTTGCCGATGCTGTAGCAGCGGTGGACAAGAGCGACCTCGCGAGCGAGCCTGAACTACTACTCCTCCAAGGCCCAGCTGCGCCCGCGCTGATCGATGCCGCACGTGGTGCTGCACTGCTCGTCGTCGGCTCACGCGGAAGAGGCGGCTTCGCCGGGCTCCTGCTCGGCTCGGTCAGCCAGCAGATCGCCCAGCAGGCAAGTGTGCCAGTGGTGATCGTTCCGCCGATGGTGAACTCTTGAGCGGGCATGGCGTCACGGTTCGATGAGGCCGGCTCGGATGGCGTAGCGGGTGAGGTCGAGCCGGTCGCGCATGCCGAGTTTGTGAAGCATGTTGGCGCGGTGCCGTTCGACGGTCTTGACGCTGATGAACAGTGTTTCGGCGATCTCTTTCGATGAGTTGCCCTCAGCAACGAGTTTGAGGACTTCTTCCTCGCGGGCGGTGAGGACCTGTGCGGGCAGGTTCTCCCCGCGGCGGACCCGGTCGAGGTAGTCGCGGACGAGGGCGGTGACCGCGCCTGGGTAGAGGAACGGTTCGCCGCGCATCGCGGCGCGGCAGGCTTCGACCAGGTCGCGGTCGGCGACCGATTTGAGGATGTAGCCGGAGGCACCGGATCGGAGTGCCTGGAAGAGGTACTGCACGTCGTCGTACATCGACATCATCAGGATCCGCAGCTCGGGATGATGCGTGGACAGTTCCCGGGCCGCCTGCAGGCCGGTCATCCGGGGCATCGCGACATCGAGGATGGCGAGGTCGATCGGTTGCTGTTGCGCGGCGGCGATCGCTTCAGCGCCGTCGCCGGCCTCGGCGACCACAGTGAGGTCGGGTTCGTTGTCGAGGATGAGCCGTACGCCGCGCCGTACGAGCGCGTGGTCGTCGGCGAGCAGGATGCGGATGGGCTGCGGCACGGTCATCCCTTCGAATGGGGGACCGGTGCCGACAGGCTGACCTGGACGCCTCCGTGTGGACCGGTCTCGATGTCGAGGGTCGCTCCGAGGAGGAGGGCGCGCTCGCGCATACCGCGCATGCCCGCGCCCTCTTGAGCCAGGCCGATACCGCGGCCGTCGTCACAGATCACGAGCTGGACGCTGTCGTCGGCACGCGACAGCCGCAAGGTGACCTCGGTTGCCTCGGCGTGGCGGGCGACGTTCGTCAGGCTTTCCTGCGCAACTCGGTACAGGACCAGTTCTGTCTGCTGGTCCAACGGAGGCACGTCGGAGTCGAAGTGGCGGTGCACGGCCAGCCCGGTGTGGGTGGACAGGTCTGTCGCAAGGGTGGTGAGTGCGCTGATGAGACCGAGATCTTCCAGTACGCCGGGGCGCAGTCGCCGGGCGAGCCGCCGTACGTCGTCCAGGCTCGAGCGAGTGGTTTCCTGAGCCTGCTGTAGGTCAGTGCGCACGCGTGGATCCTGGGAGCGGTCGGCGACTCGTTTCAGTTCGAGCAGTACGGCGGTCATGCTTTGGCCGACCTCGTCGTGGAGCTCGCGGGCGATCCGCTGTCGCTCGCCCTCCTGAGCCGACAGGGCCCGTGCGCTGCTGGTAGCCCGTTCGTCTTCCAGCCGGTCCAACATGTCGTTGAAGGCGCGTACCAGGTCCGGAACGCCGCCGTGGCCGGTGACGGGAAGGCGCTGCCCCGGGCGGAGCAGATCGACGGTGGCCATCCGGTGGGTGACGCGCTCCAGCGGCGCGAGGCCGACCCGCAGCAGTACGGCGTTCGCCACCAGCATGACCGCCAGGCCCACGATGAGGACGATGGCCTCGGTCAGCGCGACCGGTACGGACACCGTCACGGGTGCCAGTAACAGCAACGCGGTCGCCGCGCCGAGCACGACGGCATTCAGCCCGAAGATTCGCCAGAACAACGCCACGGCAGGGTCGCCCTTTCCGGTTCCTTGGTAGGTCCACTATGCCTCTGTCCGACCTGACCGTGGTGTTGGGCTGAAGCCGGGCGGGTCACGACGGTGCAGGCGACCGTGAAGGACCGGTGCCGGCCGACGGAACCGAGGGCCAGACCGGCGCCGCGGACGGCGGCGAAGTGCGGCGCGGGAGCTGGGCGCACCGGAGCCAGGAGCCGCTTGGCCAGCTGGCTGGTGATTTGCGGGCGGAGCGCGCCGCCGCCGGTGAGGAGCGGTCCGCGTTCCAGCGCGTCGACAACCTGCCCGCCGCAGTCGAGTTGCAGCAGATCGGTCACCACGCCGACGACCGACTGCACGAGGTGGGCGACAGGCGTCGTCCGGCCGAGATCGAGAGTCCCGATCTCGATCCGATCGGCATGCGTCACGCGACCGTCGACCAGCAGGCCGACCTCGGTGAGGTGTGCTCCGATGTCGACCACGAGCAGCGGCTCGGCCAGGTCGGCGCCCGCGCCGAGGGCAGCAGCCTTCACACTGTCGATCGTCAGCACGATGCCTGCGTCGAGAATCTCCAACGCAGTAAGGGCCGCGCCGCGTTCGTCGTCGGTGCACAGGACAGGCATGGTCAGGACGGCTGTCGAGTAGCGGCCCGCGAGCTGGCCGAGTACGCCGGCGACGCCCTGCTGGTCGACGACGGCGCCGCGACGTACGGGATGGCCTGACGAGGTCCTCGTGGGTAGTTCGATCAGAGCGCGGCCGGGGATCCACGCCCGGGTGTGCGCACTACCGAGGTCGATCGCAATGCCAGCCGAACGTCGGTCGAACGCCCACGCCCACGCGGCGCGTCGCGGCGTACGCGCAAGGAGCGTCACGAGATGCTCTCCTTGAGTTGGTGGCAGGGACCGCAGTACCGGGCTTGCGGCAGGACGCGCAACCGGGGGAGTGGGATCGGCCGATCGCACAGCTGGCAAGCGCCGTACCGGCCGGTGCCGATCCGGTGGAGTGCGGCTTCGACATCGACGAGCACCAGCTCGGCGGCGTCGGCGAGCGCGGTCAGGACCTCCGCGCGCGCCGTCCCACGATCGTTGTTCGGCTGCGCCCCGTCCGGCGACCGGCTTGCCGCCAGCGCGGCCAGCTGCTCGCGGCGGAACCTGCGCTCGTCGTGAAGGGCGTTCCGCAGCGCAGCCAGGTCGTCGGAAGGCAGCTCGAGATCGTCGATGGTGGCGAACGTGTAGCTCAAGACCTCACCTCTTCAGGTGTCGGGGAAGGCGACCGTCAAAGAGCGCGCTGCTGACAGCTGACGCAGCAGCGCACATAGGGCAAGATCTCCAGCCGTTCGACGGGGATGATCGTCCCGCAGTCCTGGCAGGCGCCGTACGAGCCGTCGGCCAGACGCTCCTCCGCGGCGCTGATCTCGGTCAGGACGCGCCGGATGGCCGCTGCCTGGGCTTTGCTGAGTTCTTCGTCAGCGAGGGCCGCGCCGTCCTCGACCGCGCGGAGTTGAGTCAGGCGCGAGTTGCGTTCGTGCTCCAGCCGCTGTCGGGCATCCTGCACGGTCATGGTCAGGCCGGTCACAGCAGATCCATCCTCTCGCGAACACGGAAATGAAGGTCGACGCCGACGCGGCGCGCGGACTGCGCGCCGTTGCCTCAGCTGTGTTCTGCCTTCAACCATTGCCGACCGCCCGTGCAGCGACCATAGGTGCCAACACCCATTTAGACTCCTGGATCTGAGGCTTTGTGGGATCCAGACGCGCCCGGCGCGCGTCTCATGCGCGATCAGCCCTACCGACCCGAAAGGCTCATCACGTGAGCGAGCACGACCGGCAGCCACAGCCCGGCCAGATCCCGGTTCTCGACACCAAGGTCGGCTGGAGTTCGCTCCATGCCGACGGCCAGCAGATCAGTTACGGTCGCCGGTCGATGCCACTCGACGAGATCGAGTGGGTCGGCTACTGGGTCGAGCAGGTCACCGAGAAGCGCTTCATGTTCCCGACCACCTATACGACGTACTGGCATTTCGAGGTCGGCAAGTACCCGCACAAGGCGGCGCCGGCGGTCACGGTGAGCGACTCGCGCATGGGCCGCCAGGACGAACTGCCGGACTGGTGGACATTCCTGGTGAACTTGTCGGCGCAGGTCGTCGAACCACGCTTGCTCGCCGACCTGGTCAACCGGGTCCGCCAGGGCGAGACCGTGACGATCGGCGGCAGCATCAAGGTGAACCAGCAGGGCATCAGTTGCAAGCGCCCGAAGCTGTCCCTGGACTGGAACTCGATCTACCCGCCCGAGTCAGAGGCCGGCTTTATCTACATCTACGCGACCAACTCCGACCAGGCCGTCCTCGCCGTACCCCTGGGCCACCCCAACGCAGTCCTGATCCAACCGCTCTTCGCAGCACTCAGCTGAGGTCGTGGGTCTTCAGCCAGTCGAGGACGACCTCGGGGACCGCGGCTTGGGAGCGCGCCCTTCGCGGGTGTGCTGATCGGGCAGGGGGATGGGCTCGCCCGGGGTGGGCCAGTGCAGCGGGACGCCGGCGGCGTCGAAGGTCTGCTGGACGTGGTTGCGGCCTTCGGTGTAGTGGGCCCAGCCCTCGGCGTGTACTGCCACCACCAGGGGGTCGCCGAGCAGGCGGCGGGCCTCGACGGCCAGGGCTGCGGTCAGCGACAGTCGCGTGTCACCGAATGCCTCGAAGGCGGCTGCGCCCAGGTGCAGCAGCGCCACGTCTACGCCGTACCGGTCGGCCAGGGCGCTCATCGCGTCCAGGTCGACGGTGTCACCGGAGACGTACACCGTCGGTGCAGAGCCGTCGTCGGTGTGCAGGAGGAAGCCGGTGACCGGACCCGTGATGGCCTCGGTGCCGACGGGACCGTGGCGGGCGGGGACCGCAGTGATGTTCAGGGGGGTGCGGCCCGGCTTCGACAGGGTCTGGGTCTGCCAGGGCACGAGGCCGACGGCTGCGCCCCCGAGACCCTCGGCGCCGGCGACGGTGGTGAACACCTCCGAGGAATTGGCGGTCACCGTCCGCCCGGCGGTGTCGAGGTTGTCCTGGTGCTGGGTGTGGCTGACCAGGACGGCGTCGAGGGCGGGCAGCTCCCCGGGTTTCAGCGCCGGGTCGGCGGTCTTGCGCACCATGACCGGGCCGTTCTGGTACTCGGTGCCGGCGGCGTCGAAGGTCGGGTCGGTCAGCAGCGTCCAGCCGGCCAAGTGGATCAGCGCGGTGGGGCCGCCGAGCACTGTCGCGGTGTTCGCGGCATGGGTCACGGCAACGTCCTCTATCACAGGTACTCCTTGACGATCAGCGGTTGACCCACTCACTCTGACCGAGTTACTTTCTCTTGGGAAGTACATACCTTTAGGTGAGGTGAGCACGTGCAGGAAAGCATCCGAGGCAACGTCCGCGATCCCGCCTGCCCCGGCAGGCAACTGTTCGATCTGGTCACCGCCCGGTGGGCCGCCCTGGTCCTGGTAGATCTCATGGACGGCCCGCAACGCTGGTCCGAGCTGCGTCGGCGGGCCGGCGGCGTCAGCGACAAGATGCTCGCGCAGACCCTGCGCGACCTCGAAGCCGGTGGACTGATCACCCGCACCGTGCACACCAGCCGCCCACTGTCGGTGCAGTACGCCCTAACCGACCTCGCCCGCGGCGCCACCGCCGCACTGCAACACCTGCAGGACTGGGCCGAACAACACACCAGCGACTACGTCAACGCAGGTAGGCGGTCAGCGGCAGGTTGAGTTCACGGACACCCTGGACGACCAGGTTCGACATCTGGCCCGCGCCGTACATCGAGAAATGCGTGTTGTCGCCCTTCTCCCGGGTGAGATAGATCGGCTGCGACCCGGTGGGGCCGAGCGACTCGACCAGGGCCTGGCTCTTCGCGGTCAGGTCGATCACCGGGACGTTCGCGCTCCGGCCGAGCGACCGCATCTGGGCGGGCAGGTCGACCCCGGCGCCGTTGACGTGCCGCGCGGTCGCGGTCAGCTTGCCGCCGCTGAAGCCGCGACGGACCGGCGGGGTCACCAGGACCGGTACGCCGCCGCGCTCGCGGACGCCGTTGATCATCCTGGTGAGGTTGTTGCGGAAGGTCGTCGCCGAGGTCTGCTTGTCGTTGTGGCCGAACTGGATGAAGACCAGGTCCTTGCTCTTGATCAGCGGTTTCATCCGCGGGAACAGCGCGCTGTTGCTCAGGAAGCTGCCCGAGCTCTCGCCCGAGTCGCCGTAGTTCGCGACCACAGCGCCTTCCTTGATCCGGGTCGGGAACGCCTGGCCCCAGCCCGCGTACGGTGCCCAGGCCTGGTCGCACGTGGTCGAGTCACCGGCCAGGTACACCACCAGCGGGGCGACGGCCGGCTTCACGGTCAGCGAGCCGATCGCCGGCGCGCTGCCCTCGAAGGTGATACTCAGGCCGGACGTGCCGTTGCCACCCTGGCCGGTGGGCTGGCCCTCGGGGGTGCGGACGTTGACCGTCGCCACGGTGCGAACGACCTGGCCGGCGGTGGTCGCGACGGCGCTCAGTACCTGCCGGCGCGCCTCCACCGACATCGCGGTGTTCGCGGCCCGGGTCGTGCTGCCGAGGTCTACCGTGACGTCGTAGTTGCCTGGCGCAACATCGAAGTGACAGGTGATCGGCGAACTTCCCGAGCACTGTGGGGGGAGGGCCTGCGGTGCGGCCGATGCCGGCGTCATGACGGCCGGGACCATCAGGCCGAGGGCGGCGGCGAGAACGGGGGCAATCTGTTTGCTGGGCACGGGGTGGTACCTCGTTCTTTCTGGGAGTGGATTCGAAAGCAGAGTTATCCAGCGGTCTTGACGAGCGAGAACTGGTCGACGACGACGCCACCCGATCCCGACGCCCGCGCGGTGACGGTGGCAGCCCCGCCGGGTAGTGCGATGCCGGTGAGCTGGCGCTTGGCCCAGCCGCTCGACGACGGGATGCCGAGGGTGCGGCTGGTGCCGTTGGCGCCGGTGACCACCACTGATCCGGCGCTGCCCCGGGCGTACACGGACAGGGTGTAGGTACCCGCGGGCACCGACTCGATCCGCTGCTCGACGCGGCCGCTGTTGCTCAGCTGGAGGGCGAAGCGAGATCCGTTCGCACCGCCGTTGACATTCGTCACCGAACCGCCGAGGGTGCGGAATCCGCGGACGCCGGAGACGATGACGCGATCGGCCTGGATGTCCGGGTTGAGGATGTAGTTGTTCGCGGGCCCGGCCCGCCACTCACCGGTCGTCGCGTTGAACTGCCACTGGCTCACCGAGTGGAACCGCGGCCGGGTGCCGCTCTTGGTGATCGGGACCCATTGGTTGTAGCCGAGACCGTTCCACGCGAAGTCGGCCCACCGGTCGCCGGCGTAGATCACGGTGTTCTGCTTGGTGCCCTTGACCGTGACGAAGAAGCCGGTCTGGGTCACGTGGCTGTAGTCCATCTCGGTGCCGGCCATGACGTACTCGCTCGAGTAGGTGCCCTGGACGCCGGAGCCGGTCGACTCGTTGACGTAGTTGACCGAGGTGTTCCAGCCGTGCAGGTCCGACGCCGCGTGGTAGTACTTGCCGTCGAGCTTGAACATCGCGTTGCCCTCACGACCGCTGCCGCGGCGGATCTCCTTCGCCGCCTCGAGTCGCAGCGAGTCGGATTCGCGGAACTTTGCCACGAAGCCGCGCGAACGTCCTTCACGGTTGGAGAAGATCAGGTAGTCCTTGCCGTCGTCGTCGGTGAAGACGGTCTGGTCACCGGTGCCGGTCGTCGGCGAGTTGACGATCTGGGTCTGGAAGTAGCCGTAGTCGAAGGTGTCGGTCGGAGTGTCGCCCTGCAGAAGCAGAACGCCGTGACCGCCCCTGCCCGTGTGCCACATCTGTACGGCGAGCACGTACTTGCCGGTGTTCTCGTTGTACCCGACCCCGAGCCGCCCGACCCAGCCGGCGCCACCCAGGTTCGCGCCGCTGCCGACGCTGGTGGAACGTGTAGCGATCCGGTTCTCGAACTTCCAGTTCACCAGGTCCTTGGACGAGTACACGGGAATCGACTGGAAGGTGACGTCGCCGTCGAACTTCCTGGTCGGGTTGGCCCGATAGAGCTCGGCGCCGCGGTAGTGCACGCCGTACCAGTAGTAGGTGTCGCCGAACTTGAAGACGCCGCCGCCTTGGGAGTAGATCGGGTTGCCGCTGGTGTCGTTCCAGAAGGTGTTGTTGGTGATGGTCTGGAACGTTCCCTCGTCAACGGCCTGCAGTCCACCGGCGGCCTTCATCAGGGCGGTCTTCGCAGCGGCGACGTCGCGCCCGGATGCCGACCGGTTCGCGACGACGTCGTCTGCGGCGGTCAGCGCCTTCGCGAACGGAGCCCACGAGGCGCGTGTGTACTTGGTTGGCGTGCGCGTCTTGTAATCGGCGACCAGGTCGTTGAACCCGTGTACCACCTGCGTCTCGTCGGCCGCGGCTTCGGAGTACTGCGAAACCTCGTTCGCGCGCGGCTCGGCAGTGGCGTCCGCCGTGGCCGCGTACTTCGGCGCCGCAACTGACACCAGCAGTAATGCGGCCCCGATCAGGCCACCTCGCTTCAGCGCCCTGCGCGCTGTCCGCATCATGACTTCTCCTTCGTGGATTCGATGGTGGTTGGAGTAGAACCCGGCCGCTTTGTTGAGGAATGCCACCGAGAACCGGACGGTGTGCTTCGGCGCGTTGGCCTCGGACTCGGCGCCGAACCCGCCCACCTTGAACCCGTTGCCGTTGCCGTTGCCGTTGCCGTTTCCGGACGGCGTCGTCGTACCCGGCACGTATCCGTTGCGCCAGGCCCACGAGTTCTCGATCAGCACCGGCGAGTACGTCGAGATCAGATCGAACCCATCGGCGTTCTCACCGGGTCCGTCACTGCTGCGCAGGTCGTAGTTGTGATGCGAGTCCGAGTTGAGGACGAGTACCGGCCGCCGCGGAAGTAGACCGTGTCGCCCGGCTTGGCAACCGACTGTGCGCGAGCGATCGATGCCCACGGCGCCGCCTGGGTGCCGGCCGCGAGCAGCGAAAGCACAAAGGCGGGCGCAGTGAATTTCGTCGCTTTGAAGGGTTGTCTCATAGCACCTCCACGTGCGGGATCGGGGCGGTGATCACCGGCCGGGCGCCAGGCGCGAGAGCGCCTGCGGCGAACGGCTGAAAGGCTGGAGGACTGAGCGAACGCAACACAGTCCTGGGGGCGGGCAGCGCCTGTGTCAAAGCGTTTACAGGAGTAGCGGCAGAGAATCAAAGAATGGCCGAATGCGTCAAGAATGGAAGCCAGAATTCCCCTTGCCAAGACTTGACAACCGCAGCTGCTGATTCCGTAGGTGGTTTCTGAAACAATGCTCGGTCGCCGTGGAGTGACACGGGTCGCTAGCCCAGACGGATGTCCAGGACCCGGATTGGGGAGGGCGTGGTACCGGTGGAGCGTTGCTGGTACTGGAAGGAGAGGACGCCGTCGGCTGCCATCCTGGAGGCGTCCACGTTGACCTCGCCGAAGGCGTTGAGCGACGGGCGGTCGAGAACGAGCGTCCAGTCGGTCCAGCCGGTGCTCTTACTGGCGGACACGATCCGGCCGCGCGGCATGATCAGGTAGGCGTTGTCGTGCCGGTCGAAGACGATCTTGGTTCGCTGGGTGCTTCCCGGCGGGATCGGGATCTCGTGCTTCGTCCAGGTGCCGTTGGTGTTGCGGACCAGGTGAAAGGTGCGGCCGTCCTGGGCGCGTTGCTGGGCGTAGTTCGTGATGCATTGCGTGAAGCGGCCCGGCACGTAGCTGATCACGACGTGCGGGCTGTTCGTGGAGTCGGCGGCCTGGGCCTCCTGGTTCATCAGGCCGTGGTTCGGGTCCAGAGGATCGGCGATCACCCCGGGGGAGGAGATCGAGACCCGCGAGCCGCCGGTGGTGCCCACGATCGCGCCGGCGCCGTTGCGCCAGGTCCGGCCGCGGTCGTCGCTGTAGATGTAGCCGGTGTCGTGATTGGTGAGGCCGCCTGCGTTGCACAGCACGCGGGAGTTTCCTTCGCGCCAGGTGAAGGCGGCGTGCAGGCGTCCGCGCTGGTCGTAGGTCAGCCCGTGCAAGTACATGTTCCGCGCCGTGGAGACGACGCCGTTCGGGCCTGTGTAGTTGCCGGTCGCTGACGACCAGCCGCCGAGCTTGCGCCAACTGCCACCGGAGTACTCCGCCAGTTCGTTCACACCGTTGCCAGATCCGCCCGTCCGGTAGCTGAACTGCAGCCTGCCCTCCGGCGTCACGACGAACTGCGGGTAGGTCATGTCTCCGAGCTCGGCGCCGCCCAGAGTTCGTTGTACCGCTCCGAAGACCGATGCGGACCACGGATGCGTCCCGGGCTGAGTGGCGAGCCCGGCGACCGACCTCGTGTAGTACAAACGCGTGTTGTGCGTGTCCATCGCCACGTGCAGGGTGCCGTCCTGCGGGGAGATCCCGAGCGAGATCACGTTGTGCGAGTCGTTGACACTCAGGCGGTGCGGCAGCACGGCCTTCTCCCAGCTGGTGCTGCCCAACGCGCGCCGCGCGACCACGGCGTTGCGGTTGGACGAGTACCACGCCGCGTACTGGTAGCCGTTGTAGGTGACGAGTGCGTCCTGGAACGCGTTGTTGTTGACCAACCCGTCGTACGACACGAAGTAGAGCGCGGACTGGTCCAGCAGGGTGTCCGACAACACGGTGACACCCGGCCCTGCGTGCGCGACGCCAGGCTGGATCACCGCACTGGCAAGAACGACGGTGGCGATCAGAGTGCGGAGGCCGAGCTTTCCTGATGAGTCCATGGGGCTGTCCTTCAGTGGGGGCGGAAGTCCATGGCAGTGCGTGCCGAAGGGCCGGGTCAACGCTGCGAACACGAACGATCACACTCGACCGGGTTCGTACGCCGTACTTGTGCACGTTCCCAGCATCTGGCGCTCAGGCCTTGTCATCTCGGCCGGTATGCGCTTCCATCCCTTAGCAGAACGCTCCGTGATCAAAGTGTGCACGTGCACAATCTGTAAGGAGTGCCGCCCATGAAACCAGCTATGACTCGTGCGCTGGTCGCCGCTGCGATCGCCGTCTCGGCGACCACGGCGATCGGCGCTGGACCGGCCGCCGGGAACACCCTGGCGGGTAAGACCTATTACGTTGCCCCGGCCGGGAGTGACAGCGCCGCGGGCAGTCAGTCCGCGCCCTGGGCCTCGATCGCCCATGCCCAGGCGGTCGCCCAGCCTGGTGACACCGTCTATTTCCGCGGTGGCACCTATGCCTACACCCGAGCCAACCGTGGATGCCAGAGCGGCACCGATCGGGTGGACGCCATCACCCTGAACAAGAGCGGTGCCGCGGGCCAGCTGATCCGCTACTGGGCCTTTCCGGGGGAGACGCCGGTGTTCGACTTCGCCCGGGTCGGCGACAACTGCCGGATCAAGGGATTCGATGTCACCGGCAACTGGATCCACCTCAAAGGTCTCGAGGTCAAGGGCGTTCCGCAGAACAACAACCTGAACCACGAGTCGTGGGGGATCTGGATCTCGGGCAGCAACAACGTCTTCGAGCTGATCAACGCCCACCACAACATGGGACCCGGCCTGTTCATCCAGGACGGCGGCGGGAATCTCGTGCTCAACTCCGATTCGCACGACAACTACGACCCGCGCACCTCGAACGGGGCCGGCGAGAGCGCCGACGGCTTCGGCGCGCATATTCCCGCCGGTCACCCCGGCAACGTGTTCCGTGGCTGCCGGGCGTGGTGGAACTCCGACGACGGGTTCGACCTGATCAGCGCCTACTCGTCCGTCACCATCGAGAACTCGTGGGCCTGGCGGAACGGCTACCTGCCGGGGACCACCACGCCGTCCGGCAACGGCAACGGCTTCAAGGTCGGTGGCTACGGCGGCAAGTACGTCAGCAACGCCGCGAAGCACACCCTGCGCTCGTCGGTGGCCTTCAACAACAAGGCGGCGGGCGTCTACGCCAACCACCACCCGCTGGCCAACGACTACTTCAACAACACCAGCTACAACAACCGCCCCGACTACAACATGCTCGGAGTCACGTCGAGCGGCGCGGCGACCGGCAAGGGCAACCTCCGCAACAACATCGCGTACGGCGGCACTCTCCTGTCGAACATGTCCGGTACCAATGCCGCCTACAACTCCTGGAACCTGGGCCTCACACTCAACGACGCGCAGTTCCAGAGCGTCTCGACCTCCGGTTGGCACGCACCCCGGCAAGCCGATGGCAGTCTGCCGGCGCGGCCCGCCCTCCGCCCGGCCGCGAACAGCACGCTGATCGACAAAGGTACGAACGTCGGTCTGCCGTACCACGGAAGCGCGCCGGATCTCGGTGCCTTCGAGTCCTGACCCCCGCCCCATCAAAAGGATCTGACCATGCTGAGAAAACTTGCCGGACGACTGACAGCGGCGCTCGCGCTTCCCCTCGCACTGACCCTGGCCGGCGGTGGCGCCGCCGGCGCCTCCGCGCCGATGCAGGACCTCGCCGCGAGCGCCACCATCCAGAACGACGTGTTCTGGAAGGACACCGCCGGGAACCCGATCTACTCACAAGGCGGTGGCGTGCTGAAGGTCGGCAACGTCTACTACTGGTACGGCGTCAAGTACAACGGCGCGGTCACCTACTACAACAACCCTGCCGGCGGGAAGAACGGCAACACGGGGTTCAGCGCGATCACCATCTACTCGTCGACCGACCTCGCGAACTGGAAGTTCGAAGGCAACGCGATCACGTCGTCGGAGCTGAACGGCGGCTGGATCGGCCGGGTCGGCGTCGCTCGCAACCCGGCCACGGGAAAGTACGTGCTGGTCTCCCAGCTCGACAGCGGCCTGGTCTTCCTCACCAGCAGTACGCCGAACGGCCGCTTCACCCGGGCCGGTACCCAGTCGAACATTGCGAACGTCACCACCGGCATGTCCGGTGATCAGTCGATCTTCACCGACGACGACGGTAAGGCATACGTGATCTTCAGCAACAAGAGCGGCCGGTCACATCTGTACGTCTCGGCGCTGCGCTCCTCGGACTACCTGCACGTCGAACCCGCGAAGAACATCTACAACAGCTCGGCGGGCGGTCGTGAAGGCAACATCATGTTCAAGAACGCCGGCACGTACTACTTCTGCTCGTCCGACCTGCACGGCTGGAACTCGTCCCAGACCTACTGCATCTCGTCGCGCAACATCATGGGCCCGTACTCCTCGGAGTTCGTGCTGAAGGGCACGAGCGCCGACTTCTCGCACGTCACGCAGACCGGCCTGGCCTTCAGCGTGACCGGTTCGGCGGGATCGTTCGTGATGTTCGGCGGCGACCGCTGGAGCGACTTCGCCGGTAACGGCATCGGCTACCACCAATGGATGCCGGTCACCTTCGACGGTACGACGCCGACCTTCCACTCGGTGAGCCAGTGGAACGTCGACGCCGCGGCCGGCACCTGGTCGGTCGGCAGCGGCAACAACTACGTGCTCAACCCGAGCGCCGAGGCCGACCGGGTCGCGCAGACCGACCTGGCCGGTTGGACCAACTCCGGTTCCGCGAACAACAACAAGCTCGGCGGTCACACCGGACGCTGGTCGTTCAGCCAGAGCTCGTCGTCGGCCTACAGCGCCAGCCGGTACCAGAACATCACTGTCCCGAACGGGACCTACACGTTGTCGGCCTGGGTGAAGAGCAGCGGCGGCCAGCGGAAGGCGACGATCTTCGCCAGGAACTTCGGCGGCAGCGAGCTGAGCTCGTCGATCAACCGCTCGATCGGCAGCTGGACGAAGGTCACCATCTCCGGGATCACCGTGACAGCAGGATCGATACAGGTCGGTGTGCAGTCCGACGCGAACGCCGGCAACTGGGTGAACGTCGACGACTACACCCTGGTTCGCTCCTGACCATCAGGTGCGGCGGGCGTCGTCACCCGTCCAGGGCGACGACGCTGCCGGTGGTGTGGTTGGGCTCCGGGATGCGCGAAGTCGACGGTCAGGTGGCGGTTGTAGGCGGCGGCGTACCAGGTGTCGGCGCGTTCGCGGGCGTCGAGGTCGGCGCTCGGCCGCCACTCCAGACGCTGCGCCCACCACGACTGCCAGTCCCAGAGCATTGCGATGCCGGCGACCACCCGGCTGCCGCGGACCGGCGTGAGCGCGGCCATGTCCTGGCCGAGCTGGACGACCTCGCGCCAGATCCGGCTGTCCGTCCCGGCGTGCGGAAGCATCGCCGAGTGGAACTTCTCCGCACCGAACCGCGAAGCCCGCCACTGGAAGAACATGGCGCCGTCCGAACCGCGCGCCACGTACGCGAGGCTGTCGCGCGCCATCTCGCCCGGCTGCTTCGCGAGGTTGCGTGGCTGCCAGTTCACTGCGCCGGTGGAATGTTCGAGCAGCAGCCACGGCCTGCCGCCCGCCAACGAGCGGGTGATGTCCGCAGCCATCGCTAGGCCGAGTGGTTACCCGCGTGGAAGTTGGTTGTCACCGGCACCTGTGGGGAGAGGGCGTGCAGGACGTCGCGCTCCCGCTTGAAGTTCGCCAGCAGCGCATCGCTGGTGAACCGTGCCCAGTCCAGCTGCTGGCTCGGATTGGCGACCGGAGGGACCGGCCGAGGCGGTTCCACCTGCGACCACGAGTTGTAGGTCTGGCCCCAGAAAATGGTGCCCCAGGCCTCGTTGAGCTCCTTGACGGTCGTGTAGCGGTCACGCAGCCAGCGCCGGAACGCCTCGGCCGGCCACTGCTCCGGCGTGTAGTCGCCACCATAGGCCAGCGCTTCCAGCCCGACCGGCCAATCTCGTTCCATGGATCCCCCGCCTCACTTGTCACCCCTGCTGTGAACGTACACAGTAGAGTTCGGACGAAGTTCGTTCCAGGCCGGCAGACGAGGGATCGATGACAGATACGGCACCGAACCGGAGCAGGCGCGCGGGTTCCGGGCGACCGCCCACGATCCACGACCTGGCGGCGGAGGCCGGAGTCTCCCGCGGCACGGTGTCGCGCGTCCTGCAGGGTGGGCGCAACGTCAGCCCGGCTTCCCAGGACGCGGTCAACGCGGCCATTCGCAAACTCGGGTACGTCGTGAATCTCGCGGCCCGCAGCCTGGTCACCCAGCGGGCCGGCACGGTCGCGTTCCTGGTCTCGGAGACGCAGGACGTGTTGTTCGAGGATCCCAACTTCATGACCCTGTTGCTCGGTTGCACCCAGGCGCTGGCCAAGTACGACGTACCGCTCGTGCTGATCACCGCCGGAACCGAGGCCGAGCGGCGGCGGATCATCCCGTACTTCTCCGCGCACCACGTCGACGGCGTCCTGTTGTTCTCGTCGCACCGCGGCAATCCGATGATCGAGCACCTGCAGCGAGCCGGCCTGCCGTTCGTCTGCTGCGGCAAACCGCTCGGCCGGCACGGCGCGGTGTCGTACGTCGGGGCCGATGACCGCGAGGGTGCCCGCACGATGATGCGCTACCTGCTCGACTCCGGCCGGCGCCGGATCGCGACCATCGCCGGCCCACAGGACACCCCCGGCGGGCTGGAACGGCTGACCGGCTATCGCGAACTGCTGAGCGAGTACGGCGTACGCCACGACAAGAACCTGGTGACGATCGGCGACTACAGCCGGGCGAGCGGTGCGGCGTGCATGGAGCAACTGCTCAGCCGGACACCGGACCTCGACGCCGTCTTCGTGGCGTCGGACCTGATGGCCGACGGTGCGCTGACCACGATCGGGCGGGCCGGCCTGAACGTTCCGGGCGACATCGCCGTCGCCGGTTTCGACGATTCACCGGTCGCGACCGCCGTTCAGCCGCAGTTGACCACGATCCGGCAGCCCTGGGACCGGATCAGTGAGTCGATGGTGCGCCAGTTGCTGGCCCAGATCAGCGGTGAGGGAACGGCCACCGTGATTCTGCCGACCGAACTGGTCGTCCGCGAATCGGCCTGAGTGCCGCGCCGGGGATATAACGAGGTATGCGCGCGGCTGGAACGGACGACGAGCGGTTCGGGCGGGAACTCCGCCGTCTGCGGGAACAGGCGGGACTGACGCAGGTCCAGTTGGCCACTCGTCTCGGCTACAGCCACACGTACGTCTCGAAGCTGGAGAGCGGTGCCCGGGTACCCCGGATCGCCTTCGCCGGCGGGGCTGACGAGCTGCTCGGTGCGGGTGGTTCGTTGGTCACGCTGGCGACGAATGCCCGAGCGCGGCGTCAGGACGAATGCGAGCAGCCGGTCGGGGTACCACTGCCGCGGCCGCCCGCCCTGGCCGAAACCGTGTATCCGCAACCGCCCCGGCAGTTCCGGCTACCGGCGTACGGCGTCATCTGCCCGGTGCACGGGACGGACGGTTGCACGGTAGCCACGGCCGCCGACGGCTTGGCCGGGATGGTCGGCGGCGAACTGCAATCAGTCGGCACCGATGCGGTGCATGTCCTGGCCGCGATGCTGGTCGTCGCGATCGAGGCGGATCTGCAGGGGCGCGGCGGCGAGTTCCTCGCGCCCCTGGAGCAGACGCTCAGAGCGACGATGGCTTTGTTGCCAAAGGCACCCGAGTCGATGGCGACGGTCTTGCTCCGGCTAGCCGCCCGGTACGCCGATCGGGCCGCGTGGCTACGGGTCGACCGCGGCCAGCGCGCCCTCGGCATGGCGTGGCTGCATCGAAGCGTGGAATGGGCTGCCGCGTCGCGCGACCACGCGGCAGCGTGTTCGACCCTCAGTTCGATGAGCAGCTTGGCTTTGCTGGAGCGGGACGGCGCCACTGCGGTGGCCTACGCGCAGGCTGCGGCGGCGGTCAAGGGCAGGCGCCGGTGGATCGCCGTACAGGCTGGGCTTGGCGAGCTCCGCGGGTTGGCGTTGCTCGGGGACCGGCAACAGGTCGCACGGATGTCAGGTGACGTCCAGCGGGCCGCTGAGCGGCTCGGTGACAGTGACCGGTTCGAGGCACCGTGGCTGTTCGACGCCGAGGGAGCGACGTACCTCGCGTCGCATTTCGCGGGTGCCATGCGCGACCTGGCGGAGGCGACCGAAGACCCGGCGAGCGCGCGTCGCGCCGTGACGTTCGCCGAGTCGGCGCTGGCCAACCTGCCGGCCGGCATGCCGTCGAGCCGCCTGATGCTGACCTTGCGGCTGGCCGACAGCCACGCGTGCGGTGGGGCCGTGGACGCGGCCGTGGACCTGGCTCGTCCGGTCCTCTCGGCGGCCCGGGCCGCCGGCAGCGTCCTGGTCGACAACGAGCTCGACCGGCTGCGGCTGCGGCTCGGAACCCAGCGCGAGGACCTGCGCGCCTGACTTGACAAAGTTTGACAGTCGCTGTGCACGTGCACAAATCCGTTGTTGAACTCTTGTCAGGCCGATGACCATGCGCTTTCATCAGCTGTGCACCGGAGGGTGTGAACGTGCACAGATCGCCGCGTGTCATGGTGGAGGATCGGAATGAACCCTGAGATCACGCGGCGCCGGTTCCTGGCCCGATCGGCACTGACCGCCGGTGGGGTGGCAACCGTGCCGAGCGGCTGCAACGCCGGCACCTCCGGCTCGTCGGCGAACGGCGACTCCGGAGCGACCGTGACGCTCACCGTGATGTACACCAACAACGAGCTGACCAAGGAACACATCGCGGGGTTCGAGAAGCCAACCCGGGCATCCGGGTCGAGTTCATCCAGACCGACGCCACCCGGCTCAACCACAGGAACGACCGAGGGCAGGAAGAAGATCGTCCGCCACAGCCCGACCGCCTTCAGCCGCCGGTTCAGCAGCACTGCCAGCCCGAGCGCGCCGGCAACGCTGAGCTGGACCTGGGGTGACTACATTGCTCCGGCGCTGCTGCCCGACGTCGACCACACGACCTTGTCGGTCGCGATCACCTCGTGGTACCGCGATCCGCGCGGCTCCGCGATCCCGACCGTCCAGGCCGCCGGCGCTGCGTTGTACATGATTCCGGTTCTGCTGATCTTCCTGTTCGCCCAGCGGTACTTCATCCGGAGCGTGGTCACGTCCGGAATCAAGGGCTAACGGGTTGTTCGTCCACATCCACCTTCGCCCCAAGGAGTCATCAATGGCCATCCAACGTCGCACGTTCCTCAAGGTCACCGCAGGCGCCGGTCTGACGGCATTCGGCGCGCAGCAAGCGTTCGCCGCGGCGCCCACGCTGCTGGCCCCCGCCCCGGCCACGCCGTTCGCGGTCGGGGTGCGCCGGTACGACTGGACCCGCGGCAGCCGGAAATGCACGACGTACGTCTATTACCCCGCGACCGGTACCGCCGGGGGCAACCCGGTGACGAACGCTCCGGTCGCCAACGGGGTCTTTCCGATCTACAACTTCACCCACGGCTTCGGCAGCAGCCCGCAGAACTCGCTGTTCATCATCAAGGCGCTGGCCGCGGCGGGATTCGTCGTACCGGCGCCGTACTTCAACCACAACTTCAGCGACGTCAACAACGGCAACACCTCCAAGGACGTCTCGCAGATCCTCACCAACACCCTCGCCCTCAACACGAGCGGACCGCTGGCCGGGCACCTCAACACCGCCATCGGTGTCGGTGTCTCCGGGCACTCGCTCGGCGGCATGGTCACCCACGGCCTGCTGACCCGCTGGCCGGACAGCCGGATCATCTCGGCCAACCCGCAGTCCTGCGTGGACATGGGCAACCCGTCCGGATCGGTCAAGGCCAAGGTCCTGTTCGTCCACGGCGACCGGGACACCACCTGCGCCTACTCCTCGGCGCGGGCGGCGTACAACGAGATCACCTGGCCCAAGGCGTTCATGACGTTCGTCGGTGGCAGCCACACCAGCTTCTGGAGCGACCAGCGCTTCCCGAAGACCGTTGTCGACTGGGCGCGCTGGACCATGTACGGCGACACTGCCGCGCGGGACCGGCTCCCGGCCGACGCATCCGGCCGCAACGTCCGGTGGGAATCCCGCCTCTGACCGTCGAGCAGCCGTGAGAGGAGTCACGATGCACAAGATTTTTTCAGCGGTCGCCTTGGTGACAGCGATGGTGGTGGCAGGCGTTCCTACCGGCGCTCAGGCGGCGCCGGTGACGGTCGTCAACGGCGCGGATTGGAGGGACACCGCTGGAGCGCCGATCCACGCACACGGTGGCGGGGTCATCAAGGTGGATCAGTACTACTACTGGTTCGGAGAGAACCGGAACGCGGACGACTCCTTCCGGTATGTGTCCGCCTACCGATCGACCGATCTGAAGACCTGGGAGTTCCGCAACCACGTACTCCGAGAGAGCTCCGCGCCCGAACTCGGCTACGCGAAGATCGAACGGCCGAAGGTGATCTACAACGCGGCGACGAAGCAGTTCGTGATGTGGATGCACAAGGAGTACGGCAGCAACTACTCCGAGGCCCGGGCCGCGGTCGCGGTCTCGTCCACCGTGGACGGCAACTACCGGTATCTCGGCAGCTTCCGGCCGCAGGGACACATGTCCCGTGACATCACCGCCTTCGTCGACACCCAAGGCACCGGCTACATGATCTCCGCGGCGGACGACAACGCCGATCTGCACATCTACCGGCTGACCTCCGACTACACCAACGTGGCGGCACGGGTGTATCGCTGGGACGGCAGTCACCGGGAGGCGCCGGCGTTGTTCAAGCGCAACGGCGTCTATTTCATGGTCACCTCGGGTGCAACCTGGTGGAATCCGAACCAGCAGCGGTACGCCACCGCGACCAACATCGCCGGTCCCTGGAGTGCGTGGCGCGCTGTCGGCGACTCGACTGGATACCGCTCGCAGACGGCGTTCGTGCTTCCGATCCAGGGCACCCAGGCCCCCTCGTACCTGTACATGGGCGACCGGTGGGCCGGCGCCTGGAATCGCCCCGTGAACGAGTCCCGCTACGTCTGGCTCCCGCTGCAGTTCCCATCCAGTACCAGTCTGGCCATGGACGGGCGCGAGCGGATCTCGATCGACGTCGCCACCGGCGTGGTCAAGGGCGCCTAGCGAGAAAGGCAGACGGAGAAGGGCGTCAGGGCGGCCTTGCCGGGATCATCGCTCCCGGCGGGCCGTCCGCGGCGCGGGCGACTCGAGGATCCGGATGGGCCTCGCGCGCCCGATCGATGGAGTACTGGCAGTTGCCGACGTTGGTCCCGGGACGCGCACCGGCAGCGGCCTTTCCAGGTGGTGACCGGGCTGGTGTACACCGCGCGGGCCTTGAGAGCGACGCAGGAAGGGCAAATCACCGATCGGTACACCAAGGCCGTCGAACAGCTCACGTCGCCGCCCGCGGCGGGCTCTCGGCATTACCAGTTGATCGGGCGTAGTTCAGGGCCGACGATGTGGCCGTGGTGGACGGACGGATGGGCCTCGTCATGGCGGAAGTGGCCGGCGTACCAGACAACGACGTCGGTGGAATCGATGGATTCCGCGGTCAGGTACTGGTCGAGGCGGCAGCGGGTGTCGGCCTGGGAACCGCCGACGACGCTGACGCCGTCGTCGAGTTCGGAGTAGCGGTAGCGCAGGAACCACAGGTCGGCGACGCCGTACGCGTCGGCAGTGCCGTCGGCGGGCCCGGGGTTGATGGTGTAGCCGTGGCCGGTCCGGGCGTCGCGGACGCGCCAACGACGGGCGAAGAACGAGCGGGTCCGTCGGGTTTCCCGGAGAAGTTTCCACCACAGCGGAACGCTGGGGAACAACAGGCCGCGTTCCTCGATGACGTCGTTGCCCGCGCCGTCGATGTCGAAATCCAGGCGCCAGTACACGTGGTGCTGGTGCGGCATGCAGGTCCGGGCGTTGCGGGTGCCGGCGAAGCCGAACCGCGGCGCGATGGTCCCGTCGTCGCGGAGTCGCCAGTCCGACATGTACCGGTACCAGCCGGCCTGGACCTCGCTCACGATTCGCAGCTCGCCGTCCTCGTACCAGAGCGCAACGCCCTGGAAGTTGCCGGCGTCGGTCCCGGACTCCAGGATCGTTGCCGGCGGCGACGTACAGACCCGCCAGCCCGGTCCCACCGGGTCGTAGCCGTTGGCAATGAACGGCGTTTCCTGGTTCTGCCAGTCCCGGTAGGTGACACCATCGTCGTACAGGACGTTGAGAATCGGTACGTGCGCCTGCCACAGCACGAGTCGGCCGCGGTAGGTCACGTATTTCAGCTCGACGCCGGATCCCTTGCCGAAATGGGAGGGTTCGGACGCGCGCGGGCGGACGACGACGAGGTTCCACAGTTCGACGCCGCCACGCAGCACGCGAACCCGGACCCAGTCGCGGCCGCCGGCGTCGGGCATGCTGTTGACGCCGACCGGCAGTCGTTCCTCGCAGTCCCCTTCCAGCAGCTGGAAGAGCTCCGGGTCCCATTCCACGGCACCCTCGCTCAGGTCGACTGCGGCGTAGCGGTGCGGACGTTCGGCCCGCGGGTCGAGGATGCCCAGTGCGATCCGCCGTACCGTCGTTCCATCGTCGCGTTCGACGTCGGCCAGCGGTGGCATTGGCTGGTAGACGATGACGTCCTCGCGATCTCGCAGGTCGGCGAATCCGCGGTCGTCGCTCAGTATCTCGAAAGCAGCGCCGAGCTCGTCGCTGGTCGGGTTCGGCCGGAACGCGCTCGGCTCCACGTCGAGGTCGTCGCCGTCGAGTAGTCCGGTGACCTGGATCGACCGGTTGTCCCGTGGGTCGAAGACGGTCGCCACGAACGGTGGGTTCTCGTCACGCTTACGCCCCAGCAAGGTGGGACCGAGAACCCTGAGAGCGGCTGGGTCGACCTCACCGAACTGCTCACGAACCCGGTCATGACGGGGGAGAACTTCCCTCCGGCGTTGCACCCGCTCGGTCAGTTCGTCCTCAAAAGCCTCAACGACAACCTCGAAATCCTCAGACATCTCGTTCCCCCTAGTGCTGCTGCACACAGAAGCAGTCACCAGTTCAGAGTCCTGCCGGTCTGGGTCTGATACAGGGCCGTCGGAGGATGACGGCGTACGGCGGGGCGGAGTTCGCGATCGATGCGGAGCATCGCCTTTCGACGATTCAGCCGGGTCCATGCATTGCGCCATCCCTGTCTCACGGCCACCATCGGAGCAGGGGAACGTCGCGGGGGTGACGTCGTCGAGAAGGGCTGCGGCGGTGGGGGACTGGATCGAGATCGTGCGGTTGGTGACCTGGCCGCTCATCGTCGCACTGGTGGTGCTGGTGTTCCGGCGGCCGTTGATTCGGGCGCTGGACAACGCGACCGAGGTGAAGATCGCGGGGCAGTCGATCCGGATCGCCCGGGAACGGCTAGACGTACTGGACAAACTGATCGGTCAGATGGAACGCGCGGAGAAGCTGCCGGACAACGGGCCGCAGGGGGATCTGCACCGCCGTTTGATGGATCGTGCGCAGGCCGATCCGTTCATCGGGCTGTCGGAACTGGACTCGGCCATCCGGGCGGAGATCAGTATGCTCGCCCTGACCAACGGCTGGGTCGACGATCTCGCGAAAGGCCCGAGTGATCTGTGGTTTCAGTTGCTGCGGATCCATCAGCTCAACAGTTCCCAACAGGACTCGTTGCCGGCGCTGTTCTTGTTCTCGGAATTGCTGGACGCATCCCTCACGCAACGGGCGGAGTTCCGCCCGGGTGATCTCCTCCGCACGATGCGCGTCGGGCTGCGAGTGCATGCCTATGTACGGTCGATCCCCAAGCGGACAAGCACAGTCCTGGCATCACGCCTGCCGGTGTACATCGATCGCGAGCGCACGCAGCCGCGGCCTGACATCCATGCGGTGCTGATCAGGACCCAGAAGACACCGGCCGACGATCCCGAAGACCGAGTCTGGCCAAGCAACCGGCAGTACGAACCCGGCACCCGAGTCTCCTGGATTTTCGACGACAAGCATTCGTGGGACGAGAGTTGGTGGCACAACGAGCAGACTGACGAATCCATCCTCGTGTGGAAGAGCGGCCGCTACTCGTTTGTCGGTGATCCGCTGACGATGAACCCATCAGACATCGCGCAGTCGGGATCGTGAAGATCGCAGACAGCACCTGGCCAGGTAGTCGGAGGACCTGGAGCGACGGCACCGGCAACGGTGACATGAGCAGTTGTCACGAGGATGGCGGGCAGCACCAGGGGGGCGACGGCCGCCTTTACGTCAGCGCACGACAGCCCAGCCGCCGTGTCTCCAGGGCTTGGCTGGGCGGGTGGCCCTTGCTCTCAGGCCAGGTACGGAATGGTTTGTGGCCCTTCCGGGAGGACGCACATCGTCGCGCCGGGGCCGGCGGTCGCGACGGCCTCGGCGGCGGTTGCCGAGATGTCGTGCGTCTGCTCGAGCTGGACGGCGGCGAGCTCCGCGTCGGTCAGGAATCCGGTGTGCATGACGACGCGATTCGCCGCCTGGATCTTGGCCTGGATCTGGATCTGCCATTGATCGGGAACGGTCACGGGCCGGGAAGCGATCGCCGCCAGCAGCGCTTGCGGCGAAGGAGCCGCCTCGAGGGTCTTGCGGTACTGGCCGTGGTCCGGGAAGCCGTCACGGCATTCGGCCGCACAGATGATCGTTCCGCCCGGCCGGACGACCTGATAGGCGGCTGAGATGCCCTTGACGGCCTGGTACAGGTTCTGGTCGAGCGGGAACCCGGAGTTCGTGGTCACGACGACGTCGAACCGTCTGTCGACGGGCCGCATCGCGATCTGGCGCGCGAAGGACGCCGCGGCCGCGTGCATCGGCAGCAGATCACCCCCGAACGCCGCGACGATGTCCTTGTCCCGGTTCAGTACGACGTCCAGGGCGAACGTCACGCCGGTGGCTTCGGCGATGGCCCGGACGTCGTCGTGAACCGGGTTGCCCGTCGTGACCCCCCAGGTCGCCATCGGGTCACCGATCCTCGACGCGTCGTGCAGGACCAGGACCGTCTCCAAGCCGGCCAGCCCCGGCGCCACCAGCTTCGGTCCCCCGGAGAAGCCCGCGAAGAAGTGCGGCTCGACGAATCCGGTGGTGATCCTGACGTCAGCGTCGGTCCACTCCCGGTTGAGCCACACCGGTACGTCGTTGCCGTGGGTGCCACGCCAGACCAATTGTGACGAATCCCGGCTGTCGTGGTTCACGATCCGCACCGAGTTCGCGATCTCGGCACCGAACATGAGCCGGAGTTCAGCCTCGGTGTTTCCCCGGTGGGTGCCGGTGGCAACGAGGACGACGATGTCCTCCAGGGCCACGATTCCGTCCAGCTCCTCGAGGATGGCCGGAATCATCAACTGCCGCGGCTGTGGCCGGGTACCGTCACAGGCCGAGATGGCGACCGACTGTCCGGGGCGAACCCGCTCACGCAACGGCGGGCCCGCCACCGGCTCCCGCAGCGCCCTGCGAAGGGCCCGCGTTTGGTCGGTGGCCGCGACGGTGTGCACAGGTTCGACAATCGTCGTCACTGCCGGGTCTACCGTGAGGCGTAACCCGCTCTCGCCGTACGCCAATCGCACGTCGGTCATCAAGGCGTCTCCTGATCCGTCAGGGGGAAGTAGACCGTGTACGGCTCGTCGCGGATTTCGGCGAGCGGCACGAATCGGATGGCTGTGGGCTGACCGGTGGTTCGGTAGGTGCCGGTCCGCCACCAGCTGTGGTGCCGTTCCTGGTCGGCGGTGAGGAAATTCGCCGGTTCACCAGGATCGCCGTACAGGATGGACTCTTGGCTCGTCAGACCGGCGAGGACCACTGGGCCGTCGAGTACCGCGACCGTGCCGGGTTGATCGGGCAACGGCACTGTGCTCAGTCCTGACGGCACGGTCAGCCGGAGCTGTTGGCTGCTCCAGACCTGTGCGATGACAATCCAGCCGTTGTCCGCAACGGCCGGCGCCGACTTGCCGTTGATCTGGAGCACTGGTGCTCCGGCTGACCACGATGGAACCCGAAGCCTGATCTCGAACCTGGATGGTCGATCGCAGTGCACGTCGACAACGTAGACGTGGTGGTTCGGTCGCCGCGGCGGCAGCGGGCGGGACAGCAGTTCCTGGATTCCGGCGGCACCGTGGACGGTCTGTCGTTGGCCGAGCACGACCCCTTCCTCGAGGTCCGCGGCGATGGTGATCTGCACGCTGGTGCCGAACAGCCCGGGCCAGGTCGTGACCGAGTTCAGATACTGGCTGATCGAGATCCCGGCGGGGTCGACGTACAGTGCGGCCTCGTCGATCGAGGCGTTTGCCTGAAGCAACGTTCCGTGGCAGCACCAGAAGTCCTCGGTCGGCCGGCCCCACTGCTTGCGGCTTCCGGCGGCCAATGGCAAGAAGTACGCCGGCATGCCGGTCTCCGGGTGCTGCTGGGCCCGGATGCCGTTGACCAGGTTGCGTTCCCAGTAGTCGGCGTACCGGTGATGGCCGGTCCAACGGAACAAGACGTCGGCCAGCCGCATCATGTTGTAGACAAGGCAATGCTCCTGCACCGCGTGCAGACGCGCGGATTGTTCACCGGGCGGCTGCCAGACCTCGCCGCAGCTGCTGCCGCCGGTGCAGTAGGTTCCACGCGTCTCCACGGCGGCGTCCCAGAAGGTTTCGACGATGTCGCGCCAGCGCTGCACGCCGGTGACCTCCCACGCCCGCGCGGCGCCCAGGATCTCGGCGATCTGAGTGTTCGCATGTTTGTTGGTCAGCACATCGACGCCGGCGAGCAGCGGCTCGAAGAACCGCGGGCGGTCGTAGCGTTCGACGAGATCGGCGGCGCGCTGGTCGCCGGTGATCGCGAGCAGTTCCGCCCAGACCTCGAGCATCCCGCCCGTCTCATGGTCGAGTACGTCGTCCAGCTGCTCGCGCGACAGCTTCCCGCTCCAGGCGTGAAACCATTCGGCGAAGGCCGAGGTCACGCTGAGGGCCTCTTCGTTGCCGGCGATCCGGTACTGGTCGAGCAATCCCATCAGCGTCTTGTGGACGACGTACTGCGGTGCCCACACCGGCTTGCCCGCGACAAGCCGATCGAAGTACGCCGATGGGATGGACGCGGCCCATCGGCCGCCGTTGGCGCGCTGGCACGCAGCGAGCTCGGCGACGATCGTGCCGGCTCGAGCGGCCACCTCAGCGTCCTGGCGGCCGATTCGTGCCGCCGCGGACAGCCAATGTCCGAGCATGTGGCCGCGCAGTTCGCAGGTGACCGACTCCCAGCCCCAGTGCCAGTCCTTCGGTCCGTCGCTGGTTGCCGTGCCGACCGTCGTACCCCACGACCCGGAGTAGCTCCACAGGCCGGCCTCCGAACGGTACGGCCGCAGCAGGTTGTCGGTACGGAGACTCCGCAGGTAGCGCGCGTTCAGGTGCCAGCGATCCTTGGCCGGTCCGTCCGTCAGCCTCGTCTGCCCACCCGATCCGACGACCGTCTGCAGCACTCTCGCTTCAGACATCACGGCGACCTCGCTCCAAAGAGGGGAACTAAGTCCCATGAATTTCGAGGATCTTAGCGTTGCCCCCGCCTGTGGTCCAGACTGAACGAAGTCAATGCGGCCAAAACATCCCATCTATGGCCGACAGGGTTCGGAGCGACGAACCCAGCGCCGACATTCCCCGGGGTTCATCGAGCCCCCTCGCTCTGCGTAGATCCGGCCCTCTTCGTAGCACTCAGCTGAGGTTGTGGGTCTTCAGCCAGTCGAGGACGGCGTCGGCGATTTGTTGCCAGCCGTTGTCGATGGTGAGGGAGTGGCCTCGACCTTCGAACTGTTTGAGCTCGGTGACGGCAGTGGAGTCGCGGTACTGCTTGAAAGTCGATCTGGTGACGACGTCGGGCACGGTGTGGTCGGCGGTGCCCGAGATGAGCAGCAGCGGGCCACGTTCGTTGTTGGCGGTGTCGACGGCGGCTTGGGCGTGCATGACGAAGTTTGCGGCGGCGGCCTGGAAGAGCGGCCGGGCGGGGGAGGGGATCGTCCACTTGGCGTACAGCTCGGCGGATTCCTCTTCGCTGACGGCGTTGCCGAACCCGTACCGGAACTCCTTCTCGGTGAGCGCGACCGAGCGGTGGAGGTTGGCCGGGTTGCCCAGGGCCGGGAGTCCGGACCGTAGCTGGGCGAGCGGGAGGGGCAGGACGCCTTTGATCTGGGCCGGGTCGATCGCCACGGCCGCCGCGCCGTACCCCTGGCCGAGGAGCTTCTCGGCGAACAGGCCGCCGAAGGAGTGACCGATGATGACGGGTGGCTGGTCGAGTTCGGTGATGAGGTCCGCGAAATGGTTGGTGATGTCGTCGATGGTGAGGTCGGCGACCGCGTCCGGGTTCGCCCTGGCCTCGTCGACGGTCGGCGGTTCGTGCGGCCATCCGGGGGCGACGGGCTCGTAGCCGGCAGTGGTGAAGTGCTCGATCCAGGGCTGCCAGCTGGTGGCGTGCAACCACAGTCCATGGATGAAGACAACTGGTCTGGGCATGGTGCTCCTCTTTCAGATCGTGGTGATGAGGCCGCCGTCGATGACGAAGTCGGCGCCGGTGATGTTGGCGGACCGTTCGCTCGCCAGCAGCAGCACGAGATCGGCGACCTCGTCGGGACGGGTGAAGCGGCCCGTGACGCTTTGCGAGGCCGCACCCGCCTGGATGTCCGCGGCTTGGGTTCCCTGCACCTTGGCGAGCGTGGCGGCGACGCCGTCCTTGCCGAGCCAGAGATCGGTTTCCACCGGACCCGGACTGACCGTGTTGACGCGGACGCCCATCGGACCGAACTCCTTCGACAGGGACTTGCAGAGATTGGCCAGCGCGCCCTTCGCGGCGCTGTAGTCGATGACCAGCGGGTCCGGCAGGAACGCGTTGACCGAGCCGACCGTCACGATCGAGGACCGGGGCCGCCGGATCAAGTGCGGGATCGCGGCCCGCATGGTGCGAACCGCCGCGAAGAAATTGACCGCGAAGATGTCTGTCCAGTCCTGATCGGTCACCGAGAGGTAGCCGTCAGGGCGGGGACGTACGGCGCCGACGTTGTTGACCGCGATGTCCAGGTGTTCGTACTGCGTGATCGCCTCGGCGACGAGCGCCGCCGGGCCGGTCTCGGTGGTGAGGTCGACTCGTACCGGATGCACATGCCAGCGCTCCGCGAGCAGATCCAGTTCTGGGCTGCCACGGAGCGAGCCGGCGACCACGAAGGCGCCTTCCTCGGCGAGTCTGCGGGCGATCGCCAGGCCGATACCCTTGCTCGCCCCGGTGACGAGTGCGACTTTCCCGGTGAGATTCAGCTCCATGGCGTCAAGCTAGGGTCCGCGGAGCCTGCGGCACCCCACGCGAACGCGTAGTTCTTCTTGCCGTTCGGGGACAGAACCTGGAATCCTCGACCGGGGGAGAGGGGGACGCGGTGGCCGGCGCTCTGGAGTACGTGTTCGCGCGGGTCGAGAACAGCCCGTTCCACAACGAGACGGTCAGCTCCGCAGTCCTGGCCTCGTGGCACCGCTCGGCGGCGGCGGGTCTCGAGCCCGATCAGATCCATGCGCCGTTCGACGCGAACGTCGACGACGACAGCAAGCTGCAGTGGGCGGCCGCGCCGGCGATGACAGCCGTCAGCGCGGAACTGCCGGACATCCGCTGCGCCCTTCTGCTGACCGACCGTCGAGTCCACGTCATTCAGCGGTGGACGCGTACCGCCCGTACGGCATCGCAGATGGACGCCGTCGGCGCGGCGCCGGGCTTCTTCTGCGATGAGGCTGTCGTGGGGACGAACTCGATCGGCATGGCGGCGAGCACCCGAGGCGCGGCGCTCGTGCGCGGTTTCGAGCACTATGCCGACGCGTTCACGCACATCACCTGCGCCTCCCGGGCGGTGCTCGATCCCTTCACCGGACAGGTTGCCGGCGTGGTGAACATGACCGTCGCCGATCCGGCGCACTGGGAACTGATGGGTGCCTTGGTCGGCCGCATCGTTCACGAAACGCAGCAACGGCTGCTCGACGAGGGGGGATCCCGGGCGAGCGCGTTGTACGAGTCCTTCCTGCAGGCGCGCCGCCGTACCAGAGGCCCGATCGCGGCCGTCGACGGCAGTGCGCTGTACATCAACACCGCGGGAAGCCAGTACGTCGCATCCACGGACCGCGAGACACTCTGGGCCTGGGCGCAGCAACGCTTCGCTTCCCGCGACACCGCCGTTCTGCAACTCCCGATCGGGCCGACGATGGCGTCCTGCGAAGCGATCCACGACGGTTCCGAACTCGTCGGAGCGATTGTGCGATTCTCACCGCCCGACCAGGGAAGGCCGGCCCTCCAAACCGCCTTGGCACGATTGACCGACTCCGAACGCGGCGTCGCAGACCTCGTCGTCGCCGGCTTCACGAACCGCGAAACGGCCGCGAAACTCTTCATCTCCCCACACACCGTCGACTACCACCTGCGCCACATCTTCCGAAAACTCGACATCGACTCCCGCATCCAGCTGGCCAGAGCCCTCGACGAAGCCACCCCCCGCGATTGACAGCCGGCTACCGATCGGCGATCTCGTCGGCGCGGATGAGTCCGTCTTCGATAGCCCGGGCGAGCAAGGCAGCCTTGCTGGCCGCATGTCTGCCTTGCTGTCCGTACTTCACTCGTGCCCTGTCGATGTACTGCTTTGCTGTGGTCTCGCGGATACCCATGCGCTCGGCGACGGCGGCCTTTGATCTGCATTGGAACCACAGCAGTAGTGCCGTTCTTTCCTGCGGCGCCAGTTTCGGGCGATGATCGGCGAGTATCACTCCGGCCATCGCTGGGGGAACGGCGGGGCGATCCTGCGCGGTAGCGACAATCGCATCCACCAAGTAGCGCTGACCTTCCTGTTTGGTGAGATATGCGCTCGCGCCGGCATCGAGAGCAGACCGCACAAGATCCTCGCCTGCATGCTGGGAGAAGACGATGACCCGGCGGCCACCGTCGACCAGTTTGGCGAGTTCTTCGATCATCAGCCTGCCATCGAGTTCGAGATCGAGGACGACCACGTCAGCATGGCAGCCGGCGCCGGTGGTGGCGCTTTCCACACTTGAACCGGCAGACACCAGCCTTACTCTCGCTGCGGGATCCTGCGCGATCCAGGTGCTGACGCCCTCGATCACTACCGGATGATCGTCAACGACTGCGACGGTCACGGGTGCCGCCATCGTGCCTCCAGCCACAGTGGGTGTCGGGGTTCGTTCGGGTGGTTGCCGTCGCCTGTGACGGAGACGACGACCTCGTCGGGGCTGGCGAATACAGTGAGCCGAGCCCAAGCATTGGTTGAGGCCAGCGCTTCTATCACTGGTTCGGTGAGCGTTCGCCGCGCCCCGAGAGGTAGATCGGGAAGTTGGCCGACGGCGGCGAGTTCGACGAGCACTCCGCGGCACTCCGCCGTGCTGGCACAGGCACGCAACTCGTGCATGAGCGGATTCGGTACATCATCGGACTCGGCAAACAGCCGGCGAAGCCGAGCCGCCTCGATCGCGCAGCGGTGTTGTACGTCGGCGGACCGCGGGTCCAGGGATCCGTTGGCCAGACCGACAAGCAGTGGTTCGACCCGACTGTGGAGCGATCCGTAGCGATCTCGACGGACCCGGTGCAATGCATCCGCTGTCAGCCGCTCGGCGTGCGATGCGGTCCGCCTCGATATCGAGGCTCCTGCGTCGGCCGCCGCGTTGTCGAGCGCTCTGGCCGCCAGGAGAATTGCGGTTGGCACCAGGGCTCCGCCCGCGCAGGCGATCACGATGAATCGCGTAGCGATGGTCAGGCCGACGTGGTCGGCGAGGATCACCATCGCGGACAAATTGATCAGAATGTTTCCAAGGAACAGGATGGCGAAGGCCATGAGCCGTTCGCGGAGAAGGAGCAGGATGCCGACGAGGACGACATCGCCGAAGGCCCAGTTCGCGGCCCCGGTGACCTGGTCGCCAGGGACCATTGCAACAGCGACGGCGCCGGTTGCAAGTAGCGCTGACAGCGTCCTCCACCAACTTGTGAAGGTGTCGCGACCCGCGAGGGTCCGGATGGCTCCGCCTACCAGAAGAGCCGTCAGACCTGTCCAGGCGAGCATCTCGAGCGAAAGCAGCCGGTACGCGTCTGCGCTGACGACAAGTGCGGGTAGAACATAGAGGAAGTGCCAGACGCCGACGATGGCGATGACGCTGATATCGAGGGCCCGAGCGAATTCGGTCCGGACGACCGTGGTTTGGTCAACGCCGTCGCTCATCGTCACCCCATCGAAGAACGATGTGAGTACCTTCCGACGGCGCGGACCGGATCTCGGCGTCCCCGCCGGCGTCGGCCATCCTGCCGACGATCGACTCGCGGACGCCGCGGCTGTGGAGGTCCACAGTGTTCGGGTCGAAGCCGCGGCCGCGATCGCGGATGTCCACCAGCACGCGTCCGTCCTCATTCACCGATACATCGACGGTCGCGGTATCGACTCCGGCATGTCGTGCGACGTTCCGCAGCGCCTCACCGACGCAACCAGCGATCGCCTCCAGCGCGTCGCCGCGGATCGAGACGCACGGCAGGGTAGCTGTTACCTCAAGACCGGCTGCTTCAGCGTCGACGACTGTCCGCAGGCGGGTGTCGAGCCGTTGCAGCCCGCTGGCCCTGGGGCGTTCGCCCGACAGGATCCGCAAGGCTGATGCGTCGGATGCCGCCCTCGCCTGCAGAATCGGGGAACCCGATTGGACCGAGCCCGAGCCGACCATGGTCAAGGTGGCGAGTGCAGTGTCGTGAAGGTGGCGGAAGTGTTCGCGCTCCTCCGCGCGCTGGGCGGCAGCGAGCCCTGCCTTCTGATCCTCCGCTGCCTGAGCTTCACATTCCAGTTCTGCAGCTCGGCCGGCCCGCCGGAGGAGCTGCACGGTCGCCGCCGAGAGCGCCGTCTGGATCAGGAGGATCCCTGCGCTGATCAGCATTGCCGGATGTAGAGGCACTGCGCGCATCTGGCCGGTGACATAGGCGGCCGTGACGAGTACGCCGAGCGGAACCCCGATGCCCGGGTGGAGCCGAAGTTGCGCCAAGAGGACTGTTGCGGTCGCTATCGGCATCAGCCAGGCCGAGCTGTTGGGGATATCCGCAGGCGCCACGAGGTGTTTTTGCAGGAGCACGATGCCGCAAACGATCAGGCTGTCGGCAATCACCAAACGATGGGTCAGACCATGTCTGACTGCGATGGAGAGGAAGATCAGGCACCAGATTCCGAGCGCACCGATCACAGGAAACAACCAGCCGGCCGACGCCGGCGGCGCAAGGCTCATGAATGCTGCGACCCCGCCCAGGCTGACCGTCGCAAGTCGTAAAGCGACGCCGTACAAGGTCGCGAACCGATCGAGTGCACGATCGGGAGCACCGAGTGTCCAGGCGACCCTCTCGGTGACCTGCGCGCGCGTTGATACGGCTCCCGCGCCGGCAAGGAGCCTGTCGTGGTGGATCATCTGCCCCCCTGGGCTGTCCCGCACCATCACGATGCAGGCCGCCGACCTCGCCGTCAATGACAGAGCGCAAATTCGACCACGCTGTGTGTTCGGACGGTCGTCGCGGGTTTGACCCCCGATCGGGGGTCCCCGGTCTCCTTCGGGCGGTCTTAGCCTGCGGCACATGGTGGTCATTGCCAGACCACGTCAGTAGGGGGAGACATGACACGGCGCAGGATGACTTGGGTGTGGGCGCTGGTACTGCCGCTGGTCGTACCAGGAGTGAGCGGGTGTGTCGCGGACGGTCCCGCCACGAAGGATGAGCTTTGCGCGAGCTTCGATTCGGTGAGTAAAGAGCTCTACCGCGGAGTGTTCAACGACAACGGAGTGTTCCGTGCGGCCGGCGATCTCGCGGGCACTGCCACGCGCTATGAGGCCTCGGCGCAGGTCCAGGCATCAGCTTCTGGGATACGGAAAATCGCCAAAAGCAAGTCGACGACTGTCAATGAGCTCCGCAACGCCACGATCGCCATCGCGGAGGTCTGTGGCCATCCTCTCGGCCTGAGCCTCTAGGCCCGTCGCCCGCAGACGGCACATCACGACCACGACCAACGACTTGGGAGTTGACCAACTCATGGAATCAGATGGCATTTCGGCGACCCCGCACGCTCGGCGTTCCAAGGCCTGGATCTATTACGCAATTCTCACCGTCCTCGCGCTGGCAGGTATCCCAGCTGCAGGCTGGGGTGGGCTACTGGCCGCGATCTTGTGTGGCCTGTACTCGACTTATCTGTTCCGGGGCGGTCGAATCGTCGTCTGGTTCTGGTGATTCACTCGGAGATTGGACGGCGAGATGACCTTCAACGTCTTCAGCACCCGAACCGTCGGAGAGACTGCCGACGGGGCAATGTTTCCGGCTCTCAACGATGACGGGAAAGTCGGTCGCGAACAATTGGACGGGGACCGATCCCAGCACTTGGTGGCGACCTCGATCGCCGTTCGGGAAGTCGGTGCGAATCAAACGCGCAGCATCATGGAGTTGAGCGACATTCAGGCGGACCTCTTCATCACGGATGCACGCCTCATCATGATGTGTGCGAAATATGACAAGGGCGGGGGTTGGTTCGGGAGTCCGGGCATGGCGCTGGCGCTGAACGCCGTAAGCAAGGTCCTGGCCTCGAGGCGAAGTCGCGGCACAGTCCTGGTCGGACATGTCCGGTACCCGTGGCTCAGCTCAGTTGCCTTCAGCCCCAAGCAAGGCTGGCTCGACGAAGAAACGCTGCGGCTCGTCGTGAGGGACGGCACCGCGAGCCCCAGCCGGCTGCTGCTTGTCGACCTGGCCCTTCCCAAGACGGCCGACTCGGCAGCCATCGCCCGAGCGATCATGCTTCGTGCTGTGGCCTACCGCACGACGCACGAAGAGTTGAACGAAGCTGAGCAGGCCGGTTTCAGGGCGCTGGAGGCCTCGAATCCTCCGCGACCACAGCCGAAGAAGTTCGCCAGTTTCACCATGCCCACCTCGTGGAATGCGATGCCCTCGACGGCCTATCCGCGCACTGAGTCGGCGTGACGGCGGCGGCGGACGTGATGACGCGCGTGGACAAGTGAATCAACAGTGGGGGAACATGACGACTGGATCAATGGACCAACGGGAGGTTCTGGATCCCGCGGGCACGGATGGCTTTCGCCAGCTGTAGTGGTCGTGCTCGTGGCCGCGGTCATTACGGGTGCCGCCAATATCTATGCTGAGAAGAACGGAGCAGCAAAAGCTGGGCCAGTTGCGCCCTTCACTGCCAGAGGGACATTGTTCGCGGTTCACGCCGTAACGGCTACTGACGCCAGAAGTGAGAAGATCGCGGCGGGATATCGAGCGGGAATCCGGGACCTCTTCTCAGATATTACCCGGCACGCAAGGGTCGCCGTATCGCTCGGGAGCGATCGCAAGACCTGCTGAGCGCTGCCACCAAAGTCGCCAGCCCGCCTCGATTCCTGCGTGCGGGCCAGGACCAGGAGATGAGCGGACGACGCCTCGCGGAGCAGCACCTTGGGGACCGTGCCGACGATGACCACCAGGTTGGCGGTCCAGGCAGGGCCGAGGATCCGCATCGCGGGGTGCGTTGGCCCAGACCGAGAGGGATTGAAGTCCTGACCGTGTGCATCCTGACCTCGAAGGGCGGTTCGGTCGTCGAGAACGTCTCGGAGTGCTCGAGATGATGCGGCGCTGCTCCCCGGTCCTCTCAGTTCTCCGTTGCAGCAGCGGGGATGAACCGGACGAGCCGCTTGCCGTCACGGCCGACCACGCCGAGAGCGCCGTACCGGGCGCCGACGAGCTCGCACGCGGCGGTGACGACGCGGTCCAGGGTGCTGTTCCGATTGAGGTCGGCGCCGATCCCGACCACCGCGTCGAGGAGGGCGCGCAGGCGTTCCTGGTGGTCCATGATCTCGTCGACGCGGCCGAGGAGCTCCTGCAACAGGGCATCGAGACGCACCCGGGACAGACCGGCAAATTCGAGCGCCCCCTCGTCCCAGCTCCCACGTCCGCCCTGCGAGCCTTCGACCACGGGCCCACCTTTGCAGAAGTCGGCTGACGGTTCCGTTCATCGCGGCGCTCCTCGGGGTAGGGGCCGGAGACAGCGAGAAGCCGTGACCTCGGCGAGGCTCACGGCTTCTCGGATCGAGATGGTCACTGCAGCCAGGGGAAGCGGCGGACCAGGTTGGTGCCGGTCCAGATCTTGCCGAGGCCCCAGGTGTTGCCGGCGGCAACGAGGGCGAGTACGACGACGGTGACGGCGCCGGCGATGTGATCGTCGAGGACCGGGTTGTTCTCCGGCGGAAGGGCGGCGCTCCACATCATCAGGTACAGAACGGTGCCGGCCACGGCGGCGATGCGCATGCCGATCCCGAGCGTGAGGGCCAGACCGATGCCGGCCAGGGCGAGCATGAACAGCGGCGTGACCCAGAAGTCACCGACCAGCGAGTGGTAGAAGCCGGCGAACGGGCCGCTGGTGCCCTTGCCCAGGAATCCGGCCGTCGGGTCGCCGCCGTCGATCCAGCCCTTGCCGGCCGGAGTGGCGTAGCCCAGGCCGAAGACCTTGTCGACGAAGGCCCACAAGAAGGTGAGGCCGAAGACGATCCGCAGCACGGCGAGTGCGCGAGCAGCGGCGGTGGTGATGCGGGCCGGCTTGTTGCCGGTCGTGGCGGCGACGGTGTTGTCAGTGGTGTGGTGCGGCCGGTGGCCCATCAGCGTCATGGTCTCTGGTCCTTCAACGGATCTGGATGATGCCTCCATCGTCGTCGTCGGGGCCGGACCGCGGTCAGGGCCAAGGGACCCGCCGACGGATCCCGAAAGGCCCCAGTTGACGGGACTGGATACCTACGCACGGATCGGCAGGCCGACGTACCGGCGCTACGTCGTGACCAACTAGCTACAGACTTTGACAGAGACTGCGGTGTCCTCAGATCTCCACCCGAGGCGGCTCATGGGGTCCAGATGGCGTTTTCGTAGACCGATCGGTGAGTGTCCGTCGGGCGCGGCTTGGCGGGTTGTGGGTGTTCCTGGTCTTCGAAGAACAGATCTCGGCTCAGAGCATCGACCAGTCGAGGGATCCCGGTCGCCAGGCTCTGTGCGTCTCCCGCGGGAATACCGAAGCTGAGACCTGCCGCCGCGGTGAAGACGTGAACACGTCCGACGAAGCCGGCGGTGCCCGGCTCTTTCTCGACGAGCTCGTAGCCGGAACCGAGGTACGGGAACGAGCCCAGACTTTCGTGGGTGAGATCGGCCGGCGGTTCGTACCGGTCTCGCCACAAGGCGATGTGCGGAGCGATCTCGGCCAGTTCGGGCCGGGTTCGTGGATCATACTGATAGCCCGTTCCGGCGATCACGAAGTCGAACACGTGTGAGCCGTCGGCCGCGTCGACCCGGACCGCGCCACCGTCGGCTCGCGCGTGCCGCCACGGTGCCGACAGGTGGACTCGGAACCCCGGGAAGGCGACGGCTCGCGTCACAGACTCCAGCGTGCAACTGCGCCCGGTGCGGGCTGCCAGGACTTGGGCTCTCCATCGGTCGGCGTCGTTGCGCCGGTGAAAGTTCTCCTTGGCGCCGACGTTACGCCCGATGTTGCGGCTTGGTCCCTGAACGAGAAGTTCGGATCGGCGGGTGAAGACGTGGACCTCGTGCGCGCCAGCGTCGAGCGCCATGGCCGCAGCATCCAGAGCGGAGGATCCAGCTCCCAGTACGGCGACGGTCCGGCCCGCGAGCCGGGTGAAGTCGATTCGATCGCCTGTGTGGGCGGCCAGGTATGCGGGAAGCGCGCGGAAGTACGGCGGGAGAGCGGGGCCGCCGGTACCCTCGACGCCTGTCGCCAGTACGAGTTTTCTCGTCGTCTCGACCCGTTCTGCCACGTGGCCGTCACTACCGCTCACCGCGAGGCGGAGGACGAGGTGGTCGGAGGCTGGGGAGACGCCGACCAATCGGGTGTGGTGGCGAACGGGTACGTCGACGGTGCATCCGAACCAGGCGACGTACTGCGCCCAGACGGTCCGTGGGATGTTTTCGACGGTGTCGTAGGCGGCCTCGCCGTGGAGGCGTTCGTACCAGGCTCGGAAGCTCAGTTCCGGGTGGCCGTATTCCGGCTGCGGCCAAATTTTCGGCGTGCGCAGCGTGTGCATCCGTGCGGTGGTCGTCCAGCTGCCTGTCTCGCCAGGTGCCGCTGCGTCGACGACTGCAGAACGGCCCATGCCGGCCCGCCGCAGTGCGAATCCGATGCCGAGTCCGGCCTGCCCCGCACCGACGACGACAACGTCGTGATCGGCGGATGTACGGCGTACCCAGTTGTCGGGATCAGGCCCGAAGCGGCGCAGTATGGCGGCCGGCTGCACTCACATACCTCCTCCGCAGTTGCACTGTCCCTCGGTCCACCACTCTGCCATGCAACAAACCCATCGCTGGCGGACGCCCTTCGTCAGCAGTAAGACCGGCACCCGCGGTCGGCGCCGTACGCTCGCCTGGTCTTCTCGACCAACGACACCGGCGAGAGCTGTCGCCCGGAATGCCACGCGTTGAGGAAAGTCTGCGGTGGCACGGCTCCCCGTCGGATCCACCAGTGCCCGGCAGGCGTCGGCCAGCTGATCCCGAAATGCAGATGCGGCGGCGTCAGCTGGGCGCTCCCGGTCTTCCCGGTCAGGCCCAGTGTTTGCCCGGCTTTCACCACCAGCCCCGGTTTGATCCCAGCTCCGATGGCCGACAAGTGCGATCCGTAGTACCGCACGCCGTCGACGCCGACGACGGAGATCGACAACCCGCCACGATCACGCCCGACGTTCGTCTTCTTGTTCCAGGTGTCCACCCAGGTCACTTCGTCGATCCGTCCGTCCACCGGCGAGACGAACTCACATCCCTTGTCCGCGAAGATGTCCGACGCCGGATAGTCATGATGACTCTGCGAAGCATCCGCCCGGCAACCACCGATCGGGAACACGTACCGGGTGGCCCTGATGGCGACCGGCGGCGGTGTAGTCGCCGACCTCGAAGGCCGCTTCTGCGTCGGGGGCTGGGCAGGCGTTGCAGCAACAGTTGGCGCCCGACCGGATGGCTTGTTGGACTCAGACTGGTCGAAAGCACCGGTAGCGGTGAGTATGATCAGGCCGCCGCCCGCGACGACCAGGGCCGCGGACAGCAACGCCACTCCGACGGAACGCCTCACTGGAACCAAAAGTCGTTGACCAAGGCAACTGAATAGACCGTCTCGCACGGGATGCCGTTCTGGTCGGCATCCATAGCTCCCCGCCCGGCCAGATCACGGCGGATAGACGGTCTCGCAAGAAATACCGTTGCGGTCGGCATCCATCTGGTCGGGCTGCCCATGCAGCCGCCAGTAGTCGATCGCCGCGCCATAGCTGTACCCCTTGCTCTTTCAGGTCCCGGCAGAAGAGTCCCGCCGGGAGCGATCCCACGTCGCCGATCGCCTTCGGCAAGCTTCGTACCACCGGGGCAGGCGCCGTCGTGGTGCCCTTGACCGACGGAGCCACGGTCATCGTCCTCACCGTAACCGCTACGCCGGTCGACTGCGGCGTCGACGCCGTCTCCTTGGTGTTTCCTATCTGTGGTGACGGGCCGTTCGAAGTCATCGGCTTCGCAGCCGTGTGGCATCGCCACGACTTCAGACTGGGCGGCGGACCGCCCTTACGGCGGCGTCGTAGAGGTCGAACAGGTCGGTTCGCCCTCCTAGGCGAGCCCATTCCTCGTTCGCGGTTTGGAGGCAGATGATTGCCGCGGCCGCTATCGCGCGTGCCTCGAAGGCGCGCTGGTCGGAGTCGGCCAGTCGCGGCTCGATCTGCGGCGCGAGCAGGTCTTGCCAACGAGCCTGCTTCTCGGCGTGGCCGGAGCGCAGGCTCTCGTTGCCGAACAGCAGGGTGATGATCTCGAGGCGGCGCTCGGCCGTCATCTCGATCTCCTCGAGCACCTGGAACGCCGCGCGGAGGGAAGTCCACGGATCTTCGTCGGCCGGGCGCTCGGCGAAGCGCGCGGCGATCAGTTCGCCCTGCTCGGACAAGCCGCTGAGCGCGAGGTCCTCCTTGTTCTTGAAGTAGTTGAACAGCGTCCGCCGCGACACACCCGCTGCGGCGGCGACCTCGTCCAACGTCGTGTCGTCGTACCCCTTGGCTGCGAACAGATCGAGCGCGGTGCGAGCGAGCAGCGAACGGACCACGGATCGGGTCTGCTCGCGAAGGGGTGTCTGCTTCGGGGCCATGCACCGATGGTAGGGCGGTTTACTCAAGGAAGCAATTTGCACTGAGTGCACAGGCGTGCCTAGGGTGTACACATGACCACGATTGAATACCAACGACAGACCACCATCGTCACCGGAGCGAGCTCGGGTCTCGGCGCGGAATTTGCGCGCCAGTTGGCCCGGCGCGGCGCGAACGTCGTACTGGTCGCGCGCCGGGCGGACCGGCTCGAGAGCCTGGCCGACGAACTCACCCGCGCCTACGGCGTCACGGTGACCGTCGTCGCCCGCGACCTCGGCCTGCCCGATGCCGGCCGCACACTCCGCGCGGAACTCGAGTCCCAGGGCATCTACGCGACGAGTCTTGTGAACAACGCCGGGTTCGGTACCCACAACGCCTTCACCCAGGAAGATCCAGAACGCCTGCAGAGCATGCTCGCGCTGAACGTGAGCGCCCTTGTTGACCTCAGTCGCGCGTACGTCGACCCGCTGACGGCCGCTGGTAACGGCTTCCTGATCAACGTTGCAAGCCTGCTGGGCTTCCAGCCGACGCCGTACATGGGTGTCTACGGCGCCACCAAGGCGTTCATTCTCAGCTTCACCGAATCGCTGTGGGAGGAGACCCGCGGCACCGGCCTGCGCGTCCTCGCCGTCTGCCCCGGTGCGATGCAGACAGAGTTCTTCGACACCGCCGGTAGCCAGACCGCGGACTACGGCGCGAAGCGCGCCACCCCGGAGGCCGTCGTCAAGACGGCCCTCGAAACCTTGGACCGCCGGTCCGCACCGCCGTCGGTCATCACGAATGGCCGGCCGCTCGCGCTCGCCAGCAGGCTGCTCCCGCGTCGGCAGGTCGTCCAGTTGATGGGCTGGCTGGCGCGCCGGTAACAGGTGGAGGAGCGCGATTCAGTGTGAGTGTGGTGGCATGACCTCGAAATGGGTCACGGTGGCCTCGCGGTCCAGCAGGTAGTCGTCGTCTTCGGGGTAGTACTTGGCGGCCTCGATGTCGTCACCGGCAAAGGCGCGGATCTGGTCGAGGTCGGTCCACCAGCTCAGCGTGACGATTTCGGTCTGCCCGTCGCCGAGATCGCGGGTGAGCAATTGTGCCCCCTCGTTGCCCGGTGTGCTCCGGTAGCCCGTCATCCCGGTACGTTCGACAATCTCGGCGTACTCAGCAGCCTTGTCGGTCGGAACCCGCCCTCGCCACATGCGCGCAGTCATCTTGGCACCGTAACCGGTCGGAGGGCCTGGAGTCGGGTGCAGGCAGCTGTATCGCTCGTCACTCATTGCGCACGGGCTGGTGGGTGGCATATCGGCGACTGGTTGGCAATCGGTTCGACGGACGCGCAAATGCTTCCGGGGCAACTATTCGTGTTGGTAACTTTTACGCCCCTGCGCCGGTCTACCGGCGGTCTCAAGGAGAGCGCCCATGCTGGTCCGTGCCCTCGTTTCCCTTGCCCTGCTGGCCGGTTCGCTGGTGGCCTCACCGGCTCGAGCCGCCGCGGCCCCGCTAGCCGATCAAGGCCAGCGGCTGACTGCGATGTTCAACGACTACGGCAATACCGGTGGCCGCTGGAGTGGCGGTGACAGCACGGTCTCGGTGGCGCTGCCCGACGGTAGGACCGCCTGGATCTTCTCGGACACCATGCTCGGCACAGTCAACGCGGACTTCACCCGGCCGCGGACCAGCCCCATGATCAACAACAGCCTCGTGGTCCAGACGGGCGACGCGCTGACCGCCACGCTGCACGGTGGAACCAGTGCCGCACCGCAGGCACTAGTGAAGCCAGCGGCCGCCGGAGAGTTCTACTGGGTCGCAGACGCCACAGTGGAAGCCGGAGCCGTCAAAGTCCTCTACAACCGCTATAGGAAGACTGGTGAAGGCGCCCTGGACGTCCAGCTGACAGGGACGGCTCTAGCAACTCTTGCCCTGCCCGCACTGACAGTCAGTAGCACGGTCGAGCTGCCCGTCGGCTCGACCGTAGCGTGGGGTAACGCGGTACTGGAGGACGGGCCGTACACCTACGTCTATGGATCCGAGTACGTCGCTTCGACCGGCATGCGGTTCGCCCACGTCGCACGCGTACCGGCCGGCGGCCTCGGCGGCACCTGGCAGTTCTGGAACGGTACGACGTGGGGCAGTACCTCTGCCCGGCTCCAGCTGTCGGGTGTAGGCACGGCCTTCGGTGTCCAGAAGGTCAACGGCCAGTACGTAGTGGTCACCGTCGAGAGCAACGTGGTCTTCGGACGCCAGATCGTCGCGTACACCGCAGCAAGTCCGACCGGCCCGTTCACCGGGCCCACCGAACTCTTCACCGCACCAGAGCCTGCGGCCCGCGAAGGCGTCATCGTGTACGACGCACGCCTCCACCCGTCCTTGGCGGAACCAGGCAAGCTGCTCGTCTCGTACAACGTGCACAGCCTCAACGACGACGACCTGTACGACGACGCGAGGATCTACCGGCCGAGGTTCGTCAGCGTGACGTGGCCTGTTCCGACGCCTGACCCGGCGCAGGTTCCAGCTGCGCCTGCGGGGTTCGCCGCAACAGCCGAATCGTCGTCCGGCGGTGTACGGCTCAGCTGGACGGCACCACCCGGGACTGTGACGACGTACTCGATCTATCAGCGCAACCTCACCGCCGGCCAGTCGCACTTCGCACGCGTGGCGCAGATGTCGGAGACGGCTCGGACGCTTGGTGGGTTCAAGACGGGCAATACCTATGAGTTCCGGGTTACCGCGAGCAACAGCGTGGGCGAGGGGCTGCCGTCGGCGACGCGGACTGTGGCCGTCACCATCGCGGCACCGCCTGCACCGACAGGTCTAACGGCCACAGCTGGTTCGGACGGCTCGGTGACACTCAACTGGGCAGCTGTGGCGTACGCCTGGAACTACTCGGTATACCGGCGAGACATCACTGCAGGCGAGACGGACTTCACCGCCGTCAGCGATGGGGACAGCCGCGACACGACGGCGAGGGCACTGTGGCTGGCGCACAACCACGAGTACGAGTTCGCTGTCACTGCCACACATGGCGGGGGAGAGTCGGTGAGGTCTGCGACAGCCAGGGCTACCGCGCGTTACGCGGTGCCGCCGGCGCCGGCGGGGCTGACCGCCGTACCGCAGAGCGACGGGACTATCGAGCTCAAGTGGTCTGGGCCGACCGAGAACGTTTATTACCGGGTCTACCAGCGAGACCTGACCGCAGGGGACACCGCCTTCGTCGAGCTGCCGTTACCCGTCGGGTGTTGCCAACTGAGGGCCGGGTATCTCGCGCACGATCACGAGTACGAGTTCAAGGTCGAGACCACCAACTCCGGGGGCAATTCGCCCGCGTCCAACCTGGCTCGCGCGAAGTCGACGTACCCGACACCGGCCGCGCCGACCGAGGTGGAGGCCTCGGCGAGCAACGGGCAGGTCCGGCTCAACTGGAAGTCGAACACCCCCGACACCTGGTACTGGGTCTACCAGCGTGATGTGACGGAAGGCCAGGCGGAGTTCACCCGGTTGCCGTTGCCGCTGACGACGTGTTGCCAGTTCACGGCGGGCTATCTCGTCAACGATCACGAGTACGAGTTCAAGGTGACAGCGGTGGCCCAGGGCGGTGAGTCCGCAGCCTCCAACACGGTCCGGGCTACGCCACGGCTCCCGCTACCGCCGAAGGTGACGGGTCTGACCGCTACCACGCTCTCCAACGGCCAGATCCGGCTCAACTGGAGTCAGGCCGCGCCTGATCTCTACTACTGGGTCTACCAGCGAGACGTCACTGCAGGCGAGAGCACCTACACCAAGCTCCCGCTGCCCGTGGGGGAGTGCTGCACGCACACCGCTGGTCTGCTGCTTCACAACCACGTCTACGACTTCAAGGTCGCCGGCACCAACATGACCGGCGATGGCCCCCAGTCGGATGCGGCACGAGCTACTGCTCGCTATAGCCCGCCTCCGGCGCCTACAGGTCTAACGGCGATAGCTGCAGGCGACGGCAGCATTGACCTCGACTGGAACTCCGCAGGCGACGGTCTCTACTACTGGATCTACCAGCGAGACGTGACGGCCGGGCAAGGTTTCACCAAGGGGATCTATCCGACAGACCGTACGGCGCACAGTGTCGGGCCTTTGGTCCACGGACACGTCTACGAGTTCAAGGTGTCCGCGGAGAATCCAGGTGGCGAAGGCGCCACCTCGGGCGCAGCAAGTGCCACATCTGTCGGCGGCCTACCACTGCCACCGTCCAACCTGACGGCTCAAGCCGGCAACGGCCAGGTGACCCTTCGGTGGTCGGCGAGCCCCAGTCCGAGCGTGTTCTACTGGATCGAGTACAAGACGGCGAGCGGTAGCTGGCAGCGGCTGCAGTACCCGCTGGACTCGTGCTGCACGTTCACCGTCCAGTACCTCGCCAACGGCACGACGTACGACTTCAGAATCCGCGCGACCAACGTGTCCGGCGACAGCTCTGCGTCCAACAGTGCAAGGGCGAGACCGCTACCGCCGCTTCCGGCCGCACCTACTGGTCTGACGGCCACACCTGGCGATGGCAAGGTGACGCTGCGATGGAATGCCAGCTCCAGTCCGGACGTCTACTACTGGATCGAGTACCGCCCGGCCGGTGGTACTTGGCAGCGCCTCAAGTACCCGCTGGACACCTGCTGCACCTTCACGGTCGGCTACTTGGCCAACGGCACCTACTACGAGTTCCGCGTCCGTTCCACCAACCTGGCGGGTGATTCGGGGCCATCAGTGGCCGCGGGCGCTAAGCCGATGCCGCCGATCCCGGAGCGGCCTTCGAACCTCACGGCGACTCCCTCTGGCGATAGCGCGGTACGACTCACGTGGACGGCCAGTCCGACCCCGAACGTCTACTACCGAATCTGGTACCGCCTCAGCGATCAAGAGAACTGGACGCAAGCCGTCTACCCAGTGGTGTGTTGTGACTTCACCATGAGCTACCTGATCCCTGGGCGGACGTACATCTTCGTCCTCGCGACAGAGAACCTTGCCGGCTTCAGTACAGCGCCGAACCCGACAGCTATCGCCACACTCACAATCATCACGCCCGCGCCGGTAACCGGCGTACGGGCCGTGCCGAGAACAGACGACAGCTCCGTTGACGTCTACTGGGACCCCGCGTCGCACGCAACCGGCTACACGGTTCAGGTGAAGCCATGTCGAGGTGGTAGCTGGTCCAATGCCGCGATCCTTGTCACCGGGACCTACGCGCGAGTCCACTACGTACAAGGTTGTTACCTGTACAGGGCCCAAGCCGACCGCTATGGCAAGTACGGCTTGCCCTCGGCCGGCGAAGTGATCGCCTTCGGCGCCAATGACGACTACCCGTGGGGCGGGTGGTGGATCCTCGATCCCTACATCTTCGTCGTCAACCAGTGCACGTCGTTCGTGGCGTCCCGGGTGGACAAGTACTACAAGCCGGCCAACGGCTCGAAGTTCAACGGCCCGAACTACGGCAATGCGAAGAACTGGGACGAGGCTGCCCGCAAGTACGGCGGCGCCGTCTCCCGAACCCCCGCGGTAGGCGCGATCGCCCAGTTCAACGCCGGCACCTACGGCCACGTTGCCTGGGTGGCCGGACTCGATGGCAGCTACGCGATCATCGAGGAGTACAACGCGGAACGGCCGGAGGCCTATTCTCGACGGCGGATCCCGATCTCGAGCATCGACAACTTCATGTACGTCACTTGATCCGTTTGGCCAGTGCCTCGTTCATCGCGAGGTCGAGATCAGCAGATCGGGGATGCCGGTGAATCTGCGGGCCGCCGCCCGAATCGAGCGCAGCAGGTCATCTCGTCGCTCGGTGAGTTGAGATTCGGTGAGTCGCCCAAGGCCATGCTGCCGCGCGTTGCGGATCTCGACGTACCCCATCAGACGCAGCCAGTCCGGTCCCGAAGCGATGTCCAGCTGTGCCTTCCAGGTATAGACCTCCTTCTCACCGACGGCCACCTGACGATCAGCTGCGACCGTTCGGTTGCCAGTGGCAACCTCCGTGGCTGGAATCGACGTGTATACAGGAATGTGAAACCTGAAGCAGTTCTCCAACTGCATCGGCTGTCGCGTGGCGCAAGCCGGATCAGGCGTGTCGAGCGCGGCGTTGTGAGTCATCTAACGAACCCGACAGTGCAACGCTTCGTGTTGCTAGCTTGACCATGCGCTTGCGGCAGTCGGGGGCGGCTGCGGCAAGCGGCGGGTGGGGATCCCCGCACGGGGCCGGAGGGGGCGGAGCTGGGGCGAGCTCGGCCCCCTCCGGCAGGTGACGCCATCCGGCCCAGTTCCACAATGGTCCCTGGCGATAGGGTTCGGCGGTGACAGACAAGCGGGTGGTCGAGATCTTTACCGACGGGGCGTGCAGTCCCAATCCGGGGCCTGGCGGGTGGGGCGTCGTACTGCGGTACGGGAAGCATGAGAAGGAGTTGTACGGCGGAGAGCCAGGGGAGACCACCAACAACCGGATGGAGTTGATGGCTCCGATCATGGCGCTGGAGGCGCTGACCCGGGACGGCGAAGTCGTGACGGTCCATACCGACAGCACGTATGTGCGGAACGGAATCACCCAGTGGCTGCCGAGGTGGAAGCTGAACGGGTGGCGTACGTCGGCGAAGTTGCCCGTCAAGAACGCCGATCTGTGGCAGCGGCTGGAGCAGGCGGCCGCGCGGCACGAGGTCGAGTGGTTGTGGGTCAAGGGGCATGCAGGCCATCCGGAGAACGAGCGCGCCGATCGGCTTGCGGTCAAAGGTCTGGAGGAGGCGGTCGGACGTGCGGTCGTCCAACCAGGTGCCCAGTCCGGCACGAGATCCTCACCGGCTCCCACTCGGCCCGACCCGGAACCCAGCCTCTTCGACCAAGTCCTGGCAGCCGACGGCTGATCGAGCATCTCAGCCCTCGCGAGGCCGCCGCCTCGGCGCCGGACCTCACGCTGGAACAGGCGCCCAAAGACAATGGGATACGGCTGCCTGAAGACGCGGCCGGAGTTCGATTCGCGGTCTACATCGGGCCAAATGAGAATTTCGATCTCACCTTCGACACAGAGTGCGGGACGGTGCCGGAGTTCCTCAAAGAAAGCTCGTTCAAGGCCTCGTCCAAGCGTTACGTGCCGCTCCCGTCGCTGGTTGAGACGGCCGGGCAGCAACACGACTGGAAGCTGGAGAGCTACCCCGAAGCTGTTGGCATCGCGGAGGATCGCCTAGGGCGGGCAGACCGGAGCATCCTCGTCGCAAAGGCAGGAAGAACCTCGTGCAAGGTATTCATCTCGGCCCTCCGGTGAGTGCGAGCCGCCGGCACCCGATCGGAGCTCGCGCCCGACGGAAGTGTCCTGCAATGGCAGGTCCTGGCGTGGCGTGGGTAAACGATCAGTGGCCGCTCGTCGGGCGATCCTTGCGTGAGCCAGACCGCAAGTGGCTGGAGTTCCGGATACTCCGCCCGCACGTCGGCGTACCCGTCGAGCATCTCCTTGGCGTGGTACGCGAATCCCCAACAACCCGGCCAAGCAGATGTCCATCAGTTCGATGTGGTGGTGGCGGGGGCCATGGACCGGCGTCGAGCACGGGCCCGTCTGGTCGACCCTGGCAGCGGGGACGTCGCCGCGCCTTTGTCGAGGAATTGCGTGGGCGTGTCCGTGCGGCAAAGGTCACTAAGAATCCGGCTCGGAAGCTCAGAACCAGGCCGCAGAGAGAGCGTTGCCGGCCGCGCTGCCGGACGAAGAGCTTCTCAGATGTGACCAACTAGTTACTTCTGTCAAGTGGTGGGGGAGGCGGGCGTGCGTTCAGCGCGCCGGGCCGGTTGTCTGCACGGCCCCTCACATGCATACTGCGCCGACCAGATGGCCGGCGCAGCGTTTGAAGTCTGGTGTCCGAGGGGGGACTTGAACCCCCACGCCCCGTAAAGGGCACTAGCACCTCAAGCTAGCGCGTCTGCCTATTCCGCCACCCGGACAGGTGGTCTGCGCCTTGGCGGCGCCGACCGGAGAACAGTAGCAAACAACCTGGGTGGAATTCACATCGGGTGGGTGGGGGTGTGTGATGGGGGTTCAGCGAGAGGGGTTGGGTGTTGTGGGGACTGTTGATGTGGCAGGGATCGAGGCGGAGCGGGAGCGGTTGCGGGGGGAGTATCTGCGGCCGGAGCGGGCGGGGAGTACGGCGCGGGGGTTGCATCATGTGGCGGTGTTGTGTGCGGATGTGGAGACGACCATCCGGTTCTATCAGGGGGTGCTGGGGTTTCCGTTGACGGAGATCGTGGGGAACCGGGACTACGCGGGGTCGAGTCACTTCTTCTTCGACATCGGGAACGGGAACCTGCTGGCGTTCTTCGACTTTCCGGGGCTGGATCTGGGCCCGTACGCCGAGGTGCTGGGCGGGTTGCATCATCTGGCGATCTCGGTGGAGCCGGAGCGCTGGGTCGAGCTCAAGCGAAGGCTGGACGAGGCGAGCGTCGAGTACCTGGAGGAGAGCGGTACGTCGATCTACTTCCGGGACCCGGACGGGACCCGGGTGGAGCTGATCTCGGATCCGTTGGGGGAGATGTACGGGCTGAGTGTGCTCTGAGAGAAGATGGGTCGTATGACTGAGCCGTCGTACAGCCCTGATGCCGAAGTGGTGGAGCTCTGCAGTGAGCTGATCCGGATCGACACCACGAACTACGGCAACGGGAAGAGCAACGGGGAGCGCGTCGCGGCGGAGTACGTCGCGGCGAAGCTGGACGAGGTCGGGATCGAGTCGACGATCTACGAGTCGGAGCCGGGGCGGGCGACGCTGGTGGCGCACTGGGAGGGCGAGGACCAGAGCGCCGATCCGTTGCTCGTGCACGGGCACCTGGACGTCGTACCGGCGGATCCGAAGGACTGGAAGGTCGATCCGTTCGCGGGGGAGATCTTCGACGGGTGCGTGTGGGGGCGCGGCGCGGTCGACATGAAGGACTTCGACGCGATGGTGCTCTCCGTCGTACGGGCGCGGCAGCGGGCGGGGGTGAAGCCGCGGCGGCCGGTGCGGTTGGTGTTCACGGCCGACGAAGAGGCCGGCGGCGTGTACGGCGCTCAGTGGCTGATCAACAATCATCCGGAGACGGTCGCGGACTGCACCGAGGGGATCGGTGAGGTCGGCGGGTTCTCGGTGACGGTCAAGGACGACCTGCGGCTGTACCTGATCGAGACGGCCGAGAAGGGCATGGACTGGATGCGCCTGAAGGCCCGCGGTACGGCGGGTCACGGGTCGATGATCAACGGCGACAACGCGGTCACGAACCTGGTGGAGGCGGTGACGCGGATCGGCGGGCACGAGTGGCCGCTGCGGATCACGCCGACCGTGCGGGAGTTCCTGAAGACGCTGGAGGAGGTGCTCGAGGTCGAGCTCGACCCCGAGGACATGACCGAGACGCTTGCCAAGCTCGGCAGCTTCAGCCGGATGTTCGGCGCGACGATCCGCAACACGGCGAACCCGACGATGCTGAACGCCGGCTACAAGGTGAATGTGATCCCCGGCGAAGCTGAGGCGCACATCGACGGCCGCTTCCTGCCCGGCTTCGAGGATGAGTTCCACGCGACCATCGACGAACTGCTCGGCGACAAGGTGACGCGCGAGAGCGTGGTCACCGACATCGCGCTGGAGACCGAGTTCAGCGGTGGCTTGGTCGAGGCGATGAAGGCGTGCCTCGCCGCCGAGGACCCGCAGAGCCGTACGGCGCCGCTGCTGATGTCAGGTGGGACGGACGCGAAGTCCTGGAGCCGGCTGGGTGTTCGGTGCTTCGGCTTCGTGCCGCTGCAGCTACCGCCCGAGCTCGACTTCATGGGCATGTTCCACGGTATCGACGAGCGCGTCCCGACGGCATCACTGGAGTTCGGCTCCCGCGTCCTCGACAGGTTCCTCACGCAAGCCTGACCTCAGACGCGAGGCTTCTCGGCAACGACAAGGACACGACGGAGAAGCGGTGACAGAGGCAGCCCGGTCGCAGCCTCGGCCCTCAGGTGCCGCATCGCGTCGTCGTCCGTCCGGTCGGCCAGTGCCCTTTCGTAGAGGCGGATCTGGCGATCCGCCAGATCCGAATGCTCGGTCCGTTGTACCATGGCCAATCCTCCGCGGCCGAGCACCGCTTCGAAGTCGACCCGGAGCGGCGCCGGCAAGCGGTCATCGTCGATGTCGATCGGCTCCCAACCCGTCAGGACATAACGCCCACCGGGTCTCAAGATGCGGCAGGCCTCGCGGGCGGCAGCCACGTGGTCGGCAGCGAAGTGAAAGGCGTCGATACAGATAGCGGCAGCGGCCGCTGCGTCGTCGAGTCCGCTCGCAGTGAGATCGCCGACGTCGAATCGCGCCTGGTCTGCCAGCCCGGCACGGTCCGCCCGCTCCGTCGCCTGCTGGACGGCCACCGTGGACGAGTCGACCCCATGGAGCCGGGAACTCGTCAGCCGTGCGAGCCACAGTCCAGGGCCGCCGCGACCGCACCCCAGGTCGGCCAGCACGTCCCCTGAGCTGAGCTGAAGACTGTCCCTGATCTGCTGCAGCACCGGCTCGGTGACGAAGGAGTTCGGCTCGATCTCGGCCGGTAGCTCGAAGATCTCCTGGAACAGAGCATTTCGTCGCTCGGAAATCGCGTTGACCGCGTATCCGAGATCGAAATCGACGGCCGGAGTGGTCCCGGGGAACAGCGTGAGAAGCTCGGGGTTGTAGCGGACCAGGAGGTAGTACGGACGCAGCGCCGTCACCAGTGCGGCCTCCGAATCGAGCCCGCGGTCGAGCAGCGCGAACGGTAGCTCGGCCGGCGTCACCTTCCAGTGGGTGCAGATCCATGGGATCAGCCGGTCGGCGCGCAACAGGTCGATCGAGAATCCACGATCATTGCGGGCCGCCCCGCTGTTCACCATCACCGAGGCGTCGGCGAGCTGCCGAGCGGGGCCGAGAAGCCCCGCCTGCCGCGCTGCCTCGATACCGCCGAGGTCGTCCATGATGCTCGGCACGATGCGATAGCTCCGCACGACGAACAGCGTCAGCTGCTCCGTGCGGTCGAGAGTCGCGAGCTCGGCCGGGGTCAGCCACAGGTCCAGAAAGCCGAAGTCGTCGGTGGCGGACGGGTCGCCGTACCAGCCGCGATGAACGCCGTGGTGCAGGGCGACGGCCCGGTCGTCGGCTGCCTCCTGTCCGTCGCACTCGCGCCTGCACTCCTCGGCGACGCGGCGGAGCACGGAGTCGCGATGTGCTGCTGGGTAGCCGGCAGCCAGCAGCTGGCTGATCCGCAGCAGCGCCAGATCGACGAACTCGGTCGACTCGGTACGGCGGGCCGCGGTCTCCCAGGCATACAGGAAGATCGTTCGGCTGGTCTCGTCCGGCTGTCTGTCCGGCTTCGGGGCCGCCGGCTCCGAAAGTCGTCGTACCAGTTCCAGCGCATCTTCGCGTTTGCGGTCGACCGGCTCTGTCCTGCAGAACCGTCGCAACTCCTCTACTCGCGGCACGGCCAAGTTCCGGGCGACCTCGATCAGACCTCGGTAGTTACGGAGCTGGTACGGCGTCGCGGCCAGCCGGTCGATGAGGCGTTCCCGCTGTTCGCGGCTCACCAGACCACGAGCCTCGGCGAGTTCCAGCGTCGCCCGCATATTCACCAATGGCTCCGACGCCCGCCGATAGCCCGAGTCCGCGGGCCCGTGAGTGACCGCCACCTCGTCGTCTGCTGTCAGCACACCGGTGCGGTAGTCGAGGTAGATACGGCCGGCACCTTCCATGCCGAAGGTGTCCAGATCTGCTGCCCGCAGGGCTCCCATGCTCGCCGCGCCGAGCACCCGGACGCCGCGCTCGAGCTGCATCAGCAGTTCCTTGTGCCGTACGGCGCGCTGCTGGTGGAAGTATCCGTCGACGATCCCGATGGTGTCGCCGGGTCCGAGATCGAGCCGGAGCAGATCGCCGGCCGCGATCGGTGGGCAGACCTCGATGTCGGTGTCACTGAGAAGTTCGTCCGCGTCGGCCAGCGACGGGCCGACATACAAGAGTGTTGTCATGCCGCCCTCATGTCAGTTCGGGGTCGTAGAGCAGGCCTGGGCAGATCACCCGCGTCACCGGGATGCCGAGTTCGGCACGGGTGTGATCGACGACAAGAGGCTCACGACCGGTGGTCTTGGCGACCATGCCAGCGACCGCTGCCAGATCTTCTTCGAGTGTTGGGTGCGACGTCGAGGGAACGGATTCGAAATCGACCAGCTGGGCGTCGTCGTACAGGGGGTCGAGCGCGGGCGGTCCGCTGGTGCCCGAGACGGCACGAGCCGCTCGCCGGTACCACGTTCCTGGCATGTCGTCGCGGACGCCGGAGATCGCGGTCAACCGGCCTTGTGCGGCTTCGGTGAGCGCGCGGCACAAGGCGACCTGGCGGTCGAGATGACAGCCCATCCCCTGGAACAGGCTGGGAAAGGCGTCGCTGACGATCCGCACCCGCAGGCAGGCGATCATCATCGGAGAAGGCATCAGATCGATCCGTACGTCGACGCCGGCGCGCCGGAATTGCTCCAGGAGCCGGCCCGCATCGCCGTCCACGGTTGCCTGGTCGATCAGGAACCGCGCGGGCGGGTGTCCGGCCCGCGTGGCGGCGTCGCGCTCGATGACCTCGTACAGGCTGTGCAGCGTCGCCTCGTGCAGGGTGTTGCCGCTGGCCAGGCCGTTGCTCGACGGATGGAACAGCGGCACTTGCCAGCGACGAACTACTCGCCCGTCGAGCCGGACCAGTTCCATCGGTACCCAGGTGGCGGCGGTCGCGTCGCGGATCGGGACCGCCGGGGACCATTCGATCAGCGCCGCCTGGTTCAGATGGTGTCGCGGAACGAGGGGCAGCTCCGCCGGGTTGTAAGGCAGTTCGGAGGCCAGGGCGCCGACCGCCTCGAGTCGGCCGGGGCGCAGCCGCTCAGCGTGCCAGGTCTCGATCGCCTCCATGGCCGCGGATACTTTGGCCAGCGGGCCGGTCAGTCCTTTGCCCTGGGCAACTGAAAGTGTGTACGAGTTCGGCCGGACGGCCTGCCAGACCGGGATGCCGATGTCGTCGAGCCAGGTGAGATCAGCCAGTCTGGTGATGCCCATCGCGGCGAAATGCGGTTCGATCCGCCGTAGTGTCTCTTCGGGCGGGCAGATCCGGTGGGTTCCGGCGAGCACGGTCTTGACCGCCGGCAACGCTTCGGACGTCCGTAGGCCGCCCCGGATCAGCCCGCCCGCCGGCATCTCGGTGCTCAGCCGAAGGCCGGGTTGAGGTCGTCGGCGCTCAGTGCGAGGTGCATCTGGTAGATGGGCTGGCAGGGAGCGCCGTACTGCTCCATGCCGCTGGTGCCCGGGATGGGCTGCGTGAGGTCGTCGGCCGCGAGCTCGGTGCGCAGCTGGTGGGTGGAGGGAATGACAAGTGTCATCGGTGCTCCTCAGGTTGGCGAGTGAGTGAGGGCACAGCCTAGAAATCGATTTCTGTGCCGGGCCACCATTACCAGCTGGATCGAAAGACCCCTTCGGCTGTCGCCGTATTTGAGGCGACTCAGTTCGTGACGCATTTGGCGCTGAAGCAGCCGGAGTGGCTCCGGGCGGCTGGTGCGGCGTTCGTGATCGAGCCGTGTGTGCGGTTCGAGGGGCAGCCGGGGGAACAGTGGACGATGTTCCTGTACGACCCTGCTGGTAATGCGCTGGAGTCAAGGCGTGTGCGGACGACTCGCAGGTGTTCGCGAAGTAGTCAGGAAGTACTGGCCGGCGGCGTAGGTGGACATGGCGAGGGCGCCGCGGCCGGGGAAGTCGCGGCCGGACATGCGGAGGGCTATCAGGGCGTCGGAGATGAGGAAGAGCAGGCCGCCGAGGCCGGCGCGGGGGCTGTGCCAGCGGGAGTACGGCGGTGGCGGTGAGCAGGAGGGCATAGGCGGCTACTGGGATCTTCTGGGTGCCGAGGCCGGGGGACAGGGCGGCGATGAGGGCTGCCCACAGGGCGGCGTAGGCGGCGAGGACGCGCCAGCTTCGGGGACCGGGTTTGCTGAGGAAGAACGCGAGGTAGCAGGCGTGGGCGGCGGCGAAGGCGGCCATGCCGGCTAGCTCGAAGCGTGTCTCCAGGAGGAGGTCGCCGGCTGCGGAGGCGAGGAGGGCGGCTTGCAGCAGTGGGTGCCCTTGTTGGGTGCGGGTCCAGGACAGCAGGATCGGCATGAGGGTGAACTTGCTGGCCTGCTTGAGGAGCTTGACGTCGAGCGCGACCGCGGCGACGTGCACCACGGTCGCGCTCCAGTACGCCGTCAACCGCCGCCGGTCACTTGCCAGCCGACCCAGGTTCATGCCACCGAGTGTGCCGGACGCAGGACCCAGCCGAGCGGTTGTTCACGACAAATTCAGCAGGGCTTGATGCTGCTGTAGTTCAGGCCGTTCCAGGTGAACTGGCCGTGCCATGCGCCGGGGGTGTAGTCCGGACCGCCGGGCTGATCCAGGTAGAGGGTGGCGACTGTGCCGCCGGTCTGGTTGTTCACATAGGACCAGAAGTCGTCGTAGTAGGTGTACGAGCGGCAGTTGTAGAAGTCGGTGCGGTTGCCGGTGTAGCCGGAGCCGGTGTAGACGCAGAAGTTGCCGTAGGCACAGGTCGACGGGTCGCCCCAGTCGGCCTGGGACTGGATGGTGGTGGCGGCATCGCCGTTGGCCCACAGGACCTTGTTCGCGGCGATCTGCCGCCCGCCGCGCTTGGCCAGCTCGGCGTTGACGGCGTTCTGCAGCTCGTGGCGCTGGGTGGACGAGAGCCCGCGGACCTCGGACGCGAACCGCGCCGGGGTGGAATCGGGGCCCGCGGCAACTGCTTGAGCTGTCAGGGGAAGTGTGGCGACGATCGCTGTGGCGACTGCCAGGACACGGGAAGCGAACATTGACGACCTTTCGGATCGTGGGGCCGGTCTTCAGGATTCCCGCACCCTAACGGGTCGAAGGTCCATGCCTAGGGCAACAGATTGAGGGTCTCGCGGAGGCGGGGGAGGTGGCGGATGAGGGCCTTCGGTGGGGTGGGGGAGGTGATGACGGAGAGGGTGAGGCGGTAGCGGAAGGGGGCGGGGGTGAGTTGTTCGCCTGGTTGGAGTTCGGTGGCCAGGGCGCTGCGGGGGACCAGGGCGAGGTTGGAGCGGCGGCGGGCCATGGCGACTGTGGTGCCGAGGGTGACGCCGCGGCGGGCGGTGGCGCCGAGGGCGACCAGGCGGGCCTGGATCTCTTCGCTGCCTCGGTCGTAGGTCGAGAAGGCGACGAGGCGGTCCTTGAGGGGTTGCTTGCCGGTTCCTGAGGGCGGTACGCCGGGTGGGACGAACAGGACGAGGTCGTCGCGGCCGATGCGGCGGGCGACTGTGCCGCGGGGAAGCGTCATCTGGTCGGCGATGGCGATGAAGGCGGCGTCCATGGTGCCTTCGGCGACGCGCTCGACGAGGAACTGACCGTGGTCGACCTGCTGCTCGATGTCGATGTCGGTGAGGTCGGCGTCCAGAACAGGGAAGAGGATCGGCGCGAGGCTGGCGAAGGTGCCGATGACGAGACGGCGGCCGGTGGCGGCGGCGCGGGTGGCGTCGTAGACCTCTTCGAGGTGGCTGAGGATGTGGTCGGCGCGGCGGGCGAGTTCGGTGCCGGCGGGGGTGGGGCGGGCGCCGCGGGTGTCGCGCTCGAAGAGTTTGGTACCGCAGAGGCGTTCGATCCGGGCGAGTCGCTGCGACGCGGAGGGCTGCGAGATGCGGAGTTCGCGGGCCGCGGTGCCGACCGCGCCGGTTCGCGCGATGGCTTGGACCAGCCGCAGATCCTCGACCGCCGGTAATGAGGTCATAGGGCCAGGCTATGGCAAGCTCGCAGGTCGTGCTGCCTACCCGCGAGGGCGGGGACGCCGAAGAATCAACGACATGAGAGGCGAGGCGGTGCTGTTGCTGGCGGGCGGGGGAGTCGCCGACCTGGCGCTCCGGTTCACGCAGGTGGCGTTGCCGTTGGTGATCCTGCACGAGACCGGGTCGGTGGCGGCGACCGGCTTGGTGGGCGGCGCGGCCGGCGTACCGGTGTTGCTGTCGCCGTGGTGGGGCCGCCGGGCGCGGCAGTGGGTGGATTCGGGACGACGGCTGGCGTTGGTCGCTCTCGTGTCGGCACTCGCGCTGGCGGCCGTGCCGGCAGCGGCGGCGCTGGACCTGGTCACGCCGGCGTTGCTGATCGTCAGCGGCCTCGTGCTGGGCTGCGGTGATGCTTTGGGTTCACCAGGCCGTACGTCGCTCCTCGCGGACATCGGCGATCGGCGGGGCGAGGGGAAGGCGGTCGTCCTGCTGACCTGGCAAGACGGCGTACGGCGGGTTGGCATGGTGGTCGGCCCGGTGATGGCTGCGGCGGCCGTCGCAGCCGGGGTCACGAACGGCCTGCTGTGGCTGGAGGCATGCGCGGTCCTAGGGGCCGGGCTGGCCGGCTGGCGGATCAAGGGAGAGCCACGCGCAGCCGGCAGCGAAGCACCTTCAATCCGGGCCAGCCTCCAAGGAAGACGGGAGGTCACGCTGGGCTGGCTGGTGCGCGGGACGGGATGCGTGACGTGGTTCGCCTTCACGCTGGGTCTGTCCGTGGTCGGAGCCGAGCGAGGGCGGCCAGGGGTCTACGTGGCGGCCGGCATGAGCGGGTACGGCGTTGGTGCCCTGCTGGGGACGCTGGTAGCCGTAAAAATAGTCAGCAGGTTCTCCGCAGTACCGCTCGCGGGCGCAGCCTGGGCGGTGACCGGACTGTGCTGGGCAGGTATGGGCCTGTGGACGACCCCGGCGAGCGTCGCGGTGTTCGGCGCGGTGTCGGGAGTGTTCATCGTCTGGGGCATCACGGCGATCTCCGCAGCGATCACCCGGACCTCAACCGGCCCGGACCGGCGAGCGTTGCTGTCCGGGCAATCGGTGGTGGTCAACGCGAGCAGCTCGGTCGGCCTCCTCGCCGGCGGTTCGATCATCGCGGCGGCCGGAGCGGAGAGCACGTTGATCGGCGCCGGTCTGCTGACGACCGTGATGGCCACAACGGTCGGCTATCTGGCCAGGTCGATGCCGAACCCCGGCCGATCGGCAAGCGTCAGCAGACCGTCCGCCAACGTGTAGCCGTCATCGACAGTGCCGACGGTGTGCCCGGGCACACCCTCGATGATGTCGATGTTGCCCAGACCCGCCGCCAGATGAGCGGCGTACAAGGTCTTCAAGGGCAGTCCCCAGGCGTGCGGTGAGGCTTTCATCGGCAGCGACGGCATCGTCCGGCGCCAGGCGGTGAGGCCGTGCCCGACCACGTCCATCAGAGCGACGTCGATCAACCCGGCCTGGCCGAGCCGGATGATCTTGTCGACGTCGGGATCGAACTCACCGTCGGCCACCAGCGGCCGCGTCGGTAGCGTGGCGAGGTGCTCGCGGAGGAATTCGAGATCCTCGACCCGTTCCGGGAAGCACTCCTCGAGCCAGTACAGGCGGCAGTCGTCCACAGCGGCCAGGTACGTCGTCAGGTCGTTCACCGAGTAGCCGTCGTTCGGGTCGACGAGGATCTCCGCCTCCGGATACAGCTCGCGGGTCAGCCGCGTGACCTCGATGTCGCGCTCAAGGCCCTCCTGAGCAGGCATCCACCGGTAGCCACGCCCGAGTTTCAGCTTGAAGTCGCGGAAGCCGAACGCGCGATCCTGAGCGAGATTCTCCCGCAGCGCCGCGAGGCCGGAGTCCAGATCGTCGAAGTAGATGCCGCCGCTGTAGGCGCGCACCTGCGGGCTTCCGGTCGCTCCGAGCATCACATGAACCGGTACGTCGAGGATCCGCGCGGCCAGGTCGTGCAGCGGATAGTCGAGGAACAGCGCAGCTGGATCGGTCACTCCACGAGCGGGGTCGATGAGCGAAGACACGGGACGCCCGATCAACGCGCCCGGATCACCGGGGCCGAGCGGCAGTCCCCACCCGATGGCACCGGTCGACGTCTCCACGACGTACGCCGTCTCGATCGGCCCGCTGCCGTGGTGCCCGCGGAACGAGTTTCTGCCGACCGGCCGGAGGTACCGCGCTCCGACCTCGACGGTGCTGATCGCGCTGATGACGTGCCGGGAGAGCGTCATAGGACCAACCTAGAGCGTGCGCATCACCTTGATGATGCGGCGGCGGAGCCAGACGCGGCGGGTTCCGTCGGGGTAGCGGCGGAGGCGGGCCAGCTCCCAGCCGCCGTACTCGGCGTGCTCGGTGAGCAGGCGGCGGACCGCGCCGCGGGTTTCCGTCCGGGAGACTTCGAACTGCTGCAACTCGTATTCGGCCATCCGCACCCTCCAGTACAAGACTACGAAACATCCTCCAGCGCCGCCGCGATGGCCGGCGGCAGCGTCAGCTCCTCCACGCCCAGCACGGACTTCAGCTGCATCGCCGTCCGGGCGCCGACGATCGCCGCCGACACGCCGGGCCGGTCTCGCACCCAGGTGAGCGCGACCTCGAGCGGAGTCCAGCCCAGCCCGTCCGCGGCACGTGCCACCGCTTCCACGATGCCCGAACCCCGGCCGTCGAGGTAGGGGTCGACGAATCTGGACAAATGCTGAGACGCCGCCCGGGAGTCCGCCGGGATGCCGGTGCGGTACTTACCGGTCAACACGCCCCGGCCAAGGGGGGACCACGCCAGCACGCCGATCCCCAGCCCGCCGGCCGCGCGGATCGCGTCCGCTTCGGCGTCGCGGGCGAGCAGCGAATACTCGACCTGGTTCGACACCGGTACGGCGCGGCCGGGCCAGGCCTGCTGCCACGTGACCGCACGGGCCGACTTCCAGCCTGCATAGTTCGACACCCCGACGTACCGGACTTTGCCGGAGTTGACCGCGTAGTCGAGCGCGGACAGCGTCTCCTCGAGCGGTACGTCGTCGGACCAGGTGTGCAGCTGCCAGAGGTCGATGTAGTCGACGTTCAGCCGGCGCAGCGAGGCGTCCAGGTCGCGCAGCAGCGAACCGCGCGAGGTGTCGGTGATCCGCTCGCCCCGGCGCACGCTGAAACCGGCCTTTGTGGCGATCACCACATCGTCGCGCTCCACCACGTCGCCCAGCAGGGTGCCGATCAGTCGCTCGCTGTCACCGTCGCCGTACGCCGCGGCGGTGTCGATCAGGGTGCCACCGGCGGCCACGAAAGCGGCGAGCTGCTCACGCGCCTCATGCTCGTCGGTGTCCCGTCCCCAGGACATGGTGCCCAGGCCGAGCCGACTCACCGCCAGTCCACTGTGACCGAGATAGCGCTGCTGCATGGGTCGAGCCTATTGCGGCCCACCGACAACGGCTGGATAGGCTCGCCAGTCATGCGACTCGGACTGAACATCGGCTTCGTCTTCGGCGACGAGCACTTGGACCATCTGAAGCTCGTCAAGGAGGCCGAGTCCCTGGGATTTTCGGTCACCTGGGCGGCGGAGGCGTACGGCTCGGACGCCGCGACGCTGCTGACCTGGATCGCCGCCCAGACGACGACGATCGACGTCGGCGCGGCGGTCTTCCAGATCCCCGCCCGGACGCCGGCCATGACCGCGATGACGGCGGCGACGCTGGACCGCCTGTCCGGCGGCCGGTTCCGGCTCGGGCTGGGCGTCTCCGGGCCGCAGGTGTCCGAGGGGTGGCACGGCGTCCGGTTCGACAAGCCGTTGGCCCGCACCCGCGAGTACGTTGCCATCGTCAACGCCGCCCTGCGGCGCGAGACGGTGGAGTTCCACGGTGAGCACTTCACGCTGCCGTTGCCCGACGGGCCCGGCAAGGCGCTGAAGCTGTCCAGCCGCCCGCTCCGCGACCACGTGCCGGTCTACCTGGCCGCGGTCGGCCCGAAGAACCTCGAACTCGCCGGCGAGATCGCCGACGGCTGGCTCGGGATCCTCAACGACCCCGCTTATCTTGGAGAGCAGTTGAAGCACATCGCGACCGGTCGCGAGAAGAGAGAGCTCGGACTCGACGGTTTCGACGTCGTCGCCTCCGTGCCGCTGATGACCGGCGACGACCTGGACGCCGCCGCCGACCCGATCCGCGGGTACGCCGCGCTGTACATCGGCGGCATGGGCAGCCGGGAGAAGAACTTCTACAACCAGCTGGCCGTCCGGATGGGCTACGAGGACGAGGCCAAGAAGATCCAGGGCCTGTACCTGGCCAAGCAGCACCGCGACGCGATGGCCGCCGTACCGCAGGGGTTCATCGATGGCATCTCGCTGCTCGGCGGCAAGGAGCGGCTCGCCGAGAAGCTGACGGCGTACGCCGAGGCCGGGGTGACCACCGCGGCCGTCACGCCGTTCGCCCCCACCGTGGACCAGCGGATCGCCGACCTGCGGCTGCTGGCTGAGGCGCTCGAACTCTCCGGGGTCGGTGCCTGAGTGACCATCTGGGACTCGATCATCCTCGGCATCGTCGAGGGGCTCACCGAATTCTTGCCGGTCTCCAGCACCGGCCATCTGACGATCGCGTCGAAGGCCCTCGGCCTGCCGATCGACGACCCGAGCGTGACCGCGTTCACCGCCGTGATCCAGTTCGGCGCGATCGCCGCGGTCGTGCTCTACCTGTGGAAGGACATCGCCCGGTACGCCGTCGCGTGGTTCCGTGGCCTGACCAAGCCGGAGCACCGGGGCGAGTTCGACCACCGGATGGGCTGGTACGTGATCGTCGGCTCGCTGCCGATCTGCATCGTCGGGTTCCTCGCGAAGGACCTGATCTCGGGGCCGCTGCGCAGCATGTGGTGGGTGGCCGGTTCGCTGATCGGCTGGTCGTTCTTCATGGTCGCGGCCGAGCGGCTCGGTTCGAAGAAGCGGCCGCTGGAGAAGACCACGCTGACCGACGCGATCGTGATGGGTCTGATCCAGTGTCTGGCGCTGATCCCGGGTGTCTCGCGATCCGGTGCAACCATCACGGCCGGTCTGTTCCGCGGTCTCGACCGGGTCGCCTCGACCCGGATCGCCTTCCTGCTCGGGATCCCGGCGCTGGTCGGTGCGGCGATCTTCGAGCTGCCGGACGCACTCGGCGGCCACGTGGGCGCCGTACCGCTGCTGGTCGGAACCGTGGTGAGCTTCATCGTTGGCTACGCAAGCGTCGCGTGGCTGATTCGGTTCGTCGCCAAGCACACGACGGAGGTCTTCGCCTTCTACCGGGTGCTGGTCGGCATCGTGATCCTGATCCTGCTGGCGACCAGCACGATCACCGCGACCTGAGAAGACCTAGAGCCAGCCGACCTTGCGGAAGAAGCCGTACACCGTGCCGCAGACGCCGCCCATCAGCAGCAGGACGGCGTAGTACCCGAAGTGCCAGCGCAGTTCGGGCATGTTGTCGAAGTTCATGCCGTAGATGCCGGCCAGCATGGTCGGCACTGCGGCGATCATCACCCAGGCTGAGATTTTCCGCATGTCGTCGTTCTGCTGGACCGAGACGCGGGCCAGGTGCGCGTTCAGCGCCGAGCTGAGCAGGGTGTCCAGGGCGTCGGTCTGGTCCGACACCCGGCTGACGTGGTCGGCCACGTCGCGGAAGAAGGCCGCGGCCTCGCGATTGATGCCGGGGGCACCGTGTGCGAACGCCTCCATCGGCTCGCGCAGCGGAACGATCGCGCGGCGCATCTCGAGCACCTCGCGCTTGAGCTTGTAGATCCGCTCGGCGTCGCTGGTCCGCTCCGGCGAGAAGACCGAGGACTCGACCTCGTCGATGTCGATCTCGACCTGCTCGGCGACCTCCTCGTAGCCGTCGACGACCGAGTCGCAGACCGCCCACAGCACCGCGCCCGGTCCGTGGCCGAGCATCGAGGCCCGGTCCTCGAGCGCCTGCCGGGTGGTCGCCAGTTCGGCACCGTCGCCGTGCCGCACGGTCACGACGTACTGCGGTCCGACGAAGACGCTGACCTGGCCGGTCTCCACCTGGTCGCCCTCGTCGACGTACCAGAGCGTGCGCAGTACGACGACCAGGTCGGCGCCGTACCGCTCGACCTTGGGCCGCTGGTGGGCCTTCAGGGCGTCCTCGACGGCGAGCTCGTGCAGGCCGAAGAGAGCCTGCACGCGGCGCATCTCCGCGGCCGACGGTTCGTGCAGGCCGACCCAGCCGAACGTGCGGGTGTCCTCGCCGATGGTGTGGGCGACGGATTCGGGTTCCTTCGGCAGATCGAGCCGCTCGCCCTCGGCGTACACCCCGCAATCGACGATCACCGCTCCATCATGGCACCGGCGGTTGCGCTGACCGGATACCGTGCCCCTTATGCCCACGGTGATTCTGGTCCGGCACGGCCGCAGTACGTCGAACACATCCGGCACGTTGGCCGGCCGGATGCCGGGCGTGCGGCTCGACGAGACCGGCGTCCAGCAGGCCGAAGCGGTCGCTGAGCGGCTCGCGGCGCTGCCGCTGGCCGCGATCGTCACCTCGCCGCTGGAGCGCTGCCGGCAGACCGCGGCCGCGATCGCCAAGCGTCATCCCGGGCTGCGGCCGGCGAGCGACCGCCGGCTGACCGAGTGCGGGTACGGCGATTGGACCGGGCAGAAGATCTCGACCCTGGCCAAGGACCCGCTGTGGTCGGTCGTGCAGGCGCACCCGTCGGCGGTGACGTTCCCGAACGGCGAATCGATGCGGGCGATGCAGCAGCGCGGGGTGGACGCGATCCGGGCGCACAATGCGGTACTGCCGGACGACGCGATCTGGGTGGCCGTGTCGCACGGTGACGTGATCAAGGCGATCGTTGCCGATGCCCTCGGTCAGCACCTGGACACCTTCCAGCGGATCGTCGTCGACACCGCCTCCACGACGATCATCACCTACACCCAGACCCGCCCGTTCCTGGTCCGGCTCAACGACACCGGCAGCGAGCTGGCCTCGCTGATTCCGAAGCCGCCGGCGAAGGGCAAAGCGACCAAAAAGCAGTCTTCCGACGCGGTAGTAGGCGGACGGTAATAGGGTCGTAGTCATGGCACGCGTTGTTCACTCGTACGACGATCCTGAGCGGTTCGTCGCCGGCACCGTGGGAGAACCCGGTGCGAGAACCTTCTTCCTGCAGGCCCGGGCCGGGGTCCGGCTGACCTCGGTGGCCTGTGAGAAGGAACAGGTGATGGCGCTCGCGGAGCGGCTGGACGTGATGCTGGACGAGGTCGCGCGCCGGTTCGAGCGGGAGCCACTGACACCGGTGGGGCCGGACGACACCGACCCGCTGGAGCAGCCGATCGAGGAGGAGTTCCGGGCCGGCACCATGACGCTGGCCTGGGAGGCCGACACCGAGCGGGTGGTGATCGAGGTCTTCTCGGTCGTCAGCACCGAGCAGGTCGAGCTCGAGGAGGAGGACCCGGTCGCGGCCGTGCTCGAGTCCGAGGACGGCGAGGTGTTCGTGGTCCGGCTCAGCGAGCAGCAGGCCCGGGCGTTCGCCCGGCGGGCGGTCGCACTGGTCGCCTCCGGCCGCCCGAACTGCCCGTTCTGCGGCCGCCCGATCGACCCCGAGGGCCACATCTGCCCCCGCGCCAACGGCTACCGCAGGCACCTCCCGAATGATTGATCCCGACCTCCTGGCTCAAGGCGAGCTGTCGCTGCACGGGCGGCTGATGGCCGCTTCGAACGGGACCTACCAGGGGTCGGTCACGCTCGGCGGGGAGACGGCGACGGTGGTCTACAAGCCGGTGCAGGGGGAGCGGCCGCTGTGGGACTTTCCCGACGGCACGCTCGCCGAGCGCGAGTACGCGGCGTACGTCGTCTCCGAGGCGCTCGGCTGGTCGATCGTGCCGCCGACACTGCTGCGGGACGGGCCGCTCGGTCCGGGCATGGTGCAGCTGTGGATCGACGAGGTCGAGCTGACCGCGGGTGAGACCGAGCTGGTCGACATCGTGCCGCAGGGCCGGGTTCCGTCCGGCTGGGTCGGTGTCCTGGACGCGATGGACGGCCGGCACAACCCGGTGACGCTGGTACACGCCGACACCGAGGCGTTGCGGCGGATGGCCGTGTTCGATGCCTTGGTCAACAATGCCGACCGCAAGGGCGGGCACGTGCTCAACCCGGGCGACAGCCGGGTGTTCGGCGTCGACCACGGCCTCACGTTCAACGCCGATGACAAGCTCCGGACAGTGTTGTGGGGCTGGGCCGGTGAGCCGATCGCGCCAGACCTCCTGGACGACGTAAGGCGCTTGGCCGACGGACTGGCCGGTGGATTCGGGCAGGAGCTCGGTCAGCTGATCACCGCGGTCGAGCTGACCGCGACCCGCGAGCGGTGCGCGACGCTGCTGAAGACCGGAACGTATCCCTACCCGAGTGACGACTGGCCGGCCATCCCCTGGCCGGCCTTCTGAGCGACGCTCGGACTGATGCCGCGCTCGCGCTTGAACGCCGAACTGAAGCTGAACGCATCGGCGTACCCGACGCGGCGGGCGACTGCCGCGACGGTTGCGTCGGGTTCGGTGAGCAGGTCGGCTGCCAGCGTCATCCGGAGCTCGGTCAGGTAGGTCAGCGGCGCCTGACCGGTGAGCTGCGTGAAGCGCCGGACGAGCGTTGTCCGAGAGACCGCGGCGACCTCGGCGAGACCGGCGAGCGTCCAGCCCGTGGCGGGGGAGTTGTGCATCGCCTGGAGCACCGGGCCGGCCACATCGTCGCCGAGGGCGCGGTACCAGGGCGGCGGGTTGGCCTCGAACCAGTCGCGCAGACAGCAGACCATCAGCCAGTCCAGCAAGCGATCCAGGCCGACGTGACGGCCGAGCGCGCCGGCCGCGATCCGCTCCTGCAGATACTCCCGGAGCGGCGTGCAATCGTGATCCTCCGGTACGACGACCAGCGGCGGAAGCTCGGCGACCAGCCGGCGAGGAAGCTCCTGGCGCACGTGGTACGCGCCCGCCATCAGGACCGTGCCGTGGTCGATCGGGCCGGGTGAATCGACCCGGCCGTCACAGCGCACGTCGATGGTCGGCCCGGAGCGCGCCGGGTCGTCGGTGAACAGGAACGGCTTCGGGCCGCGGACGATCGCGGTGTCGCCGGGGACGATCCGGACCGGGTCGATGCCTTCAGCAACGATCCAGCCGCTGCCGAGCAGTGGCGCGCAGAACGTCAGCGCCGCGCCGTCGACGAAACGCAGTGCGTACGGCGGCGCGAGCACCGGCGTACCGAGGACGGCGCCTTCGGCCCGCAGGCCGCGCAAGAGGTCGTCGAGAGGATCCACGCTCCCCACCCTAGGTGGGCCGTCCGCACATGAGCGCGGTCCGATCGCCCATTCGATCCGTGGTGGTTCGTGGATTGACTGTGGGTATGACGATTCTGGTGTTGGGAGCGACAGGTAAGACCGGCCGGCGCGTGGTGGCGCGGCTGCGGGCGGACGGTGTTGACGTGCGGGCGGCGTCGCGGTCGGGGGAGGCCCGGTTCGACTGGACGGATCGCGGGAGCTGGGCGGACGCCGTACGGGATGTGGAGGCGGTGTATCTGGTGGCGCCGGACGATCCGGAGCCGATCGAGGCGTTCGTCGAGCAGGCGGTGACAGCCGGTGTACGGCGGTTTGTCGCGCTGTCGGGGCGTGGGATGGACAAGGTGGTGGGGCGGTTCGGCGCGGGGATGGCTGAGGCGGAGCGGGCGGTCCGGGCCGCGGGCGTCGGATGGACGATCCTGCGGGCGAACAACTTCGCGCAGAACTTCACCGAGGACATGTGGCATGAGCCGGTGCTGTCCGGGCGACTGGCGTTGCCGGCGGGGGACCTGCGGGAGCCGTTCGTCGACCTGGAGGACCTGGCGGAGGTTGCGGCCAAGGTGCTGACGTCGTCCGAGCATGACGGGCAGATCTACAACCTGTCCGGGCCGGAGTCGATCACGTTCGGCGAGGCGGTGGAGACGATCGCCAAAGTCTCCGGACGGGCGGTCGAGTACGTCGCCGTGACGCCGGCTGAGTACCACGCGATGCTCGTGGGGATCGGCTGGCCGGCCGAGGTCGCCGACGAGCTGAACGACTTGTTCGCGACCATGCGCGCGGGGCATTTGACCACGCCGAGCGCTGATGTCGAGCGGCTGCTCGGTCGACCGGCGGGAAGCTTCACGGCGTACGTCGAGCGGGTCTGGGCAGGGTAGCCGACCGGGCCCGCGGCGGGCGGCTGGGACCGGGGAATGGAACCGGGTCGCATCGCGGAAATGCGCCCTGACATAAGCTCCAGATCATGCAGGCGTGGACTCATCCAGACATCCCGGTCGTCCCGGGTCCGGCCCGGCGGCTGCGCCTCCACGACACCGCCTCCGGCGGACCGGTGGAGGTGGCGCCCGTCGACGGCCGGACCGCGCGGATGTACGTGTGCGGCATCACGCCGTACGACGCGACCCACATGGGGCACGCGGCGACGTACGTCACGTTCGACCTGGTGAACCGGCTGTGGCGCGACGCCGGGTACGACGTGGTCTACACGCAGAACATCACCGATGTGGACGACCCGCTGCTCGAGCGCGCCGCCGCGACCGGTGTCGACTGGACCGAGCTGGCGCACAAGGAGATCCAGCTGTTCCGTGACGACATGACCGCGCTGCGGGTGATCCCGCCGCAGCACTACATCGGCGTCGTCGAGTCGATCGACCTGGTCGCGTCCGCGGTCCAGGAGCTCCAGCAGGCCGGCGCCGTGTACTCGGTCGACGGCGACCTGTATTTCGCCGTGAAGGCGGACCCGGCGTTCGGTGGCGTCTCGAACTACGACCGCGAGACGATGACCGCGCTGTTCGCCGAGCGTGGGGGAGACCCGGACCGCGAGGGCAAGCAGGACCCGCTGGACAGCCTGCTGTGGCGCCACGAGCGCCCTGATGAGCCGTCGTGGGACTCACCGGTCGGCCGCGGTCGCCCGGGCTGGCACGTCGAGTGCTCGGCGATCGCGCTCAAGCACCTCGGGATGTCGTTCGATGTGCAGGGCGGTGGGTCGGACCTGATCTTCCCGCACCACGAGATGTCGGCGAGCGGTGCGCAGGTGGCGACCGGGCGGCATCCGTTCGCCCGGGCTTATGTGCATCAGGCGATGGTTGGGCTGGACGGCGAGAAGATGTCGAAGTCCAAGGGCAACCTGGTGCTTGTGTCGAAGGAACGCCTCTCCGGCACGGACCCGATGGCGATTCGGTTGGCGCTGCTGGCCAATCACTACCGCACTGACTGGTTCTGGACGGCCGAAGGTCTGACCGAGGCTCAGTCGCGCCTCGATGTCTGGCGCGGTGCGCTCAGCCGCGGTACCGGCCCCGACGGCGCTGCCACGGTGGACGCCGTACGGGCTGCGCTCACCAACGACCTCGACACGGTCGCCGCCCTCTCGGCCGTCGACACCTGGTCCGAAACCAACGGCGACGACGCGACGGCGCCGGCCCTGGTTGCCCAGGTCATCGATTCGCTGCTGGGCATCAAGCTCTAAAGAGTCCTCGCGGGCGCGCTGCGAGCACGTCTTGCAATGAATCTTGTACAAGAGTTCTTGCCTAATCCCTGGAGTGCGCCGCGCGGGCTCCAGGGAAAGCGGAAGCTCAGCCGGTGACCGGGACGTGGGTCTTGATCGGCGTGGGCTTGGGGGCGTTCGGGGGCTGTTCCACCGGAGGCTGGGGGGTCGGGTGGTGGGTCGGCTTGGGGGTGGGCTTGGCGGCGGCGGGCTTGGCGCAGGTGGCGGAGGCCAGGCGGATGACCTGGGCGCCGTTGCCGAGGTTGATCTTGAGGCCGGTGACCGTGAAGGAGCCGTCGGCGTTCTTGGTCTGCTCGTTGACGGTGAGGGCGATCAGCGGGTTGGCCGGGGTGGTGAAGGTCTGGGTGGTGCTGGGGATCTTCACGGTCTGGCCGAGCAGGGTGAGGGAGCCGATGTCGATGCCGCCCTTGGCGCCGGAGCACCAGACGTTGACGGCGTCGATGCCGAGCAGTGAGCTCGGGGGAGTGAGCAGGAGCTTGCACAGGTCGGGGAGGTTCTTGACCGGCAGGTCCTTGGTGCTCAGTGACGGCAGCGGGATCGGCAGGCCGAGGTCCGGCAGCTTGATGTCGGGGAGCGGCAGGTCGGCCGCGCCGGTCGGCGGCAGCGCGTCGCACTGCTTCTTCAGGTCCGGCGGGATCGGGATCTGACCGAGGATGTCGGCGCCGACGGAGACGTCGATCAGCTCGACCGACGCCGAGTTGTTGCCGGCGTTGACGGTGCCGGCGCGGACCGCGAGCAGCGGGTTGTCCGGCAGTTCGAGGGCCGAGGACTTCTTCGGCTTGCCGTCGGCGGATTCGACGTACGGCGTCTTGTCGACCGGCACCTGACCTTCGGCGCTGACGGCGTACGCCGACGACGGGCGGGCGGTGGCGTTGCCCACCGGGGCACTGGCGACCAGGCTGAACGCCACGACGCCGGCCACGGCCGCTGCCGTGACGACGGTCGGCACGAGCTGTCGCATCTGCGGTCTCCTCACGTACATCACTTGTTGTCGATCTGAACCAGCGTCCCGAGCGGGACCTGCTGAAGTTTGGCGAGGGCGGTCTTCGGCACCCGGACGCACCCGGCGCTGATCGCGGCTCCGAACACGTCGGCGCGCGGCCAGCCGTGGATCGCGACCGTACCAGGCCCGCCACCGAACGTGTCGAGAGTGGGACTGTGCGCACCCAGCGGCAGCACGATCGGCGACGCGGAGCGCTTGTGGTCGACGATCGAGCCGAGCAGGAAGGTGCGGCCGGCCGGGGTCGGGGTCTTGCGCGCGCCCACACCCGCCTTCCACAAGCCCAGCCGCTTGCCCTTCTCGAACAGCTCGATCGTCCGCGACCCGGTGTGTACCCGGATCAGGTACGACGAGGAGGCGCGCTCCAGGTCGTCGTCGCGCATCCAGCCGGTCGAGCGGTTCGGCTTCGACGGCAGCAGGACGCGGACCCAGCCGTCGGTCTGCTCGACCACGGGCAGCCAGGTCGGGCCGAACTGCTTCGGACCGATCTTGGCGAACGGATCGCCGTCCGGCGCGGAGTACAGCGCGGACTCGGAGCGCGGGTGAACGACGATCCCGGCGGTCGCGGCATACGGCTCGGGATCGAGCGGAGCGGTCGCGATCGTGGTCGCCGTACTGGAGGCGGCGAGGGTGGTCAGATCGACCGGCGGCGGCTCGTCCTCGTCGTTCCCGAGGAAACCGATCACCGCGACGATTCCGAGCAGGATCAGGACCGCGAGGGCAGGCATGGAACTACTGCCTCGCTCGTCCCGCGACCTGCGCATCTGTCCAGCTCCCCGTGAGCGGCCTACTGTCCGACGACGACAATAGGCCGATCCGGGATGTTACGCCACAGTAGGTGACCCGTGGGTAGCAAGAAATTTACGGCGTATCGGGGTGGTTCTTGTTCCGCCGGCGCAGGTAGCGCTCGAACTCGGCGGCGATCGCGTCGCCCGAGGCCTCCGGCAGATCGGCTGTGTCGCGCTGCTCCTCCAGGGACTGCACGTACTCCGCGACCTCAGGGTCTTCTTCGCTGAGCTCGTCGGCGCCGCGCTGCCACGCGCGGGCCATCTCGGGCAGCTCGCCTTCAGGGATCTGCAGGTCGAGCAGTGCTTCGATCTTGCTCAGCAGCGCCAGGGACGCCTTCGGGCAGGGCGAGCCCGCGATGTAGTGCGGGATCGCCGACCAGATCGAGACCGACGGTACGCCGAGGGCGCCGCAGAGGTCGGCGAAGACCCCGGTGATCCCGGTCGGTCCCTCGTAGGTCGACGGCTCCAGGCTCCAGGACGCGTTCAGCGCCTCGTCGTTGGAGGTCGCGGAGACCGGGATCGGCCGGGTGTGCGGGGAGTCGGCGAGCAGCGCGCCGAGGACGACGACGATCTGCGCGTTCGACTCGTCGACCACCTCGAGCAGTTCCCGCGCGAAGCCGCGCCAGCGCATGTTCGGCTCGACGCCGCGGATCAGCAGCACGTCGCGGTCGGTGTCCTCGGGCTGCGCCACGTAGACCCGGGTCGTCGGCCAGGTCAGCCGGCGCTCGCCGTTCTCGTCGAAGCCGACCTCGGGCCGGTTCACCTGGAAGTCGTAGTAGTCCTCGGGGTCGATCTCGAGCACGAGCTCGGCGCCCCACTGCTCGATCAGGTGGTCGACCGCTCCGGTGGCCGCTTCGGCGGCGTCGTTCCAGCCCGCGAACGCCGCGATCACGACCGGGTCCCTCAGGTTCGCGAGATCAACCACTCGCAGGCCCCCTGTCGTCTGTTAGCCGTCCGGCAGGGCTGCCGGAATCCGGACTGCCAGCCTACGTGCTCGGCTCGCGCCACGCCCTGTGTTTCACCTCCGGCGGAACGTGTCGGGCGGCCCCGCCCGCCGAGTGGCCCGGCCGACTGAGGAAAATGGTTCCGGAACACCGACGAAGTAGAGGGGGAACCGTGCTGCAGGCCGTGCTCTGGGACATGGACGGAACGCTGGTCGACTCGGAGAAGGTCTGGGCCGAGGTGCAGCTGCAGGTGCTGCCCGAGCTCGGCGGGACCTGGACCGACGAGGACAGCCTCGGGCTGATCGGCAGCGACCTGCGGGACGCCGTCCAGGTCTGGCTCGCGGCGCTGCCGGCCGGCGTGATCACCGCCGAGGAGCTGGCCGAGCGGATCTTCGGCGAGGTGATCGAGTCGCTGCGCCGGGAGGTGAGCTTCCAGCCCGGTGCGCTGGAGCTGCTGCAGGCGCTGCGCAAGGCCGACGTACCGTGCGCGCTGGTCTCGGCGTCGTACCGGGTGATGATCGACGCGGTGCTCGGGCATCTGCCGGATGATCCGTTCGACGTGATCATCGCCGGTGACGAGGTGATCAACGGCAAGCCGCACCCCGAGCCCTACCTGACCGCGGCGGCCAAGCTCGGCGTCGATCCGGCCCAGTGCGTGGTGATCGAGGACTCCATGACCGGGACCGAGTCGGGAACGGCGGCCGGCGCGTACGTCGTCGCCGTGCCGCACTGGGTGCCGATCCCGGAGGCCCCGCGCCGATTGGTCGTGAGCTCATTGGAAGCCGTGACTCCGGAGTCACTGCGGCAGTTGCTCTCCTGAGGCGTTACCGTCACTTGGTGCCCTCGGGGGCAGGTATCGGGCTGGGGAAGGTGACAGGGTGAGCGAGTTGTGGCGGCGGTTGGTGGTGACCGCTGCGGTCGGTGGGCTCGGGGTGAGCCTCGTTGCGTGCGGTGAGCCGGACGACAACGCGCCGCACACCGGTACTCCCACGCCGAAGGAGATGGTCCTGCGGCTCGCGACCACCGACACGATCAGCTCGCTCGATCCGGCCGGTCCGTACGACGTCGGTTCGCGGACCGTGCAGGCGAATCTCTACCAGACCCTGCTGACGATTCTTCCGGGCAAGCCGACGCCGGTGCCGGATGCGGCCGACTGCCAGTTCGATTCGCCGACGACGTACACGTGCAGTTTGAAGGAAGGCCTGACCTTCCCGAACGGGCACGCGCTGACCTCGTCGGACGTGCGGTTCAGCTTCGACCGGATGCTGGCGCTGAAGACACCGGGTGGGCCGGCGCCGCTGTTCGCGTCCGTGACCTCGGTCGGTACGCCGGACGAGCTGACCGCGGTCTTCAATCTGAAGGCTCCGGACGCGCGACTGCCGTACCTGCTCACGACGACCGGCGCGTCGATCGTGGACGAGGAGTCGTACCCGGCGAAGAAGTTGCTCGATGCAACCGCGGTCGGCAGCGGGCCGTACCAGCTGACGTCGTACCGGCCGGGGGAGTCGGTCACACTCGCGCGCTTCACCGGCTACAAGGGATCGCGCGCCGCGCGGAACGACGGCATCCAGGTCGCGCTCGTCAAGGACGCGGCCGCGTTGAACCAGGCGCTGCCGGGCGGCATGGACGGTAGTGGCAAGGCCGACCTGGCCTACCGCGGCTTCACGATCGGGCAGCTCGACAAACTCCGGTCGTCGAACCGGGTGCAGGTGGTCGAGTCCGACGACGCGGTGATCCAGTTCGTTGCCTTCCAGCTGAAGTCGGTGACGACCCGCAAACTCGCCGTACGGCGCGCGATCGCGCAACTGATCGACCGGCCGGCGCTGGTGAAGAAGGCGTACGCCGAGCACGTCAGCCCGCTGTACTCGATGGTGCCGCCGAGTTTCGGTGGCGCGACGGACGCCTACCGCGCGGAGTACAAGCAGCCGAACAAAGCTGCCGCGGCAGCGATCTTGAAGGCCGGCGGGGTGAAGGGCGTGGTGCCGCTGACGCTCGGCTGGACGCCGTCGCGGTTCGGGCCGGGCTCGAAGGCCGAGGCCCTGGAGCTGAAGCGGCAGCTGGACGCCTCGGGGCTTTTCCGGGTGACCTTGCGGAGTGCGGAATGGCCGGCGTACCAGCAGCTGATCCGTTCCGGAGCCTTCGATCTGTATATCGCGGGCTGGATCCCGGAGTACCCGGACGCCGACAACTACCTGGCGCCGTTCATCGGAGTCACCGACCCCTTCCCGAACGGCTACCGCTCGGCCGCCGCGACGAGGCTGCTGCAGCAGGAACGGACCGAGCAGAACGGCATCAAGCGCGCGGAGCTGCTGGAGCAGCTGCAGGGCGTTTTCGCCCGGGAGGTCCCGGTGCTTCCAACGTGGCAAGGGCGACTCAGCGTAGTCGCCGGTCAGGATGTGCAGAACGTCTCCGGAGCCCTCGATCCGCTTGCATTCCTGCATCTGTCGGGCCTGCGTAAATGACACAAAGATGCCATGACAGTAACGTTTTGCGAGCTGGCGGCGACCGTCGGTAGGACAGCGTGCTTTACTGCGGAAACGTCCACGATACGGGACGATTTCCTGGCGATCACGATCGGGCAACGCACCGCATTCGGCGTTTGACTCCAGACCGTAATGGCGGCAGGTTAAGGCGGCAGCCATACCGGATTTCGATCCGGTTCAACCGAATGAGGCAGGGGAGTCGCATCGCGTGAGCGCACCACTCGAGGTCGAACCGGGGTCGTCGGCGGCCCAGCCGGAGGCCGTCCTCGACGGAGTCAAGAAGATCGAGGGCCGGTCGCTCTGGCAGATCTCCTGGATGCGGCTGAAGCGCGACAAGATCGCGATCGCCGGTGGCGTCATCGTCATCCTGCTGATCATCGTGGCGATCTTCGCGCCCCTGATCTGCAAGCTGATCGGCGTGACGCCGAACGACTTCCACCAGGACCTGGTCGACCCGTCCCTGCAGACCCCGATCGGCAAGCTCGGCGGCATCAGCTGGGACCACCCGCTCGGGATCGAGCCGGTCAACGGCCGCGACATCCTGGCCCGGATCCTGTACGGCGCCCGGATCTCCTTGCTGATCGCGTTCCTGGCCACCCTGCTGTCGGTGGTGATCGGTGTCGTGATGGGGATCGTGGCCGGCTACTTCGGCGGCTGGGTCGACGCCCTGATCAGCCGCTTGATGGACATCTTCCTGGCCTTCCCGCTGGTGCTGTTCGCGCTGGCGCTGGTCGGCGCGATCCCGGACTCGATCCTCGGGCTGACCGGTGACCCGCTGCGGGTGGCGCTGATCGTCTTCATCATCGGCTTCTTCAGCTGGCCCTACATCGGCCGGATCATCCGCGGCCAGACGCTGTCGCTGCGTGAGCGTGAGTTCGTGGACGCGGCCCGCAGCCTCGGTGCGCGCCGGCCGTACATCCTGTTCACCGAGCTGCTGCCGAACCTGATCGCGCCGATCCTGGTCTACTCGACGCTGCTGATCCCGACCAACGTCCTGTTCGAGGCCGGTCTGTCGTACCTGGGTGTCGGCGTCCGGCCGCCGACGGCGAGCTGGGGCGACATGCTGTCGATCGCCTCGAAGTGGTACGCCGTCGACCCGATGTACATGATCCCGCCGGGCCTGGCGATCTTCGTCACGGTCCTGGCCTTCAACCTGTTCGGCGACGGGTTGCGCGACGCGCTGGACCCGCGGTCGCGGTAGTACTTCTCTCCAAACCGGGAGCCGTGTGAACGCACAGCTCCCAACCACACAAAGGGGTGCAACAAGAGATGAGTCGGAAACGCATCACGACGGTGACCGCCGTCGCTGCGGCCGTCGCCTTGAGCTTGGCGGCTTGCGGGGGACCGAAGGCCAAGCCGGGGGGTGGCACCAGCAACGGTGGCGCCGAGCCGCAGGCCAACGCGGCCGTCGACAAGGTCTACAGCCCGAGTGACAAAAAGGGCGGCACGCTTCGGATGGCCATCACCGAGCAGTGGGACTCCACTGACCCCGGTGACACCTACTACGGCCTGTCCTGGAACCTGGTGCGGAACTACGTCCGCCCGCTGATGACTTTCAAGGCGGTTCCGGGCGAGGACGGCGGCAAGCCGGCGCCGGACCTGGCCGAGGCTCCTGGTGTGCCCAGTGACGGCGCCAAGACCTGGACCTACAAGCTCCGCAAGGGCGTGAAGTACGAGGACGGCACTCCGGTCACCTCGAAGGACGTCAAGTACGCCGTTGCGCGGTCGCTGGACAAGGCGGCGCTGCCGAACGGCCCGACGTACTTCAACGACTTCCTGCTGGACGTTCCCGAGGGCTTCAGCGTCTACAAGGACAAGGCCCTGGCCGGTGTCGCGAAGGCGATCGAGACGCCGGACGACCAGACCATCGTCTTCCACCTGAAGAAGCCGTTCTCGAGCTTCGACTACTTCGCGCAGCTGCCGTCGACCGCTCCGGTCCCGCAGGCGAAGGACACCGGTGCGAAGTACAAGGAACACCCGATGGCGACCGGTCCGTACAAGTTCGGGACGTACGACTCGAACAAGGGCTTCGACCTGGTCCGCAACGAGAACTACGACGCGGCCACCGACCCGGACTCGGGCCGCAAGGCGCTGCCGGACAAGTTGACCATCGCCTACAACGTCGAGGGCACCGACATCGACAACCGGCTGATCGCCGGTGACCTCGACGTCGACCTCGCCGGTACCGGTGTGCAGCCGGAGACCCAGGCGAAGGTGCTGGCCGACCCGAAGCTGAAGGCGCACACGGACAACGTGCCGGCACCGCGCCTGAACTTCACCGTGCTGAACACCGAGGTTCCGCCGCTGGACAACATCCACTGCCGCAAGGCGGTGCTGTACGCGGCCGACCACGAGGGTTACCAGCGCGCCTACGGTGGCCCGATCGGTGGCGACATCGCGACGAACCTGATGCCGCCGTCGGTCCTCGGCTCGCAGAAGTTCGACGACTACGGCTTCGAGGCCGACAAGAACGGCAACGTCGAGAAGGCCAAGGACGAGCTGAAGCAGTGCAACCAGCCGAACGGCTTCGCCGTGAACATCGCCTTCCGCGGTGACCGCAACAAGGAGAAGGCTGTTGCCGAAACCCTGCAGCAGTCGCTGAAGAAGGCCGGCATCACGCTGACCACCAAGCCGTACCCGACCGGTGACTACACCAAGCTCTACGCGGGCAAGCCGGACTTCGCGAAGGCGAACAAGCTCGGCCTGATCGTCTACAGCTGGGGCGCGGACTGGAACGACGGCTTCGGCTTCCTGCAGCAGATCGTTGACAGCCGGACCATCCGGGCCACCGGTGGTAACACCAACCTCGGTATCCGCCTCCCCGAGGTCGACGCCCTGGTCGACAAGGCGATGGCCGAGACCGACGAGACCAAGCGCAACGGGTACTGGGTCGACGTCGACAAGAAGGTCATGGAGAATGCCGGCGCGCTGCCGGGTATCTGGGCCAAGGGCCTGCTGTACCGCCCGGACACGCTGGCCAACGTCTTCACCAACGCCGGTCAGAACATGTACGACTACGCGGCCATCGGCCTCAAGTAAGTCGTTGCCCTGACCAACCAACCGAAATCGCTCAGCAGAGGTAGGTGAAGGCTTAGGTGGCCGGTGATCAGCGATGATCATCGGCCACCCCGCCGAGCACGGTGTTCGCATATCTGGTCCGCCGGGTGATCGGAGCAGTAGTCCTGCTCTTCATCGTCACGGCCGTGACGTTCGCGATCTTCTTTCTCGTTCCCAAGCTCGGCGGCGCGACCGCCGACGACCTGGCGTCGCGCTATGTCGGTAAGAGTGCGGGGGCGACGCAGATCCACGAGACGGCGGTCCGGCTCGGCTTCACCGATCCGCTCTACGAGCAGTACGGCCGCTTCGTGAAGGGCCTGTTCGTCGGGCAGGACTACAACTACGGTCCGGCGACCGAGCACTGCCCGGCGCCGTGCTTCGGGTACTCGTTCCTGACCCAGCAGCCGGTCTGGCCGGACCTGGTCGCCCGAATACCCGTCACCGCCTCGCTGGCGGGTGGTGCGGCCTTCATCTGGCTCATCACCGGTGTCGGCACCGGCATCATCTCGGCGCTGAAGCGCGGTTCGGTCCTGGACCGGTCGCTGATGTCGGTCGCACTGGCCGGCGTCTCGCTACCGATCTTCTTCACCGGCCTGCTCTCGCTGTCGATCTTCAGTTACGGCCTGGGCTGGACGGTCCAGGGCGGCACCAACCCACTCGACGAAACGAACCCCATCTGGTGGGCGTACGACCTCATCCTTCCCTGGGTGACACTGGCCTTCCTGTACGCCGCGTCGTACGCGCGACTGACCCGGGCCGGCATGCTCGAGACGATGAACGAAGACTTTGTTCGGACCGCTCGGGCCAAGGGCCTGACGGAGCGGACGGTCGTCATGAAGCACGGTCTGCGCTCCGCGCTGACCCCGATCCTGACGATCTTCGGTCTGGACCTCGGTCTGCTGATGGGTGGCGCGATCCTCACCGAGACGACGTTCTCGCTGCCGGGGATCGGTCAGTACGCCGTCATCGCGCTGCGCGTGAACGACCTGCCGAAGGTGCTCGGCGTGACGCTGGTCGCCGCATTCTTCATCGTGCTGGCGAACCTGATCGTTGACCTCCTGTACGCCGTCGTCGACCCGAGGGTGCGAATCTCGTGACCGAAATCGCAGACAACACCGTTCAAGGCGCAGGCGTCCAGCGGATCGAGCGCGGCGAGGCCTTCCTCGACGTCCGGGACCTCAAGGTGCACTTCCCGACCGACGACGGCGTGGTCAAGTCGGTCGACGGGATCTCGTTCCAGCTCGAGCGCGGCAAGACGCTGGGCATCGTGGGGGAGTCCGGCTCCGGCAAGAGTGTGACGAGCCTGTCGATCATGGGCCTGCACGCCCGTGGCGGCGCCCGGATCACCGGGCAGATCTTCCTCGACGGTCAGGACCTGGTCTCCTCGACGCCCGAGGAGGTCCGGCTGCTCCGCGGTAAGCGGATGGCGATGATCTTCCAGGACCCGCTGTCGGCGATGCACCCGTTCTACACAGTCGGTGCGCAGATCGTCGAGGCGTACCGGGTGCACAACCAGGTCACCAAGAAGGTCGCCCGCAAGCACGCGATCGACATGCTCGACCGGGTCGGCATCCCGCAGCCCGACAAGCGTGTGGACGCTTACCCGCACCAGTTCTCCGGCGGTATGCGGCAGCGCGCGATGATCGCGATGGCGCTGTCCTGCGACCCCGACCTGCTGATCGCCGACGAGCCGACCACCGCGCTCGACGTGACCGTGCAGGCGCAGATCCTGGACCTGATCCGGGACCTGCAGCGCGAGTTCAACTCCGCGGTCATCATCATCACCCACGACCTCGGCGTGGTCGCCGAGCTCGCCGACGACATCCAGGTGATGTACGCCGGTCGCGCGATCGAGTACGGCACGGCCGAGGACATCTTCGACCGGCCGCAGCACCCGTACACCTGGGGTCTGCTGGGGTCGATGCCCCGGATCGACCGCGAGCGCACCGAGCGGCTGATCCCGATCAAGGGCACGCCGCCCAGCCTGATCAACGTGCCGCAGGGCTGCGCCTTCAACCCGCGCTGCAACTACGCGCACCTGAACGGCGGCGCCAGCGAGACCGACCGGCCGGAACTGCTCGACATCGGCGCCGGCCACAAGGTCGCCTGCCATCTCTCCCCGGCCGAGCGCCAGCACGCGTGGGAGACCGACATCAAGCCGAAGCTGTGAACGGGACGCCACTGTGACTATTCAAGATTCTGATCCCACTGCCGTCCCGGGCGTGGAAGAACCGGCCATCGGCGAAGAGCTGCTGTCGGTCGACGGCCTGGTCAAGCACTTCCCGATCCGCAAGGGCCTCTTGCAGCGGCAGAGCGGCGCGGTCCAGGCCGTCGACGGCCTGACCTTCAACGTCACCCGCGGCGAGACCTTGTCACTGGTGGGGGAGTCCGGCTGCGGTAAGACGACGACCGGACGGCTGCTGACCCGGCTGCTGGAGCCGACCGCGGGCAAGATCGTGTTCGAGGGCCGCGACATCAGCCACCTCAGCGAGGGCAAGATGCGCCCGCTGCGCCGCGACGTCCAGATGATCTTCCAGGACCCGTACGGTTCGCTGAACCCGCGGCACACCGTCGGCAAGATCGTCGGAGCGCCGTACCGGCTGCAGAACGTGAAGACCGAGCACGGCGTGAAGCGCGCGGTCCAGGAGCTGCTCGAACTGGTCGGCCTGAGCCCGGAGCACTACAACCGCTACCCGCACGAGTTCTCCGGCGGTCAGCGGCAGCGCATCGGCATCGCCCGTACGCTCGCTCTCCGGCCGAAGCTGATCGTCGCGGACGAGCCGGTCTCGGCGCTGGACGTGTCGATCCAGGCGCAGGTCGTGAACCTGCTCGAGGACCTGCAGAACGAGTTCGACCTCACCTACGTGATGATCGCGCACGACTTGTCCGTCGTACGCCACGTCTCGGACCGGGTCGCGGTGATGTACCTGGGCAAGATCGTCGAGATCGCCGACCGGGTCGGCCTGTACGAGACGCCGATGCATCCGTACACGGTCGCGCTGCTGTCGGCGGTGCCGGTCCCGGACACCACGCGCAAGGGCAACGTCAAGCGCATCCGGCTGGAGGGCGACGTACCGAGCCCGATCAACCCGCCGCCGGCGTGCCGGTTCCACACCCGGTGCTGGAAGGCGCAGGAGATCTGCAAGACGGTTGAGCCGCCGCTGCTGCAATTGGCTCCGGGGCACCAGGCCGCGTGTCACTTCCCGGAGAACCAGCCCGGCGATGCGTCGACCACCCCGGCCGCCACAACTCAAGCAGGCAAGGAGTAATCGGTTTCGTTTCGGACCTTCCTCAGCAAGGCTTCGGCCGTCGAAGCCTTGCCGGGATGGTGCTGGCGGTAGAACGTGAGTGCGAACTCGATGTTGGCGACGGCCTCGTCGCGATCGCCGAGCTCTGCCAGCAGTTCACCCAGTAGCAAGCGGATCTGCGCCTCGCGCCGGCGGTCGGTGACGTCGAGCGCGATCTCCAGCGCCGACTCGGCGTGCTTGATGCCGGACTCGAAGTCGTTCAGCTGTAGGTAGGTCATGCCCAGAACCCAATGCGCATCGCAAACGTACTTGCGCAGCCCGAGCTCCTGCAGTTCCGCCAGGGACTGAGCGAGGTCGGCGATGGCGGCCTCAGGACGGCCCGACCGGGCCCGCGCCCACGTTCTGTCGATTCGCAGGTTGGCCGCAAGCCCGCGACTTCCGGCGGCCGTCGACAACTCCACGCCAGCAGCCGCGGCCTCCTCGGCCGCGGTCCAATCGCCAAGTTCGATGTGGATCTCGGCCAAGGTGCCGTAGGAGGAACCCGCAGCGCGCGAATCGCCGAGCTGCGTGTTGATCTCAAGTGCCTGCTCGGCCAGCGGAACTGCCTCGGCGTGCCGGCCCATCCGGATGAGCAGTCGAGCCTTGTTGTTCGCCGTCAACGACACGCCGCGGAGATTCCCGATCGCCTCGAAAGCCTCGTGGGCACGCCCGAAGCGCAGCGCCGACTCATCGTAGCGAGCGAGTTCGGCGAGGGCGATGGCTGCGTCCGCGTGGAGCTGAGCGAAGGTCCAGCGATCGATCCGGCCACCGAGGACGCTCTCGATCGCGGGCAGCCAGTCGGCAAGGTTTCCGCGACTGACGAAGTAGCTGTAGAGACCGATCACCATTCCGGCGACGACCTCGTCGTGGGCTCCTCGTGATGCGGTGCTGTCGATGATCGCCAAGTAGTTGGCCAGCTCGGCGTCGAGCCAGGCGAGTGACTCGTCGGGAGACTCGAAGAGCGGGAACTCCGGTGCCTGCGGGCGTCCAGACCAGGCTGCCCGGGCGGCCTGGGGGTCGGTGAGCTCCGCCGAGCGCCAGGCGACGGCGAGGTAGAAGGTCAGCAGGCGGTCGATGGCCGTCGTTCGCGCTTCGGCCGGAAGCTGCTGGGCGAGCTCTTGGGCGTAGGCGCGGACGAGGTCGTGGAAGTGGTAGCGGCCGGGGGTCGGGGACTCCAGAAGGTGGAGGTCGGTGAGGTGTTCGAGGAGGTCGCCGGTCTTGGGCGGGGTGGTGGCGAGCAGCGCGGCGGTGGATTCGGGGGTGAAGTCTTCGGCGGCGGTGAGGCCGAGGAAGGCGAACAACTGGGCAGCGTCGTGGTCGCGGGAGCGAGGGCTGCTGGTGAGTTGGTCGACCGATAGGGCGAGGCTGGCACGGACATCGAGGTCGTCGACGCCCAGGAGGTCGAGGCGGCGGGTCTGGTCTTCCAGGCGCCGGACGAGCTCGGCCGCGGAGGTGTCGGGGTGGCGGAGCAGCCAGGCACCGGCGACGGCGAGGGCCAAGGGCAGGTGGCCGCAGAGTTCGGCAATGCGGTCCGCGGAGTCGCCGAGGCACTCCGATCCGGCCGACTGCGTGAGGAGCTGGAGCGACTCGGTGGAAGGCATCGGCTCGAGCTGGATGTGGAGTCGGGCCGGCAAGGTGGTGAGCGTATTGCGGCTGGTAATGAGGACGGCTGAGCCACTGGTGCTGGGGATCAGGTCCGCGACCTGTGCGACGTCACGGGCGTTGTCGAGGACCACGAGGGCCCGGCGGTTGGCGAGTCGGGTCCGCAGCGCCGCGATCGCAGCTGCCTGATCAGCCGGCACCGCGTCGGCCGGTACGCCGGTTGCCCGGAGCAACTGGCCGATCACCTGCAGCCCGGTGAGCGGCGTACCGGAGCCGAAGCCGCGGAGGTTCACCGACAGGATGCCGTCCGGATAGGTGGCTCGGCACGCTTCGGCGGCTTCGACCGCCAGAGCTGTCTTCCCGACGCCGGCCATGCCGCGCACGGTGACGACGACCGTCGCGCCGGCCTGGGCTTCGCCGGCTGTCAGAGCTTGTTTGAGCTGTTCGAGTGGTTCGGTCCGGCCGGTGAACGCGGCTCGCGTGGTCGGCAGCTGGTCGGCGACGGTCCAGGCAGGCCCAGCAGCCTCCGGGCTGGTCCGGGGCGTGCCGCGGGCGGCGAGTCGCTTGAGCAGGGCACGCTCGTCGGGGGAGAGGTCGAGGGCGAGGTGGAGCTTGTCGAGCGTGGTGAGGTGCGGATACTTCCGGACACCGCGCTCCAGCAGGCCGATCGCCTGACCACTCAGTCCCGCACGCTCGGCCAGTGCTTCCTGGCTGAGACCGCGGGACTGGCGGACGGTGCGAAGGGCGGCGGCGAACGTCTGCTCCACGCGCCGATTGTAGCCGTTCAGAACAATCAAGCTTGTACAAGAGGTCTTGTTGAATCGCTAGGAGTCATTTGCCGTCACGAGGAGAAGCAAAAGCCCTGGCTGCCGACGCTCCAGCACTGGATCTGCTGGGTGGCGGTGCTGGTCAGGCCGGCTCGGTCGGTGACCTTGAGGGCGGCGGTGTAGGTCTTCTGAGCGTTGGGGTAGGTGTTCGAGGCCGTCGCTCCCGATCCCGTCTTGCCGTCGCCGAAGGTCCATGCGTACGACGCGATGTCGTTGTCCGGGTCGGTTGAACCCGATCCGTTGAAGCTGCACACGGCCCACTGGCACTGGACGGTGAAGGAGGCTTTCGGGGGCTGGCCGGTGGGCGGCGTGCCGGCCTGGACCTGCTTGGTCGTGGAGGCGGTCTTGCCGGCGTTGTCGGTGACCGTGAGCTTGACGGTGTAGGCGCCGGCGCTGCCGTAGGTGTGCGTGGGCGTCGCGCCGGTGCCGGTCTGGCTGTCGCCGAAGTCCCAGGCGTACGACGCGATCGAACCATCGGGGTCCGTCGACGCGGAGCCGTCGAAGGAGCAGGTCAGCGAACCGGCACAGTCCGCGGTGAAGGATGCGGTGGGCGAGCCGGGTTCGTCGCTGTACTTCTTGATGGTCTCGTTGGCCCAGTCACCCATCGCGCTGGTGAGCTTGCCCCAGGCGCCGTAGCTGGTGCAGCCGGTCTTGACCCACGAGGCAACGCCGACGATGACGCCGTCAACGAGCATCGGGCCGCCGCTGTCGCCTTGGCAGATGCCGTCGTGTCCGTCGGCGTAGCCGCCGCAGATCATGTACGCGTCGTTGAACGAACCGAAGGAACCACAGGTGTTGCGGCCGTCGACGAGCGGGAAGTTCTCGACCTTCTTCAGGTGCGCGAACTCGTTCTCACCGTCGCGGACCCGGCCGTAGCCGAGCAGCAGCGCTTTCTTGCCGGGATCGTCGAGCGTGGTGTCGGCCGAGGTGGCGACCCGCGGGTACTGGTAGCCGGCCGGGACCGGGATGTCGGTCTCGGTGACGACGATGCCGACGTCCCAGCCCTGCTGCCAGCCGTTCGGCGGCTGGTAGTTGGGGTGCAGCAGGTACTCCTTGATCGCGAGTTTGGTCCCGCCGGGCTTGGTCAGGTCGTCCGAGCCGTACAGCATCGACTTGGCGCCGTCGCCGGCCTTGCAGTGCGCGGCGGTGACGATGACGCGGCGCGCCACCACGGCCGACGTACAGGTCTGGCCCTGGGGGCGGGCGCCGCCTTCGCGCAGCATCGCGATGGCGAACGGATAGTCGGCCACCGACGCTTGCTGCCCGCCGACGATCTGCGTTGCCGGCGGTGTGTCGGTCGGGAGGACAGCGTCGTACGACGGCGCGGCGTACGCGAGTCCGGGGGAGAAGGCGATCAGGGCGGTGAGGGATGCGAGGAGTCGTCTCATGACCGCAGCATCGGCAGCCGCCACCTACCGAACAATCCGAGGACGGATCCGTAGGGCTACCCATCTATTGGTACCTACTCCACTACGGATTGTTCCGCGCCTGGCCACCGCCGACAGTTGCTCCAGATCCGAAGGAGGAACCATGCGTAGTAGGTCCATTGGGCTGTTCGCTGCCACCCTGGCGTTCGTCGTGGCCGGTGCCGGTAACGTTCAGGCGGCGCCGACCGGCACCGTGCTGAACGCCGGCGCGCCGGACACCGTCCCTGGTCTGTACATCGTCGGCCTGTACGGCGGTACGTCGCTCGCCCCCGCCACCGCGTCCACCGTCAGCGCGGAGGCCGACGTACTCACCGACCGGTACGGCGGCGCGGTCCGCAACGTCTACTCGGCGGCCCTGCGGGGATTCGCCGCGAAGATGTCCGAGGGACAGGCCCGGCGGCTCGCCGCCGATCCCAAGGTGGAGTTCGTCCAGCAGTCGCTGTGGGTGCACCGGGCCGATGCCCAGGGCAACATGTTCGGCGCCCAGGTCGTCAAGGTCGTCAAAGCCGGGCGAACCAAGACCGCGGCGGGGGAGCAACCGAACCCGCCGTCGTGGGGCCTGGACCGGATCGACGGGGTCAAGGACGGCGTCTACAAATACCCCAACACCGGCTCCGGCGTCACCGTCTACAACACCGACTCCGAGCTGAACACCGACCACATCGCCTTCGAGAGCCGGGCGAAGTCCGGCTACGACTTCGTCGACGAGGACGCCAACGTGAACGAGTGCAAGAACGCGACCGACCAAGGCCACGGCACGCACACCGCCGGTACGTCGAGCAGCGAGACGTATGGCGTCGCGAAGGACGTGACCGTGATCGGCGTGAAGGTGCTCGGCTGTGACGGGAACGCCCCGGACGCGGACTCGATCCAGGGCGTCGACTGGGTCACCCAGAATGCGGTGAAGCCGGCCGTGGCGAACGCGAGCTGGACCTCCGGCGGCGCGAACGCCGACCCGGAGGGCGTCAACCGCGCGGTCAAGAACTCGATTGCCGCCGGCATCGTCTGGGCGGTTGCGGCCGGCAACGACAACGGCGGCAGCGCCTGTACGCCGAGCCCGGCCAAGGTGCCGGAGGCAATCACCGTCGCGTCGACCGACTCCAACGACAGCCGGTCGAGCTTCTCCAACATCGGCTCCTGCGTCGACCTGTTCGCGCCCGGCGGGAACATCACCTCGGCCAGCAACTCGAGCAACACCGGCAGCAAAGGCATGTCCGGTACGTCGATGGCCGCGCCGCACGTGACCGGAGCCGCGGCGCTGTACTTGTCGGCGAACCCGAGCGCAACGCCTGCTCAGGTCCGTGACGCGCTGGTGAACATGGCACAGGAAGGCAAGGTGCAGAACCCGGGCACCGGCTCGCCGAACAAGCTCCTGGATGTCAGCAAGATCGGCGGCGGGCAGCCGGGTGGCCCGGCCGCGTCGTTCACCGCGGACTGCGCCGGCTCGCTGATCTGCACGTTCGACGGATCCGCCTCGACCGGATCGATCGCGTCGTACGCGTGGGACTTCGGTGACAGCCAGACCGGTACGGGTGCGAAGCCGTCCCACACCTACAGCACCGCCGGCACCTACACCGTGAAGCTCACGGTGACCGACGATGCCGGGAAGACGGGAGCGACGACGAAGCAGGTGCAGGCGGGTGCGCCGCCCGCGGGTAAGCCGCCGGTGGCGTCGTTCACGGTGCAGTGCCAGTGGGCCGTGTGCAGCTTCAACGCGTCGGGGTCGACGGATCCCGACAACGACATCGCGTCGTACGCCTGGAACTTCGGCGACGGCAAGACCGGAACCGGCGTGACCACGTCGAACACGTATCCGAACGCGCAGAAGACCTACACCGCCACGGTGAAGGTGACCGATCGGGCAGGCCTGACCAGCACGGCGACCAAGCAGATCCAGTGCTGGAACGTGGGTTCGCAGGGCTTCTGCTTCAACCAGTAATGCGACCGAGCTCGGAGCGGGAGACCGCTCCGAGCTTGCGTAGCACCTTCGCCACGTGCTGCTCGACGGTCCGCGGCGACAGGAACAGCACCTCGGCGATCTCGCGATTGGTCAGACCCTGCGCAACGAGCCTCGCGACGTCCTGCTCCCGCGGCGACAACTCCAATCCGTAGCCGCGGCGACCACGCCGCGACGGCGACGGCGTACCGCGGGAGCGCAGGTCGTGGCGGCAACGGGCGGCATCCCGAGTCGCACCCAGTACGTCGTACCAGTCGGCGAGCGCGGGCAGGTCCTGAGTCTGCGCCAGCTCGGATGCCTGCGCGGCGAAGTAGACCGCGTCCAACGCGCGATAGGCCTGCTCGGCGGCCCGGTAGTGCTCAGGATCCGAGGTGACCTCGCCGCGGCAGAACGAGAGCGCGGCTTGCGCGAGGGGCGCGTCGCGGCCGGCGATCCCGGCCGCGAACTCATCGGTCAAAGCACCGGCCTCGGCGACTCGATCGGTCGCAAGCAGTGTGCTGACGGCGACCGGAGCCAGGTCCGCGGCCCAGACCCAGATGCCTTTGTGCCGGACGAGTTGTAGACCGCGGTCGACGATGGTCGTCGCGGCGGCGAGGTCGTCCTGGGCGAGCCACAGCCGGGCCAGCCCGGCGAAGCCGCCGATGGCGATCGGGGTGATCGCGTCCTGCGGGCTGTTGACGCCGGTTCGGCCGAGGTGTTCGGCGGCGGCCGGCCACTCGCCGCGGGTGATCGCCAGCAGGCCGAGAACCAGCGACAGTTCGCTTGCCACCGGCAACAAGTCGCGGTACTCGCCGAGCAGCCGGGTGGCGCGTTCGGTGAGGCCGGTCCAGTTGCCGGTGTACCAGTCGAGACGGACCTCGGTCGAGCGGGCGGTGCTGACCACGAACGGGCTGCCGGCCCCCGCGGCCAGCCGAACCCCGCTGGTGAGGAACTCGCGGGCCTCGTTGAAGCGGCCGATCGTCGTACAGGCGTCGGCGAGGTTGCACCGGGTGCGGGCAAGCTGGCGGCGTTCGGCCTGGGGCTCGGCGGTGCTCGGGAGGGCGGAGAGGTCGGACAGCACGTCGGGGTCGCCGATCGACAGGCGAGAGCCGAGCAGGTTGGCCAGCAGCGACATCCGGAGTTCGATGTCGTCGCAGTCGGCCAGGTAGTCCTCGACCCGCCGGAGCCACGGGAGATGCTCGGCCAGCGGGGTGTCGCCGATGAACGTCGTACCGAGGAGAGCGGCGCCGCGGGCGGCGAGGTCGGGGCGCTCGGCGAGCTCGTCGACAGCCTGACTGATCGTGAGGCGGGCTTCGGCGATCCTGCCGTTGGCCCGGACCATCAGCCGCCCGAGCAGGAGCCGGACCTCGCCACGCGCGGCGGTCGACAGCCGCTGGTCGCTCAGCACCCGGTCCAGGGTCGCGAGCGGGTCGTGCTGATCGAGGCCGGCGTATGCGACGGAGCCGAGCTTGATGGCGAGCCGGTCGACCTCGGCGGTCGGCAGGCCGGGTTCGGCGAGCAGCCGCTGGAGGAGGCCGGTCGCGACGGCGGGGTCGCCGACTTCGGTGGCCCGGTCGGCCGCCTCTTCGCCGTACCGGAGCCAGTCGGTACGGCGGCCTGCCCGGCGGCTGTGTTCGGCCAGCTGCACGAGAGGCGGTGGCTCGGTCCCGCGCAATGCGTCGATCGCGGCCAAGTGGAGTTGGCGCCGACCCGGTCCTTCGAGGGAGTCGTAGACGGCCTGCTGCGCAAGCACATGCCGGAACCCGTACCGGTTCGGCCGGACCTCGTGCAGCACACCCGCCCGGGCGAGCTGTATCAGCGCAAGCTCAGCCTGGTCGGGGTCGATACCGGCCACGGCCGCCAGCTGCTCAACCCCAGCCGGTACGCCGAGGACCGCGGCGGCGTGGACGGTCCTGTGCGCGAGGTCGGGGAGTCCGTCGAGGCGGTCGGCGAACGCATCGCGCAGCAGGACCGGGACCTCGACCTCGTCGGGGAGCCGGGCAGCCGCGCCGTGCAATGAGCGCAGCAGCTCCTCGACCACGAACGGAATCCCGGCGGTCCGCTCGTGCAAGCGGTCGGCGAACTCCGCGCTGACCGGTTCCTGGTCGAGGATCGAGGCAGCCAGCGTTCGCACGGCGTCGACGTCGAGCGGCCGGAGCTGCAGCAGAATTCCGGCCACATGATCGGGCGGCCGGTACGCCGTACCGAGGGGAAGGTGACCGGCCAGGTCCTCGCGGCGGTAGGTGATGACGACCGAGAGGTTGGGCGGCGGATCGGCCATCAGGAACCGCAGCAGCTGGCGGGTGCCGTCGTCGGCCCACTGCAGGTCCTCCACGACCAGCACGGCGGGGCCGATCGCGGCGAGCACCTCGCGGGTCGCGCGGAGTGTGCGGTGGCGCTCGGCGTGTGGGTCGCCGATCGGTTCGGGCTGGGGCGGGAGTACGTCGGCCAGCTCGGGCAGGAGTGGGCGCAGTGCTCCCGCGACGGGACTGACCTTCTGCAGCCGGGTGCCGGCCAGGGACCGCAGTGCCTCGATCACGGCGCCGTACGGGAAGGGTTCGCGCAGCGGCTGGCAGTGGCCGACGAGGACCTTGAGTCGAGCGACGTCGGGGTGGGCGAGCAGTTCGTCGACCAGGCGGGTCTTCCCGATTCCGGCTTCGCCCTCGATCATCACCACGGTCGACCGGCGGGGAACGGTCGAGACGAGGACCTGCAGCTCCTCGCTCCGGCCCACCAAAACGGGCGCGCTCGTGCGCAACAGATGGTGGGCGGCCATGGGAGGGACCCTAGTTCGTGACCGACCGTCGCGGAAGAACCTCAGCCCGTGAGCTTCTTGCTCGGCGGTGTGGCCTTGAGCAACAAATCGGCGATCAGCGCATGGCCGGCCGCGTTCGGGTGGTCGCCGTCGGGGGCGAGCAGGTTGGTGATGTCCGGTGCGGTCTCGAAGGGGGTGGCGATGTCGACGTACGTCGCGTGGGCGACGTGGGCGGCGTTCGCGATCACCTGGTTGGTGGCCTGGGTCAGCGTCTGGGTCGCGTTCTGGCCTTCGAGTGGATAGAGGTCGCGGGCCACTTGGCCGTCTTTGAAGACGTTCCAGTAGCCGGTGACGAGGATGTCGGGTGTGCGGTGGGTGTCGAGGCTGGTGATGCGGTCGAGGATGCTGCGGAGATTGCGCGTCAGCTCGGCCATCTCCTCGCTGACGCACTCCGTGGTGCACTTCCCGGTGGTGACGTCGTCCTCGTGGCCGGCGAAGTCGTTGGCGCCGATGGTCAGCAGGACGTAGTCCGCATCGGTGGCGGCCCGGGCCATCGGTGAGCTCGAGCGGTTGAGCTCATTGAGGAGGCCTTCGGAGTCGATACCGCCGACTCCGTAGTTGTGCACGGTCACCCCGCTACCGGTGCGGTTCGCGAGCAGATCGCCGTACTGGGCGGGGAAGGCGTCGCAGTAGCAGTGGTAGCCGGAGGTGACCGAGTCGCCGAGGGCCAGGACGCTCAGGTTGCCGGCCGGGACCTCGAGCACGGCAGGTTTGGCATCCGCCGCGGCGGCCAGGGTGACCAGTGCGAGCGTGACGAGGAGGTAGGTGAGTCTGCGCGTCACGCCGACCTGTGGTGGGCTGGGGTGACCTGGCCGACCAGCCAGGGGAAGGACCGCGCGAACGCCGGGCCGGCGAACTGCCAGACGTGCGAACCGGGGGAGACCTGGACGGTCGAGACGATGCCGACCTTGGCGGCCGCCCGGGACAGTTGGTGAGCCTCGCGCTGGTGGGTCTTCTCGGCCGTGCTGGTCAGGAACATGCCGCTGACGCCGGCGTACTTCCCGTGCGCCTGCATCACCTTCAGCGGCTCATTGGCCTGTTCCGACGCCACCGAGCCACCGTACAACTGGACCAAAGTGTCGTGGTCGTCGCCGCTGTTCGGCTCCAGATCACCGGAGATGTCGACGAAGTGCGTGAACGTGGCCGGGTGCTCGACGACCAGGTCGATCGCGCAGGTCCCGCCCATCGAGAAGCCCGCGACTGCCCACTGGGCCGGATTGCGGGAGGCGCCGAACGTCTTCTCGACGTACTGCGGGACGTCGCGGTCCAGGTGTGTGGCGGCGTTCCCGCGCGGCCCGTCGACGCACTCGGTGTCGTTGTCGAACGAGGCCGTCGCATCCACGAAGACCAGTATGGGCGCAAATCCGTGCTGCTGGTGGGCGTAGCCGTCGGACACGCGGACCGCGTTGCCGAGCCGTACCCAGTCAGCGGGCGCGCCGCGCTCACCGCCGATGACCTCGACCACGGGCAGCGCCGGGTGGTGCTTCGCGCTGCGGAACCAGACCGGCGGCAGGTAGACGAGCTCCGGCCGGTGCTGGAACCCGCTGTACGTCGCGGGGATGTCGACCGACACGAGTTTGCCCGTCGGCGGGAGTGTGTGGCCGCCCGATTCATGGGCGAGCCCGGTCATCGACACCTGGCCGGGAAGCGGTGCATTGGTCCAATCGTTGACCGCGGCATCGATCGTCGGGTAGTAGCCGACGAACTGGTTGACCTGGTTCGCGCAGACGACCGACGCCACCGCGACCGCGACCACGGCCGCACCCCGTCGCCACCACTGCGCGCTCCGCCAGCCGGCGATCAGGACGACCAGCGCGGTCAGCCCGACCCCGAACCACAGCCACACTCCGAAAGGCAGCGGATCCGTGATTCCGGCCAGCTGCGCCCCTGGGTACGACGCGAGCAGCGCGCCGACCGCGGACAACGCGATCACCAGCGGCAGCACCCGCAGCCGCCAGCGCCGGTCCCGCCAGCCGATCGCCACGACCAGCAACCCGGCCGCGAGAAGCTCCAAAGCCACCGGAAACCACCCGCCGAGCAACGACACGCTTTCCATTCCCAGCCACCTCCCGAGACAACATCCACTCCCGAGACGCCGACCGAGTCCGATCGGTTGGCATACGGTCTGATCATGTCCGTGCCGCTGCTCGACCACCTGGTCCTTGCCACTGCCGACCTGTTCCGCACCGTCCGCCGGTTCGCCGACGCGACGGGGGTCGAGCCGGTCGAGGGTGGCCGGCACGCCCGGTGGGGCACCCGGAACTTCCTGGTCGGGCTCGGCGGTACGGCGTACCTGGAGTTGCTCGGGCCGGATCCGGAGGCCGAGAGGGCGCCGGTGTTCGACTTCGAGGGTCCCGAGCGGCTGATCACGTGGGCGATCCACCCGGCCGACATCGACGGCGTACTGGTGACTGCGCGGGAGGCTGGGATCGATCTCGGACAGATCGGTGCGCTGTCGCGGGCGACGCCGAGCGGTGAGCTGCTCAGTTGGCGAGTCAGCACGCCCCCGGACTACCTGTACGACGGGCTGGTGCCGTTCCTGATCGACTGGGGTACCGCGCCGCACCCGACCACGAACTTGCGGACCGTGGAGCTGGTGAGCCTGCACGCGACTCACCCGCAGGATGACGAAGTGCGCCAAGCACTGGCGGTGCTGTCGACGAGCCTCGACCTCAGCACCGGACCCGCCGCGCTGACCGCGACCTTCCGCGGCCCGCGCGGCTCGTACGCCGTCTAGTTCGGCCAGTTCGCCGGTGCGCGGCCGAGGCGGATGCGTTGCGGGTGATCGCCGACCGGGACCGAGACCTGCTTCTGCCCGGTGGCGAAGCTGACCGCGGTGATCTGGTCGGTGCCGCTCTCGGAGATCACGCAGCTCTGGCCGTCGCCGCTGATCGTCGCCCAGTACGGCTTGCTCGCCGTCACCAGCGGGCCGTGCGCGAGTGTGCTGCGGTCGACAACTGTCACGTAGTCGTCCATGGTGCCGGCGACGCAGAGCTTGGTGCCGGCCGGATTCATCGCGAGACCGTGGTGGCGGGAGTCGTTCACCCAGGTGGTGCGGTCCTCGTTCGTCGCCGGGTTCTTCGGCAGTTCGACCTGACGCGTGATCATGTCGGAGGCGACGTCGTACTCGAGGAGGCCGTTGAAGAACGACACCTGGAAGTAGAGCTTCGACTCGTCCGGGGTGAACGCGACCGGCCGGACCGCGTCGGACAGGTCGCTGCGGCCGAAGGCGTCGAGGCGCTGACGCATGTCGATCACCTTCACCACCTGGTACGTCGTCGCGTCGGCGACCGTGATCCTGCGGTCGCCCTTGGTCCAGTCCCAGCCCGGTCCGTCGAGCGCGGTGAAGACGTCACCGATCGCCGAGTTCCAGATCTTGCCGTCCGCGGTGAAGACGTTCTCGTGCGGTTTGTCGCCGGTCGGGAACGACCCCAGCTGGACGCCGGTCGCGGCATCCAGGACGTGCACGGTGTTCGCGGTCGACGCCGAGACCGCCACTCGCCGGCCGTCCGGCGACAACGCCATGTGGTCGGCGCGGAAGCCACTGACCGGGAATCGCCACTTCAGGTGCCCGGTCGCGATGTCGATCGACACGACATCGGCGAAACTCGGCCGGGACGCGACGATCGCCGTACCGTCCGGGCTGCTGTAGAGGTCGTCGACCAGTTGGTCATGGCCTTCGCCGGGCCCATTGCGAATACCGAGGAAGAACCCAAGCTTGACCGGGTTCAGGTAGATCTCGGCCAGCCGCTCGGCCTTGTCCGGCACCATGTTGACCCGCCCGATCTTGGCGAACGCCCCGGACGGCTGCAGGACGTCCGCGGTCCCTTCCCAGTTGTTCCCGACGAACATCACCGGACGCAACGCTGTGGTGTCCGCGGCAGCGGCAGTGGTCAGACTCCCGGCCGCCAGCCCGGCCAGGGCCAGCGCGATCACCGGTGGACGGCGCCAGAACTGCGGCCGAGGCCGGGCATGGCGGGCGGTACGACGAAGAGCGATCACAACAACTCCCGGGGGCGGAGGGACGTTGGGTGAGCAGGAGATTACCGTGAGGTACGTTCACTTTCTACCCTGAAAGCTTGCGGGATCTCGCCGCGGGTGACTCGACCGCTACCGTGTGTCGCAGACCAGTTGCGAACTGGTCCCGTTCGACAATGTCGAACGGCGGGCGTTGTGGTGGCTGCGGATGGCTCTTAGATTCCAGCCAGCCGTGGTCGTCACGGTGGTTTGTCAGAGAAGGGAGGCCAGCCGGTATGGCTACGACCGAAGCGGTCAAAGCGAAAACCCTTCTGGGGGAGTGTTCTGCCGAGCTTGCGGGCACGTTCATCCTGATCCTGTTCGGCTGCGGTGTGGTGGCGCAGGTGGTGGCCGGCGGGATCGGCGACCACGACTCGATCGCGTGGGCGTGGGGACTCGGTGTGACACTGGGCATCTACGTGGCGGGCCGGATGACCGGCGCGCACCTGAACCCGGCGGTGACGATCGCCCTGGCGGCGTTCCGCGGCTTCAGCTGGAAAAAGGTGCTGCCGTACTCGGTGGCGCAGTTCCTCGGAGCGTTCCTGGCGGCGCTCGTCGTGCGCTGGAACTACACCGAGGCGCTGAACAAGGTCGACCCGGGCCTGACCATCAAGACGCAGGGCGTGTTCTCGACGCTCCCGGGCAACGGCAGCATGGATCTCGGCGTCCACATGTGGGGCGGCTTCCGGGACCAGATCATCGGTACGGCGATCCTGATGATGGTGATCCTGGCGATCACCGACCTGCGCAACACCGCGCCGGCGGCCAATCTCGCGCCGTTCGTCGTGGGCCTCCTGGTGGTGGCCATCGGCATGGCGTGGGGAACCAACGCCGGGTACGCGATCAACCCGGCGCGTGACTTCGGTCCGCGACTGGCCTCCTTCTTCACCGGGTACGGGGGAGCGTTCAAGGATCAGTTCGGGGACATCTATTTCTGGGTGCCGATCGTGGCCCCGATCATCGGCGCGCTGGTCGGTGCGTTCCTCTACGACCTGCTGGTCGGGCGCAACCTGCCGATCGCGGACGACGAGGAAGAGCCCGGCCGCATCCCGGAAGAGAAGACCGTATGACCCACGTGCGTGAGGAGAGGAACTTCCATGGCTGACTTCGTCGGTGCCGTCGATCAGGGCACCACGAGCACCCGCTTCATGATCTTCGACCACTCCGGTAACGAGGTGGGCAAGCACCAGCTCGAGCACGAGCAGATCCTGCCGCAGGCCGGCTGGGTGGAGCACAACCCGACCGAGATCTGGGAGCGCACCAGCTCGGTGATCCAGACCGCGCTGAACAAGAACGGCTTGCATGCCAGCGACCTGGCGGCGCTCGGCATCACCAACCAGCGCGAGACGGCCGTGGTCTGGAACCGCAAGACCGGCCGGCCCTACTACAACGCGATCGTCTGGCAGGACACCCGCACCGACCGGATCGCCTCCGCCCTGGAGCGCGAAGGCAAGGGTGACGTGATCCGGCAGAAGGCCGGGCTGCCGCCGGCGACGTACTTCTCGGCCGGCAAGGTGCAGTGGATCCTGGAGAACGTCGACGGCGTCCGCGCCGCCGCCGAGGCCGGGGACGCGATCTTCGGCAACACCGACACCTGGTTGCTGTGGAACCTGACCGGTGGCGTCAACGGCGGTGTGCACATCACCGACGTGACCAACGCCAGCCGGACCATGCTGATGAACCTCGAGACCCTCGACTGGGACGACGAGCTGATCGGCTTCTTCAACATCCCGCGGCAGATGCTGCCGGAGATCCGGCCGTCGTCGGACCCGAACAAGTACGGCGAGACGCTGGCGAACGGCCCGCTCGGTGGCGTGGTTCCGTTGACGGGCGACCTCGGTGACCAGCAGGCGGCGACCGTCGGCCAGGTCTGCTTCAACCCGGGCGAGGCCAAGAACACCTACGGCACCGGTAACTTCATGCTGCTCAACACCGGTACCGAGCTGGTTCGCTCGAAGGCCGGTCTGCTCAGCACGATGTGCTACCAGTTCGGCGACGAGGCTCCGGTCTACGCGCTGGAGGGCTCCATCGCCGTGACGGGCTCGGCCGTGCAGTGGCTGCGCGACCAGCTCGGCATCATCTCCGGTGCGAGTGAGACCGAGACGCTGGCTCGTCAGGTCGCGGACAACGGCGGCGTGTACTTCGTCCCGGCGTTCTCCGGCCTGTTCGCGCCGTACTGGCGTTCGGACGCCCGGGGCGCGATCGTCGGGCTGTCGCGGTTCAACACCAACGCTCACCTGGCGCGCGCAACACTGGAAGCGATCTGCTACCAGAGCAAGGACGTGACGGACGCGATGGAGAAGGACTCCGGCGTGCGGCTCGACGTGCTGAAGGTCGACGGCGGTGTCACGGCCAACGAGCTGTGCATGCAGATGCAGGCCGACATTCTCGGCGTACCGGTGAGCAAGCCGGTCGTGGCCGAGACCACGGCCCTGGGCGCGGCGTACGCGGCGGGCCTGGCGGTCGGGTTCTGGAAGAACAAGGAAGAGCTCGTCCAGAACTGGAACGAGGACAAGCGGTGGGAACCGCAGTGGGACGACGAGCAGCGCGCGAAGGGGTACGCCGGCTGGCAGAAGGCCGTCTCGCGGACTCTTGACTGGGTCGACGTCGACTAATTTGAAACAAGTGGAAGGAAGGGCAGCACAGTGGCGGTAGTGGCTCTGTCACCGCAAGCAAGGGCTGACGCGATCGACGCGATGGCCGACGGACGAGAGCTGGACGTCCTGGTGATCGGTGGCGGGGTGGTCGGCACCGGGTCGGCCCTCGACGCCGCGACCCGGGGTCTGACCACCGGACTGCTGGAGGCGCGCGATTTCGCGAGCGGTACCTCCAGCCGGTCCAGCAAGCTGATCCACGGTGGTCTGCGCTATCTGGAGATGCTCGACTTCCGACTGGTGCACGAGGCGTTGCAGGAGCGCGGCCTGCTCCTGCAACGCCTGGCACCGCACCTGGTCAAGCCGGTGCCGTTCCTCTACCCGCTCCAGCACCGCTGGTGGGAGCGGTTCTACGCCGGCGCCGGCGTCGCCCTGTACGACGGGATGGCGGTCAGCTCCGGTCTCGGCGCCGGCCTGCCGATCCACAAGCACCTGACCCGCCGGGGCGCGATGCGGCTGGTCCCGTCGCTGAAGAAGTCCGCGCTGGTCGGCGCGCTGATGTACTACGACGCCCAGGTCGACGACGCCCGGCACACGATGGAGCTCGCCCGGACGGCGGCGTCGTACGGCGCTCATGTCGCGAACAGGGTCAAGGTGACCGGGTTCCTGCGCCAAGGTGAGCGAGTCACCGGCGTGAAGGCCAAGGACCTGGAAAGCGGTCGCGAGTTCGAGGTCCGCGCCAAGCAGGTCGTGAACGCGACCGGCGTCTGGACCGACGACACCCAAGGCCTGGTGGGGGAGCGCGGGCAGTACCACGTGCGCGCCTCGAAGGGCATCCACCTGGTCGTGCCGAAGGACCGGATCCAGTCCAGCACCGGGATGATCCTGCGCACCGAGAAGTCGGTGCTGTTCATCATCCCGTGGGGCCGGCACTGGCTGATCGGCACCACCGACACCGACTGGAACCTGGACAAGGCGCACCCCGCCGCGACCAGCAAGGACATCGAGTACCTGCTCGACCACGTGAACTCGGTCCTGGTCACGCCGTTGACCCGCGAGGACGTCGAGGGCGTGTACGCCGGGCTCCGGCCGCTGCTGGCCGGTGAGTCGGAGAGCACGTCGAAGCTGTCCCGCGAGCACGTCGTCGCGCACACCGCCCCGGGTCTCGTGGTCGTTGCCGGTGGCAAGTACACGACGTACCGGGTGATGGCCAAGGACGCGATCGACGCGGCCGCGGCGGCACTCGACGGCCGGGTGCCGAAGTCGGTCACCAAGACCACGCCGCTGGTCGGCGCCGACGGCTACCAGGCGCTGTGGAACCAGCGGCACCTGATCGCGCAGCGCTCCGGCCTGCACGTTGCCCGGATCGAGCACCTCCTGAACCGGTACGGCGCCCTGATCGACGAGGTGCTCGCGCTCGTCGAGGAGGACCCGTCGCTCGGCGAGCAGCTCCCCGGCACCCAGGACTACCTGCAGGCCGAGATCGTCTACGGCGCCAAGGCCGAAGGCGCCCGGCACCTGGACGACGTGCTGGCTCGCCGGACCCGGATCTCGATCGAGGCCTGGGACCGCGGCGTCGCCGCCGCCGAGGCCGCCGCCCGCCTGATGGCCCCGGTCCTCGGCTGGGACGAGCAGGCGATCGAGCGCGAGGTCTCGTTCTACCTGCGCCGCGTCGAGTCCGAGCGCGCCTCCCAGGACCAGCCCGACGACGAGTCCGCCGACAAGGTCCGCCTCGAAGCCCCGGACATCGTCTCGCCGGCCTGACCTCTGGTGGCTGAACGGCCTCCTTCGGCCCAGACCGAAGGAGGCCATTCGGTCTGGGTTTCACAGCTTTTAGCGGTAAATGAGTTTCTCCATCCTGGCGGCAGGCTCGGCGACAGGTGGAGGCGGCAATGCGGTGGATGCGATGGCTCGTGGCAGGTGCGTTGGCGGTGACCGGCGCGGTCGTGGTCCCACCGCCCGAACGCGCCGAAGCGGCCGGGGTACGACCGGCGATCTGGGTCGAGCCCTCGGGCAACTCGATCTTCCGCGACAGCGGACGGTCGCCCGAGGCCCGCGACGACATCCGGCTGGACACCGCGAAGAACGACTACGAGAGCGCGCAGATCGTGCTCAAGTCGCCGGCCGGGTTCACCGTGAACGCCGTCGAGTTCACCGCACTGCGCGGTGCGACCGACACGATCCCGGCCACCGAACTCAGCTACAACCCGGTCGAGTACCAGTGGCTCGACAAGCCGTCGGACAAGATCTACCCGGTGATCCGGGACGCCCCGGGCTGGTTCCCGGACCGGTTGCTCAACGACCGCACTGTCGCGGTCCGGCCCGGTGAGACGGAGTCGTTGTGGGTGCGGGTCCATGTGCCCGCTACCGCCGCGGGCGGCCGGTACGCCGGGTCCGTGACGGTGCGGACGACGGCCGGGGACTTCGTCGTACCACTGGTGGTGAACGCGCGGAACGTCGTGATTCCACCGGCGAACCAGAGCGAGTTCACCAACGTGATGTGGACGAACTTCCTCGGGTTCACCTCGTGGGACCACGGCAAGGGCGACACGATCAAACTGTTCTACGACTACGACCGGTACTCGCCGCAGTGGTGGCAGCTGATCGACCGCTGGGCCGACACGATGAAGCAGTACCGGCAGAACAGCCTGCAGCTTCCCGTGATCAACCTGCTCACCGACGGCGGGAGCAAGGTCGATGCCGCCGGCAAGTACACGTTCAACTTCGGCCGCTTCGACGAGGTCGTCCAGCGGTTTCTGGACAAGGGCGTCGTACACACGCTCGAGGGATTCGTCCAGGCCGGTCCCCAGACCGAGGGGCGCAACCCGGATTGGCCGGCGTACCTGATCGAGACGACGCCGAAGCAGACCGGCAGCCAGGTCCCCGACTACATCAAGTACGACACGCCCGCGGCCGAGAACTGGTACAAGCAGTTCTACCCGGCGCTGCGGCAGCACCTGGCCGACAAGGGCTGGCTGAGCAAGTTCTGGACCCATGTCGGCGACGAGCCGCGCGCGGACGCGGGCGGCGCCGGCTGGTTCGAGATCGCGGACAAGATCCGCAGCTACTGGCCGGACGTGAAGCTGGCCGACCCGACCGTCTTCCCGATGTCCCCGCAGGTCGCCGAGAAGGCCGACATCGTGATCCCGAACCTGTGGATCTACTCGGTCGATCCCAAGCCGTTCGACGCGCAACGGCGCGGTGACAAGCACAAGCCGTTGTGGCTGTACAACTGCCAGGGTCCCGGCGGGAACTACTTCAACCGGTTCATCGACCAGCCGCAGTGGCATCAACGTCAGACGATGTGGTTCGCGTACAGCCGCGGCGTCACCGGCTACCTGCACTGGGCCTACAACAACTGGCAGTACAACCTGAGTGGTGAGGGTAGTCAGGGCCAGAAGGGCGACGCCTGGATCGTCTGGCCCGACAAGGCCCGCGGCACGCTGGAGATGACTACCCGGTACGAGGCGCTGCGCGACGGGATGGAGGACTGGGAGGTCCTGAACAAGCTCGGGAAGACCAATCCGGGCTTGGCGCGTGAGATCGCCCGGGCGATGACACCGAACGGCGACAAGTACTCCGCCGACCTCTCGTACATGCAGCGGGTGCGGGCGATGCTGCTCGACGCCGCGGCCGGGCTGCCGGTGGTGGCCAGGGACGTCGCCAAGGGCCGGCCGACGACTACGGGGACGAACTGGGTGCAGGTCGACCTCGGCCGGCAGGCGCAGCTGGACATGCTGCACCTGAACTGGGGCAGCGTCTACGGCAAGCAGTACCGCGTACTGACGTCGTACAACGGCACGGACTGGGCGGAGGCGGGGACGCGAACCCTCGACGAGAAGGACGACCTGGCCACGCCGGGTGGCGACGACCTGGTCGGGCTCAACGCCAAGGCGCGGTACGTGCGGCTCGAGGTGACCGAATCCAGTGGTGGGACTGTCCAGCCGCCTGGTCTCGAGATTGCGGGAAGCCTGCTGCTGCAGCAGAACCTCGCCGGTGGCAAGGGGTATCGCAAGCCCGCGCCGTCCGCGCCGTACCCGGACACCCCGTCGGTCAAGAATCCGGGCAGTGGCACCGAGGCGACCGACGGGGTCCTGGCCGACGAGTTCGGTGACCAGCGCTCGTTCGGCTACTCACTCACCCCCGGCCAGCACATCGAACCGGCGGTCGAGATCGACCTCGGTGGGATGCAGACGGTCGGCACCGTCCGCGTGCACGCCTATGAGGAGTTCCCCGCCTACCGGCCGGACCAGGTGGTCGTCGCGACCAGCCTGGACGGCGTGAACTATGTGACCAAGGGACAGCTCGGCGCCGTCAACGGCGCCTCGCGCAACTGGTACGACGTCAGCTTCGCGCCGACGCCCGCCCGCTGGGTCCGGGTGACGTTCATCAAGACCGGGTCGGCCACCGCGACCGGGCTGTTCGTCGACGACATCGAGGCGTACGGCGCGGGCCGGGGGACCGACGAGGCGCCCGGCGGGACGGCGTACCCGTGGGTGGATGCGGGGCGGGCCGGTCACGAGGTGATCTTCCAGCCGAGTACGACTGGCTCGCTCGGGCGCTGGGACTGGTCGGCGGCCGGTGGCGTGAAGCGGGACGACTTCGGTGGTGGGCCGATCGCGGGGAAGTCGAGCGGCTTCTCCTGGTACAACCAGCAGCACGCCGTTGCCAGGACAACGTCCGGAAAGCTGGGCCACTGGTGGTGGATCGAGTCGGAGACCGCGCCGCACTACGCCGAATGGGCCGGCGACATCGCGGGCGATCCAGCCGCGGTGGTGTGGTCGGGACAGCAGCACGTGTTCGCTCGCTCGTCCACCGGTGACCTGACGCACTGGTGGTGGGATCCGGCGGACGGCGAGGTGCGGTCCGATCGCTGGACCGGTGCGTCGATCGTCGGCACCCCGTCGACCTTTGTCACCGGCAACCAGCTGCATGTGGTTGCCCGCGGCACCGACAACCACCTCTACCACTGGTGGTGGGGGCTGGACGATACCGAGCCGCACCTGGCCGACTGGGGTGGCGAGGCGCTCTCCGATCCGACGACCTTCGTGTGGCGCGAGCAGCAGCACGTCCTGACGCAGGCGGCCGACGGTCAGCTGTTCCATTGGTACTGGGATCCCGCCACCGGACTGAACACCGACAAGTGGGCCGGTGCTCCCGGGAAGTTCGTCGGTGCGCCGGCGGCCTTCAAGATCGGCGACCAGCAGCATGTCGTTGCCCGCAGCCCCGAAAACACGCTTTACCACTGGTGGTGGCAAGAAGGCTCCGTGGTGAAGTGGGAGGACCGCGGCGGTGAGGTGTACTCCGACCCGGTCGGCTTCGCCTTCGAGAACCAGTTGCAGTACTTCGCGCGAAGCAAAACCAACACGCTCGCGCACTGGTGGCAGGTGCCCGGCGACCCCAGCGACGGCTGGCACTACAACGACTGGGCCGGCAGCGTCGGCTGAGACCGGGGGGCTTTTTTCACGAGTTACAGTAAGGGTCATGGAGCTGACTGAGCGGCTGGAACGGGCCGAGGGCGAAATGATCTGGACGCTGACCCAGAGTCCGCCGGACGTGGTGGCGGCGCTCGGGATCAGCGGGCAGCGGATCGGCGACGGAGTCGCTGTGGTGGTGCGCAATGACTCCGTCGACTTCTGGTCGCGGGCGCACGGGTTCGGCTTCGACCGGCCGATCGACAGTGCGCTGATCGGGGAGGTTCTCGAGGTCGCCCGGTCCGGTCAGGCCCGGGTGATGAACTTCCACCTCGCTCCCGAGGTGCTGCCGGCGAACTGGGCCGAGATCTGCGCCGAGCACGGCCTCGTGACCGGTGCGACCTGGGTGAAGGCGGTTCGCGAGGCCGGTCCGGTGGATCCGGTCCGGACCGACCTGCGGATCGGCGTGATCGAGCCGGACGAGGCGTCCACCTGGGCGGCCGTTCAGCTCGAGGTGTTCGGAATTCCGCAGGACCAGAACGGTCTGATCACCGCGTTCGCGCACGCGCCCGGCGTCACGGCGTACGGGGCTTGGGACGGTGACAAGCTGGTCGCGACCGGCGGTCTGGTCGTGGCCGGTGAGGTCGGCGAGTGCGTCAGCGGTACGACGTTGCCGGAGTACCGGGGGCGTGGTGCGCAGTCGGCGATCCTGGCTCGCCGGGCCGAAGACGCGTTCGCGGCGGGGTGCCGCTGGGTCGCCTCCGAGACCGGTAAGCCTGGACCGGGCGAGCACAACTCCTCCCTGGCGAACATGGAGCGCGTTGGCTTCAAGGTCGCCTACGACCGCACCATCTATCGCTGGCAGGCCTGACTCACTGGTCGGGGCGGATCCAGTTGAAGGTTCGCTGGACGGCGGCCTGCCAGTTGGCGTATTCGCTGGCGCGGCGGGCCGGGTCCATGTGGGGGAGCCACTGGCCGGCGCGGTGCCAGTTGGAGCGCAGGCCCTCGAGGTCGGGCCAGTAGCCGACCGCGAGGCCGGCGGCGTAGGCGGCGCCGAGCGAGACGGTCTCGGTGACCATCGGGCGGACGACGCGGACGTCGAGCAGGTCGGCGAGGAACTGCATGAGCAGGTTGTTGGCGGTCATGCCGCCGTCGACCTTGAGTGCGGTGAGGGCGATACCGGAGTCGGCGTTCATCGCGTCGACGACCTCGAGGGTCTGGAAGCCGGTGGCCTCGAGAACGGCGCGGGCCAGGTGGCCCTTGGTGATGTAGCCGGTGAGCCCGGCGATCACACCGCGGGCCTCGCTGCGCCAGTGCGGTGCGAAGAGGCCCGAGAACGCGGGGACGATATAGGCGCCGCCGTTGTCGTCGACGGTCCGGGCGAGTGTCTCGATCTCGGCCGCGGTGTGGATCAGGCCGAGGCCGTCACGGAACCACTGGACGAGTGAACCGGTGACCGCCATCGAGCCTTCCAACGCGTACGATGCGGGCTCGTTGCCGATCTGGTAGGCCACGGTGGTGAGCATGCCGTGCTTGGACCGGACGATCTCGTGGCCGGTGTGCAGCAGCAGGAACGAGCCGGTGCCGTAGGTGCACTTCGCCTCGCCCGCACTGAAGCAGGTCTGGCCGAACAGCGCGGCCTGCTGGTCGCCGAGCGCGGCGCCGATCCGGACGCCGGGCAGCACCTCGGTGGCGGTCGCGAAGACGCCCGACGACGGCCGGATCTCCGGCAGCACGGCTCGCGGTACGTCGAAGGCCGCGAGCAACTCGTCATCCCATTCCAGGGTGGCGATGTTCATCAGCATGGTCCGGCTCGCGTTCGTCACGTCAGTGACGTGCAGACCGCCGTTCGCGCCGCCGGTGAAGTTCCAGATCAGCCAGCTCTCCATGGTGCCGAACAGCACCTCGCCGCGCTCGGCGCGGGCCCGCAGACCAGGCGTGTGGTCGAGCATCCACTTCAAGCGCGGCGCCGAGAAGTACGTGTTCAACGGCAGGCCGCACAGATCAGCGAACCGATCAGGGCCTTCGTCCCCGGCCAGCTCGGTCACCAGCCGGTCGGTTCGGGTGTCCTGCCAGACGACCGCGTTGCCGATCGGGTTGCCGCTCGCGCGGTCCCAGAGCAGGCTGGTCTCGCGCTGGTTAGTGATGCCGATGGCAACGATCTGGCTCGGGGCCGCGCCGATCTGCCGAAGTGCGGCCGGTACGACGCGGGTGACGTTCCGCCAGATCTCGGCCGCGTCGTGCTCGACCCAACCCGGTTTGGGGAACAGTTGCCGGTGCTCGCGCTGGGCCACCGACACGAGTCGCCCGCGCCGGTCGAACAGGATGCAGCGGGTCGAGTTGGTCCCTTGATCGACCGCAGCAACGTACTGCTCAGCCATTCGTCCACCACCTCGAGACGCGGTGCATCAGCTGTCACCCCTCAGGTCGCGGGCGATGGCCTCGGCGGTGGCTCGAACCATCGTGATCAGCTCGGCGCGGGGGCGCAGACGGCTGTCGCAGATCCGCTCGATCCGCCCGGTGAGACCGACTGCGCCGACCACCAGTCCGCCGAGCCCACGGATCGGTGCGGCGATACCGGCAGTCTCAATGGTGTGCTCCTCGAACTCACCGGCCCAGCCGCGCGACCGGACCGCCGCCAGCTCCTCGGCCAGCTTGGTCCCGTCGACGATCGTGCGCGTGGTGAACGCCTCGAGGCGCTTCGGCCGGCCCGCGCCGCTCGCGTCGTACGCGAGGACGGCCTTGCCGAGTGCGGTCGCATGCGGCGGCAACGTCGTACCGACATCGAGGTCCTGGTCGCTGTCGTCGGGACGGAAGACATGGTGGACGACGACGACCTTGTTCTCGACGAGCCGTCCGACCCGAACCACTTCGCCACTGCGGGCGGCCAGCGAGTCCGCCCAGTTGATCGCGCGGCTGCGCAGCTCGTTCGGATCGAGGTAGCTTTCGCCGAGCCGGCCGAAGGCGTCACTCAGGTGGTAGTGCGCGCCGCTGTGGTCCTGCTCTACGAAGCCGACCTGTTGCAGCGTCCGCAGAATGCCGTGCACAGTCGTCTTCGCCAGACCGAGCGCGTTGCCGACATCCGCGACGCCGAGCCCGTTCGGAGCGACCGCGAGAAGTCGCAGCACGGCCGCAGCCCGCTCGATCGACTGCACGCTCCCCGGCACACCCGCAGGCTACCGGTGAAAGCACCGCATAGCTGCTACTCGGAGGCTATGGCTTGCAGGACGTTCAGCCGCGCTGCGCGGCGTGACGGCCACACCGCAGCGAGTACGCCGATGATGCCGGCGACCAGGACTGCGCCGATCAGTTGGAGCACGGGGATGTGGAGCTTGCCGAGGCCGTCGTCGACGAGCACGTTCTGAATGGCGGCCGCGGTCAGGACACCGACCGCCAGGCCGAGAAGTGCGCCGAGCAGGGTGACCGCGATCGACTCGACCCGCAGCATCCGGCGCAGCTGCGACCGGTCCATACCGATCGCGCGGAGCAGGCCGATCTCACGGGTCCGCTCCACGACGCCGAGGGCGAGGGTGTTGACGATGCCGAGGATGGCGATCAGGACCGCCAGGGCCAGCAGCATCCCGATGACCGTGGTCACGGCGTTGACCGGGCCGCGGGCCTGGGCGGCGTACGCCTGCTGGTCGCGGACCTGGATCGACGGGTAGTCCTTCAGACCGTCGAGGATCGCCGCACTCGTCTGGGCGGCACTGGTGCCGTCGGCAACATCGACGTACAGCAGCGAGTCGGCCGGGGCGCCGCCGATCGCCTCGTACGTCGCCAGCGAGACCACGACCGCGTTGAGCTGACGGTTCGGGGCCAGGATGCCGGCCACGGTCAACGGGTGTTTGCCGGTGGTCGTGACGAGCGTGAACGTCTTGCCGGGGGAGACGCCGAGCGTCTTCGCCATCGTCCGCGGTACGACGGCCTGCCCGCTCGCGAGGCCGGCCAGCGAACCCGAGTCGAGGGCGACCGTGACCGGACCGGCCAGAGTGCCGTCGCTCACACCGGTCACCTTGACCGAAAGATCGTCGGCGGCCCCTGATGGTCGGGCCCGCTGCGCCTTCCCCTCCTGCTGCCGAACCTCGTGGACCGCTGTCACCCCACCGACCTTGCGGATCCGGTCGGCGACCTGGGGACTGAAGGTGTCGGGCTCGGACGAGCTGACGAGCAGGTCGGAAGTGCCGATCTCGGAAGCGACATTCGCATCGATTGACGCCTTGGCCGAGGCGCCGATCACCGCCAGCCCGCTGATCAGGGCGACCGAGATCATCAACGCCGACGCGGTTGCCGACGTACGGCGTGGGTTGCGCTCGGCGTTGCGGCGGCCGAGCGTGACCGGGGCCTGATGACCGAACGGCGCCATCAGCGCGCGCACGACCCAGCGGCTGACCAGCGGGCTTGTCAGCACGATGCCGAGCAGCGCCATCGCCGACGCCAACCCGATCAGGACCGCGCCCGGCATGCCGCTGGCGGCGTTGGCGATCAGATAGAGGATCACTGCCATCAGCAGCAGGAACGCGCCCGCGAGCAACCGGACCAGCAGCGAGCGCTCAGGAATCGTCGCGCCGTCGCGCAGCGCGGCCATGGGCGGCAACCGCCCGGCCCGCCGAGCAGCGGGGTAGGCGGCGGCCAGCGTCAGCAGCGCGCCGATCACGTAGCAGGCGATGATCGTGGCCGGAGTGACCTGCAGGCCGGCGCTCGGTATCGCGGCGCCGAGCTGCTGATAGGCGAAGTGGATTCCGGCGGCGACGGCGATGCCGAGCAGCAGGCCGATGGTCGAGCCGATCAGCCCGATCACGAGCGCCTCGGCCAGAACCGCACCGGTGACCTGGCCGCGAGACGCCCCGATCGCACGCAGCATCGCCAGCTCGCGGGAGCGCTGCGCGACCTGCATCGCGAACGTGTTGACGATCAGGAACGCGCCGACGAACAGCGCGAGCCCGGCGAACATCAGCAAGATCGAACTGAACCCGCCGAATGTCGTGTCGAGCGCGTTCTCGCCGTCGGCCTCGACCTGCGCCGCGGTCCGGACCTTGAACTCGGTGCCGACTTTGGTGGCGATCGCCGCGCGGACCTGGTCAGTGTCCGCGCCCGGCTTCAGCGCGACGGCGATCGACGTCCAGCCCGGCTTGCCGAGCAGCACGAGCTGGGCGGTGGCGGAGTCGAACGTGACCAGCGGCGCGCCTGCGGCCGGACCTGCCTGGGCGGGCGTGGTGACCGCGGTCAGGGTTGCTGTCACCGATCGGGTCGCGGTCACGACCCGGACCTGATCGCCGAGGCTGTACCCGGCCTTCGATGCGGTCGGCTGATCCAGCGCGAGCTCCGACTTGCCCCACGGTTGCTTGCCGTCGACCAGCCGGAACGGTGAGGTCCGTACGGCGTGCGGCCAGCCGGCGCCGTACGTCGGGAGTCCGTAGGTGTCGATGGGGGAGCCGTCGGGCTTGCGGATCTGCACGTCGCTGACCAGCAGTTGCGCGTCGGCGTCGGCCACTCCCGGTAGGGCGGCGACCTGGCCGACCACCGCGGCGGCGAGCGTCGCGGGTGGGCCGGTGCGTGCCTCGACCGGGTCCACCGGGGTGATCGTGATGTCCGCCGTACTGCCGGCGTACTGCTTCTTGAGGGCGGTCGAGAGGGTGTCGGTGAAGACCATCGCGCCACCGACGAACGCGATCCCGAGCACGACCGCGACCGTGCAGAGCACGAACCGCAGCCGGTGCGCCAGGACCGAGCGCAGACCGATCTTGAGCATCAGCCGGTCACGGCCGGGTCGAGACTCTTCATCGTGTCGAGGACGGTCTCGGCGGTCGGGTCGAGCAGCTCCGACCGCAACCGGCCGTCGGCCAGGAACAACACCCGATCCGCGTACGACGCCGCCGTCGGGTCGTGGGTCACCATCACCACCGTCTGCCCGAACTCACGCACCGACCGGTGCAGGAAGCCGAGCACATCGGCCGACGACTGCGAGTCGAGGTTGCCGGTCGGCTCGTCGGCGAAGACGACCTGGGGCCGCGAGGCCAGCGCGCGAGCACAGGCCACCCGCTGCTGCTGACCGCCGGACAGCTCGGAGGGTTTGTGCTTCAGCCGGTCGGTCAGCCCGATCGTGTCGATGACGGTCCGCAGCCACTCGCGGTCAGTAGTGCGACCGGCGAGGTCCAGCGGCAGCGTGATGTTCTCGTACGCCGTCAGTGTCGGCACCAGGTTGAACGCCTGGAAGACGAACCCGATCCGGTCCCGGCGCAGATGCGTCAACTGCTTCTCCGGCAGCCGGCTCAGCTCGACGTCGCCGATGAACACCTGCCCGGCCGTCGGCTGGTCCAGACCGGCCAGACAGTGCAGCAGCGTCGACTTGCCCGAGCCCGACGGGCCCATGATCGCGGTGAACCGGCCCTGGCCGAAGTCCGCGCTCAAGTCGACCAACGCGTCGACCTGGGTCTGGCCGCCGCCGTACTGCTTGGTCACGTCGACAGCCCGCACTGCAGCTTCGTTCACGCTCATGCGACGAACGGTATCGAGTCAGGGTTCCGCGTCAGCCGTCCACACCGATCAGGTCGACACCGGAGGACTCGACCACGACCTCTTCGACGGAGCGCTGCGGGAGCGGAGGCGGCGTACCGCCCCAGGACGGGCACAGGGACTTGTGATCGCACCAGTCGCAGAGCGGGCCGGGGCTCGGGCGCCAGTCACCGGTCTCGAGGGCGTGACTGATCGCCGCCCAGAGCGCGGTGACCTTGCGCTCGCAGGCCCGCAGGTCGGCCTCGTCGGGGATGTAGCGGACGATCTCGCCGTTGCCCAGGTAGACCAGCTGCAGCATCGCCGGGACGACACCGCGCAGGCGCCACAGCACCAGCGCGTAGAACTTCATCTGGAACAACGCCTTGGCCTCGAAGAACTCCGACGGCGACCGGCCGGTCTTGTAGTCGACCACCCGGATCTCGCCGGTCGGGGCGACGTCGAGGCGGTCGACGTAGCCGCGCAGTACGAGTCCGGATTCGAGCTCGGTCTCGACATACAGCTCGCGCTCGGCGGGCTCGAGCAGATTCGGGTCCTCGAGCGTGAAGTACTTCCCGAGCAGCTTGTGTGCCTCGGCCAGCCAGCTCGCCAGCTCCGCGCCGTCGGCGTCCTCGGCGAACAGCCCGGCCACCTCCGGCTCGGCGGCCAGCAGCTGTTGCCACTGCGGCTCGAGCAGCTCGGCCGCCTGCTCCAGCGTCCGCTGACCGCGCGGGAGGTCGAACAAGCGCTCCAGCACCCCGTGCACGACTGTGCCGCGGACCGCCGCGGACGACGGCTTCTCCGGCAATCGGTCGACGACGCGGAACCGGTACTTCAGCGGGCAGCTCATGAAATCGGCCGCGCGGGACGGCGACAGCGCACCCCGGGGGTGCCCGTTGACTGGAACCTCGGCCGCGACGCTCATGATCGAAACCCTAGGCGAGGCCTCCGACACTTTCGCGGGTTGGTAGCAGCTTGTTACCGCCGGACCAGTAGCGTTGCCCCGATGGCTGAGTCGCGTGATCCCCAGAGCCCCGCCCAGCCGGTCGGCCCACCGCCGCCCGGAACCTGGGTACTCGGTCGTGTCCGCGGCATCCGGCTCACGATGCGGTTCACCTGGCTGCCGGTCGCGATGCTGCTGGCCTTCGGGTTCTCCGCGGTGATCGGCCAGCAGTTTCCGCAGATCGGCGCCTGGCGCTACGTCGCGTCGTTCGCCTTCGTGGTCGCGTTCACGTTGTCGATCCTGGTGCACGAGCTCGCGCACGCGCTGATGGCACTGCGGTTCGGCATCGGCGTGTCGGAGATCAACCTGGGTTTCTTCGCCGCCGGCACGCACATCGAGGGCGAGCGGAAGACGCCGTTCGAGGAGTTCGCGGTCTCGGTCGTCGGGCCGATCGCCTCGCTGGTCGTCGGCGGACTCGCCTACCTCGGCTCGCGCGCCGTCGACGACGGCGTCGGCTACATCGCGCTGTGGCAGCTCGCGGTCTCCAACCTGATCGTCGGCGTCACGAACCTGCTGCCCGGCCTGCCGCTGGACGGCGGCTGGGTGGCACGCGCGTTCGTCTGGAAGGTCACCGGCAACATGCACACCGGCACGATCGTCGCGGCCTGGGGCGGCCGGATCATGGCGATCCTCGTGCTGGCGGCTCCCGTCGTACTGCGGGAGATCTGGGACCGTGAGCCGACGCTGATCGACTTCCTGATCGCGATGGCGGTCGGGTTCTTCCTGTGGATGGGTTCGACGACGCAGCTGATGCAAGCCCGGTTGCGCCTGAAGCTGCCCGCGCTGCAGGTCCGCACGATGGCCCGGCGCGCGATCGCGGTCCACTCCGGTACGCCGATCTCCGAGGCGGTCCGGCTGGCCGGCGAGATGCAGGCCGGCGCGGTCGTGGTGATCGACGGCGACGGCAAGCCGCACGCACTGGTCTCGGAGAACGCGGTCGCCGCGGTCGCGCCGAACCAGCGGCCGTGGACCACGGTCAGCGAGGTCTCCACCCGGATCGGCGCCGGTCACATCATCGGCGTCAACGACACCGGCGAGGAGATCCTGACGACGATCCGCGAGCACCCCGCCTCGGAGTACCTGGTCCTCGACGCCGCCGGCGGCGTGTACGGCGTACTGGCGACGGCCGATATCGAGCGGGCGTTTCGGGAACGCTGAGTCGCGAACGTTAAGGTGAGCGCCTTATGGCTGACTTGCGCGACTTTCCCGACCAGGCGTACTCCGGGGTCCATCACGGCCCGCTACAGGCGGGGGAGTGGATCACCCTGCAGGACTCCAAGGGCCGCCGGCACTCGGTGTTCCTGGAGCGCGGGAAGATCTTCCACACCACCAAGGGCGGGATCGAGCACGACGAACTGATCGACGGCCCGGACGCCGTGGTGATCCGGTCCAAGGGCGGCGTGGAGTACCTCGCGCTGCGGCCGCTGATGGCCGACTACTCGGTCTCGATGCCGCGCGGCGCCGCGGTGATCTACCCCAAGGACACCGCCCAGATCGTCACGATGGCCGACATCTTCCCGGGCGCGAAGGTGGTCGAGGCCGGCGCCGGGTCGGGTGCGCTGACCACCGCGCTGCTGCGCGCGGTCGGCATCCACGGCCAGGTGATCTCGTTCGAGCGCCGCGAGGACTTCGCCGAGGTCGCGCGCAAGAACGTCACCGGCTTCTTCGGCGGCGAGCACCCGGCCTGGCGGCTCGAGGTCGGCGACCTGGTCGAGAAACTCGACGAGACCGAGGTCGACCGGATCATTCTCGACATGCTCGCCCCCTGGGAGTGCGTGGACGCCGCGGCCGGCGCGCTGAGCCCTGGCGGCGTGTTCGGCGCGTACGTCGCCACCACAACCCAGCTGAGCCGCGTCGTGGAGACGTTGCGGGCACACGGCGAATTCACCGAGCCGCGCGCGTGGGAGTCACTCGTGCGAGACTGGCACGTGGAGGGTCTGGCGGTTCGTCCGGGACACCGGATGCAAGGTCACACCGCCTTTCTGGTCACCGCCCGACGGATGGCGCACGGGGTTCAGGCACCCCGGAAGAAGCGCCGGCCGGCACCGGGCGCGTACGGCGATGACTATCAAGGCCCCCGTCGCGGTGACGGATCAGAAGATGTGCCGAAAGCAACAGGTTCATCCGCAACCGACACGTGATGGGATTCAGCTTGCCCGGCGAGGTTTTCTGGGTAAGGTCCATAGGGTCGAGCCCCACATGGTGAGGTGATGATCGTGGCTGGAGACGAGAGTCCTACCGCGGCAGAGCTGCGTAACCAGGTCCGGTACCTGGAGGCCGAGGTCGCAGCGTTGCGGCGGAGGTTGTTGGAGCACCCGGCTGACAGCCGGTCGCTCGAAGGCAGGCTGTCCGAAACACAGGCCTCCCTGGCGAGTGTCACCGCTCAGAACGAGCGGCTGGCCGACACGCTGCGGGAGGCGCGAGAGAAGATCATCGCCCTGAAGGAGGAGGTCGACCGGCTGGCGCAACCGCCGTCCGGATTCGGCACCTTCCTCGGCCGCAACGACGACGACACGCTGGACGTGTTCACCGGGGGCCGCAAGCTCCGGGTGGCGGCCAGCCCGTCGATCGACCTGGACGAGCTCAAGCTCGGCCAGGAGTTGATGCTGAACGAGGCGCTGAACGTGGTCGAGGCCTGCGACTACGAGGTCGTGGGCGACGTGGTGATGCTGAAGGAACTGCTGGCCGACGGCGAGCGGGCGCTGGTGATCGCGCAGGCCGACGAGGAACGGGTCGTCCGGCTCGCCTCGCCGCTGCTCGACATCCCGCTGCGCACCGGCGACTCGCTGCTGCTGGAGCCCCGCTCCGGCTATGTGTACGAGAAAATCCCGAAGTCCGAGGTCGAGGAGCTCGTTCTCGAAGAGGTCCCGGACATCGACTACACCCAGATCGGCGGCCTGGCCGGCCAGATCGAGGCGATCCGGGACGCGGTCGAGCTGCCGTACCTGCACAAGGACCTGTTCCTGGAGCACGAGCTGAAGCCGCCGAAGGGCGTGCTGCTCTACGGCCCGCCCGGCTGCGGCAAGACGCTGATCGCGAAAGCGGTGGCGAACTCGCTGGCCAAGAAGGTCGCCGAGCGGACCGGCGTGGCGGAACAGAAGTCGTTCTTCCTCAACATCAAGGGTCCCGAGCTGCTGAACAAGTACGTCGGTGAGACCGAGCGGCACATCCGCCTGGTCTTCCAGCGGGCCCGGGAGAAGGCGTCCGAGGGGATGCCGGTGATCGTGTTCTTCGACGAGATGGACTCGCTGTTCCGCACCCGCGGCTCCGGTGTCTCCTCCGATGTCGAGAACACCATCGTGCCGCAGTTGCTGAGCGAGATCGACGGTGTCGAGGGCCTGGAGAACGTCCTGGTCATCGGCGCCTCGAACCGCGAGGACATGATCGACCCGGCGATCCTGCGGCCGGGCCGGCTGGACGTGAAGATCAAGATCGAGCGGCCGGACGCCGAGGCCGCCCGGGACATCTTCTCGAAGTACCTGACCACCACGCTGCCGCTGCACGCCGACGACCTCAGTGAGTTCGGCGGCGACAAGGCCTCGTGTGTGAACGGGATGATCCAGCGCACCGTCGAGCGGATGTACACCGAGGCCGACGAGAACCGGTTCCTCGAGGTCACCTACGCCAACGGTGACAAAGAGGTCCTGTACTTCAAGGACTTCAACTCGGGCGCGATGATCCAGAACATCGTCGACCGGGCCAAGAAGATGGCGATCAAGGCCTACCTGGACGAGAACCAGAAGGGCCTGCGGGTGCAGCACCTGCTGCAGGCGTGCGTCGACGAGTTCAAGGAGAACGAAGACCTCCCGAACACGACCAACCCCGACGACTGGGCCCGGATCTCCGGCAAGAAGGGCGAGCGGATCGTCTACATCCGTACGCTCATCTCCGGCAAGCAGGGCACCGAGCCGGGCCGCTCCATCGACACGGCCACGAACACCGGTCAGTACCTGTAAGACGTCGGTCGCCGTTCCGGGGCTGCCGGGGGTTTCCCCCGATAGCCCCGGACGGCGACAACTCATACCGTGAACGGTATGGCGACCGAGGATGTGCGCAAGGACCTGCGGGCGGCGGTGGCCGCACGTCAGGAGCTGGGCCCGGAGTACGAAGACGCGATCATCGAAGGCTTCCTGGAGCGGCTCGATGCCCAGCGCCGCGCCACTGTTCCTGAACCGGTCCAGCCGCCGGTCCACCCCGGCCGAGAGCGCGACCCGGGCGGATTGGCGCTGTCGATCGTCTCCGTCAGCGTCGCGATCCCGATCACCGCGATCGCGGCCAACACGACCGGCCTGGTCGGCGTCGTCGTGAGCTGGGCGGGCCTGGTCGGCATCAACCTCGCCCGCTCCCTCGGCCGCCGCCGCTAGCCCGGGTGCCTCAGAGCAGGTCGCGCACGTACGAGCCGAGCAGACAGACGGTGTCCGGCATGAACGGCCACTCGGGATCGTCCAGCCGCGCAACGAGGTCCGCGGGTGACATCCACGCGCCCCAGGCCACTTCTTCGGGCTGGTGGCTGATGGCGCCGTCCCACACGCAGCTGTAGAGGTAGGCGTGGTAGCGGGTGTGGTCGTCGGCGTAGTCGCCTTCGGGCAGCTTGGTGAGCTCGACGCCGGTGATCCCGAGCTCCTCGGCCAGCTCCCGGACGACGGCGTCGTACGGGTCCTCGCCGGCTGCGACCACACCGCCCGCCGCGAAGTCGTACCGGCCGGGGTAGACGTCCTTGGTGTCGGTCCGCCGGTGCACGTAGATGTCACCGGCCGCATTCCGGACCAGTACGCCGGTCGCCGCGTGCCGCAGGTTGTCGCGCCGCATCTCCGAGCGCGGGGCCGACCCGCAGACCACACCGTCGGCATCGACCAGGGCAACCAGTTCGTCCATGGGTGGCAGTTTCACATGGCGCCGGTGTAGTGCACCTCGTGCGTCCACTCGGCTCGCGGTTGCTGGTGGAGCATCCAGTACTGCTCCGCGATGGCATCCGGGTCGAACGCCGTACCGGGGGCGACTGCGCCGTAGACGGTCACTGTGGCGGCGTGGAGCCCGCCGGCGCCGTACGACTGGTCCAGGAGGCTCACGAGCGCTCGGACGCCTGCCTTACCCAGTGAGAGGCTCACATAGTCCGGTTTGGTCTCCGGCATCCCGCCTGTGATCAGGAACGAGCCTCCACCGTTCGCTGTCATCGACGGGGCCAGATGGGCGGCGGCGGTGATCGCACCACCCACGTTGACCGCCCAGGCGTCCTGGTGCTCACGCAGTGACAGATCGCCGATCCGGTCCGCTGCGATCTTCGCCGCGTTGTAAACGACCGCATCCGGCGTCCCCAGCTGGGCGACAACCTCGTCCAGAGCGCTGCGCAACTCCGGCTCGTCGGTGCAGTCAGCGGCCAGCGTGAAGCTGCCGAGGTCCGGCGACGGACGCCTCCGCGCGATCAGGGCGACCGGCAGGCCCTCCCGGGCGAACCGGCGTCCCACCGCCTGCCCGATCCCCGGTCCGGCACCGATCACGACGATTCCTGGCATGTCTGCTCCCTGGCAAGTGTTGTGTTTGGTCAGCGGCACCGTAGCCAGTCACACCGGTGTGAAGGTCAAGACAAGGAGGCGCGCATGCTGATCGGCGAGCTGGCGATGCGGACGCGGGTGAGCCGCAGGCTGCTCCGGTACTACGAGGAGCAGGGCCTGCTCGAGCCGACGCGACAAGCGAACGGCTACCGCGAGTACGCCGAAGCCGACGTGGCGAAGGTCGGTCACATCCGCAACCTGCTCGCCGCCGGACTGCCGACCGCGATGATCGCCGGCGTGCTGGAGTGCGTGCACGGCGATCCGGCCGCGCCGGTGCTGTCCGGATGTCCGGGCATGGTCGGTGGACTGCAAGCCGAACGGGACCGGGTCACCGCGGAGCTCGGCCGGCTGAGCATGTCCCAGCGGGCACTCGACGTTCTGTTGGAGGCAGCACAAGCCCCTTTCGTCGGCGGAACCGCGTAGGCTCGGGACCATGAGTGTGCGGCGCATCATGGGGACCGAGACCGAGTTCGGCATCTCGGTGCCTGGTCAGCCGGGGGCCAATCCGATGCTGACCTCGAGCCAGGTGGTGAACGGCTACGCCCAGACGCAGCCACTGGCGCGGAAGACCCGGTGGGACTTCGACGAGGAGCACCCGCTGCGGGACGCGCGTGGCTTCGACCTGAGCCGGGAGGTGGCCGATTCCAGCCAGCTCACCGACGAGGAGACCGGCCTGGCGAACGTGATCCTCACCAACGGCGCCCGGCTGTACGTCGACCATGCCCACCCGGAGTACTCGGCGCCCGAGTGCACCAACCCGCGGGACGTGGTGGTCTGGGACAAGGCCGGCGAGCTGGTGATCATGGAGGGCGCGCGGCAGGCCCGGCAGGTGCCCGGGGCCCCGCAGCTGAACCTCTACAAGAACAACACCGACAACAAGGGCGCGTCGTACGGGTCGCACGAGAACTACCTGATGCGCCGGTCGACGCCGTTCGCGTCGATCGTGCGGCACCTGACGCCGTTCTTCGTCAGCCGCCAGGTGGTCACCGGCGCCGGCCGGGTCGGGATCGGCCAGGACGGCAGCACGAACGGGTTCCAGATCAGCCAGCGGGCCGACTACTTCGAGGTCGAGGTCGGCCTGGAGACGACGCTCAAGCGGCCGATCATCAACACCCGCGACGAGCCGCACGCGAACCCGGACCGGTACCGCCGGCTGCACGTGATCATCGGCGACGCGAACCTGTCCGAGATCTCGACGTACCTGAAGGTCGGGACGACGTCGCTGGTGCTGGCGATGATCGAGGACGGCTGGCTGACCGACGACCTCGGCGTGGACCGCCCGGTGCAGGCGCTGCACGAGATCAGCCACGACCCGACCTGTACGCATCTGATGACGCTCAAGGACGGCCGCAAGCTGACCGCGATCCAGCTTCAGGCGGAGTACCTGGAGCAGGCCCGCAAGTACGTCGAGGACAAGTACGGCGACGACGCGGACCGGCAGACCAAGGACGTGCTGTACCGCTGGGAGCAGATCCTCGACCAGCTCGCGGTCGACCCGATGAAGCTGTCCGACCAGCTCGACTGGGTCGCGAAGTACAAGCTGCTGCAGTCCTACCGCGACCGTGACGGCCTGCAGTGGGACGACCCCAAGCTGCACCTGGTCGACCTGCAGTACGCCGACCTACGTCCGGACAAGGGGCTGTACTACAAGCTCGTGAAGTCGGGCCGGATGCAGCGGATCGTCTCCGACGAGGAGATCCGGATGGCGGTCTCGCACCCGCCGACCGATACTCGTGCCTACTTCCGCGGCCGCTGCATGCAGCAGTACGCGCCGCAGGTCGCGGCCGCCTCCTGGGACTCGGTGATCTTCGATCTGCCGGGGAAGGAGTCGCTGCAGCGGATCCCGACGCTGGACCCGCTGCGCGGCACGAAGGCCCATGTCGGCGCCCTTCTGGACCAGTGCGACACCGCGAGTGACCTGGTTCGCACCATTACTGGGGGCGCTGCCGGGTAGGGTCGCTCTTAGAAGCAACGAAGGAGCGGTTGGGCGTCTCTTTCACTGCGGTTCTAGGAGGTGTGTGCGATGGCGAATGACGGCGGGCAGCAGCACAAGCAGCCGAAGCGTTCGACGACCGAGGAAGAGGTCGAGCAGGCGAAGTCGGCCGAGGACGTGGCCGAGCGCAAGGAACGGCTCGACGAGGACGTCGACTCGATCCTCGACGAGATCGACGAGGTGCTCGAGGAGAACGCCGAGGAGTTCGTCCGCGGCTTCGTGCAAAAGGGTGGGGAGTGAACCGCTCGATGACATTTGACGCCTCCGGCCGGTTGCCGGAAGCCTTCCTGACCCCAGGTGGCACGTCGTTCATGGACTTCCTGGCCGGGCACGCGCCCGACCTGCTGCCCGGACGGCGCAGCCTGGGGCAGGCCGATTTCTCCGACCAGGTCCCGCACGGTACGACGATCGTCGCGGCCACCTTCGCCGGTGGCGTGCTGATGGCCGGCGACCGGCGGGCCACGATGGGCAACATCATCGCCTCGCGCGACATCGAGAAGGTGTTCCCCGCCGACGAGTACTCGGCGGTCGCCTTCGCGGGGTCGGCCGGCTTCGGGATCGAGATGGTCCGGCTGTTCCAGGTCGAGCTCGAGCACTACGAGAAGCTCGAGGGCACCGTGCTCAGCCTCGACGGCAAGTCGAACCGGCTGAGCGCGCTGATCCGGGGCAACCTGGCGATGGCGATGCAGGGTCTGGCCGTGGTGCCGCTGTTCGCGGGCTACGACCACGACCGCAAGGGCGGGCGGATCTTCTCGTACGACGCCACCGGCGGCCGGTACGAGGAGACCCACTTCCACAGTGTCGGTTCGGGCTCGCTGTTCGCCCGGGGTGCGCTGAAGAAGCTCTACCGCGAGGACCTGTCCGCGACCGAGTGCGCGACGGTGGCGATCCAGTCCCTGATCGACGCCGCCGACGACGACTCGGCCACCGGCGGTCCGGACATGCTGCGGCGGATCTTCCCGGTGATCGGTGTGGTCACCGCCGACGGCTACCAGCGGTTGCCCGAGGACGAGGTCGCCACGCTGGTCGACGCGGCCTGGGCGCAGCGCCACGAGCGCCCCGACGGCCCGGCCACGGCGTCCCTGACCTGATCCCATCGACCGATAGAGGACGAAGCCTTCGATGAGCACGCCGTTCTACGTCTCACCCGAGCAGCTGATGCGCGACCGGGCGGACTTCGCCCGGAAGGGCATCGCGAAGGGCCGCAGCGCGATCGCGCTGCAGTATGCCGACGGGATCCTGTTCGTCGCCGAGAACCGCTCGCCCGCGCTGCACAAGGTGGCCGAGATCTACGACCGGATGGCGTTCGCCGCCGTCGGCCGGTACAACGAGTTCGAGAACCTGCGGATCGCCGGCGTGCGGCTGGCCGACATGCGCGGCTACTCCTACGACCGGCGCGACGTCACCGGCCGGGCGCTGGCCAACGCCTACGCGCAGACCCTCGGCGCGATCTTCTCCTCCGGCGGTGAGAAGCCGCTCGAGGTGGAGATCCTGGTCGCCGAGATCGGCGCGACCACGGCCGACGACCAGATCTACCGGCTCACGTACGACGGCTCGATCGCCGACGTCCGCGGGTTCGCGGTGATGGGCGGCCAGGCCGAGCAGGTCGCGGAGTATGTCGGCGAGCATTATTCCGAGGGCATCTCGCTGGCCGGTGCACTGCGGCTGGCCGTGGACGCCCTCGGCCACGACAGCAGCGAGCCGCGCGAACTGACCTCGGACCAGCTCGAGGTCGCCGTACTGGACCGGACGCGTACGCAGGTGCGCAAGTTCAAGCGGATCTCCGAGGAGACGCTGGCCCGGATCCTGTCCGAGTCGCACCCGGCGGCCGATATCGAGGAGGCCACCGCCGAAGCGGCCGAGTCGGAGACCACCTCGGCGGAGACCACCTCGGCGGACACCTCGCCGGCGAGCTCCGGGAGCGACGACGATGCGCCGATCGCTCCGCCGGAGGAGCCCGACGACAGTCGTCCTCTGTGACGGATCGAACCGTCGAAGCAGCCGCCACGTCCGATGTGGCGGCTGCGTCGTCTCGGGCCGCCGACCCGGAGCCCTGGGAGCTGCTGGGGGAGAAGGTCGCCTACCAGCGCTTCCTGACGGTGAAGGTCCGGCAGTACCGGATGCCGGGCGGTCACGAGGTCGAGTGGGACGTCACGGGGCCCGAGTCCGCCGAGGGAGTCGCCCGCGGCATCACCGTCCTCCCGCTGACCCCCGAAGGCCGGATCGTGACGATCCGCATGTTCCGCCCGGGCCCGGACAGCGTGGTCACCAACCTCCCCGGCGGCCTCATCGAGCCCGGCGAAGAACCGGCCGTCGGTGGTGCGCGGGAGCTCGAAGAAGAAACCGGCTACACCTGCGAATCGCTCGAGGTGGTCGGCTGGCTCTGGGCCGGCACCTCGTCCACTTTCCGCAAGTACGTCGCAATCGCCCGCGGCTGCCGTCCGGACGGTGTCCAGCACCTCGACGAGGCCGAGGACTGCGTCCCGGTCGAGCTCACCGTGGACGAGTTCCGCGCCGAGCTCCGTACGCCGGGAGCCATGACCGGCACCGACGCCGCGTACCTGGCGCTGGACCACGCCGGCCTGCTGTAATCGCCCCCCGCACCGGCTCCCGCCTCGCTGCCGCTCGGCCCGCCGGCGCCCCACCCACCCTCGTTCGCGCGCTATCGCGCTTCACTGCCCGCTGCCGCTCGCGGGCTGCCGCCTTCGTGGTGCTGGAGGTTGAGTGGTGGATGTACTCGCCCCCCGCGTCGGCTTCCGCCTCGCTGCCGCTCGGCCCACCGGCGCCCCACCCGCCCCCGCTCACGCGCTACCGCGCTTCCACTGCCCGCTTCCACTGCCCGCTTCCACTGCCCGCTGCCGCGGGTGCCTTCTCGCGCTGCCGCGCTTCGGGTGCTCGCTGCCGCTCGCGGGCTGCCGCGTGGGTGGTGCTGGAGAATGCGGCAGTGCTGCGGGAAGTTGACGATCGCGCCGGAGCCGTTGGTGCATGTGGCGGTGCTGCCGCTTCACGGTAGATCGCTGCCACGGAGCGGCCGCAATCGTCCGCAAAGGCAGGCGTTTCCTCATCCGGGCCGCATCGGTCGTTCGCAATCAGCCGACCCGCGGAACGGCCCGCATCCGGCCTGCGCGGGCTGAGCTCGCGGGTGCTGTATGTCGGGGTGCTGCGCGTCCGTACGGCCGGCAGGAGACCTGGGACGACTCGCCTGCCGGCTGGCCCCAGACCCTCACCATGGAATGGATGAGGCTCCGCGACGAGTACTGATCACCGACCACAAGGTGGTCCAGGACGGCAGCCGTGGCGAGCTGGGCGGCGTCTTCGCGCAGCAGATTCTTGAAGGCGGTCGCCGACTCATAGCGCCGGCGGGCCGAGCGCTAGCGATGCGCGAGCCGACGCCGGGGAGGGAACCACCCCCGCCACTCGGCCTCGTGCACCACGGAGGCGGCAGCCTGCGAGCGGTAGCGAGCAACTTGAAGCGCGGTAGCGCGTGAACGCGGGCGGGTGGGGCGTCGGCGGGCCGAGCGGTAGCGAGGCGGGAGCCGACGCGGGGGGAGAGAACCACACCCACCACCCGGCCCTGCGCACCACGGAGGCGGCAGCCTGCGAGCGGTAGCGAGGCGGGAGCCGACGCGGGGGAAAGGTAAGCTGGCCGCAGGTCCGCGACTGGCGTTGAGGTGGAGTACCACCGGGGAGCGGCCCGCCGGAGATCCGGCTTCGCCGCGCGCCTGGGCACTTGATCCCTCGCCCGAAGGAGTGCGCCCATGACCGCCGACCTGATGATCGGAACCGATCTCGCCGCCGAGATGGTGGCGAACGCCGCCGTCCGCGCCGAGAAGCTGCGGGAGTCGACCGGCGTCCAGCCGTGCCTGGCCACGGTGCTGGTCGGTGACGATCCGGCCTCCGCGACGTACGTGCGGATGAAGCAGAACCGCAGCAAGAAGGCCGGGATCGGCTCGCGCAGTGTCGTGCTGCCGGCCTCGACGACGACCGAGGAGCTGGTGGCCGAGCTGACCAAGCTCTCCACCGATCCCGAGGTGCACGGCATTCTGCTGCAGCATCCGGTGCCGAGCCACATCGACGAGCGCGCGGCGTTCGAGGCGATCGACCCGGCCAAGGACGTCGACGGCGTCACCATGCACGCGTTCGCGGCGATGGCGTTCGGCGAGCCCGGCTTCCGGTCCTGTACGCCGGGCGGGATCATGCGGCTGCTCGAGGCGTACGACGTACCGCTGTCCGGAGCGCACGCGGTCGTGATCGGCCGCAGCCCGATCCTCGGCAAGCCGGCCGGAATGTTGCTGCTGGCATCAGATGCGACCGTGACCTACACGCATTCGCGGACCGTCGGGCTGGCCGACATCGTCCGGACCGCGGACATCGTGGTCGCCGCGGTCGGCAAGGCGAACTTCGTCCGGGGCGACTGGCTGAAGCCGGGAGCTGTGGTGATCGATGCCGGATACAACGAAGGCAACGTCGGTGACGTGCACTTCGAGGAGGCGAGCGAGGTGGCTCGGCTGATCACTCCGGTGCCGGGCGGGGTCGGGCCGATGACGATCGCGCTGCTGCTGGAGCAGACGGTGGATGCGGCCGAGGCTCAATCCGAGACGCCTGTCCAGTCCGTGGCCGGTCTGGCCTAGGCTGTCTACGTCGTGAATGCGGCTTGACGAGGAGGATGACGTGGCGGTGCGGGCGATCCGGGGAGCCACCCAGCTGGACGTGGACGAGCGCGAGCACCTGCTCGAGCGGTCCGCCGAGCTGGTGAAGGCCGTCCTGGAGGCGAACGATCTGGACAGTGCGGATCTGATCAGCATCCTGTTCACCGTCACGCCGGACCTGCACGCCGAGTTCCCCGCCGTGGCCGGCCGCCAGATCGGGCTGACCGACGTACCGCTGATGTGCATGCAGGAGATCGACGTACCGCATGCACTGCCGCGAGTCGTCCGGATGATGGTGCACACCGAGACCGAGCGGTCGCGCGACAAGATCCAGCACGTCTACCTGCACGGCGCGTCGGCGCTCCGTCCCGATCTGACAGGCGCCCAGTGACCGAATTGCGTGGTCCCGTCCGCGTCGTTGGTGCGGGCCTTATCGGTACGTCGATCGGCTTGGCGCTGGCGCGGTTGGGTGTCGTCGTCGAGCTGGTGGACGCGAACCCCGACAACGCGTTGATGGCTGAGCGGATCGGCGCGGGGTCGCGACTTGTTCAGATCGAGCCGCAGTTGGTGGTGGTCGCCGTACCGCCGGATCACGTCGGGTCGGTGATCGCGGAGCAGCTCGCGCAGACCGACGCGATCGTCACCGACGCGGCGAGCGTGAAGTCGAAACCGCTGACGGACGCCCGGCTGCTGTCCGCGGACCTGACCCGGTACGTCGGCAGTCACCCGATGGCGGGCTCGGAGCGCAACGGGCCGCTCGCCGCGCGCGCCGACCTGTTCGACGGCGCGACCTGGGCGATCACGCCGCACTCGTCGAGCTCACCTGAAGCGGTCGAGCTCGTCCGCTGCCTGGCCGAGGCTTGCGGGGCGCGGACGGTCGAGCTGTCCGTCGAGGACCACGACCTGGCCGTCGCGCGGGTCTCGCACCTGCCGCAGCTGATGTCATCCCTGGCCGCCGGCACGCTCGTCGACGCGCCGAACTCACACCTGCAGCTGTCCGGCCAAGGCGTCCGCGACGTCACCCGGATCGCGGCCGGCGACCCCGGCCTGTGGACCCAGATCGTCTCGGCCAACTCGGCCGCGCTGACCGGCCTGCTCGAACAGATCCGCGATGAGCTCGACCGCGTACTGGTTGCCCTCAGCAAGGATGAGGCCGGTGACGAACTGACCTCGGTGCTCGCTCGCGGCGTTTCCGGTGCCATCCGCGTCCCCGGCAAGCACGGCACGCCGCACATCGACCTGGTCAGCGTTCTGGTCACCATCCCCGACCGCCCGGGCCAGCTTGCGCGCCTCTTCAACGACGCCGCCGCCTCCGGCGCCAACGTCGAAGACCTCCGCATCGACCACAGCCCCGGCCGTCCTGTCGGTGAGGTCGAGCTCCTGGTCAAACCAGGCTCCGACGACCAGCTCGTCGCCACCCTCACCGACCGAGGCTGGGTCGTCCACCGCTGACCCCTCCCCGCAACAAGACCGGATATCCGCTCCAATGGACGCGGCGCGGTGGGAGAAACCAGCTCTGGGGCAGGGCGAGGGGACGCGGTGAGCGGTCGCGCGGATATTCTCGGTCCATGATCATCGCTGTGGACGGGCCGAGCGGGTCCGGTAAGTCGAGTACCGCTCGGGGCGTGGCCGACCGGCTGGGACTGCGGTTCCTGGACACGGGCGCGACGTACCGGGCGGTGACGTGGTCCGCGATCGAGCACGGGCTGGATCTGGACGACACCGCGGCGGTCGCGCAGCGGGCGCGGGAGCTGCGGCTCGAGCTGAGCACGGACCCGCTGAACCAGTTCGTGATCGCGGACGGGACCGACATCACCGCCGCGATCCGGGAGCCGCGGATCAGTGAGCGGGTGAGCAAGATCGCGACCAACCTGGACGTGCGCAAGGAGCTGGTCCGGCGGCAGCGCGAGATCATCGACGACGCCCAGCCGACCGGCGGGATCGTGGTCGAGGGCCGCGACATCGCGACCGTCGTCGCCACCGACGCCGAGCTGAAGGTGCACCTGACCGCGGACCAGGAGGCCCGGATGGCCCGCCGCGGCGCCGAACTGGGCGCCGGCTCGATCACCGCCGAGCAGCTGCGCGACCAGATCGTCCGGCGCGACGCCGACGACTCCACCGTCTCCGAGTTCCTGGTCGCCTCCGACGGCGCGGTCACGATCGACTCCACCGATCTGTCCCTGGAGGAGGTCATCGACGTGATCAGCCGACTCGCCAAGGAGGCCTCTATCGGGTGACAGCCGAACTGACCGGGCAACGGGAGCTTCCGCTCACTGACGATCTGCCGCGGCTGCCGTACCGGCTGGCGGTGCCGGTGCGGGCGGTGGCGAGCCGGTATTTCGCGCGGAAGTACGACCTGCGGGTGTACCACGAGGAACTGTTCCCGCGGACCGGGCCGGTCCTGATGACGCCGAACCACCTGAGCCTGCTCGACGGGCCGTTGCTGGGCGCGATCGCGCCGCGGATGCTGCATCAGCTCGCCAAGATCGAGGCGTTCACCGGGCTGCAGGGCGCGTTCCTCCGGGCGATCGGCCAGATTCCGATCGAGCGGACGTCCTACGACCCGCTGGCGATCCGCCGGTCGATCAAGGTCCTGCGCGACGGCCGGGTGCTGAACATCTACCCCGAGGGGACTCGCGGTACGGGAGATTTCACCCGGATCCGGCTCGGTACGGCGTACCTGGCGATGGTGACCGGGGCGCCGATCCTGCCCGTGGCGCTGCTCGGAACCAGGCTGCCGGGTGGCGATATCGAGCGGTTTCCACCGGTCGGGAGCCGCGTCGACGTGGTGTACGGCGAACCGTTCACGATCGACCGCGTATCCTTTCCTAGGCGGCATGCCGACGTACGGGCGGTGGCCGACCAGATCGGCGACATGCTGCGTGCCCATATCAAGGCCGCCGTCGCAGCCACCGGTCACCCGCTCCCGGGTGCGCCAGACAAGAAGGACCCTGATGACTGACCTGCCCACGGGCTACGACTACGCCGAGCCGACGCACGACGCGGAGGACTCCGGTCCGCTGCCCGTGCTCGCCATCGTCGGCCGGCCGAATGTGGGCAAGTCCACGCTGGTCAACCGGATCATCGGCCGCCGCGAGGCCGTCGTCGAGGACACCCCGGGTGTCACCCGGGACCGCGTCTCGTACGACGCCGACTGGGCCGGCCGGAGCTTCACCGTCGTCGACACCGGCGGCTGGGACCCGGACGCGGTCGGGATGGCCGCGCTGGTGGCCGCCCAGGCCGAGGTCGCGATCAACGCGGCCGACGCGGTGCTGTTCGTGGTCGACGCGACCGTCGGCATCACCGACGCCGACGAGGCCGTCGTCCGGGTGCTGCGCAAGTCCGGCAAGCCGGTCGTGCTGGCCGCCAACAAGGTCGACGACCAGCGGGTCGAGTCCGAGGCGATGAACCTGTGGGGTCTGGGCATCGGCGAGCCGTTCCCGATCTCGGCCATGCACGGCCGGGGGACCGGTGACATGCTCGACGCCGTCCTGGCCGCGCTGCCCGAGGCACCGCCGGAGCGCGACGCCGAGGCCGGCGGCCCGCGCCGGATCGCGATCGTCGGCAAGCCGAACGTCGGCAAGTCCTCGCTGCTGAACAAGGTCGCCAAGGAGGACCGGGTCGTCGTCAGCGATATCGCCGGCACCACGGTCGACCCGGTCGACGAGCTGATCACGCTGGTCGGCAAGGAGTGGCGGTTCATCGACACCGCCGGCATCCGGCGCAAGGTGAAGAACGTCCAGGGCCACGAGTACTACGCCTCGCTGCGGACCAACGCCGCGATCGAGCGGGCCGAGGTCGTCGTCGTGGTCGTGGACGCCTCGCTGCCGATGACCGAGCAGGACATCCGGATCATGAACGCGGTCGAGGAGGCCGGCAAGGCCCTCGTGATCGCCTACAACAAGTGGGACCTGGTCGACGAGGACCGGCGGTACTACCTGGAGAAGGAGATCGACCGGGACCTGGTCCAGTTCCGCTGGGCGCCGCGGGTGAACATCAGCGCGCTGACCGGGCGGCACATGGAGAAGCTGGTCCCGGCGATCGAGGCGGCGCTCGAGGGCTGGCAGACCCGGGTCCCGACCGGCCAGCTGAACGCGTTCCTCGGCCGCCTGGTCGCGGCGCACCCGCACCCGGTGCGGTCCGGCAAGCAGCCGAAGATCCTGTTCGGCACCCAGGCGACCACGATGCCGCCGACCTTCGCGATCTTCACTTCCGGGGCGATCGAGCCGTCGTACCAGCGGTTCATCGAGCGGCGGCTGCGGGAGGACTTCGGCTTCGTCGGTAGCCCGGTGCACGTCCAGATCCGGGCCCGGAAGAAGCAGAAGAAGAACTAAGACCATTTGATCGGTCTCGAACGGCTGGCGGGCGGGTAGAGCCTCCGGCAGGCTGCGTGTCGTCGACACGCTCCTCGGAGGCCGCCCATGCAGAAGCTTGCGCTCGCCCTTGCCCTCGTAGCCGCGCCGCTCGTCGTCCTGCCGTCTTCATCGGCTGCTGCCGACGCGGTCGGCGTCGTCCGCAGCTACGAGGTGGAGCCGGTCGGCGGTGTGCCGTCCGGCTGTACGACGCCCGCCGGAAAAGGCGCCGCGGTCGTCCGCTCAGAACGCGGCGCTCAGGGCAGTGAGCGCTCTCTGCTCGTGAACGACGCGTCCACGACCTCGCACACCGTGGTCGTGTGTCCGCTCGATCCGGCGCCGAGTACGTCGCTGTCGTTCGCGGTCTATCCGGCGAGTCTGCCGAACGGCTTCCTGGTCAGCCTGCAGGGCCGCTGGCAAGGAGGTGCACTCGGGACGATCTACCACCTGAACGTGCTGCCGAGCGGCGCGATCCAGTGGTACGACGGTGCGCGGTGGACGCCGTTCGCGTCGGCCGGGACGGTTCCAATAGGGGCCTGGAGCAACATTCGGGTCGAGGCCGGAAGCCAGTCGGCGCAGGTGTTTGTGGGGGACCAGTCGGTTGGTTCCGTGGGGCGGGCCGGCACGGCGGGCGTCCTTGAGCTGAGCAGCTACCAGTTCGCCAGCAACGGCACGGTGCCGCAGGGTGATCGGGTCTTCGTCGACGACGTGCGCACCACGGCCGGCCGCGGCTTCGAGTCCGAGGCGGTCGACGCCGTACCGGCTGGTTGCGTGACACCCGAGGGCAAGGCTCCCGCTGTCGTGAGCGCATTGCGCGGGAACACCGGCGCTCGCTCGCTGCGGTTGAACGATCGGGCCACCGACCGGCAGACGGTGATTTCCTGCCCAGCGGTTCCGCAGCGGGGGATCGATCTCACGTTTGCCGCCTATCCGCTCGCACTGGCGAACGGCTTCCTGGTGTCGCTCCGCGGTCACTTCGAGGGGCAGACCGAGCAGCAGGTCGTCTTCCATCTCGCGATCCAGTCCGACGGCAGCCTGCGCTGGTACGACGGTGCTGCGTGGACGACCGTGAGCCCGCCGGGCGCCGTACAGGTCGGGGCGTGGAACCAGTTGGGCGTGCGGGTGGCGGCTGACCAGGAAGAGGTCCAGCTGACCGTGAACGGTGTGCGGCAGTTAGCCGGTGGGCCGTGGGGGATGCGGCGGGTCACTGACATCACCGGCTTCGACCTGTCCAGCAACGGCACCGCGCCGGCCGGGGACGAGGTGTTCATCGACGACATCACCGGGCTGGCGGCTCCCGCCGTACAGCCGCCGGGAGCGCTCTCCGTCGGAGATCCCGTCACGATCGAGCAGGCGGACGGGTCGCTGCTGCAGATGCCGCACGCGTCGACGAACACCGGTACCGAGACCCTCGTGACGTATGCCGCCCACGCGGACGCGACCAATAGCACCGGCACGCGCTTCGCCACGTCTGCCGACCAGGGGAGCAGTTGGCGTCGCGAGGACGCGCGCAACCCGATGCCGAACGAGCAGTCCTACAACCTGACCACACTGCGGAACGGCGACGTACTGGCGCTCTCGTAGCACACGTATATGCGGACCGGGAACCGCAGCGCCGACGTGGAAACCAAGCTCTCACACGACGGCGGCAAGACCTGGGACCCGGTACGCGTCGGCGCGATGACCACGCCGGTATTGATGAAGCCGATCAGCTCCACCAGCAGTAGACCCGGCCGCACGATGGGCGGCTTCGTCCTCGTCCACAGCGTCGTCGAGGATCCGGACGGCACCATGTACCTGTCGGCGTACGGGTACTACGACGGCGACACCCGCTACCGCCAGCTCATCCTGCGCTCCACCGACGGGGGCCTGAACTGGTCGACCCAGGGCACCGTCGCCTACAACGGCACCCAGCCCGGAGAAGGCTTCTGCGAAGCCGGCATCCAGCGCGTCGCCGACGGCTCCCTGCTGGCCGTCATGCGCACCGGCTGGTACCTGAACATGTACGTCGCCCGCTCCACCGACAACGGCCGCACCTGGTCGGCCCCCACCGTCCTGAAGTCGTCCGACGGCGTATCCACCATCGGCGTCTACCCGAGCATGGTCCTGATGCCCGACAACCGACTCGTGCTCTACTACGGCCGCCCCGGCCAGTCCGTCATGATCTCCGACGACGGCAGCGGCCGCACCTGGTCCCCACCCACCTACGTCGACTACCGCAACAGCGCCAACGGCAGCCTCGTCGCCACCAGCTCCACCACGCTCCTCGCCTTCGGCGACCGAGGCGCCAACTGGTCCGTCAACAAACCCTCCACAGCAGCCGTCTGGTCCCGAACCATCACCCTCCCACCCCGTTCATAGGCACCCCTCGACATGGGGTATGGTTCTTCCTGCTCGGTTCTTCGGAGCGAGCATCGGGCCGTGGCGTAGTTTGGTAACGCGTTCGGCTGGGGGCCGAAAGATCGCAGGTTCAAATCCTGTCGGCCCGACCCCCACGAGAGGGGCACCGATTCTGTCGGTGCCCCTCTTTACATTCTCCCCATGAACACTCTGGGGGATCGACGCAGGTGGACGGACGACGACCTTTGCTCGGCCATCAAGAACAATCACTCCTGGCGAGCTGTCGCACGTGCGCTAGATCTGAAAGACACGTCAGCAGGTGTGATCAGGACCCTGAAGCGGCACGCGGCCCGGCTCGGGCTGGACTCGGCTCACTTCACAGGACAACGGCTGTGGTCCGATCGCCAGTTGCGGCAAGCGGTGCCGTCGGCAAGTTGTTGGGCCGACGTGCTACAGGCGCTCGACATCACTGACGACCGTTCGAGTCGGACACGCATCAAGGGACACGCGGTCCGGTTGGGTCTGAACTTCACGCACTTCACGGCGCCCCGAGAACCGGCTTCCGACGCGGAGCTGTTCAATGAGCCGGCTCGGTTGGAGGCCCTGCGGTATGCAGCGTCATCGGTCGCCATGGCCTGGTTCACGCTGCGCGGCTGCGCCGTGGCGTTGCCGATCGAGCCCCAGGAGTACGACCTGCTGGTCACCACGAGCAAAGGTGTCCAGCGCGTCCAGGTCAAGACATGTGCCGCGCGCAACAGCAAGGGGTACTGGGGCGTGGGCATCGGGCGCCGTCCCTACATGCTCGACAAATCCGCGAGCAAGATGCCGTACGACCCGGACACCATCGATCTGTTCTTCATCCTGCTGGGCGACGGCAGCATCTACCTCATACCGAGTTCGGTGGTGGCCGGGCGGAAATCCATCTCCGCCGAGAGCTACGCGCCGTACCGGGTGGGGGACGCCTCGAGCCTGTTGCACTGAGGCGCCCCCGCATCGACTCAGTGGACGTCGACCAGCTCCCGGTCGGGCTTCGGCTCGACGCGGAGCGACTCGCCTTCGATGTCGACGTTCGGGGTGATCCGGTCGAGCCACTTCGGGAACCACCACGCGGCCTTGCCGAGCAGGCTGAGGACGGCCGGTACGAGCGTCATCCGGACGATGAAGGCGTCGATCAGGACGCCGATCGTGAGGCCGAAGCCGATCGCCTTGATCACCGGGTCGTGGACCAGGATGAAGCCGGCGAAGACGGAGGCCATGATGAGCGCGGCGGCGGTGACGACGCGGGCGCCGTGGCCGAGGCCTTCGACGGTGGCGGGGGTGGCGGCCTTGCCGTGCACGAACTCCTCGCGGACGCGGGAGACGATGAAGACCTCGTAGTCCATCGCGAGCCCGAACAGGATGCCCATCATGATGATCGGCAGGAAGCTCACCATCGGGCCGGGGCTGTCGATGCCGAACAGGCCGGCCAGGTGGCCCTCCTGGAAGACGCCGACGGTGATCCCGAAGGTCGCGCCGATCGTGAGGACGAAGCCGAGTGTCGCCTTCAGCGGGACCAGGATGGAGCGGAAGGCCAGCAGCAGGAGCAGGAACGACAGTCCGACGATGAGGCCGAGATAGATCGGCAGTGCGTCGGTCAGCTTCTGCGAGACGTCGACGCCGACCGCGGTGTTACCGGTGACCGAGATCGTCGCGCCGTCGGTGGCCAGCGGCTTGACGGTGGTGCGCAGGCTCTTCACGAGGTCGGTGGTCGCCTCGGAAGCGGGTCCGCTCTTCGGGATGACCTGCAGCAGCCGCGTCTTGCCGTCCGGGCTGGCGGCCGCGGGCTGCGCCGCGATGACGTCCGGCAGGGCCGGTGCCTTGGCCAGGATCTGCTCGACGACCGCGTTCGAGGTGGCCGGGTCGTTGCTCTTCACAACGACGATCAGCGGACCGTTGGCGCCAGGCCCGAAGGCCTCGGCGGTGAGGTCATAGGCGACCCGCTGATGTGATCCGGCCGCGGCCGAGGCTCCGTCCGGGAGAGCGAGCTGCATGTCCTTCACCGGGATCGCCAGCAGGCCCAGTCCGACGATGCCGACAGCAACAATCGGAACACGGAAGCGGGTGACGAACCGGCCCCACCGGAAGCCGAAGCCTTCGGCCGGAGCGACCTCGGCCGGCGCCTTGCGGAGCTTGCGCGGCAGCACCCGGTTGCCGACGAAACCGAGCATCGCGGGCAGGAGCGTGAGCGCCACCAGTACGGCGGTTAGGACAGTAGCGGCCGCCGCGATCCCCATCGCGGTCAGGAACGGTACGCCGACCACCGACAACCCGGCCAGCGCGATCACAACGGTCGCCCCGGCGAACAGTACGGCGGAACCGGCGGTCGCGGTCGCCCGAGCCACCGACTCCTCAGCGTCCATCCCCGCCGCCAGCTGGGCGCGGTGCCGCGAGCTGATAAACAACGCGTAGTCGATGCCGACCGCTAGACCCAGCATCAGCGCCAGGATCGGGCCGGTCGAAGACACGTCGGTGAACGCGGTCACGATGAACAGCCCGGCCATCCCGGCCAGTACGCCGAGCAGCGCGGTCAGCAGCGTCATTCCGGCCGCGACGAGCGAGCCGAAGGTGATCACCAGCACGAGCGCGGCGACGACGACGCCGATCACCTCGGTCGCACCGAGCTCCGGCACACCGCCCACGATCTGGCCACCCGGTACCACCTGCAGGTCACCGTTGCTGAGTCCGGACAGGCCGTCGTACCCCTCGGTGCTTGCCTTGCTGAGCTCGTCGGCCGGCTTCGCGAACTGGACGCTGATCAGGCCGGTCCGCCCGTCCGGACTGATCGCCTTGCTGGCGAACGGGTCGATGGCCGCGACCACCTCGGGTACCTTCGCCGCCTTGGCGACGGTCGCGCCCACGGCGGCCTTCACGGCCGGGTCGGCCAGCGTCTTGCCGTCCGGCGCCTTGACCACGACGGTCGCCGACGCGCCGCTGGCGGCCGGCAGGTCGCTCTTGAGGGCGTCGAGCGCGCGCTGCGACTCGGTGCCGGGGATCGAGAAGGTGTTCGTGGTCGACCCGCCGAGGGCCAGCGCACCGACCCCGAGCGCGACGATGATCACCGCCCAGATCGCGGCGACCAGCCGCCGGCGCTGATAGGAGAACCGGCCGAGCCGGTACAAGAGGTTGGCCATCGCTGGGGCTTCCGTTTCTGACGTGCGGGCAGAAGCCGGCCGCCCGTCGTACCGCGGCAGGCCGGTGAATCAGGTGGAGCGGGTTTCAGTTGGGTCTGAGCAGGCGGCGCAGGGCGATGTCGCAGAGCCGGCGCATCTCGTCGTCGGTCCGCTCACCGGGGCGCCGGCACGCACCGAGCAGCCCGTTGATGGCGAACCCGGCGAGATCCAGCTCCAGCGGCTCGTCCGACCCGGCCATGAACCGCTGCATCCGGATACCGTCGGCCACCAGCTGCGCGAACTCCGGCATCTCCTCGATGACCGGAATGAGCTCCTGCAAAACGTCGATCACGCCGCGGTAGTGGACGGCCATCTCCGTGAACCGGCCGATCGTGTACTCCTGCGCCTCGTCCGGCGCCAGCTGCTCCGCCGCAGCGACCAGCTCAGCCAGATCGGCCCCGGCCGGCTCCAGCACCGCCGCCAGTACTGCCGGCTTGCCGTTGAAGTGGTAGAGCACGGTCGCCTTCGAACAACCGGCCGCCGACGCGATGTCCTGCAACGACACCGCGCCGTACCCCCGGTCCTGGAACAGCCGCATCGCCTGCCGCACGATCTCGTGCCGCGTGCGCTCGCGGGCCGGTGTAGTCACGCTCTCATCATCCTGACCGATCGGCCAGTTTTCAACCGATCGGTCAGGAATGTGCTTGGCGTCACGAAAATCGGAGGCGTCCGGGACGCGAGCGCGGCACACTCGCCAGGTGATCTCCATGCAGCCCGTTCTCGAGCTCACCGGCCCCTACGGCTTCGATCTCTGGCCGGTCGCCGCGTCGGGACCAGACGACTGGTTCCCGCTCAGCGGCGAACTCACACCGCTCGAAGTCGGTACGGCGGTCTGGCGCGTCGTGGACTACAACGACGGTCCCGAGGGTGCTGCTCGTCCTGCTGATCCCCTCGATGCCTTCCTCTACGGGATGCTCACGGCGGACCTGCCCGTGGTGGCCGGCGGTCTGCGGGTCGTCGACGATTCCACTGGTACGACGTTCGTGCCCGGCTGCTGCGACGGGTTGGAAGACTGGCGTGAGTGGCGGCGGCTGTTCAGCGCCGGCGGCCGGATCCACTACGGTCACCCGCCCGTGTCGCCGCTGGCGGAGCGCCGCGGCGACGGGATCCTGCTCACGGTCGATGCCGAACAGGACGGCAGCCCCACGATCGAGCTGACCGACGCCGAGCTGACCCGGATGCTCGCCGGAGTCGAACGCGATCTGACCGACTTCCTGGCGCTCGTAGTCGCGTGGGCCCCTCAGCACCTGCCTGGACGGGAAGCGGCGGTCACCAATGCCATCGCCCAAGTGCTCGACCTGCCGGCGCCCTAGTCGGCCGGTTGGCCAATACTGAACGCATGCCCCAAATCACCGTCGAGTACTCCGAATCCCTGGCCGAAGTCTTCGACCGCCAGGCCTTCGCCCTGGCCCTCCACCCCGCCGCCGCCGACCTCATCAGCAGCACGGTCCCCGGCTTCAAAACCCGCTTCGTCCGCCTCGACGAAGCCGTCATCGGCGCCGGCGACCCCGCCGACGCCATGGTCCACGTCAGCATCGCCCTCCTGCCCGGCCGCGACGCAGCCCTCAAGGACCGCCTCGCCGACCTGACCCTCACCACGCTCCGCGACCACGTGAAGTTCACCCCGGACCTCAACACCCAACTAACCGTCGAGATCCGCGACCTCGCGACGTACCACAAGCAGACCGTCGACCGGTGAGACGGCCGCACCAGGCGCAGTACGCCGTCTCTCGCGGGTGCAGGTGATAGTTCACCAGCCGCGTTCGCGCCATTCGGCGAGGTGGGGGCGCTCGGTGCCGAGGGTGGTGTCGGCGCCGTGGCCGGGGTAGACCCAGGTCTCGTCGGGGAGGGTGCCGAAGAGTTTGGTCTCGACGTCGTTGAGGAGGGACTCGAAGCGCGCCGGGTCCTTCTCGGTGTTGCCGACGCCACCGGGGAAGAGGCAGTCGCCGGTGAAGACGTGCGGGGCGCCGTCGGGGTCGTCGTACACGAGGGCGATGGAGCCGGGGGTGTGGCCGACCAGGTGGACGACGCGCAGGCGGCAGTCGCCGACGGAGATCTGGTCGCCCTCGTCGACGAGCTGGTCGGTCGGTACGTCGATGCCCTCGGCGTCGAAGCGGCCGACGACGGTGGTGGCGCCGGTGCGGGCGACGACCTCGGCGAGCGCCTGCCAGTGGTCGCCGTGGTGGTGGGTGGTGACGATCCGGGCCAGGCCGCCGTCGCCGATCAGGGTGAGCAGCGTGCTCGCGTCGTTGGCGGCGTCGATCAGGACCTGCTCGTCGGTCTGCCGGCAGCGCAGCAGGTAGGCGTTGTTGTTCATCGGGCCGACGGCGACCTTGGTGATCATCAGCTTGGCCAGCTCGTGGGTCTGGGCGGGCCCGCCGACCTCGACGTTTCCTTGGTACTGCGGCATACGGGTGCTCCCTGGAATCTCGATGGGTACTCGATCCTCGCACTGCCCCGATTTGCACGGAAGGCCGGTTCCGATCGAATATACTTTCGAAACGGTTGCTCCGCTCAGCACCGGAAGGCCCTGAGATCTGCTGCCGGAAGTTTTTGTCGGTGGGCCTCGTTAGCATCATCGGGGCATGCCCCGGATCCCCTCGAGAACGTCTGAGAGTGAGCTTGTGTCTGACCGTCTGATCGTGCGCGGAGCACGTGAGCACAACCTGAAGGACGTCTCCGTCGACCTGCCCCGGGACGCGATGATCGTCTTCACCGGGCTGTCGGGGTCCGGGAAGTCCAGCCTGGCCTTCGACACGATCTTCGCCGAGGGCCAGCGGCGCTACGTCGAGTCGCTCTCGGCGTACGCGCGCCAGTTCCTCGGCCAGATGGACAAACCCGACGTGGACTTCATCGAGGGGCTGTCACCGGCCGTCTCGATCGATCAGAAGTCGACCTCGCGCAACCCGCGCTCGACGGTCGGCACGATCACCGAGGTCTACGACTACCTGCGGCTGCTGTTCGCCCGGGCCGGCCGGCCGCACTGCCCCGAGTGCGGCGAGGCGATCGCGCGGCAGACCCCGCAGCAGATCGTCGACCGCGTCCTCGAGCTGGAGGAGGGTGTCCGCTTCCAGGTGCTCGCCCCGGTCGTCCGCGGCCGCAAGGGGGAGTATCTCGATCTCTTCCGCCAGCTCAGTGGCCAGGGCTTCTCCCGGGCCCGGGTGGACGGCGAGATCATCCAGCTCACCGAGCCGCCGAAGCTCGACAAGCAGAAGAAGCACACCATCGAGGTGGTCGTCGACCGGCTCGCGGTGAAGGGCTCGGCCAAGCAGCGGCTGACCGACTCGGTCGAGACCGCGCTGAACCTGGCCGGCGGCCTGGTCCTGCTCGACTTCGTCGACCTGGACGAGAAGGACCCGCACCGCGAGCGCCGGTTCTCCGAGAAGCTCGCCTGCCCCAACGACCACCCGCTGGCGATCGACGAGCTCGAACCGCGGTCGTTCTCGTTCAACTCGCCGTACGGCGCCTGCCCGGTCTGCACCGGTCTCGGCACCCGGATGGAGGTGGACCCGGAGCTGCTGGTCCCCGACCCGGAGAAGTCGCTCGACGAGGGTGCCATCCAGCCCTGGTCCGGGGCGAACGTCTCGCAGTACTTCGAGCGTCTGCTCGCGGCCCTGGCCAAGGACCTCAAGATCAAGACCAGTACACCGTTCGCCGAGCTGCCGGCAAAGGCGAAGAAGTCGCTCCTGACCGGGCACGACAAGCAGGTGCACGTCTCCTACCAGAACCGGTACGGGCGTGAGCGCTCCTACTACACGACCTTCGAAGGCGTCATCCCGTACGTCGAGCGCCGGCACGCCGAGGCGTCCAGCGAGACCGGCCGGGAGCGCTTCGAGGAGTACATGCGCGAGGTGCCGTGCCTGGCCTGCAACGGCGCCCGGCTGAAGCCGATCTCGCTGGCGGTCACCCTCGGCGGCAAGAACATCGCCGAGGTCAGCGCGATGTCGATCGACGAGGTGCACGACTTCCTGCGCGGGATGGAGCTGTCGCCGCGCGAGAAGCAGATCGCCGAGCGGGTGGTGAAGGAGATTGGCGAGCGGCTGCGGTTCCTGCTCGACGTCGGTCTGGACTACCTGGCGCTGAGCCGGCCGGCGGGATCGCTGTCCGGCGGTGAGGCGCAGCGGATCCGGCTCGCGACCCAGATCGGCTCCGGCCTGGTCGGCGTCCTGTATGTCCTCGACGAGCCGTCGATCGGTCTGCACCAGCGCGACAACCGGCGGCTGATCGACACCCTGGTCCGGCTCAAGGAGCTGGGCAACACGCTGATCGTCGTCGAGCACGACGAGGACACGATCGACCACGCCGACTGGGTCGTCGACATCGGCCCGGGCGCGGGGGAGCACGGCGGTCAGGTCGTCGTCTCCGGCACGGTCGAGGACCTGCGCAACCACCCGGACTCGATCACCGGCGCCTATGTGTCCGGCCGCAAGGAGATCCCGATCCCCGCGGTCCGCCGGCCGCTCACCGAGGGCCGCGAGCTCACGGTGTACGGCGCTCGCCAGAACAACCTGCAGGATCTCGACGTGACGATCCCGCTCGGGGTCTTCGTCGCGGTCACCGGTGTGTCGGGCTCGGGCAAGTCGACGCTGGTGAACGACATCCTCTACACGTCGCTGGCCCGCCAGATCTACGGCGCCCGCACGGTGCCCGGCCGGCACACGAAGATCTCCGGGATGGACCAGGTCGACAAGGTCATCCACGTCGACCAGTCACCGATCGGGCGGACCCCGCGGTCGAACCCGGCGACGTACACGGGAGTCTGGGACCACGTCCGCAAGCTGTTCGCGGAGACGCCGGAGGCGAAGGTTCGCGGCTACCTGCAGGGCCGGTTCTCGTTCAACGTGAAGGGCGGCCGCTGCGAGGCCTGCTCCGGTGACGGCACGCTGAAGATCGAGATGAACTTCCTGCCGGACGTCTACGTCCCGTGCGAGGTGTGTCACGGCGCGCGCTACAACCGCGAGACGCTCGAGGTGCACTACAAGGGCAAGACGGTCGCGGACGTGCTGGACATGCCGATCGAAGAGGCGGCGGAGTTCTTCGCCGCGATCCCGGCGATCTCGCGGCACCTGACCACGCTGGTCGAGGTCGGCCTGGGCTACGTCCGGCTCGGGCAGCCGGCCCCGACCCTGTCCGGTGGTGAGGCGCAGCGGGTCAAGCTGGCCTCCGAGCTGCAGCGCCGCTCGACCGGCCGCACGGTCTACGTGCTGGACGAGCCGACGACCGGTCTGCACTTCGAGGACATTCGCAAGCTGCTCGGCGTGCTCAACGGCCTGGTCGACAAGGGCAACTCGGTGCTGGTCATCGAGCACAACCTCGACGTGATCAAGACCGCCGACTGGATCATCGACCTCGGTCCGGACGGCGGCCGTCGCGGCGGCACGCTGGTCGCCCAGGGAACACCGGAGGAGGTCGCGGCGACGCCCGAGTCCTACACCGGCGAGTTCCTGCGCGAGATCCTGGCGGGCCGCGCCGCCAAGCCCAGCGCCAAGGTGCAGGCCGCGGCAGCGAAGGCCCTCCCGGCCAAGAAGACCGCGGCGAAGAAGGTGGCGGCGAAGAAGGTGGCGGCGAAGACAGGTGCCGCCAAGCCGGTTGCTGCCAAGAAGACCGCGGCGGCAACCAAGGCAACGGCGGTGAAGACCGCCACGAAGACCGCGGCGAAGAAGGCCCCGGCCAAGAAGACCGCGGCCCGGAAGCGCGCCGCCGGCTGACGCCTGGCCGGTGACCCCGCGACCCGTCCGGAGCTGCTCCGGGCGGGTCGTTCGCGTTGGCGGATAGTTGCCGTGGCCAACAGTTCGGCCGGGGGGAACCGGATGACCCGGGTCTCCGTCTATCGTGACGGTGCGGCGCGAACCTCGATCGAAGGAGATGCAGTGGGCGACGGAAACCGTTGGAAGATGGGCTCGGACACCCTGAGTGACCTGGCCAAGAAGACGGGCGGCAACACCCAGGACCTCGGTGGTCTGGTGAAGCGCCTGGTCGCGGCGGCACAGCCGCTGGAAGGCCAGATGAGCGGCGCCGGCAAGCAGATGTTCGACAACTTCAAGCAGAACGTCGACGGCATCGCCGCCGACCTGAACGCCGGACTCGCGGCGATCAACAAGGGTCAGTCCGGGATGGACGCCGCGTTCCGTGAGGGTGAGCAGAACCTCGCGCAGAACGCGAAGAAGGCCCAGGGCGCCGCGGACTTCGACGCGGCCAAGTTCGGTAAGCACTGAGAGCGGGGAGAGAGCAAGCATGGGTAACACGAACGCCTACGACAGCGGCGCCTCCGGGCAGGTCCAGTCGAATCTCTCCGGCCTGGCCGCGCAGATCCAGACCCTGATCGAGGGCCACCGCAAGAATGTCGCGGCGGCGCTCGCGGACGCGTCGGCGACCAAGGTCACCGACGAGTACCGCCAGGTCGAGGCCCGGTTCAACAAGGCCGCCGACGCGACGATGGGCCTGATCAAGTCGCTCGAAGGCGTCATGAAGGCCAACGACGGCACCGCGTCGGAGACCATCGCCAAGGCCAGCAGCGCCGTCTCCGGCATCAACGGCTGACCGTACCGACCGTCGTACCGGGTCCCGGGCGTTCCGTTCGCGGGCGCGCCCGGGCCTGCGGTTGTGCCGAGGAGCGCATGTGAACGCGAAGTGGAACATCAATGTCGAGGGCGTCAGCGAGGTGCTGACCAAGACCTCCACGGCGGCCGAGCCGTTCAACGCCCTGACCAAGACGTACGGCGACAACCTGAACAACCTCCAGGTCGCGCTGAAGTGGGACATCTTCACCGTGGTCGCGGTCGCCATCGGCGAGTACGGGCAGCACTGGAACCCGACGCTGCAGGCGGCCGGGAACCAGGTCAACGCCTCCCTGCTGGGTGCGTCGAACGCGGTCAAGGCCTACATGGCCGGTCAGGAAGAGATGGCCGCCAACGCACAGCGGCAAGCGGCCAACGGCTACGTGCCGCCGGAGCCGGGAAGTGAACCGCCGCCGAGCAGTGGAAGGAACCGGGCCGAATGACCGAGGAGTTCGGATCCGACCTGTCCCAGCAGACCCCGCCCCCGGTTGAGCCGACAGCCGCCGATCCGTGGCTCGAGGCCCGGACGCGACTGGCCGAGTGGCTGACCGCGCAGACGCCGGACGACCCCGAGCTGGCGGCGACGCCGGATGACCTGGCCGGCTGGGACGTGCGCGAGCAGGACGAGTTCCTGCTGTTCATCCCGCCGGGCTACGCCAACCAGATCTACCTGGTCGGCGAGCGCGGGATCAGCGTCTTCGCCCCGAGCCAGACCCGGCTCGAGGACGCGCTGGCCAGCGCCCGCGCCTGATCCCGTACGCCGGACCGCGCCGTACCGCCGCACGACCCGTCGACCACACGTGACCGAGGACTGAACTGACATGATCAAGCCGGATGGCATCCCGATCGCACCGCTGAACAACCTCGTGCTGTCGCTCGAGTCCAATGTGAAGCCGTTGAGCGCGCTCGGCCAGCAGTTCGTCGACCTCGGTAACAACGTGCACAACACGTTCCAGGGACTGAACGGCTGCTACGAGGCGCCGGAGCGTGAGCTGCTGGTCAACTCGACGCAGAAGATCCAGAAGAACCTGAGCGAGTTCGGGCCGAGCCTGCCGGCGATGGCGCAGCACCTGGACCACCTGGCGGGGGAGGCCCGCGCGCGCCTGGACAAGCTGAAGGACATCCGCCGCCAGGCGCTCGAGTGGCACCAGAAGAAGAACGGCAATCCGGACTGGCAGAACGATCAGATGATGATCGACTGGAACAACCGGATGGTCGACGACGTGCACCGGATCATGAAGGAGGAGTTCCCGACTCTCTGCTTCGACACCGCGAACGCGATCGTCCGGCTGCACGGCGGCAAGGCCTGGGACCCCAAGACCGGTGTCCGCGAAGGTGACAAGCCGAAGGAAGAGCCGAAGCAGGAGGGTGACCCGCCGGAGGAGCCGTGGGGTACCCACGAGGAGCGGGACAAGCCGCTGTGGCAGGACGTCCTGGAGTTCCCGGTCAACGCCCTCGTCGGGGTCGCCCAGGTGCTCGGTGAGACCGTCGAGGGTCTGCTCACGCTGATCCCGATCCTGCCGGCGATCGCGTCGATCCCGACGGTCCGCGACTGGGTCAAGAACAACCTGTGGGGCTGGGACATGCCCACCTGGGAGGACGCCGGCAACGCCTGGAAGGGCGTCGGGCAACTCGCGGCGCACCTGGCCTTCGCCCCACTCGAGCTGGTGGCCTGGGGCGCCGAGAAGATGTTCGGTCTCGAGCGGCCGCAGTTCGTCAAGGACCTCGGCGAGAACGGCGTCGCGATGCTCAAGGGCTTCGTCGCCTGGGACGAGTGGTCGAAGAACCCGGGCAAGGCGTTCGGCATGGCGCTGACGAACATCGTCAGCACGGTCGGTACGTTCGGCGCCGGTGGCGCGATCAAGGCAGCGGCGACCGCCGGCAAGCTCGGCGTCGCGAGCGCCGCCGTGGTCAAGGTGGTGAAGATCGCCGACGTCGCGAAGGGTTTGAAGGTCGGCCTGCACGACTCGGCGCTGGCCGCGGTGTCGAAGATTCCGAAGGTCGGCGCGGTCGTCGACGGTCTGGCGAAGATCCCGATCGTCGGCGAGAACTTCAAGATGCAGGGCGTGCCGAAGGTGCACGCCGACGTACCGGGTGTGGGCGGGCACGACGTCCCGAACGCGAAGGTCGACACCCCGACGTCGACCCCGCACGTCGACGCACCGGACATCCACAGCATCGACACGCCCAGTACGCCGGTCACGCACGACCCGATGCCGTCGTCCCACCAGGGCTCGCCGGATGTGCCGGGTACGTCGCACACGCCGGATACGCCGGACGCGCCGAGCCAGACGCATACTCCGGACGCGCCGAGCCAGACCCACACGCCGGACGCTCCGAACACCCCCAGCTCGCCGACGACCCCGCAGACGCCGAACTCGCCGAGCAATCCGACGACGCCGAACTCTCCGACGCCGTCGCACACGCCGGATGCGCCGAGCCAGGCGCATACGCCTGGGACGCCGCAGACGCCGAACACCCCGACGACCTCGCACACGCCGACCCAGACGCACACCCCGGACGCGCCCACTCAGGCGCAGACGCCGGAGGCGCCGAGCCAGACGCACACGCCCGGGTCGCCGACGTCGACACACACTCCGAGCTCCACGCACACCCCGAGCTCGACGCACACCCCAGAGTTGCGGTCGCTCGACGACATGCCCGGCACGCACACGCCCGGTACCAATACTCCAAGCACGCACACGCCGGGCACGAACACGCCGGGCACGAACACGCCCAGCACCCACACGCCGGGCACGAACACGCCCAGCACCCACACGCCGGGCATCAACACACCGAGCACTCCGGCGGCGCACGCGCAGGGCACGCACACGCCCAACTCGCCGAACGTGCCGGACTCGCCCCACACGCCGAACAGCCCGAACGCCCCGCACACCCCGGACGCACCGCGTACCCCGGACGCACCGCGTACCCCGGACGCACCGCGTACCCCGGACGTGACTCCGGCCAGGGCGGCGGACCCGGTCACGCCGATCATGCCGATGCACCCCGGTACGCCGATGCATCCCGGCGCCCCACACACCCCGGACGCACCGCGCACGCCCGGTACTCCGCGCACCCCGGACACCACACCTGGTACGCCACGGCAGTCGATCCCGGACCGGCTCGCGGGCAAAGAGCCGACCATCCCGGAGCGCCTGGCCGGCGACCCGGTCCCGCGTACGCCGCGGCAGTCCATCCCCGACCGTCTGGCCGGCAAGGAGCCGAGCATCGGCGAGCGTCTCGACGGCGTCGAGCCGGTCCGCGGCCGCACCCCGGAACCGAACACTCCGCCCACGCCGCGGCAGTCCATCCCGGACCGTCTGGCCGGCAAGGAGCCGACGATCGGCGAGCGTCTCGACGGCGTCGAGCCGGTGCGCGGCCGCACCCCGGAACCGAACGCCCCGCGCGTGGACGACCCCAACGCACCCACCACACCCGGCCGCACTCCCGACAATGCCCGCACTCCCGACAACGCGCGTACGCCGGACAACGCGCGTACGCCGGACAACGCGCGTACGCCGGACAACCCGCGCACGCGGGAACCGGAGCGGGATCCGATCACCGGGCGCCGGATCGAGCGCGAGCCGGACTACCGTGATCCGAGCGGGCTGAACGACACACCTGCTTGGCGTCGTGAGCCTGGCTACGCACCGCACCACGGGCCGGACGACCACCTGTACTCGCGCCCGCACGACCCGGGCACCGAGCCGCCGCGGCTGGCGCACGACCCGAACAAGCCGCACGACGCGGGCAACGACCCGAAGTACGACAGTCCGCTCGAGCGGCAGAAGCTCATCGACGAGATGAAGCCGGAGTACATGCGGCCGGCGCCGAACAAGCCGCGGACCACCGTGGACTCGTTCAGCCACATCCACCCGGACCCGCGGGACCCGCGGGCCGGTGAGCTCGCGCAGAAGGTCGGCGACAACCCGGTCCGGAACGCACCGGACTGGGTGCACAAGCTCAACCCGGACAACGCCAAGTCGCTGCACTACGGCATGAACTGCCCCGACGTCTCGCGGGCTATCTGCGAGATCTTCAACGGCGAGCAGCCGCGGCTGGCCGCCGGGAACAAGTTCAAGAGCGGTGAGCACCCCGACACCACCCTGGAGTGGATGGGGCTGGACGACGTACCGCCGGGCTACAAGGTTGGGCGGCACCCGCAGCAGCCGCCGGGTCCGCAGTTCAACGAGCAGGCGTTCCAGCGGGTCCGCGACGCGCTGAAGGACCGCCCGCCCGGCACGCACGCCAACATCGGCGTCAACTACACCGGTGGCGGCGGTCACCGCTTCACGGCGTACGTCGACGAGTTCGGCAACATGAAGTGGATGGACGGTCAGCCGTCGGCCAATGCACGCCGGTACCCGGATGGGAGTCCGGAGCAGCGGGCGGTGATCGAGAAGGAGATGATCAAGGACAGCCACCGGCCGCCGGTGGAGTCCGATCTCGACTACCTCGACTTCAGCGTGCGCGAGCCCGGCGGGACGTGGGAAGGCATCCCGCGCAGCCCCGACACTCCGCCGGCCTCGCAACGGCAGCTCCCGCCGGAGAACCAGCGTCCGCTGTCGCACGGCAGCGACCCGGTCTCGTCGCGCCTCACCCCGGAAACCCCTGGTACGCCGACGCATGCCGGCCAGCCCGAGGCAGGGCCCCAATGGGACCCGTCCCGCCTGGACGGCCCCGCGCGGCCAACCCACGCCGACGCAGCGCCGGCGGGGCAGCAGTCCTTGGCTGACAGGCTCAGTCCCGGACGCTCGGAGAACCCGCAGCCGCCCACGCATACACCTGAGTCGGAGGCCCAGCCGCGAACGCCTGAGCCGGAGGTCCGCGACCGCCTCACTCCGGAGCAGCCCCGGACCCCGGAGCAGCCCCGGACCCCGGAGCACGCGCCGGAGTCCATCCGCGACGCGCTCGACGGCGACTCGCATCTCACCTCCCGACCGGGTGAGCAGCCGACGCCCCACCGCCCGACTGGCGACCAGCCCACCAACCCGAACACCACTCCGGACGGGCGCCAGTTGAGCGACGTACTGGACGGGATCGACGAGCCCCGCTCGCCGATCGCTGACCGCATGGCCGGCAACCGCCCGCCCACCGAAGGCATCCGCCGCACCGAGTGGCAACAACTCACCCCGCACACACCCGAGGCACACACCCCGCCCGCGCCGCACACCCCAGAAACACCCGCGGCACCGCACACGCCGGAAGCGCCCGCGGCACCACGCACGCCAGATGCTCCCCGTACGCCGGATGCTCCGCACACGCCGGATGCAGACGCGCCGACGGCTCCGCATGCACCTGAGGCGCACGTCCCGGGGCGTCAGCCGGATGCACCGCAACAGCCGGTGGATCCGTTTGCTCGGCGTACGGGTGATCTGAACGACGGGCCCGGGCATCGGGTGGACCCGGATGCGACGCAGCGGATCCCGCAGGAGACCATCCGGAACGCGGACGCGCGCGTCGGGCATCAGCCGGACGCACCGCGTCAGCCTGAGCATCTGAATCAACCGCATCAGCCGGAGCAGCCGGCGGATCCGTTTGCCCGGCGGACGGGTGATCTGAACGACGGACCTGCACACCGTGCGGATCCTGATGCGACGCAGCGGGTGTCCGCCGACACCGTTCGCGCCGCGGACTCGCGGGCGCCGCATCAGCCGGAGGCGCCGCGTCAGCCGGAGACGCGTCAGCCGACGCATGCCGACGGGGACGCGGCGAAGAAGTTCCTCGAGGACTCCAACGCCGACTTCTACCCCGAGGACTACGGGTTCCAGCCGTCGAACAAGGTTCGGCGGTCGGACCAGCACACGATGGAGAAGTACGAGGCCGAGTGTGACGACTTCGCTCGGCGGGCGACACCTGCCGAGGCGCAAGCCATGGATCTGATGACCGCCAACGAGTACGCCGCGATCAATCGGGCGATGCACAAGGGGCACTCGGTCGACGATCTGCCGGACCTGATGCGGAAGGACCCGAACAGTGGTCTGACCGAGCGGTCGATCCAGGTGGCGCGCGACGTCGAGAGCTTGATCCGGAAGGCGCCGCTCGCGGAGACGCCTCGCACCGTGTACCGCGGGGTGCGGGCGCCGCGGGGGATGAAGAAGGATGACCTGCTCCAGTGGGCGAAGGACGAGTTCGGGCTGGGGAAGCCGAAGGAGTTCGGCGGAATCCAGCACACGACGATCGATCCGAAGGTGGCGACGCGGTTCACCGAGTCGAACAACCGGGTCGGGGTGGTGTTCGAGGTGCACACCCGGAAGGGGGCGCCGGTCGGGAAGATGAGTTCGCGCGAGCTGTCCGAGGGCGAGTACCTGTTGCCGGCCAAGGAGCGGCTGGTGCCGGTCGGGATCAGCGAGAAGGTGAAGTTCGAGTCGTCGTGGCGTGACCAGCACGGCAACCCGCGGACGACCGAGGAGATCGTCGTCCACATGGTCGATGCCGACGACCTGGACCACTACTTCCCGGGTGGTCTGCCGGAGCACCTCGCCGGTCCGCACGCCGGTACGCCGCCTGCTCCGCATCAGGCCGGTACGCCGGACGCCGGCGACTGGCGGCCGGGGGACTCGAAGTTCGGCGCCAGCGACCAGCCGGGCTTCGACCCGGCGTTCCACCACAAGGCGCTCGGCGACCAGTTCCAGCCGGGTGTGCACGACCCGTCCGGGAAGTTCCAGCCGAAGGAGCGGGAGATCGCCGACCGGCTGGAGCAGGAGGGTTTCCGGGTCGACGCGCGGACCGAGGACCACACCAAGCAGCACCTGAAGAACCCCGAGTCGATGGTGCGCACGCATCCGGCCGACGAGGGGCGGATCACCGAGTTCAAGACGCTGAACAGCGGCTCGGCGAACGCGGCCAAGCGCAACATCAACGACGCCAGTGACCAGGTGCCGCCGGACGGCGAGGTGGTCATCGACGGCAGTAAGGTCGGTCTGACCGAGGAGGACGCCTACAAGGCGTACCGCAAGGCGCTCGGCCAGCCGGGCAAGACGGTGGCGGCGACAGTGCGCGTCATCCTCGGCGACGGCCGGCTCGTGACGTACGTGAAGGAGAACAGCTGATGGCCGCGCGGGAGAACATCTTCCTGCTGGCGACGTGGAGCGTCCCGGACGAGGTCAAGGCGCTGGCCGGGATCCTGGGGCTCGAAGCGATCCCGGACACCTCGTCGGCCGGCCCGGACCAGTACGGTCTGCGCGGTCCGGCGCAGACCGTCGAGGGCGGGGTGCTGGGCTACCTGATCCAGCCGAACCTGCACGCCGAGCCCGATCCGGCGCCGGAGGACGTGCAGGCGATCGACGGGTTCCAGATCGAGGTCGACATCTGGCTGGGCAACGACGAGGCCGTCCAGCAGCGCGAGGCGCGGCTGGTCTTCGATCGGCTGGTGGCCGCCCGGCCCGAGACCGGGATGGCGTTGTGCCACGATCTCGACCTGCTCGTGGCCGCGTACCGGCCGGGGTACGGTGTCTTCGACTTCCCGCCGGGGACGACGGTGGACGCCGAGCACGCGGAGCTGTGGCGCGGCTGGGTGCCGGAAGCGAGGAGCTGATCGATGTCGGGCAACTACGGCACCCAGGTCATCGAGTCGGTGGCGGTCCGCCGCCGCCGGCTGCGCGAGGCCTGGCTGTTCGGATCCGACCGGGTCCGCAACTCTCTCAACGAGCAGGTCGGCAAGGTGCTCGCGAGCGTGATGATCGCCGCGGTCATCTGCGCCGGTTTCGCCGGCTACGGCTACTTCAAGACGTCGATGGCCAAGGAGAACCAGAAGCAGCAGCCGGCCAACGGCTCGACGACCGGGCCGGTCAGCCCCCAGCCCAGTCGGTAGGTTTCCGGCCGAACAGGTGCCGCAGCCACGTCCGCCGTGGCTGCGGCTTCAACGCGGCAGGCAGTACCACGCTCGGCGGCGACGCCAGCGTGACCGGAACCTGGACGAGCTGGTCGCCCTGCAGCCAGTACAGGTCGGGGGAGCATTGATCGGGCGCGTCCCGATAGGACTCCGCGATCCAGCGCGCCAGCGCGTCGGCCCGGGCCTGCCCGGCGTCCGCGGGGCAGTAGGCGACCGTGCTCAACCGCGGTACGCCAACCAGTACGCCGGCTCCTCGTGATGCCTGCGGCAACAAGTTCTCCCGGTCGACGATCGCCATCGAGACCAGCGGATCGCCGTCCCGGCTGAGCACGGTGATCCCGTCGTGCTCGACCGGTTCGAGATCCGCGATCTCGGCCAGGCTCAGCTGCACCGGCGACGGCGCGGAGGGATCGCCGAGGCCCAGCATCGATCGCCGGACGACGGTCAGCCGGCGCAGCTCGGATCCGGTCCGGACGAACACGATCACCTCGAAGTGATCACCGAACGGCAGCAACGCGTCGGCGACCGGGCCCGCCGTACGGGCGGACCAGCCGCGCTGGACCAGCAGCGCCCGCTGCCGCTCGCCGACGTCGCCGAAGCGGTGCTCCTCGGTCGCCAGCTCACCCTCCGCGACCAGTGCGCGCAGCCAGGCCTCGATCTGCGCGGCCCACACGTGCTGTGGTAGCTGAAGGCAACGATCGACGATCTCGCCGATCCCGACCACTGCCGACATCTGCAGCGCGCCCCGGCCCCAGCCGATCTCCACGGTCTGCTCAGTGGTGTCCACCACACATCCGGGCAGCCAGATCGGGGCCAGGTCGGCCAGGACCTGAACCACCTCGAACGCCTCACTCGTGCCTGTCATCCCATGACCTCTCCCACCACTAAAGTGTGCCGGGCATCCGTTCGGTACGAAGTACGAATTTCCCCCGCGCAACCGCGGGCTGGTCAGCGGAGGAAACCTTAGTGGCAAGCCGGATCGTGCACCGCCCGGCGCGGCGCACACCTGCACCCGGGGTACAGCAGCAGCGAGTGATCGAGCCTGCGCCCACACTCGGCGGTGGTGGCGGCGGGGGTGGCGGCCAGGCGATGCAGATGCTGCTCCCGATGGTCGGCAGCCTCGGCTCGGTCGCGATGATGACGATGGGCCGCTCCGGCCCGATGGTGATGGTCGGCATCGTGATGCTGGTGCTCACGCTGGTCGGATCGCTGTTCGGCATGCTCGCCGGGCGCGGCCGGGGCGGCAAGGAGCGCAAGTCGAAGCGCACCCAGTACCTGGACTACCTGGAGCGGATGCGGGAGGAGTTCTCGGTTCAGGAGCGCAAGGCGCGTGCGGAGGCGCTGGAGCTGAACCCGCCGCCGGACGCGCTGCTGGACTGTGTGGCGGACGTCTCCCGGCTGTGGGAGCGACGCCGGACCGACAGCGACTTCCTGCAGCCGCGCTGCGGCAGTGGCCGGGTGCCGGTGGTGCCTGCCGTCGTCGGGCAGTCCGGCTCGGCCATGGAGCCGCCGGACCAGTTCATGATGGCCGAGGCCAACGCTCTGGTACGCCGGTTCACCCTGATCCCGGACATGCCGCTGACGATCCCGCTGGACCACGTGGGCAACGTCAGCATCGTCGGTGACCGGGCAGGCGTCGTACGGGTGGCCAGGGCGCTGCTCGTGCAGACCGCCGTGTTCCACGCGCCGGAGGACGTCAAGCTGGCAGCCTGCTACCCGCCGAACGCCCTGAACGAGTGGCAGTGGATGAGCTGGCTGCCGCACGTCCAGGACCCGGACCTGCGGCAGGGGCCGACGCCGTACCGGCGGATCGCCGACAGCCCGCGCAAGCTGGCGCAGATGCTGTCCGGTGACCTGGCCAAGCGCGTCCAGTGGGCGACCGAGTCGCGGCGCGGTTCGGTGGACTTCGCGGACCGCCGCCGGCTGACCCAGCGGCTGCTGGTGCTGCACGACACGTACGGCGACGTGGCCGCCGAGGTGCGCCCGCAGGCGGACGACTCGCTGGTGCCGGGGGAGCTCGGCGTGACCGTGCTGCACCTGGTCGCCGACCGGGTCCAGGAGCCGAGCCAGGTGACCATGCGGATCACCGTGTACGGCGACGACGTCCGGGTCGAGGATCTGCGCGGACCGTACCCGATCGCCGCCAGCGGGCAGGTCGACCACCTGGACGCGGCGGTCGCCGAAGGTGTGGCCCGGGAGCTCGCCCCGCTGCGGCTGTCGGCGGAGTCGCTCGAGGAGGACGCCACCCTCGAGAACGTCGACTTCATGGGCCTGCTGAACATCGACGACGTCGCCAAGCTCGACTTCGACAGGCTGTGGCAGCCACGCCCGGACCGCGCCTTCCTGCGGGTCCCGCTGGGTGTGGACGACAGCGGTGCGACCACACTGATCGATCTGAAGGAGTCGGCCCAGCTCGGTATGGGTCCGCACGGTCTGATCATCGGTGCGACCGGTTCGGGTAAGTCCGAGGTGCTGCGGACGATGGTGCTCGCACTGTTGTCCACCCACACGCCTGAGGACCTGGCGCTGGTCCTGGTCGACTTCAAGGGCGGTGCGACCTTCGCACCGTTCGAGGGTGTGCCGCACGTGGCCGGCATCATCACCAACCTGCAGGACGACGCGAGCATGATCGAGCGCGCGTACGCCAGCCTCGCGGGTGAGGTGCAGCGCCGCCAGCAGGTGCTGCGCGACGCCGGCAACATCGCGAACATCACCGACTACCGGATGCACCGCGCCCAGCGACCGGACATGCCGCCGCTGCCGCACCTGTTCGTGATCATCGACGAGTTCGGCGAGCTGCTGAACCAGCGGCCGGACTTCATCGACCTGTTCCTCTCGATCGGTCGAATCGGCCGATCGATCGGTGTGCACCTGTTGCTGTCCAGTCAGCGGATCGAGTCCGGTGTCCTGCGCGGTCTCGACACCTATCTGTCCTACCGGCTCGGTCTGCGCACCTTCTCCGAGGAGGAGAGCCGCACCGTCCTGAACACTCCGGACGCGTTCCACCTGCCGCCACTGCCTGGTTTCGGCTTCCTCAAGGTCGACACCAGCGTGTACCAGCGGTTCAAGGCGGCGTACGTCTCGGGTGCCTACACCGCGCCGTCAGCGACGCTCGTCGAAGAGGACGAGGGAGACGGCTTCCAGATGCACGAGCTGCCGCCGTACCAGCTGCTCGAATCGGAGCAGGCTGCGCAGCAGCCGGTCGTGGCCAAGGCCACCGAGCGTACGACGGGTCCGACGATTCTGACCGTGTTCGTCGACCAGGTGCGGAAGGCCGCTCCGTCGGTGCTGCAGATCTGGCTGCCGCCGCTGCCGGTCGCGTGCACGCTGGACGGGCTGGGTGGCCGGGCGGACTTCGTGGAGGGCCGTGGTCTGCAGTTGGCCGCGCAGACGCCGCAGATGCAGCCGCCGATCGCTGTGATCGACGACCCGGCGCACCAGCGCCAGGAGGTGTACCGCCTCGACCTGACCAAGGCGGGTGGTCACGCAGCGATCATCGGTGGTCCGCAGTCCGGCAAGACCACCGCACTACGCACCCTGGTCACGTCGCTGGCCCACACGCACACTCCGGCCGAGGTGGCGATCTACGCCCTCGACCTGGCCGGTGGCGGGATGCAGGCGCTCGCCGGGCTCCCGCACGTGGGTGGCGTCGCGCTGCGCACCGACCGCGAGCGGGTACGGCGGACGGTCGAAGAGATCCGCTCGATGATCGACCACCGGGAGCGCGTCTTCCGCAACCACGGGATCGACACGATGGAGGCGCTGCGCGCCGACCACGCGGCAGGCCGGCTCCCCGAGCTGCCGACGGCGGACGTCGTCCTGGTGGTCGACAACTTCGGTGCACTGCGGACGACATTCGACGAGCTCGAAGAGCCGATGGGCGACATCCTGCAGCGCGGCAGCAGCTACGGCGTCCATGTGGTCGCCGGGCTGATGCGCTGGAACGACGTACGGATGCAGAGCCAGGCCCTGTTCGGGACCATGCTCGAGCTACGGCTCAACGACCCGACCGACTCGAACATCGACCGGCGGCTGCAGGAGGTCCTGCGCAAGTCCGGTCCGGGCCGGATGCTGGTCCCGGGCGGCAAGCTGTTCGCCCAGGTCGCGTTGCCGCGGATCGACGGTGTCGCCTCCGACGAGAACCTGTCGGACATCCTCGAAGGTCAGGCCGTCCAGGCCAGGTCGACCTGGCAGGGCCCGACGGCGCCGCAGATCCGGATCCTGCCGCTGCAGCTGCCGCGGAACCAGGTCGGCGACGACATCCGCGAGCCGGCCGTCGTACCGATCGGTGTGGACGAGCGGGCGCTGGCCCCGGTCTACCTGGACCTGGCCGGCCGGGACAGCAACCTGGTCGTCTTCGGCGACAGCGGCTCGGGCAAGACGAACATCGTCCGGTTGATCGTGCAGCAGCTGATCGAGCGGCACACCTCCGACGAGCTGGTGTTCGCGGTGATGGACCCGCGGCGCGGACTGCGTGAGTACGTCCCCGGCCCGTACGTCGGCGGCTACGCACCGACAGGCCGGATCGCCGGGGGACTGGCGGCCGGTGTGTCGGAAGAGCTCGCCAAGCGGATGCCGGACGATACCGGCAAGGTCCCGGACAGCGGTCAGGGTGGGCCGCGCATCGTCGTACTGGCCGACGACTACGACCTGCTGACCGCGGGCTCGCAGTCGCCGATGGACCCGTTCCTGCCGTACATCGCGGCCGGCCGGGACGTGCGGCTGCACTTCATCGTGACGCGGCGGGCCTCCGGCGCGTCCCGGCAGATGTACGAGCCGTTCCTGTCCGCCGTGATGGAGGCGGGCGCGGCCGGGCTGGTGCTCTCCGGCGACCGCGCCGAAGGCCAGCTCTTCAGCGGCGCTTACCCGGGCGACTACCCGCCCGGACGCGGCATGTTCGTACGCCGTGGTGACGCCGCTCAGCTCGTCCAGACGGCGATGGCCGACCCGGCTCCGGCCCCTGTTACCGAATCCAGCGGAGGAACGACCACATGACCTACGACCTGGTGGCCCTGGTGGACGGTCGCCCGTCCAGCGAGGACGTGCTGGCGGGCCTCGCGGCCGCGGGCGCGGAGCTGGGCGTGCGCGCCGTCAGCGGCGGCGCGGTGGTGCAGCTGTGCGACGACGAGGACCGGCCGCTGGTCTCGATCGAGCTGCCGCTGCTGATCCAGGTGCCCGGCGAGGTCGAGCGGATGCTCGGCGCGGAGGTCGGGACCGTCGACACCCCCGCGTGGTGGGTCGAGATCCGGGCCTCGGCCCTGGAGGGCGCCCGCGAGCTCGCGGAGAAGTTCGCCCGGACCCTGATCGATCGGCTCGGCGGCAAGGTGTGGACACCGGAAGGTGTCGGCATCGCGGCCACCGGCGAGGAGAACCACTGAGATGCCCAACAGCCTGATCTTCAGCCCCGGCGTCGACCTGATCACCGACAAGGTCGCCGTCGTCATGCAGGACCGGCCCGTGGTCGGCATGTCGGCCTGGCTGAGCGACGCGCTCGCGTCCGCGAAGCAGGAGGGCCGTGACGTCCAGCTGGTCACGCCGAAGACGTCGCGGATCACCTGGCCGGTGCGGTCGATGCTGCTCAACGGCCTCTACTCCAAGTGGGTCGTCACGACCGACGACGGTGAGTACTTCGACGGCCTGAACGGCGTCCGGCTGAAGTGGAACGGTGAGCTGTTCCTGGCCCGCACCCCGCAGCAGCCGGGGCAGGAGCAGACGTCGGACCTGCACCCTGACTTCGTGGTCGAGGAAGTACCGGTCGGCCACCTGCAGATGACCGTCCGGGTCCGGCACGCGCCGGTGGCGAGCCTGATCGTCGGCGGCGTCGCGGAGCGGTTGTTCAAGGCGACCACGGGCGGAGGACCGGCCGGCTGGGCGACCTCGGAGCCGGTCACGCAACCGTGGAGCCCGGAGGCACTGACGGACTACTGCCGCGGCCGCGCGCCGCAGCCGACCTGGCTGGTGCTCTCCGGTCAGCCCGGTCCGGAGTTCAAGCCTGCTGTCGGCACGCTGGAGACCCGCCGGACCCAGTCCGGTCTGGACGAGACCGTCACGCTGTCGGTCGCGCAACCCGGTCTCGAGCTGCCCGATGTGGCGTTCGTCGGAGAGCTGATCGACGAGATCGCCGACAACTACGAGCTGATCTCCGCGTTCGTGATGGGCGCGCTCGGCGCACCCGACGGGACGTACCAGCCGCGGTTCGTCGGGATGGCCTCGCCGATCGGGATCGGCGCCGGCAACGAGGCGCTCGCGACGTCGAGCGTGACCGAGATGCTGAACGTCGAGGGTGTCCGCGGAGCGATGGCGATCGGCCCGGCGCACACGCCGGCGCTGTGGTACCCGATCGGGAACGGCCATGATCCCAAGGACTGGCAGACCTACGCGAACGTGATGAAGAAACTGATCCCGGCCGAGCCGGCACAGCAGCCCGCACAGTAGTCAGGAGTTTGGAACGATGAGTGTCTACAGCCGCGTGACGGTGATCGGTCAGCGCCGTCGGCTGGACGCGGTGCTGCCGGCGGACGAACCGCTCGGCGTTCTGCTGCCCGACCTGCTCCGGATGCTGGACGAGCCGCTGCAGCCGACGCCGCAGCGGCGGTTCCTGACCACGGCGACCGGCGTACTGGTGCCGCCGGAGGGCACGCTGGCCTCCGCGCAGATCATCGACGGCGCGGTGCTCAGGCTCGCGGCCGAGGGCGAGCTCCCGCCGCCGCCGACCGTGTACGACGTGACCGAGGAGGCCGTCGAGGACCTCAAGCGGCGCGGTACGACGTTCAAGCCCGCCCACCGACGGGTCCTGGCCGGGACCGGGCTGGTCTTCTCCATCATCGCCGGCGCGGTCTCGTTGCTCGTCGCTGCGCCGAACCCGATCGCCGCGGCCGCGCTGCTGGTGCTGGCCGCGATCTGCGCGTTCGTCGGGATCGCGCTCGGCCGCGCCGGCAACAAGGTGATCGCCGTCCCGCTGGTGATCGTGGCGACCGTGCTGCTGGCGGTGGCGATCGGCTTCTGGGTGCTGGATGCCGGCGCGAGTCTCGGCCTGACCGTCACGGTCGGCGCGTTGTGTCTGGCGTTCGGCCCGCTGTTCTTCGCGGCGGCCGGGCTCGCCGGTGGTGGCCTGGTGGCGGGTGCGACGTCGGTGCTCTTTGTCGTGGTGTGGATGCTCGGTGTCGGCACCGGTCTGGCCGCGGACCGCGTCGGTGCGCTCGCTGCGTTGCTTGCGGTGCTGCTGCTCGGTCTGCTGCCGCGGATGGCGCTCGCGCTGTCCGGCCTGGCCGGTCTGGACGACAAGCGGGCATCTGGTCAGGAGATCATGCGCGGCGACGTGCAGAGCGCTTTGAACGCGGCTCACCTGGGTCTGGCGCTGGCCACCGTTCCGATCGCAGTGTCGTCGGCTGTCGCGGGCATCATGCTGCTGAAGGCCGGTGGGCCGTGGGCGGTTGCACTCGCACTGGTGCTGGCGTTCCTGCTGGCTTCGCGGTCGCGGCTGTACCCGCTCGTGCAGGAGGTCGCCGTACTGTTCGCGGCTGCGTTCACCGTGGTCTCGGGCTGCGTGCTGATCGCGGCGGTCAACGGCCAGGGCGGTGCGTTCATCGCGCTGGGGCTGCTGGTGTTCGTGGCGATGTTCTGCGCCTTCGGTCTCGGTTTCGCACCGGCGGAGCATGTCCGTGCGCGGCTCACGCAGCTGCTCGACTATCTTGAAGTTGGCGCGATCATCGTGACGGTCCCGCTGGCGCTGGGAGTGTTCGGCGTCTACTCCAACCTGCTGCACGCATTCTGACGACCGGATGGAATGACTGAATCTGACTGGCAGGGTGACATGCTGCGCCGGATGTCGGCGGAGCAGTCACCGGCCGAAGAGCCGTCCCGTACCGACGCTCCGCCCGCGGCCGACCAGCCGGTAGCGGAGGCGCCGCCCGCTCCGCCTGCGCCCCAGCCCGGACCGCCGCCGGTGCAGCAGCAACCGGCGTACCCGCCTGCGCAGCAGCAGCCCTATCCGCAGCAAGCGCCGCCGCAGCAGGGGCCGCCGCCGCAGTATCAGCAGCCGTATCCGCCGGCGCCCCCGCAGCAGTATGCGCCGGAGCAATACCCGCAGCAGCAGTACCCGCCGCAGCAGCAGTACCCGCCGCAGCAGCAGTACCCGCAGCAGGAGTATCCGCCGCAGCCGCCGTACGAGCAGCAGCCGCCGTACCAGCCGCAGCAGTACCCGCCTCAGCAGGGCTATCCGCCGCCGCCCCCACCTCCGCCGTACCAGCAGCCGCCGCCGTACGGCCAGCTGCCGCCGGTGGAGCCGCCGCCCTACGCCGTACCGCAGTACCCGCCGGCTGAGCAATACCCGCAGCAGTACCAGCAGCCCTACGCGGAGCCGCAGTACCAGCAGCAGCCCCCGCCGTACCACCAGCAGCACCCGGGGCAGGCGCCGTACCAGCAGGCTCCGCCGCCGGTGCCGAGCACCGGCTGGGGACCGCCGCCGACCCCGCAGTCGGACCAGCTCGGTCAGCCGATCGCTCCTGAGGGCGACTCGGTGTTCCGGCGCTTCCGGCGGTTCGCCTCCGAGGCGGCGTACCTGGTCGGCGCCTCCGGACGGATCCAGCGCGACGTCGACAACATCGCCACCATCCGGCGGCCGATCGCGATCATGCGCCGCGTCGGTGTCCTCAGCCCGGTCACCAACGGCGGTACGTCGACAGTCAGCGCTCTGCTCGCGATGATGCTGGCAACGCAGCGGTCGGACCGTGTCGTCGCCATCGATGCCGATCCGGGCGGCGCCGAGCTCTCGCGCCGCTTGGAGCTCACCCTCGGCGCCGGGCCGATCGAACGCGTCAGCCTGGTCCGCAGCGAAGGCACCGGCGACGCGGTCCGCCGATCACTCGCCGAGGCCCAGGGCCAAGGCGCTCGCGACGTCGGTCTCGCTGTGGTCGACTGCCCCGGCAGCATGTACGACGAAGTCAGCATGGAGATGGCGTCGTCGGCGCACTGCGTCGTGCTGGTCGTTCCGTCCGTGCAGCATGTCGCGACCTACTGCCTGCAGCAGCTCGACCAGCTCACCCCGGACGGTCAGAACGTCCTGCTGACCCGTGGCGTCGTCGTGATCACGATGGTGCAGAACGCGGAGCCGAGCACGGTCGACTGGCTGATGGAGGCGTTCCGGCAGCGCGGTCTCGAGCCGCTCGTGCTGCCGCACGACGTCCACATCGCCCGGGCCTGGCCGCTGCACGCCGAACAACTTCAGGACGAAACCCGCCGGGCCGTGCTGGATCTGTCGGCCCGAGTCGTCCAAACCGTCACCGGCGCGGCCGGCTGATCAGGTCCTGACGGGCAAAAGTCTCAAACGGCGGTTCAATCGAGCAGGAGATTGAACCGATCGGGCCGCCCAGCCGTTTGACAGAGCATTCAACTATTTCAGCCGGCAAGCTCCTGGAGGTCCAGATTCATGAGCGATGACACGATGGCACCACCCACCTCGCAACCGGACGCCGAGTCGGACGGTCTGTTGCGCGACCGGCGGTCGGTGCTCCGCTGCGCGGCGATCGCCGCGATGGTGGGTGCCAGCGCCCCGATCCTCGCGGCCTGCGGAGGCGGTGACAGCAGCACGGGCGCCGGCCCGACGACCGGCTCCAGTTCCGGGCCGACCAGTGCGCCGACCACGGGCGGCAGCACCGGTCCGTCGTCCGCACCGCCCTCCAGCGGGGCGGGCGGCAAGGTGCTCGGTCCGGTCAGCGACGTACCGGTCGGTGGCGGCAAGGTGTTCACCGACGCCAAGGTCGTCGTGACGCAGCCGACCGCCGGACAGTTCAAGGGGTTCTCCGCGGTCTGCACGCACCAGGGCAACCCGATCGGCTCGGTGCAGGACGGCCAGATCATCTGCCCGTTCCACCAGAGCCACTTCAGCATCACCGACGGCGCGCCGGTCAGCGGTCCGGCCGCCACGCCGCTGCCCGCGGTCAACGTCGCGGTCGAGGGCACGAACGTCGTCCAGACGGCCTGACCCCCCAGTACGTCGAAAGGCCCGGCCGCAGCGGCCGGGCCTTTCGGGGGAGGGCTGCTGCTACGCCGGATCCGCCTTTCCGGCGAACAGCAGCTTGTTCGGGGAGCCGGTGCCGGGGTCGCCGACCTTGTCCGGTGTCGACGCGCCGACCAGGGCCGTCGCGACATCAGCCGGCTTGGCGTCCGGGTGCTCGGCCAGGTAGAGCGCGATCGCGCCCGTCACGTGCGGCGTGGCCATCGACGTACCGCTCATCTTCGCGGTCGAGTCCGGCCCACTGATCCCGACCGACTCGATGTCCACGCCGGGACCGAAGAGATCGACGCACTTGCCCCAGTTCGAGAACGTCGCCTTCTTGTCCTGGTCGTCGGTGGCGCCGACGGTGATCGCCGACGGCTCGCGCGCCGGCGACGTCGTACAGGCGTCGGCGCTTTCGTTGCCAGCAGCAACCGCATAGGTGATGCCGGCGCCGACCGAGGCCTTCACTGCCGCGTCCAGCGCGTTGTCGGCTCCGCCGCCGAGGCTCATGTTCACGACCGCGGGCTTCTTCGCGTTCTTGGTCACCCAGTCGATGCCCGCGACAACGGTCTCGGTCGTGCCGGAGCCCTTGCAGTCAAGGACTCTGACGCCGAAGATCTTCGCGCTCTTCGCGACGCCGTACGTCGTCCCGGCGATCGTGCCGGAGACGTGGCTGCCGTGGCCCATGCAGTCGACGCCGTTCTGGCCGTCCTTGACGGTGTCGGTGCCGACCGCGGCGCGGTCACCGAAGTCCTTGTGCGCCGCGTAGATACCGGTGTCGATCACGTAGACGTTGACCGCGTCGGCCGCCGAGGTCGGCGTGTACTTCTTGTCCAGTGGCAGTTCGCGCTGGTCGATCCGGTCCAGGCCCCACGGCGGATCGTCCTGGGCCACGGTGATCCGCTGGTTCTGCTGCACGAACGCGACCCGCTTGTCACCGGCGACCTTCTTCGCCTGCTCCTCGCTCATACTCGCCGAGAAACCCTTGATCGAGGAGTCGTACTGATCGCGCACCTCGACGTCGTAGGTGCTGGCCAGGCTCTGGTTGGTCGCTCGGGTCTCACCCATCGAACGCTGCCCGGCGAGGACGACGATGTAGCTGCCGGCAACGGCGTTCGGGGTGCCCGCGCCGCCGATCGCGACACCGGTCTGCTCCGGCTGCGCCGCCGTACTGGCGGTGGCGAGACCGGTAACGGCCAGTGCCGAAGCAGCGAGCGCACTCAGTGCGACGCGCGGTCTGACGAGTTTCAGGGACATGGGCGGAAACTCCCTCGAGTCAACGCAAGGCCTTGTTGCCTCACGCAAAGGACCAGCGCATCTACCCTGCGTCACAGGTTACGGACCGCGCCCATCCCAGCCGGGGGTCAACTCGGCCTTATGACCCAACCCGCAACACGACCGTCGGCCAATCGCAAGGTCAGTACCGCCCCCACCGCACCGGCCGCGACGAACCGCCGTACCGGCGAATGACGAAGCCGTGCGCACGCGCCCACCGCTCGGCACCGCGCGCCAGCGCCGGCGAACCGCAGTTCAGGAAGTCCTCGGCGAGCTCCCGATCGCCCCACACCCGAAGCAGTTCGAGCAGTGGCTCCTCCGAGCTCGTTCGGCCGAGCTTGACCGCCAGTACGACGATCCGTCGGCGCTCGTGCGGGTTCGCGACCGCGGTTCGGGTGAGGGCGGGTTGGTAGAACCGCTGATGAGCTCGCCGCAGCTGGTTGTAGCTTTCGCGTGCAGCCGGACCATCGGCCGCCCACGATCCCTGGAGGGTGAGTTTGCGTGCTGTGGTCAGCAGCATGCGCTCGTACGATCCGAGCTTCGCCATGTCGGCCGGGGTGAACCCGAGCTTGTTGACCAGCGTCTCGTCGGCGCCCCGGGCGATCAGCCTGCGCACCGCCTCCTCGTGCTGCTGGTACTGCGCGAGATGCAGGGCGGTATTGCCCTCGGAATCGCGAAGATTCAGTGCGTCCCCGGCCCGGACGAACTCGTCGAAGCGTGTGCTGTCGTGATCGTCCATTGCGGCCCTGAAGAAGGCCCGCTGCCGGAGTGCCCGGTCCCGCGCCCGCCTCCTCAGCAGCACGACGGTTGTGACGAGCACGCCGATACCGACCAGTGCAACGGGGGCGACCCAGTTGGCGAGTTGCGACGAGAGGGCGGTGTGCATACAAGCATTGTCTGGAGCCTGGTGTGCGTTGCGGGTGGCTTGGCAGGTTGTGGTCAGCCGGTACGCCGGGCTTCGCGGTTGGCGTGCTTGCCGGCGGCGAAGTCGTATGACTCCTCGATGAGGGGCAGCAGCGGGTCGAGCGCGGTGGGGGAGATGATCGCCACCCAGTACTGCGCGGCGTAGAAGGGGTGCGGCATCAGCGTGTCGCGGGCGGCGTAGTCGTGATCCGAGACGAGCACCCAGTCGGTGTCGCGCTCGGTCGGCGGCGCGCCGAACAGACTCGTGTACGTCGCCTTGGTCAGGCCGAGGTTGAGTCGCCAGGCGCCGGGCTCGTCGAGGCGGGAGACCCGTTCGTAGTGGTCGCCGGTGACGATCGTGGCGAAGGGCTGCTGTCGTTCCGGCGGGAGGTCGGCCCGCGGGTCGTAGAGGTAGAACAGGTCGTCCTGGGCCTCGAGGACCCGGACGCCGTCGAGGGCACGGATCACTCGATCCAGTTCGTCAGGTGTCATGCCTTCAAGTCTGTCATTGAAGTCGCAGTAGAGACCTTGGCGGGATTCAGGTTTTGTCGGCGGCCCGAACTAGGGTTGTCGGGTGGCTGATCCATCGTCCTACCGACCCGCGCCCGGGTCGATTCCCGACTCGCCCGGTGTCTACCGCTTCAGCGACTCCGCCGGGCGGGTGATCTATGTCGGCAAGGCGAAGAACCTGCGGTCCCGGCTGTCGTCGTATTTCCAGGACCTGGTCAATCTGCACCCGCGGACGCAGGCGATGGTGACGACCGCCGCGAAGGTCGAGTGGACCGTCGTCGGCACCGAGGTCGAGTCGCTGCAGCTGGAGTACTCCTGGATCAAGGAGTACGACCCGCGCTTCAACGTGAAGTACCGCGACGACAAGTCGTACCCGTGGCTCGCGATCACCCTCGACGAGGAGTATCCGCGGGTCATGGTCGGCCGCGGCCAGAAGAAGAAGGGGATTCGGTACTTCGGTCCCTACAGTCACGCCTGGGCGATCCGGGAAACGGTCGACCTGCTGCTGCGGGTCTTCCCGATGCGCTCGTGCAGCAAGGGCGTGTTCAACCGGCACCGCCAGATCGGCCGGCCCTGTCTGCTCGGCTACATCGGCAAGTGCGCCGCGCCCTGCACCGGTCAGGTGTCGCAGGAGGAGCACCGCAAGATCGTCGACGACTTCTCCGCGTTCCTCTCCGGCCAGACGACGACGTACGTGCGCCGCCTGCAGCAGGAGATGAAGGCCGCGGCCGCCGAGCTGGAGTACGAGCGAGCCGCCAAGATCCGCGACGACCTCGCCGCCCTCGAGAAGGCGCTGGCGAAGAACGCGGTCGTCCTCGGCGACGGCACCGACACGGACGTGATCGCGCTCAGCGAGGACCCGCTCGAGGTCGCCGTCCAGATCTTCTACGTCCGCGGCGGCCGGATCCGCGGTGAGCGCGGCTGGATCGCCGACAAGGCCGACGGTACGGCGACGACCGGCGACCTGGTCTCGCGGTTCATCCAGCAGACGTACGCTGGTGATTCCGGCGACGCGATCCCGCGCGAGATTCTGGTCCCGGTCGTGCCCGACGATGCCGAGGCGCTGACCGAGTGGCTGGAGGGAACCCGTGGCTCGCGGGTGGCGATCCGGGTCCCGCAACGCGGCGACAAGAAGGCGCTGATGGAGACCGTCGAGCGCAACGCGCTGCAGACGCTGACCATGCACAAGACCAAGCGGGCCAGCGATCTGACCACCCGCAACCAGGCGCTGGAGGAGATCCAGGCCGGCCTCGACCTGCCCGAGGCGCCGCTGCGGATGGAGTGCTACGACGTCTCGAACCTGCAGGGCACCGAGGTGGTCGCCTCGATGGTGGTCTTCGAGGACGGCCTGCCGCGGAAGAGCGAGTACCGCCGGTTCGTGATCAAGGGCGTCGAGGGGCAGAACGACGTGGCCTCGATCGCCGAGGTGCTGACCCGGCGGTTCAAGCGGATGCTCGAGGACCGGGCCGGTATTCCCGACGGCGAGGACCCGACGGCGTACCTGGTCGATCCGGAGACCGGCCGGGCGAAGAAGTTCGCCTACACGCCAGGGCTGGTCGTGGTCGACGGCGGTCCGCCGCAGGTCGCTGCGGCGCGGCAGGCGCTCGATGAGCTGGGCCTCGGCGACATCCCGATCTGCGGCCTGGCCAAGCGGCTGGAGGAGGTCTGGATCCCGGACGAAGAAGATCCGGTGATCTTCTCCCGGACCTCCGAAGGGCTGTATCTGCTGCAGCGCTTGCGCGACGAGGCGCACCGGTTCGCGATCACGCATCACCGGAACCGGCGCTCGAAGAGCATGGTCGAGAGCGTGCTGGACGACGTACCGGGGTTGGGGGAGGTGCGGCGCAAGACGCTGCTGCGGCACTTCGGTTCGCTGAAGAAGCTGCGCCAGGCCACCGTCGACGAGGTCGCCGAGCTGCCCGGTTTCGGCCGCCGTACGGCGGAGTCCGTGGTCATCGCGGTGAACACCGCCGCAACGAAGGCCGAATCCGGCCGGGCGCCGTCGGTGAACATGGCCACAGGCGAGATACTGGACGACGACGTCCCGGTGGCCGGGGCGTCCAACGGGGATCCAGGGAGAACTGAGAACTGATGGACGACACGAGCGGCAACCTGATCATCGTCACCGGGATGTCCGGCGCGGGACGGAGTTCGGTTGCGGACGTGCTGGAGGACCTCGGCTGGTTCGTGGTCGACAACCTGCCGCCGATGTTCCTCACCACCATGGTCGAGCAGACCATCGGGACCGGGACGCAGCCGCGGCTGGCGGTCGTCGTCGACGTCCGGACCGGGATGTTCTTCGACGAGTTGAGCTCCGCGCTGCACGACCTGCGGGTCAAGGGCTACCGGCCGCTGACGCTGTTCCTGGAGGCCTCGGACGACGTGATCGTCCGCCGCCAGGAGGGCGTCCGCCGGCCGCACCCGTTGCAGGGCGAGGGCCGGCTACTGACCGGCATCCAGCGCGAGCGCGAGCTGCTCGGCGACATCCGGGCCGGCGCCGACCTGGTCATCGACACCTCGAACATGAACGTCCACCAGCTCGCCGCGAAGATCGTGAACGCCTTCGGTGACGAGGAGAACGCCGAGCTCCGGGCCACCGTGGTCTCGTTCGGATTCAAGTACGGCATCCCGGTCGACGCCGACGTGGTCGCGGACATGCGGTTCATCCCGAATCCGTACTGGCAGCCCGACCTGCGCCCGATGACCGGGCAGGACAAGCCTGTGTCAGACTTCGTCCTCGGCCATCCGCTGGCCCAGCAGTTCCTGCAGAACTACGTGGACGTGCTGGACACCCTGCGGACCGGCTACCTGAACGAGGGCAAGCGCTTCGTCACCGTCGCGATCGGCTGCACCGGGGGTAAGCACCGCAGCGTCGCGATGTCCGAAGAGATCGCCCGGAGACTGCGCGAGAAGGGGTCACCGACGTTGGTCGTCCACAGAGATCTCGGTCGCGAGTGAACCACGGCTCCCCGCGGAGGGCCCCACATGTCGTGGCGCTGGGTGGGGGACACGGCTTGGCGGCTTCGCTGTCAGCGCTGCGTCATGTCACCGATCAGCTGACGGCGATCGTGACGGTTGCCGACAACGGCGGCTCGTCCGGCCGGCTGCGCCAGGAGCTGGGAGTGCTGCCGCCGGGTGACCTGCGGATGGCTCTCGCCGCGCTGTGTCGTGACGACGAGTGGGGCCGCACCTGGGCCGACGTTCTGCAGCACCGCTTTCGCAGCAACGGCGAGCTGCACGACCATGCGGTCGGCAACCTGCTGATCGTTGCCCTGTGGGAGCTGCTGGGTGAGGCAGTCGAAGGCCTGGACTGGGTCGGCCGCCTGCTCGGTGCTCAAGGCCGAGTGCTGCCGATGTCCGCCGTACCGCTGGACATCACCGCCCGCGTGATCGGGCTCGACCCGGACCACCCGGAGGCGATGACCGAGATCCGCGGCCAGGCCGAAGTCGCCACCACCGAGGGCCATGTCGTCGACGTGGCCCTCGACCCGGCCGATCCGCCGGCCTGCCCCGAGGCCCTGGTGGCCATCGCGGAAGCCGACTGGGTCGTGGTCGGTCCAGGCTCGTGGTTCACCTCGGTCATCCCGAACCTGCTCGTCCCCGCGCTCTGCCGCGGCCTCGAGCAGACCAGCGCCCGCCGCCTGCTCACCCTCAACCTGGGCGAGCAAAAAGGCGAGACCGACGGCTTCTCGCCCGAGACCCACCTCGAGGTCCTCGCCGCCCACGCCCCGGACCTCCGCATCGACGTGGTCCTCGCCGACGAAGGCCACGTTCCCGACCCCGACTCCCTGCGCCGTACGGCGCAGTCCCTGGGCGCCGAACTGGTCGTCGCCGACATTGCCGACGACGACCAGCACCTTCATCACGCTCCCGACAAACTCACGAAGGTCTACCGTGAGCTGTTGGTCTAGCTCGCGTCCACCGTGATCTTCTGGTCGTAGACCAGCTTGGCGTCCGCGTCGTACCCACGTACTCGAACCTGCTTGAAGTTCTCGCTGCCACCGGTGGTGCCCCACAGGTAGTAGCCGTTCGAGATCGCGGCGCGCACCGGTCCGGTCGGCAGGTCCACGATGATTTGTGCGACGCCGTTCGGGACCATCGCCCACATGCTGAACGATTCCTTGGCCGGATCGCCGAACGTTCCATCAGCCTGCACGCCGTGGCGCGTGTAGTCGTAGGCGTTCTGCTCGGCGCGGTAGCACCAGGCGACGACGTTCTCGCCGGGGGAGACCAGCAGGGCTGTGAACCGCTTGTCGCTCCCGACCTTCAGTGCGACCTTCCAGTCCGGATTGATCCGGCCGGCGTCGTACGGCCGCTGGTCCACGGGGTCCTTGGAACCGCCACCGTTGAAGAACGCGTCGTCCGGCTGCTTGCATTCGGTGCGGACCTGCTGATCGCTCAACGGGCTGAACGGTACGACGGTCAGCGGCTTCCCGTTCTCCGGGTCCTTCGTCAGCACGGTCCGCGGCTCGACCGGCGCCGCCGTCTTGATCTTCACGCTCGGGGGAATCTGCTCCGGCGGCTCGGGCTTGGTGTACTTCCACTCATACAGCCGCTTGCCGTTCGCGTCGTACGCCCGGATCCGCTGGATGGCCGGGATGAACTGGCCCAGCTTCGGGTCGTAGTTGGACTTGTCCGACGTGAACCAGTCGGGGTAGCCGAGCGTGTAAAAGCCACCTGGCGCGACGAGCGCCTGCCGCGGCGCCTTCTCACCGGACAGGTTCACCAGCACCTGACTGACACCGTCGGCCGGAATCATGACGCCGGCCGCCGCGGCCTGCGGCCCGCTGGGAAGCTGGCCCGCATTGTCCGGCCCGGGGTCGACGGTGCTGTGCCGCCCGAAGGCCCGCCCACGCTTCGCGTCCTGCATCGTGCAGCTGAAGACCACCGACTTGTCGGGTGCCAGGAACAGCGCGTTCAGGTGCTGCTGGTCGCCGCTCTTGAGGATCACCTTCCAGCGGGCGTCCACCGGTCCGGCGTTGTCGGTGGCCGTCTTGTTCACGATGCGCGAGGCGAGGGGGCTGCAGCGCTTCAGCACTTCGGCATCGGACAGCGGGCTGACCGGCGGTGGCGCCTGGGCCGTCGTACGGGTCTCGTTGTCGACGACCTTCCCGGTCTTCGGGTCGACGCTGATGGTCTCGCCCTTCGGCGTACCGGCCAGGCCGTCGCTCTGGTGCAGGGTGTTCGACCAGACGGTCGCGCCGCCGATCACGGCCAACGTGGTCAGGACGGTGGTGGCGCCGACGGCGATCCGGGTACGGCGAACAGAGCGCCGTCCGCGAGCCAGGATCTGGTCGACGTCGGTGTGCAGAGGCTGGTCGCTGTCGTCGGCGGCGGCGATCAGCATTCGTTCGATGTCGTTGCTCACAAGGCGCTCCTTTCGGTGTGGCCGAGTAGTTCGCGGAGGCGGTCGAGGCCGCGGGAGGTCTGGCTCTTCACACCGCCCTGGCTGACGCCGAGGATGTCGGCGGTCTCCTCCACGCTGAGGTCGTTGTAGTAGCGCAGGACGACGCAGGCGCGCTGGCTGGGCGCAAGCTGGGCCAGCGCCTTGATCACCAGCAGGCGGTTGTCGACCGGTCCGCCGATGTCGGGCTCGACCAGGGCGCTCTCGTCGGAGTCACCCGAGTGCTCCCGCCGCCATGGCTTGCGGGCCTGGTCGAGGACCGAGGTCACCACCGCCCGGTGGGCGTAACTGCGCACCCCTTCACGCCGTTCGATCCGGTTCCAGCGGCGGTACACCTTCACCAGGGCGTCCTGGGCCGCGTCCTCCGCGCGATGCCAGTCGCCGCACATCAGGTACGCCGTACGCCGCAGCGGCCGGACCATCGTCGCGGCGAACTCGGTGAACTCGGCGTCGTCTCGTGCTCTCATACCCCTCCTCTCGTGCTGTCGCGGAAGGAACGCACCCCGCGCCGGACAAGGTTGCAGCCATCCGTAACGCAATTCGCCGGTGTGGAGTTGAGGGTTCGGTGGGAGGGTCTTTGACAACGGTGGGAGGATGCCTTCTATGGCGATGACAGCACAGGTGAAGTCCGAGTTGACCAGCATTCAGGTCACGAAACCCTGTTGCCGCAAGGCCGAGGTGTCGTCCGTGCTGCGCTTCGCGGGTGGGCTGCACCTGGTCTCCGGCCGGATCGTCGTCGAGGCCGAGCTGGACAGTGGCGCCGCCGCGCGCCGGTTGCGCAAGGACATCGCCGAGATCTTCGGGCATCCGTCGGACGTGGTGGTGATCTCCCCGTCCGGAATCCGGAAGCAGACCAAGTACGTCGTCCGCGTCGTCCGCGACGGCGATGCGCTGGCCCGGCAGACCGGCCTCGTCGACAACCGCGGCCGTCCCGTTCGCGGACTGCCGCCGGCGGTGGTGTCCGGCGCTTCGTGTGACGCCGTCGCCGCCTGGCGGGGTGCGTTCCTGGCGCACGGCTCGCTGACCGAGCCGGGCCGATCGTCCTCGCTCGAGGTGACCTGCCCCGGCCCCGAGGCCGCTCTTGCGCTGGTGGGTGCCGCCCGCCGGCTGGGGATCGGCTCCAAGGCTCGTGAGGTGCGCAACGTCGACCGTGTGGTGATCCGCGACGGCGACGCCATCGGCGCGCTGCTGACGCGGCTCGGTGCGCACGAGTCGGTGCTGGCCTGGGAAGAGCGCCGGATGCGCCGCGAGGTGCGCGCGACGGCCAACCGGCTGGCGAACTTCGACGACGCGAACCTGCGCCGGTCCGCCCGGGCCGCGGTCGCCGCGGGTGCCCGGGTCGAGCGGGCACTCGAGATCCTGGGCGACGACGTACCGGATCATCTGCAGGTGGCCGGCAAGCTGCGGCTGGAGCACAAGCAGGCCAGCCTCGAGGAGCTCGGTCAGCTGCACGAGCCGGCGCTGACCAAGGACGCGGTGGCCGGCCGGATCCGCCGCCTGCTGGCGATGGCCGACAAGCGCGCCAGCGACCTCGGCATCCCGAACACCGAGGCGAACCTCACGCCGGAGATGCTCGACCCGGCGTAACCCTCACCAGCGGCACAACTGGTATTCACCGAAAGGCCCCGGAGAGTTTCCGGGGCCTTTCGCTGTGTGGTGGTCTGGACCACGACCTACCGGCCGGTCAGGGTGGTCTGCTGTGGATAGCACCAGTTGGCCGAGTGGGCGGTTGGGCTAATGTTCGGGGTGAAGAGCATGCTGGATCGCTAGTTCGAGGAGACGTAGTCCCGTGACCGTACGCGTAGGTATCAACGGCTTCGGCCGCATCGGCCGCAACTTCTTCCGCGCCGTGCAGGCGTCCGGTGCCGACATCGAGGTCGTCGCCGTCAACGACCTGACCGACAACCAGACCCTCGCCCACCTGCTCAAGTACGACTCGATCCTGGGCCGCTTCCCCGGTGAGGTCTCCGCGACCGACACCGACATCTCGGTCGGCGACCACAGCTTCAAGGCGTTCGCCGAGCGCGACCCCGCCAACCTGAAGTGGTCCGACGTCGGCGCCGACATCGTGATCGAGTCGACCGGTTTCTTCACCGACGCCACCAAGGCCAAGACGCACGCCGACAACGGCGCCAAGAAGGTCATCATCTCCGCCCCGGCGAAGAACGAGGACCTCACCGTCGTCATGGGTGTGAACCACGAGCTGTACGACGCCGAGAAGCACACCGTGATCTCGAACGCGTCCTGCACCACCAACTGCCTCGCCCCGATGGCCAAGGCCATCCACGACGAGTTCGTCATCCAGCAGGGCCTGATGACGACGGTGCACGCCTACACCCAGGACCAGAACCTGCAGGACGGCCCGCACAGCGACCTGCGTCGCGCCCGCGCCGCCGCGCTGAACGTGGTCCCGACCTCCACCGGCGCCGCCAAGGCGATCGGCCTGGTCCTGCCGGAGCTCAAGGGCAAGCTGGACGGCTACGCGCTGCGCGTCCCGGTCCCGACCGGCTCCGCCACCGACCTGACCGTCAACGTCGGCCGCGAGACCTCGGTCGAAGAGGTCAACGCCGCCGTCAAGGCCGCTGCCGAGGGTGCGCTCAAGGGCTACCTGCGGTACACCGAGGACCCGATCGTGTCGAGCGACATCGTCACCGACCCGGCCTCCTGCATCTTCGACGCCGGCCTGACCAAGGTCCTGGGCAACCAGGTCAAGGTCGTCGGCTGGTACGACAACGAGTGGGGCTACTCCAACCGCCTCGTCGACCTGGTCAACTACGTCGGCAAGTCGCTCTGACGTTTCGTCCCGGCATGCGCTCGAGGGTGACCCTGGTGTCCTCCTTCGGGCGCATGCCTGTTTCGTAGACAGGAACCCCTGAACCGTGAAGACCATCGAAGATCTCGGCGACCTGGCCGGCCGGCGGGTGCTCGTCCGCTCCGACCTGAACGTGCCGATCAAGAACGACGTGATCGGCGACGACGGCCGGATCCGCGCCTCGCTGCCGACGCTGGTGAAGCTGGCCAAGGCCGGCGCCAAGGTGATCGTGACCGCGCACCTCGGCCGCCCGAAGGGCACCCCGAACCCGGAGTTCACGCTGGCCCCGGTCGCGAAGCGGCTCGGCGAGCTGCTGGCGCCCGAGGGCATCACCGTGCAGTTCGCGACCGACGTGACCGGCGATTCGGCACAGTCCGCCGTACAGGAGCTGGACGAGGGTGAGGTCCTGCTGCTCGAGAACGTGCGGTACGACCCGCGCGAGGAGAGCAAGGACGAGGCGCAGCGCGACCAGCTGGCCGAGGAGCTCTCGGCGCTCGCCGACGTGTTCGTCAGCGACGGCTTCGGTGTCGTGCACCGCAAGCAGGCCTCGGTGTACGACGTCGCCCGCAAGCTTCCGCACGCGGCCGGTGGCCTGGTGCTGGCGGAGGTCGACGTACTGAAGAAGCTGACCGAGGAGCCGGCCCGCCCGTACGTCGTCGTGCTCGGTGGCGCGAAGGTCTCCGACAAGCTCGCGGTGATCGACAACCTCCTGGCCAAGGCCGACAAGCTGCTGATCGGCGGCGGCATGGTCTTCACCTTCCTGAAGGCGCAGGGCCACGAGGTCGGCAAGAGCCTGCTCGAGGAGGACCAGCTCGACATCGTCCGCGGCTATCTGAAGGAGGCCGGCGACAAGATCGTGCTGCCGACCGACATCGTGGTCGCGCCCGAGTTCAAGGCCGACTCCCCGGCCACCGTGGTGGCGGCCGACGCGATCCCCGCCGACCAGCTCGGTCTGGACATCGGCCCGGACTCGGCCAAGGCGTTCGCCGCCGAGGTCGGGGCCGCGAAGACCGTGTTCTGGAACGGCCCGATGGGCGTCTTCGAGATGGCAGCCTTCGCGGGCGGAACCAAGGCCGTCGCACAGGCGTTGACCGAGGTGGATGGCCTGAGTGTCGTCGGTGGCGGTGACTCCGCGGCCGCCGTCCGGCAGCTAGGCTTCGCCGACGATGCGTTCGGCCACATCTCCACCGGTGGCGGCGCGTCCCTCGAGTACCTGGAGGGCAAGGAGCTCCCGGGACTCGCCGTACTGGAAGAGGACTGATCACACATGGCAGAAGCCCGTACGCCGTTGATGGCGGGCAACTGGAAGATGAACCTCAACCATGTTGAGGCCGTGCACCTGCTGCAGAAGCTGTCGTGGACGCTGCAGGACAAGAAGCACGACTTCGAGCGCGTCGAGGTCGCGGTGCTGCCGCCGTTCACCGACATCCGCAGCGTGCAGACGCTGGTCGACGGTGACCGGATGAAGATCAAGTACGGCGCGCAGGACGTGTCGACGAAGGACTCCGGCGCCTACACCGGAGAGATCTCGGCGGCGATGCTGAGCAAGCTCGGCTGCACCTACGTGCTGACCGGGCACTCGGAGCGCCGGCAGTACCACGGCGAGGACGACGCGCTGGTCAACGCCAAGACCGCCAAGGCGCTCGAGGCCGGCCTGGTCCCGATCATGTGTGTCGGGGAAGGGCTGGAGATCCGCAAGGAGAACGGCCAGGTCGAGCACGTGCTGGCCCAGGTCGACGCCGGGCTGGCCGGCCTGAAGCAGGACGACGTCCGCAAGGTCGTCATCGCCTACGAGCCGGTCTGGGCGATCGGGACCGGTGAGGTCGCGACCCCGGAGGACGCCCAGGAGGTCAACTCGGCGATCCGCGCGCGGATCGAGGAGACGATTTCACCGTCGGTGGCCGACTCGGTACGGATTCTTTACGGCGGATCGGTGAAGATGGCCAGCGCAGGTGGCATCATGGCCCAACCTGATGTCGACGGCTGTCTGGTCGGGGGCGCGAGCCTCCAGGTGGACGAGTTCGCCGGCATCTGCCGTTACCTGGACCTTCAGTTAGGCTACTCCTCGTGATCCTCGCTTTCTCGATCGTCGTGCTCATCTGCAGCCTCATCCTCACGCTGCTCGTGCTGCTGCACAAAGGCCGCGGTGGCGGTCTGTCCGACCTGTTCGGTGGTGGAGTGTCGTCCAGCCTGGGCGGCTCCTCGGTCGCCGAGCGAAACCTGGACCGCATCACGATCGGCGTCGGCCTGATCTGGTTCGCCTCCATCGTCGCGCTCGGCCTGCTCTACAAAATCGGCTGAGGGGGTAGGGACCCGTGGCTGGTGGTGGTAGTGCGATTCGTGGCAGCCGGGTCGGTGCCGGCCCGATGGGCGAAGCGGAGCGCGGCGACACCGCGCCCCGGCAGCGTGTCGTGTTCTTCTGTGCCAACGGGCACGAGACCGCGACCGTCTTCGCCGTCGAGGCAGCCGTCCCGGAGGCGTGGGACTGTCCGCGGTGCGGTCTGCCGACCAGCACCGATGTGAACAACCCGCCGCCGCCGGTGAAGATCGAGCCGTACAAGACGCACCTGGCCTACGTGAAGGAGCGGCGCTCCGAGACGGAGGCGGCCGAGATCCTCGAAGAGGCACTGGAGAAGCTCCGCGCGCGGCGTGCCCGCGGCGAAGTCATCTTCTGATTGACGCAGTTCATCCCGGGCCGGCCCTCGTGGCCGGTCCGGGATGTTGCGTTGTGTGCTTGGGTTCTGACGCCTTGTAGAGTCTGGGCATGAAGGCTTCGATCGCCCCCGTGCGCTGGACCCCGCCGCCCGCCGACGCGGTTCGTCATCCGGCAAGCCTCGACGTGACGACGGTCGCCGTACCGGGTCATGGGCCTGAGGACGCGTTGATCGACGAGGACGGCAGTGTGCTGACCGGCCTGCAGGACGGCCGCATTCTGCGGGTCAGCGCCGACGGTACGACGATCAGCACGCTCGCGGACACGGGCGGCCGCCCGCTCGGCCTGGAGTGGCTGCCCGACGGCAAGGTGCTGATCTGCGACGCCAACCGCGGTCTGCTCACGCTGGACAAGGACGGCCGCGTCGCAACCCTGCTGGCCGAGATCGACGGCCGCCCGATGCGCTTCTGCAACAACGCCGCCGTCGCCCCCGAGGGCACGATCTACTTCACCGACTCGTCCACCCGGTTCGGCTTCGAGAACTGGAAGGGCGACCTGCTCGAGCACTCGGCCACCGGCAGCGTCTACCGCCTCACCCCGGACGGCAAGGTCACCCGCCTGGCGGCCAACCGGGCCTTCCCCAACGGCGTCGCCCTCAGCGCCGACCACCAAACGCTCTACTGGGCCGAGACCGCGACGTACGCCGTCTACAAACTCGACCTCGGTACGCCGAACGCGCAGCCCGACGTACTGACCCGCGTCCCCGGCCTGCCCGACAACATCTCCCGCGGTTCCGACGGCCTGATCTGGGTCACCATCGGCTCACCTCGCAACGCGCTCCTCGACCTCCTGCTCCCGAAGCCCCCCATCCTCCGCAAGCTCGTCTGGGCCCTCCCCGACGCCCTCCAGCCCAAGCCCGCCGACATCATCGAACTCCAGGCCTACGACGAATCAGGCACCCTCGTCCACGACCTCCGCGGCACCCACCCCGACTTCCGCATGCCCACCGGCGTCCGCGAACACAACGGCACCGTCTGGCTAGCCAGCATCGGCTGCGAAGCCATCGCCACCTTCCCGACGCCCGTTCCCTAGGGCTCGAGAAGCTCCGCCGGGTCGAAGCTCATCGGGAACGGCTCAGCGGTCTCGAACAGCTCACCGGAGCGTGCCCGCGCCTGAGTGATGTACCGACCGCCGGAGCCGAGCTGCAGCAACTCCAGTTCCACCTCACCCCGCCAAACCTGCACGTGCAGATAGAACGGAATGCCGAGCGCGGCGCAGATGGCCGGCTTGTCGATCCGATCCCTGTGATGGGAGGACGGGGAAATGATCTCGATGGGGCACAGCACTTGCTCAGGCTCGAACCAGGTCTGATTCCTGGCCGGGCTCTTGAGAAGCACCAAATCGGGCTCGATCCACCCGTTGATCCCGGTCCGGACATTGAGCGCCGTGTACAACGCGTGTCCCGCAGACCGTGCCGACGGTTGCAACAGGCCGATGAGCTGGGCCGTGGCCCAGCTGTTGGCGCTTCCCTCACGGGGACTCATTCGGAGCCTTCCCTCTACTGCCTCGTACCGCGCGGGCGGCATCCCGTCGATGGGCAGGTGACGCGCCGCCAATTCCACGGTCCACAGGCCGTCCAGATCGACCAATGGATCGAAATAGGGCTCGTGCTCAAGGGCTGACATACCTACCTCCTCTAGGCAAGATCGTACTTCTTTTCCCTAGCCGATCTGCCAGGAACGCTTGGACAAGCCGTACCAGAAGCCGTCGATGACGGAGTTGGCGGTGGACAGCTCGTGGGCGGCGGCGCCGAGGGTGACGAAGAGCGGGGCGAAGTGCTCGGTGCGCGGGTGGGCGATGGTGGCGGCGGGGGCCTTGTGGAGGAAGTCGATGAGGGAGTCGACGTCCTGGGACTGCAAGGCGCGGCGGGTCCAGTCGTCGAACTCGATCGACCAGTTCGGGGCGGGGGCGTCGGTGCCGGCGGGGAAGTTGATCTCGCGCAGGTTGTGCGTGGTGAAGCCGCTGCCGATGATCAAGACGCCTTGGTCGCGCAGGGGCGCGAGCTTCTCGCCGATGCGGAAGAGCTCGGTCGGATCGAGGGTCGGCATCGACACCTGCAGCACCGGGATGTCGGCGTCGGGGTACATCTCCTTCAGCGGGACGTAGGCGCCGTGGTCGAGACCGCGGGTCGGGTCGTCGTAGACCGGCGTACCGGGGGAGTGCAGGAGCTTGCGGACCTGGTCGGCGAGCTGCGGGGCGCCGGGAGCGGCGTACTGGACCTGGTAGTAGCGCTCCGGGAAGCCGCCGAAGTCGTAGAGCAGCGGCACGGTCTCGGTGGCCGCGAGGGTGAGCGGGGCGGCCTCCCAATGGGCGGAGACGATCAGGATCGCGGTCGGGCGCTCGAGTCCGGCCGCGACGCCGGCCAGCTCGGCGGTCCAGCGGCGGTCGTCGGCGAGCGGGGGAGCGCCGTGGCTCAGGTACAGCACCGGGGTAGTCATGTCAGAGATCAATGTAGTTGAGCGTTCATCTATTCCCGGCTCGGTAGGGTGCGAGCATGCGATTCGGGATCACGATCCTGCCGGAGTACCGGTGGAAGGAAGCAGAGCGGCGCTGGCGAGGCGCCGAGGAGCTCGGCTTCGACCATGCTTGGACCTACGACCACCTGACCTGGGGCGGCCTCCAGGACTCACCCTGGTACGGGACGACGCCCACGCTGACCGCGGCGGCACTGGCGACGTCCACGATCAAGCTCGGCACCTTCGTCACCTCGCCGAACTTCCGGCACCCGCTCGCCCTGACCCGCGAGATCCTGGCCGTCGACGACATCTCCGACGGCCGTTTCCTCTGCGGCATCGGCGCCGGCGGCGGTATCGACACCACCATCCAGGGCGGCTCGGAGCTCTCCCCGCGGCAGAAGGTCGACCGGCTCACCGAGTTCGTCGAGCTGCTGGACACCCTGCTCACCACGGACGGCGTCGACTACAAGGGCGAGTACTTCGAGGTCCGCAACGGCCGCACTCTCCCCGGCTGCGTCCAGCAGCCGCGCGTCCCATTCGTGATGGCCGCCAACGGCCCGCGCTCGCTCCGCCTGGCCGCCCGGTACGGCGCCGGCTGGGTCACCACCGGCGGTCGCGCCGACGATCTCGACAGCTGGTTCGCCACGGTCACGGACCTCACGCACCGCCTGGACGACGTTTTGGCCGCAGCGGGGGAGCAGCGCCCGTTCGACCGCTATCTCTCGATCGACAACGGCGCCTATGCCTTGTCCAGCGTCGCAGCCTTCGAGGACATCGTCGGCCGCGCCGCCGCCCTCGGATTCACCGACGTCATCACCCACTGGCCGCGCGCCGAAGGCGTTTACGCCGGCAGCGAAGACGTGCTCGAACAGGTCGCGGCCGAGGTCATTCCCCGATTCCGCTGACGCCTTTGCGGCAATCGCCGGACCCGGAACGAGGAAAGGGCCACACATCCGAAGATGTGTGGCCCTGACTCAGTTCAGAAGAGCTTGATCCGAAGATCAGATCGGGCGGATGTTCTCCGCCTGAAGGCCCTTCTGGCCCTGGGTGATCTCGAACTCGACGCGCTGGTTCTCGTCCAGCGAGCGGAAGCCCGAGGTCTGGATGGCCGAGTAGTGCGCGAACACGTCCGCGCCACCGTCATCCGGGGTGATGAAGCCGAAGCCCTTGTCAGCGTTGAACCACTTGACAGTACCGACAGCCATTGTTGTCTATCTCCTTGATGGCTTGTAACAAGACGCGATCCACACCTCATGAACCGCGTGTCGCCGAAAGGCCCCAGACGACGAAACCGGCCGTACAGCACAGCGAAAGTCAGTGGGAGTCCAAAACTGCAACGCGACAACTGTAGCCGATCTGGAGCCGCGGGGAAGGGGTGATCGAGAACACGTGTCGCTGATTGTCGCCGGGTGCCACGCTCCGTGTTCACGCGGATTCACCCGCCGGATCCCTGCCGTGAGCCGCTCGGAACACCCCGAATCCCGCGCCGACCTGCTGATTCGTCGTCCGGAGCATGGTGGAGACGATGGCAACGTGAGACAAAGTGCCCTGTACGCCGGGTAATGGGCGCGCGTTGATGATCGAATTTCTCGGCGTGTCGCGCGACTCTGGACATTCGTTGCACGGCACGCAATCGTGGTGCCCCGACCGCCCCGAGGAGCAGCTGTTGATCGTCACCGTGACCCGCAGTGGAGGGTTCGCCGGGCTCGTCGCCCAGGGCGAGCTCGACACGAGCGCCCAGCCCGACGCAGAGCGGCTGGAGGCGGCCCTCCAGGCGCTCGAGAGCGCCGAGCTCGGCACCGGCCGTCCGCAGCCGGACAGGTACGTCTACCGGCTGGAGGTGCGCGCGACCCCGGACGGGGACGCGACGCACCACACGATCGCCGAGCAGGACCTGGACGAGTCCACCGCCTGGCTGCTCGACCGCGTCCTCAGCTGACTAGCGCCAGGCGATCTCCGGCGCTCGGTAGAAGTTCACGCTCAGCACGTCCCAGCGCGAGCCCTGCCCCGCCAACCGGTCCTGGTACGTCGTCCAGTCGAGCGCCGAAGCGGATGACCATCCGAGCTCGGCGATACCCGGCAGCCGCGGAAACGCCATGAACTCGACCTTGTCGAGGTTGTCCAGCGTCTCCGACCACAGCGGCGCCTCGACGCCCGCGACAGCGCTCGCCGGCAGGTTCGGGATCAGCGTGGTCGGGTTCCAGTTGTACGAGTCCTTGACGCTCACCAGCCCCGCCCAGTCCTGCCCGTACGGCGTGCTGTCGTCGTACTTCATGTCGAGGTAGGCGCGGTTGGCCGGCGACATGACCACCTGCGCGCCCTGGGCGGCCGCCTTCCGGGCGAGCTCACGGGAGCGGTCGTCGTCAGTGCCCCAGTACTGCGCGATGCTCCCGGCCGGCAGCGTGGTGTCGGCGATCTCCTGCCAGCCCATCACCCGCTTGCCGTGCTTGGTGACCAGCGCAGTGGCCTTGTTCACAAAAGTCACGTAGTCCTGGTGCGGCGTCGAGTGCGCCTCGTCGCCGCCCAGGTGCAGAATGTCGCCCGGCGCTTGTGCGCCGACCTCGCGGAACACGTCGTCGAGGAACGAGTAGGTGAGCTCCTTGCCGACACACAGGGAGCTGAAGCCCACGTCGGTGCCCGTGTAGAGCGGCGGGGCGATCCCGTCGCAGTTCAGGTCGGCGTACGACGCGAGTGCGGCGTTCGTGTGCCCGGGGGTGTCGATCTCCGGGATCACGGTGAGATAGCGCTCTGCGGCGTACTTCACGATCTCCGCGAAGTCGGCCTTCGTGTAGTGGCCGCCCGGCGTACCGTCGACCTCCAGGCTGCCGCCGTACGTCGTCAGTCGCGGCCAGCTGTCGACCTGGACTCGCCAGCCCTGGTCGTCGGCCAGGTGCAGATGCAGCTTGTTGAGCTTGTAGAGCGACGCGAGATCGATGTACCGCTTGACCTCGGCCACCGAGAAGAAGTGCCGGGAGACGTCGAGCATGGTGCCGCGGTAGGCGAAGCGAGGGGAGTCGGAGATCTCGGTACCGGCGATCTTCCAGGGACCGGCCTGGCGGGTCGACGCTTCCACCTTGGCCGGCAGCAGCTGCCGCAGGGTGGTGACGCCGCGGAACAGTCCCTCCGGCGTCGCCGCCGTGATAGTGACGGCCGCGTGGTCGACGCGAAGCTGGTAGCCCTCCGCGCCGAGCGAGCTCGGGCCATTGGTCGAGAGGCGGATCGTGCCAACAGCCGGTACGACGGGGATCGGATAGCCGGTGGTACGCCGCAGCTGAGCGGACAGCCGCTCGGCGACGCCGTACGCGGCCTTGCGGGCCTTCGAGCTGGTGACGACGCCGATGGTCGTCCACGACCGCAGCGTGAACGTCTCACCGGAGAGCGCTCGTTGGGAGACGGGCTTCGGGATCAGCGCGGGTGCCGCGGCCGGCTGTGCTGCGGCCGGTACGGCGAAGAGCGGCGCTGTCAGGAGGGCGGCGGTCAGGAGACCGGTCAAAGGACGACGGGGGCGGAGTAGTCGCTTCATGACCGAAAGTGTTCGGGCAGGCGCTCTCCCCGTCAAGACGATGCACGTCGCCGCTGCCAGCTCCCTGACCGGTCAAGCAGGCGTGTCGAAAGGTGCGAACTGTCCCATCGACCTGTCATCGTAGGCGGCCGGGCCTTCCGACCAGAGAGGCCCGTAGGTCCTGTTCCGACAGGAGCAGGCAGTCGAAGTGACGAAGCTGGAGGACAGATGACGCAGGTGGCAGAGCAGCCGGGCAGTACTGCCGGGCGGCTCGGCTCGGTGGTTCTGGATTGCCCGGATCCGCTGGAGCTCGCCCGGTTCTACTCGGCGCTGCTGGGGCTGGACATCGACGAGAACGGTGACGACGACTGGCGGAGCCTGACCGGCCCCGGCTCGTCGCTCGGGTTCACGACGCTGGCCTTCCGGCGCTCGGAGGAGTACTTGCCGGCCACGTGGCCCGGCACCGATGCGCAGGATCTCCACCTCGACCTCATCGTCGAGGACCTTTCCAGTGGCCATGCGACCGTGGTCGCCCTCGGAGCGGAGCCGCTGGACCCGCTCGACCCACCTCCGGCCGACAATGCGCGCGGCTGGCGGATCTACGCCGATCCGGCCGGACACCCGTTCCGGATCTGCCTGGAGTAGCAGTTCGCTGATGACACCTCGCCCGTCCCGGCCTGTGGCGCCGGGGCGGGCTTCTTCATGCTTCGAGGTAGGCAACAACATCCGCCTGCTTGAACCACTTCGCCCACCCCAGTACGTCGGCGTTGAAGCGCGGATCCGTGATCGACAGATCGGCTCCCCGCTCGACCAGGAACCGCACTGTGTCGAGGGAACCGTTCCCCGCGGCCAGGTGCGCCGCCGTGAACCCGTCGGTCGTCTTTTCGTTGAGTCCGAAGCCCAGTTCGGCGAGCTGCGGAATGACGTCCCACCGCTGCGCCGCCGCAGCCTCCGCGACCAAGCCCGGACGCTCAGCCGCCGTCACCTCTCCAGCAAGAGCCGCGGTGAACGGGTCCTCCGGGTGCAGCCCGCGATAGAAGTCGCGAACCGTCCCAACCTCCGCGCCATGGTGGATCAGCTCGTCGAGGATGTGCAGGGCGAAGTCCATCCCATTGTGCTCGGCGTACTGGCCGGCGATCGCGCCCATCGGCCGGTCCAGGTCCTCCGTGCTCAGCGCCGCCAGCCTCCGCCGCCAGACGTCGTACGAGTGATCGAGGCCCGTCAACGCCTCGGCCGCCGACGCCGGTACCGGCGGCTGACCGTCCGCGGCATCCACCTCGTGCCCGAACCACGTCGCCGTCCGATCCTCCTGAAGGATGTCGACGATATGGCTGATGCGCCACGCCAGCGTCGTGAACGGTGCCGGCTCCGGCGGGATCGGCGTCGACTCCATCGCAGGCCCGTCGTCGGTCTTGCGCACACTCCAGCAACCGTCGAACGGCTCCCAGAAGTACTCCTCGTCCGTCAGTCCCTGCACCCGCGCCCGCAGCCGCCCCCACGCGAAGTCGGACAGATCCAGCAAGTTCTCCAAGGTCGTGGTCATGACGTCACCGTAGGACGACCTGCGGACAGGATCGGTCCGCAGGTTCAGGCAAACTGGAGAAATGGATACCGCGACGAGGTTGCTCCGGCTGCTGTCGCTGCTCCAGTCGCGTCCGCAGTGGGACGGCGCCGAGCTGGCGTCCAGGCTGGACATCACGCCCCGGACAGTACGGCGTGATGTCACGCGACTGCGCTCACTCGGCTACCCGATCGACGCCGAAGCCGGCATCGGCGGCGGCTACCGCCTCGGCCCCGGCGGGCGTCTGCCACCGCTCCTCCTCGAAGATGAAGAAGCAGTCGCAGTCGCCATCGGCCTCCGCGCCGCCACGATGACCACCGTCTCCGGCGTCGAAGAAGCAGCCGTCTCCGCCCTGACCAAGCTGAACCAGGTCCTCCCGGCCCGCCTCCGCGAACAGGTCGGCGCGATCAGCGCCCAAGTAGCCCAACTACCCCAAGGCGAGCTCCCCACCATCGACGCCGACATCCTGACCACCCTCGCCGCCGCCTGCCGAGACATAGAAGGCGTCCGCTTCTCCTACCGCACCCACGACGGCACCGACTCCACCCGCAGCGTCGAACCCCTCCGCATAGTCCACACCGGCCGCCGCTGGTACCTCGTAGCCCGAGACCGCGACCGCGACGCCTGGCGCACCTTCCGCGTAGACCGCATCACCCACCTCCAACGAACCGGCATCCGCTACCAACACACCAACCCACCCGACCCCCTCGACTTAGTAGCCGAAGGCACCGGCATAGCCCCCTGGAACCTGGTAGCCCGAATCCGAGTCCAGATAGACGCCGAAACAGCCCGCATCCACCTCCCGCCCCGAGAAGTGATCGTCGACCCCATCGACACCACCACCTGCGAACTCCGCTTCGCCGCCAACGACCTGGCCCCCCTCCTCTTCCAAACCACCCGCATCCCCTGGCCCTTCGAAATCCTCCACCCCCCAGAACTCCGAACCGCCGTCCACGCTCTAGCCCACCGCCTCCTCAACAGCTAGCCGCGCGTCTGGTCAGGCCGTGGAGAGGGCTTTGCGGATCCGCTTCTCCGACACCGGGTACGGCGTACCGATCGTCTGGGCGAAGAGGCTGATGCGGAGCTCCTCCAGCATCCAGCGGACTTCGAGAAGCTCGGGGGACGGATACTTCCCGGTCGGGATGGCCCGCAGTCGGTTCTGGTACTCCTCGGTGAGCGTCTGCACGATCGCCATGCCGGACCGATCGCGCATGGCATTCGCGCCGATCTTGTCGAGGCGCTGTTCCATCCCGCGCAGATAGCGGATCAAGTCCGGCAGTCGAGCGGCACCCGTTCGGGTGATGAAGCCCGGATTGATCAGCGCCTCCAGCTGACCGCGGACATCCGACAACGCCGCCAGCAACGCCGGACTGGACGCACGCGAGATCGCCTTGTCCACCGTCCGCGCATGCCCGAGCACCTGCTCCACCTGCCGCAGAATCGCGACCACCGTGTCCGCAAGCTCCGACCGTACGGCGTCCCGCAGCACCGAGAACGCGGTCAGATTCCAAGCCGGTCCGTTAGCGCCGGCCATCAGCTGATCAACAGCAGCCGCGATCGCATCGTCGAGCAACTCACCAACATTGCGGTGCGGCCCAGCCAGCAACGTGAGCTTCTGCGCACTCGTCAACTGACGCTGTACGACGTCAATCACCGAAGGCATCGTGAGCAGCAACAGCCGTCGCGTACCGTTCCACATCGCCGCGGCCTGGTCGCGTTCGGTTTCCTGCAACCGGATCGCGACCGTCTTCCCCTCGTCGACCAGCGCCGGATACCCGGCCACCGTCAACCCGTTGCGATGCTCGGAGAACGTCCGCGGCAGATCACCGAACGTCCAGTCGGTCAGCCCAGACCGCTCCAGCCCACTGACCGCCTTTGCCGCGACCTTCGAGATCGCAGCCGTCGTCTTCGGCTTCAGCCGCTCCTTCAGCTTGGCGAGATCCTTGCCCTCGGCCACCGTCTTGCCCTGGTCGTCGACCACCCGGAACGTCATCCGCAGGTGCTCCGGCACCCGGCTCCAGTCCCAGTCGCTCTCGTCGATGACGACCTCGCGCAGGTTCCGCAGCTCGTGCGCCATCGCCGTGGTGAGCGGCCCGGACGAGGGATCCAGATACGGCAGGATCTGCCGCGCGTGATCCGGCGCCGGCACGATGTTTCGCCTGATGGCCTTGGGCAACGATTTGATCAGTGTCGTCACCAGTTCCTCGCGGAACCCGGGCACGCTCCACTCGAAGCCCTCCGCCGTCACCTGGTTCAGCACCAGCAACGGCAGATGCACGGTCACGCCGTCAGCATCCGTACCGGGCTCGAAGGCATAGGTGAGATCGAAGGTCATCCCGTTCTGCGTCCAGTGCAGCGGGAACTCCTCCTCCTTCACCTCCGCACCCTCGCGGACGACGAGCGACCGCTCGAAGTCGAGCAGGTCGGGGTCGCGCTGCCGAGCCGTCTTCCACCAGGTGTCGAAGTGCCGGCCGGTCACGACCTCCGGGCCGATTCGCTCGTCGTAGAAGGCGAACAGCGTCTCGTCGTCGACCAGCAGGTCGCGGCGCCGGGTGCGCTCCTCGAGCTCCTCGACTTCCTCGATCAGCTTGCGGTTCTCGTGGAAGAACTTGTGATGGGTGTCCCAGTCGCCCTCGACCAGCGCGTGCCGGATGAACAGTTCCCGGGACGCCTCCGGGTCGACCTTGCCGTAGTTGACCTTGCGCCGGGCAACGATCGGTACGCCGTACAGGGTGACCTTCTCGTAGGCCATCACCGCACCGGCCTTGCGTTCCCAGTGCGGTTCCGAATACGACCGTTTGATCAGGTGCGGCGCGAGATCTTCCGCCCACTCGGGCTCGATCTTCGCGTTCACGCGGGCCCACAGTCGCGACGTCTCGACGAGCTCGGCGGCCATCACGAACTGCGGCGGCTTCTTGAACAGTCCCGACCCCGGGAAGATCGCGAAGCGAGTTCCGCGAGCACCGAGGTACTGGTTCTGGTTCGCCGGATCCTTCATTCCGAGATGCGACAGCAGCCCGGACATCAGCGCGATGTGCACGCTCTGCGGATCGGCCGGCTCGCCGCTGTTCAGCGTGACGCCGATCTGCGACGCGACCTGGCGCAGCTGCGCGAAGATGTCCTGCCACTCACGTACACGCAGGTAGTTCAGGTACTCGCCACGGCACATCCGGCGGAACTGGTTGCCCGACAACTCCTTCTGCTGCTTCTTCAGATACGCCCACAGATTGAGGTATCCGAGGAAGTCGCTGTTCGGATCGCGGAACCGCGCATGCGCCTGCTGAGCCTGGGCCTGCGCCTCGGTCGGCCGCTCCCGCGGGTCCTGGATCGACAGCGCCGCGGCGATCACCATCACCTCACGGACACACGCGTGCTTGTCCGCCTCGACGATCATCCGCGCCAGCCGCGGGTCGAGCGGGATCTGCGCGAGCTGCCGCCCGACCGGGGTCAGCCGCCGATGCCGCTCACCGCTCTTGGCCGGCTCGATCGCGCCGAGCTCGGTGAGCAGCTGCAGGCCGTCGGTGATGCTGCGCTTGTCCGGCTCGTCGATGAACGGGAACGCCGCGATGTCGCCCAGCCCGATCGCAGTCATCTGCAGGATGACCGAGGCGAGGTTCGTGCGCAGGATCTCCGGATCGGTGAACTCGTCCCGGCTCTCGAAGTGCTCCTCGGAGTACAAGCGGATGCAGATACCGTCGCTGGTCCGGCCGCAACGGCCCTTGCGCTGGTTCGCGCTGGCCTGCGAGACCGCCTCGATCGGCAGGTGCTGCACCTTGGTCCGATGGCTGTACCGCGAGATCCGCGCCGTACCGGGGTCGATCACGTATTTGATGCCGGGCACGGTCAACGAGGTCTCGGCGACGTTGGTCGCCAGGACGATCCGCCGATTGCCGCTGGTCTGGAAGACCCGGTGCTGCTCGGCGTTCGACAGTCGCGCATACAACGGCAGCACCTCGACCGCGCCCGGCCGGCCGCGCTGCGCGGCGTACTTGTCGTTCAGTGCGTCCGCGGTGTCCCGGATCTCCCGCTCACCACTCAGAAACACCAGTACGTCGCCCGGCGCCTCGTACTCGAGTTCGTCGACGGCATCCAGAATCGCCTGCGTCTGGTCGCGATCGATCGTGCTCGGGTCGTCGGGATCGTTGATCGGCCGGTACCGCACCTCGACCGGATACGTCCGGCCGGACACCTCGACGATCGGCGCCGGCGTGCCCTTGCTGTCCGCGAAGTGCTCGGCGAACCGCTCCGGGTCGATCGTCGCTGAGGTGATGATCACCTTCAGATCGGGTCGCCGGGGGAGCAGCTGCTTCAGGTAGCCGAGGATGAAGTCGATGTTGAGGCTGCGCTCGTGCGCCTCGTCGATGATGAGCGTGTCGTACCGGCTCAGGTCGCGGTCGCGCTGCAGCTCGTTCAGCAGGATGCCGTCGGTCATCAGCTTCACCAGCGAGCGTTCACTCACCTTGTCGGTGAACCGCACCGCGAAGCCGATCGTCTCGCCGAGCTCGGTGTCGAGCTCCGACGCGATCCGCTCCGCCACCGTGCGCGCGGCCAGCCGCCGCGGCTGCGTGTGCCCGATCATGCCGCGGATCCCGCGACCGAGCTCGAGGCAAATCTTCGGCAGCTGCGTCGTCTTCCCCGACCCGGTCTCACCGGCGACGATGACAACCTGGTGCGCCTGGATCGCCGCCGCGATCTCGTCCTTCAGCTGGCTGACCGGCAACTCTTCCGGATACGTGATCTCCGGTACGGCGTTCCGCCGGAACTCGACCCGCCGTTCGGCCTGCTCGATCGCGCCGAGCACACCCTGCAGCGCATCGGCCCGCTTCACCGCGTCCTGCGTGCCGCGAACCCGCTCCAGCCGCCGCCCAAGCTGCTCCCGGTCGTACGCCGTCAACTCGTTCAGCCGAGCGACCACCTCGCCGAGGTTGATCTCAGCAACCGCCGCTTCGCCACGCGCCGCATCCCCGTCGCGCCGCGCGCCGCCCTTCCCACCGGACCGACGCCTGCGCCGCGGCCGAGGCTCGGCATCACCAGCCTGTGCGCGATCGCCGGGCGCGCGTCCGCCCGCTGGGCGATCACCTGCGCCGCCATCACGTGGCGTGCGCCCGCCGCCGGCAGGACCGGGGGTAGGCGTGGCGGAGTCCTGGGAGGGACCGGGGACTGGGGGAGGACTCGACAACTCGGTCCGGGCATCTGGCATGGCGTGACCAAGTTTAGGCGGCCCGGTCCAGCCGCTCACGTGGTTTACCCGATCAGCAGCCGCGATAGATGTCCGCGAGCTCCTCGCGCGACAACGGCGGCACCGGCAGCGGATGCGCCGCCGACGCCCGCAACCCGTCCAGAATCAACGCCAGGTGTCGCCGCCAGACCGCCGTACCGGTCTTGGCGGTGGCTTCGATCGTGCGCGTGATCGACCACGTCACGAACGCCATGTCTTCCAGCGTGAAGTCCGCCCGCAGTACGCCGCCCTCCCGCGCCCGCGCCACGATCCGGCTCATCAAGTCGTACCCGCGCGCCAGCTCCTCGGACGTCGGTACGCCGCGCGCCGCCAGCTCGTTGTACCCACGATCGGCCGCCTGCAGCTGACTCACCTGCTCGACGAAGTACACGAACCCGTCCCACGGATCCTCGAGGCCGAGCGCATGCTCGCCGAGTCGCGCGACCGTGTCCACGCTGTCGGCGAACGCCGCGCGAACAAGGTCGTTGCGAGTGGGGAAGCGGTTGTAGAGCGTGCCGATGCTCACGCCGGCCCGCTTGGCGACCGCATCCAGCGCGACATCCAGCCCGCGCTCGGCGAACACCTCCCGAGCCGCTGCCACCAGCCGCTCCCGATTGAGCTCCGCATCCCTTCGCACAGCCTCACCCTAGCAAAGTTGACGCTGTCCTCAACTTATGCCTAACTTGAGAGCACTCTCAACTTAGGAGCAGTTCATGCGCAAAGTCATCGCCGTCCTCGGCGCCGGCCCGGGCCTCGGCCTGTCGATCGCCCACCGCTTCGGCCGCGAAGGATTCGCCGTCGCCCTCGTCTCCCGAACCAGCGCCCGGCACTCGGCGTACCTGAAGGAGTTGCAAGGAGCTGAAGCGCGCGCCTACGCCGCCGATGTCCGCGACCCAGAAGCCCTGCGCGAAGTCCTCGCCACGATCACCAATGACCTAGGCCCGATCGACACCGTCTACTTCGGCCCGGTGACCGCCGACGGCGGGGGACCGATCCCGATCACCGATGCCCCCGCGGCCACGATCACCGCAGCCTTCGAGACGCTCGTCCACCCGGCCGTCGACCTCGTCAACGCCGTCCTCCCGGACATGCTCGCCCGCGACACCGGCACGATCCTGATCCCCGGCGGACTCAGCGGCAAATACCCGATCCCCATGCTCGGCGCACTGGCTCCCGCCTCCGCCGCCCTCCGCATGTACGTGCTCACCTTGAACGCGGCCCTGAAAGACAGGAACGTCTACGCCGCCACCCTCACCATCGGCGGCCTCATCCAAGGTGGCGACATCCACACCACCGCCACCCAGACCTATCCCGACGTACCTCTCCCGACCCTCAACCCCACCGACATCGCCGACGCAGCCTGGACCCTGTACGTCGACCGCGCCGTCCCCGAAGCCGAGTTCAGCGCGATCCCCCTTCCCGCCTGACAGTCAGCGTTCGAGTTTCCAGCGCTGGCAGGGCCGGCACCGACCCGGTCAGTCGTCGTGGGCCGACGGTGCCTTCACCGCGAGGACCGGGACCGGGGACTCGAGCAGCACGCGCTGGGCGGTGCTGCCGAGGATGAGTTTGCCGACGGGGGAGCGGCGGCGCAGGCCGAGGACGATCAGGCCGACGTCTTCCGCGGCGGCGGCCTTCAGGAGCTCGCCGGCGACGTCGCCGTTGGAGAGCGCCTGCTGGATGGTCACCTCGACGCCGTGGCCGCGGAGTTTGGCCGCGGCCGCCTCGAGCTCGGCCTCGTTGGCGTAGCGGGCGTCGATGTAGGCGTCGCCGCGGCTGGTGTTCAGCAGCAGGACCGAGGCGCCGCGGAGGGCCGCCTCGCTCCCGGCCGCCGCCAGCGCGGCCTCACCCTCGGGCGTTGGCACGTAACCGACCAGGATCTTCACAGGGCCACCCTAGTCGTCCTCGCCGAAAGTGAGCCGTTGGTGCGCGGGCTGGGTGCCACGCAGGCGCGCGACGATCCGCGGCAGGTACGGCACGAACAGGGCGAGCACGGTCAGCACGATGATGATCAGGCTCAGCGGCCGGGTGAAGAACACGCTGCCGTCGCCGTTGGAGATGACGAGTGCGCGGCGGAACTGCTCTTCCATCGTCGGCCCCAGGATGACGCCGAGGATGACCGGTGCGATCGGGAAGTCGAGTTTGCGCATGAAGAAGCCGACCACGCCGATCAGCAGCGCCATCAGGACCTCGTAGCCCGACCCCGACAGCGAGTACACGCCGAGACACGCGAAGACCAGGATCCCGGCGTACAGGAGTGGGCGCGGGACCTTCAGCACCTGGACCCAGATCGCGATCAGCGGCAGGTTCATGATCAGCAGGATCAGGTTGCCGATGTACAGCGAGGCGATCAGCGTCCAGACCAGCGTGCTGTTCTTCTCGAACAGCTGAGGGCCGGGCTGCACGTTGAAGATCTGGAACGCCGCGAGCATCACCGCGGCGGTCGCGGAGGTCGGGAGCCCGAGCGTGAGCAGCGGCACCAGGACGCCGGAGAACGACGCGTTGTTCGCGGCCTCCGGACCGGCGACACCCTCGATCGCGCCGTTGCCGAACTCGTCACGCCCCTTCTTACGGGCCTGCCGACGCTCGATCGAGTACGACAGGAACGTCGGTACTTCGGCGCCGCCGGACGGGATCGCGCCGAACGGGAAGCCGAGCGCGGTGCCGCGCAACCACGGCGCCCACGACCGCTTCCAGTCCGACTTGGTCAGGTACCCGGTCCGCAACCGCCCCTTCTCCAGTACGGCGGGCCGATCCGGCGTCGACCGCAGTTTCGATGCCACATGCAACGTCTCGCCGATCGCGAACAGACCGACGATCACGATCACCACGTCGATCCCGTCGAGCAGCCGCAGCGAACCGAACGTGTACCGCGGTGCGCCGGACAGACTGTCGAGACCGATCAGCCCGAGGAACAGCCCGACCGTCAGTGAGAGCAGTCCCCGGACCATGGAGTGACCGACGAGCGCGGTCACCGCGACCATCGCGAGCAGTGTCACGGCGAAGTAGTCGGTGGCCTGAAAGTGACTGGCCAGGTTGCCGATCGGCTTGGCGACGAAGGTCAGCAGCACGGTCGAGATCGTGCCGGCCACGAACGAACCGATCGCCGCCGTCGCCAGTGCCGCGCGAGCACGACCCTTGAGCGCCATCTTGTGGCCCTCGATCGCGGTCGCGACCGAGGCCGACTCGCCGGGCGTGTTGATCAGGATCGACGTGGTCGAGCCGCCGTACATGGCGCCGTAGTAGATCCCGGCGAACATGATGAACGCGCCGATCGGGTCGGAGAAGTTGAAGGTGATCGGCAGCAAGAGCGCGATCGTGAGCGCCGGGCCGATGCCGGGCAGGATGCCGACGAGCATGCCGAGGGTGACGCCGAGGACGGCCCACAGCAGGTTCATCGGGTCGAGGACGGTACCGAATCCGTGCAGCAGGTCGCTGGCGGTGCTCATGGCGATCACAGGCCCAGCACCCCTTCCGGCAACGAGATGTCCAGGAACTGCGTGAACGCGACATACACCGCAACCGTCAGTACGACGGCCACGACCGCATCACGCACGAGTTGCCGGCTACCCAGTACCCGGGCCGCCGCGAAGAACAGCAGCGCCGTCGCGATGACGTAGCCCAGCGGGACCACCAGTAGCGCGTAAAGCACGAGCAACGCCGACACCGCTACCGGCTCGAACCAGCTGCGATCGCCGGTGGTCTCGGCCTTCGGCGATCGCAGTCCCTCGATCAGATAGCCGATCGAGAAGACCAGCCAAGCCGTTGTCACCAGCAACGGAAAGAACCGCGGCCCGGCTGGATCGAAACCCTTCGGACTGCGGATGTCGAAGACGCCCACCAGGAACGTCGCGCTCAGGACGATCAGCACGATCGCCGCGATGATCCGGACCAGCCGGGACGCCTCGACCTCGACGTCGGTCGCCCGGACCTCTGCTGCTTCCACGTCACTCATACGATCCCCAGCTCCTTCAGCAGCGCCTGCACCCGGGTCGTCTCGTCCGCGATGAACTTGCTCGCGTCGTCACCGGTCTTGAAGAACTCGGTCCAGCCCTGCTTCTTCCTGATCTCGGCCCACTCCGGCGAGCTGTTCACCTTGGTCACGAACTCGACCAGCCGCTGCCGGTCGGCGTCCGGGATCCCGGGCGGTGCCACGATCGCCCGCCAGTTCTGCACCTCGGCGTCGTACCCCTCGGACTTCATCGTCGGCAGCTGCTTGCCGCCGACTGTGACCGGCTCGGCGCCGGTGGTCGCGAGCACGCGCATCTTGCCGGCGGTGATCTGCTCCTCGAACTCGCTCATCCCGGAGATGCCGACGGTGACGTCACCGGACAGGATCGCGGCCGTAGCCTCGCCGCCGCCGGAATAGCTGATGTATTTCACCTTCGACGGATCCAGGCCGGCCGCCTTCACCAGCGTGCCCGCCGTGATGTGGTCGGTGCCGCCGATCGTGCCGCCGCCCCAGCTGACCTTCGCCGGGTCGGACTTGTAGAGGTCGACCAGGTCCTTGAGGGTCTTCAGCGGTGAGTCGGCCTTGACCACGATCACCTCCTGCTCGGCGGTGAGCGTTGCGATCGGGGTGGTGTCGGAGACCTTGATCTGGGACTGGTTCAGGGTCAGGGCGCCGACCATCACCAGCCCGGTGATCATCAGGGTGTGCGGGTCCTTGCGGTTCTTGGTGACCAGCTTCGAGATTCCGACCGCGCCACCGGCGCCGGTCACGTTCACCACCGAGACCGAGCGGTCGGCCAGCAGCTTGTCCTCCTGGATCACGTGCTGGAACTGCCGTGCGGTCAGGTCCCAGCCGCCGCCAGGCGCCGCGGGCACCATGATCTCGACGTTGCGGCTGGGGAAGTCACCGGCGACGCTGCCGCCGTCCAGTGTCTTGCTCAGCGCGGAACAACCACTGAGCAGCAGGCTGACGGTCAGACCCGCGGCGACCAGCGCCGTCCTGGGTCGGGCCGTTCTGAGGCGGGCCATGGGATGCCTCCGGGGGACGAGAGGGGCCAGTTGCCGAAAACGTAGCAGCATTCCACCAGGGGGTACAGAGGTTCCGTTGTGCGGTACGACGGAGTTATCGTCGGAGGGACGTCTTGGAGAGGGGAACTCGATGGCCGACGGTGACGGGGTCCGCAGTGTGCACCGTGCGCTGGACCTGCTGGAACGCTTCGATGACGAGCACCCTAGCTGGACGCTGGCGGCGCTCACCACGGCCAGCGGGTTGCCCAAGACAACAGTTCTGCGACTGGTGACCACGCTCGAACAGCGCGGTCTGGTCGCGGCGATCGGGCCCGGCAAGTACGCGATCGGTCCCGGTTTCCTGCGCTGGTCGCGGTTGAGCAGCGCGACGATGGAGATTCCTCCGGCCGTCCGCGCCGCGATGGGCAGGTTGGCCGCCGACACCGGGGAGACGGCCAACCTGTACATCCGCGTCGGCCGCACCCGGGTCTGTCTCGCCCAAGCCCAGGGCACGTTGAGCATCCGGCACGCGATCGCGGTCGGTTCGTCGATGCCGCTGTGGAGTGGCGCCGCCTCGAAGGTCCTGCTCACCGATCCGCCGGTGCTGTCGGCCGATCCGTCCGTGATCGAAGAGATCGCCCTGGAGGCCCCGCGCCCACCCGGCTTCGCCAAACGCCTCCGCGCGGCCGCGGTCGATGCCGACGCCCGTGGCTTCGCGATCAGCCACGGAGAGCGCGAACTCGGCGCCTCCGGCGTCGCCGCCCCGATCCGCCGCCCCGACGGCCGGGTAGTAGCCGCCATCGCCATCGGCGGCCCCACCACCCGCTTCAGCGACGACCGCCTGCCTGCCTACATCAACGCCGTACGGCGGTGCGCCGCGACCATCAACACCACCAACTGGAGCGGCTTCAGTGCGAGCTGAAGCCGGAGGGCTGACCGCCGATCTGTTGGCGGGGGTGCGGGTGCTTGATCTCACCAACGTGTTAGCGGGGCCGTTCGCGGGTTACCAGCTGGGGTTGATGGGTGCGGACGTGATCAAGGTGGAGGTGCCGGGCACGGGAGACCTGGCACGCAACCTCGGGGGAGACCCCGAGCTCTCCGCCGCCGGCCTCGGCATCTCGTTCCTCGCGCAGAACGCGGGCAAGCGCTCGCTCACCCTGAACCTGAAGAACCCAGCCGGCCGCGAGGTCTTCGAGCGCCTGGTCCGCGAGGCCGACGTCCTGCTCGAGAACTTCCGCCCCGGCGTGCTCGCCCGGCTCGGCTTCCCGGCCGAAACCCTGCACGAACTGAACCCCGGTCTCGTGTACTGCGCCGTCTCCGGCTTCGGCCAAACCGGTCCGATGCGCGGGCGACCGGCGTACGACCAGATCATCCAAGGCCTGTCCGGCATCATGAGCGTCACGGGAACGCCGGAGAGCGCTCCGACACGGACCGGCTTCCCGATCGCCGACACCCTCGGCGGGTACGCCGCCGCCTTCGCGATCTCGGCCGCCCTGGTGAAGCGCTCCCGCACCGGGATCGGTAGCTTCCTCGACGTCTCGATGCTGGAGACCGCCGTCGCCGCCATGGGCTGGGTCGTCTCCGACTACCTGATCGGCGGCCGCACGCCACGGGCCATGGGCAACGAAAACGCCACCTCGGCACCCTCCGGCACCTTCCGCACCGCCGACGGCGCCCTCAACATCGCCGCCAACAAACAAGAGCAGTACGTCGAACTCTGCCGCGCACTGGACCGCCCCGACCTCCTGACCGACCCCCGCTTCGCCACCCGCGAATCCCGCAAACTCCACCGCACCGAGTTGAAAGCCGAACTCGAGAAGACCCTCGAACAATCCTCCGCCGCCCACTGGGACAACCTCCTCGCCACCACCGGCGTACCAGTAGCTCCGGTCCTCACCGTCGAGGAAGCCCTGGCTTTGGACCAACTGGCCGACCGCCACCTGATCCACGACCTCCCCATGCCCGACGCCCGCGACCGCCCCCTGAGAGTCCTGGGCAGCAGCGTCCACGTCAACGGTCACCCCGTAGGCCCAGCAACCCGCCCACCCCGCCTAGGCGAACACACCCAAGAAGTCCTCACGACCCTCGGCTACACCGAAGCCGAAAGAGAAGCACTAGCCGCGGAGAACACCATATGAATTCTGCTTCTGAAGCCGGCATGACGGCTGCGGCGGACTGGTGGGCGACCGGAATCTCCGACATCGCCCCCGGCAGCATCCGCTTCCACGGGTATGCGATCGAGGAACTGATCGGCGCGGTCACCTTCCCGCAGATGATCTGGCTGATGGTTCGCGGCGACCTCCCGTCACCCGGCCAGGCGCGCCTGCTGGAGCAGACTCTCGTGGCAGCGGTCGACCACGGTCCCCAAGCCCCGTCGATCGCCGCCGCCCGGATGGCGGTCTCCTGCGGTCTGCCGCTCAACAATGCGATCGCAACCGGCGTCAACCTGCTCGGCGACGTCCACGGCGGCGCCGGCCAGCAATGCCTCGAACTCCTGTACGACCTGGTCGCGACCGAGCAGGACCCCCAAGCCCTGGTTGCCGACTACAAAGCGCGCAAGGCCTACGTCCCCGGCTTCGGCCACCGCTTCCATCCACGCGACCCCCGCCGCGACCCGCTCATCACCGCAGCCCAGCAAGCAGTTGCCGACGGCACCATTTCCGGTACCTATCTGAAGAGCTCTCTCGCCCTGGAGTCCGCCCTCGCCCCGATCCCGATGAACGTCGACGGCGCCACCGCCACCATCTACGCCGAACTCGGATTCGCACCCCCACTGGCCCGCGGCCTCTTCGTCCTGTCCCGCTCGGTCGGCCTATTAGCCCACGCCCACGAACAGTCCCAGGACCCCACCCGCATCAAAGGCCCGCTCCCCAAATCCATCCTCCCCACCTACACCGGCCCCCGTCCGCGCCCCCTCCCCAGTAGCTAACGGATGCCCGCAAGCCATTCGGTCTAGACTGAAACCATTCTAACGATCACATTCCGCCGCCGCTGCCGTTCGCCCCCATCCCCGCGGAAAGCTTTGAGCGATATGGAAACGCTGTCCTGCCGACTTTCTCGCGGATAGCTTGCGGAGGTCCCTTCCGCTAGCTAGGAGGCCTTCCCCGATGCGTTTCCGCTGGGCGCTTGCCGCCGCCGCATCCCTCGCACTCACCGCCCCCGCTGCCCCGGCGTTCGCCGCTCCGGCAGTCGCGACTTCAGTCCCCGCATCCACCGCCTCGCTCGTGTTCGGCGCCTGCCCGACCGACATCGCGCAATCCTTTCCCGCACTGACCTGCGCCACCCTGCCAGTGCCCGTGGACTACAGCCGTCCGTTCGGCGCCCGTATCTCCCTGCTGGTTACCAAGCACGCAGCCAAGGACCCGGCCAAGCGGCTGGGTTCCCTGGTCCTCAACCCCGGCGGCCCGGGTGGTGGCGGTGCCGCTTACGCCGGCACCCTGACCAAGCCGGACTCCACCGGCTTCACCCGCCTGGCGCCCGCCGTACTGGACGCGTACGACGTGATCGGCTTCGACCCGCGCGGTGTCGCACATAGCTCCGCCATCAGCTGCACGGAGCCGGACTACTTCGGTCCGCCGCAGCCCGACCCCGACCTGCAGGCCAACCGCGACCAGCTCTGGAAGATCTGGGCCGGGTACGCCGACGGTTGCGCCACCAAAGCCGGCGCGCTGCTGCCGCACCTCGGCACGGAGAACGTCGCCCGCGACCTCGACGGCCTTCGCGCCTCCCTCGGCGACGCGAAACTCAACTACCTGGGCTTCTCCTACGGGACCTACCTCGGCACCGTCTACGGGAAGCTCTACCCGCACAACGTCGGCCGCATGATCATCGACGGCAACATCGACCCGACCCCGGAAGACGTTTGGTACCAGGCTTCCCTGAACCAAGCAGCCGCGATGCAGAAGCGTTTCGACAGCTACCTCGCCTGGATCGCGCAGTACGACAACGTCTTCCACCTGGGCAAGACAACGGCCGAGGTCCGCGCCGGCTGGACCAAGGCGCTGACCGACTTCCGCACCAACCCGCGCGACCAGGTCGGTGGCAGCGAACTGCTCAGCACCGCCTCGGGCATGATGTACTCCGAATCCAACTGGACTCCCTTCGCCCACGCGATCAGCGCGTACGTCGTGAACGGCGACGACGGTCCGCTGACCGACTTCGCGGCCCCGTACCTGGGTGCTGACGCCGAAGAAGGCCTGGCCGCCTTCAACGCGGTGGTCTGTTCCGACTCGGTCTGGCCGCACGACCGGGCAACCTGGGAGCGAGACACCGCCGAGGTGGCCAAGACGTCACAGTTCGCCTGGTACAACGTCTTCACCAGCCCGTGCCACAGCTGGCCGGTCCCAAGCACGAACCGTCCCGACATCACCGGTGACAACCTGCCGGGCATCCTCATGTTCAACACCGTCGGCGACCCGGCGACGCCGTACGAGGGCGCGCTGAGGCTGCATGCCGCGCTGCCGACCTCGGTGCTGGTGACCGAGCGGGACTCGGGCAAGCACTGTGTCTTCGCCAACTCGCGATCCTCCGTCAACCAGGCGGCGAACGCGATCGGCACGAAGTACTTGCTGACCGGTGAACTGCCCAGCGCGGACACCTCGGTCGCCGGCCATCCGCTCCCCGTGCCGACATCCGCGGCGCCGAAGGTCTTCAAGACCACCCGGGCAACCCCAGTGGAGTGATCAGCGCAGCTTGGTCCGGAGGACCTTGCCGGTAGCGTTGCGCGGGAGATCGTCGACCAGGACGATCTCCCGCGGCGTCTTGTAGCGCGCAAGGTTCGCCCGCACATGCTCAATCAGCTCGTCCGGCGTCGCCGCACCCCGCAGTACGACGTACGCGATCAACCGCTGCCCGAAGTCCTCATCCGGTACGCCGACCACCGCAGCCTCCGCAACCGCGGGGTGACTGGCGAGACAGTCCTCGACCTCCGCCGGGTACACGTTCTCCCCGCCGGAGACGATCATGTCGTCCTCGCGCCCGTCGATGAACAGCCGCCCGGCCCGGTCGAGATGCCCCATGTCCCCGGTACTCATCCGCCGCCCGACCACCGTCTTGTTCGAGCCATCGGAGTACCCGCCGAACACCAGCCCACTGCTCACAAAGATCCGTCCGGTTTCACCCACCGGCACCGACTCACCCGACTCGTCCAGGATCCGCACCGAGCTTCCAAGACACGCCCGCCCAACCGTCCCCGGCGCAGCCAGCAAATCCGCCGACGTCGCGATCGTCGCGATCCCCACCTCACTCGACCCGTACGCATCGCACAACACCGGCCCGAACCGCTCGATGAACTGCGCCGCCAACGGCGCACCCAACGCCGAGGCCCCGGACAACACCACCCGCAACGACCGCAGATCGTGCTGACCGTCCACCTCGAGCATCCGCCGCAACATCACCGGTACGGCGACGATCACACCCACGCGGTGAGCGTCCACCCGCCGCAGTGCCTCCGCAGCGTCGAACTTCCGTGCCAGCACCAACGGCGACCCGAGAAACAACGCGAGCATCGACGTCAACAACCCGAGACCATGGAACAGCGGCGGACAGATCATCACCGGCTCTCCGGACCGCAGCCCGCACCGCTGCAACGCACTAGCCGTCAACCCGGCCAGACCCAACGCGGTCGGCACCCGCGGCGCGGCCTTCGGCGTACCGGTCGTCCCGGAGGTGAGGATCGTGATGTGCCCAGGCTTCTCCGGCTTCGGCGCCTCATCCGCCTCCGACGCGACCAGCTCCGACAAGTCAGACAGTACGGCGGGAATCCCAGCCGGTACGGCGAATTCCGCATCATGCACGAGCAGATCCGGCCGATGCCGCTCCAGCACCGCGGCCAACTGCGGGGGAGCGAACTCCGTGTTCACGAACAACACATCGGCGCCGACGCGCGAAGCCGCCAGTGTCGCCTCGAGGAAGCCGCGATGGTTCCGGCACAACACCGCAACCTTGCTCCCGGCAACGATCTTGTGCTCGGCGTGCAGTCCGGCCGCGATCCGCTCGCAGCGCCGGTCCAGTTCCCGGTACGTCGTCGTACCGTCCTCGTCGATCACCGCCGCGCGGTCGGGATACCGCACCGCGGCGACCGCGCCGAGCGCCGCCATCGACTGACCCCAGTGCCGCAACGCGCGCTCGATCCCGAGCACGTGGGCCGGATGCGCAGGCCGCCAGATGCCCGACTTGGCCACGGCCACCGGCATCCCGCCGAGCTCACCGAGATTGCGCACCACCGATCGAATCACTTCGCGCTCCGCGGTTTGCGCGGCCGATCCGATCTCCGGAAGTAGGCCTCGAGCAACCGATCGGTCGGTACCCGCAACAGATTCCCCAGGACGTCGGCCGGCCGGACCATCGGCGGCGTGATGTTGTGCGGCCGCTCGGCGATCGCCGTACAGACCTGGTCCGCGGCCTGCTCCGGACTCAGCCCGGGCATCTTGTTCAGCAGTGGTGTCGGCTCACTCATCCGCGTGTGCACCAGGCCCATATAGACGGTCGACGTGGTGACCCCATCGCCGCGGATCTCCTGCGCGACACAGCGGAGCCAAACATCGAAGGCACTCTTCGAGGCCAAGTACGCCGACCAGCGCGCCATCGGGGGAGTCCGCACCCCGGCGGTCGAGACGTTGACGATGTGACCGGAGCGTCGCGACCGCATCGACGGCAACAGCTCCAGCACCAGCTTGGCCGGCCCGAGGTAGTTGACCGCGTTGGTCCGCTCGATGTCGTGGAACCGCTGGTACGAATCAGCCACCGATCGGCGGATCGACTTCCCGGCATTGTTCACGAGTACGTCGACCTGTCCGTGCTCCTCGAGGATCGTCCGCACCAGCGTCTCGACAGCGGCCGGATCAGCCAGGTTGGTGGGATAGGCGAACGCCTTCCCGCCGTCAGCGCGAATCTCTGCAGCGACAGCCGCCAGCTGATCCGCCGTCCGCGCGACCAGCAGCACCGTCGCGCCGGCTCGCGCCAGCCGGCGTGCGGTCGCTGCACCGATCCCGTACGACGAGCCGGTCACGAGCACGACCCGATCCCGTACGGCGGCCGCGAGCCGGCCGTCCGGAATCCGCGACCGGCCGTTCGTCAGAGCGACGAGCAACGGCCAGCCGGGCGGGCGCTTCGCGGTCACCATGGCAGCGACATTACCCGGAAGTAGCCACCAGCGACAGAGCAAAGTTAAATCGGGTTTACAGCTCTCGGCTCAGACCGTGCCGCCGGCCGCGGTCGGCGCCGTCGGGTCGCTGCCGCCGTCGCCGACGAGCTCGCGGGCCAGGAAGTCCTCGAGGTGGAACAGGTTGTCGCCGGCCCGCTTGGCGACGTTGACCAGCGTGTTCATCGCGGAGACCTCCTCGACCTGCTCCTTGAGGAACCACTGCATGAACTGCTCGCCGACGTAGTCGCTCTCGTCGCGCGCGGTCCGGGCCAGCGTCTCGATCTGCTTGGTGACCGTGATCTCCTGCGCCAGCGCGAGCTCCAGCGGCTCGAGCGCGGTCTTGAAGTCCGACGCCACCTCGCCGACGCCCGGGATGTGCGGCCGGATGTCCTTGTCCAGCAGGTACTGGACCATCATCATCGCGTGGTTGCGCTCTTCCAGAGCCTGCTTGTAGAAGTGCGCGGCCAGCTGCGGAAGGTCCTGGTCGTCGTACCAGACGGCGACCGCCACATACTGCTGGGACGCGGTGAATTCGTTGCGGATCTGCTCCTGCAAAAGCTTCTCGTACGTGCTCATGCAGTCAATGTAGTTCTCCCGCGACGATTTCTCATCGTTGGCGAGGCTGGCCTAACCACCCAGAGTGACGACCTCGGAATCGCCGCCGGGCAGCGTGATCCGCACCGTCGTCCCGGTCACCGCGACATCGATGCCTTCGGCAAGCGCCTCGGGCCGGAGCGCGTCCCGGGTCAGCACCACGGCGCTGACCAGCACCAACGGTTCGCCCTGGTGCGGTGCGGTCAGGTACGGCGTCGCCGAGTGCGGCCCGAAGGCGTTGGCCCCGAGACCGCGGTGCACGCCGGCCGCGTCGTACCCGTGCAGTCCGACGATCGCGGACAGTAGTCCCTCGTCGTTGCGCGCGGACGCCGCAGTTGTCGAAGCAGTTGCCGACGGCAAGGAACCGCCGGCGACAGCGAAGCCGCCGCTGCGCACGAGAGCGCCGGCCGGTCCTTCGACGAGGGCGCACCGGATCTCCCAGCCGCTGTGCACCACCGACGTGGTCTCGATCCGCCAGGGGCCTTCGGTACCGAGCCAGGCGTTGTGCCACGAGGACGCCGTACGGGAGGTGATCCCGAGCCTGCGGATCCGTCCGCGCCCGCTGACCTGCCCGTCGCTGACCAAAGTGATGAGGTTGTCGATCCGCGGCGCGTCGTCGCTCAGTTCGGGCCCGGCGTGGTTCGCATAGGCGAGCCGGTTGTAGTGCGGGTCGCCTACCGGCTCAACGCCCTCGGGCTCCGCCAGCGGCTGCTTGTCCGAACCGTGGTTGATCAGCTGGACGACTTGATCGTGACGGCTCGCATGCACGAGCCACCCCGGTGCCGGCATCGTCCGTACCTGATCGGCATCGTCCAGCGGAATCGTGTCCTCGGGATCTGCCCAGACCGGGTGCTCCGGCGGCAGGATCAGTCCGACGAACCCCTTCGAAGCCCAGTACGGCGAACCGGGCCCGGAGTACGACTGTGTAGCCGGCAAGAACGTGTCGTACCAACCGAGCGTCAACAACCCACGCTCATCCGGTACGCCGTGCTGCACGAAATGCCGCGCGATGCCGGAGCAAAGCCGCCGAGTCTGACCAGGCGACAGGGGAGTGGCGTCCAGCAGCGCACCCATCCAGTACGGCGCCGCCGCAGCCATCCGGTAGGTGAGCGAACGCCCCTGATAGATCGGCGCACCGTCGTTCCCGACCAAGTGCACCGCGTCCTCGAGGAACAGACTCAGCCGCTCCTTGTAGACCTTCAACCGGTCCTCGTACGCCGCTCCCGGCGTGGCCGCCGCCATCCGCGCCCACAGTCCCGGGTAGAGGTGCATCGCCCAGCCGATGTAGTTGTCGAACGCCTGCCCATCACCATCGGAGTACCAGCCGTCGCCGACGTACCAGTCCTCGATCCGGTCCAGCCCGCCGTCGATGTCCTCCTGCGAGTACGGCGCCCCGACCGACGCCAGGAACTGCTCGCTGACCACCTGGAACAGTCGCCAGTTGTTGTCATGCGTGGTCGACCCGATGAACCCACCAAGCCACTCGGCCACGTGCTGCTGCGCTCGGTCGTCGAGCCGGGCCCAGATCCACTCGCGGCTCTCGTGCAGCGCAACCGCGATCGCCGCGGCCTCCACCATCTGCTGCGACCGCGGCGTCAACCGCAGCCACGACTCCGGGTGGTCCGGGTTGGCCCCGTTCGCCACGCCCCGCGCGTACCGCTCGATCAGCGCGTCGCAGCCCTTGCCCTGCACGCCCGCGATCCGGAATGCCGCCAACATGAACGACCGCGCAAACCCCTCGAGCTGGTCAGACGCCGTACCGGACCGGCTCGCCCGCCCCGGCAACGCAATCAACGCCGACCCAGGCGAGAAGTACGGCACCAACGAGTCGAGCAAGTGATCCGCCAGAGCCTCCCAATGCGCTCGGGTCCAGCCGGTCTGGCGGGAGAGGACGCGATCCGTGTCAGGCAGGATAAGGCGGCTCATTCGACCATCCGATCTGGTTGCGGAGGAGTTAGGCGAGGCGGCCGAGCTCGCCCGGGCTGATGGCGTGTTGTAGCGGACGGCCGGCGGTCAGATGCTCGAGCTCGCTGACGGCTAGTTCGCCGAGGCGCGCGATCTCGGTACCAACCGCGCCGGCGACGTGCGGTGTGATGAAGACGTTCGGCAGGTCGAGCAGCGGCGAATCCGCGGGCAGCGGCTCAGGATCGGTCACATCCAGTACGGCGTCGATCCGGCCGGAGACGCATTCCGCTTCGAGCGCGGCGGCGTCGATGATCTTGCCGCGAGCCGTGTTGATCAGCACCGCGCCGTCCTTGAGCAGGCCGAGCAGGTGCGCGTCGACCAGGCCCGTGGTCTCGGGCAGCAGGGGAGCGTGCACGCTCAGGATGTCGCTGCGCTGGAAGAGCTCGTCGTTCGAGACCAGTTCGGCGCCGAGCGTGGCGGCTTCGTCCGCGTTCAGATACGGGTCGCTGATCAGGACCTCGAGGTCGTACGTCTTCAGCCGCTCCGCGACCAGGCGCGCGATCCGCGACGCCCCGAGCAGGCCGACCGTCGTACCGTAGCTGCCCGGCATCCCGTGCGGGTCGGCCTTGCGGCGCTCGATCCGGTACTGCGCCGCGAGGCGGAACGCCCGCTTGCCCGACAGCACGATCGCGGCGACCGTGAACTCGGCCACCGGCAGCGCGTTGGCGAAGGCCGCCGACGAGACCTGGATCCCGCGCTCGAACGCGATCGGATCGACGATGTGCTTCACCGAACCGGCCGCGTGCAGGATCGCCTGCAGCTTCGGCGCCGCGTCCAGCACCTCGGGGCCGATCCGCGGGCAGCCCCAGCCGGTCAGCAGGACGTCCACGTCGGGAAGCGCGGCGGCGATCGCCGGGTCGTCGAGGAACGACGTACCGGGCCCGACGGGGAGGACGGTCGCGACCGCGTCGAGGCGGGCCCGGACGTGCGGGACCAGCACGCGACTACGGCTGGCGTCGTTCATCGCCAGCATCACGGTCAGGGCAGGAGCGGAATCGGTGCGCACAGGAGCACCGTAGCAAGCGCTTTCCCAGCCTGTCTCCTGGTGTACCGCGTCCCGGGCGTGGCGGGCGGAAAAATTGTTCAGGTTTTTCCCGCGGACCGGAATGCCGGACCGGACTCCGGACGTTGTCACCTGACAGGGCAGGATGGTGGCGACGCCGAACCCGCCCGGACGGCGACGATGAAGGAGACGACGATGCTGCGACCGGACGACCTCTACGAGATCGTCGACGAGTCGGTGGCGACCGGCCCGGCGGCGACCCCCAAGGTGCTGGTGCACTCCCTGGACGGGTTCATGGACGCCGGCCAGGCCGGCCGAGTGACCGCGGACCACCTGCTGGAGACGCTGGAGAGCAGCCTGCTGGCGCGCTTCGACGTCGACCTCCTGCACGACTACCGTGCCCGCCGGCCCGAGGTGACGTTCTCCGAGGACCACTTCACCGACTACTCGCCGCCGCAGCTCAACCTGTGGCTGCTCACGGATGATGCTGGCGTCGACTTCCTGCTGCTCGAGGGCCCGGAGCCGGACAACCACTGGAACCGGTTCGCCGGTGCGGTGCGCCAGCTGATCGAGCTCTACAACGTGAACCTCACCATCGGCGTGCACGGCATCCCGATGGGCGTCCCGCACACGCGGCCGCTGGGTCTCACCGCCCACGCCACCCGCCCCGAGCTGGTCACTCGCTCGAACATCTGGGACGGCGAGATGCGCCTCCCGGCGAGCGCGGGCACGATGCTCCAGGTCCGCCTCGGCGAGGCCGGCAAGGACGCGATGGGCTTCGCGGTCCACGTCCCGCACTACCTGGCGGAGAACCGCTTCCCGGGTGCCGCGTTGGCGCTGGTGCACGCGATCTCGGCCGCGACCGGCCTGCTGCTCCCTAGCAAGGCCCTACTCGACGAGGCCGCGGTCACCGGCCGCATGGTCGACGAGCAGGTCGAGGCCTCCGACGACGCGGCCGCTGTCGTCAACGCGCTCGAAACGCAGTACGACGCTGCCGCCGGCTCGGTCAGCCGCAAGAGCCTGCTGGCCGACTCCACGCCGTCCGCGGAGGAGCTGGGCGCCGAGGTCGAGCAGTTCCTCGCCGAGCTGAACCGCGAAGACGACAAGTAGTCCCCACCAGACGGCGTCGGCCCACCCCGGGGCGGGGGTGGGCCGACGCTTTTGTTGGGCCAGGTGCTGTACCGACGGACTGTTACTAGGTGGCGTTGCCTCCGCGTTTCAACGCTGTCATGGCTCGCCGGGGCGCTCCAGGGCAGCGCACTAACAGTCCGTCCGTACGCGGCTACACCGACACCGATTCGCGTTCTGGCGTGCGGACGATCAGCCGGTCGAGGCTGAAGCGGCCGGGCCCGACCGCGGCGAGCGTGAGCGACAGCAGGCCGAGGACGGCGACGAGTTCCCAGCCGCCGTCGGAGGCGAAGACGCCGTTCGACAAATGCACGAAGGCGAACGCGCCGGCCATGTCCAGCGCGAGCAGTACGCCGACGATCGGCGTCAGCACGCCCACGATCAGCGCGATGCCGCCGAGCAGCTCGGCTCCGGTCGCGTAGTACGCCGAGAGGGTCGGCGCCGGAACGCCCATCTTCTCGAACGCCTGGGCGGTGCCGTCGATGCCGTTGGTCCGGAACTTCTGCCAGCCGTGCGCGACGAAGACGACGCCCAGACCGACCCTCGAGATCAGCAGGACGAGGTCACGGGCGATGGGGGGCAGCTTCACAACAGGTCTCCTCGGTCAATCGCTTGGTGGTTGAGCTCTCAATCAATACCGTACCCACAGCGACCGAAAACTCACCGAAAGAGTCCGCGTGACGGGATCCACAGGTCCCCGGTGTGGAATGACACGGCGTTGATCGAGCGACCTGTCAGGATGAGGCATGCCTGAGTCGCTGGAAGACCTGGTCGAGCTGCTCGACCTGGAGATGATCGACGTCGACCTGTACCGCGGACGGCAGCCGCAGACCGCGCTGCAGCGGGTGTTCGGCGGCCAGGTGCTCGGTCAGGCGCTGGCGGCCGCGGGTCAAACGGTCGACGCCGGGCGGATGGTGCACTCGTTGCACGGCTATTTCCTGCGCGGCGGCGACACCGCCGTACCGATCATCTATCGGGTCGAGGGCACCCGGGACGGTGGCAGCTTCTCCAGCCGGCGGGTCGTCGCCTCGCAGCACGGCAAGCCGATCTTCTACATGTCCGCGTCGTTCCAGAAGCCCGAGCCCGGACTCGATCACCAGGAGCCGATTCCGGACGACGTCGTACCGCCGGACGAGGCGCCGACCCTCGCCAGCGTGCTGGAGGCTCGATCCGGTCGCGCGGCAGCAGACTGGGACCGCGAGTGGGCGGCGCTCGACGTCCGCCTGGCCGGGGTGACTGGACGCCAGTTCTGGATCCGTGCCTCCGGCAAGCTTCCCGACGAGCCCGCGCTCCATGCCTGTGTGCTCGCCTACGCCAGCGACCTGACGCTTCTCGGCGCGAGCCTGCTGCCGCACGGCATCGTCATCGGCGACCGCCGAATCCAGCCGGCCTCGCTCGACCACGCGCTGTGGTTCCACCGCGAGTTCCGCGCCGATGAATGGTTGCTCTACGACCAGACCTCGCCGTCGGCCTCCGGTGCCCGCGGCTTCGCCATGGGCCGCCTCTTCACCGAAGACGGCCGCCTGATCGCGTCGGTCGCCCAGGAAGGCCTCATCCGACCCATCGGCCTGGACTTGAGCAAGTGAACGGATCTGCTACCGTAGACGGCATGTTGCAGCGCGCAGTAGTGACGACGACGCCGGAGTTTGTCCCGGCGCGCTGACACCTGACTGTCAAACCCCGGGGCGATTGCCCCGGGGTTTTTTCTTGCCTGCCTCGAGGTGCCGCCCCATCTCAACGAGGAGACCATCACCATGTACGACCACCGCAAACTCGGCCGCGAGCTCGGCCTGTTCGACTCCGACCCGCTGATCGGCGCGGGTCTGCCGTACTGGCTTCCGGCGGGGGCTGCCGTGCGGCACGCCCTGGAGAGCTACATCGCCGAAGTCGAACGACGAGCCGGCTATCAGCAGGTGTATTCGCCCGTGCTCGCGAAGCGAGCGCTGTACGAGATTTCCGGCCACTGGGACAAGTACAGCGATGACATGTACCCGCCGATGGACATGGGCGGCGAGGAACTCGTCCTGCGGCCGAGCATCTGTCCACACCACGCGCTTATCTACCGATCTCGCTCCCACAGCTACCGCGAACTCCCGCTGCGCTTGTCCGAACTCGGAGGCCAGTACCGCTCCGAACTCTCCGGTGTGATCGGGGGGCTGAGCCGGGTCCGCGCGATGCAGCTGAACGACGCGCACATCTTCTGCCGCCTGGACCAGGTGGCAGAGGAGGCGGCGGGAGCACTCTCCCTGATCAAGCAGGCGTACGCCGACCTCGGCATCAGCGCCGCCCGGTACGTGCTCGCGCTCCCGGCCGAGGACGCAGCCATCGGCAGCCCGAACAGCAAGTACGTCGGCGATGCCGGGAGCTGGGCGCGAGCCGCCGAACTGCTTCGCGAGGTACTCGACAACGCCGGAGTCGAGTACGTCGAATCGCCGGGCGACGCCGCGTTCTACGGACCGAAGATCGACATCCAGGTGGTCGATTCGGCCGGCCGCGAGTACAGCCTGTCGACCATCCAACTCGACTTCAACCAGCCCGAGCGGTTCGGCCTGGAGTACGTCGGTGCCGACGGCAACAAACACCGGCCGGTGATGGTGCACCGGGCGATCGTCGGGAGCATCGAGAGAGCGGTTGCTCAGGTGATCGAGGTGCACGGTGGGGCGTTCCCGGCCTGGCTCGCGCCGGTGCAGCTCGTGGTGCTGCCGATCTCCGACGACGAGGAGAAGCTCGCCGTCGAGGTCGCCCGGCGCGCGTCGTCCCGTGGACTCCGGGTGGAGGTCGCCCATGCCGACGAGGGCAACCTCGGAGCGCGGATCCGCGAGAACCGGCTGGCGCCGTACCAGGCGATCCTCGGTGCTCGCGAGGCCGCGGCCGGGCAGCTCGCGATCCGCGAACGCGACGGCAGCCGCCGCGACGCCGCACCCATCGGCGAGGTGCTCGACCAGATCGCCCGAGAGGTGGTGCCCGCCGCGGTTCAGTCCGCCTGGAGCTGACCGATCAGGTGGGTCACTTCGTGGGCGTCGTCGTACAGAACGAAGTCGGTGGTCTTGCCGCCGACGGCGTACCCGAACTGGACGCGGGAGGGAAGCAGCAGTGGTTTGCGGAAGTCGACCCGGACGGTGAACGCCTCCGGTACCCCGCCCGATCCACGCAGTCCGGCCCGCTCCAGCGAAGCGAGCGCCGCGGCCTTGGCCCACATGCCATGCGCGATCTGCCGCGGGAACCCGAACGCCTGCGCGGTCAGCTTGAACAGGTGGATCGGGTTCCGGTCGCCGGACGCAGCGGCGTACCGGCGACCGAGGTTCCCGCGAAGATCCCACCAGGCCTGCGGCGGCAGCTCGGGATCCGGCAGCAGGTCGACGTGGCCTTCGGACCCCTTTGCGCGGCTCAGCAGCGTCGTCAGATCGGTCCACACCACGTCACCGTCGACGAGCACCTCGCTGACGATGTCGAAGACGATCCCCTTCGGGTGCGGGCGCTCCGGCGTACTGTGCACGCGGATCGCGGGCTCCGCATGGATCGGCAGCGGCCGCTTCTGCGTGATCGTGTTGGACAGGTGCACGATCCCCATCGGCTTGTAGGGGAACGACGGATCCGACATCAGATCCAGGTGCAGCGGGAACGCCAGCACATGCGGGTACGTCGGCGGCAAAGCCGGGCCGGCCGGGAAGCCGGTGACCTCGCGGTACGCCGCCAAGTGATCCTGATCGATCGCCGAATGCGGCAGCTCGAGCGTCAGCCCGTCCGCATCAGGCTCGTAGTCCGCACGCCGCAGCGTCGCCTTCACCGTCTTCGCGTAGAGACCACCGAGGCCGGGGGAGTCGTCGTACCGACGGGTCGGCATGTCAGGCGCCCAGCAGGCTCTGGCCGCAGACGCGCACCACGTTGCCCGTGACGCCGGCCGAGGCCGGGTCCGCGAACCACGCGATCGTCTCGGCCACGTCCACCGGCAACCCGCCCTGCTGCAGCGAGTTGATCCGACGACCGACCTCGCGAATCGCGAACGGCACCTTCGCGGTCATCTCGGTCTCGATGAAGCCCGGCGCGACCGCGTTGATCCGGATCTGCTTCTCGGCCAGCTTCGGCGCGAGCGCCTGGACCAGACCGATCACCCCGGCCTTCGAGGTCGCGTAGTTCGTCTGACCGTTGTTGCCCGCGATGCCGGCGATACTCGCGACACCGATGATCGAGCCGCCGGGCCGGATCGTGCCGGACTCGACGAGGTACTCGGTGATCCGCTCCGGCGCGCGCAGGTTCACATCCAGTACGGCGTCCCACGTGTCGGTGCGCATGTTCGCCAGGCGCTTGTCGCGCGTGATGCCCGCGTTGTGCACGACGATGTCGAGACCGGCGTACTGCTCCTGGGCGTGGGCGGCGATCCGCTGTGCAGCGTCGACCGCGGTCACGTCGAGGATGAGTTCGGAACCGCCGAGCCGGGTGATCACCTTGCGCAGTGCGTCCGCGTTCTGCGCGACGTCGACGCCGAGGATGGTCGCGCCGTCCCGGGCGAGCGTGTCGGCGATCGCGGCGCCGATTCCGCGGGCCGCGCCGGTCACCAGGGCGACCTTGCCGGCCAGCGGGCGCTCCGGGTCGTTGCCGACCAGGGGACCGGTTCCGACCCGCGCCACCTGGCCGTCGACGTACGCCGACTTGGGGGAGAGGAAGAAGCGCAGGGTCGAGTCGAGCTGCTCGTGCGCGTCGGGAGCGACGTACACGAGGTTGACCGTCGCGCCGCGCTTGACCTCTTTGCCGAGCGAACGGGTGAAGCCCTCGAGCGCGCGCTGCGCGATGTGCTGCTCGGTCGAGGTCGCGAGCTCCGGCGTCCGGCCGACCACGATCACGCGACCCGCCGGGGCGAGCTGGCGGATGACGGGGGAGAAGAAGCGCTGGAGGCTGGTCAGGTCGGCCGTCGAGGTGGCGCCGGTCGCGTCGAACACCAGCGCCTTGGGCCGGATCTGGCTCGACGCCACGCCCTCGGTCGCCGTACTGAACGAGGCGCCGATGTCGCGCAGCAGGGCCTGAATCGCCTTGCCTGCCTCGGTTTCACCGATCGCGCCGAAGACGACCGAGCCGTCGATGACGCGCGAACCCTCGGTCCAGCGCTGCAGCGGCACCGGGTCGGGCAGACCCAGGTTCTTCACCAGGGTCTGGCCGAGCGGGGTCCGGGTGAAGGTCTGGTAGCGGTCCGTCATGGGGTTGCTCCTACTTCTCGAGGATGGCGACGACACCCTGGCCGCCCGCGGCGCAGATCGAGATCAGGCCACGGCCACCGCCGTTCTCGTCGAGTTGCTTGGCCAGCGCGGCGACGATCCGCCCGCCGGTCGCCGCGAACGGGTGGCCCGCGGCGAGTGAGCTGCCGTTCACGTTCAGCTTGGCGCGGTCGATCTCGCCCAGCGGGCCGTCGAGGCCGAGCCGCTCCTTGCAGAAGATGGGATCCTCCCACGCCTTCAGCGTCGAAAGCACCTGGGAGGCGAACGCCTCATGGATCTCGTAGTAGTCGAAGTCCTGCAACGTGAGCCCGGCCCTTTGCAGCATCCGCGGCACCGCGTAGGCGGGAGCCATCAGCAGACCCTCGGCGCCCTTCACGTAGTCGACCGCGGCGGTCTGCGAATGGGTCAAATAGGCGAGCGGACGCAGGCCGTGCTCCTCAGCCCACTCGTCCGTGCTCAGCAGTACGGCGGACGCTCCGTCGGTCAGCGGCGTCGAGTTGCCGGCCGTCATGGTCGCGGTCTCGCCCTTGCCGAACACCGGCTTCAGCTTGCCCAGCTTCTCCAAGGTCGTGTCCGGGCGCAGGTTCTGGTCCTTCTCGAGACCCAGGTACGGCGTGATCAGGTCCTGCTGGAAACCACGGTCGTACGACGCGGCCAGGTTGACGTGCGAGCGGTACGCCAGCTCATCCTGTGCCTCGCGAGTGATGCCCCACTCGAGCGCGGTCAGCGCAGCATGGTCACCCATCGACTTCCGCGTCCGCGGCTCCGCGTTCCGCGGAATCTCCGGTACGACGTCCTTCGGCCGAACCCGGGCCAGCACCTTCAACCGGTCCTGGACCGACTTGGCGCGATTCAGATCGAGCAGGATGTTGCGCAGCTTGTCGTTGACCGCGATCGGCGCGTCGGACGCCGTGTCGACGCCACCCGCGATCCCGGCGTCGATCTGGCCGAGCGCGATCTTGTTGCCGACCAGGATCGCCGCCTCGAGACCGGTTCCACAAGCCTGCTGGATGTCGTACGCCGGGGTCGTCGCGGCCAGCTTCGAACCGAGCACCACCTCGCGCACCATGTTCCAGTCGCGAGCGTGCTTGAGCACCGCGCCGGCGACGACCTCACCGACCTCCTGCCCGCCGAGCCCGGTCCGGTCGACCAGCCCGTTGATCGCGGCGGTCAGCATGTCCGAGTTCGACGCGTGCTTGTACGTCTTGTCCTGGCGCGCGAACGGGATCCGGTTGCCGGCAACGACGGCCACCCTGCGGGGCTCGGTCATGGTTTGTCTCCTGCTCTCCGTGCTCTTTTGGGAACCTCATAGGCGAAGCGCCCCACTGCCGTCGCCAACGTCGCGGTGATCGCGGTCGCCCGCACCGTCGCCACCTCGGCATGATGCACCACCGGGTGCCCCGGCTTCCCGCTCGACACGATCAGCCCGACCCTTGCCATATGCAACGATCCGAGCGTCTGCGTGTACAGATGGTTGGCCAGGTACGCCGTGTCCGCCTTCGCGAACGCGCCACTGCGCTGGCCGGCTTCCAGGACGACGGCGATCCGGTTGAGGGCTGCGGCCATCGCCGTACCGAGGGTGATCATGACCGGCTCGGTGATCTCGCCGAACAGCTCCTCGCCGGTCCTTCTCAGCAGGCTCATCGCACAGTCGGTGAAGGCCGGGAACTCCAGGCAGAAGTCGACGAATACTTCGCTGAGCGCCTTGAGCCGGTTGAGCGGTGCTTTGCGCGCGTTGTCGACCTCTTGCAGTCTTTGGTCGAGCTCACCGAGGTAGTCGACCAGTGTGAGCGCGAACAGCTCTTCCTTGCCCGCGAAGTGCCGGTAGATCAGCGCCTTGTTGATCCCGACCCGCTTGGCGATATCGTCGATCTGAGCGTCGATCGTGCCCCGCTCGTCGAACAGCTCCCGGGTCGCGCGGATGATGTCCCGCTCCCGGTCACGCCGACGCTCCGCCGTGGTCCGGCGGCGTCCGATCGCGAGCAGCGCGGAGCTCATGCACCGATCTTAGCCATACCGGTACCCCCTGGTGCAAACGACGGTTACACTCATCGGTAACATATGCGTTTCGGTACCCCTGTTGTGTACGCCGGAGGATGTTGATGACGATGACCGATCCCAAGCCCGCCGTCTCCACCGACGTGATGGCACTGGCCGGCGAGCTCGGCGCCGAGCGGTCGAAGCCGGGCTGGAGCCCCTTCTCGTTCGCCCTGAACGACGAGCAGCGCGAGATCCGCGACTGGACCCACGCCTTCGCCGCCGACGTCATGCGCCCCGCCGCCGCCGAATGGGACGAGCGCGAGACGACGCCCTGGCCGGTCATCCAGGAAGCCGCCAAGATCGGCCTCTACGGCCTCGACATGAACATCAACCTCTTCGTCGACCCCTCCGGCCTCCTGATGCCGCTCGTCCACGAGGAGCTCTTCTGGGGCGACGCCGGCATCGGCATGTCGTTGAAGGGCACCGGCCTCGCGTCCTCCGCCATCTTCTCCAACGGCACCCCGGAACAGTGGTCGCAGTGGATGGGTCGCTGCTACGGGACTGTCGACGACGTTAAGGTGGCCGCTTTCTGCTCCTCCGAGCCCGGCGCCGGTTCCGACGTGTCTGCGATCCGCACCCGAGCGACGTACGACGAGAAGACTGACGAGTGGGTCATCAACGGCCAGAAGGCCTGGGCCACGAACGGCGGTATCGCCGACATCCACGTCGTCGTAGCCACCGTCGACCCTGCTTTGGGCACCAAGGGCCAGGCGGCGTTCGTCGTACCCAAGTCTGAGGTTCACGGTTTGGAGCAAGGCACGAAATTGAGGAAGCACGGTCTCCGCGCCTCCCACACCGCCGACGTCTTCTTCGACAACGTCCGCATCCCCGCCGCCAACGTCCTCGGCGGCAAAGAAAAGCTCGACGAGCGCCTAGCCCGCGCCCGCGAAGCCGCCGCTGCTTCAGGCTCCACGAAGGTCCGCAACGCGTCCATGGCCACCTTCGAAATGACCCGCCACATCGTCGGCGCCCAAGCCGTAGGCATCGCCCGCGCGGCGTACGAGTTTGCGTTGGACTACGCCAAGGGCCGCGAACAGTTCGGCCGCCCCATCATCGACAACCAAGGCATCGCCTTCAAACTCGCCGACATGGCCATGGAAATCGACGCAGCCCGCCTGCTGGTCTGGCGCGCCGCCAACATGTCCGCCGCCCTGATGCGAGGCGAAACCCCCGACTACCGCCACGGCGAAGGCTCCATGGCCAAACTCAAAGCCGGCGAAGTAGCCGTCAAGGTCACCGAAGAAGCCATCCAAATCCTCGGCGGCAACGGCTACACCCGCGAGTACCCGGTAGAGCGCATGCACCGAGACGCCAAGATCTACACCATCTTCGAAGGCACGTCGGAGATCCAGCGCCTGGTCATCTCCCGAGCCATCTCCGGCATGCGCATCAGGTAAGTACTTTCACCCCCGCCGGTGCTACGCCCGCTCCTTCGTCGCGTGCTACGCACCGGCCCCACCCACCCCTTGCTCTGTTGCGGGCTACCGCCCGCCCCTTGGGCGCTACCGCGCCCGACCGACTGCCCGTGGCCGGCGTGACCCGCACTCCAACCGTGGCCACGCCGACCGAATGCGGCAGTGACCGCGGATCAGCAGCTCACCGACCGGCGCGCGAAGCGCTCTTCGCGGCGTCGTCGATGGTGTCGGCGACGACGCCGGCCTGCGTCATAAACAGGGCGTGGCTGGCGGACACGTTGGTGATCTTCGCGCCGCTGCGGGTCGCCATGTGCTGGAGCATTGCCTGGTCGAACGCCTTGTCCTCCGTGGCGATGACGGCCCAGGTGGGCTTGTCGCGCCAGGCGGCGTTCTTCACCGCCGTACCGAAGACCGACATGTTGATCGGGACCTGCGAGTCCCGCAGGAAGGCAGCGTCCGCGTCGCTCGCGTCATGGGCGAACCCGGCCTTGAACTTGTCGTGGTTGAGGAAGCCGTAGCCGTCCTCGCCGACGTCGATCACGAAGTCCGGGGTTGCCGCGAAGCCCTCGTACTGCTGGCTCGTGGTCTCGCCGGCGTCGGGTGCCAGTGCGGAGACGTAGACCAGGCCGGCCACGTTCGGGTGGACTCCGGCCTCGGTGATCACCGTGCCGCCCCAGGAGTGACCAACGAGGATCGTGGGGCCGTCCTGCCGGTTCAGAACCCGGGTGGTCGCGGCGACGTCGTCCTCCAGTGAGGTGAGCGGGTTCTGCACGATCGTCACCTTGTAGCCGCGCGCCGTCAGGTTGTCGTACACGCCACGCCATCCCGAGCCGTCGGCGAACGCGCCGTGCACCAGTACGACGTTCTGGATCTCCTGGTCGGTGCTCATGTCTGGTCCTCCCCATCTCGCACCGGGAGGTCCCGGGCGGATCGTGCGAAGATCCGGCGGACGCCGTCTCTGATATGCAATATATTGCACCGGGAGTACGGTTGTTGCAAGCCCCCGCTCTGGGCGGCAACACGTCCGAAGGTGCGGGCCATGTGGTGCAATATGTTGCATGCCGATTCCCTCGGGCACTGCCGCCGTAGACCGCACCCTCCTGCGCGATGACGTCTACCGACGCCTCCGGGACGCGATCGTCGACGGAACGTTCAGGCCGGGAGAGCAGCTCAGGGACGGCGAACTCGCTGAATGGCTTGGGGTGAGCCGGACCCCGGTGCGCGAAGCGCTGCTACGCCTGGGGGCGAGTGGCTTGGTGGTGGCGCTGCCGGGTCGATCCACGACAGTCACCGCCGTCGACATTCAGGTGGTGCGAGACGCGAGAGACGTCGTCGCCGCGATGCATGAGTTGGCCGTGCGGCAGGTGGCGGGCCGGCTCACCCCGCAGGACTTGGACCGGATGCGGGACGCGAACCGCCGGTTCGCAGCGGCTGTGGCATTGGGCGATGTCGGCGCCGCCCTGGATGCGGACGAGGAACTGCACAGAATCCCGGTCGCCGCGCTCGGCAATCAGGCCCTCGAAGCCGTCCTCGAGCGCTTCGACCCGCTGATCCGCCGTGCGGAGCGAATGCGCTTCGGTGTCGACGGCGGAACGTCGGTCGATCGGCACGAGCAGCTGATCAATCTCATCGAGGCGGGCGACGCAACCGGCGCCGCATCCGTAGCCTTCGACATCTGGCACAGCCTCTCGGCCGACGACCCTGAGGCCGACGCCTGACCAGCTGCTCCCGCGAGCTGCGGCCGTAATCTCCATGATCTTCGAAGGTACGTCGGAGATCCAGCGCCTGGTCATCTCCCGCGCCATCTCGGGCATGCGCATCCGGTAAGTACATTCACCCCCTCCGGTGCTACGCACCGGCCCACCCACCCCCTGCTCCCTCGCGGGCGAACGCCCGCCTTGGGCGCTACCGCGCCCGCCGACTGCCATGGTCGGCGTGTCCCGTTGAATCGAAATCACGTCGACTGGCTAGCCCACCCCATCGGCCAAGCTCTTCGCGCGGGCTACCGCGCGTGTACGCGGCTAACGCGCGCAGTTGGCAACGCTTAGTCGGGCAGTGCCCGCATCTGCATCGGCCAGTCGGGGCCAATCTCAGCTGACCATCCAGTGGTCGCTGGCCAGATCGGAGCCGGAGAGTGTGCGACGGCGTACGATCGCACTGATGTCAAACGAGCACCACGGGATCGCGCAACGCGCGCAGGTCTACCTCACTGCGATGGACGTTTAGGTCGGGCCATCGACAGGCGCGAGCGTACTCAATTGTGGGCTCTCGTCCCGCTAGAGCAGGCGCTTTCGTTGATCGCCTTGATGCTCCGAGACCTGGATCTGGCGTCCGCCGACCATGACGCGGTCCAGATCGCTTGGGCCAAATCGGCAGGGGCCCCGCTAAATCCTGGTCTGCTGCGCGCTGTGTCGGGCCGACGGCGCCTAATCGCTCCGCAGGTTCTCCTTCTGGCGGCGATCGAAGCCCTTGCCGAGTGCCCGGCAGGACGAGCTTCCGACGGGTTGGAAGGCATTGACCATGTGCTAATGGCAATGCTGGGCATCGCCGGCGAGGCGGGTGCTTCACCAGATGACGGTGGTGGGACTTGGGGCGGACTGAGTGTCCGACTGGTATCAGAGCTCGTTGCGAACCAGCACTTCAATCGGCTAGCCAATATTCCATACCTGGTTAGCTGGGCAGAGACAACGTGGCGTCGAGGCTGGCCGCCGACCGTAGCAGCCAAGACTGCCGCGCTTGCTGGAGGTTCTCCGGCTGAGCTCTTTGAAGAGGCCACGAAGGTGTCACTCGACGACTTCATGTCTGTCTGCGTACATCTTTGGACTCAAGCACAGCTACACGGGCATGTGCGATTTCCTCAGAGCTTCTTCGACAGGCTCGGTCTCGACCGCGCTGCAGTCGACCTATTTCTTGGGGCTGCTTCTGCCGATCTCGTGACTCTCCGGTCTGCTGTGGCAAGTGAACGGGCACGCGTCGGCTCAGCCAAGTGGGCGTTCAACGCGCTCCGGCGTTACCCGATCGTGAAGTTGGCGTCAAACGAGTTTCTGGTCCTACGCATCGGATTCGTCATCGAGCGCGCGTTGGGCGTCGCGACATACTTCGATGTCGAGAGTTATCTCAAGGGCATCGACCCTCGTCGAGCGGACGCCTTCCGAGCAGCGCTCAGGAGCAGCTTCGAGGCGGACGTTGGCGCTACCTTGAAGCGGATGTTCAATTCCGGGACACTGGCGCGTCGGGTCTTCGATGAAGCCGCTATGCGAAGTGCATGGGGGAGGAAAGGGAGTGCCCCGAAGACATGTGACTTCGTCGTTGACTGCGGTAAGACGTGGCTAATGGTCGAGGTGACCGAACGGCGGCTGCCAGAGTCAGCTGTCAATGGATCGCTCGTCGCGGTCGAACTCGATCGGGAACTCGACCTCGTTCTTACCCAAAGGAAGTCTGAGCAACTCGACAGTACAGCGCGGTTGCTGCGCCGGGGCATGGCGAAGCTCTGTGGTCGCGCTCCGACGCCTGGAACCAGGTTCGTACCCATTGTAATAACACCAAACGAGGGGCTCGGATGGAACGAGGTCGTCCACCGCCGAGCCATCGAGAGGAGTCAGGAGATGGGGATGCTCGGCGGCTCGGGGGTATTGCCGTTGTGCCTGATGAGTCACCGCGACCTGCGAGCCCTTGAGGCACTCGTCGAGACGGACACCGATGCTGGGCACTTTCTCGCTCAATGGCGCGAGGATGCTCCTGGTCTGCCGTTCGATCATTATGTAATTGATGCTGGCAAGATGCTGCGCCATCCTGCCTGGGAGATGAGGACTTTCGAGGGCGTCATTGACGAATTGGTCGCCCGTATGGTCAGCGCCGACTGAGGCTGCTTGGCGCTGGCGATCCTGCGGCTACCAGCGGGGCGGATCGCTTTTGTCGAGGTTTTGGGCTGCTATTCCCTAGCTCGGATTGTCATTCGCCATCAGGAGGACCATTCAACTCGTGGTCATTCGGTCGTGGTCGCCAGGCTGCGAAGTCCTCACCACCTTGGTCATGCTCTTCGTCCAAGCCAGATTCCGTGGGCGCCAGATCGCTGACACCCGCTAAGTCGGCTGCGTTCGGCGCGGTTGGTCGAGCTACCTCAAGGCTGTGTTCGACGACAGATTCGGGGACCGCGGACGCGAAGGTGCCGTCACCCGGCACGGCGGAGGCGTTGGACGCCCATCTCGTACGCGAAGGCAATGGCGTAACCAACCGTAGGGTCAAGCATTTGGTTCTGGGGAGGCATTCTCGATGGTGCCTCCGTGCGATTCGACGTAGAGCTCCGACCGGTCTTGATTGGCCTCTCCGCGAGCGTGCCTGGCGGCTCCGGGCTCCCTCAGATCTCGCGCATTCGGTGGAGGAGTAGTAGAGCAGCGACGGTGTTGGCGGACTTGATCTCGCCGCGACGTACGAGGTCAGGGACGACCTTCAGGGGGACCCACTCGCGTCGGTCCGATTCGAAGTCGTCGACGGGGTGGCCGACGTACTCTGCGCCGTCTGCCCAGTAGATGTGGTGCAGGGCGTTGGACAGGCCGTTTGCGGGTTCGACCGTGAGGAGAAGTTCGAGAGGGCCGGCGCGCCAACCTGTCTCTTCGAGCATCTCGCGGGCGGCGGCGTCCTTGATGGTTTCGCCGTCATCGACGACGCCGGCGGGAAGTTCCCAGCCCCAGGTCTCGGTGATGAAGCGGTGCCTCCAGAGGAGGAGCACTTCGTTCTTGTCATTGACCGCCGCGGTCAGTGCGACCGGACGCTGGCGGATGAGGAAATGTGCGAGATGTCGACCGTCAGGCAATTCGACATCGGCGAGATTTACACGGAACCAAGGGTTCTCATAAACCGTTTCTTCGCCGAGGTTCTTCCACTCCATGGAACGTCCTTCAGTCGAGATCTCGGAATCAAATTCAAGGCAGTAAACCCTACCATGCGAAGAGATTCAGGCTGCGGTCGAGTCTGGCAACAGCGTCCGATGCCGCGGCTGCCCTGCTGTTGCTGAGTCCGATTCGGAGTTCACGGAACCTTGAATGCAAGCGACGCGATTCCATTCCTTCGGCGCACTGTGCCATTTCGATGCTTATGGCGGCGGCATGCTCTATTTCATTGGACTTCAATTCGAGAGTGGCCATTGATGCCAGCCGATTGACGCGACCTCGTGGGTGGTCTTCGGACTCAAGGGCCTTCCGGGCGTAGGCGAACGCCGGTCTGAGATCGCCGAGGCTGATCAGGGCTTCACCGAGCTTCGCCTCAATGAGGCCAGGCTGAACGTAGCCTGTCTCGGGTGGTTCCTCGCTGGTCCGGATGCGCTGTGCAGCCGACTCCGAGTGGGTGATCGAAACGTACGTCAGCTGACGTTCGCCCATCGCGGCGTAGGCATTGGCCTGCATGGCTCGCAGGTCCGCTTCCAATGCAGGCGAAATCTGTCTCCCTGCATAACCAATCGCTTCCTCGACATGATCCGCTGCTTGGCGGAAGTCTCTGAGGGCGAGAGCTTGGTTCACCATCAGCGCGTCGATGTATGCGCCGAAGGGGAGATCCTCCGCATCATCTGCGAATTGCAGCGCACGGCGGAAGTACCACTGGGCCGCTCCGTATTGTTCGCAGTCGTAGGAGCAGATGCCGGCCAGCGCGACGAGGGATCCCATTGCCCGTAAGGCGTCGCGGTTTCGGCTATCGCGAATGCTTCCGGCCAGGAGCGGCGCCGCGTGCTCGCTCAGAAAGCGCTCAAGCTGTACCTTCGCCGGCAGGCCGCCGGAATTGCGATACATGCGCTCGTAGTGTCGGCGCGCGTCGAGGAGTACATGTGCTTCGGGGGCGCCGAGTCGAGATGACGTGCTGCCGGGCAGGCTGTCGTGCACCTGTGGGTCTTCGGGCGGCGCTGGTGTGCCGTCGAGGACGGCTCGCAGTTCGTCCGTGCTGAGGTCGAGCGCCGCTGCGACCCTCGGGCGCAGCCACGGTTGTGGATCGGTATCGCCCGCCTCCCAGCGGCCGATGGTGGAGCGATCGACGCCGAGAATTTCGGCTAGGCGCTCTTGACTAAGCCCAGCAGCCTTCCGCTGCTGAGCCAGTCGTGTGCGCTTGTGTCCCATCGCCTGTCCCCGCCGTAGGCGCCGCCTCACTGTTACGTCAATGATGCAGCGCAGATGCGGCATTTGTGCGCTGGCAACTACGCAGAGTAGACGGTTTGCTTGTTCCAGTGAAGCGACACCGGCGTCGCGATCTTCACCCATCCGGACGGCTCGTGGGCGCGCCTTGTGGACGGGACCGTCGCACAGGCAGGTCCGCAGCGTGTGTGGGACGTCATGGAAGACGCACATCGTCGGTGGGACGAGCTAGGCCGACCGACCCGGGAGAAGTTCAGCATCGACGTCACGCCCGACGTACAGCAGGTGTGTCTCGACGGAAGCGATGCAACCTGGCGGCTGCCTGCTCTTCCCTGAGATGGCTGACGAGCTGTGGGTCGGCATAGGTTGTCCGAGTGCATTCGCTTTGAGGACGGGGCTGAGGGTCAGCTGCGCTCCGACGAGTTGGACGTCTTCCCTTCGCTGAAGCCGAAAGTACGAGAGGTGAACCGTCCTATCGGCCAGGCCAGCTCCGGCCTCTGGGCCGAGGTGTTCACTGCTGGGCTCGGTGATCGTTGAGGTATCAGTCCTCACCACGACAACGGAGTGCATGATGAGAACACGAGCCACACTGGATGACCAGCCGATCCCGGTGCGAGTCAAGCTCGCTGCAGCGTGGACGAGCTTCATGTTTCTCTACGCCTACGTGGACATTCTCAACTTCTTCACGCCTGGCGTCGTCGAGGACATCCTCGACGGCAAGGTCTTCGAGTTCGATCTCTCCCAGGCTTTTTCGACCATGGCGCTGAGCCTCGTGGCGATCCCGATTCTCATGGTCGTGTTGTCGGCGATGCTGCCGGCCAGGGCGAACCGCATCACGAACCTCGTCGTGGCTTTGCTGTACGTCCCCGTCACGGCATTCAACGCGCTGGGTGAGTCCTGGCTGTTCTTCTACGGCCTCGGCATCGCGCTGGAGTTGATCCTGCTCGGTCTCATCCTGTACTTCGCCTGGACCTGGCCTCGCGGCGGCGCGGAAGAGATCCGATCTCTCCACAACGAGTATGTCACTCCGAACTCGAAATCGTCTTAATCCGGATACGGCAGGTGAATTCTGCGGATTGAGATCCTACGTATCTTGCCAGGCTGGGCTCTAGGCGGTAGAAACGGATCCAGTGCCGGCGACTCACCGCCCCTAGTGCCGGCACGGAGGAGTGCTGTATGTGGAAGAGGAAACCTCTGGTCGCGGCAGGGCTTGTGCTGGCTCTGGCCGCCGGTGGTGGTACGACGGCGCTGGCGAGTCACGCGGAGGGTGCGCCCGCGTCGGCGGCGCTCGTGTCCGCGGTTCCGCGGCCGGATCATGTGGTGGTGGTGCTGTTCGAGAACAAGGCCTACAACCAGATCATCGGCAGCTCGCAGGCGCCGTACTTCAATTCGCTCGCTTCCCAGGGAGCGAAGTTCACGCAGTCGTTCGCCCGGACGCATCCGAGCCAGCCGAACTACATCGCGTTGTTCTCCGGGACGCGGCAGGGCGTCTCCGACGACGCGTGCCCGCAGAGTTTCCCCAGTGAGGTGAACCTCGGCAGTCAGTTGATCGCCGCCGGTCTCACCTTCAAGGGGTACTCCGAAGGCCTGCCGTCGACCGGCTACACGGGGTGCAGCAGCGGCAAGTACCGGCGCAAGCACAACCCCTGGGTGGACTTCGGCAACGTCCCCGCGGCCAGCAACGTCGCGTTCAGCAGTTTCCCCACCGACTACACCAAACTGCCCACGGTCTCGTTCGTGGTTCCGGACATGTGCAACGACATGCACGATTGCTCGATCGGTACGGGCGACACCTGGCTCAAGAGCAAACTCGACGCCTACGCCCAGTGGGCGAAGACCCACAACAGCCTGCTGATCGTCACGTTCGACGAGGACAACCAGAGTTCCGTCAACCAGATCACCACCCTCTTCGTCGGTGAGCGGGTCAAGCGGGGCAGCTATTCGGAGCAGATCAACCACTACAGCGTCCTGCGCACGATCGAGGACGCGTACGGTCTGACGCCGATCAACAACGCCGCCACCGCCACGCCGATCACCGACGTGTGGAGCTAAGGCCGGCTGGTCCGTGTACCTCACCGGCGTCCGCGCCGGGGCCTCCCTCAAGGGCGCCCCGGCCCGGCGCATCCTCACCGGCAACGTTCTGGCGCTGGGGCTGGTCAGCCTCGTCACCGACGTCTCTGCCGAGATGGTCACCTCGGTGCTGCCGGCCTACCTCGTCGTCGGGCTGCATCTGAGCGTTGCGCAGTACGGGTTCGTGGACGGCCTGTTCACCGGAGCGACGGCGCTCACCCGGATCGCGGGTGGGTACGCCGCGGACCGCTTCCGGAAGCGCAAGTTCGTTGCCATGCTCGGTTATGGGCTCTCGGCAGCGGCCAAGCTGGCATTGCTGTTCGTCAGCGCGGCGCCGGCCGCGATCGGCGGCGTACTGGCTCTCGATCGGACGGGAAAGGGCCTCCGTACGGCGCCGCGCGACGCCATGATCACACTCTCGGTACCGCCGGAACGCTTGGGCAGTGCCTTCGGGGCGCATCGTGCCCTCGACAGCCTCGGTGCGTTCGCCGGACCGCTCGTCGCGGTCGGCGTCCTCGCTGCGGCCGGCTCGGCCAGCGGGTACGACGCGGTCTTCATGGTCAGTCTGTGTTTCGCCGTACTGGGCCTGGTACTGCTCGCGCTGTTCGTTCGGGACCGGCGCGACAAGCTGCCACCCGAAGCGGTGTCGCTGCGTGCCGCGCTTGGACTGCTGCGGCGAGGCAAGTTCCGATCTGTCGGCGTCGCTGCGCTGCTCCTGGGCCTGAGCACGGTCGGCGACGGGTTCGTGTATCTCATCCTGCAGCGCCGCGACGGCCTGCCGGTGACCGCGTTCCCACTGCTCGCCGTCGGCACCGCGCTGGCATATCTGTTGCTGGCTGCGCCGTTGGGGCGGCTGGCCGATCGCATCGGCCGACGCCCGATCGCCTTGGGCGGCTATGCGGCTCTCCTAGTCGTCTACGTCCTCCTGGCCACCACCAGCACACCCATTTGGACAATCGTGATCCTGTACGGCGCCTTCTACGCCGCCACTGACGGCGTACTGATGGCTATCGCCGGCCCGCTGCTGCCGGCCGAGTTGCGCACCACCGGAATGGCGGTCGTCCAGACCGGTCAAGCCATGGCGTACCTCGTCTCGTCCGTGCTCTTCGGCCTGGCCTGGCAGTCATGGGGCAGCGGCCCGGCCTGCCTCGCCGCGGCGGCGGCTGTCGCCGTCGCAATGGTCGCGTCGACCCGCCTGCTCAAGGCCGGTACGCCGTGAAGTGGCGCATCCTGACCGCGGTGGCCGCAACCGTGCTGTTGGCGATGGTTGCTGTCGGCTACATCGTGCTGCGGGCGACGGACGCGCCGGCGGCGGGGACCGGCCCGGTCGGTCTCGCCGGGCCGGGAGTGCTCGTCCGCGACACCGCCACCGGAACGCTCGCACTGCAGCGTCCCGACGGCACCCGCGAGCGGTCGGACCTGCGATGCGCCAGGGTCTACGCCGCCGCCGGAACCGGCGTCTGCCTGCGTGAGCAGCCGGAGTCCTACGAAGTCACCGTCCTTGATCGCGAGCTGAAGAAGCTGAGCAGTATCCCGCTCAACGGCGTCCCGAACCGAGCCAGGGTCTCGCCGTCCGGCCGGATGGTTTCCTGGACCGTCTTCGTCAGCGGCGACTCGTACAACGGCGGCCGCTTCTCCACCCGCTCCGGCATCCTCGACAGTCGCACGGGGACACTCGCCGGGAATCTGGAGGACTTCACCGTCGACGGAAAGCCGTCCGAGCCGACGGCGAACTTCTGGGGCATCACGTTCACCCGCGACGACAATGTCTTCTACGCGACGATGTCGGCCGGTGGTCAACGACGCCTGATGCGCGGCGACTTCGCCCGGCGCGACCTGCACCCCCTCAAGGACAACGTCGAGTGCCCCTCGCTGTCGCCGGACGGCACCCGCATCGCTTACAAGAAGATGCTGGCCGACCGGACATGGCGCCTCACGGTGCTGCGTCTGGCCGACCTGACCGAGACACCACTCGCCGAGACGCGCAGCGTCGACGACCAGGCCGCCTGGCTCGACGACTCGACCGTCGCCTACGGTCTGCCGCACGAGCACGGCAAGGGCGCGGACATCTGGAAGGTGCCCGCCGACGGCCACGGCACTCCCGATCTCGTCACCCGCGACGCCGAATCCCCAAGTCCGACGAACTGACGTCAGAACTGGAACCGCACGATGCGCGTGGAGTGCTTCATGCCTGGGAGCAGGTTCAGGAGACGGTAGATGCGTCGTACGTTGGCGGGCGCTTTGGTCGTCAGTAGTGGTGAGTCATTCATCGGGGCCTCGTCGATGTAGTTGAGGCGCGGGTGCCAGTTGGCGATGGTTGCTGGGTCATCGAAGCCGCTGTGGAACTGGGTGCCGTATTTGCGGAGTGTGGGATTCCACTTTGAGGTGCGCCAGGCCCAGACTGCCACGGTGTCGAACTGGATCTGGCCAGTAGGGAAGGTGTCGACGACCGTCGTCAGCAGTCGGTGGAGATCGGCTTCAGTGAGGTAGGGGACCAGGCCTTCGGCGATCACTAAGACGGGCCGGTCGTGGGGGACGCGGGTCAGCCAGGTCAGGTCGGTGACGCTGGACGGGATGAGGGTGTAGTGCTCTCGGGGCGGGAGGAATTGCTTCCGCAGCTCGATGACGGAGGGGTAGTCGAGGTCGTACCAGTCGACGGTGGTGGGTGGGTCCACGCGGTAGACGCGGGCGTCCAGGCCGCAGCCCAGGTGGAGGACCACTGCGTTGGGATGAGCATCGAGGAAGGTCCGGGCCCAGTCGTCGTGGGCCTTGGCCCGTACGACGGCGGCGAGGCCGAGCTGGCTGGTGCCGAATCGGCCGGTGTCGTAGTCGGGGTCGAGGCGGCGCATGGCCTGTTCGGCGTACTGGTCGCCGAGGATCGGGTCCGGCAGCCGGTTGTCGAGGGCTTTCGCGCGTAGGACGGGGCTGAGGGTCTGCTGCGCTCCGACGAGTTCCACCCCAGCAAAAATACGCTTCCTGTGGCCCTGCAGCCGTTTAGCGTCGGCTCGGTGAGGGCCGTGCCGAGTGGCGGGCGGCTGGGAAGGGGCTAGGTCATGGATCTCAATCGGAGGCGGTTGCTGGCGCTGGGGGCTGGGGCGGCCGCTGTGGCTACGACGGGTGCGACGCCGGCATCGGCGAGTGCGGGTACGGCGGGTGGTCGAGTGCCGTCCGATGCGGCTTTGGCGCGGTCGTTGGGGCTCCGGAGCAAGTACGCGAAGGGGCAGCACTATGTGATCGGCGGCCGTGGGGAGCCGCTGGTGTTGTTGCCGGGGTGGCCGCAGACGTGGTGGGAGTTCCACAAGATCCTGCCGGCACTGGCCAAGCGATACACGGTGATCGCGGTCGATCTTCGCGGGATGGGCGGCTCGGACAAGCCGGCTGACGGCTACGACAAGAAGACGATGGCGCGGGACGTTCATGAACTCGTCCGGCGCCTGGGGTACGACTCTGTGAACGTCGTCGGCCACGACATCGGCGCGATGGTCGCGCACAGCTTCGCGGTCAACCATCGGGCGGCGACGCGGAAGGTCGTGCTGATGGATGTCGGCCATCCGGACGAATCGCTCTACGAGCAGCGGCTGTTGGTCAAGCCGGGGCAGGGGTTCAGCCTCTGGTGGTTCGCGTTCAACCAGGTGCAGGGGCTGCCGGAGCAGTTGATCAGGGGACGGTCGCGGTACCTCGTCGACTACTTCATGGACGCCTTCCCGCCGGATCCTTCGGCCATCGACGAGTTGTCGCGGCGGATCTACGCGCACGCGTACGACGGTCCGCAGGCGATCCGAGCCGGCAACGCGTGGTACCAGGCGTTCCACCAGGATGTCGTCGACTTCGCGACTTACGACCGCATCACTGCGCCGTTCCTAGGTCTCACCTCGGAGTACAGCTACGACTTCATGAAGACCGTCTGGGCCGGCCAGGGCACCGACGTACGGGTGCACAAGGTCCCAGGCACCGGCCACTTCCTCGCCGAGGAGAACCCCCAGGCCGTCATCGCCGAACTGACGGACTTCCTGAGTTAGCGCCCAACACCCCCGCGAGCACGAACCCGCCCCCAGACGTTTGAGAAGTCGACCCGTAAGACGTCGAAGGGGCGGGTGGGGTCGAGCGTGATACGTAGCGCTCCGTAACGAAAAGCCTCCGCGTCACGATGTGCTCGGCAAGGCGAGGGGAAACGCTATGGGGTGGATGGATCGGCTACGAGGTCGGGGGACTGGGCAGGTGGCTCCGGGTGGGGGATCGCCGGTTCGGATGCTGGGTGGTGACGACGACCTCGAGGTGGTGGGGGAGAGCCACTATCAAGAGGCGCTCTGGGGTATCTCGGGTGCCAGGGTCGGTCAGAATGTGCGCTGGGTGGTTGACGCGGTATTGGTCCCTGAACCGCAGAATGCGTACGACCCCAACGCGATTGCTGTCGTGATCCACGGACACCTCGTCGGATATCTGGATCGGCAGACGGCGGGGCAGTATGCGGCGGGCCTCAATGAGCTCATGCGTTCGCACGGTGCGCACATCGGCCTGTCCGGGGTGATCGTCGGAGGTGGGCACTACGACGACGGGCCGGGCAGGCTTGGCGTTTGGCTCGAGCATCGGCCGACCGACTTCGGAGTGACGCCGGCAGGGCCACGCGACCGGCCGGTGTTCGGTGAGACAACCATGCGGACCGGGTTCAGCGAGGCCTGGCTGACGGACGCAGAGGACGACTCGTACGACCTGTCCTGGTACGACGAGCTGCCGGACGGGGATCGCCGTGCGATCGCCATGCTGCAGAAGCTGCTGGCGAACGATCCGGACCCCATCGACCGGCACTTCCAGTTCGCCGAACTGGAGTCACGGTTGTATCGGTGCCGCGATCTGTACGACTCCGCGCTGGACGAGTTCGACGACGTCTGCCGGCGACACGACGCCGAGATGGAGACGATCTGCGACGGCTTCCTGGTGAAGTGGGGCAAGGTCCCGCTGCTCGAGACCTATCGTCAGATGGCGATTCGGCAGCAGAAGAAGAAGGACTGGGCGGAGTGCCTGTGGTGGGCCGAGCGCGGCATCGCCCTGTACGGCGCGGCGCCGGCGCGCGAGGATGCCGTAGAGGATCTGCAGAAGCGCCGGGCTCGCGCAATGCAGAAGCTTGTGGCTCCGGTGCCCGCGAAGGCCAAGGTGGCTGCGATCCCGGCGTACACCGAGCAGGCGGTCACTCCACTCGCCAACATCGATCTCGAGATCCTCGTTTGCGGCCAGTGCGAGGCACGTTTCGAGCGGCTGCTGGTGCGCGGCCGCAAACCGAAGCTCTGCCCGACCTGCCGAGCGAACGAAGCCTGAGCGCACCGACTGTTCTCAGGCGACTGGTACGGCGGCGGGCTCGGTCAGGGCGAACAGGCGGTCGAAGACGTTGGCTCGGTCGAACTGTAGGGCGTGGGCTCGGGCTTGTTGTTCGGCTTCGAGGCGTTGGGCGGGGGTCCAGTCGCAGATGACTTCGTCGAGGACTGCGCGGAGGGTCGCGGGGTCTCGTTGGGGGACTAGTTGGGCGGTGTCGCCGACGGCTTCGGGGACGCCGCCGGTGGGGCAGGTGATGATGGGCCCGCCGCCGGCCAGCGCCTTCTCGACCAAAGCGATGCCGAAGGTTTCGACAAACTCGGGTTGTTCCCGGGTGGGGAGGACGAAGGCGGCGCTGCCGGCCATCAGGGCGGGCTTCTCGCTGTCGTCGACATCGGTGAAGATGCGCACTCGGTCGGTGAGGCCGGCTGCGGTGACGCGGGCGAGGACTTCGGCTTCTTGCGGGCCTCGGCCTGCCAAAACCAACTGGACGCGCGACGCGGAGCGGGAGCCGGCGTAGGCATCGATTAGGTCGTCCACGCCTTTGGCGGAGGCGATGCGGGAGAGGAAGAGGATGTAGCCGTCGCGGGTGAGGCCGCGGCGGGTGAGGGTTTCGGTGACGGCGGAATCGTCCAACGACAGGTAGGACCAGGAGTCGACGGCGGGGTAGGAGATGGCGATGCGGTCGCGGCAGCGCTGGGCGAACGTCGTACCGTGCATGGCGTCGAGGGTGGCGGCTGAGGCCACGATCAGGTCCTTGGTGTACTGCGAGACCGCGACGCAGTGGTCGGCGGCCAGGTAGACCGAGAGGATGTGGGCGGCGGCGCCGAAGCGGCCGGTGTTGACGCATTCGCGGACGACGTTGGTGATGTCGGAGCCGACGGCCTCGGCGATCGTGGTGACGCGTGCGGGGCCGAGTTGGCGGGCTACCTGCACAGCCTCGTGTACGGCGATCGCGTGCGGGCTGAGGTAGAGCGACATCGCGACCGTCGGTACGCCGTCGCTGAAAAGTTCGATGAGCCGGCCGATGAGACCGGAGAGATAGCGGCCGTCGGGGACGCGGTAGTCGCCGACGGGTGCGGGCCGCTCGACGGTGATACCGGGGCTGTAGGGCAGTACGCCGTCGAGTGGTTTCAAAGGCAAGCCGGCCGCCGCCAGTGCATCGAGCGGCCAAGTCACGATCCGTACGTCGTCGAAGCCGCGGGTCAGCGCGACCTCGGCGAGGCAGCGGGCTTCGCCGGAGTGCCCGCAGATCACCGGGTCGGCGCGGACCACGAGGACCAGGCGGCGTGTGCGTGCGGACGGGGAGTCGGTGGTGGTCATGCCTCACCTCCAGCGGCGTCGGATGTGGATGGTGGCCGGATTCGGGTGCCCCAGCTGGAGGGCTGCGGGCCGAGCGTGATGTGCAGGTTGCGGACGTGCCGCAGTTCGCGGCCGGAGAGCCAGGGGCGTTCGAGCGTCTTGCCGTTCACCGCGATGGACTGGACATAGGACACCGGTCCGCCTGCCTCGACCGGCTCGAAGCCGGTGGTGTTGATCGACAGGTCGTTGCCCGGAAGATGAATCGTGGACTCGGCGACGGCGGGAGCGCTGACCAGGAACAGGTTCTGACCGGCTACTGGGAACAGTCCGAGCGTCGCCCACACGTACCACGCCGACAGTCCGCCAGAGTCGTCGTTGCCGGGCAAACCGCCCCGACCGGTGCCGAACTGGTTCGCGATGACGGCGTGCACCACTTCAGCGGTCCGGTCCGGCCGTCCCGCGTAGTGGTAGGACCAGGGCGCCTCGTAGTCCGGTTCGTTGTTGAGTCCCTCGAAGCGGCACAGGGCGTACCCGGCGTCCATCTCCGCGACGCTCGGCGCGACTCCGGGCTGCGTGACCGGTACGGCGTCGTACCCGAAGAAGCGGTCGAGCAGTCCCACGAACGCCTCGTCGCCGCCAGCGAGGGCGATCCGGGCGCGCATGTCGTGCAACAACCGGAAGGAGTAGTTCCACCGGCCGCCCTCGTAGAACGTCGAGTCGCGCAACAGGCCGGTCGCCGGATCGTACGCCGCTCGCCAGCCCTGAGCGTGGTCGCGCAACTGCTCGGCCAGTGGGCGGTCGCGAAGCTTGCGGGCGATCGCCGCGGTGCAGTGGTAGGCGTAGGCCAGGTCGAGGGTGTGACTGATCGGGTGCGCGACACCGTGCACGAGATAGTCCTCGCCGTACGTCCGGCGCAGGTCCATCTCGAGGTGCACCATCGCCCAGTCCCAGTCGATACCGGGCAGATCTAGTTGGCACAGATCGGCGAAGAAGGTGTGGGCGAGAGCGCTGCCCTGCCGAGAGAATCGGTCGGCGCCCTTGGCCATCCGGTAGCCGATCGGCAGGTTGCCCTCTTGCTCGCAGATCGAGAGCAGCGCGCCGGCCAGCGCGACCGAACGCTCCGGGAACAGCGTGGTCATCAGCGGAAGTTGGGTGCGGTAGATGTCCCACATGGTGCAGATGTCGAACGCGTACGGGCCCTCGGTCGTCCACGACGGGCTCTCGTCTGGTGCGAAGCAGGGCTTGATGAGTGAGTGGTAGAGCGCTGTCCCGAAGACCGTTGCCTGGTCGTCCGATGAGGACTTGATCTCGATCTTGCCGAGGTGGTCGCGCCATGACGCTGCCGTGCGATCGCGTCGTACGGCGAAGGTGGCGGGGGTGCGGCCGACGTCGGCGTACAGGTTGTCCCGGGCGGTGTCGCAACCGCGGAGTGAGAAGCCGAGCCGCACCTCGACGGTCTGCTCGGCGCGCGACGGACCCATGAACATCAGCCCGAACGGCCGCAGCGTGGTCGGCCGGATGTAGTCGAAGTCGAGGCGGGTGCCACCGGGCATCAGACGCCGGTCGTACCAGAGCAGCTGCCGCCAGCCGGGGGCGTCGACCTCCAAGTGGACGGCCAGCGGCACGCCTTCGACGTGGATCTCGCCTTGGGCGACGCCTGGCTCCAGCATCGCGAGGTGTGCCTTCAGCGGCACCGTGCGGCCGTGCGGAATGGCCAGGCCGCCGATCGAGGCATCGATGACGATCCGGGCGGCATCATGCGCCGGGAACGTGTAGCGGTGGACGGCCGACTTGGGGCCGACTGTCGTCTCGCACCGTACGCCGGAGCTCAATGTCGCCGCGTAGTAGCCGGGTTCGGCGACCTCGTCCAGCAGGTCCCACGTCGTACCGAGGTCGTCGAGCGGACCGAGCATCGGCGTGACGCGGAAGTAGTTGTAGTACTTGCGGATAGCGCCGGTGCCGGACTGCTGGAAGTGCGTGAAACCGGACGCGACCGGACGGTCGTACAACCGGTCGGGCACGCCCTCGGTATTGAAGTCGTGGAGCCCGTAGCCGGTCGGGTAGGCACCGGAGTACGGGCAGGCCGACACCATCCCGAAGGGATGCGTCGCACCCGGGTGGGTGTTGCCGACCTGCGGCTTGGGCCACCACCACGTCCCCGCCAGGCCTTTCGGCGCGGGCAGGTCGGTGGCACCGGTCCCGATGAACGGGTCAACGTGGTCGTACATGGGCTCACCGCCTCGCACGGCTGACGTGGGCTCTCAAGGTAAGAAGCACATGTTTCGGCAGCGTGGACCGAAGAAGACGCGCAGGTTACGGCCGCGTCGGCTGTGTAGGTTGGACCGATGCCCAGCATTCACGTCGATATCGCCCAGGCCGACGATCTCGACGACTTGGTCCGGCTCGAGACAGGGCTCTTCACCGAAGACGCCGGTGAGCACGACGCCCTCGTCGACATCCGCTGGCCCGAGCGTCATGCCCGGGAAGACTTCATCCGCCTCCTGAGCAATGAGTCGGCCCTCGTGCTGGTCGCCCGGTACGACGACAAGGTCGCCGGGCACCTGGTCGGCTACCTCGGTGCGCCGGCACCGACTCGCTTCGACCGACGGACCGCCGAGATTCGCAGCCTGTACGTCGACGAATCCGTCCGCTCCTCCGGCGTCGGTCAGATGCTGGTCCGTGACTTCGAGGCCTGGGCGCGCGACCGCGCCGCGGCGGCCGTCTCGGTCACCGCCTATACCGCCAACGGGTCGGCCCGCGCGTTCTACGAGAAGCTCGGCTTCACCGAACAGAGCGTCGTACTGCGGTCGGTTCTTTGATCATCAGGCGGTCTTGTGGCGGGCGCCGCCTTCGAGGTGGATGGTTTCGCCGGTGATGAAGCCGGCGCGGAGCAGCCACATGACCGCGTCGACGATGTCCTCACTCTCTCCGTGGCGTCCGACGAAGGTGCCGGCCGCGCTCTTGTTCAGTAGGGCGGCCTTCTTGTCGCCGAGGCGGTCCCAGGCGCCGGAGTCGATGACGCCGGGGGAGATCGCGTTGACGCGCACTGGAGCGAGGTCGGCCGCGAGGTGGCGGGCGGCGTACTCGATCGCGCCGTTGGTGATTCCCTTGACCAGTGAGCCCGGGCCCGGGCGCCAGCCGACGACGCCGGAGAACATCAGTAGCGATCCGGTCGGTCGCAGGATTGGGCCGAAGTGCTTGGCGACCAGCATCGGGCCGACGACCTTTGCTGTGAAGGCGGCCAGCAGTTTGTCGCGTTCCAGCTCGGTCGCCCGTACGTCGTGCGGCGCCGAGCCGGTCGTCACGATGTGATCGATTCCGTTGTGCAACTGCTCGGCCGCCGCGGCGATGGTCGACTCGTCCTGGAGGTCGACGCGTACCGCGGTGGCGCCGATCTCGTTCGCCAACACCTCAGCCGCTGCGAGATCGCGTGCGCCGATGACTACGTCGTACCCCTCCTTGACTGCGCGCCTCGCAACAAAGGCGCCGAGTCCGCGGGCACCGCCGATGATCAAGATTCGCTCCATGGGTTCCACTCTTTCTCGTAGGATCAGGTACGACGGTATGGATTTGATACCGGTATCTTCAACGGAACTGGGAGCAGCGCATGGGCAAGGCGTACAACGTGATGGCAGCGACCTGCCCGAGTCGCACGGTGCTGCACCGGATCGGCGCGCGCTGGACGGTGTTCGTGGTCAACGCGCTCGATGAAGGACCGCGCCGGTTCACCGAACTGAAGGCGCACATCCAGGGCATCACGCCGAAGGTGCTGACCGAGACCTTGCGCTCGCTGGAGGAGGACGGGCTGATCAGCCGGCGCGAGTACGACGAGAACCCGCCGCGCGTCGAGTACGCCCTGACGCCGCTAGGTCGTTCGCTGCTGGTGCCGCTCCGCGCCGTACGGCAGTGGGCCGAGGCACATGTGCCCGATATTGAAGCAGCTCGGGAGCGAAGCCGGACGTAGATCGTCCGGAACCGTGGGTACCGTGCTGCTATGGCTATCGCGATGTATCCCAGTTTTGTGATGGATTGCCCGGATCCGGGCGTGCTGGCGCGGTTCTACGGCGAGCTGCTCGGATGGACGGTGAAGGCCGACGACACCTGGGGCGAGATTCGCCCGGAGGACGGCAGCAATGTCATCTGCTTCCAGCGCGTCGACGACTTCAAGCCCCCGGCCTGGCCGGGGCAGGACGTGCCGCAGCAGATGCACCTCGACGTGATGGTGCGGGACCTCGATGCTGCCGAGCCCGAGGTGTTGAAGCTCGGTGCGACGAAGCCGGACCACCAGCCCGGTACGACGTTCCGCGTCTTCCTGGACCCGGCCGGGCACCCGTTCTGCCTCTGCGTCGACTGACGGACCTCCAGGCCGTCCGCCCCACCGCGTGGAGACAATGCTGGGATGGGCATCCTGGAGAAGTTTTCGCTGGCTGGGCGTACGGCGTTGGTGACGGGTGGATATCGCGGACTGGGGAAGGCGTTCGCAACCGGGTTGGCGGAGGCCGGCGCGGATGTGGTGATCGGGGCCCGCGACGAGGAGGCCTCGAAGGTGGCGGCTGCGGAGTTGGCGGGGGCGACCGGGCGGACGGTGGTGGGAGTCGGGCTGGATGTCAACGATCGGGAGTCGGGACGGGCTGCGATCGCAGCGGCGGTGGAGGCGACCGGGCAGTTCGACATTCTGGTGAACAATGCGGGGGTCTGCTTTCATCGGCCGGCGTTGGACGTGCCGGACGAGGAGTGGGACGAGGTTTTCGCGACCAACGTCAGTGGGTTGTGGAAGCTGAGCCAGTCCGCGGCCGAGCACTTCCGGACGGTCGGTGGTGGGACGATCGTGAACGTCGGATCGATCTCGGCGCAGATCGTCAACCGGCCGCAGTGGCAGCCGGCGTACAACGCGTCGAAGGCGGCGGTGCATCAGCTGACGAAGTCGCTGGCAGCGGAGTGGGCGCCGCTGAACATCCGGGTGAACGCGGTCGCGCCCGGGTACACGAAGACCGAGATGGCGCCGGTGGACGAGCCGCGGTTCAAGGCGCGCTGGATCGACGACGCGCCGATGCAGCGGTACGCCGTACCGGAGGAGATCGCGCCGACGGTCGTGTTCCTGGCGTCGGAGGCGTCGAGCTTCATGACCGGGTCGGTGGTTGTCGTCGACGGCGGGTACACCCTGCACTGACTGGGCGGTGTCAGCGTCGTGTCAGCGGTGCCCGCGAATGTTGTCGTCATGAACAACACACTCGTGAACGGACAGGTTGAGGACGGCTGGGGCAAGGTCGCGGATGCGTTCCGCGCCAACTTCGACGGGAACCCTGGTGAGTCGGGCGCGTCGGTCGCCGTGTACGTCGGGGGCCGGCCGGTCGTCGACCTGTGGGGCGGACTGGCCGACACCGAGGCCGGGCGGCCGTGGAAGCAGGACACGATCACGCAGGTCGCCTCGACGACCAAGGGCGCGACCGCGATTTGCGCGCACCTGCTCGCGCAGCGCGGCGAACTGGATCTGGACGCGCCGGTGGCGAAGTACTGGCCGGAGTTCGGTGCCGAAGGCAAGGATCAGATCCTGGTGCGCTGGCTGTTGTCGCACCAGGCGGGGCTGCCGGTGATCGACACGCCGTTGACGCCCGAGGAGGCGTACGCCTGGGACCCGGTGATTCGTGCGCTCGAAGTGCAGAAGCCGCTGTGGACGCCGGGGACCGAGCACGTCTACCACGCGATGACCTACGGATATCTGGTCGGTGAGGTCGTTCGGCGGATCTCGGGCAAGTCGCTGGGGACCTTCTTCGCCGACGAGGTGGCCGGGCCGCTCGGTCTGCAGGCGTGGATCGGGCTGCCGGAGGAGCAGGAGGAGAAGGTCGCGAAGATCGAGTTCGCTGCGCCGTTCACGCTGGAGGAGATGACGCAGGGCATTCTCGAGACGACCGGGCTGGACGTGGACACGGTCAACGCGTGGATGAGCTCGGTGTGGGGTGAGGGCTCGGTGCAGGCGAAGGCCGGCGTACTGGGTGGTGCGTTCGACCCGACGTCGGACTACTTCACCAAGCGCGAGTGGCGGGCGGCCGAAGTACCAGCCGCGAACATGGTCGCCGACGCGCGCTCGATCGCCCGGATGTACGCCGCCACGGTGAGCGAGGTGGACGGTATCCGGCTGCTGGATCCGGCGACGGTTGAGCGGATGATCGAAGTACAGACCGGCAAGACGCGGATGCACGGGCTCCCGCCGGGCCTGGACCTTCCGGCCGACCGCTCCTTCTATCTGTCGCTCGGCTTCTGGCGGTCCTGTCCGCCGCAGCCGATGCTCGGCCCGAACGCGTTCGGGCACCCGGGCTCGGGCGGATCCATCGGCTTCGCGGACCCGGACGCCGGTGTCGGCTTCGGCTACGTGATGAACCGCTGGTCCTTCCGCGTCGGCGAACCGCGCGCGTCGAGCCTGTCGGCAGCCGTCCAGGCCTGTCTCGGCTGATGTGACTCTGGTCGCAGGCGGTCACAGGTTGCCAGCCATCGGGGTCTTACCTCCAGGAGCTCATGGAGGAGACTGCGATGGCCAGCAGCGAAGCGGAGATGCGAGTACGCGGCGAAGGCTGGATCCTGGCCGCCGCCTGCCGGGACGAGGACCCCGAGCTGTTCTTCCCGATCGGTACGACGGGACCGTCGCTGCTGCAGATCGACGCGGCCAAGCGCGTGTGCCGACGATGTCCGGTCCGCGCGGACTGCCTGGAGTCCGCCCTCGAGTCCGGCCAGGACGCCGGCGTCTGGGGCGGCCTCACCGAACTCGAACGCCGGGAGCTGAAGCGCGGGCGGGTCAGACGCAGAGGTTGATGCGGACCTGCGCCACTCACCAACTCCCGGCGAGGGCGGTTTCGGACGCCCGGCTGAGCGTGGGGGACTCGAGCCCGCAGAGGTTGGTGAGTGTTGGCGGTCCGGCAAATAGTGAGCGGCGAAGTGCGGTCCGCGCCTAGCCTGACGGCATGAGCGAACTGCCGGACTTCCTACGCGCTCGATGGGGGCGGCAAGCCGGACCGCTTGTGGCAGTTGAGGTTGGCGGCTCGTCGGTCCAGACAGCGACGCTCGTCGACGGTTCGGTGGTGTTCGCGGACGGAGCTGTGCGGCCGGAGATGCCGTACCGGTATGGGTTGGCGGCGCCTGGGTGGGTGGTGGAGGGGCGTGTTCGGGGCGCGCATCACCTTGGATGGATGGACGTTGAGGCGTGGGATGTGCTCGGGTTTCCGCGCCGGCCGGACGTGTCGCTGAACGACGCCGAGGCGGGCGCGTTGGGAGAGTGGCTGCTGCGCGAGGGCGCTCCCGCCGAGCTGTTGTACGTCGTGATCGGGACCGGTGTGGGTGCGGTTCGGGTGTCGGCGGGGGAGTTGGTGGCGGTGGAGTTCGGGCACCAGGTGGGATTCGGCACCGGGGTCTGCGGGGGCTGTGGTCGGCAGGGGTGCCTCGATGCCGCGATCGGCGGGCATGCGTTGCCGACGCCGCTCGGTGTTGAGGACGTGGCGCGGGTGCGGGAGTCGCTGATGCGAGCGATTCAGCTGACCGGGCTGCCCGCTGGAGCGACGGTTGTTTTCGCGGGCGGGGTGGTGCGGTCGCACCCGGAGGTTGTGCCGGCTATCAGGGGTATGGAGAAATCGTTGGCTCCGCCTGAGGCCAAGTCGGCTGCGTATCTCGGCGTCCTCGACCTGCTGCAGAGGACCTCATGAATTTGCAGGACCATCTGCCGGGCTATCCCGAGGCTGAGCTGCTCGCGGTCGGGATGCAGGGGGCGGTCTTTCGGCTGGGCGCGGGGAAGATCGCGAAGGTTTGGTTCCACGCGGGTACGGCGGAGCTCAACCAGCTGGCGGAGTTCTATGCGACGGTCGACGTGCCGACGATTCGTACGCCGGAGATCCTCGAGGTGCACGACAGGACGCCGTACTGCGTGACGGTTGAGGTCGAGCTGCCGGGCGTGCCGTTGTACACCGCCGCGCCGAAACTCGATGCGGCGCGGGATTGTGTGCTCGACGTGCTGGGCGAGTTGGCTGCGGTCACGACGCGGCCCGCGCTGGCGGTTCTGGATGAGAAGGAGCCGTTCCGGGCGCCCGGACAGAGTTGGCCGGAGGCTTTGGCGGAGCTGACGGAGCGCCGGGTCGACCGGTACGGCGGCAAGCTGCGGCCGGCGATCGACGACCTGGACGGCAAGGTCGGGCGACTGCTGGCGGAGGTGCGGGCGCTGCCCGACAACACCTCAGGGATGATCCACGGTGATGTGACCGCGGGAAACATCCTGGTCGACGCGGACTGCCGGCCGACCGCGATCATCGACTTCGGCTTGATGACGATGGCAGGTGACCCGGCGTACGACGCGGCGAGTGCCGGGACGATGTATGCGCTCTGGGAGCCGCAGATCCGTGAGATCGAGGCAGCGTTCGACCGGGCGACCGTGAGTCGGTTCGGCTACGAACCGGAGCGGCTGCGGATTTACCGCGCTGTGCACCTGCTATTGATCGCCAACGCCCACGACGCCGACCCGTACGACCGGGACGACGCGGTGGGGCTGGCGGCTGCGCTGTTCAATTGACGGGCAGGAAGTCAGGAGATGGTGATCAGGCGGGAGCCGTGGGCGGGGACGGACTTGGCGGTCCAGGACTTGTTGAACTTGCCGAGGTTCTTCTGCGCGACCAGGTCACGCAGTGCCCGGTTTCCGTGGACGCCGAGTTGCTGCCAGGTGACAGGGATGTCGGCGGTCTCGGAGCCGAGGTTGTAGACGGCGACGGCGAGCTTGCCGTTGGGCAGACGCTTCTTCCAGATCTGCAGGGTGCCGTCGGTGACGCGGGTTGGGATGACGCCGGCCTGGTCGACGGCGATGACCTCGCGGTTGGTCAGGATCGCGACGGCGCGAGCGTCGATGTTCGCGAGGTCGCCGCCGACGTACATGGGTGAGGAGGCCATCGACCAGAACGTCATGACGGACTGGCGTTCGGTCTCGGTGATGCCGTCCTGGATGCCGACGCCGGAGTTGTTGTTGATCGGCATCGAGTCCAGGTCCGGCCAGTAGTTCGGGCGGACGACGTCGAGCCAGTTGGGCAGGTCTTCCCAGCGGTTGTCGACCGAACTCGCCCAGGTGGCGACGGTGTCGCAGTAGCACTCGACGTCGGTGTCCACGCGGACGCTGTTGGCCCAGGGCTGCAGGCCTTCGCCGGCCTCGCGCGGGATCGGCCAGGCGCTGGCGGTCAGCCACATCTTGCGGCCGCTCTGGTCGATCGCCTTCGACCAGGCCTCGATGTCCGGGATGTTTTCCTTCAGCACACCATCGACCTTGAGGAAGTCCACACCCCACGAGGCGAACCGCTTCGCGATCGAGTTGAAGTACGCCTGCGCGCACGGCTTGGTGAAGTCGATCTTCCAGTCGCCGCCCCACATATTGGTCTTGACCAGTGGGTAGACGGTGATGTCCTGTGTGGTGCAGTTCGTGCCCAGGATCGGCGCGTTCTTGTCGTAGATCGCGGTCTGCAGCCCGGCGCCGCCGTACAGGCCGATCTTGAGGCCCTTGCTGTGCACGTAGTCGGCGAGGCTGGCGATGCCGTTCGGGAAGCGCTCCGGGTCGGCCTCGGGGATCCCGTTGGCGTCGGTGCGGAACTCCCAGTTCCAGTTGGCGTTCCAGCCGGCGTCCAGGTTGATGTTGGTGTAGCCGGCGGACCGGAGGTTCTTCGCCATCGAGTCCGCTGCCGACTTCACGTTCGCCTCGGTCAGCCACTTGGTCCCGTACGCCGGGTTGCTGGACGACTGCACGCTCCAGCTGCTCCAGCCCATGAACGGCTTGACGCTGAAATCGCTCTTCGCGTGGGCCGGCGCGATGGCGCCGGCGAACAGGACTGGTACGGCGGTCGCGAGCGCGGCCGCCCGGCGGAGGAAACGCGACGTGATCATCCCGGTACCGTACGAGTGTTACTTCACGACGTCAAGAATGTAACGGCGCATAGACGGTTTCCCGGTGGGCACCGGGGCGGCCTAGCGGAAACGCGAAGGAGTGATCATGAGCGTCGGAGACAAGCTGAAGAACGCCGCCGAGTCGGCCAAGGGCAAGATGAAGGAGAAGACCGGGGACGCGACCGACGACCGGGACCTCCAGGCCGAAGGCCAGGCGGAGAAGACCAAGGCCGACCTGAAGCAGGCCGGCGAGAAGGCCAAGGACGCCTTCAAGGACTGACCGCAATGCCACGGCGCCGGTCCTCACCTGGGGTGGGGGCCGGCGCCACTGCTGTGTGACGACGAAAGGTGACGCCCGGTGCCGTTGATCGGCTCTCATGTCATGGTGGGCCGCGGCCTGGTGAAGGGCGCCCTGGCGGAGGCGGTCACGATGGGTGCCGAGATCATCCAGCTCTTCGGCGGCAATCCCCGAAGCTGGGCGCCGCGGGGGGCGAACCCGGCCGCCGACGAGGCGTTCCGCACGGCCTGCGCAGAGCTGCAGCTTCCGGTGGTCGTGCATGCTCCGCATCTGATCAACCTGTGCTCACCCTCGGACCAGGTCCTGAGTCAGTCCCTCGCCACCCTCGAACTCACGATGGACCGGGCAGCCGCGATCGGCGCCCGGACGGTTGTCGTGCACGCGGGTTCGCTGGTCGACGGAAGTCGCCGTACGCCGGTGCTCAAAGGGTTGCACGACCTGCTCTCGCCGATCGCCGACAGGGACGACGTACAACTGCTGATCGAGCCCACGGCCGGCGGTGGCGAGTCCGCGGCCTCGACCGTCGGCACCACGATCGACTACATGCTTGCCCTAGACAACGACCGCATCGGCCTCTGCCTGGACACTTGCCACCTCCACGCCGCCGGCGAGGACCCGGTCAAAGCAGTCGACGCCCTGACCGAGGCCCTGGGCCCCACCCGACTGGCCCTCTTGCACCTCAACGACAGCCGCGACCCCGCCGGCTCTCGCCGCGACCGCCACGAGTCGATCGGCAAGGGCACGCTCGGCCTCGACACCTTCACATCCCTCCTCAACAACCCCCATCTCGACCACATCCCCATGCTCGTCGAAACGCCCACCAACGCCGAAGACGTCGCCCTCCTCAAGACCCTTCGTGGTAAGGATTGAGGGTGGACACGATCGCGGTGACTTCCGGTGGGCGGGTCAAGGGTCGGACCGAGGGAGAGGTGACTGCGTTTCTCGGGATTCCGTACGCCGCGGCGCCGGTGGGGGAGAAGGCTTATCGGGCGCCGGAGCCGGTTTCGTGGGACGGCGTTCGGGATGCGACCGTGTTGGGGGCGACGGTGCCACAGCCGGGGTACGAGCCGCCGTACGACGGGTTGTTGTCGAACCCGGTGATTCCGGGGCCGGACGTGCTCAACGTGAATGTGTGGACGCCTGGCGGTAGCGGGCTGCCGGTGTTGGTGTGGTTCCACGGGGGTGCGTTTCGGAACGGGTCCAACGCCGTGCCGGAGTACGACGGTACGGCGTTCGCGCGGGATGGCGTGGTGCTGGTCGGGGTGAACTACCGGCTGGGGATCCAGGGGTTCGGCGTGATCCCGGGGGCGCCGAGCAATCGCGGACTGCTGGATCAGGTGGCGGCGTTGCGGTGGGTGCAGGAGAACATCGCGGCGTTCGGTGGGGACCCGGACCGGGTGACGATCGCCGGTGAGTCGGCGGGTGGGATGAGCGTTGCGACACTGATGTCGATCCCGGCGGCGAAAGGGTTGTTCCGGCGGGCGATCGTGCAGAGCGGGTCGGCGGGGGTGGCTGCGCTCGCCGACGATGCGGGCGCGGTGTCGGCCGAGGTGGCGAAGCGGCTCGGGGTCGAGTGGTCGGCTGCGGGACTCGCATCTGTTGGCGTTGACGAGCTCATCCAGGCGCAACGGCTGGTGGCGATCGAGATGCGCACCAAGCCGGATCCCGCGCGTTGGGGTGCGTCCACGATCGCGGTGGGCGGCGGGATCATGCCGGTCATGCCGGTGATCGACAACGAACTGCTGTTCGAGGTGCCGCTCGACGCGATCGCGGCCGGTGCGGCCGAGGGGATCGGACTGCTGGCCGGGACCACGAGTGACGAGTTCAGCTTCTTCACCGTGCCGTCCGGTCTTGCCGCGGCGGTGACGGCCGAGGTGCTGCCGCACGCGCTGGCTGGGATGGGCATCCCGCCGGAGATCACCGCGGCGTACGTCGCGAGCAGGCCCGAGCAGTCGCCCGGCGAAGTCCTGTCCGGCGTGATCACCGATTCCATCTTCACGGTCCCGACGATCCGATTGGCGCTGGCGCAGCGGCCGCACGGAGCGTCGTACCTGTACGAGTTCGCGTGGAAGTCACCGCTCGAAGGGCTCGGTGCGTGTCACTCGCTGGAGCTGGCGTTCATGTTCGACACCCTCGGTACGGCGACCTCTCCGCTGTACGGCGGTGTCGCGCCGCAGGAGCTCGCGGACGACATGCACGCGGTCTGGGTCACGTTTGCCACGACCGGCGATCCGGGCTGGCCGGCGTACGACGCTGAGATCCGTCCGGTGATGACGTTCAACCACCCGACGTCCGAACTCATAGCGGCTCCCCGAGCCGCCGAACTCGCGATGTGGGGTGTCTGATGTCCCTGGAGACGGCTGACTGGCGGCGGCACGTGTTCGCGCTCTACGAAGAGGTGCGCGCACAGAGCGATCCGGCCAAGGCGCACGAGATCTGGCGGACCGGCCGGGAGGACCTGCTCAAGACGCATCCTGCGTCGCCGGTCGAGGAGCGAGCGACGTACGGCGGTCCGGAGATCGGTGCGTATCGACCCGAGCTGCGCTTCGAGGTCACCATCGACACCGACGTCGAGCCGGTCGAGTGGAAGGTGCCCTCGGCAACTGATGGCGTGATTCCGTTCAGCCGGGTCGGCATCGCGCGGCTACCGGGCGTCGGAGACCTCGACGTCTGGTGGCTCGAGTCGTACGGCGGCGGCCTGTTCGTGCCCGTCAAGGACGCCCTCGCGGGCAAGCGCACGTACGGCGGCGGTCGCTACCTCATCGACACCGTGAAGGGCGCCGACCTCGGCGGTGACTTGACCGCGGGAACCCTCACCCTCGACCTCAACTTCACGTACAACCCGTCCTGCGCCTACAGCCCGCGCTGGACCTGCCCGCTCGCCCCGAAGACCAACACCGTCCCGGTCGACCTACCCGTCGGCGAGCTCACACCTCAGCCCTAGAACGCGGCGCGCGCACCTTGCCGAACTGCAGGTTGCCCGCCGGCATCATCCACGTCAGCACGGTGACGGCCAGCCGCCCAATCTGTACGGCGGGATCGGCCTCGGCGTACGCGCGTGCCGTGTCCTGATCCACCGACCAGATCGAGAACCCGCGGAACTCCGGATCGTCCTGATCGACGAATGGTCCGCGAGCCAAGATGATCCCGCGATCCTGCAGCTCCGCACCGTGCGCGAGATGCCGATCCTGCAGCTCGCCGGCCTCGGCTTCGCCCATCACCGGCGCGTCGGGGCGCAACCTCAGCATCGTCACCGTGTAGGCATCGAACTCCATGAGCCGACGCTACTCCCCGCAGCGGGGAATGGGAGTGGGTACTACGGATAGAGGTGCGGTGTGGTGTGAGGAGATCTGATGCGGGTGCCTTCATGATCGGCCGGGTGGAGCGGGCGATGAGTCGTCCCGTGGATGTCAGCGGCCCTTTTGTGTGTACGTGGTCGGCGGTTGGTGGGTGTGTCGTGGTGAAAGTCGCGGGGACGATCGACGAGGCGACGGCGGACGCCTTCGCCGATGAGTTACGACGGATCATCACGACCAAGGCTTCGACGATCGTCGTCGACGTACGGCGGGTCCGCGAGCTGGATGCCGCAGGTGTCGACGTACTGGTCGCGGCTGAGGCGTTGGCGGGTGAGCACGACGGCTGGTTGCGAGTCGCCGGTGGGCAGCCGTGGTTGCGAGACATGCTCGAACCACGACAGCTCACGGTGTACGGCGAGTTGGTGCAGGCGTTGCCGTCGTACCGACGGGCTCCCTGATCAGGACAGGGCGTCGGTCAGCAGCGAGACCAAGGCTTCGAGCTGGACGTCGGCCGACGAGCCGACCTCTTCGTCGGAGCCGTCGAGGGCCTTGGCGGCGAGGCCGGCCTTCGAGTCGATCAGGTCGGCGATGCGGGTGTCGATGGTCTGCGCGGCGATGATCCGCCACGCGGTGACCGGCATCTCCTGACCGATCCGGTGTACCCGGTCGATCGCCTGGGTCTGCTCGGCATTGGTCCAGGACAGCTCGGCCAGGACGACGTTCGACGCGACCTGGAGGTTCAGGCCGACGCCCGCCGCGAGCAGCGAGCAGACGGCGATCGAGACCTCCGGGTCGTTGGTGAAGGCGTCGATGTTCTTCTGCCGCTTGGTCGAGGTCTGGTCGCCGCGGATCGAGGCGAACTTGATCCCGCGCTCGGCGAACAGCTCCTCGGCGGTGTCCATGGCCTCGATGTGGCGCGCGAAGAAGACCACTTTGCCGACGCTCTGGGCGAGCTGGGCGGCGTAGTCCGCGGCCAGGCCGGCCTTGGCCAGACCGATCCGGCGGACCAGGGAGAAGACGTTCTCGCCGGTCTTCTTGTTGTCCATCTCCTGGCGTTCCCAGCCGGCGACGCGGCGGACCAGCTCGTGGTCGATCCCTTCGACCGTGACCCCGGAGGTGCGGGTCTCGAGCGCCGTGTTGTACCGCTTGACCAGGCGCTCGGCGAGCTCGCGCTCGGCCTCGCGGATGGAGCGACCGACGGCGCCGTCGAGCTCGACCGGGAGGTCGGCGATCCGGCGGGCCGGGATGTCGGCGGCAACGTCGACCTTGCGGCGCCGGACGATGCCCATGTTGATCACGGCCGACCGGGCGGCGGCGTAGAAGCCGGGGTCGGCGGGGACCAGCTCGGTCTCCTCGAGCGCCTCCATCAGGTCGGCGCGCGGGCCCTTCTCGTCGATCCAGCCGAGGAACTGCCAGATCGCGGTGAAGTCCTCGATCGAGTTGATCAGCGGCGTCCCGGTCAGCGCCATCAGCAGCGGCCGGGTGGTCCGGGTGCGGATCCGCTCGGACAGCTCGAGCACGTTGCGGGAGCGCTGCGACTTCTTGTTCTTGATGAAGTGCGCCTCGTCGACCACCATGCCGCGGAAGCCGAGGTCGCCGAGCCAGCCGACGTGCCGATCCAGCACCTCGTAGTTGACCACGACGATGTCGGCGAAGCCGTCGATCGAGTCGCCGTCACCGTGGATGACGGTCGCCTTCTTCTGCGGCGTCCAGATGTCGGCCTCGCGGGCCCAGTTCGTCTTGACGACGTTCGGTACGACGACCAGCAGCGGGTACGCGTCGGCCGCCTTGGCCGCGAGGAGCGCCTGAGCGGTCTTGCCGAGACCGGGCTCGTCGGCCAGCAGGAAGCTGCGGTGACCGGCGGCCGCGGCGGCGATCAGCCGCGACTGGTGCGGCATCAGCTCCTGGTTGATGGCGATCCGCAGGTTCGTCGGCTCCGGCAACGGCATGCTCGCGGAGGCCGCGGCGTACTCGAAGGAGCGGAGCAGGGGAGTGATCAGCTCCCAGCCGGCGAGCCGGCGGGCGCGAACCGGCCGGGATACCGGCGGTGCGCTGAAGTCGGGCGCCAGGAACGGGTTCGCGAGCTGCCGCGCGACCACGGTCTTCGGCACAACCCGCCGTACGGCGGACTCCGGCGCGACCTCGGGCTCCGGGGCCGGCGGCTCCTCGGGGGCTTCCATCCCGGCCGCGGTGAGCATCTCGCGGCGCAGTGTCGACGCGGCCTCGGACAGTACGGCGTCTTCGGCGAGCAGCTGGAGCAGACTCGGCTCGCGGGCCGCGGTCTTCGCCAGGATCGTCGCGACCCCGTCGAGGCGGCGCAGCTGCTCGGCCCGATAGGCGTCGGTGGCCGACTGGTCGGTGTTGACCCGGGCGCGCTCCTCGCGGACGAGCAGCGCGACGACCTGGAACTTGGTCCGGGTCGACGGCTTGATCGCGGCCCGCTCGACGGCGCCCTCGACCTCGCGGACGGCCTTGGCCAGGACCGGGATCAGACCCTCGGCGTCCTTGGCCGGCCGGCGCCGGCCGGTGCCGGCGCTGCGACCGCCGGAAGCCGCGCCGCCAGACCCCCGGCCGCTCGTGCTGCGGCTGCCGCCGCCGCTGCTGGAGCCTCGACCGCCTCCGGAGCTCTGCTTCCGGGCGTCGCCGGACGTGCGGCGGGTATCGCCGCCGTCGCCGCCGGTCTCGCCGGATTGCCGGCGGCCGGAGCCGCTGGCGGCCCCGGACTGGCGCTGACCTCGTCGGGCCAAGGGTCCTCCTCTGTCGTGCCACGGACCACTGTCCACGGCGAACGCGGCACCGCGCGTCACCACGCCGACGGCGACACGTCGCAGAGCGGCCCGGTGCGGGCCACCCCCAGGAGCGCGGATCCGGCGCTCCGGCCAGCGATCGAGATCGTGGATTCCGGCGGAACTGACGGCGCAGATTCACCATGCAAGCCGGTCACCGCAGAGTCGGCCACTCCGGCCGGCAACGGTGACGATCGGCCCAGAAGGCGATGCCGATGTTCGGTGTTGCCAGAATACTACGCTCGGTCCCCGGTCAGGTCACCCACCGGGACCCGTTCGGGCCCGGCGATTCGCTCTCGCCGGCGGTCAGTAGGGTGTCGCTGTCCCGGTCGCGGCCCGCTCACCGCCGCTCGACCGGGTGATCGCGGACTGTGAGGCCCGAGAAGGAGAACGCGTACCGATGGCGCTCGCGCACCTGTGGCACGAACCGACGTCGGGTTCCAGTTGCGACATGATCGCAGGTAGTGTCGGCGCCGATGAGCGCTGAGCCTGCCTCCGCCCCTGAACCCGACCCTGCCTCCGAACCCGGACCCGTCGCTGCCGCCAAGCGTCAGCCGGCCTGGCTCGAGTCGCGGTTAGCAGGCATGCTGCGGATCGTCGTTCAGCGCGCGTTGCTGAAGCCACTGGTTCGCTACCTGGTCCGGGTCGAGGTGGTCGGCCGCCCGGCGGTGACAGGTCCGGTCGTCGTGGTCGCGAACCACTCCAGTCACCTCGATGCGCCGCTGATGGTGACGTTCTTGCCGCTCGCGCTGACCCGGCGGCTGGCCGTCGGTGCGGCGGCCGACTACTTCTTCGACAGCAAGCGGCGCGCGATCCTGACCGGCCTGGTGTTCAACGCGTTCCCGATCGACCGCGGCAAGAACCGGCCCATGCGCGGTACGTCGGGCCGGCTGCTGGACGACGGCTTCAGCCTGCTCGTGTTCCCGGAGGGAACGCGCTCGCGCGACGGGCGGATGGGCACTTTCCAGCCGGGCGCGGCCGCACTGTGCGTGAGTAAAGGGGTGCCCTGTCTGCCGATCGGCATCACCGGCGCATACGATGCGATGCCGCGGGGGCGGAACTGGCCGCGCCCTGGCCGGCTGCCGGTCCGGTTCGCGATCGGCGCCCCGCTGACCCCTCGGCCGGGGGAGTCGGTGCCCGAGTTCGCCGCCCGGATGCAGGCCGCGGTGACCGCCCTTCACGACCAAGGAGTTCGCGATGCCGGCTGACAAGCCGTTCCGTTTCACGGTGCAGTGTTCCTCGCCGAACGAGGTGACCGCGGTTTCCTGGGCCGCGCTGGCCCGCAAGGTCGAGGACCTCGGCTACTACAGCCTGACGGTGTCCGACCACCTGGACGAGCAGATCGCGCCGATCGCTGCCTTGATGGCCGCCGCGAACGCGACCAGCACGCTGCGGATCGGCTCGATGCTGTTCTGCAACGACTACCGGCACCCGGTCGTGCTGGCCAAGGAGGCCGCGACGCTGGACGCGCTCTCCGGCGGTCGCTTCGACCTCGGGCTCGGCGCCGGCTGGCTGCACACCGACTACGAGCGGGCCGGCATCCAGCTGGACCCGCCGGGGGTGCGGATCGACCGCCTCGAGGAGGCGCTCGCCGTACTGAAGGGGTTGTTCGCGGCCGAGCCGTGTCACTTCGAGGGCAAGCACTACCAGGTGCGCGGTCTGGAAGGGACACCGAAGCCCGTGCAGCGGCCGCACCCGCCGATCGTGATCGGTGGCGGCGGCAAGCGGGTCCTGTCGCTGGCCGGCCGCGAAGCCGACGTGGTCGCGGTCAACATGAACATGCAGAAGGGCGTGATCGACGCCTCGGTCGGCCCGAATGCCACGGTCGCGGCGACCGAGCAGAAGATCGCGTGGATCCGCGAGGCCGCGGGCGACCGCTTCGACGACATCGTCCTGCAGTCCCGCATCCATCTCGCGCTGGTCGGCTTCGACCGGACCGAGACCGCCAACAACCTGGCCGCCGGCTTCGGGCTCACCCCGGAAGAGGCCGTCGGTACGCCGCACGCCCTGTTCGGCTCGGTCGACGAGATCGTCGAGGACCTGCTGGCCCGGCGTGAGCGGTTCGGGTTCTCGTCGATCGGGATCGCGGTCGACGCCCTGGACTCGATGGCTCCCGTTGTCGCCAAGCTTGCTGGATCTTGAGGAGACTGACATGACCGTGCAGCACATGAAGTGGTGGGGCTGGGGCGTCGACGGTGTCGCGTTCTCCCACGCCGACAAGCCGTCGCTGGCGCCGTTCGTGCAGAAGGTCGTCGACGTCGACCTGAACGCCGACCCGAAGCCGCCGCTGGCGTTCGAGGAGCTCGACGTGCCCACCTCGCGGCTGACCGGAGAGCTCGAGAAAGCGCTGTCTGATGTTCTCGGCGCCGAGTACGTCGTGCGGACCGATCTGGACCGGGTGGTGCATGCCTTCGGCAAGAGTCTGCGTGACCTGCTCCGGATCCGCTCGAGTGATCTGCGCCGGATCCCCGACGTGGTCGTGTACCCGGCTGACGAGGAGCAGATCGTCGCCGTACTGGACGCGGTGGTGGCGGCGGACGCCGTACTGATTCCGTTCGGTGGTGGCAGCAACATCTCCGGCAGCCTGGAGGCGCCGGCCGATGAGACGCGCCAGGTGGTGTCGCTCGACCTGGGTCGCCTGAACAAGGTGCTGGAGATCGACGAGCAGTCCGGGCTGGCCCGGATCCAGGCCGGTGTCCTCGGCCCCGATCTGGAGAAGCAGCTCGGTGAGCGCGGCTGGACGCTCGGCCACTTCCCGGACAGCTTCACCCACAGCTCGCTCGGCGGCTGGATCGCGACCCGTTCGTCGGGCATGCAGTCCGACAAGTACGGCGACATCGCGGACATCACCCGCGCGCTGCGCGTCGTGCAGCCGGGCCGGACGCTGGCGACCCGCGCGGTGCCGGTGACGTCGACCGGGCCGAGCGTGCGCGAGATGATCCTGGGCAGCGAAGGCCGGCTCGGCGTGATCACCGAGGCGACCGTGCAGGTGCACCGCAAGCCGGAGAAGCGGGTCGTGCTCGGCTACTTCTTCCCGGACTGGAAGCGCGGCGTCGCCGCCATGCAGGCGATCTCGGCGAGTGACGCGGCGCCGTCGATCACCCGGATCTCGGACGCACGGGAGACCGCTTTCTCGTTCGCGACCCGGAAGACCAGCAAGGGCTTCTCGAAGTTCATGAGCTCCGCGCTGATCGCCGTACTGCGTAAGCGGGGCTGGGATCTGGAGCAAATGTGCCTGTCGTTCATCGGCTACGAAGGCAGCGCTGAGCACGTCGCGCGGCAGCGCAAGCTGGTGAAGAAGATCGTCGCGGCGCACGGCGGCATCGGCGTCGGAGAGGGCCCGGGCGCGCTCTACGACCAGAAGAAGTTCGATACGCCGTACATCCGGGACTTCCTGCTCGACCGGGGCGCGCTCGCGGACGTGTCCGAGACCTCGGCGGCGTGGTCGCAGCTGCTGCCGCTCTACGACACGACCGTCGAGCGGGCCAACAAGGCGTTCGCGCAGCTCGGGGTGAAGGGGTGGATCATGTGCCACCTCTCGCACTCGTACCACAGCGGCGCCTGCCTGTACTTCACCTTCGCGTTCAAGCAGTCCGAGGGCGACCCGATCGCGCAGTACGACGTGGTGAAGTCAGCCGTGCAGCAGGCGTTCATTGACGCCAATGGCACCTTGTCGCACCACCACGCGGTGGGCACCGAGCACTCGCGCTGGCTGGCCGACGACATCTCCGAGGCCGGCGTACAGATGGTGGGTGGCATCTTCGGTGTCGTCGACCCGGGCCGCAACCTCAACCCGGGCAAGATCGTCACCTGACCGAGTTCACCGCGCCGAGGCGGTGGCGAGCAGAAACCAGGCGGTGTGCGGAATCCACTGTTCCGCCCACCGCCACTCGTCGCCGTCCGGCGCGTCGGACGGGAGGAAGGCGATGTCCTGCTCATCGGTGAAACCGGCGGTGATCCCGTTGACGATGCCGCCGGGGAAGTTCGGGAAGTCCGACGCGTAGTCGGGGTTGTTGCGGCCGCGGCCCTGCAGCATGCAGGTGTCGAAGGGGTTGCGCCCGGTGATCCAGGCGAGCTGGTCATCGGCGAAGGTGATCAGGCGATCGTAGGTCCCGGGTGGCAGATCCGCGAAGCCGCGGAGATCGGCCGGAAGCGCTGCGACCCGGGCGCAGGCACTCGCCGCGGCTGAGAGCGACGCGATCGCGGCGTTCTCGCCCTGCCACCAGTAGCCGGTCTCGTTCGCGTGCGGGAAGAAGAAGGACTCGCGCGGTTCCTCGCCGAGCGGCTGGACGAGCGTGCGTGGGTAGCCGAACGGATTCGGTACGGCGTCGGTCCGCCGCACGATGTCGAGCATCGCCCGGAGCGCGGTCTCTCGTGCGGCTGCGTCGTCGAATACGTCGGCGAAGCGCAGGAGCGCGAGAACCGGCAGCCCCGGCTCCGCGGCGTGGAAGAACGGCCGGTCGGCCTCGTCGGCGCGGAACCATCCGGGCCCGTCGTCAGGCTGGACGTACCGCGCGATCAGGGAGGCCGCCCGGCGGCGGGCCGCTTGGGAGGCTGCGCTCTGGCCGCTGACCGAAGGCGCCGCCGAGCCTTCCCCCTCCTTTGCTCCACCGCCTTCCGCGACGACCAACTCGGTGGCGGCGAGGAGGGCTGTGTAGTCGTCGAGCACGGACTCGGTGCCGTCGAACAGGTATTCCAGGTTGTGCTTCTCGAGATGCTCGAAGCCTGCTTGGGCCGCTTGCAGGTACTCGGCGCGGGTGAAGTCGCCGTCGTCATCCACGGTCGACGCTCGGGCCAGCGCGGCGATCGCCAGTCCACCGCCTTGCCGATAGCCCGCCTGGTACCGGCTCGTGCGCACGCTGTTCTGCAGTGGTGCCGTGACGACGCGCTCTTCGAGCTCCTTGGTGAGCGCATCGAAGATGCCGGTGTAGAAGTAGCCCTCCGGCGATCGGAACCGCATCAGGAAGTCCGCACCCCACAACGACTCGTCCCGCAGCCGTGCGCTCAGCATCCGCACCAGCCCGGGATGGTGCTCGATGAGTTCGTCGCGCGCGGCCAGCATCGCCCAAGCACACAAGGGGATCTGCTGCGGACTCATCGTCGACGTGTAGGTCAGATGCGACAGGAACTTGCTGGTGTCCCCACTCGCATCCAGCCATCCGCCGCGCGCATCGACCGTCGCGCCGGAGTCATCACCCCAGAACTTGGCCGCCCGGTCCTTGCGGTCGATCTCGCCGCTCGACCGCATCGCCTTGAAGTACGCCAGTACGTCGGACATCGTCTGCCGCTGAATCCGCTCCGGCGCCACCACGAACGGCGTCGACGTCGTCTCCCCGCCCTCGAACCGGATCCGTACGACGTACTTGCCCTCGGCAAGGTCTTGCGGGAGCAGGATCCGCACATACGGACCGCCGGACCAGCCCGGCACCCGCTCGACCGGCTGCGGTTCCAGCTCGATCGTCGTACCACCCCCGTCGAGCGTGGCGCGGACGACCGGGAACGGCATCACCGCCACCACGGCTTTACTGCTCTCGCTGCCGAACCCCAGATGCGACACCAGCACCCGCAGCATGTCCTCGTCCAACGCCCGCACCAGGACCAACCCCTCTCGTCGGTCCTATCCAACAGCATCGGACCTCGGACTCAGCGGCGGTGTTTGGTGGCTAGGCGGAGGAAGCGGCGGTGCGAGCTGGGGGGAGGCGGGAGTACGCCGGTGGTGGCGTCGGTGAGGAGGGTGTCGACGGTTTGTTTGGCGCAGGTGCGGTTGGTGCCGATGCCGCCGGTAGGGCCGCGCTTGATCCAGCCGACGACGTAGGTGCCGGGGCGGTCGGTGACGCGGCCTTCGTCGTTGGGGATGACGCCGGTTGCTTCGTCGAAGGGGAGGCCGGGGACGGGGGTGCCGCGGTAGCCGACGGAGCGGATGAAGAGGCTGGTGGTGAGGGGCAGGCCATCGGTGGTGCGAACTGCGCTGACTTGGTCGGGGCCGATGAGCTCAGCGACGCTGGTGTAGAAGCGGAGAACTATGCGGCGGCCGGGTTTGGGGGTCGCTGCCCAGTCGATGGTTTCGAAGGCGGTGTCGCGGAGGGCTGCCGCTTTGAGGTTGGCGGCGGTGGTGACGGCGGCGCGGATGCGGGTGTCGTGGTCGTCGATCACCAGGTCGACGCCGGCTAGGTGCTGGAGTTCGAGCAACTCCGACAGACTGTACGACGCTTCGGCCGGACCGCGGCGAGCGAGCAGGACGACCTCGCGGTCTTCGTGCGTCGCCAGGGCGGAGAGCGCGTTCGGAGCGATCTCGGTGCTTCTCAGCGCGGCCGGATCGGTGGTGAGGATGCGGGCGACATCCAGCGCGACGTTGCCGGTGCCCGCGATCACGACGCGGCCCGGCGGGAGGTCGATCGGATCGACCTCAGGGTGGCCGTTGTACCAGTTGACGAAGCGGCGGGCAGGGATGCTGCCAGGGAGGTCTTCACCCGGAATGTCGAGGCGGCGGTCCGTCGCGCTGCCAACCGCGTAGATGACTGCGTTGTGGTGCGCCAGCAGATCGTCGTGCGTGAGGTCCCGCCCGATCTCGATACCGAGCACGGTACGGGTCCGCGGGTGGTCGTGGAATCGCGCGAAGCGGTCGGCCACCTTGCGGGTGGCGAGATGATCCGGAGCGACGCCGTACCGGAGGAGGCCGCCGGGGGAGGGGAGGCGGTCGATCAGGGTGACTTCGGCGTCGGTGTGCAGGAGCAGGTCCTCGGCGGCGTACAGGCCGGCCGGGCCGGTGCCGACGATTGCCACCCGCAACGGCATCCGGGCCGAGGGCAACGGACGCGGTGGTTCGGGCTGTTCCCAGGCGTGAAAGTTCGGTGCTGGGTCGGTGACCGGTGCGAGGTCCTCGAAGTACGCCGCGTTGATCGCCGCGTACTGCTGCAGCGGACCGGTCAGCGTCTCGATCGGGTGGATCGCGTCGGCCGGGCAGGCGTCGGTGCAGGCGCCGCAGGAGATGCAGGTGTTCGGGTCGACGTACAGCATCTCGGTGCTGCCGAAGGCGCGCTCCTGCGGTGTCGGGTGGATGCAGTTGACCGGGCAGACCGACACGCAGCTCGCGTCGCTGCAGCACGACTGCGTGATCGCGTAGGGCATCGGCCGCTCAGATCAGGTTCGCGCGGCGGTAGATGGCGACGGCCGGCCGGGTCAGCAGGCCGACCGAGGACAGGAACTCCATCAGCCCGGCGCAGCTCGAGCGCAGCATCGACTTGTAGTGCTCGTTGGTGCGGGCCTCGCGCAGACAGCGCTCGACGTCGAGTCCAGCAGCGGCGTACACCGAGCCGTTGACCATGCTCTTGATGATGAAGTACGCCGCGGCGGCGACGATGACGCTGCTCTTCAGCCGCCGCGCCCGGCTCGCCTGGGCCAACTGCTCGCGCACCTCCTCCCGGGCGAACTTCATGTGCCGCGATTCCTCGACCACGTGGATGTTGCTGATCGTCCGCACGAAACCGACGACGCGCTCGTCCCGCATCCAGTCCCGCTGCATCACGTCGGTGACTTCCTCGGCGACCAGGATCGCGGCGTACGCCGTCTCGGCCGAGGCGAGGGTCTTGAAGGCGCGACCGAGCTCGATCACGTGCCGGCGCGGCCGGTAGGCCGGCGCCTCGAGCTTGGCGGCGCCGCGGGCGAACATGATCGAGTGCCGGCACTCGTCGGCGATCTCGGTCAGCGCCCACTGGAAGTCCGGATCGGTCGGGTCCTTGGCGTAGAAGTCGCGCAGCATCATCTGCTGCAGGATCATCTCGAACCAGATCCCGGTGCTCGCGACCGACGCCGCCTCCTGCCGGGTGAGCGCCCGCTGGCGGTCCTCGCCCATCTCGTGCCAGTACGCCGTGCCGTAGAGCGTGCTCCACTCCGGCGTCAGGCCGTGCAGTCCGGTGTCGAGCGGGGTGTCCCAGTCGACCTCGACGAGCGGGTCGTACGACACCGTGTCCGCCGAGCGCAGAAGCTGCGCGGTGACGCGTTCACCGGTGCTGTGCGTCGCAGTCATGGTCGTCTCCGTTCGGTTCGGATATGCCATCTTCGATGTTACATCGACAATGGCAGATGTCTAGAGGTGTCGGCGCGGCGGCACCGGCTACGGTGGGTGAGTGGGTAAGCGTTGGATGCTGGTCGTCGCCGGTGCGCTCGTGGTCGGCATCTGGAGTGCCCGTGGGCACGAGCAGCCGGCCACCCCGGAAGCGGCGGTGTCAGCAGCGCCCAAACCAACGCCGGCGCCCAGGTCGACGCCCAAGCCGAAGCCGACGGCCGGCAACTGGTACGACGACTACGATCCGGCGCACTTTGCCGTACAGGTCCGCAAGTCGGCCAAGAAGGCCGGCGTGAACCCGCAACTGCTGATGGCCATCCTCTACAACGAGGACTACAAGCCGCACACGCCCGAGCTCGAGCGGTCCTGGCAGCGGATCAAGCCCGACGCGTCCTTCGGAATCGCGAACATGCACCGCGCGGCCTTCGACCAGACCAAGCGCGACCGCTTCCCGAAGCGCCAGTGGGAAGAGCTGCCGGACCACCCCGACCTGGCCATCGAAGCTGCCGCCTGGCACCTCCACGACCTCGCGAACCGGATCCCGGGCAACCGCGAGTCGAAGTACACGGACGACGAACTACTTGCCCTCGGCTACAACGCCGGTGCGGGCAACCTGCGCGCCTTCGCCCGCGGCGCTCGACCCGGTGCGCAAGCCCAGTCCTACCTCGACAAACTCCACGCCAACTGGTCGAAGTCCGCCAGCGCCCTCAACTCGTAGCGCTCGGCAACAACCGTGTCGTGTCGCCCGGGCGGGTGAGGGTGAGTAGGGCACGCTCGATCTCCGGGCGGGCGTTGAGCGCGTCCTCGATGGTGTTGAGTCGCTCGGCCACGTCGGACTCGGGAGCGTTGCCGGTGAGATCGACGGCAGCGACCAGGAAGATCCGGTCGGCACCCACCCACTCCATGTGCAGGAAGCTGACGGCTTCGATCTCCTCGTGTTCGAGGAGTGCGTGCAGTGCGCGGTCGTGGGCGGTCGGGCTGACGGCTTCGCCGGTGAGGAAGTCCATGTTCCGGCTGATCAAGAACAAGGCGACGAAGCCGAGGAGCAGCCCGACGATGATCGAACCGATCGCGTCCCAGGCCGCGTCGCCGGTCAGCTGATGCAAGGCGATGCCGGCGGCTGCCACCAGGATCCCGATCAGCGCAACCAGGTCTTCGACGAAGACCGCGCGCAAGATCGGGTTGGAGGTGGTTTTGACGTAGTGCAGCGGCCGGATGTGTCGCAGCGACGCCGCCGAGCGGGTCTGCCGGAGCGCCTGCAGGAAGGAGATTCCTTCGAGGACGAACGACACCCCGAGTACGGCGTACGCCCACGTGTACGACGCTTCTTCGGGCTCGCCGCTGCGGAGCGCCTGGATGCCGTGCCAGACCGAGACCGCGGCGCCGACGGTGAACAGTCCGAAGGCGGCGAACATCGACCAGATGTAGCCGACCCGGCCGTAGCCGAGCGGGTGGGTCGCGTCGGCGGGTTTGGCGGCGCGACGTTCGCCGATCAGCAGGAAGACCTCGTTGCCGGCGTCGGCCCACGAGTGGGCGGCTTCGGCGACCATCGACGCAGAGGCGGTGATGACCGCGACGACGCTCTTGGCGAGGGCGATCAGGATGTTCGCCGTCAGGGCGACGACCACGGTGACAAGGCTCTCGCCGCCGTTCGGCTGGGTGCTGTCTGCCTGCGCGCTGCTCACGCGTCCGACACTAGTCCGCACCCGGCCGGGGACACGCCGTGGGAGGCGGCCCGAGCCGCTCGGAGTTCCTAGACTCGGTGGTGCCGTTGGAGTCCCGGGAGGCGCCGATGACCGTTGAACCACGTCTCTCGGACGATCGCTCCGAGGTCGCGCGGATCTTGTTCGAGCTCGCCGTGCCGGGGCTGTTCCAGGATGTCGCGGACGTGGTGGAGCCGCGTCGGATCGAGTACCGCGAGGAAGCGGTTGCTCGCGTTCTGGGCGGTCACCTCAGCACGGGTCAGCTCGAGTACGTGACCCGCTCGATGTCGCCATGTCCGCCGTACCTGGTCACTTCGGCGAGGCATCGGATCACCTGGCGGGACAGCCTCGGCATCGTCAACGTCGCCCACACCGGACCGCTCGGAGCGGTCGTTCCCGTTGTCGCTCGCGAGGCCACGCTCGAACTGTGGGCCCAACTGCGGTCCGGCCTCGAGCGCCGTACGGCGGAGCTCCCGGAGCGCGCGATCAAGTTGCTAGCGGCAACAACCACCGACCGCGCTCCGGTGGAGATCTTCCGCACCGGTGTCGACGCGGCGGCCCGGACGCTGGTGCAGCACGCGTTCGTCGCCGGTCAAACGCCGTACGGCGACGCCGCGGCGCTGGCCCGCGGACTCGCGGAGAGCGGTGTCTTCGACGCGGTCGCGACGACTTGGTACTGGGGACTTCAAGCGTCGACGTATCGGCGCGGCATGATCCCGGCGTCGTTCGTCACGTTCGCCGGTCGGGTGCGCTACTCGGTCGACACCGTGGTCGCATTGCGCGCGATGAAGGACGCCCAGTTGGCGCATGCGCAGGATGAGAGTCTTGAGCCGCTGCCGAGCTCCGCCCAGTACAGCAAGATCGCGCCCGGCCAGCGACCGCGCTGCCTCGCCCGCAACCCCCACCTGTACGACGAGGGCCGGACGAGCGTGCTCGCCATCGTCACTGACGCTTTCGTGGCGACGTTCGTGCGCTTGCTCGATCACGTCGAGGTCGTGCCGTCCGTCGTCGAGCATGCCGAACTGGTGACCGCGACCTCGGCCGAGGTGTTCGAGGTGCCGGACATGACCTGCAGCCACTGCACGCGGACGATCACCAAGGTGCTCGGCGAGCTCGGAGTGCCGGCGCCGGAGTTCGACCTCGTCACCAAGAAGGTGGTCGCGGTGTTCCCGTCGGCCGAGATCCGCGAGCGTGGCTTCGAGGCGATCCGCGGTCGCGGCTACACCGTCGTACCGCTGGCTGACTAGACGGAGCGCAGAACCGAGACGACGACGCCGAGGATGGCGGCGTTGTCGCCGTCGATGACCTCGAAGGCGGGGTTGCGCGGCTCGAGGAAGACGTGGCCGTTGCGGCGCTTGTAGACCTTGACGGTCGCCTCCTCGTCGATCATGGCGGCGACGATCTGCCCGGAGTGCGCCTCGTGCTGCTGCCGGACCACGACGATGTCGCCGTCGCAGATGGCCGCGTCGATCATCGACTCACCGCGGACTCGGAGGCCGAAGACGTTGCCGCGCCCGGTCAGCTCGCGGGGCAGCTGCATGACGTCGTCCACGTGCTCGATCGCGGAGATCGGCGTACCGGCGGCGATGTCACCGACGACCGGGACCGGGACGTTCGAGCTGTTCTCGTCGCGGCTGACCGCCTCGGGCAGGAACATCCGGACGTCGATGGGCCGCGAGACCGACGCGCTGCGCCGCAGGAAGCCCTTGTCCTCCAGACTGGCCAGGTGTTTGGAGACCGAGGACGAGGAGCGCAGACCGACCGCGTCACCGATCTGCCGGCTGCTCGGCGAGTATCCGTGCCGCTGCACCCAGTCGCGGATCACCACCAGGATCCGTTGCTGACGCTCCGGCAGAGCGTTCGCGTCGAGGTCGCCGAACAGATCGAGATCAGTCACCGCGGAATCCTAGGCCGGATCGTCCGCCCGGTCGGCCACCGACCCACCCCTGGCCCCGCCGAATTAACGAGCTAGTTGCCACTTCGTGCAACGGCGGCGTGGCGGCTACCGAACGCCGATAGCATCCAGGCATCGAGTCGAGTGCCGGAAGCTCTTCGACAGCGGCCGCCGCCGCGGCTTGACTCGGGGGGAATTCAGTCATCAGTGAGGAGCTGTTGTGAGGTTGTTCAGACCTGGGGTGGTCGCACTCGCCCTCGGAGTGGTTGCCGGCGTGACTGTAGCTGTGGCCGGCCCGGCCGCCGCGGAGGAGACCCGCACCGTCTCGTACCGCGGCTATCAGGTGACCGTCCCGTCCGACTGGGCGGTGGTCGACCTGGCCGCCGACCCGACCGCGTGTGTCCGGTTCGACCGGCCGGCCGTGTATCTCGGCCGCAGTACGGCGCAGTCGAACTGCCCGGCGGATGCCGCCGGTCGCAGTCACGGGCTGGTTCTCGAACCGCTCGTCACCGCGACCCGGTCCACGCCGGGCTTGCTGCGCCGCGTCGTCCAGGACGCCGGCGTGCTGGCGACGGCGTACTACGAACCAGGGGCGGAGCGCGCCGCGGCCGACGTCCTCGGCACCGGGCGGGTCGTGTCGAAGTCGCGCGTCGCCGAGGTGGCCCAGCCGGCCGCCGTCGCGCCGTCGATTGTTGCCACCGGCACCTTGAAGGGCGAGGCGTTCGACGCCTGCGCCGCGCCGCCGCAAGCCACCATGGACGCTTGGAAGCCGGACTTCCAGGGCGTCGGCATCTACATCAGCGGTGGCGTCCGGAAGTGTGATCAGCCGAATCTGACGCCGGACTGGGTGACCACGAACGCGGGCAAGGGCTGGCAGTTCCTGCTCATCGACATCGGGCTGCAGGCGCCGTGCTCGACCTTCAGTGCCGACAAGAAGATGTCGGCCGACCCGGCGACGGCGCTCGGCCAGGGCAAGACCGCCGCGGCCAACGCGGTCGTGGCCGCGCAAGGGCTCGGCTTCGCGCCGCGGAGTGCGATCTACAGCGACATCGAGCACTACACGTCGACGGCTGCCTGCAAGGCCGCCGTACTGTCTTATGTGAGTGGCTGGACACAGGAGCTGCACGCGCGTGGCTACCAGGGTGGCGTCTACGGCTCGGCCAGCTCGGTCGGCGCCGACTTCGCGAGCGCCTTCACGAGTACGGCGTACACGCGGCCGGACAACCTGTGGTTCGCGCACTGGGGCTCCACGCCGGTGGGGACCAGCCGGTTCGTCCCGGCGACCACGTGGACCAACCACGAGCGCGTCCACCAGTACGCCGGTGACGTCACCGAGACGCATGGCGGCGTGTCCCTGCAGATCGACCGGAATTACGCCGACCTGACCGCGCCGCCGCCTCCGGTGACGAATTTCTCGGTCACCGGCGCGACCTCCGCCGCCACCCTGCGCTGGACGAAGCCGGCCGGAGTCACCCTCGGCCAGATCATGATCCGCACGGCCGTCGGCTCCACGCCGCCGCCGCTGGTGACATCCGGTACGTCGGTCTACAACGGAACGGCGAGCCTCTACACGATGACCCGCCTGGCGAACTCGGCCAGCTACGCGTTCCGCGCTTGGGTGAAGGACAGCACGGGCAAGGTCAGCCCGGGCGCCGACGTACTGCTGGTCGGGACGAAGGCCACCCAGACTGCGAGCGCGGCCTGGATCACGTACGGCGGCTCGGTCACCGTCTCGACCACCGTCACCAAGCTGAACGGCACTCCGCTGGCCGGCGCTCCGATCGTGCTCTACGCCAAGGCGAAGAACGCGACGACCTACGCCGCGATCGCGACGGTGACCTCGGACGCGAACGGTCTCGCGACCTCGGTGCAGAAGCCTGGCGTTTCGACGCAGTACCAGTGGGGCTACAACGGAGCCGCTGGTCTGCTCGGCACGCGCAGCACAGTCGCGTTGGTCGAGGTCCGGCCCGGCATCTCGTCGTATCTGACGCCGGCTGCGATCAAGCTCGGTGCGACGAGCAACTTCTACGGCTACCTGACACCGCCGCACCAGGGCACCAAGGCGTATCTGCAGCGGAAGTCCGGCACGAGTTGGGTCGCGGCCGGGACGGGAATCCTGTCGGCCAACGGCAAGTACTCGTTCGTCGTCAAGCCGACCGCGAAGGGGACCTACACCTATCGCGTCGTCTGGCTGGCGGACGCTGACCACCAGGGCACACAGACGCCGTCGAAGGTCCTCACGGTGAGCTGACACTTCTATCGCGGACAGCGATTGCTTCGATCGGAAACAATCGCTGTTCGCGATTCGGTGTGCGGCCTAGCGTGGTTCGCATGACGACAGAGAAGCTCTTCGAGGTCAACGGTGTGAAGCTGTGCGCGGAGACGTTCGGCGACCCGAGCGATCCGGCCGTGCTGCTGATCCACGGTGGGTCCGCCTCGATGCTGTGGTGGGAGAGCGCGTTCTGCGCCAAGCTCGCCGCCCGCGGCCGGTACGTGATCCGCTACGACCAGCGCGACACCGGCCGCTCGACCACCTACCCGGTCGGAGAGCCGCCGTACGCGATGAGTGATCTGGCGGCCGACGCGGTCGGGTTGCTCGACGCGCTCGGTATCGAGAAGGCGCACGTCGTTGCGCAGTCGATGTCCGGCGGTACGGGGCTGATCATCGGCGTCGACCACGCTCCGCGCGTCGCCTCGCTGACGTTCGTCTCGACGTCGACCGGTGCCGACGACCTGCCGCCGCCGTCCGGTGACCTGCCCCAACTCAGTACGCCGGACTTCGGCGATCCGGCCGCGGTTGAGGAGTACGTCGTGCGGTCGATGGAGGCCGAAGCGGCGGGGCTGTTCGACGAAGACGCGGCGCGGGCCTTGGTCCGGGCCGACATGGCGCGGACGAAGAACTATGAAGCGGCGATGACGAACCACTACGCGATGACGTTCGACAGCCCGTACGGCGGCGGCTTCGGGGAGCTGACCATGCCGGTGCTGGTCGTGCACGGCGACCAGGATCCGTATTTCTCGGTCGCGCACGGTGAGGCGATCCGGGACGCCGTACCTGGTGCGAAGCTGGTCGTGCTGGCCGGGGCTGGTCATGGCATTCCGGAGCCGTTGTGGGACGAGTTCGTTGCTGCGCTGGCCGACCACACGGCGTCGAACTGATGCGCGCGGCGGTGTGGTTGCCGTTGTTCGACGAGCTGGCAGATCCGCTGGTGGTTGCTCGGCTCGCGGCGACGGCCGAGGAGGCCGGGTGGGACGGGCTGTTCGTGTGGGACCAGCTGTGGTGGCGCGAGCCGATCCAGGCGGTCGCCGACCCGTGGATCACGCTGGCCGCGGTGGCCTGTGCCACCGAACGGCTGCGGATCGGTCCGATGGTGACGCCGGTCGCGCGGCGGCGGCCGGTGAAGTTGCTGAAGGAGGCCGCGACGCTGGACGCGCTGAGCCAGGGCCGGCTGACCTTGGGTGTGGGTCTCGGAAGCGATCGGTTCGCGGGGGAGTACTCGCGCACCGGCGAGATCATCGATGATCGGGTCCGCGCCGAGCAGTTGGACGAATCACTGGCGATCTTGAAGGCCGGGTGGAGTGGCGAGCCGGTCGTGCATCGCGGGCAGCACTACCTGGTGGACGACGTCCGGTTCCTGCCGCGGCCGGCGCAGGGGCAAGTGCCGATCTGGGTGGCCGGCTTCCCGGGCAACCTCAAACCGATCCGGCGCGCGGCGCAGTACGACGGCTTCTTCCCTGTGAATCTCTCGTCGGCCGACGAGCTGGCCGCGGCGACCGGTCGGCTGCGGGAGGTCTTCGGCTCGGAAGCTCTGCCCGAGGGGTACGACGTGGTGGTGGCGCTGGAGCCCGGCATGGATGCACGAGCATTCGAGGAAGCCGGCGCGACCTGGGGACTGACCGATCTCGATCCCGCGAGCATGCGGCTGTCTGATGTCCAGGCTCTCGTTGCCGACGGCCCTCAGTGGTCGTAGCGGGTCAGTTGCTGAGGCGGTCGAGCAGCGCGGCGAGCTGAGCGTCGGTCTGCTGCGGCGGCGGACTCGTGGCGGCGAGCAGGTCGAGCGCCTGGGTGTACGTCTCGATGTCGTCGCGCTTGTCGAGGTAGAGGGCGCTGGTCAGGTGCTCCAGATAGACGATGTCCGGCAGGTCCCGCTGGGGGAATCGGAGCAGACTGAAGGCACCGCCGGTTGCGGCGTGGCCGGAGCTGCCGATCGGGATGATCTGCAAGGTGATGTTCGGTCGGTGCACCGCTTCGCGCAGGGCGCTCAGTTGGTGTTTGAGGACTTCGGTGCCGCCGATCGGCCGTTGCAGCACGGCCTCCTCGACCACGGCCCACAGCTTGAGTGGCGGGTCGCGATCGAGCACCCGTTGTCGGCGGGTGCGCAGCGCGACCACCCGCTCGACCTCGTCGTCGGCGCGCGTCACCCCGGTCAGCCGCGCCACGGCCCGGGCGTACTCCGCCGTTTGCAGCAGGCCGGGCACGAACTGGATCTCGTAGGTCCGGATCAGCTCCGCGGCGGCTTCGAGTCCGAGATATGCGTCGAACCAGTCGGGGGTCACGTCACCGTACCGATGCCACCAGCCGCGACTGTTCGCCTCGCGGGCGAGCTCGAGGAGGCGGTCCCGCTCGCGGGCCTCGGTCACGCCGTACAGACTCAGGAGGTCTTCGACGTCGCGCTCCTTGAAGCCGACGCGGCCGAGCTCGAGCCGGCTGATCTTGGACTCCGACGCGCGGATCGCCCAGCCGGCATCGGTCCGGCTCACTCCCGCCCGCTCCCGCAGACGCCGCAGATGACTCCCCAGCATCATCCGGAGAGCCGTCGGCCCCACAACACCTTGCCCCGCCATGAGGCCACTCTACATCATTATCGAACAAGTGTTCTAGCGCGGTTTCACTGGATCTGCCGCACCTCGATCTTCCGGTCGCAGGCCTTCGACGCCTCGGTGGCGAGCTCGAGAGCCACCGCCAGACTCGGGGCCTCCCACACCCAGAAGCCGGCCAGATACTCCTTCGACTCCACGAACGGCCCGTCGCTGAACAGCGGCTGCTCACCCCGGTTGTCGATGACCTTTGCCGCCTCGGTCTCCGTGAGTCCGCCAGCGAAGACCCAGTAGCCGTCGGCGATCAGCCGGTCGTTGAACTCGCTGATGACAGGCTGCCGGTCGGTGCTGCCCGGATTGCTCTTGTCGTCGATGACTGAGACCAAAAACTTCATGAGAGAGCTCAACTCCGAGGGGTCAAGGCGGCCAGGACGGCCGCGAGGCTGGACGGATCACGGCGCGCGATGTTGTGGCCGACGGGGATCTCGTGGACCTGCCAGGCCGGGTCGGCGCGGAGCCGTTCGGTCAGGTCGGCGAAGGGCGTGCCCGGCCAAGGGCCGCCACTGATGTAGGTCCGCTGCACGGCCGGGCTGGAGCCAGTCAGTTTGATCGGCTGGACGAAGCTGGGCATCGGGTGCGGTCGTGCACGCGGGTCGAGGCCGTCCGGCACCGCCACCCAACGGCCGTCACCGCGGACTCCGTCGATGAACATCTGCCGGAAGGCGTCGCTGGTCAGCGACCAGCACGAATCACCGTCAGCGGGGACGTACGCGTCGATGAAGACGAGGTGATCGAGGCGGTCGCCGAGCCGGTCCGCGACGCCGGCGATGACGAGCCCGGCATAGCTGTGGCCGCAGAGCGCCAGCGGTCCGCCGCCATGGTGCTCGACGAGTTCGGCGACCTGGTCGATGTGGGTGTCGAGGTTCGGGCAGTCGTCCGCTTGCCGGTCCTGCTCCAGCCCAGCGAGAGTCACCGCTTCGACCTCGTGACCCTCGCTGCGTAGCTTCGCTCCGACCTCGTCGAAGACCCAGCCGCCTTGCCAGCCGCCCGGCACCAGCATGAATTTCACCGCGCCATCGTAAGCACGTTACGGGCTAGTCCAGCCGGGATTCGGCCAGGCCCGTCCAGTGCTCGACATCCGCGGGGGTGAAGTGCCTGATCGCCCAGTCGGTCATCCGCAGGCTCATGTGAGCCCAGAGTGGGCGGAGTACGTCCGGCGGGAGCTCGTCGAGGAGAGCGTCCAGCCGTGCGACAACGGCCGGGTCCGGCTCGCCACCGTGCAGCCCGAAGCGCAGCGTCACGAGGTCGAGTCGATGGTCGCCACGGCCGGCGCCGTCCCAGTCGATGATGCCCGTGAGCTTGCCGTCGATCGCCAGCAGGTTGCCCGGGTGGAAGTCGACGTGGACGGCGTCGTCGCCGGCGAGCGGTTCCGGGTGCGCTGCGCCGACTATGGTGATCCAGTCGTCGAGTCGCGCCGTACGGCGGTCGTGTGAGCGCAACGGACCGTGGAGACAGAAGCCGGGGCCGTCGAAGCTGAGGTAGAGGTTGAGGCTTGGAACCGTCGAGTTCCCGGCGAGGAGGAGCCGTAGCTCGTCGTTGACGGCGAGCACCTGCGTGAGGAGTTCCTCGTCCACGGCGGAGATGGGGGCTCCGGGCAACAATTCCTGGACGGTCGCGACGGTCGTGCCGATCTGGACCGCGAGCTCCGTTCGCGGTACCGGCAAGCCGGTCAGCCGGGCGGCCTCGGACACCGCGAGGGGACCGGCTCGGAAGTCGGCCAGGCGCGTGCCCGGCCGCCACTTGAGCACCGCCCGGCGGCCGTCGTACCAGCGGACGAAGGCCGCGCCGACCTCGCCGCCGGAGCACAATCCTTCGACCTCGAGCAGTACGCCGGACTGCTCGGCGACCTCCCGCACCACCTGGTCGACGTCGAGTCGTGCGACGCGGCTCCAGGTCGAAGTCATGCTCCGACGCTAACCGATCGCGTCCTTCAGCAGTGCCGGAGTGACGTCGTCGGTGAGCAGTGGCTTGCCGTTGACGAAGACCGCGGGGGAGTGCATGAGGGCGTGCTGGTTCGACGCCTCGGTGACTGACGCGAGCCACTCGGTGTAGCTGCCGGCCTTCAGCTCCGCGGCGAACTTGCCCTGCGGTACGCCGAGTTTGTCGCCGAGCTGGATGAGCTGATCGTCGGTCCAGGCCTTGCCGAAGTCGCCGTAGAACGTGCGGAGGAAGCCGCGGCCCTTGCCGTTGGCGGCGGCCACGGCGAACAGACCGGGAACCTTCGAGCGGGCCTCGTTCGGATCCAGCGGCCAGTAGGTGACGGTCGCGGTGCCGTCTTGGAGCAGCGAGTCCAGGGTGCTGCCGTTGAGAGTTTCGAAGTGTGCCGCGCTTGCGTCGTCGAACCAGAAGTAGATGTCGATGCTCGTCTTCGCCACGGCCTGCCCGAAGGTGATGCCCTTGCCCGCGGTCCCCGGGCCGGTGATGAGCGCGGGCTCCGGTCCGGTGGCGACGTGCACCGGCGAGTAGAGCCGCCACGCATGGACACCGCCTGCGGCTATGAGTGCCAGCACGAGTGCTGCGGCGATCGCGATACCGGCAGCTCGGGTGCGCTGCCCGACGGTGATCCAGAGGATGACCGCGCAGAGCATCCCGATCAGCGCGAGCGGGATGCCCTCCAGAACGTAGCCGTTCCGGCCTGCGCCCAGCACCGCTCCCACAGCCGCGATGAGCAGGACTGGCACCAGGCCGAGCGTGCTTGGTGCAGCGTGTTCGGGCTTGAAGCGGGCGGCGATCGAGTACGCGATGCAGGCGAGCAAGGTTGCACCGATCGCATCGCTGGCTCGATGCCAGCCGAGATTCTGTACGGCGGCCGCCATAAAGGCGAGCCAGAGGACGCCGACCGCCGTGACGTAGCGGCGTACTCGCGGACCGGCGATCAGGATCGCACCGGCGACGAGACCCGCGGTGATCGCTACGTGGCCGCTCGGGAAGCTGGTCTCGACCACCGCGCCCGGAGCGCCCTCGAAGTTGGGCCGAAGCAGCGCGTACCGGTTCAGGATGAACGTGGTGGCCGCGGTGGCGACCGGCACGAACACACCGGCAGCGGCCAGCCACCAGCGCCGGCGTACGAGCGCGGCCAGCGCGATCAGCGCGGTGCCGACGAAGAAGGTGAGTTCCTCGCCCCGGATCGGCGGTGGACCGATCGTGTACTGGATCGCGCCGAGCCACGTGTCGGTGCTGTACCCGCGCAGCAGGGAGTCTTCGAAGGTCTGGCCGAACGGCGTACAGACCGCAAGCAGGTACAGCGCGACGAACGCGATCGCGAGCCCGATCGGCAACTGGTACCGGCGCAGAACGGGCGGGCGCTGAGCCGGGGCGGGCCGCCCGATCTCGATGGTGTCGGTCAAGGGCGGCGATTGAGACTCCACGGGGCCTGATCGTAGGTCGCCCGTGTTACAGCTCCGACTCAGTCGCGGAGGAACTCCGCCCGCCACCGGGTCGCCGCCGGACTGGTCGGCACCGGTACCTCGTCGAGCGCGATCAGGCGCAGGTCCGGAGCGGAGGCGAACGACTCGACGGTCGCTCGGGTCAGCGGCCACGGCGGACCTTCGACCTCATCATCAGGTTGACCCTCAGCTCGGCGTGAGGCGATCACGACGAGCGTCCCGCCGGGGCGCACGAGCTCGCCGACCTTCCCCACCGCTGTCGGCTGCAGCTTGATCGGCAGAGCCTGGACGGTGAAGATCTCGACCACGAGGTCGAACGCGCGATGCCACTCCGCCGGGGTGTCGAGCAGGTTGGCGACGACGTACTGCGCCTTCGAGTCGGGGTGGTTGCGTTGCGCGGTCTCGACGGCTGTGGGGGAGATGTCGAACGCCGTGGTCGCGTAGCCGTGGTCGGCGACCAGCTCGGCGTCCCAGCCGGTGCCGGCGCCGATGACCACCGCGGTCTTCCCAGAGCCGTTCGGCTCCGAAGCTTCGAACCACTCAGTGAGCATCGGGTTGGCGAAGCCGCGGTCCCACGGGACCACGGCCGTGCCGTCGGAGGCAGCGGCGTACAGGTTCTCGAACCAGCCGGTCGCGTCGTCGCGGGCCAGCGACTCCCGGGCGAGCCGCTGTGCCTGCACGTCCGGGTCTTCACTCATGCTGGTCTTCCTCATCGCTCGAGCCTTCGTGGATGGCACGCACGGTCTGCACCGTATCGACCTGATCGGGCGTCTTGTCCTCGCGGTAGCGCAACACGCGGGCGAACCGGAGCGCCATGCCGGCGGGATACCGCGGCGAGGTCTGGACGCCGTCGAACGCGATCTCGACTACAACCTCGGGCCGGATGTAGACGGTGTAGGAGTCTTCGCGCTCGGCCAGCGCCTGGAAGCGCTCGGTCTGCCAACGCAGCAGCTCGTCGGTCAGGCCCTTGAACGTCTTGCCGAGCATGACGAACTCACCGGCGGTCTCGTCCCGGGCACCGAGGTGCAGGTTCGACAGCCAGCCGGTACGGCGACCGTGGCCCCACTCCGCCGCCAGCACGAGCAGGTCGAGGGTGTGGGTCTGCTTGACCTTCACCCAGCCCGAGCCGCGTCGACCCGCCTCGTACGGAACAGTCAGCGACTTCACCATCACGCCTTCGTGCCCGCGCCGTACGGCGTCCTGGAAGAAGGCCTGACCCTCCTCCGGATCGTCGGTCACCAGCCGGGGGATGCGGCGCTCGGGCGGGATCAGTTTGCTCAGCCACTCGTGCCGCTCGGTGCTCTCCAGGCCGAGCAGGTCTTGCCCGTCCTGATGCAGGATGTCGAAGAAGTACGGCGTGAGCGGGACGGACTCGGGTCCGGTCGCGGCGCGGGTGGCTGTCCGGGAGCCGGTCACCTGGAACGGCTCGGGCCGCCCGTCCGGCCGCAGCGCGATCAGCTCACCGTCGAGGACGACCTGTTGAGCGTCCAGCTCCAGCACCGCGGTGACGACCTCCGGCACGCGCGTGGTGATGTCGTCGAGCGTCCGCGTGTAGACGACGACCTCGTCGCCGTTGCGATGCACCTGGATCCGGATGCCGTCGAGCTTCCACTCCAGCGCGGCCGGACCGCCGGTCTTGGTGAATGCCTCGGCCACGCTCGTCGCAGACTGCGCAAGCATCGGCTGGACGCCGCGGCCGACCTGCAGGCCGAACTGCGCGAGCCCCGCCTCACCCTCGGTCAGCGCTGCCACCGCCACCGGCGCGGCCGACCCGCGCAACATCGTGGCGGCGCGAATCTTGGCCAGTGGGATCCCGGTCGCCCGGGCCACCGCGTCGGCCATCACACCGTCGAGCGCACCTTGGCGCAGCTCGCCGCTCACGAGCAGCCGGATGAACTTCTGCTCGGCCTCGGTGGCCTGGCCGAACAACGCGTCGACCCCCTGCCGCCGTCGCGCCTGCGAGCCGGCGCCGGAAATCTCCGCGAGCTCACCGAAGGCCTGGTCGACCGCTTCGACCGTGAGTGACGGCTCGGTGGCGGGTGACGGAGTGTCCATCAGCGTCCGCCAGCCGACTCCTGTCCGGCGCTGGCGCAGCTCGCCGGACAGATAGGTCACCACGATCTCGGTCTCGACCGGATCGGTCGCCCGCGCGAGCAGCGCGGCGATGAACTCGGCCTTATTCAGCCGCGATCTGGTGCCGGCCAGCGCGGCCGAGGTCTCAACCACCTCGGAGAGCAACATGAGTTCAGTCTCGCCTACGCCACGCACAGTTTTCAGGGCATCGGCGGCAGGTCGTCGAGGAAGTCGCCGGACGGGGTGAAGAACAGCGTGCCGGTGACCGCGGTGGAGAAGTCGAGGATCCGGTCGTGGTTGCCCTCGGGCTCGCCGATGAACATTCGCCGCAGCATCAGCTCGGTCACCGCCGGCGACTTCGCGTAGCCGATGAAGTAGGTCCCGAACTCCGCGGTCCCGATCTGCCCGAACGGCATGTTGTCCCGGAGGATCTGCAACTCGTTGCCGTCGGCATCTTCGATGACGTTGAGCACGATGTGCGCGTTGCTCGGCTTGGCGTCGTCGGACAGCTCGATGTCGTCGAGTTTGGTCCGCCCGATCGCGTGCTCCTGCTGCTCGGTGGTGAGCGCGTTCCAGGCCTTCAGGTCGTGCAGGTACTTCTGCACGATCACATAGCTGCCGCCCGCGAACTCCGGGTCCTCGGCACCGATCAGTACGGCGTCCTTCGCCTTCTCGCCGGCCGGGTTCTCGGTGCCGTCGACGAACCCGAGCAGGTCCCGCATCTCGAAGTACTTGAAGCCGTGCACCTCGTCGACGACGGTCGCGGCGTCACCGAGCACGTTCATGATCTGGCCGGCGAGCTCGAAGCACTGGTCGAGGTGTGCGGCGCGGATGTGGAACAGCAGGTCGCCCGGCGTCGAGACCGCCCGGTGGGTCGCTCCCTGCAGTTCGACGAACGGGTGGAGTTCGGCTGGGCGCGGGCCGCTGAACAGCCGGTCCCAGGCGTCCGAGCCGATGCTGGTCACGCACGACAGCGCGCCGGACGGGACCCGGAAGCCGACCGATCGGGTCAGTCCGCTGACTCGCTCCAGGAGGTCGCGCGCGACCTCCTCGCCGCCGTCCTCGATCCGCACCACCAGGAAGATGGCGGAACCGGTCAGCGGCGTCAGCACCGACTGCGGGAGAGCCCGCGTCGTCGCCGCCGGTCCGGTCAGAGGATCAGTCACCACAGCGGTCTCCTACCGTTCGCCCAGGCCAAGTCGGCCCCATCCTTCCAGCCCGGAACCGGTCTGCCCGCCTTGGGGCGATCTTCTAGAGTCCTTGCATGCACCCGCACCCAGGCGAGCCGCGCCCCCAGGATTCGCCCCCGCCGCCGGGGCAGTACCCGCCGGCGCAGGCCTACCCGCCGCCTCCGCAGCAGCCGCCCGCCCAGGGCTACCCGCCGCCGCAGGCGTACCCGCCCCCACCCCAGCATTACCCGGGCTATCCGCCGCCGCCTGGATACCCGATCGCGTACCAGCAGCAGTGGCCCGTGCCGAAGGAGCCGCGCATCATCCCGGCCCCCGTCGGTACGCCGTTCCACCGGCTGGCGCGGACGCCGAAGCACGCCGCGTGGCGTCCCGTGGTGGGCAGCCTCGCCCTCGGCGGCGGGGTGTTCGCCGCCACCTTCGGTGTCTTCATGGTGTGGTTGGTGTGCCATCTCCTGCTCGGTGGTGAAATGCCCACGTTCGAAGGCGCCGACGCGGCGTTCTTCGGCAACACCAACGAAGACCTCGCACTGAACCTGCTGCTGCTGGGCGTGCTGACCCCGCTCGTCGCACTCACCGCGTGGCTCATCCAGCGTCGGCCGGCCTGGAGCGTCGCCTCGGTCCTGAACAAGGTCCGCTGGCGCTGGCTCGCGTGGTGCTGTCTGCCCGCCCTCGCCTATGTGGTCGCCGGTACGGCGTTCGGGCTGCTCGTCGACCAGGTCGTTCCGCCGGACGAGACCGTGGTCGACACCGGCGCCTGGGTCGGCTTCGCGAACTTCGTCGTACCGATGCTCATCATCCTGCTGCTGGTGCCGTTCCAGTCGGCCGCCGAGGAGTTCATCTTCCGCGGCTGGCTGCTCCAGGCCGTCGGCGCCTACGGACCCGACACAGTGGAAGGCCGCGCGCGCTGGGCCCGAGTGCTGTTCCGGTCGCCCTGGCCGGGGATCGTGATCAGCGCGATCGCGTTCGCCTCGGCGCATGGGTACACCGGCTGGGCGATGGCCGACATCCTGCTGTTCGCGGGAGCAGCCGCGTGGCTCACCGTGCGGACCGGGGGAATCGAGGCGGCGATCGCGCTGCACGTGCTGAACAACCTGTTCGCGTTCGGGTTGCCGGCCGCCACCGGCGGTCTCGACGACTGGTCCGAGCAGGGCGGCGCGCCGTGGACGCTTCTGCTGTCCGACGTCCCGGCGCTCGCGATCGTGGTGTTCTCCGTGATCTGGCTGGCCAACCGGAAGAGAATCGCCCGGGTCAGCGAAAATCCCGCGCGAACTGTCGGCGCCGTCTGACAGGGTTGCCGGCGTGAAGAAGATCGAGGCTGTTCTGTTCGACTGGGGTGGCACGCTGGCGACCTGGCACGACGTCGACCTGCCCGCGTTGTGGCGATCGGTGGCGGTGCTGATCGACGAAGAGCGAGCGGACGAGGTGGCGAAGCGCCTGCTGCAGGCCGAGGACTCGATCTGGAAGCGGTCCCGCGACCAGCATTTGAGCAGCACGCTGGAGGAGGTGTGTCTGCTCGCCGAGGTCGAGATGACCGAGGCCGCCCACGCGGCGTACGAGTTGGGGTGGCAGCCGCACACCGTGCTCGAGCCGGACGCGCTCGAGACGCTGCACGGCCTGCGCGAGCGCGGACTCAAGATCGGTGTCCTGTCGAACACGATCTGGTCGCGCCGGCGGCACGAAGAGATCTTCGCCCGGGACGGCGTCCTGGAGTTGCTGGACGGCGCGGTCTACACCAGCGAGATCCCGTACACCAAGCCGCACGAGGAGGCGTTCCTGGCGGCGATGAAGGCGGTCGGGGTCAGTGATCCCGCGGCCTGCTTGTTCGTCGGTGACCGGCTCTTCGACGACGTGTGGGGCGCGCAGAACGTCGGCATGCGGGCCGCCCACATCCCGCACAGTGCGATCCCGGCGCACCAGATCGGCCACACCGAGGGCACGCCGGACGCGACCGTGCACCGGCTGGCCGAGCTGCTCCCGCTGCTCGACAGCTGGAACCAGACCGGTTCCTGAAACAGAAAGGCCCCCGAGCCGCGGTGGCAACTCGGGGGTCCTTCGGAGGGGTTTCGGGGTGGTTGTTTACGCGGCCAGCGTCGGGTCGGCCATCAAACGCAGCCGGCCCAGGGCCTCGCGCTCGATCTGGCGGACGCGCTCGGCGGAGATGCCGTGCACGGCGCCGATGTCGGCGAGCTTGGCCTGCCGGCCGTCGTGCAGCCCGTAGCGGCGCCGGATCACGTCGGCCGACCGCGGGTCGAGCTGATCGACCAGGCTGAACAAGCCTGACCGGTCGGACGCGTCCGCGACCAGCTGGTCGGGGCCCGGCGCGGTCTCGGCCGCGATCAGGTCACCCAGCGAGGTCTCACCCTCGTCGTCGATCGGGTTGTCCAGGCTGATGTGGTCCCGGCCGATCCGGATGAGCTCGCTCACCCGTTCCTCGTCCAGGTCCAGTTCCGCCGCGATCTCTTCGACCTCCGGCTCGCGGCCGAGCTTGCGCTCCAGCGTCCGCCGGGCCGACCCGATCTGGTTCAGCTGCTCCACCACGTGCACCGGCAGCCGGACCACTCGGGCCTGCTGCGCGATACCGCGGGTGATGGCCTGCCGCACCCACCAGGTCGCGTACGTCGAGAACTTGAATCCCTTGCGGTAGTCGAACTTCTCCACCGCCCGGATCAGGCCCGTGTTGCCCTCCTGGACCAGGTCCAGCAGCGGCATCTGGGACCGCCCGTAGCGGCGCGCGATCGACACCACCAGGCGGAGGTTCGCGGTCACGAACCGCTGCTGTGCGCGCTGGCCCTCTGCGGCCAGCCACTCCAGCTCCTCCTCGGTTGCATATTTGGGCGCTCCGCCCTTCTTCCGTCCAACCCGCCCCTCGGCCAGCAGTTGCTCCGCGAGGAGCCCTGCCTCGACCGTCTCAGCGAGCTCGACCTCTTCTTCAGCCGTCAGCAACGGCGTACGCGCGATCTCTTCGAGGTAGAGACCGACGCTGTCCTTGCCGTCGATGCCGTCGTCCGTGCTGCGGACACGAGTCGTGCGAGCCACCGAAACTCCCTTCGTCGTTACATGGAGAGCAACGCTCGAGTGAGGTTCAAGATTCCACGACGAGTGTGTAAACACCCTGAACGTTCCCTGAGAGTTCCCGGCGCCGCTCGCGCGGCATTCCGGTACCCGCGGGCGGCAATCCGAGCCCCTTCGGCAGGCACGCCGCCGAAAAGGCTGAGAATTCGTCCAGAAAACGGCAGATCCGGTGTGTTGAATGTGTTGCACAACACACCGGATCAGGGAGATATTCCTCCGGAACTAGGCCAGACCGAGAGTGTCCAGCTCCCAGGCGAGCGTGAACGCGACCTCGCGCCAGGCGTCGTACCGGCCGCTGCGGCCGCCGTGGCCGGCCTCCATCTCGGTCTTCAGCAGCACGTCGACCGGCTCGGTCGCGGTGGCCCGGAGTTTCGCGACCCATTTCGCCGGCTCGACGTAGAACACCCGGGTGTCGTTCAGGCTGGTGATCGCGAGGATGCGCGGGTACTGCTGCGCGGTGACGTTCTCGTACGGAGAGTAGGACTTCATGTACTGGTAGACCTCGGGGTCTTCGAGCGGGTTACCCCATTCCTCCCACTCGATCACCGTCAGCGGCAGCGACGGGTCGAGAATCGTCGTCAGTGCGTCGACGAACGGCACCTCGGCGACAATGCCGCCGAATGCCTGCGGGGCCAGGTTGGCCACGGCGCCCATCAGCAGACCGCCCGCGCTGCCACCCTGCGCGACGATCCGCTCCGGCCGCGTCCAGCCCTCCTTGACGAGATGCTCGGCCGCGGCGATGAAGTCGGTGAACGTGTTCCGCTTGGTCAGCGTCTTGCCGTTGTCGTACCAGTGCCGGCCGAGCTCGCCGCCGCCGCGCACGTGCGCGATCGCGAACACGACACCACGGTCGAGCATCGACAGCCGCGGGATCGAGAACCACGGGTCCATCGAGCTCTCGTACGAGCCGTATCCGTAGAGCACGACGGGCGCGTTGCCGTCCTTGGCGACGTCCTTTCGCGCGACCAGCGAGACCGGCACCTTCGTGCCGTCGGCGGCGGTCGCCCACTCGCGGTACTGCGTGTACGCGCTCAGGTCGACACCGCCGAGCACCGGCTGTTGCTTCAGCAGTCGCCGCTCGCCGGTCGCGATGTCCACGTCGTACGTCGTACCGGGTGTGACGAGCGAGGTGTAGCCGAACCGGTACCGGGTGTCGTTCCACTCGTCGTTGCGGCCGGGGGAGACGGTGTAGATCGGCTCGTCGAACTCGAGCGCCTCCGGAGCGCCGAAGCCGTCCTCGGTACGGCGCATGACGGCGAGCTCGGTCAGCGCGTCCCGGCGGCGGTACAGGATGACGTGATCGGCGAACGCGTCGGCGCCGAGCAGGCGGCTGGTGTCGTCGCCCTCGATGATCGTCGTCCACTCGCCCGGGGCGTTGAGCGACGCGGTGGCCAGCGAGAAGTTCGCGGCATCGGCGTTGTGCGTGATCAGCAGCTGATCGCCGGCGTGCTCAACGTCGTACTCGACGCCCTCACGGCGCGGAGCGACGACCTTCAGCTCGCCGGTCGGGTCGTTGGCGTCGAGCAGGTAGACCTCGCTGGTCAGCTTGCTGCCGAGCGAGATCATGATCGCCTGCTCGTTGCGGGTCAGGTCGACGCCGACCCAGAACCGCTCGTCCGGCTCCTCGAGTACCAGTACGTCGTCCGTCGTACCGAGCGTGTGCCGCCAGATCTGGTACGGCCGCCACGCGTCGTCGACCTTCGTGTAGAAGATCGTCGAGCCGTCGGCCGACCACGCCGAGCCGTAGTGCACCTCGGGCAGTTCGTCGGGCAGCAGCTCGCCGGTGCTCAGGTCCTTGATCCGCAGCGTGAACCGCTCGTCACCCTTGAGGTCGACGGAGTACGCGAGCAGCTGGCCGTTGGGCGAGACGTCGACGGTGCCCAGCGAGAAGAACTCCGAGTCACCCGCGACCAGGTTGCCGTCGAGCAGCACCTCTTCGCCGGCGATCTCCGCGTCGAGCGCGGGCGGCTCGTCGCCGTTCACCTTCACCCGGCAGTGGATGCCGTACTGGCTGCCTTCGACCGTGCGGGCGTAGTACCAGTACTCGCCGCGCCGGGCCGGGACGCTCAGATCGGTCTGCAGCGTGCGGTCCGAGATCTCCTGAAAGATTGCCTCACGCAACGATTCGAGGTGGCCGGTGCGGGCCTCGGTGTAGGTGTTCTCGGCCCGGAGGTAGCCGAGCACCTCGTCGTTGGTCTTGTCCCGCAACCACTCGTAGTCGTCGACGAACACGTCACCGTGATGGACGCGCTCGATCGGCTTCTTGGCGGCAAGAGGGGGCTGCGGTGCGGGAGAGTTCAACTCGGACATGCGGGCGAGACTACCCGCCTGCTGAGCTGTGCGCTGCGGTCAGATCGAGTACGTCGCCACGACCGGTGCGTGGTCGCTCCAGCGCTCGGCGTACGTCGGGGCGCGGTGGATGACGCAATCGGTGGCCAGCGCGGCGAATTCGGGGGAGGCGATCTGGTAGTCGATGCGCCAGCCGGCGTCGTTGTCGAAGGCCTTGCCGCGCCACGACCACCAGGAGTACGGGCCCGGGCCGTCGCCGCCGAAGCGGCGGCCGAGGTCGACCCAGCCGGCCTCGAACAAGCGATCCATCCAGGCTCGTTCCTCGGGCAGGAAGCCGCTCTTCTGGCGGTTCGCCTTCCAGGCCTTGAGGTCCTCTTCGCGGTGGGCGATGTTCAGGTCGCCGCACATGAGCACATGCCGGCCGTCGGCCCGCAGCTCGGTGAGCCGAGCAGTGATGGCGTCCAGGAACGCGTACTTCTCCTCCTGGCGCGGCGGCGTCTCGAACTCGCCGGTGAACACATACGTACTGACCGCGGTCAGCACCGATCCGTCATCCAGTACGACGTCCGCTTCGACCCAGCGCCCGGTGTCGGCGAACCGCGCCGGCCCGACGTCGATCCGCTGCTCCTTGATCGGCCGCCGGCTCGCGACTGCCACTCCCGCGCGGCCCTTGTGCCCATCAAGCGCGGGCTCGGCGTGTGCGATGTCCCAGTCACCGCCGAGGTGGTCGCGCAGTACTTCGTCGGTCGCCCGGACTTCCTGCATCAGCAACAGATCCGGATCCGTCTGCTCCAGCCACGGCGCCATCCCGCGCCGGTAAGCGGCCCTGATCCCGTTCACATTCACTGTAGCGACCGTCAGCACCGCCACACCTTAACTCTGTGTGGTCGAGAGGATCGCATCGAGGGAGCGCTCGCAGAGGTGCTCCAGGTCGGTGGGGGAGATGGTCGCGTTCTCGATCCAGAGCAGGAGGGTCTGCTCGACGTAGCCCTGCCAGCCGTGGCAGGCGAGCTCGACGACGGGGGTGATCTCGCGGCCGGTCTCGCGGACGGCGCCGATCACCCAGGTGCTGAAGACGCCGCGGATCTCGGAGTGGAGTTTGCGGATGTCGGGGTCGCCGGCGGCCGACATGAGCAGGGTGGCGCGGTAGAGCTGGGGAGCTTCGAGGACCGCGCGGACGAACGCGCGGATGCCGGAGCGGAGTTGCTCGGCCGGCGGCAGCGACTGGTCGGGGGCGGTGCGGAGCAGGATCTCTGCGGCGGCTTCCTCGATGACGGCGTACTGGAACTTCTTCTTGGAGCCGAAGTAGTGGAACAGCAGCGCGGGGGAGACGTTCGCCTCGGCGGCGACCAGTTCGACGGTGAGCTCGCGGTGCGGGTCGGCGAGCAGGACCCGGCGGGCGGCCTCGAGGATCTGGGCGCGCCGTTCGTCAGGGTGCAGCCGGGCGGACGAGGTCTGGGTCATACGGCCAGTCTATTGAGTATGGGCTCAATAAGCACTTACTGTTGAGTATCCACTCAACAGCTCGAGCCGGAGGATTTCAGATGCGACCGTTGCCCGGACAGGTTGTCCTCATCACCGGAGCGTCCCGGGGGATCGGCGCCGCTGTGGCGCGAAGCCTCGCGAAGGACGGTGCCAAGCTCGCGCTGATCGGCCTCGAGCCGGACGAGCTGAAGCAGGTGGCCGAGGACTGCGGACCGGATGCGGGCTGGTGGGAGGCCGACGTCACCGACACCGAATCCCTCCGTACGGCGATCGAGGCCGTCCACGCGCGGTACGGCCGGATCGACGTCGTGATGGCGAACGCCGGTATCGCGGCGCCCGGCTTCACGCGCAGCATGGACCCCGCGGTGTGGGAGCGAGTGCTCGACGTCGACCTGTACGGCGTCTGGCGCACAGTGCACCTGACGCTGCCCTACCTGCTCGAGAGTAAGGGCTACCTGCTGCTCGTCTCGTCGCTGGCGGCCGTCGTGCACATCCCGGGTCTGGCGTCGTACAACGTGGCGAAGGCCGGCGTGGAGGCGATGGGTGACACGCTGCGGCCCGAGCTCAAGCACTTGGGGGTGCGAGTCGGTGTCGCGCACATGACGTTCGTTGACACCGACATGGTGCGTGGAGTGGACGACCACCCGGTGTTCGGCAAGGTGCGGACCGGGATTCCCTTGGCCAGCAAGGTGTACCCGCTCGAGTTCGCAGTACAGAAGTTCACCGACGGCATCAAGCGCCGGAAGCGGACCGTGCACGTGCCCGAGTGGATCGGCGTACTGAAGGTGTTCCGCTGGCTGATCCCGCATGTGATCGAGGCCGGGTCGCGGTTCAGCGTGCCGAAGGCCGACCGAGCGGCGCTGGCCGACATCGAGGCGCGCGGTGCGTCGGTGTCGTCGCGCGCTTCGGGCGCCGGCGGCCAGGCGGACACCGAGAAGGCCACCGGTCGATGACTCGCCCGTACGACGTCGTCCTGCTCGGCGCGAGCGGCTTCACCGGAGCGCTCACCGCGGAATACCTGCAGAAGAACGCACCGACCTCGCTGAAGTGGGCGGTGGCCGGGCGGAACCGCGCGAAGCTGGAGCCGTTCGGCAAGGATGTGCTGATCGCTGACGTCACGGACCCGGCGTCGCTCAAGGCACTCGCGGAGTCGACCAGGCTCGTGGTCACCACCGTCGGTCCCTACATCCAGTACGGCGAGGCGCTGGTGGCCGCATGTGCCGAGGCCGGGACCGACTATCTCGATCTGACCGGTGAGCCGGAGTTCGTGGACCGGATGTACGTGAAGTACCACGAACGCGCTCTCCAGACCGGAGCGCGGATCATCCACGCGTGCGGATTCGACTCGATCCCGTACGACCTCGGTGTGCAGTTCACGGTCGAGCAGTTGCCGCAGCGGGTGCCGATCACGGTCGACGGTCTGTTGCGTGCCGGTGGTCGTCCGTCCGGCGGCACGTTCCACACAGCGATCACGGCGTTCTCCCGGCCCAAGCAGAACCTGGAAGCTCACAAGGCGCGCAAGAGCGCCGAGCAGCGGCCAGTCGGCCGGAGCTCGCGAGCGGTCGCCGGGCGGATCCACCGCCAGCAAGGCTTCTGGGCGGTGCCGTTGCCGACCGTCGATCCGCAGATCGTCGCCTACTCCGGACGGTTGCTGGACAGCTATGGTCCCGACTTCCGGTACGGGCACTACGCCGCCGTCAAGCATCTGCCGATGGTTGCCGGAGGCATCGGTGGGGTCGCGCTGCTCGCGGCCGCCGCGCAGATCCCGCCGGCCCGCAACGCGCTGCTCGGCAGGCTGCTGCCGGGCGACGGGCCGGCGCCCGAGGTACGGGCGAAGTCCTGGTTCAAGGTGCGGTTCGTCGGTCGCGGTGGCGGCAAACAGGTGATCACCGAGGTGGCCGGCGGCGACCCCGGCTACGACGAGACCGCCAAGATGCTGGGGGAGAGCGCGCTCTGCCTCGCTCTCGACGATCTTCCGACGACGGCCGGCCAGACCACCACCGCCGCGGCGATGGGTCCGGCACTGCGCGAACGCCTGGTGAAAGCAGGGATGACCTTTGCCACCCTCAGCACAAGCGACTACTAGCTCCGACGGCACCCGGATAGCGCTCTACGACTACGCGCCGGACTCCGATCTGCCCGTGCTGCTCTGCGTGCACGGGTACCCGGACAACGCGCGGTTGTGGGAGCCGGTGGCGGACAGGCTGGCCGCCGACTTCCGGGTCGTCACGTACGACGTCCGCGGGGCCGGCGCATCCGGCCAGCCGCGGGAGCAATCGGCGTACCAGCTCGACCGGCTGGAGGACGACTTCGTCGCCGTACTGGATGCTGTGTCGCCGGACCGGCCGGTGCATCTGCTGGCGCACGACTGGGGTTCGATCCAGTCGTGGCACTTCGTCACGAGTGAGCGGTTGCGCGGCCGAATCGCGTCGTTCGTATCGATCTCGGGACCGTCGCTCGACCATGCGGGCTACTTCGTCCGAGACCATCGACCAGTCACGGACGTGGTTCGGCAGTTGCTGCACTCCTGGTACATCTACTACTTCCATCTGCCATGGCTGCCGGAGCTCGGTTGGCGCACGGGCTGGGCGCATCGCGTCTTCGGCCGGCTCGAGCGGTCGGCCGACGGTGTTCCGTCAGCAACGGGAGAGCGCTCGCTGGGCGATCACGTGAACGGCCTCAACCTGTATCGGGCGAACATGATTCCACGGATGCTGCGACCGGAGGAACGGCGTACCGACGTACCGGTGCTGGCGGTGTCGCCGGACGGCGACGCGTTCGTGACTCCGCCACTGCAGACCGATGTGGAGCGCTGGGCCCCGAACCTCACCGTGCGCGTGGTCAGGGGCGGCCACTGGATGCCCCGGAATGATCCCGGACTTGTCGCGCGGCTCGTGCTCGAGCACACCCGCGAGCTGGCACGCTGAAGGTATGCGAACGCTTCTCAACCTGATCTGGCTGGTCCTCGCCGGCTTCTGGCTCGCGGTCGGCTACGCCGTCGCCGGCCTCATCTGCTGCGTGCTGATCGTGACGATCCCGTTCGGCATCGCGGCGTTCCGGATCGCCGGGTACACGCTGTGGCCGTTCGGCCGGACCATCGTCGACAAGCGCAGCGCGGGCGCCGGCGCGGTCCTCGGCAACATCGTCTGGGTGATCGTCGCCGGCTGGTGGCTGGCCCTCGGCCACCTCGTCACCGGCATCGCGCTGTGCGTGTCGATCATCGGCATCCCGCTCGGCGTCGCCAACTTCAAGCTGATCCCGATCTCCCTGCTCCCGCTCGGCAAGGACATCGTCCCCACCGACCAGCCGTTCGCCCGGTGAGGTCGCTGACCGTCCTCGGCTCCTGCGGCGCCTGGCCCGAGCCAGGCCGGGCATGCGCCGGCTTCCTGATCGAGTACGACGGCTTCCGCGTCGTACTCGATCTCGGCTATGCCGCCCTCCCGCAACTGCTCGCCCACCGGCCGCACGCCGAGGTCGACGCGGTCGTCGTCACCCACCACCATCCCGACCACTGCGTCGACGTGAGTGCACTGGCTCGCGTCCGGTACTACGAAACGCCGGACGCACCGCGGATCGCGCTACACAGTCCGCCCGGCGTGGTCGACGTACTGCGAGCGATTGAACCCAGCCCCGACCCCACAGTGGTCTTCGACCTCCACGACCTCGCAGACACCACCCGCCTCGGCCCGTTCGCCGTCGAAACGGTCCAGCTTCCGCACTACGTCACCAACTACGGCGTCCGCCTCACAGCCCCAGGTGTCTCACTCGCCTACACCGGCGACAGCGGCCCCTCCGCCGACCACGCGAAGCTTGCCGAAGGCACCGACCTGTTCATCGCCGACGCCACTCTGCAAGGCCCCGCACCCCGAACAGCCCCGCGCTACGTCATGACCGCAACCGAAGCCGCGGCCGCCGCCCGAGGCGCCCGCCGCTTGCTTCTCACCCACTTCTGGCCGGGCTCGGACCGCTCGATCTCCGTCGCCGAGGCCCAAGCCGAGTTCACCGGCGAGGTCATGGCCGCCACCGAAGGCCTCACCCTGCCGCTGTAAGCCTGGCCGTGGTGCCCGTCCGCCACTGAACCCACCGTGCATCCCGAACGTCGACTGTGCGGAGTGCGTCGCCTGCAATCGTTTGCCGACGACACACTCGTACCATTCGACGATTGGCTTCAGTGTGGCGCCGGCGGAACGGTGCACAAAGGTGGGTCCGCTGCTCTTTGGGCGCGGGGGCGCACCTTGTGCACCCACCAACCACTTGCACGCCTCCCAGATGGTTGGTGCGTGCACAAAGATGCGGTAGATGCACAAAGGTGCGGGGGCTGCAGGTCAGCTGGACTTGGCGTTGTCTACTAGCTTGCGGACGTTCTCGATGGCGCCGCAGCCGGACTCGATCAGGCGAGCGCGTTCCTGGCCGAAGGCGGCGCCGAGCTTGCGGCGCGTCTCCTCGGAGACGTCGGTGCGGGCCGGGTTGAGGACGTCGCGCTCTTCCTCGTCGAGGTGGTGGCTGAGTGCTTCGGAGAGCTCGTGGAGCTTCTCGCCGAACTCCTCGCTCGCGGTGTCTTCGACCTCCATCAGAGCGAGCAGGGCCTCGTTGCCTTCGTCGTGCTCGTGTTCGGAGTGCTCGACCTCGTCGCTGTCGATGGCGTCCTTGCGGCGCAGCTCCGGGTAGACCTTCGACTCCTCGGCCTCCGCATGGGCGATCAGCACGGTGGCCAGGTCGGCCAGGACGGCGGCCCGGTCGCTCTGGACGTCGCGCAGCTCGCGCAGCGCCTCTTCGAACCAGCGATGGTCGGCGAGGATGACCTCGACCACGTCACCATCCGAGGCCGGCAGGATCTTCGGCATCAGTATTTCCTCCTTCTCACGGTGCGCGGCCAGTACCCCGGTTACCCTGCGGCCATGCCCTCAGCCCTGGTACGCCGTCCGAGCCCGCGCCTCGCCGACGGCCTGGTCACGCATATCGAGCGAACGCCGGTCGATCCGGACCTCGCCGTACGGCAGTGGCAGCAGTACGTCGACGCTCTCGCGCAGCACGGATGGACCCCGGTCGAGGTGCCGCCGATCGAGGAATGCCCGGACGGTGTCTTCGTCGAGGACACGATGGTCGTGTACGGCGACCTCGCGGTGATCGCGCGTGCCGGAGCCGAGTCGCGGCGGCCGGAAGCGGCGGCCGCGGAGCAGGCCGTGCGTGAGCAGGGCTACCGCATCACCCACGTGACCGACCCCGGCACCTTCGACGGCGGCGACATCCTCAAGGTCGGAACCACCGTGTACGTCGGTCTCGGCGGCCGCACGAACGCCGAGGGCATTCGGCAACTCACAGCAGCTCTGACACCCATGGGAGCCGACGTCCGCGCCGTGCCAGTGCAGAAGGTGCTGCACCTCAAGTCCGCCGTGACCGCGCTGCCGAACGGCACCGTGATCGGCTACGAGCCGCTCGTCGACGATCCGGCGGCGTTCGATGCGTTCCTCGCCGTTCCCGAGGAGGCGGGCGCGCACGTCGTACTGCTGGGGGAGAACCGCTTGCTGATGGCTGCCTCCGCGCCCAAGTCGGCGGAGTTGTTCGCAGAGCTCGGCTACACGCCGGTCGTCGTCGACATCAGCGAGTTCGAAAAGCTCGAGGGCTGCGTCACCTGTCTGTCGGTGCGGCTTCGTCGGTGAGCAACTCGCGCGCTGCCTCGACAGCCGCCAGGTCGCGCTTCTTCCCGCGGGCCGCGCCGACTGCGCACGCGTCCCGCAGCGCGGCCCGATAGACCTCGGTGTCCGGATGGTCGGCGCCCAGTGCCTCCGAAGCGCCGACGACAGCTGCACTCAGCGCCTCGACCGACTCACCGATCCGCCCACACGCGAGCAGCGCACGCCCGAGCGCGGCGCGATCCCGGATCAGCTGCGGATCATGAGTGCCCAGATCATCGGCATCAACAGCGACGATGTCGGCCAGCAGACTCGCCTCGGACCGCGGTCCGCCGACCATCAGCCGCGCCCCCGTCGCACCTTCGATCGCGGCCCGCGTCAGCTCGTGCTGTGCGCCGAAGACACGAGTCAGCAGCGGCGTCACCAACTCGAACCACGCGATCGCGCGACCGTAGTTCCCCGTCGCGAGCAAACCCTGCGCGACCCGGAGCCGCACTCGCAGCGTGGCCGGATCGTCGGCCGGCAGCACGCTCTCCCGCTGCGTCAGCGCCGACTGGTAGAACGGCAGCGCCTGCCCCGGCTCCTTGGCCGCCCAGTACGACTCGGCCTGCCGGTACGACGGATCGCGCTCCAGCGCGGGATGGTCGCCGATCGCCGAAGTCGGCTCACCCGGTACGGCGACCACCGGGCGGTCGATCACCTTGCGAGCGACGTACGTCCGGCCGCCGGTCGGGATGATCCGGAACCGGCCGAGTTTGGCCAGCGGGACCCACAGGAACGTCCGGTAGAGCGTCCGCACCGACGAACCGCAGTTCTCGCAGACGTCGCTGTGACCGTAGAACCGGCTGCCGATCCCGGTCGCGCCGGCGGGGTCGGTGACCCGCCATGCGACCGACGACGCCGTACAGCTGCCGCAGAACGGGTAGACCCCCCGCCGCTCCTCATTCATTTGGCCCATTGTGTCGATTTTCGGGCTCGGCGTCTTCTTCTGCCGCCGCGGGTGCCGGTTTTGTCAGCAGCGGATCGTCGATCGCGAACGTTCGGACCGGCCCGGGCGGCGTCTCCGCAGTCTCGAAGCGCACCGTCACCCGCCCGCGGCCGGAGCCCCACACCCAGCCGAGACCGTGGTCGGGATGGTGCACGTCCTGGCCGGTGTAGTAGCCGCCCTGGTCGCGCGACCGCCGCTCCGGCAGCTCGATCACGTCGACGACCTCGGCCTCTGCTGCCTCGGCCGCCTCGCTGTCGGTGAAGAGGTCGTCCTGGATCCAGTCGGCCAGCGACGAGACACCGACGCCGAGCAAGCGGATGCCACCGGCCAGATCGGTGTCGTCGAGCAGCCGCCGGGCGACCCGTGCGATCACTCGCGGATCATCGGTCGGACCGGCGAGCGTGGAGGAGCGCGTGTGTGTGGTGAAGTCGTGCATCCGCGACTTCAGCGTCACCGTGCGCCCGGACAGCTGGGCCTTCTGCAGACGCTCGGAGACGCGGCGGGCCATCCGCTCGGCGATCGCGGTCAGCAGCGCGCGGTCGATGATGTCGGTCTCGAAGGTGTCCTCGACGCTGACCGACTTCGTCTCCCGATCGCTGACCACGGGCCGGTCGTCGGCCGCGACGGCCATCCGATGCAGGCTGGTCCCGTGCGCCGTCCCGACCTGACGGACGAGCTCGTCCTCGTCGAGCTGCTGCAGATCGGCGACGGTCCGGACGCCGGCCATGCTCAGCCGCTGCGCGGTCGCCGGACCGACGCCGGGAATCACCGTCACCTGCATCGGCGCGAGAAACTCGGCCTCGGTGCCGGCCGGTACGACGACCACGCCGTCGGGCTTGTCCAGGTCGCTGGCGATCTTCGCGATCAGCTTCGACGTGCCCGCCCCGACCGAGGCGGTCAGCCCACCGCTCGCCGCCCGGATCGATTCCTTGAGATCCTCGGCGATCGCGCGGACGTCGTCGTCGGTGAGCCCGGTCAGCCCGGCCGCGGCCAGGTCGATGAACGCCTCGTCGAGCGAGAGCGGCTCGACCAGCGGCGACAACGCCCGCATCTCGGCCATCACCGCCTGGCTGGTCGCGCGGTACACCTCGAAGCGGGGCCACAGGTACGCCGCGTGCGGGCACCGCGATCGTGCTTCCGCGGTCGACATCGCCGAGCGAACGCCGTACTTGCGGGCTTCGTAGGAGGCGGTGGAGACGACTCCGCGCAGCCCGATGCCGCCGACCACGACCGGCTTGCCGCGCAAGGAGGGTTTGTCGCGCTGCTCGACGGCCGCGAAGAACGCGTCCAGATCGACATGCAGCACCGACGGTTCCCTTCGCACCTGACCAGTCTCCCCTCCCGCACCGACAATTCCCGCTCCGGCGGTGGTTGCCGGTGGCAATACCGTCCACCACGCGAGTGGAAACGCCCACGAACGGGCACGGTCAGGCAGACTGAAGCGAGGAGTGCGTGCCGGGGCACGAGCAGGGGAGGCTACATGGGTGAGGAAGTCGACCGGGTCGAGTTCACCCGGGCGGATCGAACCGCGTTCCGCGACCAGGTGCATCGGAACCTGGACGCGTTCGCGCGGATGCTGCGGGAGGACCGGTTCGCTCCCGACCGGCCGATGACCGGGATCGAGATCGAGCTGAACCTGGTCGACGAGCAGTGCGACCCGGCGTTCAAGAATTCCGAGGTGCTGAGCGCGATCGAGGACGACGCGTTCCAGACCGAGCTCGGTCAGTTCAACATCGAGATCAACGTGCCGCCCGGGCAGATCGACGGGATCGGGCTGGACACGATGGAAGCCAACATCCGCGACAGCCTGAACGCGGCCGAGGAGAAGGCGTCCCGGACCGGCTCGTCGATGGTGGTGGTCGGCATCCTGCCGACGCTGCTCACCGAGCACATCCGGCGCGAGGCGCTCAGCACGAACCCGCGGTACGCGTTGCTGAACGACCAGATCTTCGCCGCCCGCGGTGAGGACGTGCAGATCTCGATCGACGGTGTCGAGCGGTTGCAGGTGACCGCGGACAGCATCGTGCCCGAGGCCGCCTGTACGTCGACGCAGTTCCATCTGCAGGTGACGCCGGAAGCCTTCCCGCGGTACTGGAACGCGGCCCAGGCGATCTCCGGTGTGCAGCTGGCGGTCGGCGCCAACTCGCCGTTCCTGTTCGGCAAGGAGTTGCTGCGCGAGACCCGCATCGCGTTGTTCGAGCAGGCGGCCGACACCCGCACGCACGAGCTGAAGACGCAGGGCGTGCGGCCGCGGGTCTGGTTCGGCGAACGCTGGATCACGTCGATCTTCGATCTGTTCGAGGAGAACTCGCGGTACTACCCGGCCCTGTTGCCGGTGACGTCGGACGAGGATCCGATCGCCGTGCTCGATCGCGGTGATACACCAGCCCTTTCGGAACTTCGCCTGCACAACGGGACGATCTATCGCTGGAACCGCCCGGTGTACGACGTTGTCCGGGAGAAGCCGCACCTGCGGGTGGAGAACCGGGTGCTGCCGGCCGGGCCGACCGTGGTCGACACGATCGCCAACGGGGCCTTCTATTTCGGCCTGGTCCGCGCGCTGGCCGACGACGAACGGCCGATCTGGTCGCAGATGTCGTTCAGCGCCGCTGAAGAAAACTTTCACGAGGCGGCCAAGAACGGTATCGACGCCGAGGTCTTCTGGCCCGGAGTCGGTACGGCGCGCGCCACCGAGCTGGTGCTTCGGCGGCTGCTGCCGCTCGCGTCGTCCGGACTCGAGTCGTGGGGCGTGGACACCGCCGTACGGGATCGGTTGCTGGGCATCATCGAGCAGCGTTGCCTGACCAATCGCAACGGCGCGTCGTGGCAGGTGGACGAGTTTCATCGACTGTATACAAAGGGATCGCACGGCCGGAAGGACGCGTTGCGCGGCATGCTCCGTCGCTACCGCGACCATATGCACGAGAACCTGCCGGTGCACGAATGGCCGATCGACTAAGCAGACAACGGTGGACAACACGCTCGGGGGAGCGTGGAGCCCGACCGGAACAAGGGTCAGCCGGGCGGAACCGGCGATCTTGCCCAGGGCAACTGGGTGGACGAGTTCGATAACGACCCGGCCTACAGGGGTGGCGTGTTGGGTGACAGCCCTGCAAAGGTGTGGCAACCGGAAGGTTAGAGCGTCCCGCCGCGGGTAGTACTCGGGCACTACCCGCTGACGTTCGGCCGACCGCGACACATCAGCTGGCAACTGCGACACCAGATGGTGTATAGGCAGCGGATGCCGACTCAGGCCGGGAGCAGTATCGTTCGGAACGGGTCGACCGTGACAGTGAGGCGACACCGGAGGTGAGGCAGGGCGATGACGACCATCGTCGTGGGATATGTGCCGAAGGCCGAGGGCCGTGCCGCCCTCCGGCGAGCGGCCGAAGAGGCGACGCTGCGCGACGCCAAGCTGGTGGTGGTGAACTCGCACCGTGGTGGTCGCAGCTTCGACAGCGACGAGGCCGCGGCGAGTGACGCCGCTTTGACGGAGGTACGGGAGCAGCTCGACTCGACCGGCGTGCCGTACGAGGTGCGGCAGTTGGTGCGTGGTCTCGACCCGGCGGAGGACCTGGTGGCCGTCGCCGAGCAGGTGCACGCGGAGTTCATCGTGATCGGCCTGCGGCGCCGGTCACCGGTCGGCAAGCTCATCCTCGGCAGCAACGCTCAACGCGTGCTGCTGGACGCACCGTGCCCCGTGCTCGCAGTAAAGGCCGAGGAAGGGGAGGAATAGGGTGACCTCGACACGCAGCAAGAAGCTGTGCCTCGCACAGCAGCCCGACGCCGACGAGATGCTGAGCAGAGACCCGTTCGCACTCCTGGTCGGCATGCTGCTCGACCAGCAGATCCCGATGGAGCGCGCGTTCGCGGGCCCGGTCGCGATCGCGAAGCGGATGGCCGGCCCGTTCGACCCGACCACCGTCGCGCACTACGATCCCGACGCCTTCGTCGAGATCGTCGCCGGTCCGCCGGCGGTGCATCGGTTCCCGACCGCCATGGCGGCCCGGATCCAGACGCTGGCCAAGCACCTCGACGAGGAGTACGGCGGCAACGCCTCGGGCCTGTGGTCGGACGTGAAGTCCGGCGACGACCTGCTGGCCAGGCTGTCGGCCCTGCCGGGGTTCGGCGCGCAGAAGGCGAAGATCTTCGTCGCGCTGCTCGGCAAGCAGCTGAAGGTGCGGCCGCGGGGCTGGCGGGAGGCGTCCGAGCCGTACGGCGAGGACGGCGCCTACAAGTCCGTCGCGGACGTCATCGATGTCGCGTCGCTGGTGAAGGTGCGGCAGTTCAAGATGGAGCAGCAGGTCGGCCGGCAGCGGGTGGTCGCCCGCCCGTTGCGGCAGACCCGGAACGGGTAACACGCCACAACGCAGTGTGTACGACTCAGGCCTCCACCGGCGCGGGTACGCCGTCCGGTGGAGGCCTGAGGACGTCCTTCGGGGGGTCGCGGAACGCCTTGGCTTGGTCTGCGGATTACAATGGAGTGTTGTCGCCGCCTGACCAGCGAGCCGCCGCACACTGTCGTACCCAGAAGCTTGTTGCACCAGCACCAGAACGTCGTACAAACCCTGCGTCAGACGAGAGGTATTTCGTGTCGTCCAGCTCGTCCGAGAATGTTCCCGCCGAGTCAGCCCGGGCAGTGGTCGCCGCCACCGCCCGCAGTGCGGCTCCGAGGACCAGCGCCCGAGTGACCGACCCCGCTGCCAAGAAGGCGGCGGCCGCGAAGAAGACTGCGGTCAAGGCCGCCGGCAGCAAGGAGGACGGTATCCCCGCCGCGAAGAAGGCCGCCGCCAAGAAGGCGCCCGCCAAGAAGGCAGTGTCCGAGGCCGGACTGGCGATCGACCCCAAGACGGGTAAGCCGCGTGCGCTCGACGAGGTCGACGACGCCGACTTCAAGCCCGATACGGTGAAGGTCCTGGAGAAGGAGATCACCGAGGACCAGGGCTTCATCGTGTCCGAGGCCGACGAGACCGACGAGCCCGAGCAGCAGGTGATGGTCGCCGGGGCCACGGCGGACCCGGTCAAGGACTACCTGAAGCAGATCGGCAAGGTCCCGCTGCTGAACGCCGAGCAGGAGGTCGAGCTCGCGAAGCGGATCGAGGCCGGCCTGTTCGCCGAGGAGCAGATCGGCGACGAGGCGAACAAGCTCAAGGAGAAGGTCCGCGACGAGTACGAGTGGATCTCCGAGGACGGCCGCCGCGCCAAGAACCACCTCCTCGAGGCCAACCTGCGCCTGGTGGTGTCGTTGGCCAAGCGCTACACCGGCCGCGGCATGCTGTTCCTGGACCTGATCCAGGAGGGCAACCTCGGTCTGATCCGCGCGGTCGAGAAGTTCGACTACACCAAGGGCTACAAGTTCTCGACGTACGCCACCTGGTGGATCCGGCAGGCGATCACCCGCGCGATGGCCGACCAGGCCCGCACCATCCGGATCCCGGTGCACATGGTCGAGGTCATCAACAAGCTGGCCCGTGTCCAGCGCCAGATGCTGCAGGACCTCGGCCGCGAACCCACTCCGGAGGAGCTCGCCAAGGAGCTCGACATGACCCCGGAGAAGGTCATCGAGGTGCAGAAGTACGGCCGCGAGCCGATCTCCCTGCACACGCCGCTCGGTGAGGACGGCGACTCCGAGTTCGGCGACCTGATCGAGGACTCCGAGGCGATCGTGCCGGCCGAGGCCGTCTCGTTCACGCTGCTCCAGGAGCAGCTGCACGCGGTGCTCGACACGCTGTCCGAGCGCGAGGCCGGTGTGGTCTCGATGCGGTTCGGTCTCACCGACGGCCAGCCGAAGACGCTGGACGAGATCGGCAAGGTCTACGGCGTCACCCGCGAGCGGATCCGCCAGATCGAGTCCAAGACGATGTCGAAGTTGCGGCACCCGTCCCGCTCGCAGGTTCTGCGCGACTATCTGGACTGATCACATGGGACAGCTGATCGCCGGCGCGCTTGCGCTGGTGATCCCTGTCCTCGATACGGCATCTCTGGCCGCCGCCGTGTTCACGGCGGCGGCTTTGCTGTTGGCGGTGCTGCTGGTCGCCCGCCGGTCGGCGCCGACCCCGGCACCGTTGCTCGCCCGCGCGGCCTCGGTCCGCGACCGCGCCGAGCGCACTGCGTTCCTCCGGCTCCGCGATCCGGACGCTGCCGGCAGACCCAGGCCCCGAGCTCCAGGACGGTAGCCCGCACGCTCCGGCGTGCCCTCGGGCCATCCGTTCCTTCGCACCCTCCTGGAGTTTGCTGTGCCTTCCTTCCTGGAGGCACCGGTTTCCGGTGCCTATCACCTGCTCTCGTCCCTCGTCACCGCCCTGCAGCCGCTGACCGGCCCCTGGGCCGCCGTCATCGCGATCGTCGCCTGCACGCTGCTGGTCCGGCTCTGCCTGCTTCCGCTGAGCGTCCGCGCGCAGCGCGGTCTCCGCGCCCGGGCAGCCTTGACGCCGCACCTGAAGAAGCTGACCGAGCGCCATCGCGACAACCCCGAGCGCCTGCAGCGTGAGCTGGCCAAGCTGCAAGCCGAGCACGGTACGTCGCTCTTCGCCGGCCTGCTGCCGACGTTCGCGCAGCTGCCGTTCTTCTGGCTGATGTACACGCTGTTCTCGCGGGCTCTCGTCGGCGGCGAGACCAACCAACTCATCAGCGGCACGCTGCTCGGCGCCCCCCTCGGCCTGCACTGGCCGGTCTTCGCCGCGACCCCGGGCTTCCTGATCCTCGCCGTACTGCTTGCCGTCGTCGCCTACTTCTCCGCCCGCCTCGCGTTGCGCCAACTGGACGAGTCAGCCACGCCCCTGTCCCGCAGGCTGGCCATGCTCCTACCCTTCGGCACCCTGCTCACGGTCGCCTTCGTCCCGTTGGCCGCCGGCCTCTACGTCCTGACCACCACGACGTGGACCGTCGTCGAACGAGCAGTCCTGCAGCGTTAGTTGCCTAGGGCCACAGTTCAGCCTTGGGAGCCGTGGTCGCGAGCGAACTGCGTCCAGCTCGCCATCCGCTGTTCGCGCAGCCGGCGGACGTTCGGGTCTTCCTGAGCGGCGGGCTGTGCGGCGGCGGTGCGCGTGGCCGGCGGGGGCGTTGCCACTCGCAGCGCCTCCTCGGTGTCGGCCTTCGCCGAGCGCGGCGCTTGTTCGGCGGCCCATGCCGCGTGGGCCGCCTTGGATTCGATACCGGCATCGCGAGACGGCTTCTCGGCGTACGCCGCATGTTCGGCCCGCGCGAGTTCGCGCGCGGGTGCCTGCTCGGCTTCGACGCGTTGCTCGATGTCGCGCAGGTCCCGGAAGCGGGCCTCGAACCCGATCTGCGTCTCGAGCGCGGCGGTCAGCTCGGGTGGGCCGTCGCCGGCGTAGTTGATCGCTGCCCGGATCTCGGCCGTGTGCTGCGCCAGTGCGGCTGTGCGCTGATCGGGCGTCCGCTCATCGTGCTCAGCCAGAGCCCGAGCGCGGTCGTTCAGGCGGAAGTCGAGCTGGTAGGGGTCGGCCGCTTGAAGCGCGGCGACACCGACTCGCTCCGGATACCAGCGGGCGTCGCGTTGGAGGTCGCTCATGCGCTCGGCGACCTCGGGGTACCCGAGCCCCGGATTCGCAACCATCATTCGCGCTACCTCGTGGGGCTGGTGCCCGCGGAGTTCGTTCTGGACGCGCCGCTCGGCGGGCGTCGGCTCTCGCCAGTACGACGGCGCCGGGGTCGGCGCTGAGCGCTCGCGACCGGGGGTCTCCGACGCTCGGTCGCCGCGGCGAGGCGTGTCCATGGCCATGGGGCCAGGCTAATCAGCGGACGGCTCACGCCTGGTGCAGGCGTGCCTCGAGGCCGTCCAGGACGCAGGCGAGGCCGTAGTCGAAGACCTCGTCAGCGGTGTCCGCGGCGCCCAGTGCGGTGTACTCGTCATACAGGGCGCGGATCCGTGGGTGCGGCTCGGCGGCTGCCTGGGCGGCCGGCCAGACCTTCTCCATCCAGTCCGCCGCGGACAGGCCGCTGCGCTGGATCTTGCTCATCGTGGCGGCCTCGGTGGAGGCGAGGCCCACCACGTAGCTGATCACCGCGGTGGAGGCGTGGTTGGCCTCGCGAAGGCTGAAGCCGGCTGTCTCGTAGATCGCGAGCATGCGGTCGGACATCCGCATCATGTTGGGGCCGATCAGCGTCAGGCCGACGTCCGCGAGCGTCGCACCCATCCACGGGTGCCGGAGGATCATGGCGCGGAAGCCCTGCGCGCACCGTGCCGCGGCGGCGCGCCATTCGCCGGGTCCGGAGATCTCCGGTACGTCGATCTCGGCGTACACGTGATCGATGACGAGCTCGATGAGCTCCTCCTTGTTGGCGACGTGCCAGTAGACCGCCGTCGCCACGGCGCCAAGCTCGGCGCCGAGCTTGCGCATGGTCAGTGCCTCCAGGCCGTCGGCGTCGAGGAGTTTGATCGCCGCGGCGACGATCTGCTCCTGACTGAGCGCCGGCTGCTCGCGGCGCCGGTTGCGCTTGGGCCGGGTCCAGACGGACGTGTACTCCTCGGTCGCCATAGCGGCAGCCTACTGGATGACCTGAACGCTGTGCAGGACTTGACCACTGTTCAATAACAAACCGCCTTTGGGTGGACCGATTCCTTTGGCGAGTTTGCGGAGTCTCTGTGGTACCGGTGGTACGAGGAGGGTCTGTGAACGACGAGTTTGCGTTCGACGGGGAGTTCGATGCGTTGCGTGGGGGACTGGTCGCCCACTGCTATCGGATGATCGGGTCGTATCACGACGCGGAGGATGTCGTTCAGGAGGTCTATCTGCGGGCGCGGAAGGGGCTGGCTGCCTTCGAGGGGCGGTCGTCGGTGCAGACGTGGCTCTATCGGATCGCGACCAATGCTTGTCTGACCGCGTTGAAGCATCGCAGCCGGCGGGTGATTCCGTCCGGACTCGGTGCGCCCGCGGATGACCCGGAGGCGCCGGTGGGGGATCGGCTCTCGGTGTCGTGGCTCGAGCCGTTGCCGGAGGCGGCGTTGGCTCGGGCCGGGGTGAGTGATCCGGTGCATGTTGTTCTCGAACGCGAGTCGGTACGGCTGGCGTTCGTGGTGGCGTTGCAGTACCTGCCGCCGCGGCAGCGGGCGGTCTTGCTCCTGTACGACGTCCTGGCGTGGAAGGCCCAGGAGATCGCCGAGGCGCTGGAGATCAGCGTGCCCGCGGTGAAGAGTCTGCTGCAGCGGGCGCGGAGCCGGCTCGCCGAGGTGGACCCGGAGTTGTCGGGGCCGCCGGTGCCGGAAGAGGTCGAGCGCGACCTTCTCGATCGGTGGATCCAGGCCTTCGAAGCGTCGGACATCGGTGCGATCGAGAAGTTGTTGCGCGACGACTTCGCGATCGAGGCGACGCCGCACACGACCTGGTTCAAGGGCATCGCGGTCTGTCTGCCGTTCATCGAAAGGCGGTCGCTCCGGCGGCCGGGGGAGTTGCGGCTGCTCGCGACCCGAGCTAACGGGCAACCGGCGGCCGCTGCGTACCGGCGCGACGAGTTCGGAGCGTTCGTCGCGAGTCACCTGGTCGTCCTCACGGTCGTCGGTGATCGGGTGGCCAAGTCGACCAACTTCCATGGCGCCGACCACGTGCTCGCGGCCGGATTCCCCGCCGTACTGAGCTGACCTCCGTCGCAGCGATGCGATTCGCCCGGTCCCGAGGTCTGTATCGGTGACAGCGAAGCGATGGAGGTTCTGTGCGTACGACGAACGAGCAGCGATGGGTGCTGGGACTGACCTCGATCGGGTCGGTGATGGTGTCGCTGGACGTGTTGGTGGTCGCGGCTGCGCTGACCACGATCCGGGGCGACCTCGGTGCGTCCGTCCAGCAACTCGAATGGACCGTGAATGCCTACAGCGTGAGCTTTGCGGTCCTCCTGATGACGGCGGCCGCGATCGGTGACCGCTGGGGTCGCCGCCGCACCTATGCGACCGGCCTGACCCTGTTCACGGTCGCGTCGGCAGCGTGCGCGCTGGCGAGCTCCGTGGAGTGGTTGATCGCGGCCCGGATCGTGCAAGGCGTTGGGGCGGCGATGGTGATGCCGCTGGCGATCGGACTGCTGACCGCCGCGTTCCCGCCGGAGCGACGAGGGTGGGCGGTCGGAGTCTTCAGCGGCGTGACCGGTCTCGCCGTACTGGGCGGGCCGGTGATCGGCGGCGCGGTGACCGAGGGCCTGGCGTGGCAGTGGATTTTCTGGATCAACCTTCCGGTCGGGCTGATCGCCGTACCGCTGGTGTTGCGCAAGATCCCGGAGAGCGCGGGAGTGGCTCGCCGCCTCGACCTCGGCGGTGCCGCTCTGGTGACCGTTGCGGTCTTGGGGCTGGTGTGGGGTGTGAGCCGCGGGGAGAGCATCGGCTGGTCGAGCGTGGAGGTGGTGACCTCGTTCGCGGTCGGTGTGCTGTTCCTCGTCGGCTTCCTCCTCTGGGAATCCCGGACGGCGCAGCCGATGGTGCCGGTGGAGTTCTTCCGGAACCGGATCTTCGCCGCGGCCAACGCGGCCGGCTTCCTGCTGACGGCGGCCCTGTTCAGTGCGGTCTTCTTCCTCTCCCAGTACATGCAGGCCGTCCTCGGCTCGGATCCACTCCGCGCCGGCCTGCAGTTGTTGCCGTGGACAGCGACTCTGTTCATCGTCGGTCCGCTCGCCGGTCGCCTGGTCGACAAGCTCGGCGAACGGCCGCTCGTGGTGATCGGCCTCAGCCTGCAGGCCGTCGGCCTGTGGTGGTTGAGCCACGCGACCACCGGCTCCACCCAGTACGGCGAACTGGTCGCCCCGCTGATCGTGGCCGGCTGCGGAATCTCGCTGGCGATGCCGGCCGCGCAGACCGCCGCGATGAGTGCACTGCCACGGGAAGCCGTCGGGATCGCCTCCGGCATCTACAGCATGAACCGCCAACTGGGCGGCGCGGCAGGGGTCGCCGTACTGGGGTCAGTGTTCGTGGCGGCCGGTGGTTACACCGGTGCCGGATTCACCCGGGCCGTGGCGGGCGCGGCGGTGCTGTCGGTGCTGGGCGCACTGGCCGGCTTCGCGATCACGGCCCGCAAAGCCGAAGTACCCCTCAAACAACCAGTCTTGGAGACACGATGAAAGCCGAGATTCTCCGGTCACTCCACGTGCCGGGCACACCGTTGATCGTCCCCAACGCCTGGGACGCCGCGTCGGCGCGGATCGTCGCAGAAGCAGGCTTCCCAGCTGTCGCGACCAGTAGTTTCGCCACAGCAACCATCCTCGGGTACGCCGATGGCGAGCTCGCGCCGGTGGACGACATACTGGCGGCTGTCGCTCGCATCACGCGCGCGGTGGACATCCCCGTCACCGTCGACTTCGAGCGTGGCTACGGCCTGCCGCCCGCCGAACTCGTGAAGCGCTTCCTCGACACCGGCGCGGTCGGGCTGAATCTGGAGGACTCCAATCCGCGCACCGGAGCGATGATCGAGGCCGCCGAACAGGCCGACTTCCTGGCCGCCGTCCGCGCGGCTGCGGGCAGCGACCTGGTGATCAACGCACGAACCGACTCGTTCCTGCGCCGCGACGGATCAGCGACGGCGCAACTCGAGTCGTCGGTCGATCGCGGCACGTTGTACCTCGCGGCCGGCGCCGACTGCGTCTATCCGATCGCGACCGGCAATCCGGAGGTGATCCGCGCGTTGACCGAGCGGATCGACGGCCCGGTCAACGTCGGCTTCGGGCGCGGCGAGCGGACGGTGGCGGACTTCGCCGCGCTGGGTGTCGCCCGGGTCAGCTTCGGTCCGCTGCTGCAGCAGCACGTCTACCAAAGGCTCGCCTCGACCGTGCTGCCGGCGCTTGCCTCAGGCAACAATCCGTTCGCGTGCTGACACTGGCCGGTGCGAGACTGACCCGATGAAGTACGCCCTGCTGATCTGCGACGACGAGTCCGACCTCCGCAGCAACTCGGAGATCGAGGCCGATCCCGTGCATGTCACCTGGCTCGCCGATCTCGAACGGCGCGGCGCGCGTCTGTACGGCGCGCGCCTGCGCCCGAGCGTGGACGCGACCACCGTGCGGGTGCGCAAGGACGAGACGCTGGTGTCGGACGGCCCGTTCGCCGAGACGAAGGACTTCATCGGCGGACTGGTGATCGTGGAGTGTGCGGATCTGGACGAGGCGATCGCGATCGCGGCCGGTCATCCGTGGGCCGCGACCGGCAGCATCGAGATCCGCCCGGTCTGGGAATGACCGTCCAGGAGGCCGTCGCGGCGGCGTACCGGGACGAGTGGGGCCAGGTGGTCGGCACGCTGATCGGTCTGTTCGGGGACTGGGACCTCGCGGAGGACAGCGCGCAGGAGGCGTTCGCCGAGGCGCTCCGGACCTGGCCCCGCGACGGTGTCCCGAGGCGTCCGGGTGCGTGGCTGACGACGACAGCGCGGAACCGCGCCCGGGACCGCTTGCGGCGCGACACCGTCGGGCAGGCCGCGCTGCGTCAGAAGGCGCTGCTGAGCAGCGAGCCCGCCCCGGAAGAGATCCCCGATGAGCGGCTCCGGCTGATCTTCACCTGTTGCCATCCCGCCCTGCCCTTCGAGGCGCGGGTGGCGTTGACCTTGCGGACACTCGCCGGTCTGAGCACCGCGGAGATCGCCAAGGCGTTCCTGGTCGCCGAGCCGACGATGGCGCAGCGGATCGTGCGCGCGAAGCGCAAGATCGCCGAAGCCGGCATCCCGTACCGCGTTCCGCCCGCCGAGCTGCTGCCGGAGCGACTGGCCGCGATCCTCGCGGTGCTGTACCTGATCTTCAACCAGGGCTTCGACGAGCACGACGAGAACCGGGCACTGACCGGCGAGGCGATCCACCTCGGCCGGGTCCTGACCCACCTTCTGCCGGCTGAGCCCGAGCCGCGTGGCCTGCTGGCACTGATGTTGCTGCACGAGGCTCGGCGGGAGACGCGGATCAGCGATGGCGTGCTCGTCACGCTCGAGCACCAGGACCGCTCGCAATGGGATCGCGCGCTGATCGAGGAGGGCCTCGAGATCCTGGACGAGGCACTCGCCGGCGGGCGCACCGGGCCGTACCAGCTCCAGGCCGCGATCGCTGCCTGCCACGCGGTTGCGCCGGACACGGCGCACACCGACTGGTCGCAGATCGCTGCGCTGTACGCCGACCTGGCCAAGCTCACGCCGTCGCCGGTGATCGAGCTGAACCGCGCCGTCGCCGTCGCGATGGCCGATGGTGTCTCGGCCGGTCTGGCGATCGTCGACGAGCTCGACCGCTCCGGACAGTTGTCCGGCTACTACCTGTTGCCCGCGACGCGGGCGGATCTCCTGCGCCGTGACGGGCGTGTCGCCGAGGCTGTAACGGCGTACGACGAGGCCCTGGTGCTCGCGCCGACCGAGGCCGAGCGGCGCTATCTGGCGGGTCGGATCGCCGAGCTGCGACCGGGCGGAAAACTTTCTGAGCGCTGATGTCGATCTGCGATGACCTCGCTCGTCGGTGGGACACATTCACCGACGAAAGGGATGACGATGACGCAGGTCGAAGCCGACCGCGGTTCTGCGGCGACGGATCGGGGCCACCGGCGGCTGGTGCTCGCACTGGCCTCGGCCGCGATGGCGATGGTGGGGCTGGACACCGCCATCGTGAACGTGGGAGTGCCCTCGATCCAGCGTGACCTCGGGATCGGCAACGGCACCGTGCAGTGGGTGGTGGTCGTCTACGGGCTGTTGCTCGGTGGGTTCTTGCTGGTCGGCGGCCGGATGGCCGATCACTTCGGGCGGCGGCGGATGTTCGTCCTCGGGCTCGGGGTGTTCACGGTCGCGTCGTTCTTGTCGGGTGCCTCGAACGGGGCCGACGTACTGATCGCGGCCCGGGCGCTGCAGGGCTTCGGTGCGGCGATGATCGCGCCCGCCGCATTGGCGCTGCTCGCGGTGACCTTCGCCGAGGGCGCGGAGCGGGATCGAGCGCTCGGCATCTTCGGAGCGGTGGGCGCGGCGGCCGGATCGGTCGGCGTGGTCGCGGGCGGCCTGCTGGCCGGCGGTCCGGGATGGCGGTGGTCGTTCTTCATCAACGTCCCAGTGGGCGTTGCCGGTGTGGTGATCGCGGTGATCTACCTCCGCCGTGACCAGGTGACGGATCGGGGCGCCAAGCTTGATCTGGCCGGAGCCACCACGGTGACCGGAGGTCTCCTGCTCGCCGTGTACGCCTTGCATCACGCCGCTCAGCACCGCTGGACCTCGGTTTCCAGCCTGGCTCTTGCAGCGGCGGCCGCCGTTCTGCTGGCGACCTTCGTCTGGATCGAACGGCGCTCGGTCGCGCCGCTCGTGCCGGGGTCGACGCTGAAGAACCGGACGCTCGTCATCGCGAACCTGACGGCCTTCCTCGCGTACTGCTCGCTGCTGGCGTTCATCTTCATCGGCTCGTTGCTGATGCAGCAGCAGCTGGGCTACTCGCCGACGAAGACCGGGCTGTCCTGGCTGACCACGACGGTCACAGTCGTCGTCGTGGCCACGGTCAGCTCGCGCTTCGTCGGGCGGGTCGGCGTACGGGGAATGTTGCTGGCCGGGCTGATCGTCATCGCGGCCGGAACGCTCTGGTTGACGAGACTCCCAGCCGACGCTGACTACGTCATCGATCTGGTGCCGGCCTTCCTGCTCGTCGGTGCGGGCTTCGGACTGTGCGGACCGGCCCTGCAGATCGGTGCGCTGTCCGGCGTCGCCGGCGAGGACTCAGGTCTTGCGTCCGGACTGGTCGAGACCATGCGCGAGATCGGCGGAGCCACCGGCGTCGCCACAGTCTCGACCGTGCTCGTCAACCGTGCCGGCGTCGACGGCTTCCACACTGCCTTCGCGGCGATCGGCGTACTGGCGGTGGCTGGTGCTTTGATCGCCGGGTTCGGCTTCCGGCGGGCCGGTCGTTAGTCGAGGAGTGCCGCCGTGATCGCGTCGGCGTTCTCGTCGAGCCAGTGCTGACGGTGGTTGATGACGCTGCCGACGCCCTCGTCCCACATCCGGGCCCAGCCGCCGCCCTGAGTCTCGGCGCGGAACTTCATCGTGTGCCAGGCGCGCTCGTTGAGGCCGACGGCGAGCGGCATCAGCCGGCGGCGGCCGTCCTCGGACAGTCCGTAGGCGTCTGCGATGAGGCGGCTGCGGCGCGGCCGATCGAGGCCGCGCAACAGCGGGTCGAGGTCCTCGTCGGCGCCGAAGGGTGCCCACCAGAGCATTAGGTTGACCACCTCGCGGACGCGGCTGACAGGCCGGGCCATATCGAAGTCGATCAGGGCATGCGCGCGGCCGTCGCGGAAGACGACGTTCTCGGGGGTGATGTCCTGGTGGCCGACGAGCTCTGGCGGGTCGGCCAGATCCGGCAGACCCGGCGGCTCGATCGGCGCCGGGAGGTTGTCCGGGATGCCGAAGCCCTCGGCCGCGTCGTCGTAGGCGCGGACCAGTTGGGCGACCGAGATCATCCGGTCCTCGTCGGCGATCCAGCTCGGACGTGGCCGGCCCGCGACCTCGCCCTGGATGTAGGTGAGCACCTCGCGGCCGGCGGAGTCCAGGCCCAAGTGGCGCGGAGCGCCGGTGAAGCCGACCGCCTCCAGATGACGCAACAGTCCGCGGACCATCTCGGCCCGCTCGCCGGGAGGCCGCCGTACCGTGCTGCCGACCCGGACCAGTCCCACGGTCACATCGCCACCGAGCAGTGGGACCTCTTCACCGTCGTCGTCGAACACAGAACGTCCTCATTCCACTGGATGAAACATATGTCCGCACAAGCTCGGAGCGTTCGATAACGTGCAACGATCCGCACTCAGAACGGAGCACGCAGTGACCGCCACCACCGTCAAGGCGCCGCCCGGCGCGACCCGTCGACGCTACTTGATCCTAGGCCTCGCGTTCGTCGGACTCTCGCTGAATTATCTGGACCGGGCCAACCTGAGCGTCGCCCTGCCGTTCATCGAGGACGACCTGCACCTCAACCTGTCGAACGCCGAGAAGGGCTTGATCCTCGGCGCGTTCTTCTGGGCGTACGACGGCGCGATGCTGGCCGCCGGCTGGTTCGCCGATCGGGTGGGATCGCGCAAAGCGTTCACGTTCGCGGCGCTGTGGTGGAGCGTGATCACCGCGCTGACGCCGCTGGCGCGTGGCTTCTGGTCGCTGTTCGCGTTCCGGTTCGCACTCGGCGCAGGGGAGGCCCCGGCGTACCCGAGTGCGACCAAGGCGGCGTCACGCTGGTTCCCGCGGCACGAGCGCGCGTTCGCGACCGCGGTGATCGACTCGGGATCGCGGGTCGGGACTGTGCTGTCGCTGCCGGTCGTGACGGCGCTGATCGCGTTGGTGAGCTGGCACTTCTCGTTCGTGGTGCTCGGCGTGATCGGCGTTCTGTGGGCCGCGGTCTGGTACTGGTACTACCGCGATCCGCGGCAGCACTCGGGCGCCAACGACCTCGAGCGCGAGTACATCGCGAACAACGGCGCGCGCCTGGAGGAGACCGACGACGAGGCCGCGGCGCAGATCCGCTGGCGGGACCTGTTCCGGTACCGGACGGTCCGCGGCATGATGCTCGGCTTCTTCTGCCTGAACTTCGTCATCTATTTCTTCCTCACCTGGTTCCCGTCGTACCTGAAGGACGCACGGCACCTCGACCTGGCCGAGCTGGGCACCCTGGGCACGCTGCCCGGAATCACCGCGATCGCGGGCGGCTGGATCGCCGGTATCGTCGCGGACCGGCGGATCCGCGCCGGCGCCGACGTCACCCGGGTGCGCAAGACGGTGATGGTGGGCGGCCTGCTCGGCGGGGCCGCGATCGTGTTCGCGGCCCCGGCCAAGTCGGTGTACGTCGCGCTGCTCTTCCTGGCGATCTCGTACGCGAGCCTGGCGATCGCGGCGACGGGAATCTGGTCGCTGCCGGGCGACGTGGCGCCGAGTTCCCGGCACGTCGCGTCGATCGGCGGCATCCAGAACTTCGCGTCCAACATCGCCGGCATCATCAGCCCGTTCGTCTTCGGCCTCCTGCTCGACCTGTACGACGGCAGCTACCTCCCGGCGTTCCTCCTCGCGGGTGTGGTCGCGGTGATCGGCGCCCTCACCTACGCGTTCATCGTCGGCCGGGCGGAGCCGCTGCCGGTGCTCGATCGCTGACCTGTTCACCTGGAAGTCATCCGGTCACCCGAACCTGAGGCCATGAACACCCCTGACTTGGTTCAAGAGCTCGGCTTCCGCGTGCTGGACGAGGAGGACGACGATCCGGTCCTGCTCCGCGCCGACGGTACGCCGGTCGACACCTGGCGCGAGGGCTACCCGTACGGCGAGCGGCTGCCGCGCGAGGTCTACGACCGGGACAAGCGGCTGCTCCAGATCGAGCTGCTGAAACTGCAGTACTGGGTGAAGCGGTCGCAGCAGAAGCTCGTCATCGTCTTCGAGGGCCGGGACGCGGCCGGCAAGGGCGGCACGATCAAGCGGTTCATGGAGCACCTGAACCCACGCGGCGCGCGGATCGTCGCGCTGGAGAAGCCGAGCGAGCGCGAGAAGACGCAGTGGTACTTCCAGCGGTACGTCGAGCACCTGCCGTCGGCCGGAGAGATGGTGCTGTTCGACCGCTCCTGGTACAACCGCGCCTGTGTCGAGCGGGTGATGGGCTTCTGCACCCAGGACGAGTACGAGGAGTTCATGCGGCAGACGCCGGACTTCGAGCGGATGCTGGTCCGCTCCGGGATCCTGCTGGTGAAGCTGTGGTTCTCGGTCTCACAGTCGGAGCAGCAGACCCGATTCACGATCCGCCAGATCGACCCGGTCCGGCAGTGGAAGTTGTCGCCGACCGACCTCGCCTCGCTGGACAAGTGGGACGCCTACACCGAGGCGAAGGAGTCGATGTTCCACTACACCGACACTCCGGTCGCCCCGTGGACCGTTGTCAAGAGCAACGACAAGAAGCGGGCCCGGCTCGAGGCCATGCGGCATGTCCTGAGCCTGTACGAGTACACGAACAAGGACCACGAGCTGGTCGGGCAAGCGGACCCGAAGATCCTCGGCCCGGCCGCTCAGGTGCTCGAACACGGCGAGACCGCGAACCGGGCCTTCCCCATCCTCTGACCGATCAGGGCGCGGTGTGCTCCACGATCGCCGGTACGACGGTGTCCCAGACGTGCGGAGGGAAGACCTCGTGGCCGGTCTGCTCCAGCGGAAGGAACGCAGCACCAGGGATCTCTGCCGCGAGCGCTCGGCCGTGGCCGAGCGGGAACAGCGGGTCCTCGGTGCCGTGCAGCACCAGCGTCGGCACGCGGAGATCGGCCAGTCGGGCGCGCCACGGTTCCCCGGCGCTGATCAGGAACGGGTTGGTCAGTTGAGCGGCGATGTCGGTGGTGCGATCGACGATGCGCCCGGCGGCTGCCCGCATGCCGTCGAGGTCGAACTGGCGCGACTGAGCGGCGTACGGGCGTTCGGCCTCGACCAGATAGTCGACGACCGCGTCCCGGTCGGTCCAGTCGGGCTGCGCGGGCTCGTTCGCGAACAGCTTCTGGATCTCCTCGGTCACCGGCGGCAGATCGGTGTTCCAGTGCCCGGGTCCACCGGGAGTCGCGGACGCGAGGGTCAACGAAGCCACGCGGTCGGCGTGATCGAGCGCCAGCAGTTGAGCCACTCCCGCCCCTGTGACATCCCGACGATGTGTGCGGTCGGGATGCCGAGCGCGTCGAGCAGCCCGGCGGCGTCCGCAGCCAGGTCAGTCAACCCGTACGGCGGCGCTCCGACCGGATAGCTGGTCGAGTGGCCGGCGTCCCGGCTGTCGTAGCGGATCACGAACCGGCCGGCGGCGACCAGGCGGTTGATGAACTCCTCGTCCCAGGCGAGCAGCGAATGTCCCGCCCCATGGATCAGCAGCACCGCCGGATCGGCCGGGGTGCCGGACGTCCGCACACACAGTTCGACCTCGTTGACCTTGATGATCGACATCAGATTCCTCCAGCTAGTTGGTTCGTGCGGTTGCGCAGCGACGGGGCGATCACGCGGACTGCGATGAACAGTGCGATTCCGAGCACCGAACTCGTCGCCCAGAGGACCGTGCGTCCGGCGTGGTCGAGCAGTGCGGTACCGAACAGCGGGGCCAGGACGGCCCCCAGGCTCCACGTGGTGGAGGCGATGCCCATGTACCGGCCGCGAAGGTCGGCCGGGGCGATACCGGCGAAGGTGGCGCCGAACAGCACCGAGACGCCGATCTGGCCGAGCGTCCACACGACGATCGCCGTGGCGTAGGCGGCGCTGCCGTGGACGACCGCGGAGAAGGCGCCGCCGACGCCGGCCAGCAGCATCGAGAAGGCGAGGATCGTGGCGGTGTCCCGGCCGTCGAGCAGGCGGACGGCGATCGGCTGCACCACGACGATCGCGATCCCGTTCAACGCGAGCACCATGGAGTAGGCACTCGGCCCGAGACCGTCTCCCGCCATCACGAGCGGCAGTGTCGAGAACACCTGCAGGAACACGGTGAAGTAAACGATGTGAATCGCCACCATCCCGAGCATCACCCGGTCGCGTCGAAGGACCGGCAGGAGCGCGCGGCGGGTGGTCGCTGCCGTCGACGGGCGAGTCTCCGGGAGGCAGCGCCACACGATCAGCGCCGCGATGATTGCGGCGACGGCATTGATCCAGAACAGAACGCCGTACCCTTGGCGGACCAGTACGCCGGCGGCCACCGTCGAGATGGTGTAGCCGACGTTGGCGGCCCAGAAGAGCAGGCCGAAGGCGCGGATCCGATCCTCCGGCGGAAGGTCTGCCAGCGCCGCCGACCCGACCGGGCGGAACAGCTCCGCCAGCATGCCGACACCGAAGGCCGCCGCTGCGATTCCCGGCAGCGTGGTGGCCGCACCCAGCGTGATCAGCGCGACGGCGGTGCCCAGGAAGCCGATCAGCATCGTCCGGCGGCGACCGATCCGGTCACTCAACCAACCGCCGAGCAACTGGGACGCGATGTCGCCGATACCGACTGCTGCGAGCACCGCTCCCGCTGTGGTGGCTGAGAGACCGCGTTCCTGAGTGAGGTAGAGGACCAGGAACGATCGCGCGACGCCGCCCGCCCGGCTGACGAAGTGGGTCGCCGTGAGCGCCCCGACCAACTGCGATCGCCTTGCTGTCCTGGGGGTCGCGCTCAGCGTCGTGGTCATGTCTTCGACGGTAGGGAGATTCCGTCATCGTGAAAAGCGATTGTTTCCGATGAAGATGATCGCTCTAGGCTATATTTATCGTCATGGTCGACGTCGAGCTACGACATCTGGGGACGATGGTCGCCATCGTCGAGGACGGCACGTTCGGCCGGGCGGCCGCGCGCCTCGGCTACACGCAGTCGACGGTCAGCCAGCAGATCGCCGCGTTGGAGAAGTCGGTCGGAGGCGCGGTGTTCGAGCGGCCGGGCGGGCCACGTCCGGTGCGGCTCACGCCGCTCGGTGCTGTGGTTCTCGAGCAGGGCCGCGAGTTGCTGGCGAAGGCGGGGGAGTTGTCCGAGGCGGTCGGCCGGTTCAAGGCCGGCGGCGGCCGGATTGACATCGGGACGTTCCAGAGCGTTTCGCACGTGATCCTGCCGACGCTCATCCGGCGGCTGCGCGACGAGCAGCCGGACTGCGATATCCGGCTCGCGGACATGCCGGCCGACGATCCACAGCTCGGCAACCTCGACCTCGTGTTCTACGACCGGCCGCTGGATGGCGACGTCGTACAGCTCAGGCTGATCAACGATGTCTATTTCCTGGTCACGCGGGCCGGTGAGCTTCCGGACGGGCCCGCCTCGCTGAAGGTCCTCGACGGCCGGCCGATGGTGGGCTGTCACGAGTCGTGCGACCAGCTGTGGATGGAACCGGCGCTGAGTGAGGCCGGCGCGCGTCCGGAGGTCGCCTTCCGGTCGCCGGGCAACGCGACGATCCTCTCGATGGTGCGGGCCGGGTTGGGCTGGGCGGTGCTCCCGTGGCTGGCCGTGTACGGATCAGAGGTTCCGAAGGACGACCGCCTCTCGATCCACGCGCTTCGCCCGGCGCCGGCCCGCGGGATCTACCTGCACTGGCCGGACACGGAATCCCAGTCCCCCTTGGCGGTTCGAGCGATCGAGATCGCCCGGGAGATCGCGGCCGAGATCACAGCGGCCGGCGCGGCAGTGGAAGCAGCACAGTGAACGTTGCGCCGTGCGGTTCGGTGTCGGTGACGGTGACCCGGCCTCCGTGCGCGGCGACGAGCGCCGCCACGATCGACAGTCCCAGGCCGGAGCCACCCGTCGTACGGGTTCGGGCTGTGTCGGCTCGGTAGAAGCGTTCGAAGACCCGTGCCTTCTGTTCCTGGATCAGTCCGGGGCCGGAGTCCCTGACCTCGAGTACGGCGTCTGTCCCGCGCGTCCCGACCGATACCAGGATCGGCGCGTTCACTGGAGTGTGGTGGAGCGCGTTGCTGATCAGGTTGCCGAGCACCTGTCGGAGCCGGGCCTCGTCGCCCTGAACGACCGGTGCCTCGGAGTCGGGCAGGATCTTCAGCGAGATGTTGCGCTCGGGCTGAACGGCCTGCGCGTTGTGCAAGGCGTCGGCGGCGACGGGCAGCAGGTCGACCGCCTCCATCCGGAGCGGCCGTTGCTGGTCGAGCCGAGCCAGCAGCAGCAGGTCGTCGACGAGCAGACCCATCCGCTTGGCCTCGTCCTCGATCCGCTTCATGACGTCCGGCTCGGCCACACCGCGTTGCCTGCTGAGCTCCGCGAAACCGCGGATCGAAGTCAGGGGAGTGCGCAGCTCGTGGGAAGCGTCGGCCACGAAGCGGCGCATGCGGTCCTCGGACTGCCTCGCGGCGTACTCCGAGGCGGTGCGTTGAGCGAAGGCGTTCTCGATCTGACCGAGCATCTGGTTGAGCGCGTAGGACAACCGCCCGACCTCGGTGCGCGGATCACGGTCGGGGACGCGCCGGCTGAGATCACCGCCGGCGATGGCGACCGCGGTATGTTCGACGTCCTCGAGTCCGCGGAGGCTTCGCCGTACGACGTAGGTGCCGACGCCGGCGAGCAGGACGAGCAGGATGACCCCCGCCGCGGACTGCACTCCGACGAGCCGCTGCACGGTCCGCGAGACGTCATGCAGGTTCTGCGCCACCATGGCTGAGCCGGTGTCGTCGTTGAGAGGTACCGCGAGCACCCGCCAGGTGTCGCCGCCGGAGGTCGCGGGCACATTGAAGGGTTTGCCGTTCAAGGCCCGGACCTGATCGAGATCGAGCGTGGGAAGCTTCGGTAGCGTCTCCGCTTCGCGGAGCGGAGCGCGGAAGGGCCCGCCCGGTTGCGGCCCACCGTCAACGTCGTTGAGCTGCACGAAGAACTGGCTGGGAAGTGGCCGGCCTCGCATCGGCCCGCCACCGAAGCCGCGGCCGTCCGCCACCGGTGCCGCGACCTGGGCGAGCTGTGCGTCCACTTTGTCGACCAGGTAGCCGCGCATGATCGTGGTCGCGAGCACGCCCGAGCCCACCAGCGCGAGTGCGACCAGGGTCAGCAGCACCACGACGATGGTGACGCGGAGCGGGTACCGGTCGGTGAAGCGCTGATGGTTCATCAGCTGGGGCCTCGGGGGGTGCGAAGGACATAGCCGACCCCGCGGACGGTGTGCAGCAGCTTCTGGTCGCCGGTGTCGACCTTACGGCGCAGGTAGGACATGTAGGACTCGACCACGCCCGCGTCGCCGGCGAAGTCGTAGTTCCAGACCGCGGAGAGGATCTGGCCCTTCGACATCACTCGCTCCGCGTTCTCCAGCAGGCAACGCAGGAGCTTGAACTCGGTCAGCGACAGCTGCACCGCCTGACCGGACTTGAACACCTCGTAGCTGTCCTCGTTGAGCTCCAGGTCCGCATACCGCAGTACGGCGGTCTCGGTCGCTGTCTGCTCGCGGTGACCGGAGCGGCGCAGCAAGGCGCGGACGCGGGCGACCAGTTCGTCGAGGCTGAACGGCTTGGTGACGTAGTCGTCGCCGCCGGTCTGCAGGCCGAGGACCTTGTCCTCGACGGCGTCGCGGGCGGTGAGGAACAGCACTGGCACGTGCCTGTCCTCACCCCGCAACCGCCGGACCACCTCGAACCCGTCCAGGCCGGGCATCATCACGTCCAGCACGACCAGGTCGGGCTGGACCTCCCGGGCCTTGCGGAGTGCCTCGGTGCCGTGACTGGCCGTGGAGACGTCGTACCCCGCGAAGCGCAGGCTCGCGGACAGCAGTTCGACGATGTTCGGCTCGTCGTCGACCACCAGCAGATGCGGGCTCATGTCCACAGTCTGCCGCTGTTCCCCGTGCTCGGCCTGGGAGGTTCCTGGCAATCGCCTGTGAGTCGTTCCTGCGAGTCGTCAGCGCGGACCGCGGTGGAAGCCCCACTTGTCGCCCGCGGCCTTCCGGACGGTGCCGTCGCGCAGCATGGTCGCGGTGGCCTTGCCGTCGGCGACCACGGCGGCGATGACGACCGTGTTCCCGGTCTTCACGTCGCCGATTCCTTCCCGGGCGGCGTTCACCAGGGTGTCCGCGGTCAGCGTGTAGGTGCGGCTGTAGCCGTCCTCGCTCTTCAGCGTGATGGAGTCCTTGCTGACCGCGGTGACCTCGCCGCGCTGGGTGGCCACGGTCTGGTAGCCGCCGCCGTCCTTCTTCACGACGAACTCGCCGTGCAGGGCGCCGCCCTGACCGAAGAACTGGCCGGGTCCGCCGGGACCGTGTCCCAGGCCCTTACCCGGCTTGCCGGGCTCGGCCGGGGTGGACGGTGAAGCGGAGGGGGACGGGGTCGGGTCGGCACTGGTAGCGGCCCAGGCGACACCGCCCGCCGTGGTGGTGACGGCGACCGCGGCGATGGTGCCCGCGATCCGCCAGCGCTTCTCTGAGAGGTTGCTGAACATTGCCATGCGACTCAGCATCCCCGATCGGGCTGAGACGAGCCTCCGGTGAACCTGAGAAATTCCTGGCAATCAGGGCGTTCAGAGGAACAGGACCGCGATCAGCCAGACCGCCGCGGCGAGCGACGTACCGACGAACTCGATCAGCATCGAGAGCCCCGTGGCCTTCAGTGCGTGCTTGGTCGAGTTCCAGGCAGCTGCGTGCGTCTTCAGGCGCTGCCGCTCGGAGACGTAGACGCCGAGCGGGAAGCCGACGAACATGCCGACCACCGGGATCAGGAAGAACCCCACGATGCCGAGCAGGACGCCGATGAGCATCGAGCGCCGCGGTACGCCGGACTCCCGCAGCCGGCGCTCGGGGACGACGTACTTGACGACCTGGCTGGCCCCGATCAGGACCACCGCGGCGGCCAGCACGACCCAGCCGGTGGCACTGCGTTCCACCAGCGCCCAGACCAGGATCGCCGCCAGGCTCAGGATCGCCCCGGGCAGCACTGGGACCACGATGCCGATGATGCCGACGAAGATCGCCACTCCGACCAGAACTGTCATAGCAGTGTCCACACGGACACTCTGCCGCAAGTCGGACGCCTTTAGGGTGGAGACATGTCCCAGCTGCACGATTTGGTCACCGCACTGGCTGCCCCCTGGGTGGTCCTCTCACCCCGCTCCGGCCAGCTCACCGGCTCCGGAGCCGAGGGGGTCTACGCCCGCGACAGACGGCTGCTGTCGAGATTCGTGGTCACCGTGGACGGCGTCGAGCCGATCCCGCTGCAGGTGGACGAGCCCAGCGCCTCCACGCACGTGTACGTCGCCAAGGTCGACCGCGAGGAGACCGTGCTGCTCTACCGCCGCCGCGTGGTCAGCCGGGACGGAATGACCGAACACCTCACGCTGGTGAACAACTCCCGCGAGACCGTGACCTGTCAGCTGGAAGTTGCCCTAGGCACCGATCTCGCGAGCATCGTCCAGGTCCGCAACAGCAGCGCCGCGACACTGCCAACGCTCGAGGCGAGGTCCGGCGATTCGGGCCGTCTGTACTGGGAGAATGAGGGCACGCGGGTCACCGCGGAGCTCGACCCCGGCCCGACGGCGACACCGCAGCTGGCGCCGGGGGAGGAGTTCACGATGATCATTACAGTGATCGCTTCCGGTCCCCGCTCGGTCAGCGGCTTCGACATCGACCCACCGGTGAACACTATTCTGTACACCGCGAGTGTGCACTGTAGTGATCACCGGGTCGAGCGCTGGTTCGACCGCTCGCTCGACGATGTCCGGGCGCTGCAACTCGCGATCGGCGACGACCGCTACCTCGGTGCGGGACCGCCGTGGTACCTCACGTTGTTCGGCCGGGACTCGTTGATCTCCGCGGGGATGCTGATCCCGGTCGACCCGGAGCTGGCGGCCGGCACCTTGCGCGCCCTCGCGAACTGGCAAGGCACCAAGGTCGACGTCGAGACCGCCGAGCAGCCCGGCAAGATCCCGCACGAGCTCAGAGCCGAGACAGCCGAACACGGCACCGGATTCGTCCTGCCGCCGGTCTACTACGGCACGCACGACGCAACCCAGCTCTGGATCACCACCCTGCACAAGGCCTGGCGCTGGGGCATGCCGAGTGACCAGGTCAGTGCACTGCTACCGAACCTGCGCCGGGCACTGGAATGGATGCGCGACTACGCCGACCCGGACGGTGACGGCTTCCTCGAGTACGTCGACGAGTCCGGCCACGGCCTGGCGAACCAAGGCTGGAAGGATTCCGACGACTCGGTGCAATGGCCGAACGGCGAGATCGCCACCGCCCCGATCGCCCTCTGCGAGGTCCAGGGCTACGCGTACGCCGCTGCCATCCGCGGCGCCGAAATCCTGGAAGCCTTCGGCGAATCGGGCGACGAGTGGCGCGCCTGGGCCGCAGCACTCCAGGAGCGCTTCCGCAGCGCGTTCTGGGTCGACGGCTATCCGGCGATCGCTCTCGACGGTGCCAAGAACGCTGTGATCGGCCGCGCCTCGAACATGGGTCACCTGCTGGGAACCGGTCTCCTGGACGCCGATGAGGAACAACGCGTGGCGGACCTGCTCGGCGACGACGATCTCGACAGTGGCTTCGGCCTGCGCACCCTGTCCACGGCGATGTCCCGCTTCAACCCGATCGGCTATCACACCGGCAGCGTCTGGCCGCACGACACCGCGATGACCGTCCAGGGTCTCTACGCCACCGGCTACGACGAGGTCGCGTCGTCGTACGTCGCTGGTCTCGTCCGCGCCGCCGAATCGTTCGGCTACCGCCTGCCCGAGCTGTACGGCGGCCGCGGGCTGACCGCCGAGACGCGGCCCACGCCGTACCCGGGTTCGTGCCGCCCCCAAGCCTGGGCAGCAGCCTCGGCGGTCGCCGTCCTGGTGGCCGCCCTCGGCATCGAACCGGACGTACCGGGTGGTGCGCTGACGGTGAATCCAGCGTCGTCACTGCCATGGTCCGAGCTGAGACTGTCAGGTCTCCGCGTGGCCGGTGCGCCGCTCACCGTCGAGTGGCGGGCCGGGAAAGCAGCAGTGCTGGGGGCCCCGAAGGACCTCCAGCACCTTGTCAGCTGACTACTGCGGAGCTGCTACTTCGGCATGTACTTCGCGGGGTCGAACCGGCTCGGGATACCCCAGTTCTTCGGTGTCTGTATCGCCTCCTTGAACGACTCGCCGATCCCCTTGGGCCCCTTCAGCGGTCCGCCACGGAAGACGCTCTTGGTCATGGCCCATCCGCCGGTTCCGGTGACCTTCCGCATGCCGCTGATGGCTCGGCCCGGTGACGCGTTCTCGGCGAACCAGCCGGCCACCTTGCCCGGAGTGATCTTCTCCCCGGCCAAGGCCGCCACACCACTGTTCAGGCCGGCACCGATCACGCCGCCGGCCGCCATCCCGACCAACGCGCCGCAGATCAGCGCCGCCGGCCCGCAGGCCAGACCCACGACCACCCCGGCCAGGAGACCGCTGGCGAAGTTGGCTGTGAGATGCAGGATCTTGTTCCCGACCGGGGACGCGGCGAAGTTCTTGACTTGGTTGCCCACCCACTTCGCGCCGTCGGCGACCTTGGAGGCGGCGGTCTTGAAGTCCGCGACGTTCCGCTTCCAGTTCTCCTTGAAATTCTGCTTCGCCTGGGAGACGACGCTCTTGGCCACCACCTTCGCCTTCGCGATGAAGACCTGGACTCTCTTGACGTGTGGCTCGATCTTGGTCCGGTAGATCGTCTTGGCGACCTCCTTCACCGCGTTGACGAAGTTGGTCACCGCGTTCCACACTCCGCCCGAGGCCTGGATGTAGTTGACCACCGGCGCCAGGAACGGCACCGCCACCTTGATGATCTCCGGGACCCGGGTGACGACCTGCTCCACCGTGGTCTTGATGGCGCTGCCGATCGAGGAGACCACGCTGCTGAACCAGGAGTTGCCGTCCGGGTCCGAGAACGAGATCGGGCTGTTGTTCGAGTACGAGTAGCCGTTGATCGTCTGCGGGTCGGAGTAGTTGGCCTCCGGGTCGACCGAGATGAACCGCCCGGTCTTCGGGTCGTACTCCCGGGCCCCGAGGTGGACCAGCCCCGTACTGGGGTCCTCGGTCCCGCCGACGAAGCCGCGCTGTCCCGGCCATGCCGCCGGCGCGACACCGCGCAGGTTGCCGTACGGGTCGAGCCGCTTGCGCTGCACGTTCTGCGCCGGGGTGTTGTCGATGACCGTGGTGGAGGTGCCGTGGTGGTCCGCACCGAGCCAGAACAGCTGGTTGGCACCGACCCGGACCGCGACCGTCTGCTGGCCGTGCTTGTAGTACCGCGTGCCGACCAGCGAGCCGTCCGCCTTGAGCAGCACCTCGTTGTTGTTCGGCAGGTAGAGCGTGACGCCCGACGGATCCTTACGGAGCAGCCGCTCGCCGTCGGCATTGTTGATGACCTCGGTGGTCTTGCCGGCGCCGTCGACCTTGACCATCTCGCCCTGGGCGTCCCAGTCGAAGGTCTCGATCCCCGCCGCGTTCAGGTTGCGGGTCTTCAGGTTGCCGGTCTGGTCGTAGGTGTAGTTGTCGGTCCGGGTGCCACCGCTACCAGTGGTGACCACCGACTGCACCGCGTGCGGCCGCGGCTGACCGGTCGCCGGGTAGCTGTACGTCGCCGTCGTGGAACCGGTTGCGTCCGTCCTGGTCTCGGTCTTGCGGTTGCCAGTCACGTCGAACGTCCAGCCGTGCCAGTACGGCGCCGGTCCGCCCAAGGTGTCCTTGGTCGGCGCGGCCGCGCAGTCACCGCTGCCCGGGGTCCACGCCGAGGTCAGACGGCGCAGGTGGTCGTAGGTGAAGCACTGCGTGTCGGTGGTCTCGCCGGCGTCGGTGATCTTGGTGATGTTGCCGGTGGGGTCGAACGCGTACCTGACGACCGAGATCGGGTCGTCGGCGGTCTCCTTGGTCGTGGTGACCTTGTTCAGCCGCCGGGTCCCGGCCTCGTAGTCGAACTCCTGCGTGACCGACTTGCCGCCGGTTCCGCGCTGGACGAGCGACGAGACCTCACCCATCGTGGTGTACGCCGTACCGGTCACGTAGGTGGAGATGTCCGAGCTCAGCGTGGTCGGCAGGTCCTTGTCGTTGTAGCCGTACTGCAGGGTCTCGGACGGAAGTCCGCCGACGGCCGGCATCGAGGTCGTCGCGACCTCGCCGTCCTCCTTGTAGGTGTTGCCGAACGTGTAGGTGCGGGCCAGCCCGCCCTGTGCGGCCGGGATCACGACCTCCTGGCCCAGCGGCTTGCCGCTCTTGTCGTAGCCGGTCACCTTCGTGGTGTACGGCTGCCCGTCAACCCAGTGGGTGGTCGAGCTGATGTTTCCCTTGGCCACCGCGCCGGTCTGGCCGACGACCGGGGTGTTGTCGTAGGTCCACTCCGAGATCAGCTTCTTCGGGCCCGCCGTGGGGACCTCGCTGATGGCGGTCTTGCGCCCGATCAGGTCGTAGCTGTACTCGAGCGTCGTCCCGCGGTTGTCGGTCGAGGTGACCAGTTGGTCGAGGTCGTTGTAGGTGAAGGTCGACGTTCCGCGGTCCGGGTCGACCTCCTTGGTCTTACGGCCCTGGATGTCGTACTCCCAGCTCCACTTGTTCCCGGCCGCATCGGTGACCAGGGTCGGCAGACCACGGCTGTTGTAGCTGTACGACGTCTTGTCGAACGAGCCGGTCGCCGTCTGGCCCTTGTACTGGCGCAGCTCGACCAGCCGGCCGTCACCGTTGGTGACCTTCGTCGTCGCCTGCTCGCCCAGCTGCGGCTCGACGGTCTCCTCGTCGGCCGAGTTCTTCCGCTTGGTGCTCCACTTGATCGTCTTCGCCGACTTGAAGGTCTCCTCGGTGGTCCGCCCGGCGCCGTCGAACGTGATCAGCTTCTGGGTCGGGATGACGTTCTGGTCGCCGTGGAAGACGTCCTCGGTCGCGGGTTGCGCGTTCCAGTACGGTCCGTTTTCCCGCACGACCAGACCCCGCGAGTCGTACCAGGTCTCGGTCACCGTGCGGCCGCCACCCGGGGCGATCTCCTGTTTCTGCACCGGCCGGAACAGACCGTCGGACAGGTCGTAGCTCTCGTTGACGCTGCCGTCGCTCTGCAGGGACTTGGTGATCACCGAGCTGGCACCGTTGTCGATGCCGATCCGGTACTCGTACTCCATGTTCGGAGTCGCGGCGTTGTCGGCCGTGAAGGCCTTGCCCGCCGACTTGGCCTGCTTCGAGGCCGCGGCCGAGCCGGTCCGGCCGGGCATCCACACCTTGAGCAGCCGCCCGAAGCCGTCGTACGTGGCCTCGCTGCTGCGGCCGTTCTGGTCGGTGACGGCGACCTCCTGGCCGAAGGCGGGGTCGAGGTCGGTCGTGGTGGTGTGCCCGTTGGGCTTGGTCACGACGCGCTCGGTGACCGGTCCGCCGCCGGCCGGGAAGTAGCTGGTCGTGCTGACCGCACCCTCGGCATCGATGGCCTTGACGGATCGGCCGAGCGCGTCGTACTCCAGCTTGGACTGCTCGTCGTACACCGGCTTGCCGGCCGAGTCGTAGCTCGCGACCCGCTCGGTCTTGGTCGGGTTGCCCCTGGTCGGCGTCGCGTCGATGTCGGTCGCGCCGTCGAAGTAGGTGCGCTGGTCGCTGATCACCTGCTCTTTGGTGTACGCCTGGTCGCAGGCCGTCGACACGACGTACTCGCGCTTGACCAGCTCGCCGATGCCGGCCCCGGCGTTGCTCGCGTACTCGTAGTAGGTGCAGGTGTCGTCGGCCGCGGTGGTCACGTCGTTGGCGTCGTACTTGGACTTCAGTACGCCGTCGGCGTCGTAGTTGTTCTTCGCGGCCAGCTTGCGCAGTCCGCCGCCGGCGACGGTCTGGACCTGGGTGTTGCCGCCGGCCTGCGCCTGGTAGGCCTTCACCGTGCCCCAGGACTTCACCCGGGTGGCGGTCGCCGCGGAGACCCACTGGTCGGTGATCGTCCGGTCGACGATCTCGGTTCCGTTCAGCGTGGTCTGCTCGCGGGGCTGGCCGGACAGCGGCTGCAGGTCGGCCACCGACACGTCGTTGGAGTCGGTGATCACCGGATGCTTGATGGTGCCGTCGGCCTTCTGGTCGCCGTCCATGCCCTGGAAGTACCGCGTCTCGGTGACGGTCGGCGGCCCGTCGCTGCCGTCGCCCTTGGTCACCCGCACGAAGCTGTAGCCGCGCCACTGGGCCCAGGTCTTGCTCCCGATCTCGACCAGACCGTCCTCGTCGTCCTTGCGCCACGCGGGCTTCGACAGGTACTCGACCTTCGTCACCGCGGGCCGGGTGTCGGCCAGCCGGTCGGTCTCGGTGACCTGGGTGACGACGTACTTGTTGAACCAGTCGGTCCGCTCGGTGCCGTTGTCCGGCGTCCACTTCAGCGGGTGACAACGGCGCGTGTTGTCGTCGGGGCTGGCCGGAACGTCGCCGGTCTTGCAGTCAGGGTCGGCGTACGTGACCTTGATCTGGCCACCGCTGCCGTAGTTGACGGCGCTGACCCGCAGCCAGTTCATCGGCGGGTTGGTGTCGCCGGCCGGGATGATGCGGTTGGCCAGCTGGATGCTGTCGAAGTTGGTCTCCGGCATCTGTGCGGGCTCACCGGCCAGACCGGCCTCGCTGATTCCCTCCAGCCACAGCCCGGCCCTGGTGCCGTCACCGGGGTCACGGAAGGACTGGCGCAGATCCCAGCGCTGGACGTCGCCGAACTTGTTCTCCGCCGCCCGCCAGACCTGGGTGGTGATCTTGGTCAGCCGCTTCTTGGTCCAGAAGCTCGGGTTGAAGTGGTTGTTGCAGTTCGTGCTCGACGTGCATTCCTGGTCGAGCGGAGTGTCCAGGTAGTCGGCCGCGACACACGACGCGGACGCGATGCAGCGGTCGGTCGTGGTGAACACCATCTGCGCGACCGGCTTCGTCTGGTAGACGTTGCCGTCGGTCTGGCCGTACTCGATCCGCGCGACGTTGCTGGCCCGCGTGTAGCTGCTGACCTTGGTGGCGGTCATGCTGCGCGCGTAGTAGTTGCTCTCGCGGTCGTAGAACAGGCTCATCGTGTTGCCGTTGCGGTCCACGACGTAGTCGAGGTTCCACTTGTAGGCCTGCGTGCACCAGGAGTCGGCGAACGCGGTCTTGTTGCAGGGCTCACCGGCGTGGTTGCCGAAGACCGGTAGCGTGGAGACCGATGCGGTTTCGTGCTTGACCGCGGGCTCGGGCTTGTCCCAGCCGGGCAGGTGGTTCAGGCCGAAGTAGTACTTGATGCCGTCCTTGCTGGTCAGCTCCCAGTACTCGCCGTCCTTGGCGCCGTTGTTCGCGCCGGTCAGGCGGCGGATCGTCGATCCGTCCTCCTGGCGCGCGTGCCACTCGCCGGTGGCGTCGTCCTTGACGAGTTCGCCACCGGCGCCGTTCAGCGTGAAGGTGGCGTTGTCGGTGGCCCAGCACTGGTCGCCGGTCGGGTTCTTGCCGTTGTTCCCGGTCTGCTCGCTCTTCGCGCCACAGGACGCGTAGCGGCGCTCGATCGAGCCGCCCGGAGCGAACTCGAAGCCCTCACCGACCCAGGACGGCTGGTTGTTCGTGGACGAGGTCCGGCCGTCGACACCGCCGGAGGAGTAGCCGATGGTTGCCTGCGGCAACGGGCCGCCCAGGGCCGGCGGCGTCTGCAGCGGGTAGTTCCAGCTGAAGTCGCCGGACGATCCGCCGACCGTCCAGGTGGCCTGCGGCTTCAGGGTGGTTGCCTTGTAGTCCCCGGCGCTGCTGGCGGCAACCGCCGCGACAGCAAAGGTGCCTTCAGGTGAGCCGGCCGGAGCGACCGGTACGTCGGCGCTCAATGAGCCGGCCGGGTTGTTGGTGGTCTTCAGCAGGTTGGGCGTGCAGCCGGCCGCCGGTGCCGCCTTGTTCAGGCCGCACGCGGGGAGCTGGAAGACCCTGAGCCGCAAGGCGTAGTCGGCGCCGTAGGCATCGCGGAACTGGTCGTAGCCGACGGTCAGCCGGGTCTGCCCGGCCTTCGCCACCCCGTCGGCACGGTGCAGCTTGAGGAGGAACTGGTTGCCCTGCCGGCCCAGCGACTCGACCTTCACCTTGGCCGGTACGGCGTCGGCGACGGCCGCGGCCGTCATGCCTGCGGCGGTTGCCGGCGTCGACAGCCAGACCGGCAGTGCGCCGGCCTTGCCCTTGGTGAGATCGGCGGGGGAGACCTGCGTGCCGGCCTGCGGACCGAAGCCGAGCCGCGGATCCACCGCGGAGACCGCGGGCTGGACCTCCGTGGACCCGGCCGCCGGCCAGCTCACCTCCGGACGCTTGGTCACATCGGACTTGGCGCCGGCGTCGACCGGTCGCGGCTTGACCGCGACCTTCTTGCCGGGAACGGAGGTGAGTCTGGTGGTGTGCGGTTCGGTGTCCTTCTTCGGGGTGTCGGCGACGGCTTGAGCGGCCGGACCTTGGACGCCGACAGTCAGCGCGATGGCCGAGGCGAATATCAGACCTGCACGAGGCAGGGCGAACCGGCGTGATCGCCGGCGACGGGGGTGGGCGGGCATGGAGAAACCTCCGGAGATTGGGGGACCTGGCAAGGCTGACAGCCGGCAGCTGATTCGGCAGCCGTTTCGAGGTCGGTCGAAACGTAAGCGCAGCAAGCACTTGTCGTGGATCATCGGCCCTGTCCCGCCCGTGCCACCGAGGGGTTGTCCCATCATGCCGCCCAGTCGTCGTCTGCTGCCCGCACTGCTGTCGCTGCTCCTGGCGATGCCTCTGATCGCTTCTGTACAAGGCGATCCACCGCCGGCGGCAGCGCAGCCGGCAAAGTTCAGCAGACCACTCACACCCGAAGTGAAGGCCACCGACGAGGCGGCCCGGACCGGGCGGCGAGTCGAGGTGGTGGACTGGCGCAACGAGACATCAGAGGTCTACGTCAATCCGAACGGCTCCAAAACGATGACCCAGCACGCGGTTCCGGTCCGCGTGCGCAAGGGAGCCGGCTGGGCAGCACCGGATGCGTCGTTGCGTCTCCAGCCGGACGGCACCGTTCAGCCGGTCGCGGCTGCTGTGCCCGTGGTTCTGTCCGGCGGTGGCGACAAAACCCTGCTCCGCTTCGGAAAACCCGGCGCCCGGGTCGCGATGGGCTGGCCGAACAAGCTTCCGGGGCCTCGCATCGCCGGCAACACTGCCACCTACCCCGAGGTGTACCGCGGTGTCGACCTCCAGATCAAAGTTGCTGTAGACAACTTTTCCTACCTGCTGGTGGTGAAGGACCGGTCCGCCGCACTGACTGACGCCTTGCGCGCCCTGCGGACGCCGTTCGTCGGCGACGGTCTTCGGTTGTCGGTGAACCGCGACGGTTCGACCACAGCGGTCAACCCGCTGGGGGAGCTGCTCTACACCGCGCCCGCGCCGACGATGTGGGACAGTACGCCGGTCACGCCACGGCAGGCGAAGGTCGGCATCCGGCTGAAGTCCGGCGCGCTCGAGCTGACGCCGCAGCGATCGCTGCTGGCCGACCCGCGGGCGAAGTTCCCGATCTACATCGACCCGTCGCTGAGCGGCCGGAAGGCCGGCTGGCTGCACGTCAACGTCCGGATGGGAAACCAGACCGGCTGGGGCTACGACACCGGCCAGGGAGCCAAGGTCGGCCGGGCCTACCACGACACCGACAACCTGTACCGGTCGATGTTCCTGATGAACCTGACCAACGGTGCGCAGACCATCGGCGGCAGCACGATCGGCGACGTCTACTTCAGCATCACCCTCGACCACAGCCCGACCGGCACCGAGACGCCGGTGGACCTGTGGCACCTGAACGATTTCACGACCGGCACCTATATCGACTGGGGTAACAACGACCAGTTCTGGAAGGAGAACATCGACCAGGTGAAGGCGGAGGCCTGGCCGGAGCCGGAGGACAAGGTCGTCAAGTTCGCGCCGGCGCGGCTGCACGACCTGGTCCAGCAGGCGGCCGACGACCGCAAGCTGACCATGGGCCTCGGGCTGCGGGCGCCGAACGAGGGCCTGGAGAGCCAGTGGAAGAAGTTCAAGTTCGACACCGCGGTGCTGTCGATCGAGTACAACACTGCGCCGCGGGAGCCGAAGTCGCTGAACATGATCCGGCCCCGCCCGTGCGGGACGGTGGCCGCGCCGACCGCGATCGCCACCCGTACGCCGCAGTTCTCCGCCGTCGCGAACGACCCGGACAGCGGTGACGGCGTGACGACGACACTGGAGATCGCCAACTCCGCGAACGCGGTGGTCTACTCGAGTGCCGTCGGGCCGACCGCGACCGGGGCGGCCTTCTCCTGGGCGGAGGTTCCGGCCGGGAAGCTGAACGAGAACGAGGTCTACCACTACCGGGCCTTCACCCGGGACGCGCTCGTGGCGGGCCCGGCCACGAAGGACTGCTACTTCGTGATCGACTCGATCAGCCCGGACATCCCGGCCATCAGTTCGACGGACTTCCCGGACAACCTGCGCCGGACGCCGGCGTACACGACCGGGACCGTCACCTTCCGTCCCGCGACGGGGCAGGAGAACGAGGTCGCGGAGTACGTCTACGGCTTCCTGTCGGACAAGCTGGCGATGCGGGTGAAGGCGGGCGCGGGAGGTGTGGCTACCGTGCCGATCACGCTGACGCCGTCGGCGGAGACCGGCTCCTTCGACCGCACCCTGTACGTCGCCGCGGTGGACAAGGCAGGCAACCAGAGTGAGCTCACGGAGTCCTGGGCGCTGCGGCCCCTGACCGGCGGCACGGCGCCGGCGCCGGCGCGCGGGGACAGCAACGGTGACGGCCGGGCGGACCTGACCGCGATCTTCGACCAGGGCTTCGGGCGGACCGCCATCTGGTCGATGCCCTCGGCCGGCACGAACTTCCACACCGGCGTCATGGAGTGGGACACGAGTGAGGGTGGCAGCTTCGCCCTGACCAGAACGCGGGCGGTGCAAGGCGACTGGAACAAGGACGGCAAAGCCGACATGGCGTTGCTGCGCGAGGGCGCCGGCCGGCAGATCTGGCTGTACAAGCTGATGTCGGAAGGCAACCGGTACGACGCGCTCGACGCCAGCTGGACGAGCGGGGCGAACGGCTGGCCGCTGAGCACCGCCCGGGTGGTTTCCGGCGATGTCGACGGCGACAAGGCGTCCGACATCGTGGTGCAGAACGCCACCGCCAACGGTGGCTTCGAGGTCCTGGTGTTCAGAGCCGCGACCAACTTCACCGCGCCGGTGAAGTGGTTCACCTCGGAGGCTTCGAACCAGTGGACCCGCAGCGCTCCGCTGCTGGCCGACCTCAACGGCGACGGCAAGGCCGACTTCGTCAGCCTGCGCAACCTTGACGGCTGCCGGACCTCGGTGGAGCTCTTCGCTTCGACCGGAACCGCCTTCGCCGCGCCTGCGACGGCGTACGACTCGGGCGTCGGTGCTTATTGCTGGGAGAAGAGCAAGGCAGCTGTCGCCGACCCGGACGGTGACGGTCGCGAAGACATCGTCACCATGTACGAGGACAGCCCGGCCAACACCTCGCTGCAGGTATTCAAGCCGACGGGTTCGACGCTGACCCGCAGTACCTGGTGGTCGGTCACCAACAACGACCTCGACCTGTCCAAGACCAGCCTGTCGGTCGGTGACTACAACGGTGACCGTAAGGACGACATCGCCCTGCTGTACGCCGGCGGCAGCACACCTGGTGGCCGGCAGGCGTTCACTCAACTGTCCACCGGTACGGCGTTCGGTGCTCGGCAGCAGACCTGGTCCGGTCAGGTCGACGCGGTCACCGGTCCGAAGTTCGAGCTGGAGCACCGGGCCTACGACCTGGTCAGCAAGAACAGCAACAAGTGCCTGAACGTCGAGTTCGCCAGCGCGAACGACGACGCCCGCTACATCCAGTACCAATGCCTGCCGGTCGACCTGAACGCGCGGTTCCGGATCGATGCGATCGCCGGCACGGACCAGTACAGCGCCCGGCCGATGCACAGCATGAAATGCGCGGACGTCGAGGACTTCGGCCAGCAGGACGGTGCCCAGCTGCTGCAGTGGCCCTGCGGTAGCGGTACCGGTGAGCCCACCGCCAACCAGCAGCTCACCATCGAGTACATCGAAGGCACCAGCTACGACACCGTGGTCCAGCTGAGGTTCGCACACAGTGGCAAGTGCGCAACGGTCACTGCCGAACCGGAGAAGAACGTCACCACCTTCGACGACTACGCACCGATCAAGCAGCAAACCTGCGGGCAGCTGAGCACTCAGCAGTGGACCGTACGGCCGTCGTACAACCAGACACAGCTCGGGGAGAACGGCGCCGCGCGGTACCGGATCGAGGCGGCGACGTCACACAACGTGCTCGACATCGCCAACTGCGCCGCGAGTGACGACATCCGGATGTGGGAGTGGGTGCCGGGGAGTCCGTGCCAGAGCTGGAAGGTGGAGAGCCTCGGCGACGACGTCTACAAGATCGTCGATCCGAGCAGCAACCGGGCCCTGGACATCCGCGGCTGCTCGAAGCTGCTCAAGGGCTATCTGATCGCCTTCCCGAGCAACAAGGGGGAGTGCCAGCGGTGGCGGATCGAGCCCGCCGTCGACGGCAGTTACGCGGTGACCTCGGTCAGTTCCGGGCTGTCGATGGACGTGGACACCTGTAACCCTGCTGCCGGCACCGACGTGATCACGTGGTCCTACCACGGCGGTCTATGCCAGCGGTGGTACTTCATCAAGCAGTAGGGCCCGAGAACGCAAGGATGGCGGTCTCCCTCGTGGGGACCGCCATCGGGTCTGTAGGACTTTGGCGCCGTCGTTGGCGCGTTTATGAGACCTGGCTTACCGTTCGTCCTCCGTGGCGACGGCGGCGGGAGTGGCTTCGAGCCGGCCCGTCTCGTCGTGAATGGTGACGGCGATGTTGCGCAGCTTGTCCGAGTGCTCCCGGCCGTGGTGGGCGCAGAACAGAAGCTCCCCACCGCTGGTCAAGGTGACACGGACGTAGGCCTGCGCACCGCAGCGGTCACAACGATCCGCGGCCGACAGGGCCGAACTCGGGGCGAGTGCTGTAGTCACTTGAGGCCTCATCTCATCTAGTTCCGTTCTCACCAGATAGCAACATCCTGACATGCGGATCGCTTCCCGGTGGGGGCAACGTGTCCGAATGTGAGACGAACCACCTGCTCCCGTATGACGCATGCTGACGCGGAATCGTTTCTCTTTCGAGTGATTTAGGCGGGACCCGCTGCGTCGGGCGTGTCTTATCTCACTCTGCGCCATGAACCCGTCACGCGGTGCTGATCTTCGGAGTGTCGGTCGGCCACGCCGGATCGAGTCCTTATCGATATCTGCGGTAACAGCCTTTTCCTTGTTCTGTCAGGTTCCCCGTCTGTCGGAGCCGCTAACAGGTTTTGGGGGTGGAGCCGCATAGGCTGTGCCTCGTAGTGAGTTGGTGAACCAGTGAAGGAGCCCTGTGGCCGCCCCGACGCCTCGTAGTACCGAGCTCGACCCGACGTACAACGCCCGCAACCTGCTCGTCCTCGAAGGACTCGAGGCGGTCCGGAAGCGGCCCGGTATGTACATCGGGTCCACCGACAGTCGCGGCCTGATGCACTGCCTGTGGGAGATCATCGACAACGCCGTCGACGAGGCCCTCGCGGGTCACGGCGACCGGATCGACGTCGTCCTCTACAAGGACGGGTCCGTGGAGGTGCGCGACCGCGCCCGCGGTATCCCGGTCGACATCGAGCCGAAGACCAAGCTCAGCGGTGTCGAGGTGGTGTTCACCAAACTGCACGCCGGTGGCAAGTTCGGCGGCGGCTCGTACAACGCCTCCGGTGGTCTGCACGGTGTCGGCGCCTCGGTGGTGAACGCGCTGTCCGCGCGTCTCGACGTCGAGGTCGATCGCGGCGGCGTGGTGTGGACCACGTCGTTCCGGCGCGGTGTCGCCGGTGAGTTCGACGGTGAGGGCGCCGACGCGGGCTTCACCGCGGCCGTGGGCCTGCGCAAGGCCGGCAGGGCGAAGAAGGGTGTCACCGGCACCCGGATCCGCTACTGGGCCGACCGGCAGATCTTCACCCGCGACGCCAGCTTCAACTACGACGAGCTGGTCACCCGGGCGCGGCAGACGTCGTTCCTGGTTCCCGGCCTGGAGCTGGTGATCCGGGACGAGCGTGGTGACGAGGTCACCGAGGAGCACTTCAAGCACGACGGCGGGATCAGCGAGTTCTGCGAGTTCCTGGCCACCGACCAGAAGGTGACCGACGTCATCCGGCTGACCGGGACCGGGCACTTCACCGAGACCGTCCCGATGCTCGACGACGCCGGCCACATGACGCCGACCGACGTCGAGCGTGATCTCGACGTCGACATCGCCGTCCGCTGGGGCGACGGGTACGAGACCGAGGTCCGTTCGTTCGTGAACATCGTGGCGACCACGAAGGGCGGCACGCACGTGGCCGGCTTCGAGCGGGCGCTGGCCAAGAGCTTCACCAACGCGATGGAGGGCACCCGGCTGCTGAAGAGCGGCGAGGAGCTGATCAAGGACGACGTCCTCGAGGGCATGACCTCGATCGTCACCGTGCGGCTGGCCGAGCCGCAGTTCGACGGACAGACCAAGGAGGTGCTCGGCACGCCGGCCGCGTCGCGGATCGTCGCGAAGGTCGTGCAGACCGAGCTGGAGGCGTTCCTCACCTCCACCAAGCGTGAGCACAAGGCGCAGGCCCGGGCGGTGCTGGAGAAGGTCGTCGCCGCCTCCCGCACGCGCGTCGCGGCCCGCCAGCACCGGGAGCTGCAGCGCCGCAAGACTGCGCTGGAGTCGTCCGCGCTGCCGGCCAAGCTGGCCGACTGCCGCAGCAACGACGTCGACCGCTCCGAGCTGTTCATCGTCGAGGGTGATTCGGCCCTCGGTACGGCGAAGCTCGCCCGGAGCTCGGAGTTCCAGGCGCTGCTGCCGATCCGGGGCAAGATCCTGAACGTGCAGAAGGCGTCGGTCGGCGACATGCTGAAGAACGCCGAGTGCGCCTCGATCATCCAGGTCGTCGGTGCCGGGTCGGGCCGCAGCTTCGATCTGGAGCAGGTCCGCTACGGCAAGATCATCTTCATGGCCGACGCCGACTCCGACGGCGCGCACATCCGCTGCCTGCTGGCGACGCTGTTCTTCCGCTACATGCGGCCGCTGGTCGACGCCGGTCGCGTCTACACCGCTGTTCCGCCGCTGCACCGCTTCGAGCTGACCAACCCGAAGAAGGGTCAGGAGAAGTACATCTACACCTACAGCGACGCGGAGTACCAGCGAAAGACGGCCGAGCTGATGAAGAAGGGCGTCAAGTGGAAAGAGCCCCCGCAGCGCTACAAGGGTCTGGGCGAGATGGACGCCGACCAGCTGGCCGAGACCACCGTCGACCCGCGGCACCGGACACTGCGCCGGATGACCGTCGACGACGGTGAGGCCGCGGCCCAGGTGTTCGACCTGCTGATGGGCAACGACGTGGCGCCGCGCAAGGAGTTCATCGTTCAGGGCGCCTACGAGCTGGACGAGAGCCGCATCGACGTCTGATCGAGGTCTGATGGAGAGGGCCTGGCTGGCCTGCTTCGACCTGGACAACACCCTCATCGACCGCGACGCGGCCTTTCGTGACTGGGCGCGTTGGTGGTGCGATGAGGCAGGTCTGGGGGAGGCCGCCGCAGCCTGGCTGATTGCCCACGACAACGGCGGATTCCGGCCGCGCGAGGAGCTGTTCGCCGGTCTGCGGCAGGAGTTCGGTGTTGCACCGAGCATCGAGAGCTACGACCGCGAACATCCGTCGTTCACTTGGGCCGATGCCGCCGTCCTGGAGGGTCTCTCAGCGCTGCGAGCTGCCGGGTGGCGGGTTGCAGTGGTGACGAACGGCACCGTCGTACAGCAGACGTTGAAGCTGGAGCACACGGGTATCGCCGCGGTCGTCGACTACTGCTGCGTGTCCGAGGCTGTGGGGGTGCGCAAGCCGGATGCCGCGATCTTCGCGATCGCGGCCGAGCGTGCCGGCGCTGTGCTGGACGGCTGGATGGTGGGCGACCATCCGGCGTACGACGTCGCGGGCGGAGCGAATGCCGGCCTGCGCACCATCCTGGTCGGGGATCGCGCAGGCGGACCGGCAGCCGACTATTCTGTTCAGTCGGTGCTGGAGGCGTTCAGAATAATCGCCAGCTGATCAGAAAACTGATCACAGTGCCCGGCGGAGAACTGCATGGGCACCGCGAACGATGGCGTCGCGATTCGCCTCGTACGTCGGGTCCGTGATCGCGGTCTTGTTGGCCGCGTCGAACGACAGCACCGGGACATGCAGATGTCCGGCCGGCATCGACGGATCCTTCAGGTCGCGCTGCAGCGTGTTGCGGTAGGCGACCTCGTTGGACAGGTAGCCACCGCCTGCACCTTCGGACGCGATCGATCCCGGCGTCGGTCCGTCGGGCTGCTGGACAGGCGTGGTCTGACCGGCGGGGATCTCCAGGACCGAGGTGTTCACCCGGGTACGGAACGGCGCGACCTCGGCCTGCGCCATCCGAGCCAACGGCAGGCTGGAGGTGAGCCACTCCGGACCAGCAGGCATGCTCGGCGAAACGACCGGCGCAGCGGCGGTCCCGCCGCCCCACAGGTTGTTGTTGTCGCCGATCGAGCTGGTCGACCGGCGGCGGCCGTTGTAGACCTCCAGGTCGAAGATGCCGACGCGTCCCTGGCTCGCCGTCATCACGAGATCCGCGTGCTGCGGACCACCGCGGTAGTGCGGTGCGAGAGCGTCCTCGACCATGTTCTGGTCGAAGTCGGTGTAGCGAACCGGGAAGACGACGGTCTGGATCTCGTACGTCGTGCCGTTCACCGTCCAGCGTTGTCCGTCGAGTGTCAGCGCGTTGGCGCCCGACGGATTGCCGATCCGGATGTCGGCATCCAGCGTGAACGGATCGAATCCGGTGACCAGGATCTTCCGTACGCCGGGGGAGAACCGCGTGCTCGTGATCCCGCGCGATGCGTACTCGAGGGATCGGATCAGCTCCGCGCGTTCCGCCGTACCGACTGTGAAGCGTGGTTGCCACTGGCGAACCGTCAGTGCCATCGAGATGCGCGCCCAGTACAGACCGCGGTCGTCGGTGGACGGCAGGGCGTCAGCGCCGGAGACCGGGTGCTGAGCGCGGTGCACGGCTGTCCGCCACAGTGCCTCACCTTGGGCGCGGATCAGCAGCTTGGCGGCCTCGCGGCTCGGCATCGAGCAGAGCAACCGGCCGAACAGCTCCACCTGCTTGTCGAACCCGGTCCGGCGCAGGATCTCGGCCGGGACGGATGGTCCGCCGCCGACGCCCCGGCCGAGGCGCTGCTCCTCGACCGTCCCGGTGACCGTGGTGTCCAGGCAACCGGTGACGACCGGTGCGGCGTGCACGGCGGGAGCGCTGGACAGGACGCTTGTCAGCGCCAGGGCGCCGACAAGCAGGGACCTGGGAAATGAGCTGGGGCGGAGTCTCATACGGCGTATCTATCAGATCCGGGCGCGGAAGCCGAGAGATCCGCACAAAGAGCGTCTACTACAACCTCGACACCGGCCAGGTGTCGCTGGTCTAGCGGGCCGCTTGGACGTAGCCGTCCGGACGGACGATGGCCCTGGCGATCGAGCCGTCCCGCGGCTCCACCACGATCGTTCGGCCACGGCGCAGCTCCTGCATGACGGTCGAGCCGTCGGTCAGCTCCAGGTCGGGCATGCGGTGGCCGACAAGCCGGTGCTCACCGGGGGAGTAGGCAACCGCCAGGCCGGAGATCACCCCAGCCAGGAGTCGATTGGCCTCCGGCAACTGCAGTAGCTCGGCAAAAGTCTCACGCAAAGCCGCCACATCGTCATCAGGAACCATCAGCACCCCCTGAGCGCGAGTGTTGGCCAGAACCGCCGCACCGGCTGGATGGCGCTCCTCGTGGTAGCTGTCCAGCAGCCTGTCCGGGGACTCGCCTCGAACGACCGCCCCGAGCTTCCAGCCGAGATTGAACGCGTCCTGCAGTCCCAGGTTCATCCCTTGGCCGCCAGTCGGCGAGTGGATGTGCGCCGCGTCGCCGGCCACGAACACCCGCCCGGCGCGATACCGGTCCGCTTGCCGCACTGCGTCGGTGAAGCGAGACGCGTAGCGCAACTCCTTCAGTACGACGCCCTCGCCGTACCAGCTCGTGAGTGCCGCCGCGACCTCCTCGTAGCTGACGGGGTGGTCCTTCGGCAGCCCCTGCTGTTCGGGGCCGGTGAACAGAATCCGGTCGCCCCCGCCGCCGAGCGGCAGCAGCGTGAGCACCGCGCCGTCGCGAGGCTCGAGCTCCGGCAGTTGCCAGTCCGCCTCGACTCCGTCGATCACGACATCCGCAACGACCGCGCTGTACCGCCCGTCGCGGCCGGGGAAGCCGATCCCACTCAACTGCCGCACCGCACTCCGCGCCCCGTCGCAGCCGACCACCCAGCTCGCACGGATCGACTCGCCGCCGGCGAACTCGGCGGTCACCCCGGTCGAGTCCTGGACAAGTCCGGTCAGCTCCACACCACGTCGTACGGCGACACCCTGCCGAGCCAGGTGATCCTCGAGATGCTGTTCGATCCGCAACTGCGGAATCCCGAGCTGGTACGGAAACCGCGTTTCCAAGGCGCTGTAGTCCAACGGCAGACCGGCGAAGTGCCCGCCCGGCAACTCGCGTCCCTCCGGCAGCAGCGACTCCAGCAGACCGCGCGAATGCAGAATCTCCACCGACCGGGGCTGCAACGACAGTGCCTTCGACTGCCCGGACCGCTCCAGCCGCTTGTCCACCAGTACTACGGATGCCCCGGCCAGCACCAACTCCGACGCCAGCAACAACCCGGTCGGCCCAGCGCCGACCACAAGCACATCGCTCATGCGAGTAGGTCGTTCTTGCGCGAGTACCAGAACATGAACAGGTAGAGCCCGGCGAACACGACGATCCACTGCACAGTCGTCACCCCCGGTACGGCGTCCAACGGGAGCGAGAACGCGATCACCACTCGCACGATCGCGTCGAGCACCAGCCCCACACCCCACACCGCGGTGATCAGCTTGAGCCCGTGCCGGAATCGCGGCTCGGTGTCCCACCGGCTCGCCCAGACCTCGCCGCCGCCCTTGCCGCGCTTGGCTTCGGCGATACCGCGCCCGACGGCGAGCAGCAGCGGCTTGCCGAGCACGACCGTGGCGAGCAGCCACAGGCCGCACATCGCGGTGATCACGCCGTCCTTCGCCAGCAGCATCCGCGGGCTGTGCATGGCCAGCGACGCGATCGTCCCGATCGCCAGTGCGACCAGCATGAAGACCGCCATCCAGTCGGCCTTGCGGCCGCGGATCAGCGAGTACACGGTCCGGACCGCCGGGATCACCGATCCCGCGAGCGTCGCCGTGACGATTCCCGCACCGGCCTGGCGAAAGCCGTAGAAGATCAGCAGCGGGACGACGAGGTCGACCAGCGCCGGTGCCAGCACCGCGCCCCAGCGCGCCTTCGGCTTGCTCTCGGTCGCGGCGCTCATGAGCGGGTCGCCCGGTCGAAGGTCTCCACCAGCTCCTGAGCGCACAGCGCCGGGTCGGCTCCGGCGATCACTCGTCCCGCGACCGCGTCGATCGCCGCCCGCAGTGTGATCGCCATCAGCAGCGAGTCGAACGCCCGGAAGACACCAGTACGGCGTCCCTCGTCGAACAAGGTCACCAGCCGCGACACAGCCCCGTCCGACTCCTCACTCGGTACGTCGGTGCTCCCGAACGCGATCTGTTGCACCGCCCGCACGTGGTCTGGGCGGGTCGCGATGAAGTCGACGTTCGACCGGATGTAGGCGGCCAGCTTCGCCGCGGGGCCGTCCGCAGCCTCGATGGCCGGCCGCATCAGCTCGGCCGCGTCGGCCGTCACCCGGTGCAGTACCTCGGCGAGCAACTCGTCCTTGGTCTTGAAGTGGTACGAGATCAGCCGCTTGCTGCTCAACCCGGCCGCCGCACAGATCGCGTCGTACGACGTCGCTGCGAAACCGCGCTCCGCCAGGACGGCGATCGTCGCCGCCACGATCTGGTCCCGGCGGGCCGCCGTACTGCCGGATCGATCCAAGCCGTCTTTTATCCGCATGAGTAAAAGTTACCCAGTCGGATAAAACAATGTCAAGCAGAGGTCAGAGGGGGAGCGTGTAGAGGATGAAGCCGCGGTTCTCGGCGACCTGGTCGTAGAGGCGGCGGGCGGTGGCGTTGGTTTCCTGGGTCGCCCAGTAGAGGCGTGCGCACTGGCGAGAGCGGGCCCAGTCGGTCACGGCGGCGATCAGAGCGCGGGCCGCGCCGCGTCCGCGCGCTTCAGGCGCGGTGAAGAGGTCTTGCAGGTAGCAGACGTCCGCGGATGTCGTGCTGGCGTGCGTGAGGAAGTGCGCGATCCCGACCAGTTGGCCGTCGAGGTGTGCGCCGAGGGCGTGCACCTCTTCATCACGCTCGAACCTGGCCCAGGCCTGGTCGAAGAACTCGGCCGGCATCGTGCGGCCGTAGAACTCGTTGTAGCCGGCGAACAGCGTCTGCCAGCGGTCGCGGTCGGTGGGGCCCAGGCGGTCGATGGTGAGCATGGCCGAACACTGCCATGCCGCCGGACCGCCTGGACCGGCCGAACACTCAGACGTGCTGGGTCAGCAGACCGGTGTCCACGTCGTACATGAAGCCGCCGACGAGGATCTCCTCGCTGATCAGCGGGTGCTCGCGGACGGCGGTGACGTCGTGGCGGAGCGCCTCGAGCTGGTCGGGGATGACGTTGATCGGCAGGTAGCCGGCCGGCTTCCCGGCGGCCTGCTCGACCTTGGCGCGCAGGTCGTCCTCGGACATCGCGGCCATCGCGCAGCGCGTGTGCGGGATGATCATGACCCGGCGGATGCCGAGCAGGTTCACGCCGAGGACGAGTCCGGTCAGCGTGATCTCGGTGACCCGGCCGCCCGCGCTGCGCAGGACCTTGGCGTCCCCCGGCTTGAGGCCGAGCATCTCCAGCGGCGGGATGCGCGAGTCCATACAGGTGACCACGCCGACGCCGGCATGGGCGATTCCGTCGAAGCCGCCGTAGTGGAAATCGGCGGCGTACTCGGCGTTGGCGGCGAGGAGGTCTTCGAAACCAGTGGTCATCGGGCGGTCTCCAGGGCCAGGGCCGGGGTTCCGGCGTTGAGGATCGACATCGCGAACGGCTCCTTTCCACAGGACTCCGGACGAGGTGGACCGGCGGGCGCGCTGGTCACCGGGACGACCCAGGACCGTCCGTCGCGATGCCACACTGTCACGGATTCCAGATCTTCGCCCGCGACGGTGAGGGCGTCCAAGGCAAGCTCACCGGTCTGGTGGCGTACGGCGATCTCCGCGGCCTGACCGCGTTTCGTCCACGTGGTGCGGCCACGCAGACCGGTGAGCAGGGTCTCGCCGCGGTCCGAGGCCGCGAGCACATCGAGTGCGGTCTCGGAGTCCAGGTGGCCGTGCATGGTGCCGGGCGGCAGCAGGACGGCGGTGGGGGAGAAGCGGTGGCCGCCGAGGTGGCTGGCCTCCCAGACGCGGCCGGGCTTGGCCGTGGCCAGCGCGTTGACCAGCGGGCGGCCGAGAATCGCGCAGCACTCGTCACGTTTGCCGTTGGTGCACACGAGCATGATCGACTCGTCGACCGGCACCAGACCGGGCAGCGAGGTCTCGACAGCTTCGCGGTCGCCGCGGGCGATGGCGGCGAGATCGAGCCGCTCGAGTACCAGCGGGTCGTCGAGATGGGCGGTGAGTAGCCAGGACCTGCCGGGCACGGTCGAGGCGACGTACACCTGCTGGGCGTGATTGGCCGGGAAGGAGTGCCGGCCCGGCGTCCGGATCAGGCCGAAGCGGACATCTGCCTTCTTGCATTCGGCATCGAACCGGCCACCGAACTCCGGGTTCAGGTGACTGTTGACGACGGCATCGGCACCCCACGGACCGGGCTGTTCCAGGACGACCCAGCCGCTGGCGACGATGGCTGATCCGGGCAGCGGCTCCAGCAGCTGACGGCAGAACGTCGAGCACAGGCCGGGCCGACCGGTCGCGTCGGGCGGAACTCTCACGGCTCCACTGTAGGTTAGGCAGCCCTCAGTCCCGTGCAGCGTCCAGCAAAAGACCGTCAAATGTGCACAACGCCACGTCGACCGAGCAGCGCGACCGCCAGAATCGCGGCCAGGAAAGCGCAGACGGCGGCGCCCGCGAAGATCGCGTGCGTTTGTGAAACGGCCGCGTCGCGGAGCGCGTCGATGAACGGCCGGCAGGACGCCGGTGCCGTCGGACACAGCTCGTTCGGTGACGGTACGTCGTCGACGATCGCGAAGTACCGGCGCAGCCCGATCGCGGTCAGCGCCGACACGCCCACCAGCATGCCGACCATCCGGGCGACGACGACCAGCGCGCTGACCAGCCCGTGATCCGCCGGGGGAGTAGCGCCGAGAATCGCCGTGTTGACCGGCGAGAGTGCCAGGCCGAAGCCGAATCCACACAGCACCAGTACGACGGTCGCTCCGACGTGATCGAGCGCGTCGCGACTCCAGAACGCCATCACGACGAACATCGCCCCGGCCAGCGCGAGCCCGGCGCCGGTGATCAGCCCGAGTCCGTAGCGCCGGGTCAGCCAACCGCCCACGACCGCGCCGACCGGCAGCGCGATCAGGAATCGCACGAGCACGAGTGCGGCGGCAAGCTGCCCGCCGCCTTGGGTGGTACGCGCAAACACCGGTACGTCGACCAGCGCGGCGATCAGCGCGCAGCCGACCAGGAAGCTCACCACGAGCGAGCCCCAGGCCGGCCGGGCCGCGAGCAGACCGGCCGGGACGATGGCCCGCGGCGTCCGGCGTTGCCAAACGACGAAGGCCACCGCGAAGACGGCCGCGCCGATCAGCAGCCAAGGGCCGGCGGGAGACATCAGCTCACGCTCAGGATCGGCCGTGGCGAAGGCCAGGACGACGCCGGAGAGCGCGAGAGCGAGCAGCAAGGCGCCAGGTAGGTCGACCTGCTTGAGGAGGCCAACCACCTGAGTACGCCGTACTGCGAGCACTGCCCAGAGCAGACCGAGCACGAGAGTCGCGACGCCGATGGGCGTGAGGAGTCTCGACGTACCGCTGAACGGCACGAAGGGCAGGCCGAGTGTCACATCAGTTGCGAGCCGTTGTGGTGCGGTCAGTGTGAGTCCGAGAGCCGCAGCCGCGAGGAGACCCAACAAGGCTGACAGAGGTGGTCGCCGGAGTCCGCGGAGCAGCAACGCGAGCACCACCGCGACAACGAGGTTCAGCCAGAAGATGTAGCGCCAATCGGCGATGGCCAGGACGGCTGCGCCCAGCAGCGGTCCCAGGACGGCGCCTAGCTCTTGGACCGCGCCGACCACGCCCAGCGGCAGCCCTCGCCGCTGGGCCGGCCACAGATCAGCCACGAGCGCGAGCGTGGCCGGGACGAGCCCGCCACCGCCGACGCCCTGGAGAAACCGACCGGTTACCGCGGAGGGTAAGTCGTAGGCCGCCGCTGTGATCAGGGACCCGACGGCGAACAGCATCAGCGCGCCGACCAGGACCGGCGTCCGTCCGGCGACATCCGCGATCCGCCCGATCAGCGGCAGCACCGCGATGTAGCCGAGCAGGAAGCCGGAGATGATCGGCGCTGCCCGTTGCAGTTCGTCCGCGGACAGCCCGACCCCGGACATCAGGTCGGGCAGCGCGAGGACGACGACGTACGTGTCGGCGGCCGCGAACGCGACCGCGATCGACGCGAGCGTGAGCTGGGCTCTCGGCCGGGCGGCCACCGCGTTGTTCACTACGGCTTGGTGATCGTGACTTGCTCGCCGTACTTGTCGAAGGTGACGTCGTAGCTGCTGGTGGCGCCGTCGTAGAACGGCCCGGAAATCGTCGCGGAGACCAGTTGCTTGGTGTCCTTGTCGAGCTTGAAGCTGCTCGGGAAGTCCTGGTCGGCCGGAGCCTTCGGGAAGATCCCCTGCAGCTGCTTGCCCGGGACCGCGCCGGTGATCTCGGTCAGCACCTTGGCGCCGTCGCGGGTGTCACCCTTCACCTTCGGGTCCTTCAGCGCCGGCAGCACCGAGGTCAGGCCCTTCGCCGGGTCCAGCAGGATCGCCGGGTCCGGCGCGCCGAAACCGGTCAGCTGGTCGGCCGTGAGCTCGACGAACGTCCCGGTGAACGGCAGCTTCGCGTAGACCTTCTTGTCGACGGCAACGACCTCGGAGTCGATCGGCGCCCCGCCGGTGCGGATCGTGAGCTTGCCCTTGAACGCCGGGGCATGCGTCGCGACGCCGTCACCACTGGCCAGCGTCTGCGCGCTGTCCGGCAGGTCCCGCCCGGTCAGCACGATGTGCACGCTGGCGGCTTCGTCGATCGCCTTCTTCGCCGCCGTGAGCTGCGCGACGGCGTCGTCGGACTTGCCGGCGCCACCGCCGGCGTCCTTCTTGTCACTGCAGCCGACCAGTGCCAGCACGAGCACCGCGCCCAGCGCGACGAGTCTCTTCATGGGGTCAGCCTGCCAGGTCGGCGGCCACCGCCGCGATCGGTTGGGCCACCGGCACGCCGGAACCGTCGCGTCGCGGGTCGATCGGTGGCAGATCCACCGGTGCACCGCTGTTCGCGCTGGCCTTGACCGGAGCCGCGCCGACGTAGGCGAGCAGCAACCCGTCCTCACCCTTCAGCAGCCGCTGGCAGCGGACACCGCCGGTCCCACGACCCTTGCCCGGGTACTCGCTGAACGGCGTCACCTTGACCGCGCCGACCTCGGTGCCCGGCAGCGCCGCGTTCGAGCCGGCGACTGTGACGACCTGAGCCTCCCGGCCGGGCGCGACCGCGCCGAAGAAGACCACCTTCGCGCCGGCGCTGAGCCGCACACCGGCCATACCACCGGCGGTCCGGCCCTGTGGACGGACCGCGGAGGCGGAGAAGTGCAGCAGTTGCGCGTCCGAGGTGACGAAGCACAGCTCTTCTTCGCCGGTGCTGAGCTCGACCGCGCCGACGACCTCGTCGCCGTCGTTGAGCCGGATGATCTCCCAGGCGTCGCGGTTGCTCAGGTGATCCGGAGTGACCCGCTTGACCACACCGCCCGCCGTACCGAGCGCGAGACCGACCGACTCGGGATCCATCGTGGTCAGCGCGAGCGCCTTCTCACCCGGCTCCAGCGAGACGAACTCGGCGATCGGGGCGCCACCCTGCAGGTTCGGCGCGGCGGCCGTCGTCGGTACGGCGGGCAGGTCGAGCGACTCGAGCCGGATCAGCCGGCCGGCGCTGGTGACGAGCCCGTACTGCCCGCGGGCGGTGCTCTTGATCGCGGAGACGATCGCATCGTGCTTGGCCCGGCCCTCGGCCGGTCCGAACGGGTCGACCCCGTTGGTGCGGGCCAGCAGTCCAGTCGAGCTCATCAGCACCCAGCACGGGTCGTCGGTGACCTCGAGCGGTACGGCGGCGGTCTTGGTGGCGCCGGACGACTCCAGCAGCACGGTCCGGCGCGGGGTGCCGTAGGTCTTGGCGACCTCGGCCAGCTCGTCGCCGACCGTCTTCTTCAGCAGCGCCTCGTCCTCGAGGATCGCGGTCAGCCGCTCGATCTCGCGCTCCAGCTCGGACTTCTCGGTCTCCAGCTCGAGCTTGGAGAACTTGGTCAGCCGGCGCAGCGGCATGTCCAGGATGTAGTTGGCCTGGATCTCGGACAGGTCGTAGATGTCGATCAGCCGGGTCCGGGCCGCGGCGGCGTCGTCGCTGCTGCGGATGATCTGGATGACCTCGTCGATGTCGAGGATCGCGATCAGCAGACCGTCGACGATGTGCAGCCGGTCCTGCGCCTTCTTGCGGCGGAACTCGCTGCGGCGGCGGACGACGTCGTACCGGTGCTCGAGGTAGACCTCGAGCAGCGTCTTCAGGCCGAGGGTGCGGGGCTGGCCGTCGACCAGGCAGACCGCGTTGATCGAGAACGAGTCCTCGAGCGGCGTGAGCTTGTAGAGCTGCTCCAGCAGCGCCTCGGGGACGAAACCGTTCTTGACCTCGATCACCAGCTGGGTGCCGTGGCTGCGGTCGGTGAGGTCCTTGACGTCGGCGATGCCCTGCAGCTTCTTGGCCTGGACCAGGGTCTTGATCTTCTCGATCACCTTCTCCGGGCCGACCGTGTACGGCAGCTCGGTGACCACGATGCCCTTGCGGCGCGGCGTGACGTTCTCGATCCGGGCGGTGGCGCGCATCTTGAAGCTGCCGCGGCCGGTCGCGTAGGCGTCCTTGATGCCTTCCAGGCCGACGATCTTGCCGCCGGTCGGCAGATCCGGGCCGGGGACGAAGCGCATCAGGTCGTCGAGGTCCGCGTCGGGCTTCTTGATCAGGTGCCGCAGCGCCTGGATCACCTCGACCAGGTTGTGCGGGGCCATGTTGGTGGCCATGCCGACCGCGATCCCGGCGGCGCCGTTGACCAGCAGGTTCGGGAACGCCGCCGGCAGCACCGACGGCTCTTCCTCGCGGCCGTCGTAGTTCGGCCGGAAGTCGACGACGTTCTCGTCCAGGCCGTTGGTCATCGCGATCGCGGACGGCGCCATCCGGCACTCCGTGTACCGCATCGCGGCGGGGCCGTCGTCGAGCGAGCCGAAGTTTCCGTGCCCGTCGATCAGCGGCAGCCGCATCGACCACGGCTGCGCGGTCCGGACCAGGGCGTCGTAGATCGCGCCGTCGCCGTGCGGGTGGTACTTACCCATCACTTCACCGACGACGCGGGCCGACTTCACATGGCCGCGGTCGGGGCGGATGTTGTTCTCCGCCATCGAGAACAGGATCCGCCGCTGCACCGGCTTCAGCCCGTCCCGCGCGTCCGGCAGCGCCCGGGAGTAGATCACCGAGTAGGCGTACTCCAGGAAGCTGGTGCGCATCTCGTCGGAGACATCGACGTCGAGGATGCGCTCCTCGAAGTCCTCGGGCTCGGCGGTGGTGCTGGAACGGCGTGCCATACGGGTGAACTGCTCCTCGGTCGAACGGTGGCCCTCATTGTCGCTGGTGAACGACAGTTTCCCGACTCACGACCCGCAGGATGTATGCGGTCGGAGCCAAGGCGGACCCTACCGCGAGGATCAGACAAAGTGCGGCGATGCCCAGCAGGACACCCCAGGGAACCGTCACCGGTACGTCGGGGATGCCGGCTGTCATCGCGTGCCGGATCAGGACGCCGACGGTGACGGTGATCGCCGTACCGAGGCTGAGGGCGACCATTCCGACCAGCGAGGACTCCCACAGGACCATCCGGCGGATCTGGTTCGGCGTCGCGCCGAGAAGCCGCGAGGTGACGAATTCCTGCCGCCGCTGCAGGCTGCCCATCAGCAGGGTGTTCGCGATGGCGATGGCGCTGTAGACCGCGGCGGGGCCGAGCAGCAGGACCAGACCGAGTTGGTTGCCCTGCCGCACGCCGTCCGCCTGCTCAGCCTCCCACTGCGCGGCCAGTACGGCGTGATCGATGCGGCCGACGAGTTCGCCGGGGTCGACGCCTGGCGCCGGCTGGACGAACAGGTGGTCGGGTTTGGCCGTCGGTGCGTGCTGCCGGACGAGGTCGAGCGGGAGCAGGAAGGACGCGTTCACGCCGAATCCGTCCGGGACGATCGCCACGACCCGCAGCTTGACCGCGGCGTGGTCGAGGAACGTCGCCGGGATCTCGTCGCCGACCTTGTAGTGCTCGATCGAGGCCGTCTCCTTGCTGATCGCGACCGTGGTGCCGGTCAGCTGGTTGAGGTCACCGGAGAGCGGAGTCAGGCGACGGGTCTGCACGGCGATCGCCGGATCGATCCCTTCAGCATCCTCGAGCAGTGCATCCTCGGCGCCGGCCCGCACGAACTGCACCGGCAGTCCCGCGTCCACCGCTGCAACCCCAGCCACCGCGCGCACAGCCGCGGGATCGCCTTCGGCGGTGACGACGATTGGTGCTTGGAGGGTGTCTCGGATGGTTGCCACCGCGCTGTCGGCGGCGAAGCTGAGGCTGAGCACCATGGACCCGGCGATTGCGGAGATGGCCAGGATCGGCGCCGCCAGGGACGCACTGCGCCGCGGTGTCGCGACCACGTTGCTGCGTGCGAGCCGCCCGCTGACCTTTGTCCACGCGACCAGCGGCAGCGCCCACAACCGCCCAAGCACCGGTACGACGAGTGGCGCGAGCAGCGTGAGTGCGATGACCAGCAGCATCGGCGTGAACATCGACAGCGGTACGACGCCCTCGCCACTCGACGGCCGGATCAGCGAGAGCAGCACGATCGACCCGGCCAGCACCACGATCCCGAAAATCATCCGCACCGGACCGATCCGCCCGGACTCGACCGCGGCCTCGCGCAGCGCGTCGATCGGTCCGACCTTGCCGGCCCGGCGCCCGGCCGAGCGCGCACCCAGCATCGCCACCACCAGGCCGATACAGACCGCGATGGCCAGCGGCAACCACGGAGAAGCCGGCTCGAGCTTGACCGGCGCTAGCTCGGTGTTCGACGCGATGTCCAGCAGCAGGGGAGTAGCAAGCTGAGCCAGCACCGCGCCAGTGACCGACGCGGCGAGCGCCACGACCAACGCCTCGCCAAGAATCATCCGGCGGATCTGCCGCGGTGTCGCGCCGATCAACCGCAGCAGCCCGATCTCCCGTCGTCGAGATGCCACGGCGAACGCGAACGTGCTGGCGATGACGAAGATCGTGATGAACCCGCTGATCGTCCCGACCAGACTGAGCACGACCTGCAGCCCCGACACGTCCGCACCGGGCAACGGCACCCGGACCGGTCGCGGCGCCGCATCAGAATCACCGAGTGTGGTGACAGTGATGCTCGGGAGCCCGGCGGTCCCATAGGCGACGGTCGCCGCGGTGGCGGTGGCTGCCAATCCGAGCAGGAACACGCCGACCGCGAGTGCCACGAACGCACCGGCGTACAGATGTCTGTGCTGCCCGACCGTCTGCCTGCTCAGGAAGAACATCACCGCTCCAGATCGCTCATGGCCGCGGCAATCTGACCCGGCGTACCGCGGTCGAGGTGACCGGCGATCAGGCCGTCGGAGAGGAAGACCACGCGCTCGGCGTACGCCGCGGCGACCGGGTCATGGGTGACCATCACGACCGTCTGCCCGGCGCGGTCAGTTGCCTCACGCAACAAGCTGAGCACCTGCCGGCTGCTGTTGCTGTCGAGTGCCCCGGTCGGTTCGTCGGCGAAGAAGACCGACGGCTTGGTGATCAGTGCGCGCGCGATCGCCACGCGCTGCTGCTGACCGCCGGACAGCTCGGCCGGCCGGCGCTTGGCCTTGTCGCCCAGCCCGACCTGCTCCAGTACGCCGAGGATGTCGCCCCGCTGCGGACGCTTGCCGGTCAGCCGAAGCGGCAGCGCGACGTTGTCGTACACGGTCAGCGACGGCAGCAAATTGTACGCCTGGAACACAAAACCCATCTGCTCGCGACGCAGCTTCGTCAGCGCGACCTCACCGAGACCGTGCAGGTTCACCCCACCCAGTACGACGACGCCGGTCGTCGGCTGATCCAGTCCGGCCGCGCACTGCAGCAGCGTCGATTTGCCGGACCCGGACGGCCCCATCACGGCAGTGAACGAGCCACGTGGGAAGTGGTAGGTGACGCCACGCAGGGCATCGACCCCACCGGCCTTGGAGCGGTAGGTCTTGGTGATCCCGTCGAGCACCAGAGCAGGCGCTGCGGCCGGTACGGCGCTGGGGTACGAGGGCGCGGTTGCGGTCATATCACTAGCCAACCGCTCAGATGCGTTGTGTACGCGGGCCTACACAAGAGACCTGGAGTAGCGCGCACGCTACCGCTCTCCGGCCGGTGCCGGACCTAGGGTTGACGGCGTGGAGAGACCTCTGACGGGCTGGCAAGCGCTCGCATCCCCGCGCTTCCTGATTTCGTCCTGGCCGTGGCGCGCCTATCTGTACCTGTTCACCTCGGTACCGGTCGGCCTGCTGACCATCTGCGTGCTGATCGGCCTCACCGCGGCCAGTGCGCTGCTCAGCCCGATCGTGATCGGCATTCTGCTGCTCCCGCTGTTCCCCCTGGCCGGTGTGCTGATCGGAGGCGCCGAGCGGTGGCGGGCGGGCCTGATGCTGATGGCCGGCATCAGCAGTCCGCATGCGGTGACGCCGGCGTCGCTGTCGCTGCGGGAGAAGCTCAAGTTCCGCCGGCGCGAGCAGGCGTCGATGCGTGAGCTCGGCTACGGCTTCGTGCTCGGCGTGCTGGTCTGGCCGTTCAGTGCGGCAGTGGCCGGGCTCTCTGCCGCGGTCCTCGGGGTCACCATCGTCACTCCGGTGCTGGCCGACACCGAGCAGGTCGGTATGGGGCCATGGACCCTGGACACGGTGGGTGAGGGGCTCCTGTTCAGCGTGACCTTCGGTCCGGTGTTCTACGTCATCAGCTCCTACCTGGTCGGCGTACTGGCTGCGGCCGAGGCGTCGCTGGCCAAGGCGATGCTTGGTCCCCGGCAGGAGGAACTGCAGCGGAACGTCGCCGAACTGCGCCGCTCCCGGCTGGACCTGGTCGACGCGTTCGAGACCGAGCGTGCGCGGATCGAGCGGCACCTGCACGACGGCGTACAGCAGCGTCTTGTCGGTCTGACGATGACGCTCGGGCTCGCGGAGCTGGACCTGCCCGAGGGGGAGGGGCGGCGGTTGGTCGTGAAGGCGCACTCCGAGGCGGAGGCGGCGCTGGCCGATCTGCGGGAAGCTGTTCGGGGTATCCATCCCCGGGTGCTGGTCGACCTGGGGCTCGAGGCTGCGATCCGGGAGGTGGCCGACCGCAGTCCGATGCCGGTCGACGTATCGATGCTGCTGGACTCACGACTACCGCCGCCGATCGAGGCCGCGGCGTACTTCGTGGTGAGCGAAGCGCTGTCGAACGCGGCCAAGCACGCGCAGGCAACCCGGTGTGAGGTGGCGGGCCGGCTCGACGGAGAGCTGCTCGTCATCACGGTCACCGACAACGGCGTCGGTGGCGCGACGGTCGGTGCGGGCACCGGGTTGACCGGCCTGGTGACCAGGTTGGACGCCTTGGGCGGCACACTCGTGGTCGACAGCCCACCCGGTGGGCCTACCCGACTGCGAATGGAGTGCCCGTGCCGACTCGGCGACTGAGCATTGTGCTGGCCGAAGACTCGCTGCTGCTGCGCGAGGGCCTGGCCAGCATTCTGGATCGCGCCGGGCACGAGGTCCGCGACAGTGTTGGCGACGGGGACACCCTGCTCGCGGTCGTTCGCAAGGAGCCGCCGGACCTCGTCATCACCGATGTCCGGATGCCGCCCGGGCACAGCGACGAGGGCTTGCGCGCGGCCGCCGCGATCCGGGCCGAGTTCCCGGCGATCGGCATCCTGGTGCTCTCGCAGTACGTCGCCGATGCGTACCTGGCGTCGTTGCTCGAGTCAACGACCGGTGGGATCGGGTACCTGTTGAAGGACCGCGTCGGGCATGTGGCCGAGTTCCTGGAGTCGCTGGACCGGGTCGCGTCCGGTGGCACGGTGGTCGACCCGGAAGTGGTTCGGCAGTTGCTGGCTCGCCGCCGGAACGATGGTCCGCTGGCCGCATTGACTCCGCGCGAGCTCGAGGTACTGGCGTTGATGGCCGAGGGCCGGGTGAACGGCGCGATCGCGGACCAGCTCGTGGTGAGCGAGGCCGCCGTACGGAAGCATGTCGGCAACATCTTTGCGAAGCTGCAGCTGGACGACGGGCTCGATCGCCGGGTCTCCGCGGTACTCACGTATTTGCGTGGCTGAGAGACCATAGCCGCATGGACGCGGACATCCGGAAGATCCTGGCCGACTGCGACACGTGGGCCGTGGTCGGCCTGTCGAACAACACCGACCGAGCGGCGTACGGCGTGGCTCGGTTCCTGCAGAGTCACGGGAAGCGGATCGTGCCTGTACACCCGTCGGCGGAGACCGTGCACGGCGAGCAGGGCTATGCGAGCCTTGCCGACATCCCGTTCCCGGTGGACTGTGTGGACGTGTTCGTGCGGTCCGAGCTGGCGGGCGCGATCGCCGACCAGGCGGTGGGAATCAACGCGAAGGCGGTGTGGTTCCAGCTGGGAGTAGTGGACCAGGACGCCTACACGCGCACGACCGCGGCGGGACTCACCATGGTGATGAACCACTGCCCGGCGATCGAGTGGGCTCGTCTCGGTCCTTCCTGACGACCTGAGGGGCCCGGATGTTCTCGATCGACACCTCCACCGACTTCGGCAAGCGGATCGCACGCCAGCTCGACGACGAACGCATCGTCTGGCTGACCACGGTCGGGAAGTCGGGGACGCCGGCCCCGAACCCGGTGTGGTTCCTCTGGCACGACGGCGAGATCCTGATCGCCAGCCAGCGCCACAAGGCCAAGCTGCACAACATCACCGCGCATCCGCAGGTCGCCGTGCACTTCAACGCCACGCACGGCGGAGGTGACGTCGGTGTCATCTCCGGTACGGCGCGCATCGACAGCGAGCCGCTGGCGGGTGAGGTCGCCGCGATCTACAACGCCAAGTACGGCGAGGACATCGTCAATCTCGGCATGACCACGGAGCAGTTCCACGCGGAGTACTCGGTGATCATCCGGATCACGCCGGAGAAGCTCCGCGGCTTCTGACCGCGGGGAAGAAGTGCTGGGGAGCGCACGCCGAATCACCCGAGGGGTTGCGGCCAGGGGAGTGCGTGCTGACCGGCTGCGTGTCGGCGGGGTAGGGGAGCGCGGCGGACAGGCGGGGGCCGCGGTGAGGAGCTAGGAGAGGTGCGATCGGCTGCTTCGCACCTCTCCGTCAGGCTCTGACATTCTGCAATGCGCTTTGTACAAGAGTTCTTGTCTAACTCCCGGAGCGTCACGCGCTCTGGAGGGGAAAGCGACAACGGCCCCGGGGACGGGGTTAGTTCAGGTAGCCCTCGACGGTGGAGGCGGGGCGGGCCTCGGCGGTCTCGGGGTCCTCGCCGAACTCGCGCTTGGCGCGGCGCTGGCGGAGCAGGTCCCAGCACTGGTCCAGCTCGACCTCGAGGGCCTTCAGCCGCTCGCGCTCCTCGCCGTCGCCGATCTCGCCGGCCGCGTGCTTGCTCCGGAGCTCGTGCTCCTCCGCCACCAGGGCGTCGATCTTGGTGAAGATGTTGTTGTCGTCGGTCATGAGGAAACCGTACGCCCGTCCGGTAGGGCAGAGCGCGAAAGCAGCTCCGTGATGGTCAGGATGGCGATCGTCTCGGCGGCGATCAGGCCGATCAGTACGACGAGCTGCAGCGCCGCGGCGGCGGCCGGAGAGGCACCGCCGAGCACCATCCCGACGAAGGCGCCGGGCAGCGAGACGAGCCCAACAGTCCGGGTCTGATCGAGTGCCGGCAGCAGCGCGTCCCCGGCGACCTGACCGACCACGAGCTTGAACGCCTCGCGGGGGAGCAGCCCGATCGACAGCCCGGCCTCGAACTCACCGAACCGGGCGCCGTACTCGCTCAGCACCCGACGCCCGGCCAGCGTGGTCGCGGTCATCGCGCCGCCGACGATGATGCCGCCCATCGGCAGGATGGTGGCCGGATTCCGCGGGACGACACCAGGCAGGATCAGGATCAGCAGCACGACCAGCGCACCGGCGCCGATCGCAGCCCCGCAGTAAAGCCATAGATTCCGGATCGCCGCAGTCTGATGCAGCCGCCGCATGCTGGTGAACGTCGCGACGCCGAACATCAGCAGCACGAACGCGATCGCGCCCAGGATGTGCTGTAGCGCGAACCCGACCACCAGCCCGACGGCCGCCAGTTGCACGATCGCTCGCAGGGCAGCCGTGACGATCCCCTTGTCGTGCCGCAGCCCGGCGTACCGGGATCCCACCACACTGATCGCGATCAGCAGTGGCAGGACGATCAGCGCGGCGTACCCGAGACCAGTGTCGAACGACATCAGGCGTCGCGGAAGTCGGACTCGTCGTAGGCGTGTTCGCCGTGTGTGCCGCTGTCGACCTTGGTGGCCTCGTCGGTCCGCAGTTCGACGCGGCGGATCTTCCCGGAGATCGTCTTCGGGAGTTCGGCGAACTCGATCCGCCGGATCCGCTTGTACGGCGCTAGGTGGTCGCGGCAGAACTGCAGAATCTCCGCAGCCAGCTCCCGCGTCGGTTCATGACCGGCGGCCAGGACGACGTACGCCTTCGGGACGGCCAGCCGCACCGGATCAGGCGACGGTACGACGGCCGCCTCGGCTACCGCGGGGTGCTCGATCAGGACCGACTCGAGCTCGAACGGCGAGATCCGGTAGTCGCTCGCCTTGAACACATCGTCCGAGCGGCCGACGTACGTGATGTAGCCGTCTTCGTCGCGGCTGGCGACGTCGCCGGTGTGGTAGAAACCGCCGCGCGTAGCTTCGGCGGTCAGCTCCTCGGCGTCGCGGTACCCGCGCATCAGCGGGACCGGCGGGGGAGCGAGCTCGATGCAGATCTCACCGTCGTCGCCGATCTCGTCGGTACTCGGGTCGACCAGCGCGATCGCGTAGCCGGGCAGCGGCCGGCCCATCGAGCCGAGCTTCACCGGCTGACCAGGCGGGTTGCCGATCTGAGCGGTCGTCTCGGTCTGGCCGTAGCCGTCGCGGATGGTGATGCCCCAGGCGTTGCGCACCTGCTCGATGACCTCGGGGTTGAGCGGCTCACCGGCCGAGATGCACTCGCGGATCGCGACCTCGACCGCGGACAGATCGGCCTGGATGAGCATCCGCCAGACCGTCGGCGGCGCGCAGAACGTGGTCACGCCGTACGTCTGGAGGACGCGCAGCATCTTCTCCGCGTCGAAGCGGGTGTAGTTGTAGAGGAAGACGGTCGCGCCGGCGTTCCACGGTGCGAAGAAGTTGCTCCAGGAGTGCTTGGCCCAGCCGGGTGACGAGACGTTCAGGTGGACGTCGCCGGGCTGGAGGCCGATCCAGTACATGGTCGACAGGTGGCCGACCGGGTAGCTGACGTGCGTGTGCTCGACCAGCTTCGGCTGGCTCGTCGTACCGGAGGTGAAGTAGAGCAGCAGCGAGTCGTCGGCCGCGGTGTCCACCTCGGGCACTGGACCGTCGTACTGCGCGAAGTCGTCGAAGTGCAGCCAGCCGTCGACCGGCTCGCCGACTGCGACCCGCAGGCAGTCGTCCGCGATTCCGGCGTACCGGCTGGTCTCGGCGCTGGCGGTCACCACGGCTCGGACGTTGCCGCGGGCAATTCGGTCGGCGAGGTCGGCGTCGGTGAGCAGGGTCGTGGCGGGGATCATCACCGCGCCGGCGCGGATGCAGGCGAGCATCGTCTCCCACAGCGGTACGACGTTGCCGAGCACAATCAGTACCCGGTCGCCCGGCTTGAGTCCGGCCTCGGTGAGCCAGCCGGCGATCTTGCGCGAGTGTTCGGCGAGCTCGGCGTACGTGCGGGTGTTGACCTCGCCGTCCTCCTCGAGGATCGTCAGCGCCGCCACCTCGCCCTGCTCGACCGCGAGTGCGTCGAACCAGTCGCGCGCCCAGTTGAACCGCTCGAACGCCGGCCACTTGAAGTCCCGGTACGCCGTCTCGTAGTCCTCCCGGTGCGCGACCAGGAAGTCCCGGGCGGTCCGGAACTCCCGCGTCACATCCGCCGTGCTCTGCTCGGTGCTGTCCGCTTCGCTCATGCCCGCATGATTGCCCACCCACTACCGATCGGTAAACGTCCCCCTGACCTCGGCACGCGATAGAACCGCCGTCATGAGCACGCCACGTCGCCGTTCGCGGCTCCTGACCGTCGTCCTGATCGGCATCGGCGCCTTCGGGGTGCTGATCGTCGGTGGCTTCGTCGGGGTGTACTTCTGGGCCAAGGCCAATCTCGAGCGCGATGTTAGCTACGAGCTGACCGGGCCGCCCGGCGCTCAGGTCCGGCTCACCTACGTCACGGACGACGATCCCGGGTGGGGTCGTGATCCGGTCGAGCTGCCCTGGTCCATGACGTTCCACACCTGGATGACGCGGCAGGCCCGGGTTGCCGCTGGGCGGCCGGAGGGTGTGTCGGGCCCGATTACGTGCACGATCCGCATCGACGGTCTGGTCGTGTCGACGCAGACGAGCGCCGATGCGCCCGTGACGTGCCGGGAGCCCGAGGACTAGAGCGCCAGAACCGCTCCGGTGACCACGAGCGGGGTGAGGATGAGGCCGCGCCAGAGGAAGGACCACCAGGTGATGGTGACGCCGGCGGATTTGCAGCGGGCTCGCCAGAGCAGGGTGGCCAGGGATCCCCAGAGGGTGAGCAGGCAGCCGGTGTTGACGCCGATCAGGAGGGCGGTCATCCGGTGCGGGTCGGACGCGGCGACCGGTTCCATCGCGAGGTAGGCGGGGAGGTTGTCGAAGAGGTTGGCGCCGAGGGCCGCGGTGGCGCTCAGGCGCAGGTCAGAGGTGGTGCCGGCAACCTGGCGGAGAATCTCCTCCAGGCCGTGGTCGGTCAGGAACGCGACGACGGTGAACAGGATGACCACGCCGACCACGAGCTTCGCCGGAATCAGTGACCAGTGAAGTTCGCTGCGGCGGCGGATCGCGAACAGCACGACCAGGATGAGCGCTCCGATGCCGGCGGGCCAGGCGACCTCGATGCCGGAGACGAAGGCGGGCCCGAGCAGTACGCAGACCGCGGTCGCGCTCCAGAAGAGGACTTTGTCCTCGACCGCGGGAGTCGCCGGTACGTCGTAGGAGCGGCCGAGGTCGCGGTGGAACAGCACCGCCAGTACGACGACCGTGATCACGATCGCGGCGATGGCCGGTCGCCAGCTGACCTCGAGGTACGGCGTGTTCAGTTTGCGGAACTGGTGCAGCGCGAGCAGGTTCGTGAGGTTCGACACCGGTAGCAGCAGCGACGCCGTACCGGCGAGCCAGACTGTGGTGAACGCGAACAGCTTGGGCGGGATGTGGAGCTGGCGGGCCATCGCGAGCACGACCGGGGTCAGCAGGACCGCGCAGGTGTCGAGCGAGAGCACGATCGTCAGTCCGGTCGCCAGGACGACGACGAGCAGCCAGAGCCGCCAGACGCGGCCGCGGGCGAGGTGGGCGGCTTCGCGGGCTGCCACGTCGAAGACCTTGGCCTTGTCGGCCAGTTCGGCGATGACGGTCACTGCGATCAGGAACACCAGTACTGGCGCGATCCGCGCGACCAAATTCACCGCCTCCTGTCAGGTCTGTTGAGTACGCTGGCTGCGTGACTTCGCCGGATGACACGTCAGCTGGACAGCTTGCACAGTATGCCGTGCAGGCTCCGGCCGATTACCCGGTGGACTTCGAGGCCGACGTGGTGCTGCGGGACGGCGCGACGGCCCGCCTGCGGCCGATCACGCCGAGCGACGCCGACCTGCTCGTCGAGTTCTACGCCCGTGTGTCCGAGCAGTCGAAGTACTACCGGTTCTTTGCCCCGTACCCGCAGTTGTCGGACCGCGATGTGGCGCGATTCACGCAGGTCGACTACCACGACAGGCTCGCGCTGATCGTGACCGTGGGCAACGAGATGATCGGTGTCGGTCGCTACGAGCGGACCGGCCGGCGGACGGCGGAGGTCGCGTTCCTGATTGAGGACGCCCACCAGGGCCGGGGCCTGGGGCAACTGTTGCTGGAGCACCTGGCCCAGGCGGCCCGGGAGAACGGGATCAACCACTTCGTCGCCGAGGTGCTGCCGGACAACCGCAAGATGATCACCGTCTTCACCGAGGCCGGGTACAAGGTCGCGCGCGAGTTCGAGGACGGCGTGATCATGGTCGAGTTCGACATCGCGCCGACGGACACGTCGTTCGGGGTGATGCAGGCTCGCGAGCAGCGCTCGGAGGCGCTGTCGATCGCGCGGTTGCTGACGCCGGCGAGTGTCGCGGTGATCGGTGCGTCGCGGCGCGAAGGCACGATCGGGAACGCGTTGCTGCGCAACCTGCGCAACTCCGGCTTCTCCGGGAGCATGTACGCCGTCAACGCGGACACGTCGGCGACCGAGATCGAGGGCGTTGCGGCGTACCCGACGATTCGGGAGGTGCCGGACACGGTTGATCTGGCGATCGTCGCGGTGAAGGCCGAGATGGTGTCGGACGTCGTGCTGGACTGTGCCGCCAAGGGCGTGCGTGGTCTGGTGGTGGTGTCGAGCGGTTTCGCTGAGATCGGTGACGAGGGTCGGCGGCGGCAGCGGCAGTTGGTCGGGCTGGCTCGCTCCTACGGGATGCGGGTGATCGGGCCGAACGCGTTGGGGCTGATCAACACCGCTGCGGGGGTGTCGTTGAACGCGACGCTGTCGCCGGTGATGCCGAGCCGCGGCCGGGTCGCGTTCTTCTGTCAGTCGGGTGCGCTCGGCGTACCGATTCTGGCCGACATGGCTGCGCGTGGTGTCGGGCTGTCGTCGTTTGTTTCCGCGGGGAACCGGGCCGATGTCTCGGGCAACGACTTGATGCAGTACTGGTACTCCGACGAGGCGACCGAGGTCGTGCTGCTGTATCTGGAGTCGCTGGGCAATCCGCGGAAGTTCAGCCGGGTCGCGCGCCGGCTCGCGAGGCGTAAGCCGGTGGTCGCGCTGAAGTCGGGCCGGGCGACGCAGGGTGTGCCGGTCGGTCAGCTGGTCCGGCGCAGCAAGTTGCCGGCCGCAACGATCGAGTCGATGTTCCGGCAGAGCGGTCTGATCGGCGTCGACACCACCGGCGAACTGTTCGACGTCGCGCAGCTGCTCGCTCACCAGCCGCTGCCGAAGGGTCGCCGGGTGGCGATCGTCAGCAACTCCGACGCTCTGACCCTGCTCGCGCTGGACACGATGGCGGGCTGTGACCTGCACGTGGCCGGTGAGCCGCGCAACCTGAGCGCCGACGCGTCCGCCGACGATTTCCGGGCCGCGTTGACCGAGGTGTTCGCCGACGACCGGGTGCACTCGGTCGTCGTCATCTACACGCCGCCCGTGCAATCCAGCGGCGCCGAGGTGGCCGCCGTACTGGCTGCTGCGGCGGCGGGGTCGGACAAGCCAGTGGTGTCGACGTTCCTTGCGTCGCGGAGCGTGCCGAAGGAGTTGCAGGTTCCGGATGACGACGGGGGAGCGGCGCGTGGGTCGATCCCGTCGTTCTTGAATCCTCAGTACGCCGTCGGTGCGTTGGCCAAGGCGACTCAGTACGCCGAATGGCGGCGTCGGTCGGACAGCGGCGTACCGGAGTTGCCGGATGTGGATACTTCGGGAGCCGAGGCCTTCGTGACGGAGTACCTGCAGCGGCATCCGAAGGGTGCTGACCTGGACGACCCCGACCGGCAGTTGCTGCTGAGCTTCTACGGCATCACCGTGCTGCCCGCCTTCCCCGTGCTGAGCGCGGACGAGGCCGTGGCCCGGGCGGCGGATCTCGGCTTCGAGGTGATCTTGAAGGCGACAGCCGAGCAGTGGCGGATGCGCCCCGACCTGGCCGACATCTGGCGGCACATCCACGACGAGGACGACATGCGGGCAGCGTGGGCGGAGATGACGCACACGTTCGGTGTCGCGTCCGATCCCGGTCGCGCGCAGTTCGTCGTACAGAAGATGGCGCCGCCCGGCGTGCCCGTGGTGATCTCGGCGGTGGAGGACGTGTCCTTCGGCCCGGTGGTGACGTTTGGTCTGTCCGGCGTCGCGACGGATCTGCTCGGCGACCGCTCCTACCGGATGCCGCCGCTCACCACTCGCGACGCAGCGGAAATGGTCCGCGAGGTCCGCGCCGCCCCGCTGCTCTACGGCTACCGCGGCACCGAGCCGGCCGACATCGCCGCCATCGAGGACCTGCTGCACCGGGTTTCGCGGTTGACCCTCGACCTCGAGGAAGTCGTGCGGTTGGATCTTCGCTCGGTCCTGGTCGGCGTCCAAGGTGCGACCGTCCTGGACGCGGCCATCCGGATCGCGCCGAATGAGAAGCCGCGCCAGGACACCCCGGTGCGCCGGCTGACCTGACTCAGGCTCGGCGGTAGATGCTGTTGGTGCGGACCAGCAGGCGGGCTTCGATGAGTTCTCGGCGGAGGGCTGCGTGGTCGGGGTGCCACTGGTTGAGGAGAGTGTTGACCTCGGTCTCGGGATAGTCCCGGTCCGGCTCGAACGTCTTGGCCAGGTACTCGAGGACGATCCGCAGCTTCTCCGGGTACGTCGGGAAATGCGTCAGCCGGCCATCGCGGATGAACGCCTTGAGGACCGCATCGCGCTCTGGATCCGGGTCGAGTGGCGTCCGCTCCGTCTGCTGTCCACGCACTGCTTCCTTGAAGACTGACTCGTCAGCCGCGAGAGCTGGTGACGCGGTGATGAGTCCGGCTTTGATCAGCTTCTGGAGGGCCTTGCCGACGGTCGCGTTCGGGAGTCCGGTGCTTCCGGCGACCTGGTCGGGCGTGGTGGCGCCGAGGACGACGGCGGAGTACGTGCGCAGGCGGGACGGTTCGGCCAGCAGACCACAGAGCTGATCGGTGTTCATGCCGTCCACGCTAATGTCGGTGGCAACTACTTTTTGAGGCGAGGAGCGACGATGCAGCCGGGTCCGCAGAACGCGATCACTGACGTCCCCGGTGTGCTGGTCGGCCAAGTGGAGCGCACGGACGCGCCGTACCTGACCGGTACGACGGTCATCCACGTACCGGCCTCTGCGGTTGCCGGCGTGGACGCGCGCGGCGGCGCACCGGGCACGCGCGAGACAGACCTGCTCGACCCGGTGAACTCCAACCCAGGCGTGAACGCGGTCGTCCTGACCGGCGGCAGCGCCTTCGGCCTCGACACGGCGGGCAGCGTGATGCGCTGGCTGGAGGAGCGCGGTGAAGGCGTGCGCGTGGGCCCCGGGACGAACGACGTGGTGCCGATCGTGCCGACCGCGGTTCTGTTCGACCTTGGTCGCGGGGGCGGTTTCCAGGCCCGGCCGGAGCCGGCCTGGGGTGCCGACGCGATCGCAGCAGCCACCGACGGACCCGTTGCCCAGGGCAACCACGGCGCGGGCGCCGGGGCGAGGGTCGGTTCGCTGAAAGGCGGCGTCGGCACGGCGAGTCAGCAGCTGGACGACGGCACCATGGTCGGTGCGCTAGTCGTGGTGAATGCGGCCGGTTCCGCGGTCGACGCCAACGGCGTCCTGTACGGCGCGCGCTACGGCCTCGGCGACGAGTTCACCCACCTGAAGACGCCCACCGACCCACCGCCGCCGGCTCCGGCCGGCCCCAGCCTGACAAGTCCCAGCCCGAGCGCGAGCTCCGCCATGAACACGGTGATCGCCGTGATCGCCACCGACGCGCCGCTCGACAAGGCGGCCGCGAAGCGGATGGCGATGATCGCCCACGACGGACTCGCCCGCGCGCTCGACCCGATCCACACCCTCGTAGACGGCGACACCATCTTCGCCCTCTCGACCCGCCAACCGGCGGACAACCGCCCCCGCGTCACCGACGCGACGCCCCTCCCGGATGAGCACCCGCGCAGCGCCACTGACCCGACGCCCCTCCCGGATGAGCACCCGCGCAACGCCACCGACCCGACGGCGCCTCTTCGAGACGACCGCCCGCGCCTCAGCGTCACCGACCCGACCGCGCTACTCCAGCTGGAGACGATCTTCGCGGCCGGCGCGCACACCCTGACCCGCGCCATCGTGCACGCCGTGCTCAACGCGGAGACCGTCACCACCCCGGCCGGCACCATGCTGAGCTACCGCGACGCCTACCCGTCAGCCTTTTAATTCCCTCGGCCTTCTCCACCAGTCATGTGAGAATTCGGCCCATGTCGGTTCGCTATCCACGTCCCCTGCGCCCCGGTGACCGCGTAGGCGTCACCTCTCCGTCGAGCGGAGTCGCGCAGGCTCTTCGCGCACGCCTTGACGCGGGTATTCGCACGGTCGAGTCCCGCGGGTACGAGGTTGTCGTCGGCAACTGCATGGACGGCGAGGGACATGTCAGCGCCCCGGCGAACGAGCGCGCCGCCGAGCTGATGGCGATGCTCACCGACCCGGACATCCGCGCGGTGGTGCCGCCGTGGGGTGGCGAGACGGCGATCGATCTGATCCCGCTGCTCGACTGGGACCGGATCCGCGCCGCCGAGCCGACGTGGGTCGTCGGCTTCTCCGACATGTCGACGATCATCACCCCGCTGACGCTCATGACCGGTACGGCGACCATCCACGGCAACAACCTCATGGACACGCCGTACCGGGCGCCCGAGGGACTCGCGACCTGGCTCGACATCGTGGCCGCGCCGGCAGGGCACGAGTTCACTCAGACCCCGCCGAACCGGTACCGCTCGAAAGGGTGGGACGACTACCAGAACCAGCCCGGGATCAGCGAGTTCACGCTCGACACGCCTGGCAGGTGGACCCGCCTTGATGCTGAAGGTGAAGTGGAGGTCGAGGGTCGCCTGATCGGCGGCTGCATCGAGGTCCTCTCCAACCTCGCCGGTACGCCGTACCTGGATCCCTCCGCGCTGGGCGAGCTGATCGTGTACGTCGAAGCGGCCGAGGACCAGGCCTTCACCATCTGCCGCAACCTGCACGGCATGCGGCTGGCCGGCTTCTTCGACCAGGCGAAGGCGATTCTCGTCGGCCGCACCAGGGCTCCGGGCGCTGCCACGCTCTCCCAGCACGAAGCCGTTCTTGATGCCTTGAGACCGCTCAACGTCCCGATCATCGCCGACGTCGAGTGCGGCCACGTGCCGCCGTACCTGCCGATCGTCAACGGGGCGCGCGGCCGGGTCGTTCACACGGCGACGCGCAGCGAGCTGATCCAAACGCTGACCTAGACGTACGACTCCAGTACTACGTGGGGTCGCCGAAGGGCACCCGAAGGCGACGGCAAGACCGGTCCACGGGCCGACGAACCGGGAGCTGATCCGCGGAAGTCTTGGCAGCATGAGCTTCCAGAGTCCCCAACTCGCACCGCAGGTCGTCCTCAGTGGACACGGCCTGGTCAAGTACTACGGAGATGTCGTCGGCCTGGCCGGGGTCGACGTCGGTGTTCGCGCCGGCGAGGCGCTGGCCGTGATGGGCCCGAGCGGCAACGGCAAGACGACGTTGCTGCATGTGCTGGCCGGCATCCTCACCCCGGATCAGGGGGAGGTGTGGCTGGGTGGCGAGCGCGTCGACCAGCTGAACGACGCCGCCCGGACAGTACTGCGCCGCCGCAGGCTCGGGTTCGTCTTTCAGGACAACCAGTTGCTGGCCGAGCTGCCGGCCGACGAGAACGTCGCGCTGCCGCTGATGGTCGACGGCGTCAGCCGTCGCGAGGCGATCGGCCGGGCGCGGAACACGCTCGCGCAGGTCGGCCTGGCCAACGAGGCCGGGCGCCGGCCTGGCGAGCTGTCGGGCGGTCAGGCGCAGCGCGTCGCGATCGCCCGCGCGCTGGTCGGCGAGCCACAGGTGGTGTTCGCCGATGAGCCGACTGGTGCACTTGATGCGGCCACTGGTTCGCAGGTCATCGATCTCCTGATCGGTGCCGCGACGCATCGCGGTGCGGCGGTTGTCGTGGTCACCCATGACAACTCGGTCGCGGCCCGCTGCCACCGGGTCATGACGATCGTCGACGGTCGCGTGCACGAGTCCATGGGCGCAGCCCGATGAATCCGATGACCGACCTGGGGCTGCGTTTCGTGCGTCGCCCCGGACCGGGCGGCCGGGCCGCCAACCTCGCGGCGCTGGGGGCGACCGCGATCGTCGCGCTGCTGGTGACGTTCCTGATCGCCGGCTCACTCGGCATCTCGCACCGCTCGGACCGGATCGGCTGGCGGGGTGCCGATTCGGGTGACGCGGCCACGGCGATCGGTGCTCTGCACGACGTCGACGGCAAGAAGGTCGACGGGAAGCCGCTGGTGCAGGTCGACCTCGCCGTCCTGAAGCCGAACAACCAGCCGCCTCCGCCGGGGCTCGACCACACGCCGAAGCCGGGCGAGGTGTTCGTCTCACCGGAGGTGGCCAAGCACTGGGCCAGCCTGAAGAGCGAGTTCGGGCTGGACAAGCCGACCGGCGTGATCACCGACAAGGGACTGTCCTCACCGGAGGAGCTGGTCCTCATTCACGGTGTGGAGAAGATCGACAGCAAATACCCGAACTACGTTGACACCTGGCAGACCACCACGATGGACAGCCGTCTCGGCGGTCTACTGATCGCAGTGGCCTTCGGCATCGTCCTGGTGCTGTTCCCGCTCCTCAGTCTGGTGGGCCAAGCCGCTGGTGTTGCAGCCAAGCGTCGTGAACACCGACTGGCCGCGCTGCGGCTCGCAGGCTCCACCAGAACGCAGGTGCTCTGGCTGAGCGCAGTCGAACAGGCAGTACTCGGTCTGGCAGGCGCAGTGGTCGGTCTGGTCGGGTACGTCGTTCTGACGCCACTGATCGCGCAGATCCCGCTCGGCGGCGGCCGCTGGTTCGTCTCCGACATCGCACCGCCGTGGTGGACGGTTCTGATCGTGCTGACCGCCGTACCGGTGTTGTCGGTGCTCAGTGCGCTGATCGGGCTCGGCCGGGTCAGCATTACGCCGCTGGGCGTCGTACGGGGTCAGACGCGCAAGGCGACCACTGCGCTGCGGCTGGTGCCACTGCTGGTCGGACCGATCGCGCTGGCTTCGCTGGGGATGAGCGCGGCGATCCTGCCGCTGCTGATCGCGATCGGGTTCGCGGCGCTCGCCGTACGGATTCTTGGGCCGTTCGCGGTGCAGATCATCGGGAAGATGCTGGCCAACCTGGCCAACGGCCCGGTCGCGCTGCTGGCCGGTCGCCGACTCGCCGACGATCCGAAGGCGGCCTTCCGGCCGGTTGCCGCGCTGGTGCTGAGCGGGTTCGTCGCCGGCTTCATCTCGGTCTTCATGCCAGGTGGTGACGACGACCCGATCTGGCAGGACATGCGGATCGGCGTCGCCCTGCTGATGGGGCTGGTGTTCCTGACCGGTGCCGCGTCCACGGCGGCCGGTGCAGTCGGTACGGCGCTCGACCAGGCCGGACCGGCGAGAGCGCTGCGGCGATCCGGCGTACCGCTGTCTGTGATCGAGCGGTCGGCGCGACTCGCGGCCCTGGTACCGGTGGTCGGCGTTGGTCTGCCGGTGGTCGCATTCGGTGCCCTGTGCGGTCTCGCGCTGAGCGGCGGCCAGATCATCACCCAAGGCAATTCCGGCATCCTGTTGCTGATCGGGCAGGTCGTGGTGGGGCTCGTCCTGGTCGCGGCGGCGGGGATGGCCGGCGCGCCGGTGCTGCGGAAGGCAAGTGCGAACTGATCGCTTGCCGGGGAGGTTGTCCACAAGGCGGAATCGCGGCGTACGCGGGTCGTGCAAGGATGAGGGTATGCGTGACCTGAATACACCGGAGCTCGTGGACGCCTCCCCGGAGCTGCGCGCGGCGATCGACCACTGTGGTTACTACCCCGACGTGGTGACGGATTCGCTCGCGATCGCGATCGCCGACGAGCCGATCCGGGCCTTCGTCCTGCAGCACGAACCGACGTTCGACCGTGACGAGGTCCGGCGGCACATCACGATCCTGGCGCTGACCCCGACCCGGCTGATCGTCGGGCACACCGACGAGCACGCCGCCGATGACATGATCCGCGCGCCGTACGCGTCGACCTCGACCGAGGCGATCCCGCTGTCGCGGGTGAACGCGGTGGTGGTGAACCGGGTGGTTCCCAACCCCGCGGGCTACGCGTCGGGCAAGTCCGACCCGGCCGTGGCCGGTGGCGGCGAGGTCGTGCTGACGATCGGCTGGGGGATGGTGAACCGGATCGACCTCGAGCCGGCCGTCTGCGCCGACCCGAACTGCGAGGCCGACCACGGCTACACCGGCTCGGTCGCCGCCGACGACATCTCGCTGCGGATCAGCGCGGCCGCCGACGGCCCGGCCGGTATCCAGCAGGTGCTGGACTTCGCGCGGGCGCTGTCGTTCGCCACCACCAAGTAGTGCCGTGATCGACCCGATCAGACCGGAGTACGGCGGCGGCGCGCTCGCCGACGTCCTGCCGTCCGTGGCCGGCGCCCTGTCGGTGCCCGGCTTCACGAACACGCTCGGCCTCCCACCGGCTGCCCGGTACGCCGTTCTGCTGTTCGACGGGCTCGGGTGGAACCTGCTCCAGCGTTATGCGGACTCCGCGCCGTACCTGTCGTCGTTGCTGGCGACCGGGCGCAATCTGACGGCCGGAGTGCCGTCGACGACCGCGGTCAGCCTGACCAGTCTCGGTACCGGGCTGCCGCCGGGTGCGCACGGCATGATCGGCTACACCACGATCGTCCCGGAGACCGGTGCGTTGCTGAACGCACTGCAGTGGGATGCGCCGGTCGATCCGTGGAAGTGGCAGCCGCACACCACGGTCTTCGATCGGGTCGCGGCGGCCGGTGTGGTGACGCGCAATGTGAGCAAGGCGCGCTTCGAGAAGTCCGGGCTGACCCGGGCGGCGTTCCGGGGAAGTCTCCATCGGGGTGCGGACACGGTCGAGGACCGGTTGGATGCGACGCGGTTCGCGAGTCGGGAGGGTCAGTCGTCGCTGACCTACGTCTACGACTCGCAGCTGGACTACACCGGGCACGGGCAGGGGTGCGACTCGTGGCAGTGGCGCAAGGAGCTTGTTGCCGCGGACACGTTCGCGTCTCAGGTGCGCGCTGCGTTGCCGCGCGACGCCGTACTGGTCGTGGTTGCTGATCACGGGATGATCGACGTCGCCCCGGAGAACCGGGTCGACCTCGACAGCGAGCCTGAGCTCACCGACGGGTTGCGGCTGATCGGTGGCGAGTCCCGCTTCCGGCATCTGTACTGCGTCGATGGCGCGCAGGACGACGTACTGGCGACGTACCGGGAGCGGCTCGGTGATCGGGCGCTGGTGCTCAGCCGGGACGAGGCGATCGCGCGCGGCTGGTTCGGTGCCGTCGAGGATCGCGTGGCGCCGCGGATCGGTGACGTCGTGGTCGCTGCGCTCGGCGCACTGTCGGTGGTGGCGAGCCGCCGGTTCGCGCAGGAGGCCGGGCTGATCGGGCTGCACGGCTCGCTCACGCGGGACGAGATGGAGATTCCGCTCCTGGTCGATCCGGGGCGTTAGAAGCTCCAGACGTTCCAGTAGAAGCTCTCGCTGGCTGTCTTCGCTTCGCCGTCGCGGGCGGAGACGGTGACTTTGTAGCGGCCGGCGCCCGGGCTCAGTACGCCGGTGATCCAGCCGCGCTCGGGGTTGATCTCCAGGCCCGGTGGCAGGCCTGTCGCCGAGTAGCTGATGTCGCCGGAGCCACCCATGCCCTTGATCAGTAGCGGGGCGGCCGGAATACCGCCGAAGCCGAGCTGCTCGGCCGGCTTCGTCACCGAGATCGCACCCTTCGGCTGAGCGGCCGCCGCACCGACGGCCTCGGCCGCGTCGACGAGACCTTCACCGAAGTACGAGTTGTTGGCCGTGGTGCCTTTGCAGCTCGCGGACATGCCGGTCGGGCAGGCGAGGTCGTTGGCCTGCTCAGCGAGCTTGGCGCGAACCTGCTCAGGCGTGAGCTTCGGGTTCGCGCTGCGCAGCAAGGCGGCCACTCCGGCCACATGCGGCGAGGCCATCGACGTACCGCTCATTGCTTCGTAGCCGCCGCCGGGGACGGTCGAGTAGACGTTCTCGCCCGGGGCCGCGATGTTGATCTTGCCCTCACCGAAGTTCGAGAAGCGTGACTTCGCGCCGGTGGCGTCGACCGACGAGACCATGACGACGTTCGGCAGCTCGGTCGGCAGGCTCAGGCAGTCGTTGGTGACCGTGCGCGGAGCCGGAGTGGTGTCGTTCGGACTGGAGTCGTCGGAGCCCTTGTTGGCCAGGTCGTAGTTCTCGTTGCCGGCCGCGGCGATGTTCACCACGCCCTTGGAGTCGGAGTAGGCGACCGAGCGGCGCACCGCCTCGGCGATCGCGTCCTGGTCCTGGTTCGACGGGCACAGGAACAGCCACGGGTCGACGTAGTAGCTGTTGTTGGTCACCGAGACGCCCTTGTCGGCGGCGAACATGAACGCGCAGACGGTGTTCTCCGGGAAGAACAGATCGCTGCCGGCCTCCGCGACCCGGATCGACGACACCTTCACGCCCGGCGCGACGCCGACCATGCCGACGCCGTTCTTGGCCGCGGCGATCGTCCCCGCGACGTGGGTGCCGTGGTCGGCGATCGGCCGCCAGGCGCCCGGCCGGGTGTCGGCCTTGCCGTACGCGCACGACGCCGACTTGGCGGCATCGAAGTTCGCCTTCAGGTCGTTGTGCTGGTCGTCGACGCCAGTGTCCAGGACGCCGACCGTGATCGACTTGGAGCCGAGGTTCTTCGTCCAAGCCCGGTCCGCGCCGATCTGGGTCATGTCACTGCGGTCGGTCTCGGGCTCGCTCTCGACCGCCTCGGTGCCGGCCGGGGGAAGCGGCGGGTTCGCCGCCTCGGCGGGCAGGTCGCCGGTGCGGGTCGCCCCGACCTTCTGCACACCGGCGGTGGTCCGCAGCTTCGCCGCGAAGTCGGTGTTGCTCGAGTGCGCGACGATGACGCCGATCGCGTCGTACGCCGCGTAGACCGTGCCGCCGTTCTGCGAGATCGCGGCGGCGGCCTGGACGGTCTTCGCCGGTTCGGTGATCACGAAGTACGCACGGAGCCCGGCAGTGGACCGTACCGGAACAGCGACGGCCGCCGGAGCGGCGGAGGCGGTCGAGAGACAGACCGCGGCGAACAACAGCAAGGCTTTGCGCACGGTCCATTCAAACCGTCCCGAGGTGCAGAACCAAGCCGGGGTCGTCATCTGGTCCGACACACCCCCCGGCGTGCGGCCCGGCCCGTTGACTTGGCAGGATGATCGCCCGTGGCTGAGCTGCTCTACTTCACCGGGACCATGGACTGCGGTAAGTCCACGCTGGCGCTGCAGATGGATCACAACCACAAGGCGCGCGGGCGCCGAGGGAGGATCTTCACCAGCCACGACCGGGCCGGAGAGTCGGTGCTGTCGTCGCGGCTCGGCCTGGTCGCCGAAGCGATCGAGGTCCGGCCGGACTTCGACTTCTGGGACCACGTCGTCAACGAGCTCACCCAGGGCGGCCGGATCGACTACGTCGTCTGTGACGAGGCGCAGTTCTACAGCGCCCTGCAGATCGAGCAACTGGCCCGGCTCGTCGACGAACTGCAGATCGACGTCTTCTGCTTCGGCATCCTGACCGACTTCCGCGCGACCCTGTTCCCCGGATCCGCCCGGCTGGTCGAGCTCGCCGACCGGATGGAACTGCTCCAGGTCGAAGCCCTGTGCTGGTGCGGCGAACGAGCCACCCACAACGCCCGTACGATCGGTGGAGAGATGGTGACCGAAGGCGAGCAGTTGGCAGTCGGCGACATCGAGACCAACGCGGCCCAAATGGCCTACGAGGTCCTGTGCCGCCGTCACCACCGCCGCCGCCTCACCCAGGCCCGCGCCCGCGCCACCCTGTCACCCGAAGTCCTACCGTTCGGAGGAGCCCAGTCGTGACCAGTCCTTTGATCACCGTCGCCGAATTGCAGGCGCTGAAGCCGGTTCTCCTTGACGTCACCTGGAACCTGGCCGGGCCGCCCGGACGCGAGGCGTACGACGCCGGTCACATCCCTGGCGCGTACTTCGTCGACCTCGAGACGGAACTCGCCGGTCCGCCCGGCCCCGGTCGCCACCCGTTGCCGGACGCAACCACGGTTACGGCGCTGGCACGGCGTACTGGGATTTCGGCGGAGACGTCCGTGGTCGTGTACGACGCCGCGAACTCGCTGGCCGCGGCGCGTGCCTGGTGGATCCTGCGCTACTTCGGTGTGTCCGACGTCCGCGTGCTCGACGGCGGCCTCGCGGCCTGGCGTGCCGCCGGGGGAGAGGTGACCACCGACGTCCCGGCCGACAGCTCTAGCGACTTCACCGCAACCCCCGGCCACCTGCCCCTCGTCGACGCCGAAGGCGCAGCCAAGGTCGCCGCCTCCGGCGTCCTCCTCGACGCCCGCGCCCCCGAGCGCTTCGCGGGCGAGGTCGAGCCCATGGACAAGGTCGCCGGCCACATCCCCGGCGCCGTCAACACCCCCATGGCCGACCTCCTCACCCCCGACGGCCACTTCAAGCCCGCCGCCGACCTCACCACCTACTTCACCGCCCACGGCGTCACCCCCGACGCCACCCTCGCCACCTACTGCGGCTCCGGCGTAACCGCCACCCACACCGCCCTGGCCCTGGCCACGGTCGACATCCAGGCCCCCGTCTACATCGGCTCCTGGTCCGACTGGATCACCGACCCCACCCGTCCCACCGCCACCGGCCGCGCCTGAGGTCGGCGTACGGACCGACTGTTAGTACCTCGCGTGCACGGGCATCGCCCACCGGCGGCTGCCCTCACCGAGGTCCAGTGCAACGACTATTAACAGTCGGTCGGTACGGCGCTGCGCTGGGCCAGCGCGCTCCGGATGCTCGAGACGACCCAGACGGGGTCGCCGAGAACTTGCTGGTAGGTGAAGCGAAGCACCAGCCAGCCCGCACTCACAAGGTCGTCGTACCGGCGGCAGTCGGCGGCGAACTTGGCCGGGGAACCATGGAACTCGTAGCCCTCCGCCTCGATCGCGATCCGGACGCGCCGATTCCCCAGGTCGACGCGGACCCGACCTCCCGGCGTCATCACCACCACCTGTGGTTCGAAGTCGTCGATCCCGGCCTACAGGGCGACGCTGCGCAGGACCGACTCGAGAAAGCTCTCCGAACGCGGATCCGCCATGGCCGCGACCCGGACGGCGTTCGCTCGGCCTCGGCCCCTGGAGCGCAAGGCGGCGGCCCGCAGCTCTTCCGCGGTCAATCGGCCGGTAGCCAGTGCGGCATCGGCCACCGCAAGACCTTCTCCGAACGGAAGGATCCGGGCGCAGTCGACAACCGTTCGCTCCAGCGAAGTCAGTCCTCGCCGAAGGTCGATCGCCGGGAGGTCGGCCCAATGGAGAACGGCCGCGGGGCCGGGCCGAGCCTTGCGGTGTGTGGGCAGCGTGACATGCGGCTTGGGTGGCGGGCCCAGGAGCGGCAACCGCCAGGCCAACGCCGCGCTGGTGTGCGACAGGACGCCCGCGTGGGCCAGTGCAGTGGACCGATCAGCGCTGAGCTGCGGATGACCGTAGACGCCGCGGGTCAGCCGGACGACGTCGCCGCTTCTGACCGCCCGAGCCAGCGCGCGCCGCGAGGTGGCAGCCACCAGGTCGGCGAAGGTGGCCGTGCCACCCAGCCGAACCAGAACCTCGCTGACCGCTGTCATCCCGACTATCGTGCCGACTTTCCGCCAGCGACGTCGGCAGTTATCCACAGCTGTACCGACCGACTGTTAGTAGCTCCGTCCCCCCTGACGCCGCAGGCGCGGGTCATGGCCGGAGCAGACTGGCGGCGGGACTACTAACAGTTCTTCGGTACGCCTTGACTTCGGTGGGCGGCTCTTGGAGGGTGGCGGGAGAAATCGATTTCCCGTCCGCCTCGAAGTTGGGAGTCAGTCGATGACAGTTTCTCGGAGAGCATTGTTGTTGGGTGGGGTGGGGGCTGCGGTCCTGCCTGGTACGGCGTGGGCTGGGGCGCAGGCGATCGCGGTCAGCAAGGTGAAGGATCTGACCGGGCCTGGGTTGACGGACCGGTTCCGGATGGCGGGGACCGACCTGGGGATTCCGGCGCGGGCGCCGGACGGGCGGATGGTCTTTGTCTTTGGGGACACGTTCGAGGAGGCTCGGGTCGGGGGTGGGTGGTGGCGGTCGCCGGTGGCGTTGTGGTCGAACACGACCAACCTGGCCGGGGGAGTGGAGTGGTCGGGAGCGGTGGGTGGTGCGGCTGCGCAGCAGCTGTGGGACTACCCGCACGACAATCCGACGTTCTCGACGGTGCTGCCGTCGGACGTGATCACGATCGGCGGGTCGATGTACCTGCACGTGATGGTCAACAAAGGCCTCGGCAACGTGGTGTGGACCGAGATCTGGCGCAGCGACAACTCGGGGGCGAACTGGTACCACACCGGCGCGAAGTTCGATCCGAACATCGACGGCGGGATGTTCCAGTGCATCACCTGGGGTGAGGGCAACGACGGGTACGTCTACGTCTACTCGACCGGGTTCCAGCGCAACAAACCGATCATCCTGAAGCGGGTCCGCAGCAACCAGATCGCGAACCCGGCCGCCTACGAGCCGTGGGGTTATCGGGACGGCAGGTGGGCCTGGGGCAACCCGGCCACGCCGATCCTGAACGGCAGCTTCGGTGAGCTGTGCCTGCGGCCGCTCGGCGGAAAGTGGATCCTGACCTGGTTCAACGCCGGCGACTACCGCATCGACGGCATGATCATGAACACCCCGACCGACAACCTCTACACCGCCTACCGCCAGCCCCTCATCTACGGCGGCGCCTGGGGTCAGGAGAACGACAACCACGTCGCCCAGCTGTACGGCGGCTACCTCATCCCCGGCTCCACGCTGAGCGACCTGCACCTGTCGGTCAGCCAGTGGAAGACCGACGCCGGCTGGCCGTACCGCGCGATGCAGTTCCGCGTCAGAGGCTTCGGCTAAAGCTCCAGCACCATCGTGTCCGACGTACCGGACACGCCGACCTTGCGGAACCCGGCGGATCGATACAGCTCAGCCGCCGGGTTCCCCGGATCAACGCTCAGCGACAGGCGCTCGTACGGCGCCGCCCGCGCCGCGTCGGCCAACGCCGCCAGCAGCGCCCGCGCCACCCCACGCCGCCGAAACGCCGGCGAGACCCCCAGCGTCAACTCCGGTACGTCGTCCGTCACGTACCCATACCCGTCCGGCACCAGCCGCGCCCACGTCGCCCCGGCCGACACACCGTCGATCTCGGCCACCACCCCGAAATCACCAGGCGCAATCCAGCCGTCGAGGTACTGCCAGACCTTGGGGTCGGTCCGAACCTTCGCAGCCGAGAACCACGGCGTGCCGTTCCAGTTGCAGGCCTCCAGCATCATCGCGGCCAGGAAATCGAGGTCGGCGGCGGTCGCCGGTCGGAGCAGCATGCGCTCATCCTGCCGCCTGCCGGGGTCGGCCTGCTACCAGTTGTCGAGCAGGTCTTGAATTAGTAACACGCTTGGTTTAACTTACTCGAAATTCGGAAACCTGAGGAGTTCCGCATGACGAGAGTGAACAGGTTGGGCGCCGGACTGGGCGTGGCGGGACTGGCGCTCGGCCTGGTGGCGTGCGCCGACGGATCGACGCCCGCGGACAGCACCGGCGCCATCGACGAGAAGGCGCCGGTCACGATCACGATCGGGGACCGCCCCACCCCCGACAAGCCGAACGACATCAAGGCGTTCGAGCAGAAGATCAAGGACTTCACGGCCAAGTACCCGAACATCACCGTGAAGTCGACCGAGACCGCCTGGCAGGCGCAGACGTTCCAGGCGCAGGTGGCCGGCGGGACGCTGCCGACGGTGATGAGCATCAGCTTCACCGAGCCGGCCAACATGATCCCGAACAAGCAGCTCCCGGACATCACCGACGAGCTGAAGCTGGTCGACCTGACCAAGGACCTGAACCCGAACGTGCTGAAGATCGTCCAGGACGACAAGGGCCGGATCTACGGCGTACCGATCGACGTCTTCTCGGTCGGGCTGGCCTACAACCGGGCGCTGTTCACGCAGGCCGGGCTGGACCCGGACAAGCCGCCGACGACCTGGGACGAGGTCCGCCAGTACGCCAAGCAGATCGCCGACAAGACCGGCAAGGCCGGCTACGCGCAGCTGACCACGAACAACACCGGCGGCTGGATGCTGACCACGATGACCTACAGCATGGGCGGCACGGTCCAGAGCCCGGACGGCAAGAAGAGCACGTTCAACGACGCGCCGACCAAGAAGGGGCTGCAGCTCCTCAAGGACATGCGCTGGACCGACAACTCGATGGGCAGCCGGTTCCTCTACAACCAGGAGGAGGTCCGTCAGGACTTCGCGGCCGGCAAGATCGGCATGGTCATGCAGGCGCCGGACGCGTTCGACATGAGCGTGAAGAACTTCGGCATGAAGCCGGCCGACTACGGGCACGCGGCGCTGCCGCAGGACGGCGGTCCGCACGGCACGCTGACCGGCGGCTCGCTGAAGATGATCAGCCCGAAGGCGACCAAGAACGAGATCGTCGCGGCGCTCAAGTGGATCAAGTTCGAGCAGTTCGACAAGTACACCGACGAGAAGGTCGCGGTCGCCGACGCCAAGACCACGATCGCCGACAAGGGCTTCGTCGGCCGGCCCGGCATCAGCCCGCTGAGCCAGGCGACGTACGACCAGTACAACAAGTGGCGCGAGCCGTACGTGAACGTGCCGGTCAAGCAGTTCCAGGGCTACATCGACTCGACCACGTCGCTGAAGCTGCTGCCGGAGCCGAGCAACAAGGGCCAGGAGGTCTACTCGCTGCTCGACCCGGTCGTGCAGCAGGTGCTGACCAAGAAGGACGCCGACATCGACAAGCTGCTGAGCGAGACCGCGGCGAAGGTCGACGCCCGCCTCGCGCGGTAGCCCCATGTTTCAGACAACGAAGCAGAGCCGCAGCGGTGCCAGGTCCCTCACGACCTGGTACCGCTCCGGCGGGCTCAGCGCCGTCCTGTTCGCCGTACCGCTGGTGCTGACCTTCCTGTACTTCTCCTGGGGCCCGATCGTCCGCGGCCTGGTGCTCAGCTTCCAGAAGAACAACCTGGTCGCCGCCCCGGAGTGGGTCGGGATGGCGAACTTCAGCTACGTCCTGACCGACCCGCAGCTGCCGCAAGCGGCCCTCAACACCCTGTACTTCGCGGCGCTGGCACTGCTGTTCGGATTCCCGGTGCCGTTGTTCCTGGCCGTGTTCGTCAGCGAGCTGCGAACGACGGGCTGGCTCTACAACGTGCTGTCCTACCTGCCGGCCGTCGTACCGCCGGTGGTGGCGATCCTGCTCTGGACGTTCTTCTACGACCCGAGCACCGCGGGCGTCTTCAACTCGATTCTCGGCTGGTTCGGGATCGGCCCGTTCGCCTGGCTGAACTCGCAGAGCCTCGCGATGCCCGCGATCGTGCTCGAGGCGACTTGGGCCGGCGCGGGCGCCACCTCGATCATCTACCTCGCTGCGCTGACCGGCGTACGGACGGAGTTGTACGAGGCGGCCGAGCTGGACGGAGCCGGGATCTGGAGCCGGATCTGGCACGTCACGCTGCCGCAGATCCGCGGAATCATCTTCATCATGATGCTGCTGCAGCTGATCGGGACGTTCCAGGTCTTCACCGAGCCGTTCCTGTTCACCGGCGGCGGCCCGAACAACGCCACCACGACGATCCTGCTGCTGATCTACCGCTACGCCTTCGTCAACGGCGACTTCGGCGCCGCGACCGCGCTCAGCGTGCTGCTCGCCGGAGTGCTGTGCCTGCTGTCGGTCGCCTACTACTTCGTCACCCGCCGCTGGAGCACCACATGACGCATGAGCGCGGAATCATCTCCACCCAGGACCGACGCCGTACGGCGGTCCGCTACGGCCTGCCCGCGATCCAGGTGCTGATCTTCATCGGGGTGCTGGTCGCCGGCGTCGGCCCGCTGCTCTGGCTGCTCAAGTCCGGCGTCTCCACGAGTCAGGACATCCTCAGCGGCCCGATGCAGCTGTGGCCGTCGGGGATCCAGCTCAAGAACATCCCGGACGCCTGGAACCGGGTCCAGATCGGCGCTTACCTCGGCAACACCGCGTTCATCGCGATCGGCTCGATGGTCTCCACCTTGTTCGTCTGCACGACGGGAGCCTTCGTCCTGAGCGTGCTGCGGCCCAAGTGGGGCCCGATCGTCACCGGTGCCGTCCTGGCCACGCTCTTCCTGCCCGGCGTGATCTCGCTGGTGCCGCTCTACATGACGATCCTGAAGATGCCGGTGCTCGGGATCAGCCTGCAGAACACCTTCTGGGCGGTCTGGCTGCCGTCGGCGGCCGGTGCGTTCAACGTGCTGGTGATGAAGCGGTACTTCGACTCGATCCCGCGCGAGCTGATCGAGGCGGCTCGGATCGACGGTGCGAGCAATCTGCGGATGTTCACCGCGCTGATCCTGCCGCTGTCGAAGCCGATCGTCGGAGTCGTGGCGCTGCTGACCGTGATCGGTTCCTGGAAGGACTACCTCTGGCCGCTGCTGGTGCTGCCGGACCCGCGGCTGCAGCCGATCTCGGTCGCGCTGCCGCGGGTGGCCAAGACCACCGAGATCTCCCTGCAGATGAGCGCGTTGTTCCTGGCGGTTCTGATCCCGGTCGTGTTGTTCTTGGTGTTCCAGAAGCAGTTCCTCAAAGGGGTTGGTATGTCCGGAGGCATCAAGGAATGACGTCTGCACTGCATGGCCGGCGGGTGCTGGTGACCGGCGCCAGCGGCCGCATCGGTCTGGTCACCGTGCAACGGCTCAACGAGCTGGGCGCGCTGGTGACGACGCTGTCGAACGCCGAGCATCCCGACCTGAAGGCGGATCGGGTGCTCGTGGGCGACACCCGGTCGGAGGCCGATGTCGCCGACGCGCTCGACGGCGCCGAGTTCGTCGTCCATCTGGCCGCGTTGGCTCACCCCTCGGCCGGTACGCCGTACGACGTGTACTCGATCAACGTCGTGTCGACGTTCAACGTGCTGGCCCAAGCCGGCGAGTTGGGCATCAAGCGGGCGGTGATCGCGAGCAGCATCAACGCGACCGGGCTGCCGTTCAACCTGCACGACGTACACCCGGCGTACTACCCGATCGACGAACGCATCCCGGCCGATGTCGCCGATCCGTACTCGCTGTCGAAGCAGAACGACGAGAACACCGCACGGATGGCCTGGCGGCGGTGGGGGATCGACGTGGTCGCCTTCCGCTTCCCACACACGAACGCGGCCGACGTCCTGCAGACACAGGCCGACCACATGCGCGAAAAGCCCGAAGGCGGGTTGCGCGAGGTCTGGAGCTACCTCGACAACCGCGACGCGGCGTACGCGATCGAGTTGGGGCTGACCAAGCCGCTGCACGGCGCGCACACGTTCTTCGTCGCCGCCGGTACGACGAACGCGCCGTACCCGACCGAGTCCCTGCTGGACACCTTCGCCCCCGAAGTACCGCGGCTGCGGCGGTTCATCGGCCGCGAGGTACCGATCGACCTGACCGCGGTGCGCACGGTCCTAGGCTTCCAAGCGCAGCACGAGCTCGACCTGCCGACCCTCGACTTGCCGACCCCCGACCATCTGCCGACGGAGCCGTGATGCCTTCCAATTTCGACCAACCTTGGCCGGTCCGCGACGACATCCGGATCCGCGCGGTCAAGGCGATCGTCACCGCGCCCCAGGGCATCCCGCTCGTCGTGGTGAAGATCGACACGACCGAACCCGGGCTGTACGGGCTCGGCTGCGCGACGTTCACCCAGCGGTGGAAGGCCGTGCAGACCTTCGTCGACGAGCACCTCGCGCGGCTGCTGATCGGGCGCTACCCCGGTGACATCGGCGACCTGACCCGGCTGGCCGGCTTCAGTGGTTATTGGCGTGGCGGGCCGGTGACGAACAACGCGATCTCCGGAATCGACCAGGCGCTGTGGGACATCGCCGGCAAGCGCGCCGGGATGCCGGTCTACGAGCTGCTCGGCGGCAAGGTGCGTGCGGCCGCGGACACCTACCTGCACGCCAGCGGCCGCACGATCGAGGAGGCGCTCGACCACGCGCAGAAGCTGGTGTCGCAGGGGCAGCGGCACATCCGGTTGCAGATCTCGACTCCGGGCGGTGGCGGGTACGGCGCTCCCGCCGTACCGACGCTTTATCCGGACTCGCCGTACCACAACGGCTGGTCGGCGCGCGACTACCTGCGGGCAACCCCGGAGCTGTTCGCCGAGGCGCGGCACGTGTTGCCGGACAACATCGAACTGCTGCACGACGTGCACTCGCGGCTGACGCCGAAGGAGGCTGTGCTGCTGGCGCGGTCGCTGGAGGAGTACGGGCTGTTCTTCCTCGAGGATGTGCTGCCGCCGGAGCACTGGGACCGGCTGCCTGAGGTGCGAGCCGCTTCGCCGGTGCCGCTGGCGGTGGGCGAATTGACGACGTCTATGGGTGATGCCGTGCGGCTGGTGCGTGACGGTGGCGTCGACTTCATTCGCTCACATGTCTCCGACATCGGCGGGCTCACGCCGGCTCGCAAACTCGCTGATCTGGCCGAGCTGTGCGGCGTACGGACGGCGTGGCACGGTCCCGGTGACACCTCGCCGATCGGTGCGGCGGCGAACGTCGCGCTCGACGTGAGTTCTGTTGCCTTCGGCATCCAAGAGGGCCATCTGTACGACGACGCCGTGCACGAGGTGTTCCCGGGCACGCTCCGGATCGAGGACGGCTGGCTGACCCCGAACGACACGCCGGGCTGGGGGATCGACATCGATCTCGACGCCGCGGCCCGTTATCCGGCGGAGTTGTCCGGACACGACGAGTGGGCGGCCGGGGTACGGCGCATCGACGGTGCGCTCGAAGCGCCGTGAGTACGACGTTCTCGCAGTACGATCACGGCTGATGCGACGGGGAGGTGGACGATGGTGACGGCGGACGACGGATTCTCCGGGGCGAACCAGTTGGACCTGGGGTCCTTCAACGAGGCTGTGATCATCGAGACGATCCGGCAGGCCGGGATCATCAGCAGGACCGAGATCTCCCGGCGGACCGGGCTGACCCAGCAGTCGATCTCGCGCATCCTGAGGATCCTGCTGCAGCAAGGACTGCTGGTCGAAGAGGCCCAGGAACGCGCCGAGCGGCTCGGCAAGCCGCGGACGCCGGTGCGGCTGCGGTCGAACGCGGCGCACGCCGTCGGGATCCATCTCGACCCTGAACTGCTGACCGTGGCGGTGGTTGACCTCGACGGCACGATCGTGCGGCGCGAGACGGTCGACCTGGCCGACGACCTGCCGACCGACAAACTGATCGACCTGACCGCGGCGACCGTGACCGCGGCACTGAGCATCAGCCAGATCGACCCGAAGTCGATGCTCGGCGTCGGCGTCGCCGTACCGGGGCCGATCGATGCGGACGGGTCGCTGCTGGCGCTGCCGTTGCAGCCGGCCTGGCGTGGGCTGAAGATTCGGCACCTGTTGCAGGAGAAGCTGAACCATCCGGTCCTGGTCGAGAAGGACGGTACGGCGGCCGCCATCGGCGAGCGCTGGATCGGCCGATCGGCGCGGGCTCGCGACTTCGCGTACCTGTATCTCGGGACCGGTGTCGGGAGCGGGCTGATCCTGAACGGGTCGATCTATCGCGGCGGTACGGCGAACGCCGGCGAGTTTGGCCAGGTCGCGGCGCTGCGGATGGGGGAGTGGGACGTCTCGACCGGACCGGAGATGGTTCCGGAGTGCAACCCGACGGCTTCGCTGCCGGTGATCGCGGCGTCGTACGGGTATGTGGAGACCGATCCGGATGCGACCGACGAGGCCAAGCGTTACAAGGCAGTGTGCCGGGCTGCGGCCGACGGGGACGAGGCCGCACTGAAGGCGGTCACCCGGGTCGCTCAGGTGATCGGGCAGGGTGCGGTCGGGCTGGTCGATCTGCTCGACATCGACCTCGTCGTGGTCGGCGGGCCGGCGTACGCGCCGGAGATCTCGCGGATCCTGCTGACCGAGATCGGCCGGGCGGTGAACCTGCATCCGGTCGCTCGGGAGATCCGTCCGGTCGTCGTGGAGGAGTCGATGCTGCAGGCCGACGCGGCTGCCGTTGGCGCGGCGTCGACGATCTTCCACGACGCGTTCACCCCGCGGGTCAGCGGCTCGAGTCAGGCTCGTAGGCTTCCGAAGTGATCAAGCCCCGCCAACTCACGCCCTCTGTTGAACTACGGATTGCGGCTCTGGAAGACGCTGCCGCGCTGGCCGACGCGTACACCCGCAGCTGGGACCACCTGCAGCGCTGGGAACCCGCTCGGCCGGCCAACTGGTTCACTGCCGAGGGCCAGCGCGAGCGGCTCGGGTCGGCGCTGGAGAACTTCGGCCGAGGCACGGCGCTGCCACTACTGCTCGCCTCCGGCGACCGCATCCTGGGCGCTGTGACCCTCAGCGACATCGTCGCCGGTCCGTTCCGCAACGCACACCTCGGCTACTGGCTCGCCGCCGAGGCGGTCGGCCGAGGGCTGATGACACTGGCCGTGAACGCCACCGCCGAACTGGCCGACACCGAGCTGAAGCTGCACCGCTTGCAGGCCAGTGTGTTCGTGCACAACGCGGCATCGCACGCCGTACTCGAACGCACTGGCTTCACCCAGATCGGCTTCGCCCCCGACTACCTCTACATCGGCGGCCGCTGGCAAGATTCCAACCTCTTCCAGCGCATCCTCAACAACCGCCCGCCAGGCGCCTAAGCCGGCGGCAGGCCGATCCCTCGGGAGACGTCTACGTCGTCGTACCGGCCTTCCAGTACGTCGACGAACTTCACCGGGCGCTGCAGGGTCGAGGCGATGTAGACGGCCTTGACCGTCGCCAGCGCCTCGATCGCGTGCTGCACGGTGATGCCTGGCTGCTCGCCCTTCGCGATCGCGGCCAGGATGTCGTCGTACTGCGCCTTGTGGCCGCCGGGCGGACCGGCGTCGATCGACAGGTCGTCCTTGTTGCCGTCGGCATTGAACCGCGCGAGCAGATCGTCCTCGAGCTCGGCGCCGCCCTCGGAGCCGTGGACGGACAGCCGCGTCCGGCCGCCCGGGAAGGCCGCGGTGGTGGCGTGCAGGGTGCCGACCGCGCCGTTCTCGAACGTGACCGTGGCGACGACGGTGTCCTCGACCTCGATCGCCTGATGCGCCGCGCGGATCGCCTGAGCGTAGATGCTGACCGGCCGGCCCATGAACCACAGCAGCAGGTCGACGGTGTGGACGCCCTGGTTCATCAGGGCGCCGCCGCCGTCCTGCGCCCACGTACCACGCCAGCCGGCGGAGGCGTAGTACTCGTCGCTCCGCCACCAGGCGACCGTCGCGACGGCGGACGTGAGCTGACCGAACCGGCCGGCGTCGATCGCCTGCTTCACCTGCGCACTGCCGGCATCGAAGCGGTGCTGGCTGATCACGGACGCGACGACGCCGTGGTTGGCCGCCCGGTCGGCGGCCGCACCGAGCCGGCGGGCCCGGATCAGGTCGACGTCGAGCGGCTTCTCGATCACCACGTGCTTCTTCGCGTCCAGCGCCTGCTCGGCCAGGGCGGCGTGCGTACCGCTCGGCGTACAGATCGCGACCAGCGTCACGTCGGACCCGGCGAGCGCTCCGGCGAGGTCGTCGTACACCTGCGGCTCCGGGTGCCCGGCCTCTTTCAGCCGGGCCGCCAGCGCACTGCGAGCGTCGGCGTCGTTGTCGACGAGCGCCGTGACGGTCGCATCCGGTCGTGCCGCGATGGTGTCCGCGTGGGCGCGGCCGATGATGCCGCATCCCACGATCGCGACCTGCTGGTCTGTGTCAGCCATCTCGCTCCTACGGGGAGGTGAAGTGCGCGGTCAGAATCTGGTCCGTGCTCACGGTGAAGCTGTACGCCGGGTCGGTCGAGACGACCGCTCCAGCCACGGTCCAGTTCTGGAAAACGCTATCCGATTCCGGCGTCGCCGTCACGGTCACCTGCGCGCCCGGTTCGTACTTCCCGGGCTCGGACTCGTTGCCGGCGATCCGGACATCACCCTTCCCGTCCGCGGTGACGCTCACACTCCGCTGCACCATGTTGATCGCCATCACGTTCCGCAGCAGCGCCGGACCTTCGAGCGTGGCGCCGTTGTAGCGGGCGATGTTCGTCACCGCCACGTCACCTGCAGCGACCTTGACTGTGAATCCGCCGTCGCCGAGGTTGTCGGTGCCCAGGTTGATCGCGTCGACCTGACCGCTGTTCACCACCAGGCCGTCGTGGAAGCCGTAGGCGAAGACGTTCAGCAGCGTGACGCCGGTGGTGCCGTCGACGGTCACGATCTTGGCGGTCTTGCGCATGTACTTGTCGATGACGAGCTCGAAGATCCGGCCCTCGTCCATCCAGTGCGGCTGCTGGTAGCCGGTCCGGGTGACCGCGTTGCCGTTCGAGAGCACACCCTCGACCCGGGCGTCGCGGCCGGCGCCGAGGTGGATGGCGTGGTCGAAGAACGCTCCGGCGACCTTGCGGACGACGGTGTGGTCCCCGCGCAGGTCGATGCCGTTCCAGGTGTTCGGGAAGCCGGCGTTGATGACGTAGTTCCCGCCGGCGTGACCGCGGACGGCGTACGGGTAGGGGACGACGCCGTCGGCGCTGCCCGGGTTGTTCTCCGGATAGAAGACGCGCAGCCCACGGACACCGGCTGACTTGCCGAGCGTGAGGAGCGGGGTGCCGTCGGCTTTGTTGCGACCCTCGAAGGCGTGCAGCACGGTTCCGTAGCTGGCGCCGCCCTGGTCCCGGTTCGGTACGGCGGATGCGCCGCGCAGCTCGACCTTTGCGGGAACGCTTAGGTGCGTGCTGATCCGGTACCAGCCCGCCGGCAGGTAGACGATGCCGCCGCCGTTCCGCCCGGCCTGGTCGAGCACCTTCTGTACGGCGCTGGTCGCGTCGGCGGCCGGGAGGTACCCGATTCCGTGCGGCGCATTGGCGACGTACAGGCTTTGCTTCGGCTTGGGGAGCGCTCTCTGGGTGTAGCTCGGCGCCGTCCCGCTCATCTGGTGAATCGTGCCGGCGAGAGCGCCGGAGAGCGCTACCCCGGTGAGCTTCACGTAGCCTTGCGAGTTGTTGACGATCGCGTGCTCGCTGCCCTCGATCCGCCCACCGGCGACCTGCCAGCCCCAGCGGCTGTCCATCTCGTCGACCAGCACCCCGACATCGGTGCGGCGGATGTCCAGCTGCACGAAGCTCCCGGTGAACTGCGCGCGCTGACCGGCCACCACGTGGATCCCGGTGTGGTAATCGGAGAGCGCGATCTGGTGGAACTGATCCCACTCGAGATCGCCGAGCGCCAGACCGGTGCCGTTCTTCCGCGTCCAGGCGTCGAGCGCCGCACGCGCCGGCGGTCGGTACGCCGCGGGCGCCGACGCCCAGTAGCTGTTGCTGAAAGCAACGTTCTCCCAGGTGCCGACGTCGGCGCCGTTGTAGGCGCGAGCGCCCTCGAAGAGCGCGGTCCCCCGGATGTTGCGGATCGTCGTCGACTCGTGCACCTGGCCGGAGCTCGGCGCGTTACCGCGGTCGTTCGGCATCGTGCTGATGCCGATGCCGCGGTACGAGTTCAGCATGGTGATGTCGGCGATCGTCGACATCATGTAGTTCTCGTTGCCGATCCAGGCGCCGCCGGGCACCTCGAAGGTGTAGTTGTACGGGACCGGGTCGGTGGCGTTCTGGTTCGGGTAATAGGTGGTCACGCCGAGGACGCCGGCGCTCCCGCCGACCCGGAACAGGCTCGGGCCGTCGTCCCCGGACTTCAGGTCGGCGATCACGACCGTGCCGTAGTCGCCTGCGCGCTTCTTGTCGGGGTCGCGGCGGTCACCGCGGAGCGTGCAGAACGCGTGTACCTCGATCGTGTCGGTCACCTTGTACTTGCCGGCCGGCAGCCACACCGTGCCACCGCCCGCGTCCTGGCACGCGTAGATCGCAGCCTGGATCGCCTTGGTCGAATCCTTCCGCCCGCTGCGGTCGGCGCCGTACGCGGTGGCGTCGAAGTCGGCGACCACGCCGTCCTCGGTCGGGTTCACGGTGTCCACCAGCCGCGGCTTCGGGGCCACGACCGGGACGAGCCGAAGCTGCAGCTCGCGGACGATGTAGGAGTCGGCGCCGGTCATCACGACCCGGACGTAGCGAGCGCTGGTCGTGGCGAACCGCGTCCTGCTGAACTGGTTGCCGCCCGGCGATCCGGTGCGGCCGACGGTGGTGAACTTCTGGCCGTCGTTCGAGACCTGCACGGTGTAGTCGGGGGAGTAGGCCTGCGCCCACTCGACCCGGACATCGTTGACCGGTCGAGCCTTGCCGAGGTCGAGCTGCAACCACGAATCGCCGGGACCGCTGGTCCATGCGGTCTGGTGGTCGCCGTCGTTGACGTTGGCCGCTCCGGTGCCGCCGCTGGCGGACGCCGTACCGGTGCTGGCGAAGTTGGTGTCCACAACCGCGGCAGTAAATGCGTCGAGCTTCGACTGCAGCGCCTGGAGCGCCTCCTTAACCTGTACGTCGGTCGCACCCGGCGTGGTCGCGACTGTGCGCGCGTCCTCGATCGCCTGCCGCAGCGTCGCCCGGCTCCCGACCGGGTACTGCCCGTCGCGCTTGCCCTCGCGCGCTGCCTTCTCCACGCGGGTCGCCGCGTTGATGAGATCGACCAGGCCCTCGGTCACGTTCAGCGTGGTCGCGACCTTGGCCACGCGGACCGCCGCGACCTTGAGGTCGACCGTTCCATCACCGTTGTGGATGCGGAAGTCGCCGCCGTTCGACCGGTTCGTCAGGACGGCGTCCGGCAGTGCGAACGTGTAGGTCTTCCAGGTCTTGGTGTCGCCGTACTGAACGACCTCCGAGTTCTTGAACATCTCCGGGATCGTCGAGCCCGGCGAGTCGTAGTGCAGACCGAACTGCCCGTTGCCCGCGTCGAAGTAGTCGATGCTGACCAGCACCAGGCTGCGGTTGTTGTAGAGGTAGGTGTCGGAGACGTTCATGTAGAAGAAGTTCGTCCCCGGCGCCGGAGCAGTCCGGTCGGTCTGCCAGTACGCGCGCCCGTCCAGTACGCCGGTCACCAGGTTCTCGGCGCGGTCACCGGCTCGCGGGCTGATGCCGGCCTGGTCCGGTGTCGCGCCGAGCTGGACGGAAGCTCCCGCCGTACTGATGCGGAGGCCGGCCACCGTGATGTCCGCGCTGCCGAACAGCCGGATGTCGGCGTCCCCGAGCCGGTTGGTGAACCCGATCCCGGTCAGCTCGAAGATCCCGGTCTTCCACTGGCCGCTGCCGGTCAGCTTCACGTCGGTCGCGTCGGCCTGCGGGTTGGAGGCGGCGTCGTACTGGAGCTCGAGGCTGCCGGTCCCACGGTCGAGATACGTCACCGTCACCAGGACGTCGTCGGTGCCGATCTCGTCCACGTAGTCCCGGTCGACGTCGAACTCCAAGTAGCCGGTGCCGGCCGCCGGATCGGTCTGCCAGTAGCCGCGTCCCTGCTCGGTCCCGGTCCGCAACCCAGCCGGGTCGTCCCCGGCCGCCGGTTTCACCCCCAGCGTGGTCGGCGCCGGGCCGAGATCGGCCCCCACACCACTCGGATACATGGTCGCCGCCTGCGCGTGCTGAGGCACAGCGATCGCGCCGGCAAGCAGGAGGGCGGGCAGGAACCGGGCAAGCAGACGTCTGGTCATGCTGGTCTCCAGGTGGCGGTCCGGAAGCGCACAGGGGCAGGCGCCGATAAGTTAAACCAAGCGTGTTACTAATTCAAGACCTGGCAAATTCTCAGCCGAACCGGGTGGTGGGAGTCCGCGAGCATCAGCCGACACCCGCCGGCCGACCCCACCATCACGATCCCGTGCCACCGACACCCGCCGGCGCGGACGCCCAGGCCATCACAATCGCTAGCTGGCCGGAGTCTCACGCGGCGCTTCTCCGAACAGGTTCAGTTGTGATGGCCTGGCGGTCCGCACTACGCCATTGGGCAACCGCCTCGGAGGGCTGTTGCCGGCCGGCCGTCGAACGGATCGGCCGCCGGGCGCGTGAGTGGTGCGGTCCACTGCACACGGTCCACCAGTCCGTCGTTGTTTGGTGGGCGGACCCACGCGAGTGTGGGTCCGCCCACGGCATGCGGTTGGTCCACCCACAACGCGATGGGCGGGCCCATGAAATGAGATCGAGGTCAGGCGACGCCGACTAGTTGGCGGGCTGGCGCTTGGAGGGACTCGAGGAGGGTGAAGAAGTGGGTGGCGGCGTCGGTCAGGCGGAGGAGGCCAGCCTCGTGCGACGTCCAGCCGAAGGCTAGTTCGCCGTCGATGGTGCGCTCGTCGGTGGGGACGGCGTACCGGCTGAGGGTGACGCGGGCGGGGCCGGTCTGGGGGTGGTGGTCGCCGCAGCCGCATTCGGCGGCGATGGTGATCGCGGTGAGGGCTTCGGCGGGGTAGTGCTGCAGCTGCAGCGTGGTGCCGCGGGCGGTGAAGCGGGCGATCGTGGCGTCAGGCAGCTGGACGAGCAGCTCGACCGGTACGGCGTGGGAGCCGGGCAGCAGACGAAGGCCGCGGGACGCGAGGAGATCGGCGAAGGCCGGGAGGTTCATGGGTGCAGGATCCTGTGGGTGCTGGTGTCGGCGGGCGGGCCTGGGAAAGGGCAGGGCCTCGTGCGCCGGAGACGGCGCGCGTCAGCGACAACAACAGCAACAACACAGCAGGTTCTGCATGCGGACGATCATGGCAGAGCTCGACCGTGGCGACAACACCGTCCGCGATCTGGGACAACTGTCCGTAGGAACAACAAAACCCGCACCGGAGATCGGTGCGGGTTCGTCGGTGGAAGCGCGTCAGTCGGCCTTCTTGCCGAACATGATCTCGTCCCAGCTCGGCACGCTGGCACGCTTCGAACCGCGCCGGGCAGGCTTCTTCTTGGGCTCCTCCGCAGGCGCGGCCTCGGCAGCCGGCTCGGCGGGCAGCTGCTCCTGAGCGGCCGGAGCCTCCTCGGCCGGAGACGCGTCGCCGGGCTGCGGCGGAGCGGCAGGACGTGAGGCGGCCGGACCCGGTTCGGCAGGACGCGGCGTCGGTCGCTGCTCGGCCGGGCGCACAGGTGCTGGGGGAGTAGCTGCGGCCGGTCGCTCGTACGTCGGCTGAGCGGGAGGCGCGGAGGTCGGCTGACCTTGCGGCGCCCGCTCGTGCGCCGCAGGAGGCACCGCGGCCGGCCGCTCGTAGGTCGGCTGACCAGGACTGGTCGGAGCTGGACGCTCGTGCGATGCAGGAGGCGCCGCCACAGGACGCTCGTACGGCGGCTGCTCGCCGCGCGACGGCTCAGCAGGACGCTCGGGAGCGTTCCGCGACTCTTGATACGGCTGCACGTCGCGCCGCTCGGTGAACGGGTTGGACGGCGCCGCCGCGCGCTCTTCCGGGGGAGCGAACTCCGCCGGCGGCTGTGTTGGCCGCTCGACCGCGCGAACGGTCGGGTGCAACGCCGGCGGCTGCTCGATCGGTACGTCGATCAGCGTCGGCTCTTCATCCGGATTCGGGACCGAGTGCACGCGGCGCGGGCCACGCTCGGTGTCGCGGGAAACCGGCTGGTTCCCAGGGTGGTTGCGACGCGGCAGGCTGATCGTGTCCTCGAACCCGGCCTCGTAGGAGTCGGCTCCGTGATCCGGCGCCAGCGACAGGTCGATGTCAGCGACAGCCGCGAGCCGCCGCTCGCCGGGCTGGTGGACCGGCTGCACCGGTGGCGGCATGACCTGAGCCTGCTCGCCGACCAGCCAGCGCGCCTCGTCGTCGTCCGGTACGGCGTAGCGCCCGGGAGCGTCGTACGCGAAGAGAGCGATCTTCTCTTCCTTCTGCTCCGAATCGGGATCGGAGAGGTCCTCGGCCTCGACGAAGTACGAGACGCGGACCTGCCAGCGGCCGTCGTCGCGGCGCCAGGCGTCCCAGTCGGCGGTGGCCGGGTCGACGTGCCGGGTGCGCAGGCGCTCGGTGACCCAGGCGCCGAGATTGCGGGTCGGCGCGTCGGCGCCGCCGCGGCGGCGCACTGAGGCACGCTGGGCGAGGTTCGCGATGTGGTCGCGCTCGGCCAGCACCGGGCCGGCGAACGCCATCACGCGCTCCATCGGCATCTGGGCAACGGCCGCGACCGCCTCGGGACTCTCCCCGGCGCGGATCCGAGCCTGGATGTCTCGTGGGCGCAGCGCGCTCTCCATTTGAATCTCCAGCTGGCCGAGTCGGGCACGGTCGCCGCGCAGGGCCGCACGCAACCGGTCGTCGACCGGAACGGCGAACTCCTCACCCGTCTCAGGCATCGCCAGGACCAGCTTGGTGCCGTCCTGGCTCAGACCGACGAGCCTCGCCTCGCGCATTGCCTTTGTTCTCCTGTGCGGTTCTCGACAGTCTCTCCCGGGACGGGGGCCTGACCAAAGACCGGCACGCCGTACCGGTCGGTCATTGTGGAGATTAGGTCACGAAATCACCTTCATGCTGCTCACCAGGGCCCTTTACGTCACACCAGTCACAGTAGTCACAACCCGCCGTGACCGCAGCGACACAGAGCCCTGGTCAACATTACGAATCAGACGCCGTACGCCGAACGCACGGCGAGCGCCCGCTTCACGTCGTCGGCGCGGTCACCCACCGACCGCCGGATACCGGCCGCCACGGAGTCGTCGGCCACCAGATCGGCGGACCGCGCCACGACCTGCTCGTCGATCTCGAACCGCGGGAAGCTGCGGCTCGCCACGGCCGCCACGACGAACCCGGTCCGCAACTTCTCGGTTCCCGGGATCTCGGCGAAGTACCGCTCGACGTACGGCGCGGTGAGCTCCCGCTGCGCCGGGTGCCAGAAGCCCTCGGCCGCAGCGTCGAGCTCGTAGTTCGACAGCTCGCCGTCGGTCATGATCTGAGCCCAGGCGCGTTCCTTGGCGGCCGCCGTCGGCAGCGCCGCACGGCAACGCGTCGCGTGCTCGCGGCCTTCGGAGGAGGCGTCGCGCTCGAGCTCCGCATCGATCTCCGTGTCACCGATCGCGCCGAGCCGCGCGAGCTGCAGCGTGACCAGCCAGCGCAGGTCCGCGTCCATCGTGATTCCGTCGGGTACGCCGTCGCCGGTCAGCCAGCCCTTCAGCCGGTCGGCGTCCGCGCTGAACTGCGTGTAGGCGCGGACCACGGCGAGCTGCACGCTGGAGCCGGCCTCCAGCTCCGGAAGCCGGTCCGCGAGCACCTGCTCGAGGCGCGCGCGGCCCTCGTCGTACGGGAGGTAGCCGCCCAGGACGTGACTGCGCGCCCAGCCGACCATGGTGCCGACGGCGATATCGCTGGCCTCGCCGGCGAGCATGCCGAGCAGGATGTCGAAGGCGAGGTTCGGGTCGAGCTCCGCGTCCGCCGCCGAGTCGCGCACGCTGTTCAGGACGACGGCCCGTGTCACCCCGTCGGTGATCTTCGGCAGTACGGCGGTCAGGTTCGCGAGGCTGTCCGCGTCGAGCCGGATCTTCGCCCAGGTGTCGTCACCGGTGTCCGGGATGACGACCAGCGTCGCCGGGTCCAGCGGTACGTCGACCTCGTCGGCGTCGACCACGACATCGACGATCGTGGCGTTGCCGTCCGCGTCGTACCCGCCGACCGTCAGCTTGTGCGGCCGCTGCGCCGGGAACTGCTCCGGAGCGGTCCGGCGCAGCTTGATGCCGTCCGGCGTCCGGACCGCGCTGATCGTGTCGAGGCCCGGCGTACGGAGCCAGTTCTGCGCCCAGGTGTCGATGTCGACCGCGCCGGCCTCGGTCCACTTGGCCAGCAGGTCGCCGAAGGTCGCGTTGCCGAACTCGGCGGCGCGGATGTGCGCGATGACGCCGGCCAGGAAGACGTCGTCACCGAGGTAGTTGTTCAGCTGCTTCAGCACCGCCGCGCCCTTGGCGTAGGAGATGCCGTCGAAGTCGTCGAGCGAGGAGATCGCGTCCTTGACCGGATCGGCCGCGACCGGGTGCGTCGACGAGCGCTGGTCGGCCTGCAGCCCCCACCACTTGCGGATGTAGGCGAAGTCGATCCAGTTGTCCTGGTAGTCGGTGGCCGCGGTCGAGACCCGGTGCGCCATGTACTCGGCGAACGACTCGTTCAGCCACAGGTCGTTCCACCACTTCATGGTGACCGTGTCGCCGAACCACTGGTGAGCCATCTCGTGCACGATCGTGCGGGCGCGGTTGCCGCGCTCGGCGTCGGTCGCGACCGAGCGGAACATCATCTGGTCGCGGAACGTCACGCAGCCCGGGTTCTCCATCGCGCCGGCGTTGAACTCCGGCACGAACGCCTGGTGGTACTCACCGAACGGGTACCGGTAGCCGAACATGCGGTGGTACTCGTCGAAGGCCTGCTTGGTGACCCGGAAGACGTCGGGCGCCTCGCGGTCCACCGCCTCCTTCAGCGACTGCCGCGCGACCACGCTGAGCGCGATCCCGTCGTGGGAGTCGGTGACCTGGTGGTACGGCCCGGCCACGATCGTGACGAAGTACGTCGACAGCGGCTTGGTCTCGGCCAGCTCCCAGCGACCGGGGGAGACCTGCGTCGCGGCGCCGTTGCCCAGCACCAGCCACTCCGGCGGCGCGGTCACCTTCATCCGGTACGGCGCCTTGAGGTCGGGCTGGTCGAAACACGCGAACACCCGCGGCGCCGCGTCCAGGAACGACATCCCGTAGGTGTAGACCAGACCGTCGGCCGCGTCGACCGAGCGGTGGATGCCCTCACCGTCGTGCGTGTAGGCCATCGAGGCCACCACGACCAGCTCGTTCTCGGCCTGCAGGCCGGTCAGCTCGAGCCGCCCGTCGGTCAGTCCGGCGACGTCGACCGGGTCCCCGTTCAGCGTCACCGACAACAGTTCGTCCGGCTTCACGTCGACCCAGCTGGCCGGTTCAGCGGCGGCGAACCGGACGACGGTGGTGGATCCGAACGTGCGCTCGCCCTGGGTGAGGTCGAGATCGACGTCGTACGAGTGGACGGTGAGTGCGGCGGCCCTGGTGCGGGCGCCGTCGACGGAGAGACTCGGCATGCCCGCAACTGTATGCGGTGGCTAGGCTGCGTTCATGAGCACTATGGAGTACCGGCAACTGGGTGACTCCGGCCTCACAGTGAGTGTGGTCGGGTTGGGCTGCAACAACTTCGGTGGTCGCCTCGACGGCACCCGAACCGATGCGGTCGTGAACGCCGCTGTCGACGCGGGAGTCACCCTGTTCGACACCGCCGACGTCTACCGCGGTGACCTCGGCTCCAGCGAGGAGCTGCTGGGCAAGGCGCTGGGCTCACGGCGTGACCAGGTGGTCGTCGCGACGAAGTTCGGCGGCGACATGCACGGCGACAACGGCCCGGACTGGGGCGTGCGCGGCTCCCGCCGCTACATCCGCCGGGCGGTCGAGTCGAGCCTGCGCCGGCTCGGGACGGACTGGATTGATCTCTACCAGCTGCACGTACCGGACCCGGTCACTCCGATCGAGGAGACCCTGGCCGCGCTCAGCGAGCTCGTTGCCGAAGGCAAAGTCCGCTACCTCGGCAGCTCACAGTTCGCCGCCTGGCAGGTGGTGGACGCAGACTGGGCCGCTCGGACCGGTGGTCACCAACACTTCATCAGCGCTCAGAACCAGTATTCGCTGCTCGAGCGCGACGTCGAGGACGAGCTGGTTCCCGCGTGTGAGCACCTGGGGATCGGCATCCTGCCCTACTTCCCGCTCGCGGCCGGTCTGCTCACCGGCAAGTACAAGCGCGGCGCAGATGCACCCGAAGGCACGCGGCTCGCGGGACAGCCGCAGCGGTTGGCGAAGGCCGACTTCGACAAGATCGAGGCGCTCGAAACCTTCGCGGCCGAGCGCGACCTGACCATGATCGACGTCGCGATCGGCGGCCTGGCCGCGCAGCCCGCGGTCGCCTCGGTGATCGCCGGCGCCACCAGCCCGGAGCAGATCGCGCAGAACGTCGCGGCCGGCACCTGGAACCCGACACTCGAGGACCTCGCCGTGCTGGACGAGCTGACGTGACCCTGATCCTCCTGCCGCCGTCCGAGGGCAAGACCGGCCGTTCCCGCGGCCGCGCCGTCGACTTCGGCACGCTGTCGTTCCCCGAGCTCAACCCGGTCCGCGAGCAGGTCCTCGAGACGCTCGCCAAGGTGTCCGCCTCCGAGGACGCGTACGGCGTACTCGGCGTCGGCGCTTCGCTGCGGCCCGAGGTAGAGCGCAACACGCGCTGGCGCACGGAGCCCGCCGTACCGGTTTCTGAGCTGTACTCCGGTGTTCTGTACGACGCTCTCGGCTACTCGACGCTGTCCGCGGGCACGAAGCGTCGCGCGGCGAACCGCCTGCTGGTCGTCTCCGCTGCTTGGGGCGCACTCCGGCCGGGCGACCGCGTGCCGCCGTACCGGCTGTCGATGGGTACGACGCTGCCCGGCCACGGACCGCTCGCCGGAGTGTGGCGCGAGCCGCTGGCCGCTGCCCTTGGCCACGAAGGCGTCATCGTCGACTGCCGTTCCTCCACCTATGTCGCCGCCTGGCGTCCTGCGAGCCCGGCCAAGTGGGTGTCGGTCAACGTGGTCCGCGAGCGCGAGGGCGTACGGACGGTGGTGTCGCACATGGCCAAGCACACTCGCGGTCTAGTCGCGCGGCACATACTCGAGTCCGGCAAGGACCCCGGCACCCCGAAGGCACTGCACAAGCTGGTGAGTGACCGCTGGAACGCCGAACTGGAGCCGGCATCGTCAGGCTGGACCCTCACCGTGGTCGAGCGCGACTGATCGACCACGCGGTCAGGTGGTCAGCAACCGGGCGCGCAGGGCGTCGAGTTCGTCGGGCCGAAGGCCGTTGGCCAGGAGGAAATCAGGCATGGCCAACGACTCGATGGTCGAGGTGAGCGACGCCTCGACGGTGGTGCCGTGGGCGGTCAGGATCTCGGTCACCGCAGTGAGCTGATCCCGGATGCCCAGTTCGTCCCACCGAGGCTTCATGCGGTCGAAGGTGCGCAGGTAGTCGGCGATGATCTCCTGCGGCTCGGCGCCGGCCAGTGCGAGCAGCGCCAGCGACAGGAGCCCGGTGCGGTCCTTGCCGCTGGCGCAGTGGATCACCACGCCGCCCGGCGCAGCGTTGGCGATCGCCCGGGCCGCGGCCACGATGACCTGTGGGTACTCCGCCAGCAGCGCGGGGAAGTAGAGCGGCGAAGCCAGGTTGTCGAGCCGCGACCAGTGCTTGTAGAACGCGGTGTCTCTTGCAGGGTCCTGTGGTACCCGCACAACGGCGATCCCCGCCGATCTTGGCACCTGATCCGGATCTCGTTCGTCCACGTGCCGCAGATCGAGGATGGTGCGGATCCCGTACGCCCACGCCGCGGACCACCCGCTCGCGGTCAGTAGGGTCGGGGCCTCCATGCGCACGATCGCACCCGGCCGCATCCTCCCCAGGCCACCCAGGTCCCGGACATTGCTGCAGCCGTCCCATTCGAGGTCTCGCATGGTCGTGTGACGCCGTGCTGGTGCTGCTGGTTCGGCCGAGCGTTCACCCGCCTTTCACCACTGGGTGGTTTCCGGTTTGAGCAGTCCGGGGAAGGCTTGAGGCAGCACGTCAGGGGGGATCCGCCCTTCGGAAGGCCTGACCGATGCGACGTCTCACCGCCCTGCTGATCTCCGCCGTCTTCGTCTGGTTGCTCGCTTCGAGCCCAGCCTTCGCGTATCCGCCGACCCCGCCGAGTGCCAGTACGGCGACCACCCAGCTGAACGCCCTGACCGTTAAGGCCGAAGGGTCGAGCACCGGGTACTCCCGCGACAAGTTCCCGCACTGGCACACGGTCTCGGGGGCTTGCGACACCCGCGACGAAGTTCTCAAGCGTGATGGCACCGGCGTCAGTGTCGACAGCAACTGCGAGCCGACGGCCGGCCGCTGGTACAGCGTGTACGACGCCGTCTGGGTGACCGACGACTCGGCGATCGACATCGATCACATCGTCCCGCTCTCCGAAGCATGGAAGTCCGGGGCGAGCGGCTGGACCACGGCGAAGCGTGAGCAGTTCGCCAACGACCTCACGATCGCTCAGCTGATCGCGGTCACGGCCTCGAGCAACCGCTCGAAGGGCGACAAGGACCCGTCCGCCTGGAAGCCGACCAACACTGCCGTGCACTGTGTCTACGCCCGCGAGTGGATCTGGGTGAAGCACACCTACGGCCTGTCCCTGCAGGCGGCAGAGAAGACCGCGCTGCAGAGCATGCTCGCCACCTGCTGATCGGGCGGGCATTTTCCGGCCACGCCCTGCGCAAACGGGGCGTGGCGGAGCACCCTTGGATATGGTCCACTGACGCACCGAATCCAGGGAGGCACAATGAGCGACACCTCAGGCGCCACCGCAGCGCCTGCGACCGGCGATCGCCCCGAACTGAAACGGGTCATGGGTCCCGGCCTGTTGCTGCTGTTCGTGGTCGGCGACATTCTCGGCACCGGCGTGTACGCGCTGACGGGGAAGGTCGCCGGTCAGGTCGGCGGCGCGGTGTGGTTGCCGTTCCTGTGCGCGTTCGTCGTGGCGATGCTGACCGCGACCGCCTACCTGGAGCTCGTCACGAAGTACCCGAAGGCCGGTGGTGCGGCGGTCTACACGCACAAGGCGTTCGGGATCCACTTCCTGACCTTCCTGCTCACCTTCGCGGTGATGTGCTCAGGACTCACCTCGGCCTCCAGCGCGTCGAAGTCGTTCTCGGCGAACTTCTTCACCGCGATCGGGGTCAGCAAGGAGCACGGTTCGTGGCTGATGCTCACCGCGCTCGGGTTCATGACGCTGATCGCGATCGTGAACCTGCGTGGCGTCGGCGAGAGCGTGAAGGCCAACGTCGTCCTGACCTGTGTCGAGCTGACCGGTCTGCTGATCGTGATCGCGATCGGCGCCTGGGCGCTGCTCCACGGTGACGGCAACACCGCGCGGCTGACCGAGTTCAAGGTGCCGGACGGGGAGTCGCCGTTCGGTGCGGTGACCGCCGCGACCGCGCTGGCGTTCTTCGCGATGGTCGGCTTCGAGGACTCGGTGAACATGGCCGAGGAGACCAAGGACCCGGTCAAGATCTTCCCGAAGATGATGCTGCTCGGCCTGAGCATCACCGGTGTCATCTACGTCGCGGTCGCGATCTCCGCGATCGCGCTGGTGCCGCCGGACAAGCTGAGCGAGGGCGACGCGCCACTGCTCGAAGTGATCAAGGCCGGCGCACCAGGGTTCCCACTCGAGATCTTCGCCTGGATCACGATGTTCGCAGTCGCCAACTCGGCGCTGATCAACATGCTGATGGCCAGCCGTCTGCTCTACGGCATGTCCCACGAGAAGGTGCTGCCGGGTCCGCTCGGCCGCGTCCTGCACAAGCGGCGGACGCCGTACGTGGCGATCTTCTTCACCACCGCGCTCGCCTTCGTCCTGATCGGGTACGCCGACCTGACCGCGCTCGGCGGTACGACGGCGTTCCTGCTGCTGTGCGTGTTCGCGATCGTGAACGTCGCCGTCCTGGTGCTGCGCCGGGACCGGGTCGAGCACAAGCACTTCCGGGCCCCGACCGCGCTGCCGGTGATCGGCGCCGTCCTGTGTGTCTACCTGGCCAGCCCGCTGTCCGGGCGGGCGACGAAGGACTACAAGATCGCCGGCTGGCTGATGGTGCTCGGGGTCGCGCTGTGGGCGCTCACCTGGGTGCTGAACAAGTACGTCTTCAAGCGGACGGCCGAGTTCGATCCGTCGCACCTCGACCCGAGTGGTCCGGTGAACTGACCGGCAGATAGGCAGCCACCACGACCGTCGCGAGGGCCGTGAGCCCGGTGACCACGGCGATCCAGCCGAGGGAGCGATATCCCGCTCCCGCGTCGATCGCGAGCCCACCGAGCCACGGCCCGAGCGTGATGCCGATGTTGAACGCCGAGAAGTTGGTCGCGGTCGCCAGCGTCGGGGCGTCTCCGGCGAGACTGAAGACCCGTGCGTTGAGCGCCGGGTTCACCGCGAAACCGAAGCCGCCGAGCAGGAAGATCGTCGCGACCGCCACGACCGGGTTGCCGGCGGCAAGCGCGAGCACGGCCGAGAGCACGATCAGCCCGCTGATCCCGGTGAAGAGCGTGTGGAACGGCATCGCGTCCGCGGTCCGGCCGCCGAGCGCGATCCCGATGAACGAGCCGAGCCCGTAGAGCGCCAGCACTCCCGGTACGGCGCCTGCCGGCAGACCGGTGGTCTGGATGAGCAGCGGCGCGAGGTAGCTGAACACGACCAGGATCGACGCCGTCACCAGCGCGGTCGTCGCGAACGCGAGCCACAACCGCGGGCTTCTCAGAGCTCGCAGCTCCGCCCGCATTTTGGGCGCGGCCGCCGGATCCGGTCGGCCGGGCGGAATCGTCCGCACCACGCCGGCCGTCGCGAGCAGGCAGAGACCGGCGACGGTCCAGAACGCCGCCCGCCAGCCGAGGTTCTGACCGAGCACCGTGCCGATCGGCAGCCCCACGATGGTCGCGATCGTCAGACCGCCGGTGACGATGCTCATCGCCCGCGCCCGGCGATTGGCCGGAACCAGCGCCACGACCGTGACCGCGGCGACCGACCAGAAACCGGCGTACACGAAGGCTCCGACGATGCGGGTGACGAGCAGGACCTCGTAGTTCGGCGTGAGGGCGCCCGCGACGTGGGTCAGGGTGAAGATGCCGAGGAACAGCAGCAGCGCGGTGCGCCGCGACCATTTCAGCGTGAGCACGGCCAGAATCGGTGCGCCGAGCAACATTCCGAGCGCGAACGCCGAGATCAGCAGACCGGCGGCCGGGATCGAGACGCCGAGGTCGTCGGACAGCTCGGGCAGCAGACCGGCCAGCATCAGCTCGGACGTCCCTTGCGCGAAAATGCTCAACCCGAGCACGTAGACAGCGATCGGCATCGTGTTCCCCCAAAGCCCCCACTCGACAACCACCTTGAGTATTTCAGAGATCACGCTGCGCTGTCGCCGCGCCCGCCGCGCCTTGAGACTTGGCGGCGTACGGCATCGTTGAGTCATGAGCTTTCAGACGCCGGCGAAGCGGACCGGGCGGGCGGTCGACACCTCCCGGATCGGCAGTGGGCTGAAGCTGCTCGCGGTGCTGATCGGGCTGATGTGGATCAGCGAGGTCGTCGACACCGCGCTGCACGGCCGCCTCGACCAGTACGGGATCGTCGCGCGCGACCCCGAGGGCCTGGTCGGCATCATCACCTCGCCGTTCCTGCACCTCGGCTTCGGTCACCTCATCTCGAACACGCTTCCGCTCGTCACTTTGGGGGCGCTGATCGCCTTCAGCGGCGCCGCCCGGCTGGCCGCCGTCACCGCGGTGGTCGCGGTCATCGGCGGCTTCGGCACCTGGCTGATCTCCCCGCCGAACACCATCACGATCGGCGCCAGCGGCGTCGTCTTCGGCTACGCCGCCTACCTGGTCGCCCGCGGCATCTTCAACCGCCGGATCAGCCAGGTCCTGGTCGGGGTCCTCGTGATCGGCGTCTGGGGCAGCGCCCTGCTCGGCGGCCTCCTGCCGCAAGACGGCATCTCCTGGCAAGGCCACCTCTTCGGCGCCATTGCCGGCATCCTCGCCGCCTGGCTCCTCGCCGACGACAAACCCAAGGTGAGGTAGAGGCGAGCGGACGCGCCCACTGACCAAGGCGAGATAGCAGGCGGACCTGCGCCACTCACCAAGTGCCTCGGACGGCGCCATCAGGTCGTGGGCTGAGCGTGGAGCGCGGTGTGCCGCCGAGGTTGGTGAGTGGGGGCGGTCCGCTTCAACTCAGGGTCGTGGGGTCGGTGTTGGCTCCGCAGACCAGGACGACGACACGTTCGCCGTCGGCCGGCTGGTAGACGCCGGAGTCGAGGGCGGCGAAGGCGGTGGCTGCACCGTGTTCGGTGGCGAGGTGGTAGTCGAACCACAGCTTGCGGCGAGCCGCGATGATCGCTTCCTCCTCGACCAGCAACGACCCGACACCTTCGCGCTGCGCCACCTCGAACGCGATCTCACCGAGCCGGCGTGCCCCGAGGGAATCAGCCGCGACACCACCAACCGGACCATCAACCGGCTGCCCGGCCGCCAGCGCACGATGAAGAGCAGCCGCCTGAACCGGCTCGACTCCGATCACCTTGGCCCGGTCGCCGAGCGCGGTCGCGATCCCCGCGACCAGCCCGCCACCACCGACCGCGACCAGAACGGTGTCGAAGGTATCGACCTGCTCCAACAGCTCAAGCCCGATCGTGCCTTGACCGGCCACGACCTCCGGCTGATCGAAAGCATGCACGAGCAGCGCGTCCGTCTCCTCCCGCGCGACCACGGCAGCGGCGTAGGCCTCGGCGTACTCGTTGCCGACCTGGACCACCTCCGCGCCGAGCGTGCGCAGCTTCGCGACCTTCGGTGCGGGCGCGTTGACCGGCACAAAGATCCGCGCCGGTACGCCGAGTTCCCGCGCCGCGTACGCCGACGCCAGCCCCGCGTTCCCGCCGGACGCCGCGACGACACCCTGCCCGGTGAGCTGACCGTTCTCCTTGGCCAGCAGCAGCCGGTTGAACGCACCGCGCGGCTTGAACGAGCCCGTGTGCTGCAACAGCTCCAGCTTGAACACGATCCCCGGTGACACCTCGATCACCGGAGTACGCCGTACCCGGCCCGTGATCCGTTCTGCCGCTGCTTGCACGTCCTGGACATTTACCGTCATGCGTCAACCCTGCCACGATGCTGGCATGGGCGCGTATGAGGACAGTTACCGGCGAAGCCTGGACGACCCGGAAGGCTTCTGGCTGGAGGCCGCAGAGGCCATCACCTGGACCACTCCACCGACCCGGGCACTCGACGACTCCGAGGCACCGCTCTACCGCTGGTTCCCCGACGCGGAGCTGAACACGTCGTACAACTGTCTCGATCGGCACATCGAAGCCGGCCACGGCGACCGCGTCGCACTCATCCACGACTCCCCGGTGACCGGCAGCTCGCGCTCCTTCACGTACGGCGAGCTGCGCGACGAAGTCGCCCGTTTCGCCGGAGCGCTCGCCGGACTGGGCGTCGCCAAAGGCGACCGCGTGATCGTCTACATGCCGATGGTCCCGGAAGCGGTCATCGCGATGCTGGCCTGCGCGCGGCTCGGCGCGATCCACTCGGTCGTGTTCGGCGGCTTCGCCCCGAAGGAGCTCGCGGCCCGCATCGACGACGCGACACCACGCGTGATCGTCTCCGCCTCCTGCGGAATCGAGCCCACCCGCGTGGTCGAGTACAAGCCGATCATCGACGCCGCACTCGAACTCAGCACGCATCAACCCGAACACACGATCGTCCTTCAACGCCCCGCCTGCCAGGCAGACTTGGGCGAGCGCGACCTCGACTGGGCCACGCTCGACGCGGATCCGGTCGATCCGGTCCCGGTCGCCGCGACCGACCCGCTCTACATCCTCTACACCTCCGGGACGACCGGGAAGCCGAAGGGCGTCGTCCGCGACAACGGCGGGCACGCCGTCGCGCTGGCCTGGTCGATGCGGGCGATCTACGACATCGGCCCGGGTGACGTGTGGTGGACCGCCTCCGACGTCGGCTGGGTGGTCGGCCACTCCTACATCGTCTACGCACCGCTTCTGGTCGGCGCGACCACGATCCTCTACGAAGGCAAACCAGTCGGTACGCCGGACGCGGGCGCGTTCTGGCGAGTCATCGCCGACCACGGCGCCAGCGCACTCTTCACCGCACCGACCGCGATCCGCGCCATCAAGAAGCTCGACCCCGAAGCGAAGCTCGCCGCCGAGTACGACCTCAGTCGGTTACGCACGCTGTTCCTGGCCGGCGAACGCCTCGACCCCGAGACCTACCGCTGGGCGCACGAACATCTCGGCGTACCGGTCGTCGACCACTGGTGGCAGACCGAGACCGGCTGGCCGATCGTCGCCAACCCGCGCGGCCTCGAGCCGCTGCCGACCAGGCCTGGTTCGGCCACCGTGCCGGTACCGGGCTGGGACGTGCAGATCTTGGACGCCTCCGGTGAGCGCCAGCCGGCGGGGGAGGAGGGCGCGATCGCGATCAAGCTCCCGCTACCGCCCGGCGCGCTGCCCACGCTGTGGGGTGACGACGAGCGCTATGTCGACAATTACCTCAGTCAGTACGACGGCTACTACCTCACCGGCGACTCCGGCTACCTCGACGCCGACGGCTATGTCTTCGTGATGGGCCGCACCGACGACGTCATCAACGTCGCCGGTCACCGCCTCTCCACCGGAGCCATGGAAGCCGTCCTCGCTGCGCATCCAGCAGTCGCCGAGTGCGCCGTGATCGGCGTTCACGACGCTCTGAAGGGTCAGCTGCCACGAGGTCTCGTCGTACTCAAAGCCGGCGTCGACATCGACCCCGCCGTACTGCAGGCCGAGCTGGTCGCCGCGATCCGCCGCGAGATCGGCCCGGTCGCCGCGTTCCGTGACGTCTCGGTCGTCGACGGCCTGCCCAAAACCCGCTCCGGCAAGATCCTCCGCAAAACCATGCGCGGTATCGCCGACGGCCGCGACGAACCCGCCCCCTCGACGATCGAGGACCCCGCCGTCCTCGACGCCCTCCGCCCGATCCTCCGGGGGTAGGGCTACTCAGACCGCAGGAACGCCAGAGCCAGGGGGCTGGCCACTGCGTGGAACTCGTGGAAGTAGGCGTGCCGGGCGCCGCGGATGATCTCGGCGCGCGCCCCGGGGATGCGGTTGGTGAGCACCTGGGCGTTGGCGACCGGGCTGAAGATGTCCTCGGAGCCGTGCAGGATGAGCGTCGGCGCGGTGATCTTGGGCAGCTGGTCCCACGCCTCGTGTTTGTTGCTCGCGACCAGGTGCCGCGCCTTCGCGTACGGCGGCATGTCGCGATCACCCAGCACCGGATACGGACCGGGATTCGCCGCCCGCCACTGCGGCGTGTACATCAAGTCGACCAGCACCCGCCCGCCCCGCACCGGGTCCGCGAGCGCCCGGCGAAGCTCCTGACTGCGCTCGAACCCGTGCGCCGGGCCAGGCGACGTACAGCCGAGGATCAGCCGGTCGACGCGATCCGCGTGGTTGATCGCCACCCACTGTGCGACCCGCCCACCCATCGACGTCCCATAGATATGCGCGCTCGGCAGGCCGAGCTCGTCCAGCACCGCGATCACGTCCTCGGCGAAGCCTGGAGTGCTGTAGACCTCGTCGGGTTTGTCGCTGATCCCGGTACCGCGCCAGTCCAGCGTGATCGTCCGGTACGACGCCTCGAAGTCGGCCCGCACCGGGTCCCACCAGGTGTGATTGTTCGACTGACCGGCCAGCAGAACCAGCGGTTGCCCCTCACCACTGACCTGATAACCGATCCGGACACCATCAAGTGCTGTTGCATACGGCACCCACCCAGTCTGCCCGACCCGAGCTAGGCTCGGGGTATGCGAGTCGTGATTGCGGGTGGACACGGACAGATCGCTCTTCGGCTGACCAAGCTGCTGAGTGGTGACGGGCACGAAGTGGTCGGGCTGGTCCGCAACCCCGATCACGAGGCGGATATCGCCGCGGCCGGCGGGCAGGCCGCCGTACTGGATCTGGAGCAGGCCGACGCCGACGCGGTCGCGGAGGTGCTGGCGCAGGCGGATGTCGCGATCTTCGCCGCGGGCGCCGGGCCGGGCAGCGGGAACGAACGTAAGGACACGGTTGACCGTGGAGCTGCCGCGTTGTTCGCGCAGGCCTCGGAGCAGGCCGGCGTCCGGCGGCACATCCAGGTCAGCTCGATGGGCGCGGACCGGGCCGACACGCTCACCGACGACGAGACGTTCACGATCTACCTGCGCGCGAAGAAGGCGGCCGAGGACGACCTGCGCAGCCGCGACCTGGACTGGACGATCCTGCGGCCGGGCGGCCTCACCAACGATCCCGGGACCGGGCAGATCCTGATCGCCGACCAGACCGGCCGCGGCAGTATCAGCCGCGACGACGTGGCGCTCACGCTCGCCGGGCTCTGTACGACGAAGGCCGCGATCGGCCGCACCCTCGAACTCGTGGCCGGACAGACCCCGGTCGCCGAGGCGCTCGCGAACCTCTGACGTTGCCGCGGGCAACAGATTGTGATGGCTATGGGTGACTCACTGCGTCAGGTCGGCTTCGAGCGCCTGGCGAACAGCAGCTACCGGGTGACCAACGACCGCGGCGGCAGCATCACCGTCGGCTCCGGCGGCGCGGACACCGACTTCACCCCGGTCGAGCTGCTGCTCGCCGCGATCGGGACGTGCTCGGCGATCGACGTCGACGTCGTGGTCAGCCGGCGCGCCGAACCGACCGAGTTCAGTGCGGTCGTCCGCGGTGACAAGGTCCGCGACGCCGAGCAGGGCAACCGGATGGAGAACCTGGCGGTCGAGTTCACGATCCGGTTCCCCGAGGGCGAGGACGGTGACAAGGCCCGCGAGGCGCTGCCGCGCGCGGTGAAGATGTCGCACGACCGCCTCTGCACGGTGAGCCGCACCGTCGAGCTCGGTACGCCGGTCACGACCGAAGCGGTCTGAGGAACTCACTCACCGGACGCAGCCTGGTCCCAATCAGTCGCTGCGTCCGCGTGCTGTCGAGCCGGATGTGCGAGACCGCACCCGGCACCGACGGCAGCGCATCCGGATCGAGCCCATCGCGGATGGCGATCAGTCGCCCCAGCTCCAGCCTGCTGACCGCCTCCGGGCCGCCCAGATGTACGACGCCCGTGCGATCCGATGGCGTGAGTTCGAGCAGCGCGGTCGCCAGGTCGGTGACATGCACCGGGCAGCGGACGTTCTCGACGAACAGTGCCCCGGATCCGCCGCCGGCGAGCGCATGCGTCAGCCGCTCCGACTCCGACCGGCCTTCTGATCCGACGATGAGCGACGTACGGGCGATCAGGGCGTCCGGATGGATCGCGCGGATCGCGGTCTCGGCAGCCGCCTTCGCCGCCCCGTACGGCGTAGTCGGGCACGGTACGGCGTCTTCGTCGTACGAGTCGATGCTGCTCGCGAACAAGGCGTCGGTCGAGACGAAGATCAGCCGCACGTCGCGAGCAGCCACTGCGAGGTTGGCCGGCCCTGTCGCGGTCGTGACCCAGTCGTCCTGCTTGAACGCGGCGTGAATGATCGCGTCCGGTCGTACCCGCCGCATCACCGCGTCGATCTCGTCGCGATCGCGGACGTCGAGGCGTACGCCGCCCTCGACCGGGGTCGAGTGATACGTGGGCACCACGTCGTGGTCGGCCAGGCGCACCACTTCGCGGCCGAGCAGGCCGGCCGCGCCGGTGACCAGTAGCCTCACCCAATCAGCCTATGGCGCGACAACCGCCACCCGACCGTCCGCGTGGCGCGGCGTACCTCGTCGACGGTCCGGACCTTGCGCGGCGCCCACCACTGTTGCGCGGGCTTGTGCAGCATCCACCCACCGCCGATCGTGATCGCTGCGTGCTGAAGGCGGTCGTTGCGCCAGACGAAGACGGTGCCGGGCTCGTCGTCGCGGCCGCCCGGAACGGTGTGCTCGGCCAGCCACTCCTCGAACGGTTCGCACAACATCCAGACGCTGTCCGCGCCCTCGACCCCGGCGGCCGCCATGACAGTGCCGAAGCAGTTCGGTCCGCTGCCGTCGGCGAACGTCCCGGCGAGCTGCCGGGCGCGGGGGAGTGAGGCCGGCCAGTTGCGCACCTCGGCGTGGCGGCTCGGGCCGAAGTCCTCGCTGACGACCACCGGCAGGATCTCGGCCGCATGATCGGCGAGCAGCGACTTCCACCAGACGAACCGGTGGCCGTCGGCCTGTTCCTTGAGGGCAGGGCCGATCAGCTGCTGCCAGCGCCGTACCGTCGGGACCGAACCTCGGCCGTGGCGGACCTGGGCCCGCACGAGTTGCGCCCGGATCGGCTGGTCGAGCGCGGCGAACTCGGCCTCGGTCAGCCAGGCGGTCACGGTGGCGCTCGAGTCGACGGCGTACTGGAGAAAGGTGTCGCGGTCCTCGGGGCTGAGCGTTCGGTCGTCGTTCTCGAAGCCCCAGGCGCCGGCCTGCTGCGGGGTGAGGAAGAACGGTTGCGTGTCAGGCGCCAGCCAGCCGACCCACTTGTCGAGCAACGCCGGCGGGACCTCGATGCCGAGGACGGTGAGAGTCACGCGGTCACCCTGCCACAGCAAGGCACCGCGGGGCCCGGCCTTTTCGGCCGGGCCCTTCAGCTCACTTCGAACCGAGGCAGAGGGTGTAGCGGGTGTAGCGCTCGCGCACCGTGTACGACGCCTCGTAGCCGGGGAACTGCTCACAGCGGCTGTCGTCGGTGGTGTTGTCCAGCTTGCCGACGATCCGGTACTGGGCCTCGGACTTGCTGCAGTCCAGGACCTTCACCTTCGGGTTGTCGTCGGTGCCGTTGTTGACCACGCACTGACCGACCGCGGCCTCCGAGGTCGAGGTGGTGGTGATGTTGCCGATCACGATCGCCGCGATGATCGCGATCGGGATCAGCAGCATGAAGACCTGCGGACGCTTGAACAGCGGCTTGCCCGGATCCATCGGCCGGCCCGGACCGGGCTGCGGCTCGGGCAGCTGCTTGAACTTCTGCGCCGGACCGATGTTCGACAGCATCACGAACGGCGTCACGATCGCCGAGCCGATACCCCACCAGCCCTGCACCATGGTCTTCGCGGTCATGTCGCGCACGGTCGCCGTACCGCAGGTCTTGCAGAACGGGCCGGTCAGCTTCAGCCAGCGCATCACGATCAACATGCCCTGGTGGCCGCGGACGGTCGCGTCGACCGCCGGGAAACCACCACAGAACCGGCAGGTGCCCGGCTGGAACTGCGCCTGCTGCGGGAACTGGCCCTGCTGCGGGAACTGCTGCTGGTACGGGCCCGGCTGCTGCTGCCCGTACGGCGCCTGCGGCTGACCGTACTGGGGCTGGGGCTGCCCGGGCTGGGGCTGACCGGGCTGACCGTACTGAGGCTGTGCCGGCTGGCCCGGCTGGGTGTACTGCGGGAACTGCTCCTGCGGCGGACCGTAGTTGCCGGGCTGCGCGCCGTACGGGTTCTGCGGCGGCTGAGGAGGGGATGTGGTCACGAGAACTTCCTGGGACTAGAAGCCAAAAGTCGAACCTCCGAACCTTACTCACTCCCGGAGTCCAACTAGCTTCTCGGTTAGCCTTTTCTCGATGGCACATGACGTGAGCCCGACCGCGCGGACGCTGACGGTGCTCGAGCTGATCCAGAACCGCCCCGGCATCACCGCCGAGCAGCTGGGTGACAAGCTCGGGGTCTCCGAGCGCGCCGCCCGCCGGTACGTCGCGATCCTGCGCGAGGCCGAGATCCCGATCGAGTCCGTCCGCGGCCCGTACGGCGGGTACCGGGTCGGCCGCGGGCTGCGACTGGCGCCACTCATGTTCAGCACGACCGAGGCGCTCGGCCTGGTTATGGCCGTGTTGGAGAGCCCACGCGGCGCCGACGACCCGGTCGACACCGCCCTCGGCAAGATCATCCGCGTGCTGCCCGAACCGATCGCCCGCTCGACCGACGCCATCCGCCAGGTCAGCGCCCGCGCAGCCGACCCCGGCATCCGCGCTCCCGAGCCCGCGATCGCCGCCGCGCTCGTGGCCGCCAGCACCGAGCGGCGCCGCGTCGTCATCGACTACGGCCTCCGCCCGGACCGGGTCGCGTCGATGGACGTCGACCCTTGGGCGGTCGTCGTACGGCGTGGGCGCTGGTACCTGCTGTGCTGGTCACACGCCAAGGAGGCGCAGCGCGTGCTGCGCGTGGACAAGGTGATCGGCGTCCAGGAGACCGGCGGCGAGTTCTGCGCTCCGGCCGAGCTCGACCCGCTCGCGGTCGTCGAGGAGCATCTGGCGATGGGCTGGAAGTATCCGATCGAGGTCGTCATCGACGCTCCGGTCGACGAGGTCCGGCACTGGATCGCTCGCAGCATGGGCCGGCTCGAGGCTCTCTCTTCCGCGCAGACGCGGTTGCTGGCGAGCACCGACGATCCCTACTGGTACGCGACCAAGCTCGCGGACCTGCGCGCGCCGTACCGGATTCTCGGCTCGGCCGAGCTACAGGAGGCGTCCCGGACCCTCGGGCGACGATTGCTGGAGGCAAGTAACGGTGCGTGAGCTGGAGTTCACCGCGGAGATCTGGTTCTGGCGTGGCCCGGCGCCCTGGTACTTCGTCACCGTGCCCGACGAAGAGTGCGCCTATCTCGAAGCCGAGTCGGCCCATGTCTCCTACGGGTGGGGGATGATCCCGGTCACTGCCCAGATCGGCACCAGCACCTGGGACACGTCGCTCTTCCCCAAGGACGGCGACTACATCGTCCCGATCAAAGCGGCCGTCCGGAAGGCCCAGTCCCTCGACGAGGGCGACAGCCCGACCCTCCGCCTCCAGCTCCGCACCTAAAACTGTCGGTGGCAGGCGTTACTGTCCTGCCACTGTCCTAGGAGGGGTGTCATGACCACGTTGACTGATCGGCCGAACGCGGCGGTGCTGGTGATCGATGTGCAGAACGGGGTGGTTGCGGGCGCGCATGAGCGCGATCGGGTGGTGGCGAACATCGGGACGGTGGTCGCGGCCGCGCGATCGGAGGGCGTGCCCGTGATCTGGGTGCAGCACTCCAGTGAGAACCTGGTGGCCGAGACGGAGGCTTGGCAGTTTGTGCCGGAGCTGAAACGGGACGAGTCGGAGGCGCTGGTGCCGAAGACCTTCCCGGACTCGTTCGAGGAGACCGACCTCGAGTCGGTGCTGGCAGCCGACGGGATCGGCCGCCTGTTCGTGACCGGTGCGCAGACCGACGAGTGCGTTCGCTCGACGCTGCACGGCGCAATCACCCGCGGGTACGACGTCACGTTGGTCGCCGACGCGCACACCACCGAGGACCTCTCCGAGTACGGCGCTCCGACCCCGGACAAGGTGATCGCGCACACCAACCTCTACTGGCAGTACCACCGGGCACCAGGCCGCACGGCCGGCGTCCAAGAGGCCGCCGAGGTGTCGTTCACCAGTTGAGCTCGTCCAGGCTCGCGATCCGGCGGACGCCGACCTCGGCATGCTGGCCGGACCGCGCGACCAGGACGGCGCCCATGCCGACCGCGAGCGCTCCCTCGATGTCGTTGGTCAACGAGTCACCGACCATCAACGCCTGATCGGGGTCGACGCCGACGATCGTGAGCGCCTGCTGGAAGGCCCGTGGATCGGGTTTGCCGGCAGGCAGGTCCTCGGACGAGATGAAGCGATCGATCTCGGCGGTCAACCCGAAGCGGTCGAGCTTCTGCTGCTGATGAGCCGAGTTCCCGTTGGTGAAGACCACGACGCGCAGTCCGGCGGCGCGAGCCCGTCGTACGGCGGGGATCGCGTCGTCGAACAGCTGCCAGCCGGCCTCGTAGCGCCACAGGTAGCCGTCGAAGATCGCGTCGATCTCCAGATCGTCGCCGTGCAGCCCGAGGAACTCACGCACCCGCGCTCGCCGCTGCTCGTCGAAGCTCAACTCGCGACGCTGATACCGCCGATAGTGCCGATCGGAGACCTCTGCCCACCGCTCAGCAACAGCTGCGCCGGTCACCCCGTACTGCGCTGCCCACTCGACAACCGCCCGGGCCGCCGCGTGCTCTTGTTCGACCAGTGTGCCGTCGAGATCGAACAGGACTGCCTTGAGCACGCGGTGACCTCCAGATCGGTTAGTCAGACGGTACGGCGTCCAGCGCGGCGATGTCGGCGGGGGAGAGGTGGATGAATTCGGCCGCCAGGTTCTCGCTGAGGTGCTGGACGCTGCTGGTGCCCGGAATCGCGAGCACGTGGTCGCCACGACTGAGGGTCCAGGCCAGGCGGACCTGGGCAGGCGTTGCTTGCTGGGCGTCGGCGATCTGCTGAACGATCTCGGAGGCCGCCACGCCACCGGCCTCGCGGGAAGCGCCGGCGAGCGCGAAGAACGGGACAAAGGCGATGCCTTGCTCACCACAGCTGCGGATGAGGTCGTCGTTGACCCGGCCGAAGCCGACGCCGTACCGGTTCTGGACGGCGACGACCGGCGCGATCTGCTGAGCCTGCTCGAGATGTTCGGCCCGGACGTTCGACAGCCCGAGCTCCCTGATCAGGCCCTTGTCGCGCAGCTGTGCCAGCACGCCGAAGTGCTCGGCGATCGACTCCAGGCCGGTCTGCCGCAGATAAACGAGATCGACGACGTCGCGCCCCAGCGCCTGGAGATCCTGCTCGACGAGTGCCTGCAGCTCGTCCGGTCTCGCCAGACCGCCGGGCTGCGGACCGACCTTGGTCGCGACCAGCACCTCCTTGCCGGATGGCGAGAGTGCCTCACGAATTGCCTCGTTGGCCCACCCGAGCGACTCGAAGCTGCGGTGGTTGCCGCCGCTGGCGAAGCTCGGATAGAAAGCCGCGGTGTCGAGATGGTTCACCCCGAGATCCACGGCCCGCCGTAGCAGAGAGACGGCCTTCGTCCGGCTCTCGGTCCCGCCGCCGGAGCCGGCCAGCCGTTTGGTCCCGAACCCGACCCGCCGCACTCCCTGCCAAAATTCCATGGACTTGCACCTCACAATTTCTGATGATAAGTTTATTGATAGGAACGCATTTACATTCCATTTGGGCATTTGTTCAGAATAAAGCAAGAAACAATTCAGGTCCACCCTTTCCGGGTGGATTTTTTGTTGCCCGGCTCCGGGCCGACGCGGACGGATCTCCAGTCCACGTGTGACTTTTCGGCGCTCCACTCCGTCTTAAGAGGTAGAGGCGATCGCTGGGGAGGCACCGTGAGGACCGAAGTCCGGACACGTTCGGAAGTACTCGAGATCGGAGTAATCGCTCCGCCGGAATACCACGCCGCGGCCGGACTCCACGGCGGCCGGAGTTATCTGCAAGTCGCGTCCTGGGCGGCCGTGAAAACGGAGTGGAGCTCTGAATTACTCGCTTGGCGCGACAGCGCCGGCGAAGTCGTCGGCACCACGCTCGTGCTGTACCGCCGGCTCCCCGGAGTCTCCCGCTGGTACGCCTACTTGCCGGAGGGGCCGGACATCGACTGGGCCGATCCGAGACTCGAGCGCTGGCTCGACCCGCTGCTCGAGCACCTGGATCGGCGTCAGGTGTTCGCAGTCCGCCTCGGCCCACCCGCCGTACTGAAGCGGTGGCAGGCGTCCACGCTCAAGAACGCCGTACGGCGGGGGCGGCGCGTCGACGACGTACTGCCGGATGTCGTCGAGCCGGTCGGGTCGTCGGTCGCGGAGCGGTTGCGCGATCTCGGGTGGACTCGCGGCGGTGAGGAGGGGACCGGTGGCGATGCCCAGCCGCGGTACCTGTTCCAGGTGCCGATCGCCGGCCGGACGCAGGCCGAGTTGTGGGCCGGGCTGAGCAAGGAGTGGAAGCGCAACATCCAGAAGGCCGAGAAGTCCGGGATCGAGATCCGGCAAGGCTCGGAGAGCGACCTCCCCGCGTTCTTCGAGTTGCTGCAGGCGACCGAGCGCCGCAACGGCTTCCGGCTTGGGCGCAGTCTCGCCTACTACCAGCGCCAGTACCGCGTGCTGAACGCGGAGCAGCCCGGCCGGATGCGCCTCTATCTGTCCACGTGGCACGGCGAAGTGCTGGCCGCGCACACGATGAACGTCGTCGGGCAGCGGGTCTGGTACCAGTCTGGTGCCTCGGCCAATCACCACCGCGATGTCCGCCCCAGCCACATCCTGCAGTGGACCATGATGACCGAAGCTCACCGTCTGGGTGCCGACCGCTACGACATGCGCGGTGTCTCCGACTCGCTTGACCCCGAAGACCGTGCTTTCGGCCTGCTTCGCTGGAAGCTGGGCACCGGCGGCGAACTCGTCCAAGCCGTCGGAGAGTGGGAGCGCGCTCTCCCCGGTCCGATCAATCAGCTGCTTCTCAAAGCGATGACCCGCTACCGTTCCCGCGGCTGAGGAGGCCCTCGAGTACCGCTGCCGCTCGTTCCTCCGGCGTGAGCGCGGCCGAATCAAGCCGAAGGTCGAAACGACCGTCCAGCCCGGTGCCGTGGTGCCCGCGCGCGTTGCCGAGGTGCCGACCGTGATTCCGCTCCAGCTCCCGCGCCTCGATCACCTCGAGCGGCGCCTCGACCGCAACCCAATAGACATCCCGCTCACGCAGCGCCTCCCGCCACGCGGGCATGATCGAGTCGTCCACCGGCATCTCGTCAAGGATGACGTGGTTCCCGGTATCGAGCAGCGCCAGTACGGACGCCCGCATACCCTCGAACATCCGCCGGCCCGCCTCGCCGTAGTGCGTCACGATGCGCGGCTTCCCGTCCGGGTCAGTCACCGTCTCCTGCCAGAACCCCGGGCCGGGTCCGCGCCGGTGGCCTCCCCAGTCCGACGGGAACATGTCGTAGAAGTGGTCGAGCCCGACCAGTAGATAAGGCTCGGGCAGCACGAGCTGCAGCTGCTTCGCCGTACTCGACTTCCCAGCACTCGACGTACCGACCAGGGCGATCAGCCTGCCCGGCGAGGAATTGCGTTGCGACTCCAGCGGCATGCCTGTCATCTTCTAACAGATGCCACCCACCACTGAGCAGGAACTCCGCACCGCGCTCACGCGAGAGCGCTATCCCCGCAGCTCCACCTACGACCCGGCCTGGATCGTCGAGGTGCCGATGGGCCCGCACCCACTGTGGTGCGTCGAGTCGCTGATGGAAGTCATGACGCTCGAACCTGGCATGCGCGTGCTGGACCTCGGCTGCGGTGCCGCGGTCTCGTCGATCTTCCTGGCCCGCGAGTACGGCGTCGAAGTCTGGGCCGCCGACCTCTGGACCGACCCGACCGACAACTGGCAGCGCATCCGCACCTGGGATGTCGCGGACCGCGTGCACCCGATCCGCGCCGAGGCCCGCGAACTGCCCTTCGCGCATGGCTACTTCGACGCGGTCGTCAGCATCGGCGCCTACCACTACTTCGGTACCGAGGCCCGCTACCTGGCCTATCTGCTCAACTTCCTGAAGCCACAAGGTTCGGTCGGCTTCGTCGCGCCCGGTCTCACCCGCGATCCCGGCCCGACCCTCCCGCCGTACCTGGCTGAGCGCTGGACTCCGGACTTCTTCACCTGGCAGAGCCCCGACTGGTGGCGCACACACTGGCAGCGCACCGAGCTCGTCGACGTCACCACGGCGGAGATGGTCGAGGGCGGCTGGGACGACTGGCTGCAATGGCTTCGCGCGTGCGACCTCGTCGGCCGCGGCTACGCTCCCGATGCCACCATGCTCGAAGCCGACCAAGGCGAGCTGCTCGGCCTGGTGCGGGTCGTCGCGCAGCGCCGATGATCACGCTGCAGTTTCACCCGGACTGGCCGTACCAGGGTCGCACCGTGATCGAGTCAATGGTTGCCGACGGCATCTACCGCTCGCAGTTCAGCACCGGCAGCTCGAACGGCGGGCTGACCGCCTACGCCGGTGGTGACCGCTGGCGCTGGGAGTCCCGCCTCTTCGCCGGCCGGTACGACGCCGCTCCCGCCGCGGACCGACCCGTGTACGGCGCCTGGAACCGGCGAGCCGATCCGTACGGGGGAGCGGTCCGCTTCGGCTCGTCGTACGTGCGACTGCGTCCGGAGACCGTGGATCGCGCTACCTTCTGCTTCCCGGACTCGGTCTACGAACCGACCGATTTCGGCGACTGGAGAGCGTTGGCTGCTCTCTGCGCCTTGGCTGACGCGTCAGCTCTGGGTGATCTCGACGATGCCGTCGAAGCCCACGTCCACGGTCCGGTTCGCTTCACGGCCGACGTGGAGGCCGTCGTACTCGATCCTTGTTTTCGTGGCACTCCGATCGCGGACGCCGCTGAGCGGCTGGGCTGTCCGGTCGAGTACCACCCCGGATTCCGGGTCCGCGCGGAGGCGATCGACCCGGCGTACCGGGGTCCGCACATCGTCGCGCTGGCCGAGTCCCTGGGCCCGCTGCTCACTCCCGAGCTGATCGGCCGAGCGGCTCGGGCCTCGACCCACTCGGCGCAGGATCTCAAGCACCTGTGGCACTGCCTGGCGCACTTCGGCCGCGGGGGCAGCGCGCACTGAACGCGCTGCCCCGACGGGTCGATCAGCAGCCCGCGTGGTTCGAGCCCTCGGTCCGCTGCACGTTGCCGGCCCAGACCCAGCCGACCGTGTTCGACGAGATGTCGCGCGCGTAGTACCAGAGGTTGCCGGTCTCGGGGTTGTACTTCGAGCACCAGATGGCGGCCTTGCCCTCGTGGTTGCCGACGCTCGCACACGCGGCGCCCGGTCCACGGCGGTAGGGGGGACCGCACCGATGGTGTAGAGGAACCCGGAGTCGTTGTTGGTCCCGTACTGCGTGCAATCGATCGCCGCTTGCGACGTACCGGCGCCGACCACCAACGACGTGGCGGTCACCGCTACTGCCACGGCAACGCGCGCAATGATCTTGTTCGACATTCGCAATCCTCCTGAAGCTGGGCGAATCGCCCAAGCTAGGTCCACCGCCGAAGCGCGGCAAAAGGCTTGCAGGTTCCTGCAACCGTCCCCGATGCGATATGACTGGCGGCATGGCAGCGTTCACGGAATCCGATGACCTGCAGGGAGCGCGGTTCGCCGACGTCAACCTGCGCGGCGCACGCTTCGTCCGCTGCGACCTGTCCGGAGTCGTCCTGCGCGGAGCAGAAGTCGCCGGCGCCGACATCGACGCCCCCTGGCTGCTCGCCGGCGACAACGTCCTGCTCGTCAACGGCGTGAACGTAGCGCCCTTCGTCGACACCGAACTCAACCGCCGCTTCCCCGGCCGCGAACTCCGCCGCGCCCAGGACCCCGCCACTCTTCGCACAGCGTGGTCCACCCTCGAACGCGCCTGGGCCAACGCCCTCGACCGGGCCGCCGCCCTCCCACCGGAGACGGTCGACATCTCCGTTGACGGCGAGTGGTCCTTCGCGCAAACACTGCGGCACCTCATCATGGCCACCGACGTCTGGCTCGGCCGAGCCGTCCTCGGCATCGAGAACCCGTTCCACCCCGTCGGCCAGCCGAACGTCGAGTACGAATCCGACGGCGGCGATCCGTCCGTCTTCGCCACGACCAACCCGACGTACGACGAAGTCCTGGCCGTCCGAGCCGAGCACCTCACCCAGGTCCGCGACTACCTGACAACCGTCACCGACGAGTCATTGGCCGAGTCCCGCCCGAACCCGTGGTCCCCGCAATATCCCGAGACGGTCCTGTCCTGCCTCCACACCATCCTCGAAGAGGAGTGGGAACACCTCCGCTACGCCACCCGAGACCTAGCGACCCTCACCTAGGTGTACGGACGGACTGTTAATAGGTCTCGCCCTCGCCGGGCGTGCGAGCGTGGGCAAGACCGGCGAAGGACGATGAACGCTGCCCATCACCAGTCCTTCTGTACGCCCCAGAGCTCGATGACAACCTTGCCCTGGACATGCCGCCCGGCCTGTAGCTCGACCGCGGCGCGGATCTCCTCGACCGGGAAGCTGGCCGCGATCGGCACCCGGAGACTGCCCGCCGCGACCAGACCGGCGATCTCTTCGATGGCCCCCGGCGCCGCGTTCGCGCCGTTCGCCGGCGTGATCCCGTCGATCACGCCCGCGATGGTGGTGATGCGCTCATCCGGTACGCCGAGTTCCCGCCCTGCGAGCGCTGTGTCTGTCGCATGCAGATCCATCACCGCGGTGACGCCGGCAGGGGCCAGCGCACGGACGCGGTCCACCAGACCATCGCCATACGTGACAGGCTCGGCCCCGAGCGCCCGCAAAGCATCGGCCGAAGATGCCGCCCCCGTCCCGATGACCCGCGCACCAGCAAGGCGCGCGAGCTGGACGGCGAACACGCCGACCCCGCCACCCGCACCACCGATCAGCACGGTGTCGCCCGGGCCGGGGTTGACCACGGCCAGCGCTGCGGCCGCCGTACAGCCTGCAATCGTCAGCGTGGCAGCGGTGCGATCGTCGACGCCATCAGGAGTGTGATGCGCCTGGCCGCCCGCCGCGATGGCGCCCGCTTCCTCGACGATGACGTAGTCGGCGACAGCCCGTGACATGGCGCCGCCGAACACCCGGCCACCGACCGCGAACTCGGTCACGCCGTCACCAACCTCGTCCACCACCCCGGCATAGTCGGTCCCGAACCCGCACGGCAGGCTCAACCCGAACCGGGCGGCGGTCTCCGCATCAGACGTCATGTACCAGTCCATCGGGTTCAGACCGGCGGCGGTGACTCGCACGCGAAGCTGCCCCGGCCCGGCGTGCGGCTCGGGTACGTCGTTGACGCTCAAGCACTCCGGCCCGCCGAACGACTCGAACTGAACTGCCCGGCTCTGCTCTCTCATCTGCGCTGATCTCCTGTAGCGGTCCGCCGTAAACGAACTATGCTCCGTTTAGAGATCCAAGCTAGCATAAGTGGAGCGTGATCCGTTTTGCCTGCCACTCAGGCCCGTCGACCGCGGGCGGACGCCGCCCGCAACCGCGAACAGCTCTTGGTCGTGGCGACCCGTATGTTCGCGGCCGCCAAGGACGAGCCGTCGATGCGCGCGATCGCCGGCGAAGCCGGAGTCGGTATCGCAACGCTCTATCGGCACTTTCCGACCCGCGAGGCGCTGGTCGACGCGGTCTACCAGGACCAGGTCACGCGACTCACGACCGGTGCCCGTGAGATGCTTGCGCAGTTTGACCCGCCCACGGCGCTGCGTCGCTGGATGGACCTGTTCGGGGAGTGGATCGCGACCAAGAACGGCATGCTCGACACGCTGCTCGCGATGGTCGAGGCGGGCGAGATCGCCCATGGCGACACCCGCGCCGAACTGCTCGGCGCCATCGACAGCATCCTCGAAGCCGGCCGCGCGACCGGCGAACTCCGCACCGACGTCCCCGCCAGCGACATCTCAGCCGCCCTCATCGGCATCTTCGCCGTCGCCGGCTCACGCGAACACGAAGCGCTCGCAGGCCGCCTGCTCGACCTCCTCATGGCCGGCCTCCACCCCAACTGAGCCAGCGTCGTGTCAGCCGAGGAGCTCGCTCAGGCGGGATGGGATCTCGGGTGGGTGGATGCCGATGGAGCTGAGCGTGCTTGGTTCCATCCACAGCAGTTCGAAGCTGTTGTCGGGGCGATGGTCCTCGGCCTCGGGGCCGGACAACTGCACGGTCCCGCGGACGTCGCGCATCAGGTAGTAGTAGGCGGGGCGCTTGTTGTGTTCGCCGGTCCACAGCAGCCGGTCGATCTCGGCGGTGAGCGTCGTCTCTTCGGTGAGCTCGCGGAGCGCGGTCTCTTCAGGGGTCTCGCCGTCCTCGACGTGACCGCCGGGCAGTACCGCGTAGTGGTGCCCGGCGCACATCAACTCAGAAGCGCCAAGCGCCTCGCACATCACGCAGTCGTCAGCTCGTTGTTGCCGCAGGTACCGCTTGATGACGAGGACCTTGCCGGCGTCGACCACGACTGCTGCGGCTCTTGGAATCAGCATGCGGCAGAGCATCGCACCGGCCACCGACACATCCGTCGTACAGCCGGTGAGACCACCTAGGGCCAGGCCTTGACCGCCTGGACGGGTCGGGCGCGAACCACGAACGGGCGGGAGAAGACTGTCACGGCGATCGAGACGGCCGCCACCAAGGTGATGGCCGTGCCGGCGGTGAAGTGCTGGGCGATTCCGCCGGCGATCGCGGCTCCGATCCCTTGCCAGGTCATCCGGCCGGCGGACTCGACACCCTGGACCTGGCCACGGACCGGATCAGGGGTCAACTCGAGCAGCTGTTCCTGGAGCGGCAACGTGGCGGCATAGCCCGCGCTGGCGATCAGTACGGCGGCCGTCGCCACCAGCACCGGCGGGTGGACGGCGAACAGCAGGTACGGCGCGGCCAGCAGCAGTCGCAGGGCGAAGGCGTAGCGACGGCGTTGCTCGGCGGTGAAGAGCCGGCCGACTGCAAGGTCACCGAGCAGCATGCCTGCCGATCCGGCAGCTAGGAAGACGCCGGCGTGGTCGGGAGCGTAGGAGATGAACAGGGCCGTGCAGCCGACGATCAGGCCGTTGGGGACCCACAGGTTCAGCAGCAGCGCGCGTTGGCCGGCGTGGGAGAACAGCTCGATGTTCGTCGTCCAGGTCTGGCGCAGTCCAGGGCGGCGGGTCGAACGGATGGAGTGTTCGCGGACCGTTGCCGCCACGACGATCAATCCACCGCCGGTCAGCGCTGCCGCGACGGCGAAGACTTGCTGTGGGCTCAGAGATCGCAGTAGCAGGGCGCCGATGGCGTATCCGAGGATGGCCATCCCTCCCGAGGTGATGTTCATCAGTGACCGCGCCAGTGCGTAGGTGGAGGTCGGCACCACCTCGGCGAGCAGGCCCATCCGTGCGCCCGTGCCCAGTGACTGGAAGAACCCCAGCATCAGCAGCAGACCGAACCGCGCGGCGAGCGGCAGGCCAGGGATCGCCTGTGCGGCCACACCCACGAGCGAGACGCACTGGAGCGCGACGAGGGTTCGACGCGGGCGGCTGCCGTCCGCGACCGACATCAGCGTCAGCGCACCGAGGACCGTAGCGAAGGTGGCGCCGTACATGCTGACAGCGGTCAGGAACGGGGACTTGGTCTGCTGGTTGACCAGCGTGCCGAGCGCGAAGCCCGACAAGGTGCTCGCGGCAACCATCAGGGTGAAGCTGGCGTAGAGGCCGACGAATTCGCGGCGGCGGAGCAGATCGCGGTACGTGGTGGGTGGTGCGGCGGAGGTGTCAGAAGGCATGAAAAAAGCCTCCGCACGCACCTAACAGGGGCGCCGAAGGCCGACTGCTGAATTATAGCAAGTCCTCGGCGGCACCGGCTCAGGTACGGCGCAGGTGACGCGGTACGGCGCGCATGACGCGGCCCAGGTCGTCGGTGATCGCCGAGACACGGTCGCTGCGGCCGCTGTCGTCGATGTAGATCATCACGGTCCGTACGTCGGCATGGCCCGAAAGTTCCTGAATGTCTTCGGCGCTGAGGCCGCGGCGCTTCTGGTCGGTGATCGCGGTGGCACGCAGGGAGTGCGGGGTGACCTTCTCCGGCCGCGGGATGCCGGCGGTCTTGGCGAGGCGCCGGAGCAGGCGAGTGACGTCGTGGCGGTCAAGGCGCTGACCGGCGGCATCGGCAACCAGAGGCGCCGGGCCAGGGCCGGTCCACGGCGGGCGGATGGCGACGTACAGGTCGAGGAGCTCGGCGACCGTGGTCTCGAGCGGTACGCGGACGGCCTCACCGCCCTTGCGGGTGATGACCAGCCACGTACGGCGTCCTTCGTCCTGCCGGTCGGTGTCGTTGGCCGCGCACAGTTCGGACACGCGAAGTGCGCCGGTGAAGAGCAGGCCGACGACGAGAGCGTCCCGGACATCGGTGGCGGCCGCGAGGATCGCTGAGACGTCATCGGCCTGCAGGACGCGGGCCGAGGTGGCGCGCCGGCCGCGGCGGAACTTCGGGCGGTGGTCGTCGTCGGAGATGGGGGAGACCACCTGCAGGCCCCAGCTGGCGGCGTACCGGTAGAGGCTGGACAAGGTCGACAGCCGGCGCGCGATCGAGGACTCGCTGGTCCCGGCATCTTGCTGCTGCGACAACCACATCGTCACCTCGGCCCGGTGGAGATCGAGCGCGAACCGGTCGCGGCCGAGCTCTCGGCGGGCCCACTCCGCCCAGAGCAGCAGGTCATCGGCGTACGCGATCCGGGTCTGTGGGCTGGCGCGTCGAGTCCCGCCGAGCCAAAGCACGCAGAGTGCGGTCAGCTCCGGAGCCAGGGCAGCGGCCAGGAGATCCAGCCGGTCTACCGGTGCGGCTGACCGCTCGGCTCCTACTGGACGGCGCGCTCCCAGTGAGCGTCGCACGGCAGCTTCGGTTACCCGATCAGGGAGGGGCTCTTTTTCAGCCACCAGATTCCGTCGTTCCAGGCCGTCCGACCGCTCATCGTCCACAGCGACGAGGGTAGCGCATAACGGGGATTATGCGCTCTTTGCACTCTGACTTTAGTTCTCATAGTTCAGTCATATATGACGAAACTAAAGGAACGTAACCATGAACTAAATAACGAAAGTAGGGTAGGGTGAAATCCATGACCGCGACCGAAACTGAAGTGATCTCGCCGGCCCGTGACGGCCTCTGCGAGTTTCCTGGCGTGAACTGCCCTAATCCGAAGCTGCAAGACGCCGGGGCATCGGGTCGGCCACCGAAGTACTGCGGTCTGGAAGGCCCTGGAATCGACGGCAAGCTCGTCGTCCACAACAAGGCGACCGCCTGGCAGGCGAAGAATGCCGCTGAGAGGCGCCCTGAGCGCGCCCCGGCCGGCGCAGGATCCGTCGCGCCGCTGCCTGCCGGCCCGGTGACGACCGCCAGGACAACCCTGGAGAACCAGATGCTCGAGCTGCCGCGCCGGCTCGAGCAGTTGCAGGAGTTCCTGACCGGGATCACCGCAGCAGTTCGGGCGTACGGCGATGCCGAGGCGGTGGCGGCCGAGGTGGAGCAGCTTCAAGCCGCATCGCGTGCCCAGGTCGCAGAGGTCGAGCGCCAGCGCGGGGAAGAAGAACACCGCCGGCGCCAGGCCGAGCAGCAGGCAGTCGAGGCCGAAGACGCCCGCGAGGAGGCCGACGCGGCTGCCCAGGACGCTCTCGAAGAGCTGGAGTCCGCCCGCGCCGAGGCGCTGGCTGCGCTGACAGCCGCCGAGAAGGCCCGCCAAGATTCTGTCAGCGCCCGTGAGAGCGCTGCCGCGGAAGTGGAGCAGGCTCGGCAGGAGGTGTTGGCCGCTCAGGAAGCCGCCAGCGCACGAGCAGAAGAGCTACGTCTCGACGCTGAGCGCCGGATCGCCGAGATCCAGTCCGCCGCAGAGCTTCAGGTTCAGCAGGCACGCACCGAGATCGAGGTCGCGCGGATCGCTCAAGCCACGGCTGAGTCCGAGCGCCAGATCGCCCAGCAGACCGCCGACCAGCTCCGTGCAGAGCTGCGCGAGTTGCGCGACCAGCACCGCGCCGAGCTCGAGAGCCTCCGGACCGAGCACCGAGCGGACCGCGATCAACTGCGCGCGGACCACCAGGCCCAGCTCGCTGACATCAGGGAGGCCGCGGCCGACCGCGTCGCCGCGGCCCTCTCTGGTCAGCGGGCCGCCGAGCAGATGGTCGACGCGCTGCGCGATCAACTGGCCGCCGCGCAGGCAGCGGCGGTAGCGCCCGAACCAAGCGGAGCGCCGGAGTAGCGAACTCCAACCAATGGAGTGATGTCGAGACCGCCGGCTCGGTGTCGTCTCAGGGGCAACAGCTACCTGAGGAAAGCAGAGACATCGTGACGATTCACCGGATGGACAACGTTGGCATCGTGGTCGGCGACCTGGAGGCCGCTGTTGCCTACTTCACCGAGCTCGGTCTGGACGTCGAGGGCCGAGCGCGGGCGGAGGGACCGTGGGCGGACCAGTGTGTCGGCCTCGAGGGCGTCGTCTCGGATGTCGCGATGATGCGGACTCCCGACGGCAGCGGCCGGCTCGAGCTGGCGCAGTACCAGAGTCCTGCCGCGCACCCCGCTCCGCTCAACCCGCCGCACAACACCTTGGGCATGCACCAGGAGCTCACTCAGGCCTGATCGGACTGGTCGGTCAGGTGGCCGCGGCGGGCGTCGCGGTCGAAGATGCCGAGGATCTCGCACGGCCGGCCCTCGGCGCCGATCGCGTGCGGAAGCATCGTGGGGAACTCGGCCGCCTGGTTCGTCTCCACCCGGAACCGCCGGTTGCCCAGCATCAGCACCGCCGTACCGGACAGGACGACGAGCCACTCGCGGCCGGGGTGCGCGCGCATCTTGGCCGGGTTGTCAGGTGGCGGATCGGTCAGCCGGCGGCGCATCACCGTCATCCCGGGGTCGGCCTTGATCGGCCAGCGCATCGAACCGTGCGTGCCGTCCAGCATCGGGTTGGAGATGACGTCGTCCGAAGCGGTCTCCACCAGCTGGTCCAGGGAAGTGTCGAGCGCGCGGGCCAGGGTGACGAGCTGATCCAGGGCGAGCCGCCGCTGACCGTTCTCGATCCGGCTCAGTGACGACGCGCTGATCCGCGCCCGGGTGGCCAGTTCGTCCAGCGACCACCCTTGGGCCACTCGCAGCGCCCGGATGCGTTTGCGTACGAGGCTGTCCACTTCGCCATCATCTTGCGTCATAGGCACAACTCTATGCCTACCCCGCAAACACTGCCTACGGTCGAGCTTGTTCAGTCAGTGTGCGAAAGGAAATCCATGAGTACGACGCCCGTCCTCCCGTCCGGCTCGATCGTCCCGGACGCGCGCCGGCGCCGGGCCATCCTGATCGCGGTCTGCATCGCCCTGATGGCGGTGATCTCGTCGGTCACCGGCTTGAACGTCGCCCAGCCGGATCTCGCCGTCGCCTTCGGCGCCTCGCAGAGCACGATCCTGTGGATCATCAACAGCTACACCCTCACCCTGGCCGCGCTGCTGCTCACCCTGGGCGCGGTCGGCGACCGGTGGGGACGCAAGCCGGTCTTGCTGATCGGCCTGACCGTCTTCGGCATCGCGAACGTCGCCGGGGGAGTGGCGCCGTCGGCCGAGGTGATGCTGGCGGCCCGGATTCTCAGCGGCATCGGCGCGGCGATGATCATGCCGGTCACGCTCGCCGTCATCACCTCCACGTTCCCGGACAAGGAACGCGGCCGTGCGATCGGTGTCTGGACCGGGGTGGCCGGGGGAGGCGGCGTACTGGGGATGTTCTTGTCGGCAGCGCTCGTGGACGTCGCGAGCTGGCGGTACCTGTTCGTCCTGCCGGTCGCGTTGGTTCTGGTCGCGCTCGCCGCCACGCTGCGCTCGGTCCCGAACTCACGCTCGCAGACCTGGTCGTGGGTGGCGTAGGGGCTCGAGCGGCAATGGAACGGTCAGGGGCGATAGCCGACCGGGGTAGGCGGAGGTGCCGGCCCCTGACCGTTCCGATGTGAGCGGCTGAGAACCCGGCTGTGGTCTATGGCTTGGATAGGTGGCGGTAGATGGTGGGGCGGGTGACGCCGAACTCGGCTGCAATCTGGGCGACGGTGTAGCGCCGCTTCCCGTCGTCGGCGAGTTCTTCGTACATCTGCCGGGCCAGGGTGACCTGGCGGGTGCCGAGCTTCGGTTTCTGGCCGCCGGTGCGTCCTCTGGCGCGCGCTGCGGCGAGGCCGTCGAGGGTGCGTTCGGACATGAGTGCGTGTTCGAACTCGGCGATCGAGCCGAGGATCTGGAAGAACATGCGACCGACGGCGGTGGAGGTGTCGATGCCCTGGTCGAGCACGACCAGGTCCACTTCACGCGTCTGCAGGTCCTTCGACAGGTCGATCAGGTGTTCCAGCGACCGGCCGAGCCGGTCCAGCTTGGTGATGACGAGTTGGTCGCCGGGCTGACCTGACTGCTCGGAGTGTCTCGTGAACGTTCGTTTCCGAGAACCTATCCAGCCATGCGAAGGGCCGGGCAGAGTCGTCGCTGCTGACGTTCCGGCAGATCGCCACCGCGCTCGGAGGCGAGTCCGAACAAGGCCGCGCAGGGCCGCTACCGCCGCAAGGTGGGCAATCTCAACGGCAGCGACTCCGGTGCCGACGGCACGCCGTAGCTCGTGGAGCCGCTGCCAAAGCAGCAGGGCCGCGAGTGCACGAGGCTGTCGCGCTAGGCCGGACGGTCTGGTGATGGGTAGACGAGTGAGCTGAGATGGCGGGCGGCGGCGCTGGCCCCTTCGAGCGGCTCCAGGTCCAGCGCTTGCTCGATGAGTGCCTTCGTCGCTGGATCGACCTCGCCCTGGTACTGGTCGTAGAACCTGCGGGCTGCGGCGGCCTCGCCGAGTGCCAGCGCGCTGGCCACGGTTGCAGCGGCCGGGTCGGCGCCGATCGTTCCTGTCCACCCGAGACCTTCATCGCCGTCCTGCACGGCGTCGGGGAAGGCGCCTGGATCCGAGCTGTGCAAGTTCGCGTTCATAGCCACCAGTGTAGGCACTTCAGTAGCAGCGTCTCCGTGTCATAGGTCTTCCAGCAGCTCGTGGTGGGCTGAAAGGGAAGAAAGCTGCGTGGTCGGCCAAATGTCTGGCCGACCACGCACCTTCCTTTCAGTGCCTGTTGTTCAGGTCCATTCGGCGCGCAACTGCTCACGCTCGCGGTCGATGCGGGCTACGTTCGAACGAGTGAGCCGCGCGAACTGGAGATCGAGGACAGCCTGTGCGTGCTCCTCGGCCACCCCGAGAAGTTCCTGAATGCCGGCAAGCGCATCAGCCGACGACTCGGAACTGCTGACGAGCGCCAGTATCTCGGTCCGCCGCTGGATGCCGTCGTGGACAGCGTCCAGCATCGCCAGGCGAGTGCGCTGTGCTTGGGCGATCTCTTCCTCGGCGATCACGTCATCTCCTCAGCTTGAACTCAGCCACCTTGGGCGTAGACAGGGAACTGCCAGTTCTTGGAAGTTATCACCTTCCAGCGCCGGGTCTGGACCGACACTCTTGAGGCGGGATACGCCCCGGGGGTGTTGGTCCAATTGGCCTGAATGTAGTACCAGTTTCCCGTTGTCATTGACGGGTTGCTGTAGACGTTGCAGTTCAGCAGATAGCCGCCCCCAGGGCAATTCAGCGTCGACTTTTTGGGGTCGGGCCCGGTCGCGTCCTGCAAAATGTTTTCGACGTTAGAGGTCAGGTACGGCCGCACCCCTGAGCTGTGAACGACGTCCATGTACCAGTTGGTGCCGTTGTCTTGGAAGTACGTGTGCGCTTCCAGGTCGGCGGTGAGGGAGCCGAGTGTGTGGTAGCCGGACGAGTTTTTGTACCCGTAGTAGATCTGGGTCTTCGTGGATCCGTGCAGGGTCCACTTGTAGTAGTTCATCGCACGCGACTCGCCGTTGTTGATCGGTGAGACGGTCGGGCTGAAGCTCTTCGTTCGCTTACCTGCAGCCTCATCCGGCGATGGATACACAAGCGGAGCAAGCACACGCGCGCCTTCGTCTGCTCCGTCTGCTTCGGCAACCGCGAACGCCTGCGTGATCAAGTTCTGGGTCTCAGAGCTCATGGCCGCGCGCTCCCGGCTGAAGAAGGCCCGCGCCTGGTCAGCCTTGCCGAGCAGGATGGCGCTGGCGACGGTGGCGGCGGCCGGGTCAGCTCCGGCCGTACCTGCCCACCCCAGACACTCACCTGAATCCTGGTCCGATAGCGAGCAGTCGTCGGGTGCGTCGGCAGCCACCCGCGACTGCATCCGTCCGTCGGACGGCGCAGCAACAGCCGACGGAATGCACGCAATTGATCCAAAACTCAACGCGACAAATAGCGTCGCCGTTCTCCGAAAATTCATCGAACCTCCCCGTGGGCGGAAACCCGGCACCCTCCAGCACCGGGCACTCCGAAACTACCGGCCAGACAACAGCAGCGGGAAGGAAGAACAGTTGCAGCAAAGTGCAGCCTTTTCGGAGCAGGCATGATCGGCACGAGTCCACCGCCGGTCACAGTGCCGGTCTGGATCGAAGCGACGACCCCGCAGGGTGTCGGGCCAGTGGCGGCGGATCGCTACGTGGTACGGAGACTCAGCCGCCAGCCAGCCCAGCACCATCGGCACTGGCCAAGCTGGCCAGGTCGAGCCGGGTGTCCATATCGAGGTGGAAGCGGCCGTAGGGGTTGATGTGAGTCCAGAACAGCGGGGACAGTCCGCGGCGGTCGGCGGTGTCGAGCAGGTCGAGGAAGGCCTGGTCCTCGAGGACCGACTGGAGCAGGAGGGTGTTGACGTGGACGAGCGCTGACTGGAGCAGGTGCAGGGCGAGCATGGAGACTTCGGCGTGTTCGCGGTCGGGGCCGGTCAGATCGCCGTCCTTGCCATAGAAGATGACCGTGTTGCCCGAGTTCCAGTTCTCCACGACCTGCAGGCCGCCGTGGATCTCACGGCGCAGGTCCTCGCTCGCGAGGTAGTCGCAGGCGAAGACCGTACGGACCGCCCGGCCAAGTTCTTCCAGCGCGGCGTAGGTGCGGTGCTTGGGGCCGCCGCGGGTGAACCGGCGCAGAATCGTCTCCGATTCCGCCGTCCCCAGCCGCAGCGCGGTCGCGTACTTCACCATCTGGTCATACTCCTGCGCGATCAGCTCCCACCGGATCGGCCGCGTCAGCACCTGACCGAGCGCCGCGTACGGCGTACCGGTGTCGTCGGGCCGGTAGAGCCGGATCGAGCCGATGTTCTTCAACCGAGGCAGCAGCCGGAACCCAAGCAGCTCGGTGAACGCGAACCCCACCACTGACGCGCCGTGGGTATCGACGTAGCTGGTGTCGATCTCGGCGTCGGTGCAGTGCCGCAACAGACCCTCGATCATCGCCGCAACCTCGCTGCTCGAGCACGACTTCAGCTGCGAGTAGATACACGTGGACTTGCGTTCGACATGCCAGTAGATCATCACCCCCGGCCCGCCGTAGCGCTGATGCCACTCCGTCATCAGGTTCGACTCCCACGACCCGAACTTCTTGCTGTCGCTCGCGCACGCCGTCCCGGATCCCCACCAGCCCGGGTCGCGGGCATCGAAGGTGGCGTTGACCAATTTCGCGATCGCGCGGCGCAGGTTGTCGCGGGTGATGTAGTGCCGGCGGACGTGGCGCAACTGGGCCTCGGTCTCGCTGTGCTCGCCGGTGGACACGATCGCCTTAATGCCCATGTTCGTGCCCAGCGCGAACAGGCACAGCAACAGCCGGCGCTGCAACGTCGACCGGTCCAGCACCTCACGCGACGCCACCGAGCTGAACTCGGGTGTGAAGTCGGCCAGGAAGTCGGCGTCCTTCAAGACGTCGAGCAGGTCCAGGGTGCCCCACCGGCGCTGGACCTCGTCCTTGACCGCCTGCAAATGCTGCGGTTCCGGCAACGGGCCGAGTTTCGGTACCGAGATCCACGGCTCCCCGTTGCGGGTCTTGATCCGCACCCCGCCCGCCGTGCCGCCGACCAGCCCTGGTCGAGCCGCGTGAGCGCGTCGGTCATCCGTTGCCGCAGGCCGGTGATGAACTCAGTCGGATCGGTCGGCTGGCGCAGCGCGGCGTAGTGGACCTCGCGGGTGTCGTCGAAGTCGCCCGGGAGATCGTCCTCGGGGTTGCGCCACCGCACCCCGCCATCGACGTACACCTCGCGGCGGCGGATCGCGTCCCGCAACGCGACCAGCACACACAACTCGTACGGCACTCGCTCGACCCGGCCCGTCTCGTCGACCACCGCCTCGCGCCACGCCGCAGGCACCACCCCCTCGATCGGTGGCCGGTCCGTTGCGGCGTAGAACCGTTGCTTGCCGTCGACGCCGGCATACCGCGCGAGTAGGCCCAGGGCGTCCATCACCGGCCGGTAGGCAGTGTTGTTACACCGAAACGACAACGCCGCCAGCAGCGGCGGCAGCATCCGCCGGTAGTGATGGGTGTAGCTGGAGTGCAGCACCGTGCGGACCCGCGCCTGGAACACCTTCTTGTTCGCCTTCGCCTCCCGCACCAGATCCCGCAGCGTGCCTTCACCGACCACCGGGAACACCGCCGCCCGGACCGTGTCGTCGGGGTGATCGATCGCGGCCTGCGCAAGCCGGAACAAGATCCCTTCCTTGCCGCGTACTCGTCGCAGGTCCTCGGTCAGCTCCCGCTCGACCTTCTTGTCCGCGCGGGTGTTGATCCTCAGCACCAGCGCGAGCAGCTGGTCCACCAGCGCATCGGTGATCTCGGCCTGCCGAGTCCAGCACAACGCCGCCAGCAACGTCAGCCGCACCGGCCGCGCCGCGGCCGCGAGATCTGAGGGATACGACCGCATCGCCCGCGACCGCCAGGCCTGGACCAGCCGCTCCGAACAATCCGCGAACAGCCCCGCCGGCAACTGCAGGGTCTTCACCGCGTTCAGCTTGCCGATCTCGCGCAGCAGGGTGTCCAGGCTCACCTGACCCGGATCCGCCTTCAGCTCCGCCAGCAGACCAGCCCGGCCGTCGCCCAGCTCAACCAACGCACTCAGCCGCTCCACACACCCCGGCCCCAGCCTCAGCACAGTCTGCTCGCAAAACATCTTCTCGAACAGTGCCTTGGCAGCACCGATGATCCGCTCCGGCCGGCCCGGTGGTTCCACCTTGGCCGCCCGGCACCGCACCAGCACCGCCTCGCGCAACTGCTCATCGCGCAGCTCGACCGGACACACCTCGGCCGCCAGCCAATCAGCGAACTTGTCCTCATCAGCCCGCGTGAACTCACGAAAACCGAACGCATCGCGAATCTGGGCACGGTGGTACTCGATCGTGCGGCCCTGCCACCGATACGCCGCCAGCTCGTCCGGATCAACCTTGACCTGCTCCGCGATGTACGACACCGCTGCCACAGGCAGCTCGTCGACCCTCTCCGGGAACCGTGCCTCCAGCTCGAAGAACTTCAACAACAACGCGAACCCGAGCCTGGTCGGCCCCGTCTTGTTCGCGACCAACCGCCAGTCCTCATCAACCAGCGTCCAGGACCCGACAACATCCTCCGCCGCCCACTCACTACGCATGACCCGCCACCGTAGAACCAACACACGCCAGCCGGTAGAGCGAACGGGCGAACTACCTTGCGGCTGGGGTCACGTTCGGGAGATCCGGGCCTCCTCGTGGTCTTCGGGGTCCAAGCCTGCATCTTCGTGATGCTCTACCCGTACTTCCAGGCCGTACTCGGGTGGTCGGGACTGTTGTCCACGGCCGGTCTGATGCCGATGGCGCTGCTGATGATGGTTGCCTCCGGCATCAGCCCACGCTTGACCGAGAGGCTCGGCGCCCGCGCCACGATGCTGATCGGCATCGCGTTGGCCGGCGGCGGCCTGACGTTGCTCGCCGTACTGGTCTCCGTCGACGGCGGCTACCTGAGTGTCCTGCCCGGCATGATCACGATGGGACTCGGCATGGGCATCGCGATGACCCCGTCCACCGAGGTGATCACCAGCAGTTTGCCGCGCGAGCAGCAAGGCGTGGCCTCGGCCCTCAACGACGTCACCCGCGAATTCGGTACGGCGCTCGGCGTCGCACTCCTGGGTGCGCTGCTGACGGCCGGGTACCGCTCCGCGATCGAGCCCGCGCTGTACGGCGTACCGGCGGCGACCGCGGCCGCCGCTCGCGAAGGAATCGCCAACGCGCTGCATGACGCCCACGCGACGCCTGCACTCGTGAACGCCGCGAAACAGTCCTTCGTCGAGGGCTGGCAGACCTCCATGTGGGCGGGCGTGATCTTGATGGCAGCGCTGGCTCTGTTCACCGCACTCCGCGGCCCGAAGCGACCGGCGTCAGACGATCTCTAGATTGGCCATCATGCCCATGTCCTCATGCTCAGCGTTGTGGCAATGGAACAGGAACCGGCCGCGGTAGCCGTCGAAGCGGGTGATGATCTCCACCGACTCGCCGGGCCGCAGCGAGACAGTGTCCTTGAGTCCGGCGTCGTACGGGCCGGGTGGTTGCCCGCCGCGCGACAGCACCTGGAATCCGACGAGGTGGAGATGGACAGGGTGGTGTACGTCGGCAATCAGACGCCAAACCTCGACATCGCCGAGACGAGTGGTGACGTCGCTGCGGGCGGGGTCGAACGGCAGGCCGCCGATCACCCAGCCATGGCCGCCGTGCATGCGGCCGGCGCGGAAGGCGAAGTCGCGGACCCGCACCGCGTCCTCCCGGCGCCAGGTAGGCAGGTCGTGGGAGAGGACGGGTGGGATGCGGCTCGGATCGGCAGCCTTGCGGACGACGTGGAAAGCGACCACCTCGCTGGTGCGTCCCGAGCCCAGCCGGTTGCGGAGCCGGACCCGGCCGCCCACGGGGACGCCCGAGAGATCGACGATCAGGTCGTAGCGTTCGGCAGGCGCGATCGGCACGGTCGCGTGAGTGACCGGTACGGCGAGCAGCCCCTGGTCGGCGCCGATCTGAACGAGGTCGAGCCGGCGCCCGTCATCGGTGACAGCCTCGAGCTCGTAGTGCCGCGCGTTGGAGGCGTTCAGAACACGCAGCCGGTAGCGCGCCGCATCGGCCTCGTGGACGGGCCAGGGTGCGCCGTTGACGAGGATCACGTCGCCGAGAACTCCAGCGAGGTACGGCGCCTGGACGCCCGGCTGACTGCGCAGATCCGGATCGAGCGAGGGATAGCTGAGGCCACCCTCGCCGTCGAAGGCGCGATCGGTGATCACCAGCGGCAGCTCGCGAGGACCAGTGGGCAGTCCGAGCTCATCCTCCGCCTCGCCGCGGATGATGTGCAGCCCGGCGAGGCCACGCCAGATGGCGGGTGCGGTGAAGTCCATCCGGTGGTCGTGGTACCAGAGCAGCGTCGACCGCTGGTTCATTCCGAACGTGTAGTCCCGCGTCAACCTCGTCACGACGGCCCGCGGATCGTGCATTCCGCCCGTCGCCTGATGGTGCCCGTGCGTGTGGTCCTGCCAACCTTCAGGTACGACGAGGTCGGTCGGATAACCGTCGGACGCGGCCGTGGTGTGCCCGCCGTGGAGATGGACGACGGTCGGCACAGGCAGCTCGTTGCGATGGGTGACCGTGACCGGCCGCCCGCGGCGCGCTTCGATCGTCGGCCCCGGAAAGATGCCCTCGTAGGTCCACATCGGCGTCCTGATCTCCGGCAGGATCTCCAGGTTCGCCTCCCGCTGTGTCACCTCGTACCGGTCGACACCACCCGCCGTACTGACTGGCTTCAGGACCGGCGGCAGCGGCAGCGGCGTCCGGTACGCCGGTGGGAGCGGGACAGCGCTGCGCAATTCGGCGCCGGTCGCCGACGGGTGCCGGGACAGCGCTGCCGCAGTTGACAACCCGGCGGCCGCGGTCAGCCCGAGTGCACCGCCGAGGCCAAGCACTCGGCGTCTGCTCAGTTCACTCATCAATGTTCTCCTGCCGGGTGATCGGGCCCCGCCAGACCGAGACGAACTGGACGACGACGCCGGCGATGGTCGCCACGCCCAGCGGTAGATGCAGCCAGAGGGCGCCGTCCCGTCCGGCGAAGTACTGCACTGTCTCGGCCGTCACCAGCGCCAGCGTGGTGAGGAACAGCGCGGGCCGCCGCAGCCGTGCCCAGGCCACGCCCGCTGCGATCAGCTGCAGGTAACCGAGGGAGGTGACGACGTCCGCGCCGGTCGCGTGCAGGCGCAGCCCCTCGTAGTCGCCGCTCAGATAGACGCCGGCGAAGACCGGCTGGCCGAAGATCGCCACCGTATGCGCGCTCACGAGCGCCCGCAGCACCCAGCCGGCCGGCCTCGTGGCCATCGCCGTCACGGCTCGAGGTCGACGACGCCCTTGCCGGACACGATGTCCAGCGGCACCGACACCTGGTCGTGCGCGATCAGCCAGCTTCCGTCGACCTTCTGCAGGCCGTACGTGACGCGGACCCACATGCCGGCCACGGCCGTCCCGTTCTTGAGCGTGCCACTGAGGCGGGCGAACGCGTACCCGAAGGCCACCTCGTCCCCGACGGTGAGGTGCAGGTCCCGGATCTCGTAGCTGACCGTCTCGAAGAACGTGAAGACGTTCGCCCAGTTCCGCAGCTTCGCCGCGATCCCCAGATGCTGCAGCGGCGGCTCGACGTCGAACGACACGACGTCGGTCGCGTAGACGGCGTTCAGCGCGTCGAGGTCCCTGTCCCGGAGTGCCGCGACGATCCTGTCGAGCTGCTGCTGGATGTGAGCTTCATCGGAGCTAGTCATGACAACAACGCTATGACCGCACAGCTATGGTGTCTAAGATCAATATTGCTATCGTGTTATGTCTAGGGAGTCATGATGGAGCTGAACTCGCTCCGGCAGTTCCTGGTGGTTGCCCGGCTGGAGCACCTCAGCCGAGCGGCTGACGAGCTGCACATCGCCCAGCCGTCGCTGAGCCGCACGATCGCCAGGCTGGAGGGCGAACTGGGCGTGCCGCTGTTCGACCGCAGCGGCCGGCTTCGGCTGAACGACACGGGGAAGCTCTTCCGCGACCATGTCGAGCGCGCCCTTGGTGAGCTCGAGGCAGGACGGCGTGCCGTCATCGACGCCGCGGACCAAGGGCTGGGCGCGGTGCGGCTCGCGTCGGAGACCTTCCTGACGCTCACCGGCCCGCTGTCCGCCTTCAAACAGTCCTACCCGGATGCCGACATCGCGCTCCACTGGTCGCCGCCCGAGGACATGACGCGGCGGCTGCGCGCTCAGGAGATCGACCTGTGCGTCGCCTCGCAGCCGATCCCCGGCGAAGGGCTCGAGTCTGCGCTCCTGTTCGACGAGGAGGTCGGAGTGGCGTTTCCGCTCGATCATCCGCTGGCGGGTCGCGCGTCGGTGACGATCGCCGATATCGCCGACCAGCCGTTCGTCACCGCCCGCCCCGGTCACTGGGGGCGCCGCCTGCTCGACCGGCTGTTCGGCGCCCACGGTCTCACTCCCAAGATCATGTGCGAGAGCGACGAGTACAGCGCGATCGCCGATCTGATCAGCGCGGGCCTGGGCGTCGGTCTCGTGCCCGCCTTCGCCAACCGCAGCGTCACCCGCGCCCCGCTCGTCTGGATCCCCGTCGACGATCCCGGCTCCCGTCGTACGGTGACGCTGTACTGGGCGGCCGACAGCCACCTGTCCGCCGCCGCCCGCCTGCTGCGCACCACTATCACCGACTGGAACTGGACGCCGAACGAGCCTCACCGCGTGTAATCTGCTGCCTCCGGCCGGGCACCTAGGGGGCACACGTGAGCACAGTGGATCCGATCGTGGCACGCCGCGCCAAGCGCCTGAGCCGCGCGGGCCGGCCCGGACTTCTCGTCGGCGCGATCATCGCCGGAGTCGCCCAACTGGGTGCGGCGCTGTGCACAGGTCTTGCGATCGGCAGCATCGTCGACCTGCTGCGGGACGGCCTCATCAACAGTGTCTTCGCCGACAACGAGCCGGGGACGAAGGGCTTCCTGGGCCTGGGGACGATCCCCGTGCTGTTCATCGTCGGAACCTTTGGCCTGATCGTGGCGGCCGCAACCGCCCACTATCTCCTCGACCTGTACCGCGGCGGCGAGAAGCAGCTCATGCTGCGGACTCCCGCTGTGCTCTGGGCGGTCGCGCTCGGACTGTTCCTGGACAGCCGCAGCTGGACCGACCCGCTCGCCGTCGGTACGGCGGTCGATCCGGTGTTCCACGAGGACGACGACACCTGGGGCACCTTCACCTGGGTCATGTACCGCGCCGACATCTGGCTACCGGTCCTGGCGGTGGTCATCGCCGCTCTGACCACCGTCTACGCCATCCGGCACAACCGGCGGCTCAGCACCCAGATCGCCGACCGCAACCGCCTCCTCGCCGCGGGCCGGACGGTCACCGGGACCATCACCAACATCGACGTACGGACCTCGCAGAACGATCAAGGTCACCGCTCGGTCGTCGGCGCCGACGTGATCGTGAAGTTCACCGACCTCCAAGGCACCGACCGCTGGGTCACCCGCCGGACCACCAACCGCTCCGAGATCCCGACCGCCACCACCGCCACCCAGGTCCTGTTCGACCCGCTCCACCCCGAAGACGACAACCTCATCTTCGTCGCGTTCTACGCCGACCCCCGCCCCGGCGACTGGATCGGCACGATCGCCTAGACCTCACCAGATGCTGATCCGCTCGGCCGGATCCAGCCACAGCGCATCACCGGGTCCGACCTCGAAGGCCTGGTGGAACTCGTCGAGGTTCCGGACGATCACGTTCGTGCGGAACGCCGGCGGCGAGTGCGGATCGACGGTCAGCAACCGGATCTCCTCGGCGGGCCGTGCCTTGTGCCGCCAGATCTGTGCCCAGGCCACGAAGAACCGCTGGTCGCCGGTCAGCCCGTCCAGCACCGGCGCCTCGACACCACCCAGCGAGATCCGGTACGCCGTGTGCGCGACCGAGAGTCCACCGAGATCACCGATGTTCTCGCCCAGCGTCAGCTCGCCGTTCACGCCGTGTCCCGGCGTACCGGCCGGCTCCAGACCGTCGAACTGACCGATCAGCCGCCGGGTCCGCGCCTCGAACTCCCGCCGATCGGCATCGGTCCACCAGTTCGCCAGATTGCCACTGCCGTCGTACTTGGAGCCCTGGTCGTCGAAACCGTGCCCGATCTCATGGCCGATCACCGCCCCGATCGCGCCGTAGTTCACCGCGTCGTCGGTGTCGGGATCGAAGAACGGCGGCTGCAGGATCGCGGCCGGGAAGATGATCTCGTTCCAGCGTGCGTTCGAGTAGGCGTTCACCCAGTGCGGGTCCATGAAGGTCCAGATCCGGCGATCCGCGGGACGGCCGAGTCGCTCGACCGCGCGGCGCAGCTGGTCCGCGGCCGCTCGGCGAACGTTGCCGACCAGGTCGTCGGCCTCAATCTTCAGTCCCGAGTAGTCGGTCCAGACCTCGGGGTAGCCGATCTTGACGACGAACCGGTCGAGCTTCTCCAGCGCCCGGGTTTTCGTCGTGGGGCTCATCCAGTCCAGTGCGGTTATGCGCTGCCGGTAGGCCTCGATCAGGTTCGCGACCAGCTCGGTCATCCGGGTCTTGGCCGCCGGCGGGAAGTGGCGCTCGGCGTACCGGCGACCGAGCGCCGATCCCATCGCCGTCTCCACGACGCTCAGACCTCGTTTCCAGCGCGCTCGCGGTTCGGACGCGCCGGTCAGCACGCGCCCGTTGAACGCGAAGTCCTCCTCGACAAAGGCGGCGCCGAGGAGGGGAGCAGCGGTCCTCACCACCCGCCAGCTCAGCCACTCCCGCCACTGGTCGAGCGGGATCTCGGCCAGCAGGTCGGTGAGCGCCTCCAGATAGCTGGGTTGCCGGACGATCACCTCGGCCAGGCAGTCCTGGGGGAGACCTGCGCCGGCGAGCCACGCATCCCAGTCGATCGACGGCGTGGCCTTCGCCAGCTCGGCGCGGCTGTACTTGTTGTACGACGCCGGCGCATCGCGCTTCCTGACCACGTCCCAGTGATGCTCGGCAAGCCGGGTCTCGAGCGCCACAATCCGGTCGGCCGCGGTCCCCTGCAGCCCGGCAAGCTCGAGCATGCGACCGACATGCGCGCCGTACGCCGCTCGCTCGGTCTCAAAGGTGTCGCCGCGGTAGTACGACTCATCGGGCAGCCCGAGCCCGGACTGGCCGAGGTGGGCCAGGAACCGCTCGGACTGTTTCGAGTCGATGGCTACGTCGAAGGTGAACAGCCCCTCGACGCCTTCGGCCCGCAGCGCGCCGAGCGCGGTGCAGAGGCCGGACAGATCACTGATTCCGCGGACCAGATCGAGCTGACCGGCCAGCGGCTGCAGTCCCAGCTGCTCGATCGTCGCCTCGTCCAGGAAGCTGCGGAAGAAGTCACTGAGCTGGCGCGCTTCGCGGTCGTCGCCGGCATCCTCGGTGATCAGCTCGCGAAGCCGCTCCTCGGCTTGCAACGACAGCTCGACGAATGTGTCGACGCGAGCCTCGCCGGCCGGGATCGCCGTCCGCTCGCGCCAGCCCGCCGTGACGTAGCCATGCAGGTCGTCTTGCGGCCGGACGTCGGCCGACAGACTCCACACGGCGATGCCCGAATGTCCCATGCAACAACTCCGATCCCGGTGGGACGGGCGTGCTGCCCACCCCACCGGGACCCTAACAAGGTTGCGGTCCAGGCCAGTTGGCGTCAGCTGGTCGTGAGGGTGACGCCGTAGTACTGGGCGGCGTCGACGACCGGCTGGTAGAAGGAGTAGGAACCGGTGGCGTTGCTGCCCTGGTTCCAGCCGCAGTCGTGGCCGTCGTTCGGGCCGCCGGACGTCATGCCCTGCGCGGTGGTGCCGGAGATGTAGGCGCCGCCGGAGTCGCCGCCCTCGGTGCAGACGGTCGAGCGGGCCAGGCCGCTCGTCTGGGTGACACTGCCGCCGGCGCCGCCGTAGTTGACGGTCAGGTTGTACTGCGTGATCGTGCCGCAGGTCCAGCCGGTCGTGTTACCGGCCTTGCAGATCGTTGAGCCGACCGGCGCCTTCGACGAACCGGTGACCCGGGTGGTCTGCCCGTTGCGGTTGTCGATGTAGCCGCGGCCGACGTTGTTGCTGTCGATGTCCATCAGACCCATGTCGACGCTCGGCGAACCGGTACGGAACCGGCTGGCGACACCAACCCCGAGCCGGACCCCGGAGCGGTTCTGGATCATCGGGTTGCCCTCGACGCAGTGGCCGGCGCTGAGAAGCACGTTGTCACCGCCGTTGCGCGTGCCGGGGAAACCGAGCGAGCAGTTCGTGCCCGGCACCAGGTCCATGATCTGGCCGCCGATCACGTCGGCCGTCATCGTCAGCGTGGTGTCGTTCGTGCTCACGTCGACACCGGAGATCGCCTTCAACTGCTTGACCAGGGCAACTGTCTTCGCCGACTGCTTGCCTGGCTGGAGCACCACCTGCAGCCGGTCGGTCGGCAGGTCGGCGCCGATCGACTGCACCTGCAGCGAGCCAGACTTGTCGGCCAGCGCCTGCACCTGCGACTGCAGCTTGGCCAGCGCCTTCTCACCACGGGCCACGGACCGCGGAGCCAGACCGTGCTCACGGGCAATCTGCGCGGCCCGAGCGGAATGAACGTTCACGACCAGCTGCCGCTCGGAGTTGAAGAACGCACCGTCGAGCTGGGCCTTCGCGGTCTCGAACGCGGCGGCCTTGGTGTGCTCGCCATCGAGCCGCGCCTTCGCCTCGGCCGGGCTGACACCCCAGCTCTTACCGAGTACGTCGTACACGCCGTCGACGGGGGAGGGAGCCGGGGCACTCGTCGCGGTCTGCATCGGCGCCAAGGCGGCGGCACCGAGTCCGAGAGCGAGAACAGCACCGGCGAGGGACTTGCGGGGGCGGGGCGGGAAACGCATAGGTCACATCCGATTCCTCTGAGGCGGCCTGGGAGGAGGGCCGCGGTGATGGGAATCGTTGTCGGTAAGCGATCGTCCCAACAAGCCCGCACCGGCAGCTGCGGGGTCACACAAGGGATAGCCTTCGCATCACGATGCGTTGATCACTCATCGACCGAGGGTGAACAGCCGTTGAACATTCACGTCGAGGGTCATCCACAGGGGAGAGCCTCCGATCGGGGCTACTCGGCTTCGGTGTTCCAGGTCCGCCAGAGCTTGCCGTAGAGGCGTCCCGCGCTGACCAGCTCGGTGTGGGTGCCGAGCTCGACCAGCTCACCGGCTTCCATGACGGCGATCCGGTCGGCGTCGTGTGCGGTCTGCAGCCGGTGCGCGATCGCGATCACCGTCCGGCCGCGCAGTACGGCGGCCAACGACTGCTCGGTACGGCGGGCCGTCTTCGGGTCGAGAAGCGACGTGGCCTCGTCGAGGATCAACGTGTGCGGATCGGCCAGGACCACCCGCGCGAGTGAGAGCTGCTGGGCGCTCGCGTCGGGCAGCTCGATGTCGACGCCGATCTCGGTGTCCAAGCCGTTCGGCAGCTCGTCGAGCCAATCCGCGCCGACCGCGGTCAAGGCGGCGTACAGCTCCTCGTCGGTCGCGCTCGGCTTCGCGATCAACAGGTTGTCGCGCAGGGTGTCGTGAAAGACATGATGGTCCTGAGTAATCAGTACGACGTGCTCCCGCAACTGGTCAGGCGGCAGCTCGGCAACCGGCCGGCCGCCGATCGTCACCGAGCCGGTGTGCGGACGATCGAGCCCCGCGAGCAGCCGGGCAAGCGTGGACTTGCCGGCTCCCGACGTACCGACGATCGCCAGGCGCTCACCGGGTTGCACCAGCAGATCGATCCCACGCAGTACGTCGCGATCTCCGGTGTAGCTGTAATGAGCATCGCTCACGCGGATCCGCTCACCGTCGAGATGCTGGGTCTGCGCCGGCTCGGCACCATGAACATCAGCGAGCCCCTCGACGCGGGCGTACGACGCGCCCGCGCCCTGCAACTGCTCGATCCAGATCATCAACGTGTCGAGCGGGCCGACGAGCTGGCGCAGATACACCGTCGCCGTCACCACCACTCCGACGCTGACCAACCCGTTCGCGTACAGCGCGCCGCCGACCAGCAGTACGCCGACCACCGGGATCCCCAGCGCGACCTCCGACCACGGGAACAGAACGGTCCGCAGCCACAGCGCTCCCAGCCGTGCAGACCGAGACTCGGCGATCGCCGCCTCCGACGCCTGCCACCTACGGTCATCCAACCCGAGCAGCTCGATCGTGCGCGCGCCCTTCGCCGTACTGGCGACGACGTCGGCGACCTCCGCGCCCGTTGCCGCGACAGCCAAGTACACCGGCCGCGCGCGACGCATGTACCAGCGCACCGCCGCTCCGACACCAAGCAGACACACGAGTCCGCACACACCGAGACGCAGATCCAGCACCAGTACGGCGCCCACCAGGAACAACGCATGGACGGTCGCCACCAGTACCTCGGGCACGGCCGACCGCAACGTCGTGGCGACGAGCGAAGCATCCGTGCTGCCGCGGGCGATCAGGTCGCCGGCCGGCAGATGATCGGCCACCCGCGGAGGCAGTGCCAAGGTCCGCTGCAGGAACCGCTCCCGAACCCGGGCCGCCGTACGCTCACCGAACCGGTAGCCGATCTTGAGCGCCCACCACGCCAGCACAGTCTGTGCGACGGTGAACACCAGCGCGCCGAACGCCAGCCGGTCGACCGTGCCGAGCACGTTCCCTTCGCCGGACTGAATCGTGTCGATGATCTTTCCGAGCAGCCACGGGCCGATCAGACCGGCGGCCGCCGCGAGCGCGTTGACCACGACAACCGCGACCACAGCCCACCGATCCGCGCGCAGATCGCGGACCGCCGCCGTACGGACTTCGGCCGGGTTGGCCACAGGCAGTTGCCTGTTCATCGGCCGTCCTGAGCGCGCGACACGAGTTCGCGATAGGAGGGATCGGTCTGCAGAAGCTCGACATGCTTGCCGGCCGCCGACATCTTGCCGTCGACCAGCACGATCACCTCGTCGGCCCGATCCAGGACGAGCGGCGACATCGTCGTCAGCACCGTCGTCGTGCCGCACCGGGCCTCGCGAAGCCGGTCGATCATCGCCGCCTCGGTGTTGGCGTCGACCGCGGAGGTCGGATCGACAGCCACCAGTACGTCGGGAGCCGCGTACACAGCGCGCGCCAGCCGGATCCGCTGCCGTTGCCCGCCGGACAGATCAGACCCGCCGGCAGCGATCAGGGCATCCAGACCATCGGGCAATGCCTCGACGACGTCCTCGGCCACCGCCACCTGGAGCGCCGCGTGAATCCGGTCGTCATCCGGCTCCAGCCGGCCGGCAACGATCTCGCGCACGGTCCCGGCGAACACCTCAGCATCGTTGTCGGCGACAACCAATCGGCTCCGCAACTCCGCTCGGCCGACCTCGTCCAGCCGCACATCTGCCCACGTCACGTCGGCATCGGTCAGCTGGCCGAGCCGCTCGACGACCGCGAGCGTGTCTCCCGGCCGTGCGGCGACGAGCGCCGTCAGCAGCCCAGGGCGAACGACGACACCCGACTCAGGATCGATCAGCGGGCCCGACCCCTGGGGGAGTGGGACACCGCTTTGCTCAGTGTCACGCGCCACCGGCAGGTTCAGCAGGTCGATGATCCGCTGCCCGGCGACGCGGGCGCGCGCGATGTCGCCACCGCCCTCGATGAACATCGACACCGGCACCACCAGTACGGCGACGTACCCGTAGACCGCGACGACGTCGCCGATCGTGATCGCCCCCGTCGCCGCCATCCGCGCCGACAACCAGACGACCGCGGCCAGGAACAATGCGGGCAGCCCGGTCGACAGCGCTCCGACCCAACTCGCTGGTCCGGCGACCTGGTAACCGCGCCGGACCAGTCGCTGCGACTGCTCGCCGTACCGGTCGGCGACGAACTGCTTCCCGCCCAGACCGTTGAGGACCCGAAGCCCAGCCAGGACGTCGACCAGTCGGGTCGTCAACCGTCCTTGATGCACGCGGTACTCACCGCCGGTCCGTTCGATGCGATGCAGGAACGGGCCGACGGCAACAACCAGCACCGGTACGCCGGCCAGGACAACCGCGGCCAGCAACGGGGAGGTGGTGAACAAGATGACCGCGACCACGACGTACGCGACGACCGCGCCGACGCCGGGGCCGGTGACGGTCAGCGCCATCGCGACCGTGTGGACGTCGTTGATGCCGACCGTCACAATCTCGCCCGCACTCATCCGCCGCGCCAGCGACGCGCCGAGTCGCGAGGTATGCCAGACCGTGGCCCGCACCGAACGGAACGAGGCATCCATCCGGACCTTCGTCATCGTGCGGTGCCGGGCGATCGCCAGCAACGCGAGCAGGACGGTGACACCCAACAGAATCAGCGCCCACCTGACCAGCGCGGCCGGATCGCGGCCCACGAGTCCCTCGTCCACCGCACGCGACAACACCCACGGCGGCACGGTCAGCCCGACCATCCAGACCGTCCCGAGCAACGCACCCGCTGAGATCCGACGAGCCTGGGAGCGAGTCAGCCAGAACAGGAACCGGAACGGCCCGGCCGTGTCCTTGGCCGTCGGCGGAGCCCACGTGTCGGTCGCCCTGTCCAACCACTCGCGCATGCCGCCATCCTCGCAGCATCACCCGGGGGACAGCTGGGCGCGGTGCTCGCGCACCCACTCGATCTCCTCGCGATCACGCTCAAGAGCTCCGTCGAGAACCCACGTCCGCTGCGGTTCTTGGCCCTTCGCCGCCAGTTCGCTCACGAGCTCGGACACCGCCTCCATCCGGGCGATCACCGCGTCGACCACGTCGAAGTCCGGCAGGTCGCCGTACGCCTCGAGGAACACGGCGATGCGATGCCGGCGGTCGGGCACCTCCGGGAAGTGATGCCAGCTGGTGGCGTACTCGTCGCAGCGCATCGGAGCGAACCAGTGCAAGGCGTAGGCGATGTCGTCGAGCCGCGGACCGGGGTGCAGATAGTCCCAGTCGATCAGCCCGATGGCGGTGGTGTCCTCCCAAACGAAGTTCCAGGGGCCGGGATCGCCGTGGCAATAGACCAGGTCATCGGCCGGGATCGGCGCTGATCCCCAGACGGCGTCGTACGGCGGGGTCCAGGCCTGGCTCGCGTCGTGCAGTTGTCGCAGCAGCCGCGCTGCCGAGGCCAGCCCTGCGTCGGTGTGCTGGTGCTGCCAGGCGTCGCCGCCGCTCGCGCCCGGGAGGTACCGCAGCATTTCGACGTCGCCGTCCAACGCGATCGGCTCAGCGACGCTGTCGATGCCCTGCGAACGCAGGAACCGCAGAAACGATTGCACGGTGGCGGCCGCCGTACTGGCTGGACGCGTCACGAGGCCGTCAGCGATCACCACCGGACGCGCTGCAGTGTTGGCTGCCTCAGCCCGAGCGACCGCCTCATCGTCCATAGGCACCTTGATACGGTGCTGCCGTGTCAGGGATCAAGCAGTTTCAAGTGACCTTCGACTGCGCCGAACCCGAGCGTCTCGCTCGCTTCTGGTGCGAGGTGCTGGGATACGTCGTCCCGGAGGGTGCCGCTGGTGATGACACCTGGTCCGCGTGCGTGGATCCCACCGGTGTGGGCCCGCGGCTGTACTTCCAGCGCGTCCCCGAGGGAAAAGCCGTGAAGAACCGCGTCCATCTCGACGTGCGCGTCGGCACCGGACTCACAGGCCCCGAACGGCTCGCCGCACTCGAGGCCGAATGCGCCCGGCTGATCCCGCTCGGCGCCGTCCACGTGCAAACCCTGTACGACGGCACCGATTCCTGCATCCCGATGCTGGACATCGAAGGCAACGAATTCTGTATCGACTGATGAAGAACTATATTCTCTTCGATCATGACGGCGTTCTCGTCGATACCGAATTCTGGTATTTCAAAGCCGGTGAGCGGGCGCTGGCGGAGATCGGACTGATTCTCGACGAAGAACAATATGTCCGGGACATGAACCAGGGGATCGGCACCTGGGCGCAGGCGCGGGCGGCGGGTATCGACGAGGCGACCATCGACCGGCAGCGGGGGATACGCGACAGGTATTACCAAGACTATCTGCGCACCGAATCCATCGAGATCGACGGCGTCGTCGAGACGCTGGCTGAGCTGTCGAAACACGTCCGGATGGCCATCGTGACCACCGCCAAGCGCACTGACTTCGACCTCATCCACGAGAAGCGACAGATCACGCAGTTCATGGACTTCGTCCTGACGCGCGAAGACTACAACCACAGTAAGCCGCATCCTGAGCCTTACCTGACCGGCCTGAGCCTTTTCGGCGCCACCGCTTCGGAAACATTGGTCGTCGAGGATTCAGCCAGGGGATTGAACTCGGCTGTCGCGGCCGGAATCGACTGCGCGATCGTCCACAACGAATTCACTGCAACGCACGACTTCTCGGCAGCCACCCACCGCATTCAAACTCTGCGCGAACTGAAGGACATCATTTCGCTCTGAATAGCACCGGGGGGAGCAGCTAGGGTCGGAGTCATGGCAGACAATCTCCCGGAAGCCAGCCGGCCGTGGCTGGAACTCTCGTCGTACTACGAGCAAGGCCGAGCCAAGGAGGACTCGCTCGATCGCATCGTCGAGTGGCCGGCGCAGCGAAACCTCCTCGGTGATGTCACCGGGCTGTCGGTGCTCGACGTCGGCTGCGGCAACGGCGGCAAACTCGCCGAGCTGGCAGGCGAGGGGGCAGCCAGTTCTGTGGGCGTCGATATCAGCGCCAACTTCATCAGCCCGCCGCCTGGCGTGGAGCTCGTCCAAGGCGATCTCTCCGAGCTGGATTCACTGCCTGAACTCACCGGCCGCACGTTCGACCGGATCCTGTTCCTGCAGTCCTTCGGCTACGCGCAAGATCCCGTCCGCACCCTTCGGGCCGCACGCGACCTACTGGCCGACGACGGATTCATCCTGCTGACCAGGAGTCACCCGATCCGCTTCGCCGTCGACCGCTCCGAAGCCAACGGTACGTCGCTGGGCGAGGAATACTTCTCCACAGCGCCGTACACGTACTCGCACAGCTGGAACGAGAACATCAAGCTCACCAAGCGCCCGTACACGATCTCCGACCTGCTCAACGAGTTCAGCGCCGCCGGACTCTGGATCGAAACCACCGTCGAGCCGCAGCTGTCGGCGGAGGCCCGCCGCCGATACCCCCACAAACAAGAGTGGATGAACAAGCACCTCGGCATCCTCATCTTCAAGCTCCGAAAATCATTGGCGTACGGCTCGCTCCGCTGATGGACTGACGTCCCACCGTGAGTCTGCCGCGTGACGGAGGTAGTGGTTGTGACGGATTACGACGTGCTTGCCGAGGTGTACGAATGGCTGATCTCGGACGCGAAGTTGCCTCCAGCCGAGTTCGCTGCGTCCTTCGACGACGTCCTCCGTCTCCTGCCGCCGAACGCTCATGTCCTCGACTGTTCGTGCGGAACCGGGCAGTTGGCGGTTGGCCTCGCCGGCCGTGGGCTACAGGTTGTCGCAACTGACGCCAGCGAAGCGATGGTTCGACGTACTGCGGAGTTGGCGGGGGAGTTCGGGGCATCCGTCCGAGTCGAGCGGGCGAGCTGGGAAGAGCTGCCCGACCACTTCGAGGACGGCACGTTCGACATGGTGTTCTGCGTTGGCAACTCGCTTCACCACGCCGCGGGCGCGACAGCCAGGGCTGCTGCTCTGGAGTCGATGTCACGGCTCCTGCGCCCTGGCGGGCGCCTGGTGCTCACATCCCGCACCTGGGAACTCGTGCGGGCCAGAGGTTCCCGGCTGGACATCAGTGACCGACTCGTCCGCCGCAACGGTCGCGATGCCGTCGTGGTCTACCGCTGGGAGATCGCGCCGAACTGGGAGGACGAGCACCACATCGAAATTGCGATCGCCCAAGTCGATGCGACGGGGTCGGTTGTCGTCCGCAAGGAATTGCTGTCCTGCTGGCCCTACCGGTACGAGGAACTCGAAGCCGAGCTGCAGAGCGTCGGACTCCGGACGGAAGTGAGCACGTACGACGGTGAGTCCGAGAACTACCTGGTGGTCGCGAGCAAGGAGGTGTGACCGCATGTCCACGATCAGCAACTCAGAGGCGATCGCAGCGTGGTCGGCGATGCCGACTGACGCGATCGAGGCGTACGACGATCAGGGCGACTTTCCCAAGCGCCACTTGATGAATGGAAACCTGCTCCGGATGCTGGGGCCCGTCGATGGCCGGAAAGTCCTCGATGCAGGCAGCGGCGAAGGCTATTTGAGCCGGCTGTTGGCCGAAGGCGGAGCTGAGGTGGTCGGTGTGGAGCCGGCTGCCGCGCTGCTGGCGCGCGCTCAGAAGATCGAGCAGGAGCGGCGCCAGGGGATCAGGTTCGTACAGGCTGATCTGTCGACGTTGCCGGAGGTTGGTCAGCCGTTCGATGCGGTGGTCTGCAGCATGGTGCTGCTCGCCATACCCGCCTGGCAGTCGGCGATGGCGGCATGCGTCAGCGCGCTGAAGCCGGGCGGCCGATTCGTCTTCTCGATTACTCATCCTGCGTTTGAGAATCTCTACGCAACGTGGCGGGATCACGGTCATTACCAACTTGACCGGTACTTGGATGAGTACGAGATGCCAGCGGGTCATGCACCCGACTTCCACCGCCCGCTGTCTACGTACATCAACGAGGTCATCGGCCTTGGGTGTCGCGTGCTTGAACTGTGCGAACCGAGGCTCGATCCACAGGTCGCGCGGGAGAGCGGAATCGAGGCGATCGAGTCCTACGTCGCTTTGCCGAACTTCCTGATCGTGAGCGCCGAGCGGGGCTCCTCAGACTGCTAGTTGACATAATGTCGCTTATCGGCACTTAAAACATGGGCTTGCGGCTTCATGTCACGCGGAACACCGGCCACCCGATCTCCGTGCGCCAGGCGGCCGGATCGCTCACATCCCGGGGTCCCACACGGTAAACCTCCCGCACGGGCCCAGCCACTGACATCGCGTTCTCCACGACCCACGCGCCGAGCTCGCCGTAGGTGACGTCCACGCCCTCGTGCTCACCGACGTGGGTGGTCACCGCCAGTTCCGCGGCAGGCAGGGTGACGGCGTGCACCCGTCCGGTGCGCGGCGGAGCGGAGGTCGGCAGGTAGACCAGCACCCGACCACGGCCCTCCTCGAACAGGGAGTTGTCATAGGTACCCCCCGGCGGACCGGTCACACCCACGCCCACGGCCGCTTCCAGCTCGGCCATCGCGCCGGCGAACCACGCGTCGACGTCGTCGAGGCCGATCACGGCCTCGATCGCTGCGACCTCGCGGGCGGGTTCGGCGCGCAGCTCGACCTCGATCCGCGCGGGGCCGGGCTGCAGGAGGCGGCGCAGCGAGCTGACTGCGGCCCGGGTGCGATCCAACTCGGCCTCCAAGCGCAGCAGGTGACCCGCGACGAGGGTCGACCGGACACCGGGGTCCGGCGTCCGCAGGATCTGCTGCACGTCGCTCAAGGGGACGTCGAGCTCGCGGAGCCGGTTGATGACCTGCGCGGTCGGGATCTGCTCGACGGAGTAGTAGCGGTAGCCGGTCACCTCATCCACGACGGCCGGCTCGAGCAACTCCCCCTCGTGGTAGCGGCGCAGGGTCCGCACGCTCAGGTGGGTCAGACGCGAGAACTCCCCGATGGTCAGCACGCATCCAGTGTGGACTCTCCCTCTGGGAGAGGGTCCAACGCTTGACCCTCCTGCGCCGCGAGGCCGCACGGTGAGGGCATGACAAACACCAACCTGCGCTCCGACACCCTCCCGGCCACCGTCCGCGACTTCCTCGCGGCGAGCACCGTGCACGACGCCGACACGGCCTCGTCGTTGCTCGTCGAAGACGTTGTGATCGTCGACCAGAACGAGACCTTCCGAGGCCGCGACGAGGTGCACGCGTTCCTGCGCGACGCCGGCGCCGAGTTCGAGTACACCACCGAGCAGATCGGCGCCCGCCGCGTCGACGACGACCACTGGGTGGTGACCCTGCGCCTCGAAGGCACCTTCCCGGGCGGCGTCGCCGACCTGGACTACCGCTTCACCCTCCGCGGCAACCTCGTGGCCGAGCTCGTCATCGCCAACCACGAGGCCTGAGCCCGACCGCAGACCACCGAACCGTCAGAAGGAAGAGAAGAATGTCCAGCAAAGAACGCGACCGCCTCGACGGCCGTCACGCGCTCGTCACGGGTGGGTCGAAAGGTTCGGGCAAGGCCGTCGTCACCCGCCTGCGGGAGATGGGCGCCGACGTGTGGACCACGGCCCGGACAATGCCCAACGGGTACGACCGCCCCGACCGGTTCATCGAGGCGGACACGTCGACCGCCGATGGCGCGCAACTCGTGGCGAACCGCATCGCTGAGTCCGTCGGCGCGCTCGACGTCCTCGTGCACGTGGTCGGGGGCGCCTCGACGCCATCGGGTGGGTTCGCGGTCATCACCGAAGAGCAGTGGCTGACCGAACTGAACCTGAACTTCTTGGGTGCGGTGCGGCTCGACCGGGCCCTTCTGCCGGCGATGGCCGAGGCCGGGTCGGGTGTGGTGCTCCACTTCACCTCGATCCAGCGCGAACTACCGCAGTACGACGCGTCGCTGGCGTACGCGGCAGCCAAGGCGGCGCTGCGAACGTACAGCAAGGGCCTGGCCAACGAGCTCGCACCGCGCGGCGTGCGGGTCAACGCGATCAGCCCCGGAGGGATCGAGACCGAGGCCTACGAGCGGTTCGTGGACCGGATCGCCGAGGGCAACGGGCTCACCCGCGAGGCCGCAAAGCAGACGATCTACGACTCCCTCGGCGGGGTTCCCTTGGGGCGGTTCGCCCAGCCCGAGGAGATCGCCGACCTGGTCGGGTTCCTGGTGTCGGACCGCGCCTCGGCCATCGTGGGCGCCGAGTACGTCATCGACGGCGGCACGGTCCCGACCGTCTGAGCCACTGGCGGGACGGCCACAAGGAGATGGTGGCCGCCCCCGAACCCGTCGCCACTCCCCTTCCTGCCAGTTCGCAAAAGCATTGTTTGACAACGCGTTTTCGAAAACGTACTGTCGACAATAGGTTTTCGATGTCTATCCGGTGCGCGATCCCCCTGCGATCGACACGCCGGGATCGGGAGTTCGTCAGTGAGCAAGCAGACGCCGACGCCACCGTCGGCAGTGAAGTCGGCGCGGCGTAAGCGGCTGACCGCTGAGCGAGAACGCGAGATCCTGGACGCGACGTTCGACCTGGTCGCCGAGGTCGGCTACGACCACGCCACGGTCGACGAGGTCGCGCGGCGCACGCGGTCCAGCACTGCCACGCTGTACCGGCAGTGGGACAACAAACCCACCCTGGTGATCACCGCGCTTCGCACGCGCAAGTACCCGCCGTTACCCCCGATCGACACCGGTGACCTGCGCGGGGACCTGGTCGCACTGGCTCGGCATAGTCCCCCGCCCCATCCCGCAGGCGTCCCCACGCTGGGGATCTGGCAGGCGGTGATGTCCGACCCGGCACTGGCCCGGGCCCTGCAGGACGTCATGCTCGCCCCTTATGTCCAGGCGCTGCACACGATCTTGGAGCGGCACGTCGAGCGTGGGGCGATCCGGTCGGACAACCCGGCGCTGGATCATGCCGAGGTGTTTCTGCTCGGCAGTTTCTTCATCGAGAAACTCCTCAATGGCGAGGAAGCCACCGGGGAGCAGCTGATCGCCGTGATGGACGCGCTGCTGCTACCCGCTCTCACCGCCGACACGGCACGTTGAAAGGCACCTGTCGATGACCAGCAGTTCCACAGACAACGCCGTCGGCGATTCCGTCGACACCATCCTCGTCACCGGAGGCTCCGGGTTTCTGGGCGGTCGCATCATCGCCCAGGCCCTGGGCGAGGGCTACCGCGTGCGCACCACAGTGCGTTCTCCGGATCGCGAATCCCAGGTCCGCCAGAACCTCGAGGCCATGGGCGTGACCGCGGGCGACTTCCTCACCTTCCTCGTGGCCGACCTCACCAGGGACGCGGGCTGGACCGACGCCGTGGCCGGCTGCCGGTATGTCCTGCACGTGGCCTCCCCGTTCCCGGTCGGGGCGCCACAGCACGAGGACGAGTTGATCGTGCCGGCGCGGGAAGGCACGCTCCGGGTGCTGCGCGCGGCGCGGGACGCCCAGGTGCAGCGGGTGGTCGTCACGTCCTCGTTCGCCGCGATCGGCTACGGTCACCCCCACACCGATCGCGCGTTCGCCGAAGAGGACTGGACGGACACGACCGGGCCGATCGCCCCGTACATCAAGTCCAAGACCGTGGCCGAGCGCGCGGCGTGGGATTTCGTGGAGCAAGAGGGCAACGGCATGGAGTTGACCGTGGTCAACCCGGTCGGCATCTTCGGCCCGGTCGTCGGCGCCGATTCCTCCTCCTCGATCGGCATCATCAGCCAGCTGTTCACCGGCGCCATGCCAGGCACACCCCGCCTACACTTCGCGGTGGTCGACGTCCGGGACGCCGCCGACCTGCACCTGCGCGCGATGACCAGCCCCAAGGCCGCCGGGCAGCGGTTCATCGCTGCCGCGGGTGACGCCGTGTCCCTGCACGAGATCGCCCTGGCCATCCGCGGCCGGCTCGGCGACGCCGCGAACTCGGTGCCCACCGACGAACTGCCGGACGACGTGGTTCGTGCGGCCGCCGAGAACACCGCTGCGTTGCAGGCCATGCTGCCCAACCTCGGCGTGATCCGCCACGTCTCCAACGAGAAGGCCCGCACGGTGCTCGAGTGGCAACCGCGCTCCCCCGCGGACACCGTCGTCGCGACCGCGGAAAGCCTGCTCGCCCTCGGTCTGCTCCCAACCCAGCACACGCAGTCGCGGTAGTGGATCGCGGCCGGTTCGTCACGTCAAAGGTCACTGAGTGGAGGTTCGATGCGAGCAGTGGTGATGTCCGAGTACGGCATGCCGGATGTGCTGAGGATGTCCGAGGTCGACCTCCCCGATCCCGGCGAGGGCCAGATCCGGCTGGCCGTCCGGCTGGCCGGCGTCGGCCCAACCGACCTGGCGATTCGAGCCGGCCACCTGCGGCAAGTGTTCTCGATGGGTGATCCCGCGATCCTCGGCTTCGAGGCGGCAGGTGTCGTCGACGCGGTCGGCGCAGGGGTGGACGACGTCGCGCCGGGCGACGAGGTCGCCGTGTCCTTACCCGGCTTGGGCGGCTACGCCGACTACGTCGTGGCGGACTATTGGGTCCGTAAGCCCGAGGCAGTCAGCTGGGCGGACGCCGCTGCGGTTCCTGCCTCGGGCGAGGCCGCCGTACGTGTCCTCCGCCTGCTCGGGGTCACCGCAGGAGAGACGCTTCTGATCCTCGGCGGCGCAGGCGCGGTCGGTACCATCGCGACACAGTTGGCCGTCGCGGCTGGTGTCGCCGTGATCTCGGCCGTACGCGAACAAGACTTCGTCGTGACGGGGCAGTTGGGCGCGACTCCAATCGATTACGCGCGGCCGCTCGGCGACAGCGTGACCGCGGTGGACGCCGTGTTCGACGCGTCCGGCCGCTCTGATCTTGAGACTGCGGTCCGCCTGGCGGGTGGCCCCGAACGCGTGATCACATTGTCTGACCCACGCGGCCCACAGTTCGGCGTCACTCTCTCCACTTCCGTTCCGGACGGCATCCGGTCAGCCTTGAGCGAGGTGATGACCCGGCTCGGCGAGCAGCGCCTGAAGCTTCGGCCGCATACGATCCGGCCGCTGGCCGAGGCCGCCTCCGTGCACGCCGGACTGGAGTCCGGCGACCTGCACACGAAGATACTTCTCATGACGAGCGAGACGTGACCATGTCGATCAGCGTCTGGCTGGCCATCCCCGAATAAGAGTGGGTGACTCATGAGCGAGCAGTTCTACTCGGACGCGAGGCTGTACGACCGGTTGTTCCCTGGCGGTGAACAGGCCGTCGACTTCTACCGGACCGAAGCCGATCGGCACGGTGGGTCGGTCTTGGAACTCGGCAGTGGCACCGGACAGAAGCTGATCCCGATCGCGTCCGACGGGCATCCGTGCGTGGGCCTGGAGCTTTCGCCGGACATGCTTGCCGAGGCTCGGCGCAAGGCGGACGAGCGCGGCGTGGAGGTGCAGTGGGTCCAGGGCGACATGCGCGAGTTCGACCTGGGGCGAACGTTCGATCTCGTGTTCATCGCCGCGAACTCACTGCTCCATCTGCACAAGGCTGAGGACTTGGTGGACTGCTTCCGTTCGGTGCGGAAGCACCTGGCGCCCGGAGCACGGCTCATCTTCGACGTCTTCAACCCGAGCGTGCGCATGCTTGCCCAGGCCGACGGCGTTCGACGCAGGCGCGACGCATTGTCGTTCGTGGATCCATCTCGTGGCGTGGTTCATGTCGATGTCGCGGAGACCTACGACCCGGCCGCGCAGGTGACTCGCGCCCAGTGGTATTTCTCGACCGATTCCGAGGCCGACTTCAGTGTCACGCCGCTCGAGATCAGGAGCATCTTCCCCCAGGAGTTGCCGCTGCTGCTCACACTTGGCGGTCTTCGGGTTGTCGAACGCTTCGGCGACTGGTCCCGTACGCCGTTCACGCAGCCGCGGCGCTCCAACTCTACGTCTGCGCTCCGGACTGAGCTGCCTTGGCGGCGAGGTCCTCGAGGAGGTTGGCGTAAGCGCCGGGCGTCATGATGTCGTTGAACAGTTTCGCCGAGACAGCACCTGAGTGCAGCTTGCGGATCGCGCCTGCCGCTTCCCGAAGGCCAACTACCAGCGCCGGCACGTCCGCTGGCATGGGAGTTCGGTCAATGACACCACCTGGATCCGATGTTCCCCACCCACACGCCCAGGCGACCGACTCCGCCGAGAAATCGTAGGCGTCGAGACCGCAGCACTCGGGGAGACACTCCCGTTGGAGTGAGAGTCAGAACCAGTCCGCGTCGGGGATGAGCGCGTCGATCGAGACCCATTGGCCAGCTCCGGCCGCCGGCCGGACAATCCGCCAGCCTTCGCCCTCAGTTTCGCCCGCCTGGAGAAGGCCTGCTTCCTGCAGTACGGTTGGCGAACTTCTGGAGGGTGGGGATCGATGGTCATGGGTGAGCTGTCGCCGGCCGACTGGACTGCCGAGCTCGAGCGCAGTGGGCGAGTTGTCTTCCCGTTGCGCAAGCGTCCGAATGTGCGCCGCATCGGTCTGACTCTGCCGTTCAGCTTCGCCGGTGTCGTGTTTCCGTTGCTCGCCCTCAGGGATGCAGAAGGCACACCGAGGCTGATGCTCTTGCTCGTGCTGGGATTCTCGATCATGTCGATCGTCTGCTTCGTCTGGGCAGCCCGCTCCCGTCAACCGCACCTCATTGTCACTCCGAACACCCTGCACGTGGGCAAACGCCCAGTGGCCTGGCCCGCCGACGTACGACTTCTCAACAGCTATGTCACTGATCCAGCTGTCCTCGAGAGCTGGCTCAACGAACGCCGGCCCACCCCATCAGTCAGCTGAGACTCCCCTGATACAAATCGCCGTCGCGCTTCTCGTCCGCGACGATCTCGCGCTCCTCGCCCATCGCCATCCGTCCCGCCGCTGGTACCCGGACTGCTGGGACCTCGTCGGCGGCCACGTCGAACCCGGCGAATCACCCCTCCAGGCAGTCCACCGCGAAGGCCTCGAAGAACTAGGTGTCCACCTCCAACACCCGACACCTATCCCCCTGACGACCACCGACCCCACCCTCGACGTACACGCATTCCTGGTCACCGACTGGCACGGCGACCCCGCCATCACCGCCCCAGACGAACTCGACGACCTCCGCTGGTTCCACCCGAACGAACTCCCCGACCTGAAACTCGCGCACCCATCCAGCCTGCCCGACCTCCTGAACGCCATCTCACAAAGCACTTAGTACGTCGGCGATCATCCTGAGGCCCTGGCGTTCGTAGGACTCGTCGCCGACGTGATGCGACCACGCCGCGGTGGTGATCGCGTCGTGAACCTGCAGTCGGCGCCAAGCATCAGTACGGCGAGGATCGCCGTCGTACCCGTCGAGAAACGCGGACTCGAGCGCAGGCATCGTCCGGAACTGCTGTACGGCGAGCCGACCGAAGTCAGTGTGGCGAGGTCGCAGCTCGGCACGCCCGAAGTCGATGACGCTGACACAGCTCTCGTGAACGAGCCAGTTGCGGGGTTGCCAGTCGCCGTGCGTCGGCACGACCAGCGAGTGTGGCGTCGGCCAACTCTCGACCTCAGCTGTCAGCACTGCCGTGGCCGCCTCGTCGATGCGGTGCGGCCGCTTGAGCCAGCTGAGCGTCTTCGCCTTCTGATGCGACTCATACTCGCCGTCATCCAGTACGGCGTACTGATCGTGGAACCGAGCCAGCAGCTCACCAGCCTGGCGGTAGGTGTCGAGCTGCCACTCGCTGTCGGTGCCTTCGACAAGTTGTCCCGGCAGGAACTCAGTGACGATCAGCTTGGCTGCGTCGTCACCATGAACGAGCCGCGGCGCCTGTCCGGTGGACATCCACACCGCGAGCCACTGGCGGTGCGCAGCGAGCTCCCGCTCGATGTGATGGTCGTGAGCATCGCCGGCCTTGACGATGTATCGCGTGCCGTCGACTCCCCCGACCTGGAGCACCGTCGTACCGACGAGTCCCCAGCTGTAGTCGTGCTCGATGACTGCGCCGGGCAACCAGCGGCTCAGTAGTTCCAGTTGCTGGTGATCCAACGCCACCTGATCAGCATGCCACTCCCCCAAATGCCGTTGCGACGGCGCGGGCTGGGTGCTTCGATGCGGTCATGCCACTGCCGCCTCCCACGCTGTACACCGACCGGCTCCGGTTGCGGCCGTTCAGCGAATCGGACGCTGACGACCTCTATGCGCTGCACAGCAACTCCGACGTACTGCGGTACTGGGACTCGCCGCCGTGGGACGAACCGGAGCGTGCGGACCGCTTCATCGCAACGTGCCGGCAGATGGCCGGCGAAGGCACTGGCGCGCGGGTGGCCGTGGAGCGGTCGGCCGATGGGGCGTTTCTCGGCTGGTGCAGCGTCAGCCAGTGGAATCCGACGTACCGGAGCGCCTCACTGGGCTACTGCTACAACGCTGCGTCGTGGGGCCACGGCTACGCGACCGAGGCGGCGCGTGCGTTGCTGGAGTGGGCGTTCGACACGATGGATCTCAACCGGGTCCAGGCCGAAGCCGACACGCGCAACGCAGCGTCTGCTCGAATCCTGGAGAAGCTCGGATTCGTGCGCGAAGGCACGTTGCGCGAAGACTGCATCGTCAACGGCGAGGTCTCGGACTCCTGGGTCTACGGACTCCTCAGGCGCGAGTGGAAACCTTAACCGGCTGACTTCAGGTTCGCCTGGTGCGGGCCCGCGAGCCAGTCGTGAGTCAGCAGTCGTTCGTCGAGCGGTTCGTCGCCCTGGCGCAACGCGTCGAGATAGGCCCGGTCGGCCGCCAGACGAGCCGCCACTTCGGGGCCTTGGGCAACAGATCCATGCCCGGGGACCAGTACCTCGACGTGCTGCGTCGCGTCGGCGAGCCGGTCAAGCGCTGCCGCATAGGCATCAACCTGACCCGTACGGCGAGGATCGAGCATCGGGATCAGGACATCGGACAGCATGTCGCCCGCGATCAGTACGCCGCGATCCGCCAGCAGAATCGCGGTATGCCCGACGGCGTGCGCGTCGTGCGCGATGAGCTCCCCCGGCACGACTCCCCCATCGTCAGGCACCGGCGTCAACAACCCGATCAGCTCCAGCGGGATGCCCGTCGCGGTCTCCGCCGCCATCGCCTGCGCCCGCTCGCGCGCTTCGCTGGCAACCTGTACGGCGCTCGCCGTGGCATACCGAGGCACATCGCCGAACCGGGCATGCCAGAGCAGGTGATCCCAATGAGGATGCGTGCAGAACCCGGCAACCACCGGGGTCCCGAGCCGCTCCACGTCATCGGCCAGCTCGTTCAGGTCCGAACCGTTGATGCCGGGATCAACCAAAATCAGCCCGTCGTCGCCTCTCACGACGACAGCGTTGCTCCACACCCATTCGCTCTGCCGTACCCAAACGCCGTCGGCCACCTGCTTCAACATCCGCTCACTCTGTCAGCTGACGAAAACTGTCGGTAGGCCCTGGAAGGCTGTTGCCAGTCCAATCTCGGGGAGGTCCCACCCATGACCGTGTCCTACCAACTGGTGATCGACTGCAGTGCGGCCGAACCACTCGCCCAGTTCTGGGCCGAGGCGCTGCATTACGTGATCGCTCCCCCGCCCGCCGGCTTCGACTCGTGGGACGACTTCTACCGCTCGATCGGCGTACCGGAGGACGAGCTGGGCGTAGGTGCCGACAGCATCGTTGACCCGAACGGCGAAGGCCCGCGGATCTGGTTCCAGGTCGTGCCGGAGCGCAAGTCGATCAAGAACCGCCTCCACATCGACGTGAACGCCAGCGGCGGGCGCGAGTCGTCCCTCGACGTCAGACGCGAGCGCGTCGAGGCCGAGGCAGCGCGGCTGGTCGCGCTCGGCGCCACGCGGGTGCGCACGAACGCTCCCGAAGGGCTGGACCACTACGCCGTCGCGATGACCGATCCCGAGGGAAACGAGTTCGATATCAACTAGCGATTCCCGGAGCCGATCATCATGATCGCGAAGCATCGTTATACAGCTTGGTTGCGCGTGGCTAGCGTCGTGAGCCATGAGCACCTTCGCGTTGATTCACGGCGCCGGCGTCGGTGGCGGCTGGTTCTGGCATCTCGTGGAGGCCGAGCTCCAAGCGCTCGGTCACACCACCGTTGCCCCGACGCTGTGGGCCGGCGACCAGACGGAAACCCTGGCCGGGTACGCCGACGCGGTCGTCGCTGCGGTCGGTCCGGCGGAGGAGCTGTACGTGGTCGCGCATTCGTTCGGTGGATTCACCGCGCCTTTGGTCGTCGACCGGATCCCCACCGCGGGGCTGATCTATGTCACCGCGATGGTCCCGCTACCCGGCGAACGTCCATCGGACTGGTGGAGCAACACCGGCCACGCGGAAGCGGTCCGAGCTCAGGCCGCCCGCGACGGCGGCCTCACCGGCTCCTCGGACCCAGCAGTCTGCTACTTCCACGACGTACCTAAGCACCTCGCCGACCAGATCCCGGCTCGAGAGCCGAGCCCGCCCTCCAACACCGCCTACTACGACCCGTCCCCTCTCAAAGCTCGTCCCACAGTTCCCACCCGCTACATCCTCTGCACCGAGGACCGCCTCTTCCCAGCGTCCTTCCAACGCCAACTCGCCCACGACCGCCTCAACATCACTCCCGACGAGCTCCCCAGCGGCCACTGCCCAGCACTCAGCCACCCCACCGAACTAGCAGCCATGCTCCACAGCCAGACCGGTGAAAAGGGTTCGACTTGGTGAGCATCGGGCTTGTAGTTTGCCGGGAACCGTGACACTGCTCGAGGAGGTGGGACCCATGAACGCTGTAGCGATGTGGGTGCTCCGCTGTGCTGTCACGGTCGGGCGATTGGCGTAGGTGTCGCCGGGAGCGCCTTCCCACTGGGCACTCCTGAGAGGTAACACCTATGGACACTTCGACTGACGTCATCATCGCCGGTTGCGGACCGACGGGCGCGATGCTCGCCGCGGAGCTGCGGCTGCACGGCGTCCGCGTGCTGGTTCTCGAGAAGGACACCGAGCCCGCTTCGTTCGTCCGGATCGTCGGCCTGCATATTCGCAGTCTCGAGTTGATGGCGATGCGCGGCCTGCTGGAACGCCTTCGCGAACATGGGCGCGAGCGCCCGGCCGGAGGCTTCTTCGCGGCGATCAACAAGCCGGCGCCCGAGGGTCTGGACTCGGCACACGCCTACCTCCTCGGCATCCCGCAGCCCGTGATCGTCCGGCTGCTCGAGGAGCATGCCGTCGCTCTCGGCGCACAGGTACGGCGTGGCGTGGCGGTGACCGGATTCGCGCAAGACGACGACCATGTGGCCGTCGAACTGGCGGACGGCGAGCAACTGCGTACGCGCTATCTCGTCGGGTGTGACGGCGGGCGCAGTACCGTGCGCAAGCTGCTCGGCGTCGGGTTCCCGGGCGAGCCATCGCGGAGCGAGACCCTCATGGGCGAGATGGAAGTAGACGCGCCGCAGGAGGAGATCGCGGCCAAGGTTGCCGAGGTTCAGGAGCTCAGCAGGTCGCTCAGTCTGCGGCCGATGGGCGGCGGGCTCTACCGCGTCGTGGTCCCCGCCGCAGGCGTCAGCGATCGCGCGGAGGAGCCGACACTCGACGACTTCCGGAGACAGCTACGAGCCATCACCGGAACCGACTTCGGCGTGCGTTCACCGCGTTGGTTGTCCCGCTTCGGCGATGCCACTCGGCTGGCTGAGCAGTATCGGGTCGGCCGCGTGCTACTGGCCGGCGATGCGGCGCACATCCATCCGCCGGCCGGCGGACAGGGCCTCAACCTCGGTGTCCAGGACGCGTTCAATCTCGGCTGGAAGCTGGCCGCGCAGATCCAGGGCTGGGCACCGGAGACGCTGCTCGACACCTACCACGCCGAACGCCATCCGGTCGCCGCGAACGTCCTCGACAACACCCGCGCCCAGATCGAGCTGTCATCGCCGGAGCCGGGCCCGCAGGCAGTCCGTCGACTGCTCACCGAACTGATGGACTTCAACGAGGTCAACCGCCACCTGATCGAGAAGATCACCGCGATCGATATCCGCTACGACTTGGGCGAGGGTCCCGACCTGGTCGGCCGGCGCCTGCGTGACCTCGACCTGAAGCAGGGCAGTCTCTACGCACTCCTGCACCGCGGCCGGGGCCTCCTGCTGGACCGGACCGAACGCTTGAGCGTCGGCGCCTGGTCGGACCGCGTCGACTACCTCGCGGATCCGACCGTGGCACTCGACGTACCGGCCGTGCTGCTGAGACCAGACGGCCATGTCGCCTGGGCCGGCGACGACCAGCAGAACCTGGACCGCCGCCTGACCCGCTGGTTCGGCCGACCTGCCTAGTGGACGACGCGGTACTCGACCAGCAGGTGGCCGCTCGGCGACGTCGTACCGCGGATCGTTTCGAGCTGGATGCCCGGCAACCCGTCGAGCAGCCGGCGCCCGGTGGTGACGATCGTCGGCACGATGACGAGCCTGAGCTCGTCGACGAGTCCGGCGGCGAGCAGCGTCTGCGTGACCGACATGCTGCCGTGGATGCCGATGTCACCACCGGGCTCCGACTTGAGGCTCCGGACGAACTCGGCCAGGTCGCCCTCGATCGCCTGCGAGTTCGCCCACTCGGCCTCGAGCGGCGTCGACGTCGCGACGTACTTCGGCGCGGCGTTGACGAAGTCCGCGAACGGCTGGATGTCGCTGGTCGGCCAGAACCCGGCGAACTCGTCGTACGTGCGACGGCCGAAGATCACCGTGTCCTGGGTCTCGATGAGACGGGCGCCGGCAGCGTCCGTCTCATCGTCCCACCCGGTGAGGAACTTGTCCGCCCCCTCGGCGACTCCGTCGAGCGACAGGAAGTAGGCAGCAACAACTTTGCGGGTCATCTGGAGTGCTCCTTTGTGAGTGCTTACCCCTGCGTCGAACCACCCACCTCCTTTTCGACACGAGCCGTAGATTGATCGCGTGGACGGTCTCCTACGTGCCGAAGTGTTAGCCCGGATGAGCGCTGACAGTTGTGTCCCACTCCTGCGAGCGGCCGTTCGGGTAGGCGAGGCGCACCCGCGGCACCTGGCGCACATCGTCGACAACCGGCGGGCGCGGATGGACCCAGCCGCCCGAGTACGCCGTACTGGCGACCGCCTTCACGACGACAGACGGCACCCGCCCCGAGCCCTGGCCGGCTTGAGGGTTACGCGACCGCTGTTGCCTCGAGCTCGACCATCAGCGTGGGGATGGCCAGGCGGGTGACGCCGAGCATGGTGGTCGGCGGGGCTACCTGGGCGGCGCCGAGGCGGGAGGCCAGTACGCCGTAGTGCTGGAACAGAAGGTCTACATCGGTCGTGTAGACGTTGAGCCGGATCACGTTGGCCAGGGTCATGCCGGCTTCGGTGAGGACGGCCTCCAGGTTGGTGAGGCTCAGCGCGAGCTGACCGGCCATGTCATCGATGTGCTCGGGTTTGCCGTCGGCGTTCATGGCGGTCTGGCCGGCGCAGTACAAGGTGCGGGTGTTGCCGGAGACGACCTCGCCCTGGTGGTAGCCGAGTGCCTTCGACCAGTCCCACGGGTTGACCGCCGTTCGTTCCACTCCCACTTCAGTTCCCTTCGGTTGACGTTGTGAAGAGAGCCTCTCAGCGAATCACGACAACCTGTGTCGTGTATTCCGTTAGAGTTTTCGCATGCGCGCCGACCGGTTGGTCTCGCTGGTTCTGCTCCTGCGCCAGCACGGTCAGCTGTCGGCCGTCACGCTGGCCCGCGAGCTGGAGGTCTCCACCCGCACAGTGCTGCGCGATATCGAGGCACTGTCCGCAGCAGGCGTCCCCGTGTACGCCGAGCGCGGTCGGCACGGCGGGTTCGCACTGCTCCCCGGATTCCAGACCGAGCTCACCGGGCTGAACCACGACGAAGCGCTCGCCCTCGTAGTCGCCGGTTCGCGGCGGGGTGCGCAGGTCTTTGGGCTCGGCTCCGCGCTCGCCTCCGCAATGCTCAAGGTGGTCGACGCCCTCCCCGAGACCTACCGCGACACCGCGGCCGGCGCATCCCAGCGCCTACTCATCGACCCCGAGACCGATCTGCTCTCGCGCCGCCTCAACCCCGACGAGTTGCCCGACGCCACCACCGCCGCCGTACTGCGCGCTGTACTGGCTGGCCGCAAGCTGCGCATCTCGTACGCCGCGACCGACCAGTCCGCGCGATGGCGGACCATCGACCCGATCGGCGTCGTGACCGTCCGCGAGCAGGGCTATCTGCTCGCCACCAAATCCGGCGAGGACCGCACGTACCGTCTCGACCGAATCCTCGCCGCCGAAGAACTCCCCGAACCCGCCGAGCGGCCAGACCGCGTCGACCTCGACCGCGCCTGGCAAGAACGCAGTACCCGCTTCCGCACCAGCGGCGACCAGGTCACCGTCGTGGCCCGCATCAACCCCATCCGCCGCGAAGACCTCGTCCGCACCGCCCTGGCCATCCTCTCCGAAACCCCCGAAGACGACGGCTGGCTCCGCCTGGAAGTCACCTTCCAAGACCGCCGCCACGCCGAATGGGCGCTCTGGCAGCTCTCCACCAACGCCGAAGCCCTCTCCCCACCCTGGCTCCGCCAAGCCCTCCACACCCGAGCCCAATCCCTCACCACCCGCTACGCCGCCGTACAGACGGATAGTTGAGCATCGCGAGCAGCTCGGGGTGGAGATTGGCATTGGAGTAGACACCGCCGTTCTGATCGCCGGCGTTGGTGCCGAGCGGGTTCGTGAACCGGCCGCCGGCTTCTTCGACGAGGAGGATCCACGGCGTGTGGTCCCAGGTCGAGTAGCGCTCAACGAGGAAGCCGTCGATCTCGCCGCGGACCAGCTCGATCAGCGGAAGCGGGCTGGCGGGTGGCCGTGCTGTTGGCAGGCGAGGGTCATTGCCCACAGCATCCAGTACGGCGTCCGCGACCGTCGCCGTCGTACTGACCTCGAGCCGTCGTGCCTCCGACCGCGGCCAGGCGGACTCGAACGCGCCACCGCCTCGAGTCGCCCACCAACACAGACCAAGCGCCGGCGAGGTGACCACGGCCAGCTCGGTCCTCCCGTTCACCTGCAGCGCTAGCTGGACTCGCCAGTTCGGCTCACCCCGGGTAAAGGAGCTGGTGCCATCGATCGGGTCGAGGATCCAGACTCGCTCAGACTCCCCAGACTCCCCGAACTCCTCCCCCAGGAACGCATCCCCAACCCGAGCCGCCGACAACGTCTCCCGCAGCAGTTGCTCCACCCCCCGGTCCGCCTCGGTGACCGGCGAACCATCAGCCTTCGTCGACACACTGACCCCGGCAGCGAAGTACTCAAGCGCGCGCCGCGCCGCCAGATCCGACGTACGAAAGGCAAGCTCAAGATCATCCATTGCCTAAGCCTGCCTCAGCCTGTTGTCCACTGAGTGGGACTGCCCCGAGTTCAGTTGACTCGCGGGGTTTGGTGTTTCAGGCCGCGAGTGCGACGGGTTGAATTGTCTCAAACTCGATGGGTGTGAGTTT